>NZ_CAMZMV010000016.1:0-1491 GCF_947311855.1 Halobacillus sp. Cin3 | reverse complement strand
TGAACTATAACCCGAATAATGGACACTTATAAAAAAGTGCCCCGTTATTCGGGTTATTTCTATCTCTAGAAATTTAACCCGTTTATAATGAAAATAAGTTTATGAACGGAGTGGATGGAATTATGAGTAAACAACTATATTCAAATTTGGAAATGAAACAACTGGAGGCCAACCCAAATGTGATAAGGGTTTCAGATCGTTCCATTACCTATCACCCTCATTTTAAGAAAGTCGCCATTCGTGAATATCAAAATGGAAAGTTCCCCACTCAAATTTTCGAGGAACACGGATTTGAATTGAGTGTTGTGGGAAAGAAGCAGCCAAAGCGATGCTTGAAGCGTTGGCGTGAAACCTTTGAAAAGTACGGAGATCTTGGACTTGAGGGGGAGCGACGAGGGAAAGGCAGTAAAGGCAGATCTTCTTCAAAAGAACTCTCGGCGGAAGAAAAGCTTGAAAAAGCAGAAGCCCGTATTAAGTACTTAGAGGCAGAAAATGACTTCCTAAAAAAGCTAGACGAACTCGAGAGGCAGGCGTTGAAGAAACGAAAATAGCTCCAGCTGAAGTCTATCAACGGATTGAACAGACCATCCGTAAGTATTCTATGAAAAATATGGTGTCTTACTTATGTACATTCGCGGGGGTGAGCCGAAGTGGCTATTATGCGTGGATACATAAGGAGTTTGAAAGACAGGTCCGAGATGAAAAAGACGAAAAGGATATAGAGATTATTCGATCCATCTTTACACATAACCAAGAAAAAGTAGGAGCTCTTCAAATTAAAATGATCCTTGAAAATGATTATGGGGTAATTATGAATCATAAGAAAGTCCGAAGGTTGATGAAGAAATTTGGACTCAGGGCGAAGATCAGACAAGCGAAGCCTTACAAAAAAATGATGAAAGCAACCCAAGAACACCGTAGGTGTGCAAATCATCTAAAGCGCAAATTCAAACAAGAAGAACCAGGTAAAGTCTTTTTAACCGATATCACCTATACGTATTATGGCAGAGGTCAAAAAGCTTACCTTTCTTGCGTGAAAGATAGTACAACGAACGAAATTGTCGCTCATCATGTAGCTACTTCGTTAGGTATGGATATCGTATACCGGACTCTTGAAAAACTTGAAGAAACCGTTGGGTATTTTCATCCGGAAGCCATGATTCATTCAGATCAAGGCTTTCATTACACTCACCCTCATTTTCAATCTAGAGTGAAAAAAGCTGGCCTTCTCCAGTCGATGTCTCGCAGAGGAAACTGTTGGGATAACGCCCCAATGGAATCATTCTTTGGTCATTTGAAAGATATGGTGGATCATAAAGCATGTGAAAGCTTTAACCAACTAAAAGAAGAAGTGAACAACTATATAAGTAAATATAATAACGAGAGATATCAGTGGAAGTTAAATAAGATGACCCCGGTACAATACCGAGGCCATCTCTTAGCTGCCTAAGGCTCTTTTTATAAACTGTCCATATTATGGGGTACAGTTCA
>NZ_CAMZMV010000014.1:0-3019 GCF_947311855.1 Halobacillus sp. Cin3 | reverse complement strand
TGAACCTTGAAAACTGGATAAGGAATTATGACTCATCTAGCGATGAGATCATGATGACAAGACATCTAATTGATTTATATAAACGTCTTTTCACGAAGATAGTTAAGTGAATAAGGGCGCACGGTGGATGCCTTGGTACTAGGAGCCGATGAAGGACGGGACTAACACCGATATGCTCCGGCGAGCCGTAAGCAGGCTTTGACCCGGAGATTTCCGAATGGGGAAACCCACTGTTCGTAATGGGACAGTATCCTATACTGAATACATAGGTATAGGAAGGCAGACCCGGGGAACTGAAACATCTAAGTACCCGGAGGAAGAGAAAGCAAACGCGATTTCCCAAGTAGCGGCGAGCGAAACGGAATCAGCCCAAACCAGAAAGCTTGCTTTCTGGGGTTGTAGGACACTCCTTTGGAGTTATCAAGGAGGAAGATAGACGAATCGATCTGGAAAGATCAGCCGAAGAGGGTAACAGCCCTGTAGTCGAAATCTTCCTCTCTCCGGAGTGGATCCTGAGTACGGCGGAACACGAGGAATTCCGTCGGAATCCGGGAGGACCATCTCCCAAGGCTAAATACTCCCTAGTAACCGATAGTGAACCAGTACCGTGAGGGAAAGGTGAAAAGCACCCCGGAAGGGGAGTGAAATAGAACCTGAAACCGTGTGCCTACAAGTAGTCGGAGCCCGTTAATGGGTGACGGCGTGCCTTTTGTAGAATGAACCGGCGAGTTACGACCGTATGCGAGGTTAAGCAGCAGAAGCGGAGCCGCAGCGAAAGCGAGTCTGAATAGGGCGAGTGAGTATGCGGTCGTAGACCCGAAACCGTGTGATCTACCCATGTCCAGGGTGAAGGTCAGGTAACACTGACTGGAGGCCCGAACCCACGTAAGTTGAAAATTACGGGGATGAGGTGTGGGTAGGGGTGAAATGCCAATCGAACACGGAGATAGCTGGTTCTCTCCGAAATAGCTTTAGGGCTAGCCTCAGAATAGAAAGTCATGGAGGTAGAGCACTGATTGGACGAGGGGCCCCTATCGGGTTACCGAATTCAGTCAAACTCCGAATGCCATAGACTTTGTTCTGGGAGTCAGACCGTGGGTGATAAGGTTCATGGTCGAGAGGGAAACAGCCCAGACCGCCAGCTAAGGTCCCAAAGTGTGTGTTAAGTGGAAAAGGATGTGGAGTTGCTTAGACAACCAGGATGTTGGCTTAGAAGCAGCCATCATTCAAAGAGTGCGTAATAGCTCACTGGTCGAGTGACTCTGCGCCGAAAATGTACCGGGGCTAAACACACCACCGAAGCTGCGGATTGATCTTACGATCAGTGGTAGGAGAGCGTTCTAAGTGCTGCGAAGTCAGACCGTAAGGACTGGTGGAGCGCTTAGAAGTGAGAATGCCGGTATGAGTAGCGAAAAAAGAGTGAGAATCTCTTTCACCGAATGCCTAAGGTTTCCTGAGGAAGGCTCGTCCTCTCAGGGTTAGTCGGGACCTAAGCCGAGGCCGAAAGGCGTAGGCGATGGACAACAGGTTGATATTCCTGTACCACCTCCTTTCCGTTTGAATGACGGGGGGACGCAGGAGGATAGGGAGAGCGTGCCATTGGATGTGCACGTCCAAGCAGTGAGACGGTCGGAATAGGCAAATCCGTCCGGCAACGTCGAGCTGTGATGGGGAGGGAACTATAGTACCGAAGCTCCTGATTTCACACTGCCAAGAAAAGCCTCTAATGAGGAAAGAGGTGCCCGTACCGCAAACCGACACAGGTAGGCGAGGAGAGTATCCTAAGGTGAGCGGGAGAACTCTCGTTAAGGAACTCGGCAAAATGACCCCGTAACTTCGGGAGAAGGGGTGCTCCTCTGCCGAGGAGCCGCAGTGAAAAGGCCCAAGCGACTGTTTACCAAAAACACAGGTCTCTGCGAAGCCGTAAGGCGAAGTATAGGGGCTGACACCTGCCCGGTGCTGGAAGGTTAAGGGGATGCGTTAGCTTATGCGAAGCGTTGAACCGAAGCCCCAGTAAACGGCGGCCGTAACTATAACGGTCCTAAGGTAGCGAAATTCCTTGTCGGGTAAGTTCCGACCCGCACGAAAGGTGCAACGACTTGGGCACTGTCTCAACGAGAGACCCGGTGAAATTATACTATGTGTGAAGATGCACATTACCCGCGACAGGACGGAAAGACCCCGTGGAGCTTTACTGCAGCCTGATATTGAATGTTGGTACAGCTTGTACAGGATAGGTAGGAGCCTTAGAAACCGGAGCGCCAGCTTCGGTGGAGGCGCTGGTGGGATACTACCCTGGCTGTACGGACATTCTAACCCAGGACCGTAATCCGGTCCGGAGACAGTGTCAGGTGGGCAGTTTGACTGGGGCGGTCGCCTCCTAAAGAGTAACGGAGGCGCCCAAAGGTTCCCTCAGAATGGTTGGAAATCATTCGCAGAGTGTAAAGGCACAAGGGAGCTTGACTGCGAGACCTACAAGTCGAGCAGGGACGAAAGTCGGGCTTAGTGATCCGGCGGTACCGTATGGAAGGGCCGTCGCTCAACGGATAAAAGCTACCCCGGGGATAACAGGCTTATCTCCCCCAAGAGTCCACATCGACGGGGAGGTTTGGCACCTCGATGTCGGCTCATCGCATCCTGGGGCTGTAGTCGGTCCCAAGGGTTGGGCTGTTCGCCCATTAAAGCGGTACGCGAGCTGGGTTCAGAACGTCGTGAGACAGTTCGGTCCCTATCCGTCGTGGGCGTTGGAAATTTGAAAGGAGCTGTCCTTAGTACGAGAGGACCGGGATGGACACACCGCTGGTGTACCAGTTGTTCCGCCAGGAGCATCGCTGGGTAGCTACGTGTGGTCGGGATAAGTGCTGAAAGCATCTAAGCATGAAGCCCCCCTTGAGATGAGATTTCCCTCTGCTTCGAGCAGATAAGATCCCTCAGAGACGATGAGGTTGATAGGTCCGAGGTGGAAGCGTGGTGACACGTGGAGCTGACGGATACTAATGGATCGATGACTTATCTATAT
>NZ_CAMZMV010000013.1:0-27945 GCF_947311855.1 Halobacillus sp. Cin3 | reverse complement strand
TTAAATTTCTAGAGATAGAAATAACCCGAATAACGGGGCACTTTTTTATAAGTGTCCATTATTCGGGTTATAGTTCAGAATCGGTGCCCTTTTTACTGCCTTGCTATGGATGGATGTTATGCGTTATCCGCTGTGATCCCCGGCGATAGTGAAGTCATCTTTACCATCGAGCACCTCATCGACATAATTTCTTCCCCAGGCGTACATCGCTTCCAGAATCGGGAGCAGGCTTTCCCCGTGTTTGGTCAGCGAATATTCCACTTTGGGGGGAACGACCGGGTACACTTCCCGGTGAATGATATCGTGGGCTTCAAGTTCACGCAGCTGGTTGACGAGCATCCGCTGGGTAATTCCCGGCATAAGGGTCTTCAGTTCTCCGAAGCGTTTCGTTCCTTCTTTTCCTAAATGCCAGAGAATCAGCATTTTCCACTTTCCACCTATAATGGCTAAAGTTAATTCTTTTTCACAGTTGAATGATCGTTCTCCCAAATTCGGCATCATGCTCTTCCTTTCTATATAAAAGTCGAGGGGGCAGTATACTTTTTTTCACTACGTGAGAAAAAAATGCGTACTTTTTTTGTTTCACTAGGCTGAGTATACTAATCCCTGTGCCACAGCGTAAAGTTTTTAACCTGGGGCTTATCCAACTCAAAGAAGAAGGAGTCGAAGATATATGAAATTACAACTTGCTTTAGATCTTGTAGATATTAACGGTGCCATTGAAGTGGTGAAGGAAGTGGAGAACCATGTCGACGTGGTGGAAATCGGCACGCCGGTCGTCATTAATGAAGGATTGAAGGCTGTGAAAGAAATGAAGAAAGCCTTCCCTGATATGACCGTTCTTGCCGATCTTAAAATTATGGATGCGGCCGGTTACGAGGTCAGCCAGGCGTCTGCGTCAGGAGCAGACATCGTTACCATTCTTGGAGCTGCTGAAGATGAATCCATCAAAGGAGCCGTCGAGGAAGCGAAAAAACAGGGGAAAGAAATTCTTGCCGACATGATCGCTGTTCAGGATATTGAAGCACGTGCCGGGGAACTGGATCAGCTCGGGGTGGATTATATTTGTGTACACACGGGTTATGATCTCCAAGCCGTTGGAAAAGATTCCTTTGCAGACCTTGCTGCTATTAAGAAAGTAGTCAAGAACGCGAAGACGGCCATTGCGGGCGGCATCAAGCTCGAAACCCTTCCGGAAGTGATCAGCCATAACCCTGATTTGATCATTGTCGGCGGAGGAATTACCGGCCAGGAAGACAAAGCATCAGCAGCCAAGCAAATCAAAGAACTCATTACCCAAGGCTGAGGTGCTTTATGAATGCACAAGCGTATATGAAGAAGATTACTGCTGAGCTGGAAGAAAGTATTTCACTTATCTCCCGTGAAGAAACAGAAGCACTAATTACCCAGATGCTTCAGTCCAGGAGAATTTTCGTTGCGGGCGCCGGCCGTTCCGGCTTAATGGGAAAATCTTTTGTCATGCGTCTCATGCATATAGGGCTGGACGCTTATGCGGTAGGTGAGACCGTCACAGCTGGATTGGAAGAAGGGGACCTTTTGATCATCGGTACAGGCTCTGGAGAAACCGTTTCGCTTGCGGCTGTGGCAGAAAAGGCAAAGCGTTTAGGTGGAAAAGTGGCGGCTGTTACGATCAATCCTGATTCTACCATCGGAAAAACAGCGGACCTGACGGTTCAAATGCCGGGAGCTCCCAAAGACCGTGGTCAGGAAGAGTTCCGCACGATCCAGCCGATGGGATCCTTATTTGAACAAACGATGCTCGTCTTATATGATGCTTTAATTTTAGGTCTGATGGAGAAAAAAGGCCTGGATTCAGAGACGATGTACGGAAAGCATGCCAATCTTGAATAAATGAAAACAAGCCTCTTCCAAATGGGAGAGGCTTGTTTTTTTATTCCTGGTAGTAAACCATTTTTCCGTTGATCATTGTCCATATCGGCTTGGAGAGATACTCGAAAGGGTGACCGCTCCATAGGACAAGATCGGCATCCTTGCCTTTTTCGATAGATCCTACCCGGTCATCCACGCCAAGGTTTTTCGCTGGAGTAATGGTAATGCCGCGCAGGGCATCCTCAATTTCCATTCCTTCTCTGGCCGCCAGGGCTGCGCAGATGTTTAAGTATTGGATAGGGGTGTAGGGGTGATCGGTCGTAATCGATACTTTAATGCCGTAGTCATGCAGAATTTTATACGTCTGCCACGTTTTGTTGCGCAGTTCAATTTTAGACGCTCGTGTAAAGGTGGGTCCGACAGATACCTGAAGATCACGGCCGGCCAGCTCGTCTGCGATCAGGTGCCCTTCTGTACAGTGTTCGATTCTTAAATCAAGATCGAATTCATCTGCAAACCGGAGCGCTGTAACAATGTCATCCGCTCTGTGTGCGTGGATCCGGACAGGGATTTCCTTGTTGAGAGCTTTAAGTATCGGCTGGACACGGAGGCCTGGGTCAGGATCTTTCATGGCAGCATAAAATGTTTCCCGCAGCGTCCCCATGATGCCAAGACGGGTGATGGATGCATTTTTGGACTGGGAGTGAATGCGTTTCGGGTTTTCACCGAGAGCCAGCTTCAGCCCGGCCGTCTGGCGTAGAATCATATGGTTGATGGTATGGCCCACGGTCTTTATAACCGACGTCATCCCACCGATCATATTGGCGCTCCCCGGCATAATGTGGGCGGTCGTGACCCCGGCTTTGCGCGCATTGAAGAAAGCAGGATCCAGCGGGTGAGCGCCGTCTATAGCTCTTAAATGGGGAGTGATGGCTTCAATCGTTTCGTTGGCATCACTGCCTGCCCAGCCTGTACCTTCATCATATAATCCGAGGTGGGTGTGGACGTCAATAAAGCCGGGATACAGATCCATTCCTTTTCCATCAATGCATTCCGCTTGTTCAGGAATTTGGAGGTCCGCTCCATAATCCTCAATTTTTCCGTCGACAATGTGGACAGAGCCGTTCGGAATAGATGGAGAGGTGATCGGGTGAATATGGACATTCTTAATGACAGTCATCATAAACATACAGCCTTTCCAATAGTTATACTTTTATTATACGGTTATTCTTTCCTGTTGGCTCTAAAAAAAGAACAAAGCCCAGGACTTTGTTTCTTCTAAACTGAATAAAAGTACTTTTTTTTCGTGGGGCTGTCCTTATTATTTGGATATTCACGTTCCGCTTTTGTCGTGGGTAAGGCCTCAGCTAACTTAGGCTGTTCCCGCAGGCGTCACCACCGAAGGCCCCTCGTGACCGCAACAGATCACGGGCCGGAGATCGGTCGATATACAAACCGTTTCTCTTGGAATTGTTCTTACATCCACAGGGAACAAGCCGATTTTTTAATACATCAAAAAAGTGGAGCATACCTACACAAATTCGAATGAACAACAGGGCAGAGAATCAGACGTTTCTCTCCAAGCTGAAAGGACCAAAGTGGATAACTCTGGTCCTTGTTTGTTAGTTTTCCAGAATAGAGGCAAGAGCCGGCTCTAGTTCGGGATACTTGAAGCTGTACCCTTCTCGGAGTGCTTTTTTCGGAATAACGGCCTGACCATCAAGGAGCAGGGTACTTATATCTCCAAGCGCTGCCTTCAATGCGAAGGCCGGAGCCGGGAGCCAGTGCGGTCGGTTGAGAACATCCCCCAATGTCTGTCCGAAATCCTTGTTTCGCTTCGGGTTGGGAGCCGTTCCATTCAACGGACCCTCAAGGTCGGGGTGAATGAGCGCAAATTGAATGAGGCCGACAACGTCCTGGACGTGGATCCAGGACATCCACTGTTCACCGGAGCCGAGGTTTCCGCCGACCATCATTTTGTAAGGAAGGACCATTTTAGGAAGGGCGCCTTCCTCACCTAAGATAATTCCGAAGCGCACATAAACGGTTCGCACCCCTTTTTCCTTGGCTTTAGCCGCCCTTTCCTCCCATTCCACGACGACACTAGCAAGAAAATCGTTCCCTGCCTTTGTCGTTTCTTCCGTGAACGTTTTCGTTTTGGATTGTCCATAAAATCCAACAGCTGACGCATTGACGAGTACATCCGGCTTTTCAGGAAGGGCATCGATCAAATCAAGAACGCCCTCAGTGGCTTCGATCCGGCTCTGGAGGATGGACTGTTTCTTTTCTTCTGTCCATCTTCCGCTGTTCAACGATTCGCCGGCCAGGTTTACAATGGCGTCCAGCACAGGCAGTTTCTTTTCCGGGGAGAAGGATTCCTTCAACCACCCAACATAAGTGACCTGATCAGTGTTTTGATGCTTCTCGGGGCTGCGGGTCAGTATGTAGATGTCATGACCTTCCTTTTTCAACGCTTGTACGAGTTTCTGTCCTACAAACCCTGTCCCACCAGTAACGGCAATTTTCATTTCTATTCCTCCTGTTCTATGGATAGGCTGTCTCCGGTCCTTTATCATGTATCCAAGGTGGAGTCGTGGTAAAATAAACGCATTGGGGTGAAGCGAATGGCTAAATTGACAAAAATTACAACGCAGAAAAAAAATAAGGCGCGGTACAATATTTTTCTGGATAAAGGCCAGGGAGAAGAGTACGGATTCAGTGTTGATGAAGATGTCCTCATCAAGCACAAGCTCCAGAAAAATATGGAGCTTGACGATGCCGCTGTCCAGGCACTGATTCAGAGTGATAACCTGCATAAATCCTATACCCTTGCCATCAATTATTTAAGCTACCGCATGCGTTCGGAAAAGGAGATCCGCGACTATCTCAGGGAAAAGGAAACCGATCCGGAGCAGATCGATGAAATCATCAAGCGGTTGAAAAACGAGCGGCTGCTGAATGATCAGGAATTTGCCCGCTCCCTCGTCCGGACGAGGGTGACGACTTCCAGTAAAGGTCCGCTCATGGTGAAAAAGGAACTGATTGAAAAAGGAGTCCATGCGCAGACCGCAGCAGATGCGCTTCATCATTATTCTTTCGACGAGCAGATTGAAAAAGCCTTGAAATTTGCAGAAAAGAAAATGAGGAACGATGGCAGGAAGTCTCATAAACAGCAGGTCCAACAGGTACAGCAGACGCTGATGCAGAAGGGCTTTACAGGGGATGTCATTCAGGAAGTGATCGCACAGCTTCCCGATGAAGAGAATGAGGATGCGGAATGGCAGGCCGTCGTCCACCAGGGAGAGAAGCTGCTCCGGAAGTATTCTTCCAAGGCGGAAGGCTATGAATTAAAACAGAAGGTGAAAGCGGGCCTGTACCGAAAAGGGTTTGCATTCGATTCCATCGACAGGTTCATGGAGGAATATATCGAAGAAAGCTAGCATGAAAAAAGAACAAGCAGGTGACTTAAACGTCAACTACTTGTTCTTGTTTTCTGAGCAGGCCTTTTTTATCAAGGTCTTCAATGGCTTCGTGAACATGATCGACAACCGTACCGGCTTTCGCTTTCACTTCATCACGTGCTGTGGACATGACGTAGCTGTGCGGTGTCATTTCAAACATGCTTACATCATTAAAGGAATCCCCGACACAGGCGACTTCTTCAGGGGCAAGGCCGAGTCCTTCGATCAACTTTTTCAGACCACTCTGCTTATTGATGTTTTTAGGCATCATATCCACGCAGGATTCGTGGGAGATGAAGCTGTCGATTTCTTCGCCGAAGGTGCTTGCGACTTTATCAGCAGCCTTGATGACATCGGCTTCCTCTCCGTGCAGAGTAATCTTGGACGGGGTCACTTTTGTGCCGATTACCTCATTCAGTTCCGGCTTAACGATGATGTCATGGAACATCTGCTCGGAAATGAGGTCGATCCAGTGGCTGTGTTCCTTCGCAAAGGTTTCATCAGCTGTGGACACGGTTTTAACCATCGGTTCGTCATCAATTTCTCTGACAATCCGGTGGGCAAGCTCAGGGTCGAACGTCTTTGCGAGGACCGGCTTGTTCTGACTGTCAAAGACGAAAGCGCCGTTCTGGCTGACGCGGTGTCCGTTGACGCCTACACGTTTCAGCACCTCGCTGATTTCATGGTCCATACGTCCGGAGGCTACGGCAAGCGGAGTCCCGTGGTCGATCATCTTTTTTAAGGCATCTACATCTTCATTCTTTATATAATGGTCCTGGCCGAGCAGGGTGCCATCAAGGTCTGTAACAAACAATTTGATCATGGAAATGCTCCTTCCTTTGGCATTTATCAAGTACCTTCATGATTGTACACGACGTAATCGCTTACACACAAAGGAGAATACCTGCCCGTAGTTTAACCTCTTGTAAAAAATACAAATCAACTATAGGATAGAAGTTATGAGATGACTGAAAACGCTTTTAGTGTGATGTTAGTGGGGGACCGTTATGGAACAGCAATTAACAATAAAAAAAGTATTGAATAATAACGTCATCATTGCTGCCCACCCGTCCTACGAGGAAGTGGTGCTGATCGGAAAAGGAATCGGCTTCAACAAGTCCACAGGGGAGGACGTCTCCTTCGACAAAGCCGACAAAACCTTTCTTTTGAGCAATGAACAGGAAAAGGAACAGTATGTCAATCTGCTGCCTCACATTGATGAAGCGCTGATTGATTTTATGAATGATATCCTGCACCATATCGAAGCGAGGATGGGACAGGAGCTGAACCAGCATATCCACGTGGCTCTGACTGACCACATTGCTTTCGCCATCAACCGGGCCAAAAAAGAAATGCAGTTCTCGAATCCGTTCCTGTTCGAAATCGAATCGCTTTATCCGAAGGAATACCAGGTGGCGACAGAAGTGGTGACGATGATTTACGACCAGATGGGCATTCATTTTCCGGAAGGGGAAACCGGTTTTATTGCGCTGCATATTCATAGTGCGGTCACGGATAAGACGCTGCGGGAAATCAACCGGCATAACCAGTTGATCACCCGGCTTGTAGGAATTGTGGAGAAAACCATGGACGTTGAGATCGACAAAAAAAGTGTCGATTATCATCGGCTTGTCCAGCACCTTCACAGAGCGATCGACCGTGTCTACCAGGGGGAATCGGCAGGGGATGAAATTCGTCTCGCTGAGATGTTGAAACAGGAGTACCCGGTATGCTATAATCTTGCTTGGAAGTTGATTAAAGTGATGCAGAAACAGCTGAATAAACCCGTGGATGAATCAGAAGCCGTTTATCTGACGATTCATCTGCAGCGTTTAACCCATAAATCCTAAAACGTACGTGTTACTGACACGATCAGGCATGAGTACATGCAGGGGAAGTGGTTATCATAGGGATAGGTCTATCCTTATGCCACTTTGGCCTGCTGTGCTCATGCCTTTTTTATGTCCATAAACAGATCGGCTTCAAGTCATCATTCCTACCTGGTCATCATCTGTTTAAGACTGAAACCGTTTTAGTTTGATTGCTCCGGCATTTCTGCCACAAACAAAAAGGAGGAAATACTTATGTTTAAGAATGCTTTCGGCACACTGCAAAAAGTCGGTAAAGCGTTGATGACCCCTGTGGCACTCCTGCCTGCAGCCGGTATTCTTCTCGCTTTTGGTACAAGTTTTGCACAGGACAGCTTTGTCGACAAAGTTCCATTCTTCGGTACCGACTGGGTGCAGACACTGCTCCAGGTGATGGCTGAAGCTGGTGGAATAGTCTTTGCCAACCTGCCGCTTCTTTTCGCTGTAGGTGTTGCCATTGGTCTTGCTAAAGGCGATGGTGTTGCAGGTCTTGCTGCGATTATCGGTTACTTAATTATGAACGTTGTTATGGGCGTGCTCGGAAATGTCGATGCCGACATGGTCTCTGATCCCGCTTATGCGGAAGTCCTCGGTATACCAACGCTCCAGACCGGAGTCTTTGGTGGTATTATCGTCGGTATATTAGCAGCATCGATGTACAACCGGTATTTCAATATAGAACTACCACAATTCCTCGGGTTCTTTGCCGGTAAACGTTTCGTTCCAATTATCACGGCGTTTACGTCCTTGATCCTGGGTGTCATTATGCTTTGGGTATGGCCGTTTGCACAAGCCGGTCTGAATGCTCTTTCCCAGCTGATGCTTGAAGGAAACCAGACCATCTCTGCTTTCTTCTTCGGCCTGATTGAGCGTTCCATGATTCCATTTGGTCTGCACCACATTTTCTATTCACCATTCTGGTTTGAATTTGGTTCTTATACCAACGCGGCCGGTGAAATTATCCGTGGTGACCAGACGATTTTCTTTGAACAGCTGAAAGACGGCGTTGATTTTACTGCCGGTACTTTCATGGTCGGTAAATTCCCGTTCATGATGTTCGGTCTTCCAGCAGCAGCGCTTGCCATTTATCACACAGCGAAGCCGGAACGTAAAAAAGTGGTCGGAGGAATCATGGCTTCTGCTGCCTTGACTTCTTTCCTTACAGGGATTACAGAACCGATTGAATTCTCATTCTTGTTCGTAGCACCGATCCTTTTCGCTATTCACGCTGTATTTGCAGGATTCTCCTTCATGATCATGGAGATCCTTGGGGTGAAAATCGGACAGACCTTCTCCGGTGGTCTGATTGACTTTATTCTCTTTGGTGTCCTTCCCAACCGTACAGACTGGTGGTGGGTCATCATCGTCGGACTTGTCTTCTCCGTCATCTACTACTTCGGGTTCCGCTGGGCGATCCTTAAGTTCAACCTGGCTACTCCAGGCCGTGAAGACGAAGCAGAAGATGAAGAAGAGGATGGAGAAGTGGGCGACCTGCCATTTGAAATTCTTGAGGCGATGGGCGGTCAGAAAAACATCGACCACCTGGATGCTTGTATCACAAGACTCCGTGTCTCTGTAAACGATAAAAATGATGTCAACAAAAACCGTCTGAAAAAACTAGGTGCTTCCGGGGTCATGGAAGTTGGAAACAACATCCAGGCTATCTTCGGCCCTGTCTCTGATACACTGCGTGGACAAATGCAGGACATCATTGATGGTAAAACACCACGTTCTAAGGAAGACGTAGCTGAAATTATGAATGAAAAGAAACAGGCAGAAGCCCCTGTGTCTAAAGGCGAGCTTGCGTTTGTCAGCCCGCTGAAAGGGAACATCATGCCGATTACGGAAGTGCCGGATCAGGTCTTCTCTGGTAAAATGATGGGAGACGGTTTTGCCATCGAGCCGGTTGACGGAAAAGTTGTATCACCGATCAATGGTAAAGTGCTGAACGTATTCCCTACAAAACATGCGATCGGTCTTGAAGCTGACAATGGCATGGAAATCCTGCTTCATATCGGAATTGATACGGTAGGATTGAAAGGTGAAGGATTTACAGCTAAAATAGCTGAAGGAGACGAAGTGAAGCAGGGGCAGGCGTTAATGGAAGTCGATCTGGACTTCGTTAAGGAAAACGCTCCGTCTATTGTGACACCGATTATCTTTACAAACCTTCAGGAAGGCCAGAGCGTCAGCCTGAAAGCGTCTGGTGAAGTGAATCATAACCAGCCGGATATTGTAGAAATCACTGAATAAAAAGGAGAATGTATCATGGCACAACAAACAATGAAAATCACATCTGCGGACGGTGTACACGCACGTCCAGCCACAGCACTTGTACAAGTAGCCGGTAAATTTGAATCTGACGTAAACCTTGAGTACAATGGCAAGTCCGTTAACATGAAATCCATCATGGGCGTCATGTCCCTTGGAATTCCAAACGGGGCTGAAGTCACGTTCTCTGCTGAAGGTGCAGACGAAGAAGAAGCAGTAAACGCCGTTGTGGCAAAAGCAAAAGAAGAAAACCTAGGTGAGTAATTCATAAAAAAGACAGCCTGCCGATCCGGCAGGCTGTCTTTTTATTTTTTAGCTCTGTTAAAGTCTGTTGTTGATATTTTAAACGATTACTAAATCGTCTCTGTCTGGAATTAAGGGTCCGGTCCGTTATTTACTCAGAGCATGGGATGGCAGGGAAAACCGTCCGCTTTTCTCGGGGAATGATGAGCCTCCTCGAACTTCGTTCTCCGGGGTCTCACCTTGTTCCTTTTTCCCGCAGGAGTCTACCTGTTTTCCCTGCCATCCCTTTCGTAGTGGTGTAACGGACTTCGGTTATGTCCTTTCTAACTACCCTTCTTTGAAGAGGCGGCCCTGGGAATGGCGGGACTCCTGTGGGATGAAGGTACATCGTGAGACCCCGGAAGGCGCTGACTGAGGAGGCTCACGGTACCCCGCGGAAAGGGAGTCATTCCCAAGGCCGCCTCATACAAATCCCATGACAGAAAGGGGTGATCTGAGCTCACATGTTAAATAACAACACCAAGCAATAACAAAGCCTATTTTTTAACGGTCAACAAATATTTCGGCGCGGCCGTCATCCTCTTTGTAAATTTGATCTGCTGCGATTTCCGGGCTCTTCATCTTCTCCGGGTGTTTGACGTGGTCCGTCTCCTTCCAGAATGGTGTATTCATCCCGCCCATGTAGACAGCGGTCGCTGTGATGCTTTCTTCTTCCCATTCCTTCTGCAGACTCTCTGTGAAGCCTCTGAGAGCAAATTTACTGGCGCAGTAAATGCTTTCGTTCTTTTTCCCGCGCAGGCCGGCTGTGGAGATGATATTCAAAACACGGCCTTCAGACTGCTGCAGAAGGGAAAGAGCTGCCTGTGTCATAAGGACCGTACCTTTGACGTTGGTTCCCAGCAATTGCTCTATATCGCTCTCAGAGTAGGAGGACAGCTCTCCGAAAATACCGATTCCGGCGTTATTGATCAATACATCGACGTGGTCAATATTTTCTACAGCCGAAGCGATGGAGGAAGGGGTCGTAATATCGCATACGATGATCTCCGCGCTTCCTCCATTCTGTTCAATTTCTCTCTGTACAGCAGCTAAAGGTTCATATTTCCTGCCGCTCAACAATATATGGTTTCCTTCCCTGGCATAGGTATGGGCAAGAGCCCTTCCCAGTCCGGTTCCGGCACCTGTAATCCAAATCTTCAACAATGAAACCAGCCTCCTTGTCCTGTCATATATCCATTGTCCCTAAAGCCTGTTAGAATGTAAAGAAAGGAAAGATAAGGGGGAGAAGGATGGAACGGAGATACAGTGACTATTCAGAGAAAGAATTAAGGGATGAAATCGCACGGCTGACAGAAAAAGCCCAGAAGGCGGAGCAGCTCGGCATGGTCAATGAATACGCTGTTCATGAACGGAAAATCATTATGGCTAAAGCCTATATGATGAATCCGGACGATTTCTCGGCAGGGGAAACCTACGAAATGGACGGGGACTATGAGCACACGTTTTACATCCAATATATGAATGGTATTTTTGCCTGGGGTTACCGGAAGCAGCAGGGGCAGAAGGTGAGCACAGAGGAAGAGGCCCTGCCGATTTCCATGCTCGGCCGTCAAGTGCAGGAATAGAAAGTATGGAGATTTCACACCAGCAATGGTGTTGGCCTTATTGCGTATGTATACCGCTCCGCTTATCGGTGGATGCTTGCCGCAGGCGTCACCACCGATAAGCTCCTCGCCATCGCGCACAGGGAGTAGACATATTACAAAAAGGCGCTGGTAAAGGATGCTTTTCCTTTATCAGCGCCTTTTAAATAACAGGTGAAGCCACGCATTCACAGAAACGGTACAGCATCAATTAAAAAAGACTGTCGAGTCATTCTCGACAGCCTGAACCGGGTACATAAGGTACCTGGTTTCTTTAGTTTCTTTTTCTCATTTGGATTTCAGTGATCTGGTTCGCCTGCGTCTGCTCTGTTTCTCCATTGACACGTCGGCTCATGTGCTTTGAGCTTCGATGGGAATGAGAAGCCGGAGCGGCTTTGAAATTACGCTTACCCATGGTAATTCCTCCCTGTGTCGTTGACATCACGGTGTCTCGATCGGGCCGCACGTTCCTGCGGCTTACTGTTGATCGTTCCGTTCGGACGCTTGTTTGAGTATTCACTCTGATCATCCGGTGCGTGGGTCATATGAACATTTGGGAAATTTTTGGCCTTGTTACGCATTCGTCACCCTCCTATGCCTCCGGGAAGAGGCAGGCTTAGTATACCCCGCCTGCTGCCTGTGATGTGTTATAATAAAGGGTAAACTATGGCAGAGACGGAGTGGTACCATGAATGAAATTTATCAGCGTCTGGCTGAAACCTTATATAAGCAGAACGAACATCTGACAATGGAAGAGGCCCTTACATGGGTCGAGCTTCTGTGGGAGGATTTCGAAACGACACGGGCGAAGGCAGGCCGTGAATACGAAGGAAAGAAAGTGACGGAGCAGATTGTCACGCAGTGGATCCAAAATTACGGACCAAGGCTTCATGAGTTCGCGGCCACCAATTCGAAATACAAAAAGATGCTTGAGAAAAAAGGGGATCTGCATTAAAAAAGGAGCCTCTTCAAAGAGGCTCCTTTCAGCTTGTAGAGAAACCCCTGTTTCTTTACAAGCTTTTTTCTTTCTTACCGCCAGGAGCGAAAGCCCCTTTCCTTTCCGCGGACGAGCGCCCGAGCTTCCTCGCAAAACTCACGCTCGGCGATCTCGGCCCACTCGTTCTTCCGCAGGAGTGAAAGGGGGACCGCTCCTTGGAAATTTTTTTGAAATCGAAAAAGCCCCTCCATCCAGCTCACCCTTGCTGGATGGAGGCAATCTTTTTCATATTCCGGCAGGCAGCCGTCATCAGCGCCTGTGCTTTCCCTTTTTCTTTTCCACGCAGGCGGCAATAGCGTATCCCATGCCGTTCTTTGAGTGAGAACCTGCTTAGTGCATACTCTCTCTCCTATATATTCTAACGTCGGCACAAGGAGCGTTCGGTGGTGATGCCTGCGGGAACAGCACGGGCCGAAGATCCACTTGGGCAGGCGGTCTTCCTGACCAAGTTAGCTGAGGGCGTGCCCGCGGCATTCATCCACCAACAAGCGGAATGTGACCCTTCACACGACAAATGGACAACTCTAACTGGTTAACTCAGCCTTTTCTCATTACGACTTTGATTCCATCGGACTGAGTTTATTCTGCAGTTTTTCTTCCGTGAACACCCAGCCGGTATAGGAATTGAGAATCTTCAAGTTGTCTCCGTGCTCATCATCAATCTGCGCAACAGCTACAAAAGGATAGCGTCCGCGCGAGCGGTAGCGCAGATCAATGAAACGGACTTCAGTATACTCGTCAAAGTAGCTTAATTCATAGCGGTAGACGGGTGAGAAGGACAGAAAGGCTTTGATGTTCTGGTCGGTTAATGCTTTTTGAACAACCGGATCATCGTAATCAATCGGTTTATTCACAAATCTGTCCAGAATTTTCAAATGTCCGTTTTCGGCTCTTCCTACGTAATAATGTTCCGGAGTCGTAATAGCAATCCGCCATATGTTCTGCTTGATGGTGGGGGAGGTGGCGATCTGAGTCACTCCGTCCACATTCTCATGAATGAGGCGGACAAGTTCCCGTTTATCGAAATACCGTTTCACGTAATAAATGGCAATAACTCCGTAAATGATCAGCCACATCATTCCGGGTGAAGCCCCAAGGTTCCATGCGACGATCCCGGCGATATGCAGAATGAAAATATAAGGGTCGAAGGTGTTGATGAAGCCATAAGCGACCCAGCGTTTCGAAATCGGACGGTAGGCCTGGGTTCCGTAGGCGTTGAAGATGTCTACGAATACGTGAAGAATGACCGCCAAAAAGCTCCACAGCCACAAATGCAGAAAGTTGACCTCCGGGTTAAATAGGTATATGATGCCGGGGATACTGATTCCCCATAAAAGGACCGCCGGAATGGAGTGGGTAATTCCACGGTGATGGCGGATGTAAACGGCATTGTTTTTCAGTTTCAGAACAGTGTCAATGTCCGGTGCCTGCGACCCGACGAGCGTGCCGATCAGGACAGCATTGAATAAAGCCGGGTCAGAGCTTACGGCTGGGTCAAGCGTAGCGATACCGCCAAGAGCGACGCCCATGACCACATGAGTACCAGTATCCAACGTACAAACCTCCTTTTTGGGTGACGAAAACGTTAAATAAGAAAGGTGTTTCCAGTGAAACCGAAAGAAAGAGTTCCCTTCCTATTGAATCATACCAATGTAAATGCTTTTAGAGATGATCTTATATCCTGGTTTAAAAAAGAGCAGAGAATCCTGCCCTGGCGGGAAAATCAGGATCCATACAGAGTCTGGGTATCAGAAATTATGCTCCAACAGACCCGTGTTGATACGGTTATTCCTTATTTTAACCATTTTATGAGCAGATTCCCAAGCCCGGAAGCCTTAGCCGAAGCCGATGAGCAGGAGGTTTTAAAGGCATGGGAGGGGTTAGGTTACTATTCCCGTGCTCGAAATTTGCAAAACGCTGTCAGAGAAGTTGTCGAATCCTATGACGGCGTAGTACCGAGTGACCCGGATGAACTTGGGAAACTGAAAGGCGTCGGCCCCTATACGAAAGGGGCGATCTTGAGTATAGCTTATGATACACCGGAGCCGGCTGTCGATGGAAATGTGATGCGGGTGCTTTCCCGTATTCTTTATGTAGAGGATGATATCAGTAAACAGAGCACAAGAAAGCTGTTTGAAGAACTCGTCCGGCACTTGATCTCCAAAGAGGATCCATCCGCCTTCAATCAGGGGCTGATGGAGCTTGGTGCCCTTATCTGCACACCGAAGACACCGTCCTGTATGCTTTGTCCGGTGCAGGATCACTGCAGCGCCTTTGAAAAAGGAGCTGAAACCGAACTCCCTATTAAAGCGTCGAAGAAAAAACAGAAAAAGATCCCTTACCTGCTGCTTTTAATTGAAAATGACCAAGGTGAGGTATTGATCGAACAGCGTCCTGGAGAAGGGCTTCTGGCTTCGCTGTGGCAGTATCCGATGGTTCCACTGGAAGATGTGGATCAGGAATCCGTACCGGTCTGGATGTACGGGGAATATGGTCTGAAGGTAGAACTTGGGGAAAAAGTGGATCATGTCCGGCATGTGTTTTCCCATTTAATCTGGGAAATGGATGTGGTCAGAGCCGTAGTGAAAAGCGGCCGTCTCGATCATGAGCGGGCGAGGTTTGTCGACCGTGAAGCAATGCTTGATTATCCATTTCCCGTATCCCATCAAAAAGCCCATCCGTATATTAGTCCGTAACTGTATGAGTGCCGCTGGTCCAGGAAGCTTCCTTTGCTTCCAGACCGCCGCGGCGCTCTATTTCTTTGTTGATTTCCCTGAGCAGGGTGACCCCTTCTGCATTCAGATAGGGAGCGGCCTGCGACAGGGACGTATGAAAATACCCCAGCTCTTTTTCTTCCCAATTCTGTTTAGGCTCCATCGTCAATCCAGCTAAATCTCTTCCAACATACATAAAAGAACAGCCTCCTTTTCCTCCTTAATGTATGTACAATTGTCCTGCTCATACAAACAAAATTCGACAAATACACATGTAACAAACCTGTAAAGTAAATGTAACGAAGTGTGGAAAACCTTGGTATCAAAGGGTTCGACTGCCTTTGTTGGTATTTGTAGAAGTTTCGGAGTATTTACAAACAATTGTCTTTTATGAATAATGGGATTTAGGTTATTTGATTGCACAATTATAACAATTCATACATAGGGGAGAGTAAAGAATACATGAATAAGAAAAAATTGGTTACGGCGGTCAGTGGAGCTTTGCTTGGGGCATCTGTTATGGGAACTTCAGTTTTTGCGGATGAATTGCACAAGGTTAAATCCGGGGATACAATCTGGGATTTAAGCAGGCAGTATGACGGATCTGTTTCAGAAATCAAATCATGGAATGGTCTGAATTCCAGCATGATTTACGTTGGTCAGAGTTTGATTGTTGAAAAAGATGCATCATCTTCACAGAAATCAACGTCGTCTTCCAATTCCGGAAGTGGATCCTACACTGTTAAAAGTGGTGATTCCCTTTGGGCGATTGCAGTAAACCACGGCATGTCTGTTTCTAAGTTGAAGAGCATGAACAATATTTCCAGTGATGTTATCCATCCTGGACAGAAGCTTTCTCTATCTGGAAGTTCTTCCAGCTCCAGTAAGTCTACTTCTTCCAGCAGCTCAAGCTCTTCTTCATCTAAGTCAACAAGCACGTATACAGTTCAGAGTGGTGATTCCCTATCTGTTATTGCATACAAGTACGGAACATCCGTATCCAGCCTTAAGAGCCTGAACGGCTTGTCCGGTACAACGATTTATGTAGGTCAGAAGTTGAAAGTAAGTGGTGAGGCGTCTACATCATCATCATCATCTTCTTCTTCATCTTCATCCTCTAGTCATACATCTACCACGAGTTCTTCAAGTTCAAACTCTGGATTTGTAGATGGACTGGTTGCAGAAGCTAAAAAGCACATCGGTACACCATATGTATGGGCAGGAAGCACACCATCCGGTTTTGACTGCAGTGGATTCCTTAACTACGTATTCGCACAGGAAGGCGTAAGCATTCCACGTACAGTAGCTACCATTTATGCAGACAGCCGTATGCAGTCTGTCAGTGATTCCCAGCGCCAGGTTGGAGACATTGTCTTCTTTGAAACGTACAAGCCTGGAGCTTCTCACGCAGGAATCTACCTTGGAAACGGCAAGTTCATCCACACAGGTTCTACGAACGGCGTGGAAATCAGCTCCCTTTCCAGCAACTACTGGGGAAGCCGCTACATCGGTACGAAGCGTCTTGCCAACTAATCAAAGCATCAGAAAAGAGCGTCCCATCAAGGGCCGCTCTTTTTTTTGTGAAAAATTTCGGTCGATGAGGAATGAAACAAAGGCTCGCTGTACACAATAATTTTTGCGGAGGTGATACACATGGCTAAGCAACCGAAACAAAACAAAACAGCAGCTGGTACGGATGTTAATCACGTAAAACAACAAAACCAACAAGCTGCTCAAGGGAATTCCCAATACGGCGCTGAGTTTGCCCAGCAAACAGATGCACAGCACGTAATCGAGCAGAACCAAAAATCTCAGGCGAAGAAAAAGTAACCTGAATCTTTGGCAGGTTGGCCGGGCTGTTTGATTAGCCTGTTGCAATCTCCCATGAGAAAGAGCCGTCCCGGCAGCGGGCGGCTCTTTTTTCTATTTCTTCCTATATAATGGCCGCCTTGAATTCTCCACCCGTTTTCCTGAAAAAGATGGGAGCGTCCGGCACACTTTTCAGAGTAATTGTTTTCATTCGCTTTCGTTTGTCGTTATAATAGACAGAAGGTGATACGGTAATGAAAGGGAAGGGGGGATCTTATGCCCGGCCCGGAAGCAGGGAAGCGGATTGAAATACAAAGCTATAAGCATAATGGGCATTTACACCGTGTTTGGGAAAGTACAACGATATTAAAAGGAACGAGGCACGTCATCATTGGTGCCAATGACCGGACGACCGTCACAGAAAGCGACGGCCGCCGCTGGGTGACCAGAGAGCCTGCCATCTGTTACTTCCATTCCAAGTACTGGTTCAACGTCATCGGGATGATTCGGACAGACGGCGTGTACTATTACTGTAATATCAGCTCTCCCTTCATCTATGAGGACGGAACCATCAAGTACATCGATTATGATCTCGATGTGAAGGTGTTTCCGGATATGACGTACAAGATTTTAGATGAGGACGAGTATGAAGTTCATAAGAGAAGAATGAACTATCCTCACGTGCTGGACCGTATTCTGTATAACAATGTAGATATTTTACTTAGATGGATCAGGCAGAGAAAGGGTCCTTTCTCGCCGGAGTTTATTGATCAGTGGTACGAAAGATATTTAACGTATAGATAATGAGTGGATGCGCACTTCTAAGGAGTGCGCTTCTCTTGTTGTTCAGGTGAAAGAAAGCAGGTGATTTTTTGGACAGCATCAAGAGGTACTTGAAGTTTGTCAAACCGTATAAAGGAAAAATAATTTTAACTGTTCTTATTGGAATCATTAAATTCTCCATTCCGCTGCTGATGCCGTTGATAACGAAATACGTCATTGATGACATCATTAATGCAGATCAGATGGCCCAGTCGGAAAAAATGGATCAGCTGCTCTGGCTTATGGGCGGAGCGCTCTTCGTTTTCCTCGTCCTGAGACCGCCGGTGGAATACATCCGCCAGTATCTCGCCCAGTGGATCGGGAGCCACATCCTCTATGATATCCGTGAAAAGCTGTTCGATCATATCCAGCGTCTTAGTCTGCGGTTTTATTCCAGGACAAAGACAGGAGAGATCATTTCTCGTGTCATTCATGACGTTGAACAGACGAAGACGTTTGTCATAACAGGCTTAATGAACATCTGGCTCGATATGATCACGATTGTTGTTGCGGTTATTATCATGCTGACGATGGACCCATGGCTCACACTTGTAGCTATTGCTCTGTTTCCGTTTTACGGGTTTGCGGTCAAATACTTTTACGCTCGTCTCCGCCAGTTGACGCGCGATCGTTCCCAGGCACTTGCTGAAGTCCAGGGGCATCTGCATGAACGAGTGCAGGGTGTTCCGGTCACTCGAAGCTTTGCTTTGGAAGACCATGAGCAGGCCCAGTTCGGTACGAAAAACAAAAACTTCCTGGATAAGGCGATTACGCACACCAATTGGAATGCGTACACGTATACCGTGACGAACACGATTACAGACCTGGCTCCGCTGCTTGTCATCACATTTGCCGGCTATCAGGTCATTACTGGATCGTTGACGGTCGGTACGATGGTCGCGTTCATTGGCTACATGGACCGTGTGTACAATCCGCTGCGCAGACTTGTGAACTCAGCCACTGTCCTGACCCAGTCGATTGCTTCCATGGACCGTGTCTTTGAATTTGTCGATGAGGAATATGACATTGTCGATGAGCCGGAGGCCAAGAAGCTGGAGCATGTAGAGGGCGATGTGCGCCTGGAGGGCGTTTCCTTCCGTTATGATGAAGAAGATCCACTCGTTCTGAAGGACATCGATCTGCATATCCAAAAAGGAGAAACGATCGCCTTTGTCGGTATGAGTGGAGGCGGTAAGTCTACACTGATCAGCTTGATCCCGAGGTTTTACGACGTGACAGCAGGAAAAATCCTGTTGGATGGGACAGATATCCGAGAGGTTCAGGCTCGTTCGCTCCGTGATAAAATCGGGATGGTGCTGCAGGACAACATTTTGTTCAGTGAATCCATTGCGATGAATATCCGGATGGGGAACCCTGATGCGACAGATGAGGAAATGATTGAAGCTGCCAAAGCCGCTAATGCTCATGACTTCATTATGGATCTTCCCAATGGTTACGATACCCTCGTCGGTGAACGTGGAGTGAAGCTTTCAGGTGGACAGAAGCAGCGTGTGGCCATTGCGCGTGTCTTTTTGAAAAACCCGCCTTTGTTAGTGCTCGATGAAGCGACGAGTGCGCTTGATCTGGAAAGTGAGCATCTCATCCAAGGGGCACTGGAGCGTCTCGCATCATCGCGGACGACATTCATCGTTGCCCACCGCTTATCGACAATCACGCATGCGGATCGGATAGTTCTCATTGAGAACGGAGAAATCGTTGAAGTCGGTCCCCACCACGAGTTAATGAGGAAAAAAGGTCATTATTATGATCTTTATCAGGTTCAGGAGCTGGATGAGCCGGCCACCTCTTCCCATACGTAAAAAAAGGCGTCCGCATGTGCGGATGCCTTTTTTGTGTTTTAAGAAAAAGTGTCTGGTCTCAACTGACTTGGTCCGTGCTACCGCTTGAGAATGTCCTTTTTTAGTGAAATTGACGAAAAAAGACTGCCGGAAATCATCCCGGCAGTCTAAAGCCCGCGTGTGCGGTGCTTTTTTTATTTGTCTGATGTCTGGATGAAGTCACCCTGATGATGGTTCTGGTAACTTTTCAACAGCCTCTTCAACCGTTCAAGCTGATAATGGTATTCCATCAGCTGGGAGGCGAGGGGAAGGAAAACGAGCTTATCGGGATTGTTGCTTTCTTCATACACATGCATCAGCCGCTCGACCAATAAAGGAATATCCGGTTCCTCGATCCGCCTCAGAGACTGCTTGTGCGTTCGTTTTATTCTTCCTTTCAAGCTCAACACCAGTTTCTCGTGGGCGTTGATCAGCTTATCCAGTTCCTGAACGACAGCATCCTGGAAATCCTCCGGAATCTGCTCGATCTTATGGTCCAGCCTGTAGAAGGCCTTCAGGACATCGAAAGATTTTTTCGTCGTCGTAATCAGCTGACGGAAGAGCACCATTTTCCTTCCTTTGGAAAATCGGCTGCCCTTGAAGTAGGTCCGTTCCTCTGAATACAGCAGGTACGTGTGATCCACCCAGCGCATGTCATCCTGAATCCTCGTAATTTCATATTTTAAAGCGGGCTCGTCCGACAACTGTCTCGTTGTTACGCGGAGCCACTGCAGAATATCATTGGTGGCACTGTCGATCTTCGTGAACAACCGTGTCTCATACCTTGGAGGCAGGAAGACGAGATTCACGATGAAAGCGGCCAGAATACCGAGAATCATGGATGAGAGTCGTGAGCCGGCGAAGTAAAGAAAGGTCTGGTCGGTGGCATCCATCAAAGCGATGACTGCTACGACCGCAAGAGATATCGTATTTTCGTTCATCTTCATCGTTGATGTGACTCCGATGACGAGGATAATCGCAAAGCCGACGACGAATGGATCATTACCGAGGGTGAATACGGCAACGATGGCAATCATGGCCCCGATGATGTTCCCCTGCAGTTGTTCAATAATCGACTGATAGGAACGGTAAATCGAAGGCTGAATGGAAAAAACAACAGCAATGGCAGCGAGTAATGGGGAGATGAAGCCGATCAGGTGTCCGAAATAAAGAGCTATTCCGACCGCCAGACCTGTCTTCATCATCCGTGCGCCCAGTTTCATACAAGCATCATCCTTTTTACATGAAACCTCCTCGATAAAGGAGGACTGCCATCATTATACATGATAATAGGGCAGGAAGAACAAAAGAAAAAGGCTTATGCGTGAAATCAGCATAAGCCCAAGGGGAACCAGTCCCAAGAGCTGGTTCCTATGAAAAGGGAAAGAAATGAAACAAAGATCATAATTCGTGGGAATATTCAGAATTATAAATATATAATAGCATGGAATACCGGGTTAGGCAACTCCCTTTCCATAAAAAATCCCCTTCTTATATAGGAAGAAGGGGATGGTGTTTATTCAGCGGCCATAATTTTGAATGTCTTCTCAACCGCTTCGAGTGTCCGGTCGATATCTTCGTCCGTATGAGCGGTCGTTAAGAACCAGGCTTCATATTTAGATGGAGCGAGGTTGATGCCCTCGGCGAGCATCAGTTTGAAGAAACGGGCAAACCGTTCTCCATTTGTGTTTTCCGCCTGCTCGTAGTTTTCTACCTTTTCATCTGTAAAGTAAACCGTTAAGGCTCCTTTCAGGCGGTTGATCTGAATCTGTACGCCTGCCTGTTCCGCGTGCTGGAGGATGCCTTCTTCGAGTTTTTGACCGAGACGGTCCATCTCGTCGTACACACCTTCCTGTTGAAGGATTTCCAGACAGGCGATTCCTGCTGACATGGAAGCTGGGTTACCAGCCATTGTTCCTGCCTGATAGGCCGGTCCGAGCGGTGCGACCTGCTCCATAATATCGGCCCGTCCGCCGTAGGCACCAATCGGAAGCCCGCCGCCGATGATTTTACCCATCGCGGTCATGTCCGGTTCGATGTTCAACAACTGCTGGGCGCTTCCGTATGTAAAGCGGAAGGCCGTGATGACTTCATCATAAATGACAAGCGCGCCTGCTTCATGGGTCAGCTCATTCACAGCTTCCAGGAAACCAGGCTTTGGCTCAACAATTCCGAAGTTGCCGACGATCGGTTCAACAAGAACCCCTGCAATTTCATCGCCGTACTTGCGGAGTGCTTCCTTGAACGGTTCAATATCGTTGAATGGAACGGTAATGACATCCTGGGCGATCGATGCCGGTACTCCTGCAGAATCCGGTGTGCCAAGTGTGGAAGGTCCGGATCCAGCGGCGACGAGGACAAGGTCGGAGTGACCGTGGTAACAGCCGGCGAATTTAATGATTTTATTCCGACCGGTGTATGCCCGCGCGACACGGATCGTCGTCATGACCGCTTCCGTTCCGGAGTTTACAAACCGGACTTTATCAAGGGAAGGGATGGCATCTTTCAACATTTTAGCAAACCGATTTTCGAGAACCGTCGGTGTGCCGTACAGGACGCCGTTCTGTGCTGCCTTCGTAATCGCCTCCGTAATATGCGGGTGGGCATGTCCGGTGATGATCGGCCCGTAGGCACCAAGGTAATCGATGTATTCGTTGCCGTCGACATCATAGAAACGGGAGCCTTCCGCTTTGTCCATATAGACCGGTGTCCCACCTCCGACACCTTTATAGGCGCGTGAAGGAGAGTTCACCCCGCCGACGATGTGTTCTTCGGCTTCTTTATATAATTGTTCTGAACGTGGAATGTTCATGCTATACCTCCTAACAACTGTTTCACTTTCTCATTGTAGCATGTTTGTCCATGTCACAAGATAGAAAAGGACCGCCCTGTCTCAGCAGGCCGGTCTTTCTCTGTGTTTCATCACTAACGTATGCAGCTGTCCGGTCGAACCCATGAGGAATATACACTGGTTTATGGTCATCCCATCAGTTGATGTTCATCTTAGTATACGAACGCTGCACCAACGATAATTAGAAGGATGAAAAGAACAACGATCAGCGCAAAGCCTCCGCCATATCCGTAACCCATTACAATTCCCCCTTTCCATGGTTTACAGTATCTTATGCCTCCCCCTGAAAAACGGGCTGTGCATCCGCCCGTTTTTTCGGCAAATATCTTCGTGGGGTAGAGGCATATCCAACTCGAAAAAGACATAAGAAAAAGTAAAGCCTGTCACCCATGTCCACCTGGATGATAAGAAGGAGCACGCTATGATTACGATTATCGTCAGCATCCTTTTACTGCTTCTGATGGGGGCGAGTCTCCGGCAGATCTTTCACTCCCTGGAAATCGAGCACAAGATTTTTTCGAGTCAGCTGTTCATTGCCGTGATGCTTCTGTACACCATCGTGATGATTGGCTTCGGCCTCATTTATACGGTGCTGATTCTGGAGGGGGTGGATGTATACCGGACAGGCATCCCTTACAGACGGGTATCATGGATCGAAGAATTCATACGTAGTATCTATTTCAGCGGTGTCACATTATTTACCGTCGGCTATGGAGATATGCTGCCTGTAGGGGCGGGGAAGTGGCTGGCGATTCTAGAGGCTATGATCGGTTACACCCTTCCCGCAGCTCTTGCCGCAAAAGTATGGCAGAGTAACAAAAAAAGAGACTGAGATTGGAAGTTTCCTTCTGAGTAAGGTACCCTAGAGGATAGATATCTTTAAGGAGGGTGCTCATATGTCTATAGAAAAAGGAAAGCAAGTCGAAGATTTCACACTGCCGGCAAGTAACGGGGAATCCGTTTCTTTGTCTGATTACAAAGGAAAGAACGTCGTCCTGTACTTTTATCCGAAAGATATGACTCCGGGGTGCACGACAGAAGCGTGTGACTTCCGTGATCATCATGAAAGTTTCGAGGATCTGGACGCGGTTATTCTTGGTGTCAGCCCGGACCCGGTTGATTCTCATGAGAAATTCATTAACAAGCATGACCTTCCGTTTATGCTTCTTGCAGATGAAGACCACAAGGTTTCCGAGGAGTTTGGCGTATGGAAGCTGAAGAAAAACTTCGGCAAGGAGTATTACGGCATCGAGCGCTCCACTTTCATCATTGATAAAGAGGGAAACCTTGCTGAGGAGTTCCGCAAAGTGAAAGTAGAGGGCCACGTGGAAGCGGCTCTTCAATACATTCGTGAAAACCTTCAATAAGAACAGCTTGAAACCATAGTCCACAGGTGACTATGGTTTCTTTATAAGCTAAGATAAAGAAAAAGAGGATGGAGGGGACACGATGAAGATTGTTTCAGCTATTAAAAGGGTTCCAGAATCAATCCGGATTCATTTGAGCCGTCGTTTTGACGAGGTGGATTTCGTTTTCTGTCACGGGATGCATGAGGCGCAGCATTATTTAGCAGAAGCCGATGTGTTCATTACATACGGGGAGGATCTGGATGAAGAAAAAATCCAGGTGGCCAAGAAATTGAAATGGATCATGGTCTTGTCAGCAGGCATGGATCGGATGCCTTTTGACGAAATCAAAAAGCGCGGCATCCTTGTGACCAACGTCCGGGGCATTCATGCCAAGCCGATGGCGGAGTACGCGATATCCATGCTGCTGCAGGTGTCAAGAAAAGCCAAGACGTTGATGAAGCAGGAACAGAAGCGGGAATGGAGCCGGAGGGCTGAAATGAATGAAATCAGCGAACGCACGATGGTGCTGCTCGGCACAGGGGCCATCGCCCAGGAAACGGCCCGTCTCGCCGGAGCTTTCGGGATGACAACGATCGGCTTGTCCAAATCCGGACGGCCGAAGGAGCATTTTGACCAGGTGTACCCGATTTCCGACATCCACCTTGTCCTTCCGAAAGCTGATTTTGTGGTTGCTGTTCTGCCGAGCACCGAAGAGACGAGGGGCATGCTGACTTACGCCCATTTTGCTGCTATGCCCGATCATGCGGTCTTTTTGAACATGGGAAGAGGAGATCTTGTTCCGGCTGACGTCATTATGGATGCTGTAACCACCGATGAAATCGCTCATGCCGTGCTTGATGTGTTTGAAGAAGAGCCACTTCCAGAGGCTCATCCATTCTGGGGAGAGGAAAATGTAACGGTCACGCCGCATATCTCAGGCATTTCTCCTCATTATGTGCCGCGCGGCTTTGCCATTTTTGAAGAAAACCTGGAAGTGTTCTTGAACGGAGACGGAGAGCTGAGAAATATTATTGATCCAGAACGGGGGTATTGAGATGCGTATTTATACAAGATCCGGAGACAAGGGACAGACATCCTTGATTTACGGCCAGCGGGTCCCGAAGAATGATGTAAGGGTGGAGGCCTACGGAACATGTGATGAGGCTAACTCAACCATAGGCGTTGCGCTCAGCCATCTAAGGAAGGAAGACTGGGCGGATAAAGACGCTTTTATGCAGACGATGGAGAAAATCCAGACGATTCTCTTTCATGTTGGGGCGGAGCTTGCCACACCCAAGGGCAAGGATGTCACGTGGAAACTGAAGCAGGAGCATATTGAAGACCTTGAACAGCAGATTGATACGTGGGACCAGGAACTTGACCCCTTGAAGAATTTTATACTACCATCAGGTCATGAAGCTTCAGCCGCCCTCCATCTGTCACGTACGGTTGTGCGCAGAGCAGAACGACTGGCCGTTACTCTGGAGGATGAACTGAACAACCCGCTTGTTGTGTCCTATCTGAACCGCTTATCTGATTTCTTATTTGTCGCGGCCAGATATGTGAATAAGAAGCTGAACGGGAAGGAAATACCCCTCCATCCAGATGTGTAATCCAAGATGGAATGCAGGCTTCCATATTGACAACCGGTTTACGGAAAGGTTACACTAATTGTAAGCATTCTAATGTAATAATTTTATAAATCAAGAATCATTTTATGAAAGCGAGGTGCATGACCGTGTCTGATCATCGACTCCAGGATGCGATAGATACGTTGAAATCATCCGGCGTCCGAATCACTCCACAGCGTCATGCGGTGCTTGAATTCCTGCTTAATGCAATGACCCACCCCACAGCTGATGAAATATACAAAGCGCTGGAAAGTAAATTCCCAAACATGAGTGTGGCCACTGTTTATAACAACCTGCGCGTGTTCAAGGATATTGGATTGGTCCGGGAGCTTACTTATGGAGACTCCTCAAGCCGGTTCGACTGTAATACGAGTGACCACTACCATGCGATCTGCAACAACTGCGGAAAAATCGTGGATTTCCACTATCCAAGCCTTAACGAAGTTGAATCATTAGCTGAACAGGTGACGGGATTTGACGTAAGCCATCATCGTATGGAAGTCTATGGAACGTGTTCCAAATGTCAAACGGAAATGGCCCACTAAACTGAAAGCCCTGCGCTTTCAGTTTTTTTATGGCATTTTTTATGAATGGATACAAAAAAAGACCCGTGGATAACGGGTCCGGACGGCTCAGGACTGTGTAGGAGCCTTTTCGTTTCGGTATTTCTTCTTATTGTACTTCTCATCGAATTCTTTACCTTCCAGGGACTTGTCCATCGTCAGCGGCTGATCACAATGCATGCAGGCATCGACCCGTCCGAGCATCTTGGTCGGTTTCTCGCATGAAGGACAGATGATCTGGATGGTCCTGGTGGAGAGCATGCCGATCCAGAAGTAAACGACGGTGCTTAGTCCGACAAAGCCCATGCCTAAAATCATGAACGTTGCCATAAGCCAGACGGTGTCCTTGAACAACAGGCCGATGTACATGACTCCGATACCGAGAAAAATCAGCCAGAAAGCAAAAGAACGGATCTTGTTGATTTTACTGCTGTATTTTAACGCCACTAAGGCTCCCTCCTTACTTATCTACCACGTAGTATAGCATATTTTTCTAGGAACAAATACAATACGGAAAAAGGATTTTGGCGCATCGTAGCGAATTAACACAGGAAAGGGAAATTGAATATGGGGGAAAGACAATGGAAGATTTATTACGCCCGATTTATCAGGAAAGAGCCAGCCAGAGCAGTACCCTGGGTATCCTGATCCTAGAAAAGAACAAACCAATCAGTCCGGTCACTGATAACTTTGATGTGATCCTCTTCATTATCGTACGGGATGCGGAAGAGCTGTGGTATGTGAAGCACTATGAATTTGAGAACAAATCAGCAGCTATGCATATCGTAGATGAAACCCTCCTCCATCACTGGATTGACACCAGCTCCTACCGACGGGCGGTGGAATGGGTGATCAACGGAAGCATCATCTTTGAAAGAAATGAATATGTGACCTTAATGAAAGAGCACCTTCGCGAGTTTCCTCAAAAGAACCGCAACCTGAAGAAAGCGATAGAATTTGCCAAACTGATACGAAGCTACAGTGAATCTAAGGATCTTTATGATTCTGAACAATACTTGGATTCCTACAGCAGAATGGTGAGCTCGCTCCACTATTTGGCCCGGTTGTCCATTATAGAGAAAGGTTTTCATCCGGAAGTCACCGTATGGAATCAGGTGAAACGGATTGAGCCTGAAATCTATAAACTCTATCAGGAGTTAATTGAGAGTGGGGAGCCCACGGAAAAACGGATCCAGTTAATGATCCTGGCCGTTGAACATTCCATCAGCAAGCGTGCCCGTTCCAGCGCCCAGCATTTGTTGGAGTTGATGAACGATAGGGAAGAGCCGTGGTCGTTCGGCGAATTGAAAGTCCATCCGGAAATCCAGGAATATATACTGGATCTATCCTCGATGATCGAGTATCTCGTTGAGCACGGAGCCATCGAGGTGATCCCGCAGGAAACGAAGGGGCCGCAGATTTTCCACCGTACGTATAAGCCTGTAGAACAACCTGACCACTTATAGGTGAAGGTCCTCTTTCTTTGATTTAGTAAAGGAAGAGGACTTTTTTAATAAAAACCATTGACCGTTCTTAAATAGGCGTGCTATATTATTAAACGTCGCATTGAGAGCGGCTCAGCGGAGCAAGAGACGCCGTGAAATAACAGCAAAAAAGTTATTGACTTCAATAACGTTGCGTGATAAATTATTACTTGTCGCTTTAAGAGAGCGGCATGGTGCTGAAAAGCACTAAAACAAATCACGAAAAAAGTTGTTGACACTAACAACTTCCCGTGATAATCTAGTATTTGTCGCCAAAAACGAAAACGAAACGCTTTCTCAACTTAATGAAAAAAAGTTGTTGACATGAAAAGCAACACATGTTAAGATGATTAAGTCGCTGTTTTCAAACGGCTGACAACATTTGATCTTTGAAAACTGAACGAACCAACCAGTACGTCAAAACATTTCTTCTTTAATGAAGAAATTTGAAACAAAGCACATTCGGTGTGCAAATGAGCAAGTCAAACTACTTTTATGGAGAGTTTGATCCTGGCTCAGGACGAACGCTGGCGGCGTGCCTAATACATGC
>NZ_CAMZMV010000012.1:0-28173 GCF_947311855.1 Halobacillus sp. Cin3 | reverse complement strand
CCGGTACAATACCGAGGCCATCTCTTAGCTGCCTAAGGCTCTTTTTATAAACTGTCCATATTATGGGGTACAGTTCATAATGCCTTCCGGAGACTCTTTTTCATGTTTATCTTTTTTTCCGTATCAATGTGATCTTTCATCCAAGTATGACCAAACACAAACGATCCCCTCTGCCTTTCCACCGTTATGGAATGAAGGGGTGGGAACCGCCGTCAATTTCTACAGGAGTTAAGCCAGTCGTTTGAAATTCTCCCCAAGAATTTCATTCATGGAGTGAACGGTAATAAACGCCTGCTCATCCACGGCCGTCATATATTTCTTGAGACGGGTATAATCTTTCCGGCTGAGAATTGTAGTGATAACTTCCTTCTGCTCCTGGTTAAACGCACCCTTCGCTTCATGAATGGTAGCACCGCGGCCGAGCTTATTGATGATAAAGTTCCGGACAAGCTCACTCTCACGGCTGATAATGACAATCTCCTTGTTATCCTCGAACTGCTGAAGCATATAGTCGATGACAAGGCCATTGAGAATGACACCAAAGAACGCATACATACCGACCGTAGGGCCGAACAGGAAGATGGAAGATGTAGCAATGGCAATATCAGAGAAAAGCACACCTTTTCCAACTTCAATGGAGAAGAATTTATTTAGAATCATAGCGAGAATATCGGTCCCGCCTGTGGAAGCTCCCTGATGAAAAACGAGGGCCATGCCTGAAGCCGCAATAATCTGTCCGATAATCAGCTGAATCAGCAGATCATCACTCAGAGCTTCCTGCATAGGGAAAAAGGCTTCGAGGCCCCAAACCATAAACGAAAGTGCAAAACTTGCATAGATAGTTTTCACACCAAATTGGAACCCTAGGAAAATAAAACCGACGATAAATAAGACAATATTCAAGAGAATCATAATCATTCCAAGGGACAAATCAGGAAAAACCTTATTCAATACGATGGATAAACCACTCACTCCCCCTGTAGCCAGGTCGTTCGGGGACAGGAAGAAGTGGACGTTGGTCGCTACAGCAAGTGCACCAAGATTCATCATTAGAAATGACCACACTTTTTTCAACATCTGAGAGCCTCCTTTATTGTAATTATTGATAGGATTTTGTCGAACGAAATTTGCAATACAATCGGGATTATAGAGCCCTTTCTGCCTTTTGTAAACAGCTGTTGATATAAAAAAGGGATTTATTTTAAGTAAGCGGTTTAAGCGGAAATATTCAGCAAATTGAAATGGTTTTCCCTGCTAAATAAACATAAAAAAAACGCCACGTAAGAAGTGGCGTTTTTGCTTGGCTGTAGAAAAAGCCTGTGTGAACCAGTTAGAGTTGTCCATTTGTCGTGTGAAGGGTCACATTCCGCTTGTTGGTGGATGAATGCCGCGGGCACGCCCTACGCTGACTTGGTCAGGAAGGTCGCCTGCCCAAGTGGATATTCGTCCCCATGGGCTGCGCTATTGCCGCTTGCGTGGAAAAGAACAGGCACGGGTGACGTCTGCCTGCCGGATTATGAAAAAGATTGTCCTCCAACCAGCAAGGATGAGCTTGGTGAAGGAGAGTCTTTGTCGATGTTAAAGAACTCCCAAGGAGTGGAAGGGGCTTTCGCTCCTGGCGGTAAGAACGAAAAAAGCTTGTAGAGAAACAGGGGTTTCTCTACAAGCTTTTTTCGTTCATGCACGAGGCAGTTTGACAACGACCGTCGTTCCTTTTCCTTTTTCACTTTCATAGTTTATCGTCCCGTTCAAATCCGATACGATTTTCTTCGTGACCATAACACCAAGTCCTGTTCCTTTTTCTTTTGTAGTAAAGAACGGTTCACCGATTTTCGAGAGTTCCTGTACGCTTAAGCCCGGTCCATTATCTCTAACGAAAAGCGTTAGATGGGAGCTCGACATCTGAATTTCAATTCGTACTTCACCACCGAGATCGACCGCGTCCACCGCATTCTTCACCAGATTGATTAAAATCTGGTTCATCCGTTTCGGTTCCGTCCTGAACTTATCCTGTACAGGGTCACAATCAAACAGCAGAAGGATCTGCTTTTCGTTCGCTTCCGGTTCAAGAAGGCGGAGTACATACGATACAAGCTGTTCCGGGTCCACTTCCTCAAGCTGGATGGAAGACTTCGGTTTCGACAGCATCATGAAGTCCTGGACGATCGCTTCGATTCGATTGACTTCATCCAGGATGATTTCCTGATAATTATCCCTGAGCTCAGGATTAGCCGCTCCAATCTGGAGAAAACCTTTGATGGCGGTCAGTGGATTCTTAATTTCATGAGCGATGCCTGCAGACATCTGCGTAATCGTAGACAGCTGCTGGGACTTTTCCTTCAGCTCAATCATTTCCTTGTATTCCGTTACATCCTGATGAATACCGAGAATAAGCGACTTTCCGTTATAATCCACCGGAAAACCTTTCGTACGGATCCACTTTTCTTCTTTCCCCTGGACACATACTCGATAGTCAACGACGAATTCCTCGCTTTTCATTTTCGAAAGGCCTCCTACGAAATGAGACCGGTCCGCTTCATGTACGTGCTCCAAAAGTGACTTGGGGTCTGAAAATGCCTGACGTCTTGGAATACCGAACAAGGTTTGAAAAGCAGGACTGATATAGTGGACTTCCTCAAAGTGCGGATCACTGATCCAGAAAACATCCGTAATGTTATCAGCGAGAAGAGCAAAACGCTCTTCTGAATCTTTAAGCGCTTGCAAATGTTTATTATATTGAGTAATATCCTGCAGAAAAACAGTAAGGCCCAGTTCTGTTGGATGGACCGTCACTTTCACATCGAGCTGGGTTTCCTCAATAAAACCCTCGAATTCCACCGTTTCGAACGTTTCCATAGAGCGCAGGAAATGCTGAAAAAATGGATAGTGCTCATCTATGGAAAAGATGTCCCATAATTTTTTATAATAATTTTTGAAAAAAGGGCGTTTGGTCAGCTCTTCCATTTTAGGATTGGCATAAACAACTTCCCAATTATGATTAATGACGGCAAGGCCGTGTGGAAATTTATCGACAATGTGTGTCATGCGGTGCTTGATTTGAGAAGAGGAAAAGCTTAAAAGCGGAACGCCTTCATAATTCGTAATGGATAAGGACGGCTTATCATTCTTTGAAGGCACATCAGCGGCCACCGGCGCCGATACAGAAAAATGATGGTCTTCTTCCATTTTTGCGAGTGTAAAGGTGATCTGGCCGTTGGTCAGATGCATCATACGGCATTGAAACCTATGATTAAAATTCTTATCTGTCAACTGGACAGAGGATTCCCTCAGCCCTTCGGTCAAAAGCTGGTGAAGAGATTGTTGCAGGCGGTGCTGGCCTGTGTGGCGGAAACACCGGATCCACTGAGAGAAAGACAGGTCTGTTTCCTTCAAATGCAGCATATGAATCATTTCCTGATTCAATGTAACGGCTTGAAGACGCAGATCGAGTAAACATGCGGGTGTTCCATTCATACTAAGAACATCCAAAATCTCACCGCTATGAACTTGGTCTGAATACCTCTCTCTTATAACCAATAGTAAGACCTCTTTCCTTTTTGCCGCTCGTTTATTTCCAATACGTTTTTCATTATAACGCAAAATTAACAAATTTTGAATATTTTCTAACGATTTAGCCTTTATTTTTGCTTTTTAAACATTGTACGCTGAAAAGAACAACGATATGACAGAAATTTCACCCTTCAATACTACGCCACAATGTTAACGAGGCGTAACTCAAATAAGGCGACCATGGCTGGCTCCATGCTCCCATTTCTTCTGTTGTCGGTTTACGTTCCATTTGAAAGTAATGCTTCAACGCATTTTGAATTCCGATGTCCGCTTTCGGGAATAAGTTTTCTCTTCCGAGCCCGAACATCATCCAGTTTTCTGCTGTCCATGGCCCGATACCCCTGACTTTCACCAGACGTTTCATAATGTCTTCGTTCTCCATAGCAGACAGTGCCGGCAAATCCAGTTCCCCTTCTGCTATGCGTTTGGACGTATCAATGACATACTCGGCTTTCCTCTGGCTGAACTGCAGCTCCCTCAGAGTTTCATATGGCGTCTCAGCAACCGTTCCCGGATCAGGATAAAACCATACGCCGTCTTTCTGTCTGCCAAGTGTCTCTACGAACCTGGTGCTCAGAGTATAAGCGAACTTCATATTCAACTGCTGGTGGATGATGACTTTCATCAAACAGTCGTAAAGGTGAAAATCCTTCACGATCGGTGTGCCGGGGTGATTTCTAAACAACTGTTCCAAGTCGGTGTCCAGGAAATGCTGATGAATCTTCTCCAGATCAACATCCCATTGAAAAAGATGCTTGATGTAGTTCAAAAGCTGTGGTCTGGCTTCATCGCTGTCACTCTGCACAGAAAAAACAGGATCAAGGGTCGTCCCGAGGGCCTGAACTCTGACGATATGATGTTCCTCATTAAGCTTGACAGGGATATCCACCCAGCGTTCCTCTCTGTCCAGATGAATTAAAGGGTCCAGCTGCCAGCGAAGTAACGTATAATCAAAATCATAAAAGTTAACTGCCTTTAATTTTTCTTTCCACACGTGAGTTTTTCCTCCTTCAATTCCCTTAGATTTTTCTATTTTGTTAAGAATAGGAAAGAAGACCTGAGGCTTATCCGACCAATTCTCCCTTTATGATAGAAGCTTTGATGAAACTTAGCAAAACAATACAATCACAGACACCGTGAGGGAGCTGAAATAAAATGAAAAGCCGCTGTACAACGTGTACGGCGGCATACATTTGTTATAAACCCCAGACAGGCGCGGGGACGAGCTGTTTCATCAGAATTTCATTCAAATCCCCGAATCGGTAGCCTCGTTTCCTAAGCTCATCAATCATTTGTGAAAGGGCTTCGGCGTTGTCACTGGAGACGGTGTGCAGGAGGATGACGGCTCCAGGATGGATCTGATCCATCACACTCCGGTAAGCATACTCCCATCCTTTTTGTCTGTCGGTATGCCAGTCCACGAACGCAACGGACCAGAACGCATGGGTATAGCCGAACTCCTCCGCCCATTTCAGCGTCTGTGCATTAAACGTACCTCTCGGCGGACGCAGGAAGGTCATAATTTCCTGATCTGTCTGCTCCTTAACGGCTTCCTCCACCCGTTTCAGTTCTTTTTCCATATCGGCTTTAGAACTCTGCGTAAAATCCGGATGGCTCCAGGAATGGTTCCCAATGATGTGTCCTTCATCAGCCATTCTTTTTAAAAGATCGGGCGCACTTTCAATATAATGACCGGTTACGAAAAAGGCTGCCGGTACTTCTTTTTCCTTAAGGACATCTAAAACCTGACCGGTATATCCTTGTTCATACCCATTATCAAACGTTAAATAAACCACACGATCCTTGGAAGGATCCATAAAAAACCCATGATGCTGTTCAATCATCGGTCCATACCTGCCTGGATCCGGCGTAGTACCATTTTTGCTTTTATTATACCCCCACCCTTCTGCATAGGTGGTTAAAGGAAAAAGACAGACCATCAGGACGACCGTCATCAGCTTCACTATCCTGCTCATGTGTCATGTACCCCTCACTTTTTGCTTAGTATGTGTGAAGCAGAAGGGAATATAAAAAAAGACAGGTGGGAAAATTCCCCACGCTGTCTTTTCTACAGAAATAAAGAAGCGGCCCATCCGAAGATGAACAACGGTATATTATAATGCAGAAATGTCGGCACACAAGTATCCCAGATGTGGTTGTGACGGCCGTCTGCATTGAGCCCGGATGTCGGACCGAGTGTACTGTCAGAAGCCGGTGAACCTGCATCACCAAGAGCTCCTGCTGTACCAATCAGTGCTGCTGTCGCCATCGGCGAAAAACCGGCAGCAGCGCAGATAGGCACAAACAGAGCGGCAAGGATCGGTATCGTAGCAAAGGAAGAGCCGATTCCCATGGTGACCACAAGACCGACAGACAGAAGAATGAAGGCAATGAAAGCCTGATTGTCCCCAAGATAATCGGAGCTGAGCTCCACAAGTGCCGACACGGATTCCGTCTCCGTCAAGACGTTCGCGTACCCGGCAGCGACGAGCATAACAAAGGCAATAAAACCCATCATCCCAATTCCGTCGTTGATGACCTTATCACCTTTATTGAATGGAACGACACGGAAGATAAACATCAGGATGATACCGGCCAGGGCAGCCAGAATCAGATTGGACCAGACCGCCTGAATAACAAGTGTTACAAGCATGGCCACAAGCGTCAGAAGGTGTTTCATTTGGAAACGTGAATCAAGGACAACCTCTTCATCCGGCGTTTCTTTATCTTCTGGTACGACAGAAGGGTCCCTTGGTTTCCGGTAAGTAATGAAGATGGCGATGAAAAGTCCGACGATCATTCCCGAACCGGGAAGAATAAGGGACGCAGCGATCGTTCCGATTCCAAGATCGATGCCGTTCGTTTCCATGGATGTCTTGATCGTATCGTGAAAAATATAGCCAAAGCCAACCGGAATCATGACATACGGCGCTTTCAAACCAAAGGTTAAAGCCGCAGCCACAGCTCTCCGGTCCAGCTTCATTTCATCAAACAATTTTAAAAGCGGAGGAATAAGAATTGGTATAAAAGCAATATGCACTGGAATGACGTTTTGTGAAAGACTTGCCACGAACGCAATGACAAAAACGATCATGGTGCGCTTATCCTTCAAAACACGAAGTAAAAAACCGACTAGTATCGATGTGATACCTGAGTAGCTGATCGCAACGGCGAAAGCTCCCAGTAATATATAACTTAATGCCACATTCGCTTGAGCTCCCATCCCATCCACAAGCAGGGTCAGGGCGTCCGTCAAGTTCTCACCGTTCATGAGACCTGCCGTTAAACCGGCAGCGATAATGGCAACGATGACGTTCACGCGCAATAAACTCAACACGGTCATCACCAGGACAGATACGACAACTGCCCATGCCATAAGACATTCTCCTCTCAAATATTTTCATACATTAGCGATTTATCATGATAAAGGATGATAGTGAAAAAATCAACCCTCAGGAAAATAGAGAGTCAATTCTGAAAGCTGCTTATTCGTCCATGCTGCGCTCAAGGGATTCAAGCATAGAGATCAGGCGGTCAATGTCTTCCACTGACGTCTGCTCAGGATCCAGGTTATCTAAGCGTCCCATAAATTCTTCCAGGCGCTGCTTCAAGTTGGAAATTTTCTCCTGCTGCGTCATGTAACGATTCAGCTCCTTTATCTGTTTTACGTACAATCCATCATAGTACAAGTATCTGCCTCTGTCCAGAACCGGTTTCACCCAGCTGTAAAAAAAAGCGCCGTCTGTACGAAAACAAATCTGATGTTCCCGTAAGACGGCGCGTCTTCTCATTTTAACTCGAAGGAAAAGCTGACGTGATCCTGAATAGGGATCCAGGCTCCGATGCCCTGCCGGGTCACGTTTTTAACAGAGAGTGTCTTCTTCGACCCTTTCAACTGGATGTACACATCACCGAAAGCTACTTCTCCTTTTTCATTCACGGCCGGTGCAAACGCATGAAGGACCCCTACTTTGTTCGTTGGGATGCCGTACGTGTTATTCTGCTTTGTTCCTTTACCAATCACGGTGTTAAAGGATAACGGGAGTTTTGTGTTTTTCTGAGCTTCCAGAAGAATCAGCTTCATCATCTGGTCGCTGTGACTGATCCGTGAGGTCAGACCGCCCTTGACTGCTTTTTCTTCTTTTTGAAGATAACTCAGTTTCTCCTGCTTTTCTCCTCCGTGGTTGTTCAGTTCATTTGTATTGATCTCCTGATACTCCCAATTGATATTGGTTTCTTTCGAATCGTAGGAAAGCGGCCACCTTCCAAGGAATATGTCTCCTCTGTACCCGATGGCCAGTGGAGAAGGCTTCAAGGACGTTTCATTCAGCATTTCAATCAACTGTGGATTGGTAATGCGTACCTCGGTATTCTCCATCAGCTCTTTCGTAATTTCCTCCGCTTCCAGCAATTCCTGATCGTCGGTAGAGTTCGGATACGTGTTGTCTTTGGATATGTTTAAGACGTGGTTCGGAATGGAACCTTCTTCTTTTTCATTCTTCTTAGGTTCAGCCGAGGCAGAACCGGCAGCAAACCAAGTAAGAATACAAATAAACAGCAGTAGTCCCAGCCATTTTCTATTCACATCAAGGGCCACCTTTCACTTTTTTTATAGCTTGTGAAAGATGGCCCGTAGTATACATTATTCTGCTGCAATTAGCTTGTTCATCATATAGCTCGCTTTGCTGTCGAAAAACTGGATGCATGGCCCGATCCCGAGAAGAATCACAATGGTACCGATACCAATAGGACCACCAAGCACAAGAGCAAGAACGAGTGCAAAGGACTCGGTCATGGTTTTAGCTTTTGTAATGCTGTAGCCGAAACGCTTCTGGAGCGCGACCATAAACCCGTCAACGGGGTTCAAGGAGAATTTCGGCTGCAGATAAAGAGATACGCCTATGGCAATAATTACAATTCCGAGGATTAACGTGATCAATTTCATGAAGAATGCTTCAAGCACCAGGGTGTCAAACACTTGCAGCATCCAGAAATCGATGAAATTCCCAAGTACTAATATAGTAATGACCGCAGGCAGGTCCGGCTTCTCTTTTGCAATCAGCGCATTGGTTACAATGAGAAATCCACCAATGACCATGACCCACGTTCCAATTGTAAGTCCGATCTGTTCCGTCAGCCCGACATTTACGGCATCCCACGCTCCAGCTCCCAGATTCGATTTAATCGTAAGTGTGACGCCCATTGCAATGACAATCAACCCTGCAAGATAAAAGAATCCTTTAATGACTAATGTTCTCATGGTCTCCCTCACTTCCTTATTTCAAAGTTGCTTTGAACCGAAAACCTGTACATAAGACACAAAAAAAGAGCGTGAATCCGGCTGTCGGACTCATGCTCTTTATATTTTACTAGCTTAACTGGATACACTCAAGCGTTTCTTCCACATTTATACTATTTTCTACTGATTGAACCATCGAGCAGTTGTTCCGGGAAATTTCCAGGTTTTTCAACAGCTTATCCTGATTCAAGTGATACCCTTTGACAACGAAGTGCAGGTGGATCTTTTCGATACGGTTCGCTTCATCGGGATTTCTCGTTACTTCCGCAGATACCTGTATATCTTCGTAATTCATCCGCTGCTTATCGAGAATTTTTCTGAACACACCAAGGCTGCACCCTGCAATCGAAGAGACCATCAATTGAAACGGGCGGAAACCATTGGCTTCATCGCCGGAAATGTCCAACTGCCCATATTCAAAAGAAGTACGGATGCCGTTCTCTCTTAAATGAAACTCCATCAGTTTATTCACTCCTTTCGCTTAACGGCTTTGCGTTCATTATATAATAGATCGTTCTGTAAAAGAAACCACACCGTCTTTCCGCCCCGTCCTTGCCAGTTTGACACCTTTTCCGATACGATAAGCGTGTAGAACAGGAGGATGACTATGGTATCTAATCGCACCAGGTTTTGGATTTTAATCGGTCTTGTCACCATATCAGGCTTTTCCCAAGGCATGCTTCTCCCCCTCATTGCGGTCATCCTTGAGCAGAACGGGATTTCGTCTTCTGTGAACGGGATACATGCAACGGGGCTTTACATAGGAATTTTATTATCGTCCCCTTTTATGGAAAAACCACTCCGCAGGTTCGGCTACAAAGCCATCATACTTTTCGGAGGAGCGCTCGTATTCGTTTCACTCGCGCTCTTTCCTTTCTGGCAGGCGCTCTGGTTCTGGTTTATGCTCCGGGTGGCTGTCGGAATCGGTGACCAGATTCTCCACTTCGGTACCCAGACATGGATCACCGCTTCCTCGGATCCGCAGAACCGAGGGCGCAGCATTGCCTATTATGGTCTGTTTTTCAGTGTTGGATTCACCCTTGGTCCATTAATGACCAACCTGTTGGAATTCGGGATTTTCGTTCCGTTTCTCCTGTCTTCCTTCTTAAGCTTCATAATATGGCTGCTGCTCCTGCGCGTTCGCAGTGAAAAGCCGCCAACCGAGCAGGCCACTGCTTATGGGACAAGTTCATGGAAACGTTTCGGCCGGAGTATCCGTCTGGCATGGCCGGCCTTTTTGCCGCCTCTTGCCTATGGCTTTCTGGAAGCCACCCTGCATGGGATTTTCCCCGTGTACGGCATGCGGATCGGACACGATGTGAACATGTTATCATTTATCATTCCTTCCTTTGCTGCGGCCAGTTTATTTTCGCAGATTCCTCTAGGCATATTAAGTGACCATATTGGGAGAAAGAAAGTGATATTAACAGTCGTGACGGGCGGCATTGCCGCCTTTCTGCTCGCTGCAGCTTTTGAAGGCTCGATTCCTTGGCTTTTTGCCTCCTTCGCCTTAGGCGGGCTTTTTGTGGGCTCTCTCTTTTCCTTGGGGATTTCCTATATGACCGACCTTCTTCCTAAGGAACTCCTTCCCGCCGGAAACATTCTCTGCGGGATGTCTTTCAGTATCGGAAGTATTGTAGGTCCATTTTTGTCAGGATTCGTTCTGGACCTGTGGCCGGACCTTTCATTCTTTTATGTCATCGTATCCCTGTTGGTTGTCGTTCTGACAGCGATATTCTTGTACAAACCTCTTCCGTTAGAGAAAAAACAGGCAGCCCTATCCTAAGGGCTGCCTGTTTTTTTATTCTGCGAGTGCTTTATAAAGCACCTCCAGGTTTTGTTCCATCAAGGAGAAGTAATCTTCTCCATTCTCTACATCCTCTTCCGTCAACACAGCAAGGTTATGGAACTGTAGAGGCTCTGCACCGATTTCATCCTGAATGACTTTTGATACTTTAGGAGTGACATTTTGTTCAAAAATCACGTAACGGAGCTCCTCCTCCTCTGCCAGTTCAATAATTTCTTCCAAGTCTTTCTGGGAAGGTTCATTCGTCGGACTCAGGCCGGAAACCGCAATCTGGTCGATGCCGTAAGCTTCCTCCCAGTAGCCGTAGGCCGCATGAGAAACGATGATCTTGTCTTTCGGCTGTGATTCCACTTGTTTATGAAACTGCTCGTCCAACGCCGTTAACTTTCCTTCTAAGGTCTGGAAGTTTTCTTCATACAGGTCTTCCTTTTCAGGATTCAACTCAATAAGCTGTTCCTTAATACCTTCAGCAAGTTCAATGGATCGAACCGGGTCGAGCCAGACGTGCGGATCATTCTCCCCATGATCATGTCCTTCGTGGCTGTCTTCATGCTCTGCGTGCTCTTCTTCTGTTTCGCCCTCATGACTGTGGTCATGCTCGGCATGCTCTTCTTCTGTTTCGCCCTCATGGTTGTGGTCATGCTCGGCATGTTCTTCCGCTGTCTCACCTTCATGGCTGTCTTCCGCTCCATGATCATGGACACCTTTTTGCAGGTCCATATCGCCGGCCGCTTCCAACACGGTTGTCCCCTCAGGTTTCAAAGCTTCAGAGATTTTCTCGGCATACCCTTCAAGGCCTGCTCCGTTGTAAACGAACAAATCGGCCCCCGCCATATCTACCATTTCTTTTGTTGTAGGTTCGTACGTATGAGCGTCGGACCCTGGCGGAAGGATCGTTTCCACGTCTACCGTGTCTCCCCCGATTTCACTGGTAAAAAATTGAAGCGGGTAAACTGTTGTATACACCTTGAGAGTGTCCCCGCTCTCTTCTCCTTCTTTCCCATCTCCTGAAGTTTCTTCACTTCCACAGGCACTGAGAAGAAAAACTGCTGTTAATAAAAACGATAATATACCAAATTTCTTCATATGATTTCGTCCTCTCCAAATGGTTCTGCCCAAATCTTAGCGTAATCATTACGGTTTGTAAACAGTAACCATTACCTTTTAATCAATAAAGGAAAGGATGCCTGTGAAGACACCCTTTCCCATCTGTTTAATGACACTGCGGACATTTGCCATAAATTTCAAACTTATGGTTTTCAATATCATAGCCTTTCAAATTCTCATGCACGTTTTCCATCGGACAAAAGGCGATGGATTTAGTTTTTCCACAGTCTGTGCAGATGAAATGATGATGGTGGCCGTCCGTATCACAGCTGAGGCGGAAATGCTTTTCGCCCCCCAGTTCTGTCGACTCCAGAATATCAACCTCCGTCAGCATATAAAGGTTCCGATAGATCGTATCATAACTGACGCTCGGGAAATATCCCTGGAATTCCTTAAGGATTTCCTTAGCCGCAATATACTGGTCCTGACCAGAAAAAATCTTCAGCATACGTTCGCGCTGCTTGGTTCGCTTATATCCCTTTTCCTTCAATCTCTGCAATGCTGTTTCCACATTCATGAAGCCTCACCCTTTATCCATTGCTGGTTTCTAACATTTTTATAAATAATAGACATTACCAGAATCAAAATGGCCATGACGACAATCGTTCCACCCGGAGGTACGCTCAGGTGATAGGAGGAGTACAGCCCGACCATGACAGAGACTTCCCCAAACGCGATGGAAAGGCCGATCGTCTGCTTAAAGCTTGTGGCAATCCGGAGTGCGGAAGCCACAGGCAGCGTCATCAGCGCTGATACGAGCAGAATGCCGACGACCTGCATGGCGGAAGCAATCACAAGCGCCACCATGACAATAAATAATAAATGAATCCAACGGCCGTTCACCCCTGATACCGACGCATGTTCCTCATCAAACGATAGAACGAACAATTCCTTATAAAAGAAAATGACTATAAAAATAACAATCACGGTTACCAATAATACCGTCCACATACTGTCGCGGCTTACCGCTGTAACACTTCCGAACAGGTAGCTGAACAAGTCCGTATTAAAACCGTCCGCCAGGGAAATCAAAATGACACCAAGTCCAATCCCTCCGGATAAAATAATAGGGATCGCCAGTTCTTCGTAGTGTTTATATACTTTTCTCAACCGTTCAATCAAAATGGCACCGGCTACAGAAAACGCCATGCCCATATAAACGGGGTTCCAGTCATCAATGGATGACACTCTCTTTTCCAACAGAAGACTGGCCGCAATCCCTGTCAGTGTGATGTGGGACAAGGCGTCAGCAATCAACGATAACCGGCGTACGACGATGAACACTCCAAGGAGAGGAGCGACAATGCCAATCAAAAGACCGGTAATCGCTGCATTCTGTAAAAACTCAAATTGCATAAAACTTTCAAGCACGCTCTTTTTCCTCCTTAGTGACTGTGATTGTGAGTCAGCTGCTGAACGGCGTATCCATAAAGCTGATTCAAATCCTCTTCACTGAATTCCTTGTATTCCTCCGACTGTCCATGGAAATGGACCGTCTTGTTCATGCACACCACATGGGTGGCATGGTCTGTAATCGTACCAATATCATGACTGATCATAAGCAGCGTAATGCCCCGCTCCTTGTTCAATCTGCCGAGCAGGTCATAAAATTCGGTGACATGCTTAGCATCGACTCCGACGGTGGGCTCGTCCAGAATCATCAATGATGGATCACTGACAAGAGCTCTTGCTATGAACACACGCTGCTGCTGACCGCCCGAAAGATCACCGATCCCGGCATGCGCGTATTCTTCCATCTCGACTGTGCGCAGCGCGTCCATCGCTTTCTCTTTATGTTTTTTATTGAAAAATTTAAACGTGCCTATCCTCGATACGAGACCGGTCTTTACGACTTCAAGAACCGTGGCAGGGAATCCGGAATTGAAACTGTTCGCCTTTTGGGAGACAAAACCGATTTCCTGCCAGTCTTTATATTGTTTCAGTGGTCTGCCGAACAACTGGATCGTTCCTTTATCAGGCTTCTCGAGTCCGAGCATCAATTTAATGAGCGTCGACTTCCCTGATCCGTTGGGTCCGACCAGTCCAAGGAACTGACCTGATTTAATCTCAAGATCTACATCCTGAACGACCGTTTCCCTCTCATATTTAAAGGAGACATTGTCCAACTTTACAATGGTTTGTTCACTCATGGTCCATCCCTCTCAAGATAATAATCATTACGATTTAAAATTCTTTTCCTATCATATAGGAGGTTGCCTGAGGAATCAAGAGAGAAGTTCCCCTATTTTTCTTTATGTAAAGCAAAAAACCAGGACAGGGAACCCTGCACTGGTCTTTGAATATTATAAATATCGGTTGTTTCTTCTTTCCAGATAATCCTGCAGTGCTGAGAAAATCATCGTCAGCGGCCAGTAGATCAATGCCGCTGTAATATACATGGTCATGGAATCCACTGTCCGTCCTGCTGCAATCTGTGCTTTATTCAAAATTTCCGGAACGGAGATCATGGCTGCAAGTGAGGTGGCCTTCAACAAATCAAGAAACACATTTCCTAATGGTGGAATGGCAATCCTCGTCGCCTGCGGCATAATAATCCTGCGTATCGTCTGCCAGTACGTAAATCCAAGAGCACGCGCAGATTCCCACTGTCCATTGGAAACGCTGTTCAAGGAAGCCCGGTTGATTTCAGCGATATAGGCAGCGCTGTTGGTTCCGAATCCGATAATGGCAGCCGTCGTTGCCGGCAGTTTCAATCCTACAACCGGCAGGCCGAAATAAAGGACAAATAAATAAACGAGTATAGGCGTTCCTCTCATAAAGGAAATATAAAACCTTGCCGGCCATCGGAGCCAGATACGACTGGACCCACGTGCCAATGCCAGGAAAAAACCAAGAATGAGACCGATGGCCATCCCAATGACTGCTACAAATAAAGTAAGCGGCACACCTTCCAGGATAAAAGGAAGGTTGGACCAGGCCCGCTCTGCATTAAAGAGCTTCTCGACTTGTATTTCGTTTACTTCTATACCAAACATTTAACGACCCTTACAAATCCAGACCTTCGATTTCACGGATGTCCTCTTCCGGTTCCTTCGAAGCATCCTGGCCGCCGAAGAACTCTCCGGACAGTTCTGTTAATGTTCCATCTTCCTTCATTTCAGCCAATACAGCATCGATTTCCTCTTTCATTGTTTCCGCTTCCTTCGGCATCACAATGGCAGAGTTCGTTGGATGGAATTTCAAATCCGGATGAAGCTGAACTTCAATATCTGTTAAAGCCTTCAGGGCAAGAGACTGCAGATAGTAGTCATTAATGATGAAATCTGTGTTCCCATTCTCCACGTCACGGAGATACACATCATTGGTCACATTGCCATATGTTTTCGTTTCCGCACCGAAATGTTCCGCAATTTGGGAGAAGACCGTTGTCGCTCCACCACCATGAGTCTTGCCTTCAAGATCCTCCAATTTTTCAATACCGGACAAATCCGATTCGCGGACGATCATCGTAGAGTAGGAATATTTGTAAGGCTCACTGAACGCAAACTGTTCCTGGCGATCTTTCGTAATTTCCATATCATTGATAACCGCATCGATTCGACCGCTGTTAATCGCAGACAGCAGACCGTCCACGCCATACTCTTCGAATTTCAGTTCAAGGCCGAGGCGGTCGGCGATTTCCCGCATAATTTCCACATCATACCCGGACATTTCATCGGAACCTTCCGGGTAGTAGGAAGCCGGGAAAAGTGTACCGGATGTTCCGACGACGATTTCTCCTTCTTCCTGAATTTCACTCCACTTACTGTCAGAAGCTTCTTCACTTTCATTATTTGAACCACTGTCCCCTGTGTCTTCACTTGATCCACAAGCAGCCACAATAACAGCCAGCAGTAACATGCTCATAAGTATAAAAGCTTTGCGCATCGTTCTTTCCACCCTCCATTTTTATTCGTGTCACCTGTTTAATATAGCAACTTGACACCTGTCAAATCAACTGTGCTGTCCATTTTTATCGGCTGGGAAATTTTTTGTGGACTTTTCCGTTCAATGTGCTATGATAATACCATACTCAGATTATAATAATTATAAAATGATAAAACTTATAATTAATTGTGAATGACTTTCATTTGCAATTATGTAAAAGGAGCTGAGAATCAAGTGAATGAAACCCGATCGTTTCCTTACCCGAAACATTGGAAGGAACTGAAAATTCCAGGATATATGAAAGAGCACGCCGAACTGATTGCCGCTCTTGTCAGTGGTATGCTTCTGCTTTCTGCCTGGATAGGAGAAAACTACTGGTCCCCCCCTGTGTACATCACTTTGTACCTCTCCGCCTTTATTATTGGTGGATTTGCCAAGGCGAAAGAGGGATTAGAAGAAACGCTGGAAGACCGGTCATTGAATGTAGAGCTGCTGATGATCCTGGCCGCTGTTGGATCGGCCTCCATCGGTTACTGGACCGAAGGAGCCATCCTGATTTTCATTTTTTCTTTAAGCGGGGCTATGGAAACCTATACGATGAACAAGAGCCATAAGGAAATCTCATCCCTCATGAACCTGCAGCCTGAGCAGGCGCTGCTTGTTTCAGGTGGCCATCAGCAATGGGTCCCTGTAGAACGATTAACCGTCGGAGATGTCATTCGTGTGAAGCCGGGGGAACGTGTCCCGGCTGACGGAGTAATTACTGAAGGAACATCCAGTTTGGATGAAAGCACGATCACAGGAGAGTCCATACCTGCTTCCAAGGGGATGGATCACGAGGTCTTTGCAGGTACGATGAATATCGATGGGAGCCTGCTTGTAGAAGTGACAAAAGAATCAAAGGAAACCTTATTTCAGAAAATCATTACCATGGTTCAAAACGCACAAAGCGAAAAATCGCCATCCCAGCTGTTTATTGAACGGTTTGAAAGCACGTATGTCAAAGCTGTACTTGGAGCAGTAGCAGTCATGATGGTTCTCCCGCATTTCTTATTTGGATGGACCTGGATGGAAACTTTGTACAGGGCGATGATTCTGCTTGTGGTCGCCTCCCCCTGCGCACTGGTCGCCTCTATTATGCCGGCCACCCTTTCAGCTATTACCAATGGGGCGCGTCAGGGAATATTATTTAAAGGCGGCGTCCACCTTGAACACTTGTCCTCCATCAAAGCTTTCGCCTTTGATAAAACCGGTACCCTGACAAAAGGGCAGCCGGTGGTAACGGATTTCGTCACAACGGACAAAGAGACCGCTGATGATCTGTTATCTGTGGCAGCATCCATTGAGCAACAATCCAACCACCCTCTTGCAAAAGCTGTCGTGACCTTTGCCGATGAGCAGAAGGTTCCATTTGTAAACGTTGAGGATGTAAAAAATCACAGCGGTAACGGCGTAAGCGGCTGGTACAAAGGTGAGGAATGGACGATTGGAAAAGCCGACTTCATTGGACGGGACGACTGCTCCAGTTTTGAAGGCGGGTTGTTTTCCACATTAGCTGCTGAAGGGAAGACCGTCATTTTTGTAAAACGGAACGGACTCGTTGCGGCCCTTCTTGCCTTGAAGGATACGGTAAGAGAGGATACGAAACGGGCGGTACAGACACTGAAGGATCAGGGAATTTATACAATTATGCTGACCGGAGATAATACTGCTACAGCGGAGGCCATTGCTCGTGAAGCAGGGATTGACCAATACATCTCCGAATGTCTGCCTGATCAAAAGCTGGAGGAAATCAAGCGGTTGAAACAGCACTTCCCTCACGTCGCTATGGTCGGAGACGGCATTAATGATGCACCAGCGCTGGCAGAGGCTGATGTAGGAGTTGCTATGGGAGAAGGTACAGATGTCGCCTTAGAGACAGCTGATGTTGTCCTTATGAAAAATGATCTTCCGAAAATCGCCCGTGCCATGGAACTTTCCAAACGCATGAACCGGATCATTAAACAGAACGTCATATTTTCTATCACCGTCATTATGCTGCTCATCATGAGTAACTTTCTCCAGTGGCTGGATCTTCCGCTTGGCGTCATCGGACATGAAGGAAGCACGATTCTCGTCATCCTGAACGGACTCCGTCTCTTAAAAAACTAAAAAATGTGGGTGCGATATACACATCCAGTGCTGTTCCTGAAGGCATCATAACCGAATGCTCCCCTTCTTATCCATAACCCTTTCCTGCCTGATTCATTTTCAAAAGGTAAGAGCTGCGAGTGTTTTTTGCGGCCCTGAAACAAAAGGTTGATAAGACAAATTCAACAGAATACCTGTAAAAAAAACTGTCGGGTGTAATCCCGACAGCTCTTTTCATCCCCATGTATCTTCTGTCCTGCGATGGTAGGCCATCGCATTAATCTCACCACCGAGAATAATGACGATTCCGGAAAGATAAAGCCAGATCATCAGGACGATCACCCCTCCAAGACTTCCATACATCGCTGAGAAGTTTCCCAGATTGCTCACATAAAAGGAGAACAACAGCGATACAAGCTGCCAGCTGATGGTAGCAAAAACGGCTCCTCCTACGATATCCCTGTATTTCAACCGCTTATTTGGAGCTGTTACATAAAGGAAGGAAAGAACGACATAGAAAATGACCGAAGAAATGACCCAGCGCAGTCCATTCCATAAGCCGATAAAGCTTTCGGATAAACCGAAATAAGAAAACAAATGAACTCCGATGGCCTGCCCCGCTACCGGAAGCAGAAAAGCGATCCCGATGACAACGACCATAGCGATGGTCAAGACGATGGCGATCATTCTTGAAACGATAAAGGATCGGCTTTCCTTCACGCTGTGAGCCCTGTTAAAGGCACGCATAATCGCATTGACCCCGTTCGATGCGGCCCAAAGCGTGCCTACCAGCCCAATGGATAACAGGCTTCCGTTCTCATCTGAAAAAAGGGAGGTGACGTTTTCCGTAATGATCTCGAACGTATCGGCAGGAGCATACGCACTTACGAATGTGAGAACGCGCTGTTCATCAATATGTAGATACCCTAGAAGCGTGAGCAGGAATATCATAAATGGAAATAATGATAACAGAAAGAAGTAGGCAAGCTGGGCAGCCATTCCGCCTACATCATCCTCCCCGAACCGGGTGAAAAGTTCCCGGAAGAAATTCTTGATGACTTTCATGATATTCCATCACTCCTGTAATCAGGAAGCGTTGTCGGAATTGTCCGCAGCTCTCAACTGGTCGTTGACCTCCTGATTGATTTCCCCTACTTTATTTAGCATACTCTCTGCCTTGTCTAATAATTCAAGAAGATCTTCGACTCCTTTGTTCAGCTGCTTGGAAAACGACTCATAGCTTACCCGCAGAGAGTGAACAGCTTCTGACGGACTTGCAGCAATCTGACGGCACTTGGAACCGGCGGCTTTCGATTTCCGGCCAACCATTGTGCGTGTATCTTTATCAATCAAGGCAGCTGCAGCACCTGCCGCAGCACCGATCAATATACCTTTCCATAATGTCTGTCCCATACTTCTTCCTCCTCAAAGGTTATGTTCTTTTTTTACAGCCGCCAGCAGTTCAGCACACCCCTGCTGGACAAGCTCATAAACGTAATCAAAATTCCCCGTGTAATAAGGATCGGGCACTTCATCCACATCCAGCTGCGGAAGATAGTCCATCAGTTTGGTTACGGTCACACCATCTTTCTGCCGGATGCTGTAAAGATCCCGGATATTCTTCTCGTCCATGGCCACAAGGTAATCAAACTCATCCCAGTCCGTTTCCTTGACCTGACGAGCGGTCATGCCTTCATAGGAGACATTATTCTTATCTAAAATGTCCTGTGTTCCCTCATGAGGCTGTGACCCCGTATGCCAATGACCGGTCCCGGCAGAATCCACAGTTATCTGACTGCTCAGGTTCTCTTTTTCCACAAGGTTCCTGAAGACCGCTTCAGCCATCGGAGACCTGCAGATGTTGCCGAGACAAACAAATAAAACTCGAATCATGTTGGTTCCTCCATCATAGTATTTCTAACTGTACTAATTCTATAAGGTGACACATAATCCTGCCTGGTGCAACTATTCTTCCATTTCATTCCCTTTACGTCTCTCCTCGAACCGCTTTTCGACACCATTTTATAAAAAGAGGTTGACAGACGCTCAGAATTTTCGGAATATTTTATACATGGAATGTTTTTATTTTTTTATCTTTAAGGGGGATGACAATGGGAGAACAGAGTGCACTTCATAGTTTTTTAAGTGAACTGAGTGGTCTGGTCTGGGGCCCTGTCCTGCTGATTCTGCTGGTAGGTACAGGGGTTTATTTAACTTTACGACTCGGTTTTCTCCAGTTCAGAACACTGCCTTATGCACTGAGGCTGGCGTTTAAACCGGACAGAAAGAAAAAGCCGGGAGAAAAAGGGGATATTTCCCACTATCAGGCTTTAACAACTGCGCTTGCGGCAACCATCGGCACCGGGAACATCGCCGGGGTCGCGACCGCTGTCGTGCTCGGCGGACCTGGAGCCGTTTTCTGGATGTGGATTACGGCAGTCTTCGGGATGGCGACGAAATACGCAGAAGCCGTCCTTGCCGTTAAATATCGCATTGAAGGAAAAGACGGGCAAATGTCCGGCGGGCCGATGTATTACCTGTCACGCGGATTGAAAACGAAGTGGCTGGGACAGCCGCTCGGGATATTATTCGCCCTATTCGGTGCCGTAGCCGCATTCGGAATCGGGAACATGGTACAATCCAACTCCGTCTCTGACGTTGTTGAGGGAACTTTCAACATCTCCCCTTGGGTGACAGGGATTGTGTTGACGCTGCTGGCCGGACTGGTCCTCCTCGGAGGAATTAAAAGCATCGGACGGGTGACAGCCTTCTTCGTTCCGATTATGGCCATCTTCTATGTGATCGGCGCCTTGATCATTCTTATCCTTAATGCTGATTTGATTCTGCCTGCCTTCGGTACCATCTTCTCTGACGCTTTCACAGCGAATGCTGTAGGCGGCGGTATTCTGGGAAGCGTGATTCGTTACGGGGTCGCCCGTGGGGTTTTCTCCAATGAAGCCGGACTCGGTTCCGCTCCGATTGCAGCAGCGGCTGCAAGAACGGACTATGCCGGACGACAGGCCCTCGTGTCGATGACCCAGGTCTTTATTGATACCATTATCGTTTGTACAATGACCGGGCTGACCATCGTCATGGCCGGCCAGTATCAGGGCGGCCTTGACGGCGCTGATCTGACCTCCGCATCCTTTGAGCTTTTCCTAGGTGAATTCGGAGCTTATGTTGTTACCATCGGTTTGATTTTCTTTGCTTTCTCCACGATCGTAGGCTGGTCCTATTACGGAGAAAAATGCTTCGGTTATTTAACGAATCAGCGCTTCATCGGTTTGTATAAAATTGTATTTGTAGCCTTTGTTCTCGTGGGATCCGTTTCTCAGTTGAGCACCGTATGGGTTTTCGCTGATGTAATGAACGGATTAATGGCCTTTCCGAACTTGATCGGCCTGCTCCTTTTATCCGGGGTCGTAGCGGCCGAGACGAACAAGTTCCTGAAAGTAGCCAAACAGGAAAAACAGCAGGAGAAAGAACAACGCCAGGTCGGATAATGCGGTCTGCGTGCAGTCAATCCTTTCTCAACAAATTGAAGCCCGAAGCAGATCCTGCTTCGGGTTATTTTATGTCAGCGGCCGTATGCACGCCTCATCTTCATTTTTGGCTGAATTCACATGTGTACTGACTTCATACATTGATAAATCATCCATCGTAAGCTGATCCAGGAATTCTTTCGCCTGATGTGCCTCCCACTGCACAGGTATGATCCAGTCGTCCTGCTGGTCCTGTGGAAGGATGACCGGCATGCGGTCGTGAACAGGAGCCACGTCCTCATTTGCTTCCTGAGTCAGTATTGTACACGTATATAGAGGTTCACCGCCGCCTTTCCATTGATCCCATAAGCCGGCAAAAGCAAACAATGTCCTGTCTTCCGGTTGAATTCGAAGCGGCTGCTTCCCACTCCCGGTTTTTTTCCATTCATAAAAGCTGTCCGCTGCAATCAAGCATCGCTTCCTGCTCATCAATTTCCGGTAACTCGGCTTCTCATGAGCGGTTTCGCTTCTGGCATTGATCATCTTATAGCCGATTTTCGGGTCTTTCGACCAGGAAGGGACAAGTCCCCACTTCATGAAACCGGCCCGCTTTTCTCTGCCGTCATGAATCACAGCCAGTACCTGCTGCCCGGGGGCGATATTGTATCTTGGCTCATAACCATGAATCGGTTGGGAAATGCCGAACTCTCTAAGGATCTCCGCTTCTTCAGCTAAAAGTGTATACCTTCCACACATCGGGCATCCTCCTTTTTTCCAGTATAAAGAGTTCCCTAATTTCAGGAAAACCATCGGATCCTCTATTATTTTTCTGCAAGCCCATACATGATGAAGGCTATCGTTTGTTCAATCTCCTGATCGTCATCCCACTCCAAATCAGGAGAAAGAATGAATCGTGTAACGAGAAACCCCATCACCGAGGACATAATCATTCGTATGATCGTGCCGTTCGGCCTGTCCATCACCTGCCCCGCCTCCTTCAGGCGGTCAAGCGCTGCTTCAAATTTCGGGTACACGTCTTTAACAAAAACTTCCTGAAACCGTTGCTGAAGTTCTGGATGAAAAGCCATTTCCTGAAGAACAATTCTCAGCAGAGGAGCATTTTCTGCGGCGAAAGCAAACCTGTCCTTTAAAATCGTCCGCAGCAGATTTTCAAATTCCTCCTGCGGTTCATCAAAAACATTTCTGGTGAACCGTGCAGCAAAAAAAGGAACCATGAACTTCGCCATAAACGGGGTGACAATCGAAATCAGCAGTTCTTTTTTCGTTCTATAATGTCTGAAAATGGTTCCTTCAGCAACATTGGCCCGTTGAGCAATTTCACTCGTTGACGATGAAGCATACCCTTTCTCCGCAAAAATTTCGACAGCCGCCTGAAGAATCTGCGCTTGCTTCGGTGTCAGCTTTTTTTCTTCTCCATCCGCCTGCTCCAGTTCTTCCATCATATCCTTAAATTCATTCATTGCCTGTCTCCTTCAATTTTATTCCAACGCTTTACAGCGGCCTGTGTTTTTTCAGAGCGATGATGTTCAGAGCAGTGAAGAGCGCTGTAAACCCAATCAGGATAAAAATCTCCATCTGAAACGATTCCCAGGATGCTCCTCTTAACATAATATCCCTGAGCGTCTCTGCCCCATAAGTCAACGGCATCAGATTTCCAACCACCTGAACCCATTCTGCCAGTCCCTCGGTCGGAAACAAACCGGAGAAAAAGACCTGGGGAACGATAACCAGCGGGATAAACTGAATCATTTGAAATTCGTTACCGGCAAATGCCGATACAAGTGTTCCCAGGCTCAACGCTGTCAAGGCCATCAAAATAGTAACAAGAAGGACGTATAAGAAATTCCCCGCCATAAATACATCCAGCACATAAATCGAATAGGCGGCAATGATAACGGATTGTGCAATCGTAAATAAACCAAATCCCCCTAAATATCCGAAGACGACCTCACTCCGCCGGATAGGTGAGGCCAGCAGACGCTCCAGAGTCCCCTGCGTCCGTTCACGAAGAAAGGAAACTCCACCGACGATGAACACAAAGAAGAAAACAAAAAAACCGATCAATGCAGGTCCGACATAATCAAACAGGCCCAATTCAGAAGAGCCGTTCCAATATTCCCATTCGATCGGAGAGCTCTGCTCTGATAACTGCTTCTGAAGCTTACTCCTGACGGCCCCTGAAGTATTTGGGTCACTGCCTTCAAGTGTCAGGACAGGCACACCATCCTCCAACTGAAGCATACCGTCGATTTCAGCTCTGTCCAGATCCTCTTCTGCTTCCTGTTCTTCCATGACGGTCACCGTCATCCCCTCTGTTTCTATTGATTCAACGACATGATCCGGCACGCCGACAGCGGCAATCTCAACCGCTGCTTCGTCTGTATCCAGAACCAGCCACATCAGGGTTAAGACCAGCAGGGGAGCTGCAATCATCAAAGCGGCACTCCTCTTATCACGCCGGAACTGTCTGAGTATCCGTTTTATAACAGCTGCTGTATTCATGCCCGGATCCCTCCTCCATAATGCAGGAAGACCTCTTCCATGGAGGAAACTTCCAACTTCGATTTCAACCGGAACGGAGTATCCTCCGCCATCATTCTCCCGCCACGCAGCAGGGCAAGACGTCCGCATTTTTCTGCTTCGTCCATCACATGGGTCGTCACGATGATGGTCACACCGTTGTCTCTCAATCTATTCAACTCATTCCAAATGGACTGCCGGAGAACAGGGTCAATGCCGACTGTCGGCTCATCCAAAATGATCAGATCAGGCTCGTGTATGAGAGATGCCGCCAGCGACAGCCTCCTTTTCATCCCCCCGGAGTATGTGTGTACAGGTCGGGAGGCATCCACAGTCAAGTTCACCATATCCAGGACGTGCTCCATTCGCAAACGCCGGTCCTTCCTGCTCATCCCGTACAACGAGGCAAAAAAATCAAGATTCTCCCTCCCTGTTAACTCTGAATAAAGAGCATCCGATTGAGCCATAAATCCAAACTGCTTCATCTGCTTCAGCGCCGGCATTTTCTCCCCATTCAACTTCACTACGCCTTCGGAAGGACGTAGAAGACCGGTCATCAATTTAACCAGCGTCGTTTTTCCGGATCCTGAAGGACCAAGCAAACCATAGATTTCCCCCTTTTCAACGTTCAGATCCACGTCGTGGATCACCTGAAGCTTCCCAAACCAATGTGAAATACTGTTCATTTCCACGGCAGTCTCCATATGTTTCACGCTCCTTTTTTTAAAGAGTGAGTGATTACTCACTTTTATTATACATAATGAAGAAGCTGGATAGATAGAAGAAAAATAAAAAAGCAGCCCTGAAAACAGGCTGCCTGACTATAAACCGAATTTGTTGTCGATTTTCCGTTGATACTGCTGAAATGCAGATGATTCATTCCACTTTCGCTTTTCCATGAGAATGTCGAACCGGATCTGCTTTTCATTGATCTTCTTTTTGTAGTGCGCCGATAACTGAGGGTCTTTGATTTCCGCGAGAATATCCTCAAGCTCACCGATTTCCTTTTTCAGCACCATTTCCTCCGGCAGCATGTTGGCATTCTTTAAGATCCGATAGCTGTTCCTTACTTCCTCCGGAAGGTGAGCGAACTCATCTTTGGGGAGGGGTTTCCCGCGGCCGGGCAGATGGTCGAAATCCCCATCTTTCAATGCCTGTTTGATTTTTTCTTCAACAAGATGTGCATAATCCACCGTCAACGCCCCTGTTCTACTGATTTTTCCGCATAAAGCAGCATCGCATTCATCTCCTGGTCCTCTACCGGCTCGTATTCATAGGTAATCCTCCTCGATTCCTTCGGCTGAGCAATCTGGGCATAGACTTCACCGGAAAGGGAAAGACCCGCCTCTGCCGCTTCTTCCACAGATTGAGAATAGACGACCGTCTGAATACCGGAAAAATAAATGGCAGTCAGACACATCGAACAGGGTTCACCACTGGCATAAAGGACACAATCACTTAAATCGACCGAACCTCTTTGCTGCTGGGCCCGTCTTATTGCCAGCATTTCAGCATGGCCGCTCACATCAGGATGTTTGTGCAGTTCATTTACACCTTCGGCTATAACCTCCCCGGCAGAAACTAGAACAGCTCCAAAGGGATGACCGCCCTCTTCTACATTTTCACAGGCGAGTTCCAGTGCACGTTCGGAAAATGAATTCATACAGTTCCTCCTAAAGACGTTTTTTCAAAGACTCTTTCAACCCTTCTGCAAGAGGTTCAAGATGGATAACCTTTTCTAGAAGCTCTTTGTTATCCCTGTCGTGGTATCGAAGCTGATTCACATCATCCACCGTCACCCCAGCAGGATGAGCTTCAACCAGGCTGAGGTAATCCCCGGCCTGAACGGTTCCTTCTTTTAACACCCTCAAGTAAAAACCGGTAAACCCTTCTTTCATGACCTGGGCAGGGAAATCATCAATTCCATGGGTACGGGCAATGATATAACAAGGCTTACGCGGCTCAGAGATCTGAAGGAGAGCTTCCCCCATCTGGAAAATGTCCCCGATATGAACCTCTTCCTCCGACACGCCTTCCACTGTTATATTTTCACCAAAAGAAGGGAAAGCAAACGACTGACCATAGTGTTCTTCCCAATGCCGGTAATGCTGGGCAGGATAAAGACAGACCGCCTTATCTCTCCCCCCATGATTCTTTTTATCAGCCTGCTCGTCCCCTTCAAAGTTCCAGTACGATAAAAAAGCTGGTGTGGATACCGGCTTTTTGCGATACGCACTCTCCAATTCACCTTTACTCGTCTCATACGTTTCCGGCCGGCCGACATTTAAAGATAAGAGCTTATACTTCATAAAACTCCCCTTCCCTGTACTTTTGGATCCACGCCGGCAGGTAATCATACTGCCAGGCATCCATCGGGTAATCAACAAACACATCCTCACCGTTTTCATAGAGCGCCTGAATCAGTTCATTCATACTGGTGAAATAAAAGGAATACAAGAATTCATAACTGAACGGCTCCTTCGGCATGGCATGATCGGCGCACACCTGGGGATCGCTGTAATTCAAGTACGTACGGCAGGGAATCGGACGTACTTCATAGGCCATACAAAGCTGGGTTTCCGGATCAAGCATCGGACAAGGCAGATTCAAACGCTTGTAGGCCAGCTTCGTATCCGGATCTTCATAATCCATAGCGAGGGCTTTCTGAAGCTTTTTCTCCTGGGCAGGGAAGTAACTCTCCCAATGGTCAAATATCTTCTGTCTGCGCTCAGCAGAAAACTGCTCGATGGAACGGAAAAGCAGCTTCGCTTCCAATTTTGTCAGGACAATTGGAAAATAACAGCAGAAAGCACATCCCATAAAACAATTCGGTTTCATCGAAGCGAAATCCTCCATGCGCTCAATTTCATGGTCCACTTCAGATAAAAGCCGTTCAAATCCTTCCAGAATCACAGCCTCTGTATCTTTTTCACTATCAAGCAGATCATCAACAATCTGGTCAAAAAATCCCGGGTCCACTTCATACGATTGGTTGATACGCTCTGACTTTTTAATAATATCTTCATGTTTCAAAAATCTCATTTTCAAACTCCTCTATCTATCCATAGTCTTATTATACATGTCACAGAGACTTTCCTACTATAAGCAGAGTCCACGAATTTCCTGTTGTTTAACCCCCATAAAACTCCTATGATGTGAGAAGACATATAAGAGAATCTGTCATCTTTGGAGGTACGTCTAAATGTTATCAAATGCTGAAATCGGTATCGACCTCGGTACTGCAAACATACTTATCTATTCCAAGTCTAAAGGAATTCTGCTGAACGAGCCATCTGTCGTTGCTTACAATACTGAAACCAAGAACGTCGTTGCTGTCGGAAAAGAAGCGAAAGAAATGGTAGGAAAGACCCCTCGGAACATTATTCCTGTCCGCCCGCTTCGTGACGGGGTTATTGCCGACTATGACATGACAGCACAAATGTTGAAAGAGCTGTTGAAAAAAGTTTCCAAAAAATCAGGAATATCTATGCGCAAACCTACGGTCGTTATCTGTACACCATCCGGATCCACGTCTGTGGAGCGCCGCGCGATTCACAATGCTGTCAAAAGCTACGGCGCCAAGCACGTACACCTGATCGAAGAGCCGATTGCTGCAGCGATCGGCGCAGACCTGCCCGTAGACGAACCGATCGCAAACGTTGTCGTCGATATCGGCGGTGGAACGAGTGAGGTCGCGATTATTTCCTTCGGCGGCGTCGTTTCCTGCAAATCCATCCGTACAGGTGGAGATGTGATGGATGAGGAAATCATCCAATACGTACGCAAAGCCTACAATGTCCTGATCGGTGAACGAACCGCAGAACAGATTAAAATGGAAATCGGCTATGCCTTGATCGATCATCCGGAAGAAACGATGGAAGTACGCGGCCGCGACATGGTCACAGGGCTGCCGAAAACCATCGAATTGAAATCAACGGAAATCCAGCAGGCTCTGAAGGAATCACTCGATCAGCTTCTGGAAACCATCCGCGCCACCCTGGAAGAATGCCCGCCGGAATTAAGCGGCGACATTGTCGATCACGGTGTCATCCTTACAGGAGGCGGATCGCTACTGAACGGCATGCAGGAATGGCTGTCCAACGAAATTTCCGTCCCTGTACACATGGCTCCGAGCCCGCTCGAATCCGTAGCCATCGGAACCGGCCGCTCCCTCAAAATGATCCAGAAACTACAAAAAGCCAGTAAGTAACCCAGAAATGCGGAAGTGCCCCGATAGTCCCGACAAGCATAAGACAAGCAGCGCAGTGGAGTGATCTTCCTCCACGGAGGTGATTGACTTATGACCTCGAGGGACTGGGCACTGCAGCTGGACATCCCAGAAATGCGGA
>NZ_CAMZMV010000011.1:0-50696 GCF_947311855.1 Halobacillus sp. Cin3 | reverse complement strand
GACAAATACTAATTTATCATGGGAAGCCGTTTGTGTCAACAACTTTTTTCATGATTTGTTTTGGCGTTTTTCAACACCGCGCCGCTCTCTTAAAGCGACAAGTAATAATTTATCACGGATAACAGTCCAGCGCAATAGTTTTTTTCAAAATATCTTATCATTTTGCTATAAAAAGAAATCCTCCGCCTTTATAACCGGCGGAGGATAGCTGGATCAGGATTCACGATGTCGCATTTGCGGGAACAGCAGGACGTCGCGGATAGAGGCTGAATTGGTTAACAGCATAACGAGGCGGTCTACGCCGATTCCCAATCCACCTGTCGGCGGCATGCCATACTCAAGAGCTTCCAGGAAATCCTCATCCATCATATGGGCTTCATCATTTCCTTCTTCGCGCTCTTTAAGCTGAGCTTCAAACCTTTCGCGCTGATCGATAGGATCGTTCAGCTCAGAGAAGGCATTGGCATGTTCACGTCCAACGATGAACAACTCAAAACGATCTGTGAACCGCTCATCTTCGGGGTTCTTCTTGGCAAGTGGAGAAATCTCTATCGGATGTCCATAAATGAAGGTTGGCTGGACAAGCTTTTCTTCGACACGCTGCTCAAAGAACTCGTTGACAATATGACCGAATGTCATTGTGTCTTTAATTTCAATGCCGTGTTCTTCAGCAAGAGCTTTAGCTTCATCATTACTCATGTGCTTCCAGAAATCGACGCCTGTATATTCCTTGATTGCATCCACCATATGCAGACGGGTCCAGTTTGGTTCCAGGTTAATCTCCTGATCGTCATACATGACCGTAGTTGTACCGAGGACCTCTTTAGCGATATGAGCGACCATGTTCTCCGTCAACGCCATAATGTCCTTATAATCTGCATACGCTTCATACAATTCGATCATCGTAAATTCAGGGTTGTGACGCGTAGATACGCCTTCATTACGGAAGACACGTCCGATTTCATATACCTTTTCCATACCGCCTACAATGAGGCGCTTCAAATGAAGCTCGATGGCTATGCGCATGTACAACTGCATATCAAGCGCGTTGTGATGGGTGATGAACGGACGGGCGGAAGCTCCTCCCGGAATGCCGTGCATTAATGGTGTTTCCACTTCAAGGAATCCTAAACCGTCCAGGTAGCGGCGCATGGATTGGATGATTTTACTGCGCAGAACAAACGTGTCTCTGCTGTCAGGGTTCGTAATTAAATCAAGGTAACGCTGACGATAGCGCTGTTCTACATCTTGGAGTCCGTGGAACTTTTCAGGTAACGGGCGCAGGGATTTCGTAAGCAGCTGGAATTCCTCCGCTTTTACAGAAAGTTCTCCGACGTTTGTTTTGAACATCACTCCGGTTACTCCGACAATATCCCCGAGATCTGCTGTTTTAAAGAGGTTGTCATAGGCTTCTTCTCCGATTTCATCTTTACGGACGTACAACTGGATCTGTCCTGTGACATCCTGGATGTGCGTGAAGCCAGCTTTCCCTTTCCCGCGCTTGGTCATGATTCGGCCGGCTACGGTCGCCGGGAACTGCTTTTCTTCCAACTCTTCTTTTGTATAGGTATCGTATTGTTCTTTTAGCTGGTCCGCATAGTGGGTCCGGTCGAAACGGTCGCCGAACGGATCCAGACCTTGTTCACGGTGAGCATTCATCTTGTCTCTGCGCACCTGCATATATTCATTCAGTTCTTCTGACACTGCTATCACTCCATTCCTCGTCTTTTCCTTGTACTGTGCCGCCACAATAACAAAAACTGCCAGCAAAGGGCTGGCAGCATCTAACTATGGTTTAGTATAAAAAAGTCTTATGGGTGTGTCAACGCTCACGGGAACCTTGACTCCGCTTCCCGGCCGAGGGCCTTGCTGCTTCATGGCTTTTTGTTCACAGGTGCCCCCATAACGTAACGCTTTCCCTTTCTGCATCCGGAAGTTCATGAAGCAGTTCGACCGCCTGCTTCTGCAGATGGGGAAGGTAGGCCTGTGGATCTACATCGGCCAGAGGGACGATAACAAACGCCCGTTCATGCATGTGGGGGTGGGGGATCGTCAATTCGGCAGCTGCTCTGTTTTCTTCGTTATACAAAAGGATGTCGAGATCAATGGTCCGCGGCCCCCATTTCACTAATCTTTTTCTTCCAAGACCATCTTCAATCGCCTGACAGGCTGCCAACAGATCTTCAGGAGGAAGGGATGTCTCCACGGTGATCACCATATTCAAGAAATCCCCCTGGTCTGTGTAACCCACCGGACTCGTTTCATACACTCCCGATCTCCCCTCTACTTGAACGTCTTCATTTTCATCCAGTAAAGCAATGGCATCACGAAGGTACTGTTCCCGTTCAGCAAGGTTGGATCCGAGTGCGATATAAGCTTTATTCATCAGACCGGCTCCGGTATATCTCAATTGCTACGGATTGATAATGTCCGGGGATGGGCGGGTCCGGTTTGAATACTTTTACAAGACAACCTTCCAAAAGCGGGAAGGAGGAGAACAACTCCATGGATATCTGCTCAGCTACAGACTCCACAAGCTTATAGGCCTTCCCCTCTACAATCTTTTTTGTTGTTTCATAAATCGCCCCATAATCAATGGACTTTGTCATATCGTCAGATTGGGAAGCCGGTTTTAAGTCCAGCTCCAATTCAAGATCTACATAAAAACGCTGCCCCAGTTTGTTTTCTTCGGGAAAAAGGCCGTGATAGCCCCAGAATTCCATTTGATTAACGTAGATTTTATCCATTTCCTCCACCCTTTCCAATCATAGCATCCATCATTTTAGTCATACGGACCACGGGCCCCACATCATGCACCCTTACCATTTCCACTCCCTGGGCCACCCCGTAGCACACCGTTGCGCCTGTCCCTTCCATTCGTTCCTCTTTAGGAAGATCCAGCACCGTACCGATAAAAGACTTCCTTGAAGTACCGAGAAGAATCGGATAACCGAGGTCACGAAGCTCGCCGAGGTGACGCATGACCACAAGGTTATCCTGCTGGCTCTTGGCAAAACCGATACCCGGATCAAGAATGATCTGCTCATCCTTCACTCCCCGTGCCTTCACACGGTTCACCATTTCTGTTAGATCCTTTTTGACATCATCCATTAACGAAGTGTAATTCCGATCCTTCCGGTTGTGTGTCAAAACAAGTGGAACGTCATTCCGGGCAGCGACATCAGCTGTAGCCGGATCCTTTACAGCCCCCCAAACATCGTTAATGATGGAGGCGCCATGCTGGACAGCCCTGGCAGCCACTTCCGACTTGTACGTATCAATGGAGATTGGTACATCAACAGCCTGACTTACCGCCTCTATCGTTGGAAGGACCCTTTTCAACTCCTCCTCCGCCGGTACAGGGTCATGGCCTGGACGTGTTGATTCACCACCGATGTCAATGATGTGGGCTCCTGCTTCCACCATAGCTTCTGCCTGCTGGACAGCCCGATCAACATCTGTGTACAGCCCGCCATCCGAAAAGGAATCAGGAGTGACGTTTAAAATGCCCATAACGAGGGTCTGTTTTGTTAAATCATAGGTTTTCACGCGCGTGTGTAAGTATAAGGACATGTATTCCCCTCATTTCTTTATTATTCTTCCCCTATCTTACAACATTTCATAAGTTCTATCATGACAGGAATTCCTGTCCTACGGAAAAAACGCACCCCCTGTTAAAAGGAGTGCGTTAGACTTTTATTCTTCATCAAATTGGTAAAGGGGAGTGGATAGATATCTTTCCCCATTACTAGGAATGACCGCCACCACTTTTTTACCTTTTCCAAGCTGCTTAGCTACTTGTTTCGCTACGTGGATCGCTGAACCGGAAGAAATCCCTCCAAGGATTCCATCTTTACGCGCTGCTTCGCGGGCAGCAGTAAAGGAATCTTCTTTAGAAACCGTTACGACTTCATCGTAGATTTCTGTGTTCAGGATTCCTGGTACAAAGCCGGCGCCGATCCCCTGGATTTTGTGTGGTCCGGGATTTCCGCCGGATAATACCGGGGATTCTTCCGGCTCAATTGCATAGATCTTCATGTCAGGGTACTTTTCCTTCAGCACTTTTCCAGCACCGGTAATTGTTCCCCCTGTTCCAATACCAGCAACAAAAGCGTCCAGTTGATCACCCATCTGCTCGATGATTTCAGGTCCTGTGGTCTTTTCGTGGATGAGAGGGTTCGCTTCATTGTTAAACTGCTGAGGCATGAAGTAGCCATGCTTTTCATGAAGCTCGGCCGCCTTCTTAATCGCTCCTTTCATACCATCGCTTCCTGGTGTAAGAACCAGTTCCGCTCCGTAGGCACGCAGAAGGTTCCGACGTTCCTGACTCATCGTATCAGGCATGACGAGAATCGCTTTATAGCCTTTGGCTGCAGCAATCATAGCCAGACCAATTCCCGTGTTTCCACTCGTTGGTTCCACAATCGTGTCGCCCTCGTTCAACCGGCCGTCTTTCTCCGCTTCTTCCACCATAGAAAGGGCAATACGATCCTTCACAGAACTCCCTGGATTCATGTACTCCAGTTTAAGGTAAATGTCTGCACTGTCTTCGTCAGCACTGCCGTTCAGTTTTACCAGCGGAGTCTGTCCTACAAGTTCACTTACGTTATTTACGATTCTCAACACCATCACTCCTAAAACCAAGTATTTAAATAGGATTTAACTTTAACTTACTGAAATCCACCACAATTGTCAAACAATTCATGCTAAAAGAATAGAAAAAGACGGAACGAAAGTCCCGTCTTTTATTTATATCCTTATCGGCTGGCTATGATGAAAAAAATCAGCTGGTGCTCTGAGATTTCAGTTCTTCCAGATCATGAGCAGAGAATTGATAATCTTCGTTGCAGAAGTGACACTTCGCTTCCGCACCGTTATCCTCTTCAATCATGCGTTCAATTTCCTCATCACCAAGGCTGGAAATGGCCATCTCGACCCGTTCACGTGAACAATGGCATTGGAAATTCACAGGCTTTGTGTCCAACAGCTGGACATTTTCTTCCCCTAGAACGGTGTAAAGAATCTGCTCCGGTGTTTTTCCTTCCTGCACAAGTGTAGAAATGGGACGCATATCAGAGAGACGTTTCTCAATTTCTGTCGTCGTCTTGTCATCAGCGCCCGGCATCATTTGAATGATAAAGCCTCCGGAAGCAAGGATGCTGTGATCTGTATCCACCAGTACACCTGCCCCTACAGCGGAAGGGACCTGTTCAGAGTTCGCGAAGTAATACGTGAAGTCCTCACTGATTTCCCCGGACACAATCGGAACCTGACCAGTAAAATGATCTCTCATCCCAAGATCCTTCACAATACTCAATGTCCCGGACGTACCGACCGCACGTGATACGTCCAGCTTTCCTTGGGCATTGGATTCGAAGTCGACATGAGGATTCTTCGCATAGCCGCGAACTTCCCCGTTAGCGTTGGCATCCACGACAATGGCACCCACCGGCCCGCCGCCTTCAACCTTCACTGTGATTTTGTCTTCTCCTTTAAGCATAGCTCCCATCATAGAGCTGATCGTCAAAGTTCTACCCAGAGCGGCTGATGTTGTCGCCCACGTATCCTGTCTGCGTCTTGCTTCTTCGACGGTGTTGGTGGACTGAACAGCGTACGCTCTCACTTGTCCATCAAATGCCATCGCCCGCACTAAATAATCTGACATGAATCATCATTCTCCTTTAAATGCTTTTTTCTCTTTGTTGCGCTGATATATCTTATGCAGCCCCTTCAATGTAAGATAGGGATCTACATGATCAATGGTCCTGGACTGGCCGGCAATTAAGTTCGCTAAGCCTCCGGTAGCAATGACTGTGGGCGTATGGTCGGAAGTTTCCTTCATCCTTCGCACCACTTCATCCACTTGTCCAACGTATCCGTAAAATGCTCCGGACTGCATCGCTTCTACAGTACTTTGTCCGATGACATGCTCCGGACTTTTAATTTCAATCTTCGGCAGTTTAGCTGCTTTGGCATAGAGGGCTTCCATGGATATGTTGACTCCAGGCGCAATAGCACCTCCCAGATACTCACCTTCTGCATTGATGTAGCAGTAGGTTGTCGCTGTTCCGAAATCAATAATGACCAAAGGAAGCGGGTACTCATCAATGGCTCCGACAGCATTCACTACCCTGTCCGCCCCTATTTCGTCAGGGTTCGGATATTTCATGGGCAGACCATGGTCGACATTATTTTCTCCGATAATCATGGGCTGCTTTTTAAAATAATAACGAGACATTCGGTCAAGTGCAAACATTATGGGCGGAACTACGGAAGAGATGATAACCCCGTCCATATCTTCAAATGCCAGACCTTCATGATCAAAAAGGGATTTGATCAGCATTCCGAACTCATCTTCTGTTTTATGTCGATCTGTCTTAATTCTCCATTGATACTTTAACGCACCATTCTCAAATACGCCTAAGACAGTATTGGTATTTCCCACATCAAGGACAAAATTCATACAAACAGCCTCCTGTGTCATTTCCTTCGGCTACCATCATACCACAAGAGCCGAACCGTCTGCTGTAATGAGACACGAAAAACCACACCGCCGGAGCTGGTGTGGTTTTTTCGTTGAATTAAGAACGACGATCGTCAGAATCTGACCCGCTCTCTTCTTCTTTATTTGTTGAGGAATCTTCGGTATCCTGTTCCTCTTCAGAGACTTCTTCATCTTTCGATTGGATGTTGACGCGTACATCTTCGTCACTTCCGGAAGAAGTATTGTTCTTGATTTTAGCATTGTGTTCTCTAGCAAGGGCTTCAAGCTCTTCATCTGTTGGAAGACGTCCTTTGTCAAACAAGGAACGGATTTGAGTAGCATCCAGAGTTTCTACTTCCAGCAATGTTTTGGCAATCAGCTCTAATTTATCTCTGTTTTCTGTCAGAATCGTCTTCGCACGATCATAACAGTACTGGATAAAGTTCTTCACTTCCTGATCGATTTCGTAAGCGATCTGGTCACTGTAGTTCTGCTCATTCTGAATGTCACGGCCCAGGAAGACCTGACCTCCGGAATTGGATCCGAACTGAAGCGGTCCGAGTTTTTCACTCATGCCGTATTCAGTAACCATTTTACGTGCAATGCTTGTTGCACGCTGGAAGTCGTTGTGGGCACCGGTACTCACTTCACCGAAGATGATTTCTTCAGCTACACGGCCGCCCAGAAGACCCGTGATTTTGTCGAACAGTTCAGGTTTTGTCATAAAGTAACGATCTTCTTTTGGAAGCATGACCGCATAACCGCCGGCCTGACCTCGTGGGACAATCGTTACTTTATGAACCATGTCAGCATCATCAAGCACCATACCGATGACCGTATGTCCACTTTCGTGGTTGGCCACGATGTCGCGCTCTTTCTTGGAAATGACACGGCTCTTCTTAGCCGGGCCTGCAATAACCCGGTCGATAGCTTCATCAACATCATCCATGTCGACACTTTTCTTGTCTCCACGGGCAGCTACAAGAGCTGATTCGTTCAACAGGTTCTCCAAGTCTGCGCCAGAGAATCCTGGTGTACGGAGAGCGATCGTCTTCAAATCGACATTTTCAGACAGCGGCTTGTTCTTCGCATGAACGGCGAGAACAGCTTCACGGCCTTTGACATCCGGGCGATCGACAGTAATCTGTCTGTCAAAACGGCCGGGACGAAGAAGGGCCGGGTCAAGAATGTCCGGTCTGTTGGTCGCAGCAATGATGATGATCCCTTCATTGACTCCGAAACCGTCCATCTCAACAAGGAGCTGGTTCAATGTCTGCTCACGCTCATCGTGACCGCCGCCAAGACCTGCGCCACGCTGACGTCCAACAGCATCGATCTCATCGATAAAGATAATACCAGGGGCATTCTTTTTGGCGTTTTCAAACAGGTCACGGACACGGGAAGCCCCGACACCGACAAACATTTCAACGAAGTCCGAACCACTGATGGAGAAGAACGGAACTCCCGCTTCCCCGGCAACGGCACGGGCCAGCAATGTTTTACCTGTACCTGGTGGTCCTACAAGAAGGACACCTTTTGGAATACGTGCACCAACAGCAGAGAATTTACGCGGGTCTTTAAGGAAGTCAACTACTTCCACAAGCTCCTGCTTCTCTTCATCTGCACCAGCGACGTCTTTAAAACGTACTTTTTTCTTCTCTTCGGTGTACATCTTCGCCTTGCTCTTACCGAAGTTCATGACACGGCTTCCGCCGCCCTGAGCCTGGTTAAGCAGGAAGAAGAAGAGAATGAAGATAATGACAAACGGAATAATGGATGTCAGGAATGTCACCCATGCGCTCGGCTGCTCTTCCTGTTCAACATTTAAGATCGACTGCTCCTGAGCCGTCTCGGTAATGTTGGAAAGTGTCTGGTCGTTCGCTGTAATCTGTGCGGTGAAGGCTTCTTCCCCTTCTTCTGCACCTTCCAGCTGACCAGTGATTCGAATCACTCCATTAACAGGCTGAATTGTCATCTCTTCGATGGCACCGCTGTTTAATTTATCGTAAAACTGATTTACATTTAACTCTTGCTGCGGATCACCTTGACCTCGGAATAAACCGACCACGCCGATAACAACGAGGAAGATAAGTAAGTAAAATATGGTATTACGAAAGATCCGGTTCATTGCCTACCTCCTCCCAAACGAGAAAAACTATAGTAAATACTACCATAACAAAAACGGACGACACAACTAATTACCCTTGAAACGAACCGTTTGAAACCACTTACGGAGTATCTGGGACTATCCGCCATATACTTCAGGTTTCAACACCCCTACATAAGGAAGATTCCGATACTTCTCCTGATAATCCAGACCATACCCGACAACGAACTCATCCGGTATTTCAAAGCCGACAACGTCTGCTATTACATCAGCGCTGCGTCCCGTCGGTTTATCAAGAAGGGTGACGATCTTAATCGAATTCGCCTTTCTATATTTAAACAAGTCGACAAGATAGGCAAGCGTGCGGCCACTGTCAATAATGTCTTCAATGATCAGGATATCCCGGCCCTCTACTTTTGTATCAAGGTCCTTGACAATCTTGACCTCACCGGAGGACTCCATTCCACCGTGATAGCTGGACACATCCATAAAGTCCATTTCCAAATGCGTCTCCATCCGTTTCAAAAGGTCTGTCATAAAAGGAGTTGCCCCTTTCAGCACTCCGATAGCCAAAGGAAATCGATCCTTATACTCCTCGGATAAACGGGCTCCCATCTCTTTGCATTTCTGCTGGATCTCCTCTTCGGAAATCAAGACCTTTTCAATTTCGTTGTGCATGATTGCTCCTCCTACGCGTCTGCTTTGTTTTTATAATGTAACCGAAGCCATGGACCTGTTGAAGACCTGCCTCTCTGCCTGCCGCCTTTTTTCAGGCCGCCAAGCCAGAGAATTTCCCCTGTCTGATCGGTAACGACCGGCAGTGTCCCGCGGGTGCGGGCAGGGATTTTCTGATCAATAAAAATATCTTTTACTTTTTTTGACCCCTTCATCCCTCTTACTTCCATACGGTCTCCGGGCTGTCTGGAGCGGACGATGAGCGGAAGGTTTACGTGATAGTCCTCACATACATAGGTGAAGGCATCGGGCTCTTCCGGGCACCAGCTCCATTCCGCTTCCACGGACGAACCATCCGGAAGGGAGACAGAGGCCCCGGGGTGCAGAATTAAACGAAAGGACGAATCCTCGTTTTCATCCGCGAATGTGAAGGTGATCTCATCGTAAGCGCGGACCACTTTCAACCCTCCGGGAAAATCAAGGGAACGGTTCGGTTTCTCGTCCCTTAACAGGTTCATGAACATTTCTTCATGAAGATAGGAAATGTCTTCGTTTTGCTTCACATACAGATAGTTCAATATTAGATGAAAGGCTGTCCTTTGTAAAGCAAGCGGAAATGTTTTGAAGGTTTGTTTTGAAAATTGTACGAATTTCTCAACATCCTCCGAAAAATGAACATATTCCAACACCTTCTGAGCCTGTTCGTTTATGTAGGAACGCTCTTCCGCTGCCCTTTCACTGAATGCCTGCACATGCTCATGAAGCCGGGGATTCTGCTCCTTCAAAAAAGGCATCACCCTGTGACGGAACGCGTTGCGCGTGTAGTCGGTCCGATCATTGGAGGGATCATGGCGGCTTGGAAGAGAACGGTCATTCAAATAATGGAGAAGCTGTTCCTTGGAGACACATAGCAGCGGCCGTACGATTTCACCGCAGGCAAACGGTCTCCGCAAAGGGATTCCCTGAACCGCTTCAGGCCTGGCGGAACGGACCATCTGCATCATGAGCGTCTCTGCCTGGTCGTCTCCGTGATGCCCCATGACGAGGACATCCGCCTGCCGGGCATACATCTGCTCTTCAAAGAAACGATAACGGAGATCGCGGGCCGCTTCCTGCGTCCCTTTTCCCGATGATTCCTTATACGAACCTGTATCGACAGAGGTTCCATGAAATTCGACATCCCATTGATCCGCAAGCGTCTGAACAAAGGCCAGGTCTTCCCGTGCCTCTTCCCCCCGCAGTCCGTGATCCACGGATACAGCTGTGAGGTGAAACGGAACCTTTTCTCTCAGCTGGGTCAGCATATGGAGAAGGGCTGTTGAATCCGGCCCTCCGGATACAGCAGCAAGGACCGTCTGTCCCGGTTGAATTAACTGATGTTTTGAGATGAACGAATGGACAACGTGATCCATCAGACGTTCCTCCTGTCTATCTCTATCTTCCCCTATCGTATCACTCTTCTCACCATCTGCAAAAGAATAGCTGTTACAAGAAAAAAGTAATCAAGGACCCTCCCATAAGCAGTACGGACAATAAGGTGATGGCCGTTAACTCCCCGGAATCGGTGCTCTTTTTCTTCTGATCTGCGCGGAAATGGACACGTGTTGAAGACGGTGTTTTGTACAGCAGCACACCAGCCATATCTTTTTCCATTTCCGAAGCATCCTTGTACTTTCCCTTCCAGCCATTTTGGATGATTTTCCGGTATGGTTTGAGTACAGGAGCAGCTGCCAGTTTCTGTTCCAGCGTCTTTCTCGGGGAAGACCCCCTTTCAAAACGCCCCGCCCCTGCGGTTTCCAGCATAATCATCGTAATCGCGAATAGATCGTAGGAAGGTTCGGCCTTCCTGGAACCCATCCCCCAGTACCCGCGGTCATAGAACTCCGTGTATTCCTTTATCGCCCTGCCTGCTGCTGTCACACCCCCGACGTCAATAAGCCGGACACGCGAACCGGAAACAAGTAGATTGTCTGTTTTCAAATCGCCGAACACATACCCAGCTTCGTGAAGCTTGGCAATATCACCCATAATTTGAGCTGCGCAAATACCGACCCATTCTTTCGACTTCCCCGCCAGAAACTGAGGCAGGGGCTTTCCTTCTATGTATTCCATCACATAAAAAGGCAGCTGATGCCCCCCGGACATCCGGTAGTCATCCACATCAACAAAAGAAGGCCCAAGTTTTTCCCCTTGGACCTTGCTGAATTTCTTTAGCATGTTCACCTCAAGCATCATCCTGGAGCTGTCGGTTCCCATTTTGAGCGCATACGTCTCCCCCCGTGTCGAGCGGCATTTATAAACGGTGCCGCACGCTCCTGAACCGAGTTTTTCCATGATGATGTATGGGTGCTTGTTCCACCTGCCGAGGACCTGATGGCCCGGTGAGAAGTTACCAGCCTGTTTCTTCATAAGGATCTTCTCCATCTTCCAAGTGGGAAGGGGCTGATTTGGCAGCAAAAGCATACAGGGCCTCTCGAAGAGCAGGGCCTGTCGGTGTGTAGCCGCCGCTGTTCAATTTAGAAAACAAACGGTTGACCGCTCCCAGTTCCGGTGTCCAGTCCACCATCTGCAGGATCGTATGTTTCGGATCCGGGAAGGTGTAGACACTGAACTGATTGGACCCTGATCGTGCATTGAGGCTTAAGGACAAATCAAAAAGAGCATCTTTCACTGTAGGAAGCTTATGATGCATGCTTGCACTCACGTCCACGAGCACCAGCACCTCCAGAGCACTGCTTTCCCCAAGCTCATCAACGACTTCCACAACTTCTCCCCGCTGCTCAGGAGGAAGTTCCTCCAGCGATTGATTTTTTCCCAGAATCTCCTGCAGCTCTTTATTGACGATACCCTGTATCGTCTGGGTCATCGCCTGTTTCGTCACCATCTGCACGGTCTGGGACAGACTTTTTTGATACACGATCTGACTGATGCCCCCGCCTGCCTCGGCAATCGCTTCTACTTCATCAAGCCCCTGCGGCCTGCTGTTCTGCCGGTCGTCGAGAACACCAATCACGTTCACCGTTATCCCCTGGCTTCTTGCCAGTGCTGCCACTGCGGCGGGGTCCTCCCCGTGATTTGAACATCCATCGGTTAACAACAGTATCTGCTTCAGTCGCCCTGTTTTCATAATGATGCTCCCTCCTGTTTCGTTGCTTCCATCTTCGCCGAAAAGGAGGGGTTCTATACGCGGTCAGGCCTCTTTTTTCTCTGAAGGAATGGACGCCCACTCCGGGAGATAATGATCGATTCTCGCTACGATGATCGTCATATCATCGACAATGTCACCCGAATGGGTACGGATCACTTCTTCCAGGAGCAGATCAGCCATCACCTGTGGATCCTGACTCGATATTTCGCGGATCTTCCGTTTGATCCACATTTCCACGTTTTCAATCTGACGCGGTGCTTCCAGTATGCCGTCGCTCATCATAATGAGGAAGTCCCCGGCTTTCAGCTGTTCACTCCTTACATCTACATCCACGTCCGGGATAATGCCCATTGGCAGATTCCCGGCTTCGACGGTGTGGATTTTATCTCCTCTTTTTATAAAACTCGGGGTGCTCCCGACTTTAATAAACTTGGATGTCGCCTGATGCAGATCAATCACAGCTAAATCCAATGTTGAAAAAATTTCATCATTCGTACGAAGCGACAGGATGGAGTTAATCGATTGGATCGCTGCTGATTCCTGGATGCCGGACTGTAAAATCTGCTTGAGCAGACGCAGCGTTTCCATACTTTCTTCATGAGCACGTTCCCCGTTACCCATTCCATCACTGATCGCCAGGGCATATTTCCCTCTGCCCAGTTCCATCATCGTAAAACTATCTCCGGATACAAACCCGCCCCCTTTGGCTGCATGCGCCACTCCGGATTCAATGGCGTAATGTTTGGCGGAGCCAAACGAAAGGTAACACCTGCCCTGCGGATAAGGAGAGATTTCCTCCATCGTTACGACAATCGTCTCTCCCAGAATGTCAGACAATACCGGTGCAATAATTTTCGCTCCTTCTCCGCGGTAATTATCAATTTCTACAATCAGTTCAAGGTCCATGTTCCCTTCATCCAGTGAATAGATTTCGAGTTTCTGAATTACCATCCCCATTCGTTCAAGAGCACGATAAATGACATGCTCCTTTTTTTCGTGGTGCTCGCGTTCTTTCACGATTTCCTGAGCGAAATTATCCATCACCTCCGAAACCCCCTGCAGCTGTTCCGCCACGAAGCGCCGGCTCTCCAGCACCTGCCGTTTCAACTGCCGGTTGGCATGATAAAAAGACAACTCGTGATTCATCGTATCAATCAGCTTCTGCGGCTTGACGCAGTGCTGATCCACACTTTTTCGCAGGCCCCTGCCCGCCTCTCCTTTCTCATCCAGTTCATGCATCAAATCAGTCATCAAATTATGGGTGTCATCAAAGTTCCGCACCCAGCACTTTTCCTTCATAAAACAGGACTGACAGGTCTTTTCTGTGACATGGCTCAAGAAGTAATCGATCTCCTCCGCTTCACCGCTTTCCTCCTTTGGAGACTCCAGATATGTGAAACTTCTTGATAAAGCCTGAAAAACGTCCGAAAATTTCCCGACCCTTACAGCCGTGACATCCCGGACTTTTTGTAAGTATTTCTGCTGTTCCGAAAAATGTTCATCTGTGCCCGGAACATACTTGGACAACTGTTTCACCCAGGAGTTCGGCGTGAGAACAAACAACGCCACGGCCCAGGCCGTTGCCCATAAGGAAGCCGGCAGTTCTGTGTCACTGCCCATATAAAAACCGATTAAAAGGGTGCCGACCACCAGACCGGCACTGACTCCTGCTTTTTTCCCCTCCTTCAAGAGCCCGCCAAGCAGGCCGGAAAAAGCCAGCAGACTCATTTGATAAATATGATCCATATTCGATAAACTCAGCACCAGACCTGTGACGACTCCAACGGTTGAACCGATGGCAGCCCCGGCAATATAGGCGAGCAGAATGACAAGGTACCGGGCAAATACATCCACGACGGCTACGCCCTGGATCTGCCACCCGATCAATCCTGTCAAAACGGAAGCGAGTAATATAATGAGGCAGACAATCTCTTCGTTTTTCAACGTAGGCTGAAACCTCTGGGGTGTTAAAATCGGAATGCTCTGCATAAAGATAAGGACAAGGATGAAGCTCAGTATTCCTTCGGCAGCCATCAATGTAATTTCATAGAGCTGCCAGCGGTCCAGTAAAGCGAGGCTGACGGTGCGGGGAATCAAGCTTGCCATTAATGCCAAAGCCGGGAGCCACTTCTGGGGGTGACTTGTTTTGCGCAGCCCCAGGCTTAAGAGCAAAAAAGCCGTCGACGCCCCTACAATAAAACCCGCATGCGCGTAGCTGTATGTAGAAGCCCCTGCCGCCATCATGATCGTTACGGGTATGACGAGCGGACGCTTCATCCACCAGATCACCGACAGGAAAGCGACACCGAAAGGGGCCATGGATGATAGAATAATAGCTCGTCCAAGCAGCAGGGCGAGGACCATGTGGAAGACTCCTTTGTCGGCCATAAACGAAACTGTACGGAAAGAAGCTCTTTGGAAGCCTTGAACCATTCTCGAACTTCGGACAGCTGATTGACGATTTTCCTGCTTCGAAACTGTTTCTAACATGTTTATCACTCCTTCTTTGTGAAACCTATTAAACCACATGAAGAAGAAGCATTTTGTCAAAACAACAAGAGAGCAGAAACAAAAACTTCGATGCTTTTCTCAGAAGCCGCATCAGATTCTACAAAATGTATGCCGGGCACATCCATCCCCTCCCAAAAATCCCCCTCTTTCCCTAGCGAAATAAACAGAGTTGTCTGATTTTTTTATTGGTTGTTGACTCTTTTTCTATCATGGTGTACTATATTTTTTGTGACGTTGCGAGACAACATCACTTCAAACACATGGCGGTGTAGCTCAGCTGGCTAGAGCGTACGGTTCATACCCGTGAGGTCGGGGGTTCGATCCCCTCCGCCGCTACTATTTTTTCAAAAACGTTATATTGGCCCGTTGGTCAAGTGGTTAAGACACCGCCCTTTCACGGCGGTATCACGGGTTCGAATCCCGTACGGGTCATCGGAAACATTCTTGTCCAGAAAAACGCCTTCCAATTTGGAAGGCGTTTTTTCTATGTTCTTTTTCTTTGCAGATCCTCAATAAAACACATCGAATTTCTCCCAGATCGATTCCAGATGCTCGAGACGCTTTTCCGTTTCTTCTTCTCTTTCCTTCCCGATCTGTACGAGCAGTGCCTGAATGACGCTGAGCGGCGCTGTAAACGTATCAATATAAGATTGCATCCGGCTCTTTGCTGTGAGAACCGTATCCGCATAAGCGGAAAGAGGAGAGGAAAGGGTATCCGTAAGCGCCACTGTTTCTACCCCCTCCTCACAAGCATATGCAAGGATGTCGACGGTACTTTTGCTGTACCGTGGAAAACTGATCCCGATCACCACATCCTGTTTACCGAGACGTGCCAGAAGATCCGCATCCCTCTCCACGGAGTGAATCATGCGGACATCATCGACCACCTTTTCCAAATAGTAATGAAGGAATCCCCCTAATGCTTCTGCACTCCGGTTCGCAGCAATCCATATTTTATCAGCCTTCCATAAAGCATGGACCGCTTTCATCAGCTCCTTTTCATCCAGCCTGTCCATCGTCTCTTCCATTTCCCTGATGTCTTCTTTGAGCACGGATTCAAATGAAGGGGAAGTGTTCCCTGTCTTTATTAACCGTTCACTCGTCTTCCATTGCTGCTTTAATGATGATTGGATCGCCTCCTGGAATTCTGCAAATCCCCGGAAGCCAAGAAAAACGACAAACCGTGTGATCGTCGCGTCACTAACCTCGGCCATAGCGGCCAGCTGGCTGACATTCAGGAAAACAACTTCATCCGGCCGGTCCAGCAGAATGGCCGCCACTTTTTTGTGGGAGCGGCTCATCTCCGGAAGAGACCGGCGGATCGTCTCATATATATTCGGTTCATTCTTCACAGCAGCTGTCACCCTTTCACGTTCTTGACCGCTTTTTCGTGTGCATCTACAGTAAATTGTATGTCTGCTTCCGTATGCACAGTAGACATTGAATAACGGTTGAGCGGTTTCGTATACACACCGAGCTGAAGCAGACGCTCATCCACACGCTTCCTGAACGTCATGTCCACGTGTTGAAGATCACGGTAGTTACGGATATCCCCATCTGTCATCATCACGTTGAAAATACTCCCCGTCCCTACCGTTTTCATTGGTACTCCCATGACCTTATACAAGTCTTCCAGGTGTTTGCGCAGTTTGTGCGTCTTAGTCATCAGGTCTTCCATGACGCCCCTCTGCTGAAGCAGATCGATCGTCGCCATCCCGGCAGCCAGTACGGTCGGATGACCATTGTAGGTACCGCTGTGGAACAGAGCACGCGGCTGATCGGATGAACTGCCGGACATTACATCATAACTCCGCTTCGGATTCAGGACCTCCATGACGTGCTCTGCTCCTCCGACGGCACCGACAGGAAAACCTCCGCCCAGCACTTTCCCGAGTGCCGTCAAATCAGGGATGATGCCATACGTTTTCTGGGCCCCTCCAAGAGATAGGCGGAAGCCTGTTTTCACTTCATCCATAATCAGCAGAATGCCAAGCTCTTTCGTCACGCGGCGCACGCCGTCCATAAATGACTGATCCGCCGGTATGTAACCGCCCTGAACAGGCTCCATCATAAGGGCGGATATTTCCCCGGCATGACGGCGCAGGATCCGTTCTGTCGATTCCAGGTCGTTAAACGGAAGAATGATGGTATGATCCTGATAATACTCTGGAAGACCACTCGATTCAGGAACCGGATTCGGCTCTTCCGCATCTCCTGCTTCCTGCTCATCCGGATGGATACTCCATAATACTTGATCATACCCTCCATGATAATGCCCTTCAAACTTTGCTATTTTCGGCCGGCCCGTATAGGCTTTAGCGACTCTCAGTGCGAGCAGCGTGGCTTCCAGTCCTGAGTTGGTATACCGGACCCGTTCCATGCCTGGATATAACGAACAAAGCTGTTCCGCCATCTCAACCTCCCCTTCGTGAGGTGTCCCGTAAATCGTCGTTCCATCCTCCTCCATCTGGCGGATAACAGCCTTTTTGATGGAAGGATGGCCATGCCCGTGAATCAGCGCCCCATAGGACAGCAGGTAATCCACATAATGGTTGCCGTCAGCATCATACAGATGGCTGCCTGCCGCCTTTTTCATAAAAATGGGGTGTGGATCGAAATACTTGATATTAGCGGTCACACCGCCGGGAATGACCTTTTCAGCTCTTGCATAGGCTTCGGCTGACTGCTGCATCGTTCTATGGTCCGGATACTCTTTCTGTCTATTCACAACAAACCCCTCCACATTTTGAAATTATTATTTCATAAACAAATAATTATGAAATATTATATTCATAATGATCCCATCATTTCAACCTTGTAAACCGCCTCTGCTTTAGAAAAATAAAAAAAGGAACCCATCCACATTTGGATGGGTTCCTTTTATATAAAAGATGCGCACCTTTTACTCATTGTCCTAGACAGCAAGCTATCCTCTTTTAGCACCTCGACCTCCACGTTTGGACTCCGTGTGCTTCTTCAGTGATGCTAAACGTTCGTCGCTATCCTTGATAAAACGGTTCATCTTCTGTTCGAATGATTCAGCCGGCTTACGAGGTTTTGGCGGACGACGGTTTTGGTTCTCTTTTGCTTTCTTAATGGAAAGACCGATCTTCCCATCATCTCCGACATTAATAACCTTTACTTCCACCTGGTCTCCCTGACTCAGGTGCTCATTAATGTCTTTTACGTAGTTGTCGGCAACTTCACTAATGTGAACCAGACCCGTCTTGCCATCCGGCAGCTCGACGAACGCTCCGAAATTAGTGATTCCCGTTACCTTACCCTGCAGCTTGCTGCCTACTTCAATTGACATAAAAAAAATGCTCCTCCTTAAAATTTCGATAAGAATATATCTTCTTATATATTATATATAAGCTTTGAAAAGAGTGTCAATAAGACGGATCCTCATCAGGCATTTTAAAGATAATTTCGCCTTCTTTAGAGAAGAAATAATTGGTCCTGGCAATTTGGAGAACGTACTCCTCATCATTCAGAAGGTCAATTTCCTCCTTCAAATCCTTCTCCTCTTTTTCCAAAACACTCATATCCTGTTTCAACTGTTCGAATTCCTCATGTTTCTGTGCATAAAGTGACTGCTGCTTCACATGGTAAAACACCATGGATCCAGCTACGATCGACACTAACAGGGCAAACATTGCGAGACGGCGTATCAGGCGCTTTTTCTTCCGCTGATGTCTGTCCATATAGGCATCATAATGCTGCATGTATGTAGAATCCAGACGAGCCACCGACTCCTGCTGTCTCTTTGCCATGAAAGTTCGTCCTCCTTTACTTTTTGAATCGTTTTACCCAACTGATCATTATATTCTTCATCTTTTCCAAAAACCCTGCTAATTCACTTAAGTAAATTTTCATGTTTTTCGGCAGGAAACGCCAAATCAATCGAAAAAGCAGTTTGATTGGATAAAAAGCGACAATAAACAATATAATGATACCCTTTAAAAGTATCTTATAAACGCCAAGAAGTAAAGAAATAATAAGGAAAATGATGGATTTCGCAGGGATGTATACAAGATAATACACCGTCTTTTTCAAAAAGGTGAGAACGGCCGTGCAGATCTTTATCCAAAGTTCAAGCGAACGTAAGTAGAGGCGCTGAAATAATGCGCGATAAGCGGCAAACCCACATACGACCGCTACAAATACATACACCCGGAGCTCACCGTAATTCACAAGATAAAGCAGGTAAAAAAGAAAGGCCGCCTGAGCCAGCCAGAAACCAAGCTGATACAGGAGCTCGAGCCAGCTCTGTTTATTGCGCTTATGAAAAAAACGTTCGAAGGTATCCAGGGATGCTCCAACGAACATCCCTCCCCCGATCATGGAAAGGATCGTCATAAACTGCGTCGTGAGGGTCATTTGAACAGCTTGCTAAACAAACCTTTAGCTTTCTCCCCCTGGTGCTCGTCCAAATAAGTCATTTCGTGCATTTTGCCTTTTATGGAAACCACCCCGGATTCAAGGTCCAGGTTTTTCATCTGCAGGTTCTGGCCGCGGATGACGAGATACCCCATATTCGTCTGCAGTAGAAATTCTTCACTATCGAAGCTGTCCACTTCTTTGACGCCTGATATTTCAACATTTCTCCGGTTCCAAACTTTTACATGATGATCGACCTGCTGCTGAGTCCTTACCCCATGGTTTTTCTCATAGCTCTCCATCTTAACAGCCTCCTTCTCTTGTACAAACTATGAAAAAAAGAGAAGGATTATGACTTGGACCCTGCCTCTCCCATCGAAAGGGCTCATACGTAAAAAAGACTGCCGAGAATTCCCTCGACAGTCCGTCTGCCTCCCCCCGGGGAGGTGGTTCATCAGATTAATCCTGATTCACAGGTTCTTCCTTTTTGATTTCATATAAGGAAGCCGCTTCATTTTTGTTGACGTTCTCTCTCAAATCCTTAATTTCAATGGTCAGTACCTTCTGACCGAACTGAATCGTCAGCTCATCGCCGACGGCTACGTTACTGGCCGCTTTACTCTGCGCGCCGTTGATGCTGATCCGTCCCTGATCGGCTACTTCCTTGGCCAGCGTACGACGCTTAATTAACCGCGAGATTTTTAGAAATTTATCTAAACGCATGCTTTATTCCGCTCCTTTATGTTTGGCTTTCGCTTGTACCCATAACTCTTCCAAAGCATCTAACTCGTAATCCTCCAGTTTCCTGCCGCTGCCCTCCACCGATTCTTCCATGGACGACAGCCTCATCCGGAATTTACGGTTGGTCCGCTGCAGGGCATTTTCACTGTTCAGGCGGTAATGGCGGGCGAGGTTGGCAATGGCAAACAGCCAATCTCCGAACTCCTTCTCCATTTCCTCCCGGTCCCCGGAGGTTAACGCTTCCTGAAACTCCTGCCATTCTTCCTCCACTTTCTCTAAAACAGGAGCAACATCCTCCCAGTCGAAACCGACCTTGGCCGCCTTTTTCTGCAGTTCCTCCGCCTGCAGGAGAGCTGGGAAACTTTCCGGTACGGAGTCCAAAAGGCGGGGGGATTTATCTCCCTTTTCCTGCTTTTTGATCGCATCCCAGTTCGTCAGCACTTCGTCCGTCGTGTCTGCCTGACCTTCCCCGAAGACGTGCGGATGGCGGCGGATCATTTTATCCGTTATCGATACTATTACGTCATCAATGGTAAAATATCCTTCATCTTCACCGATTTGACTGTGCAGCATCACCTGTAGAAGCACATCCCCGAGCTCTTCCACCATCTGATCATCGTCCTCCTGGTTGACGGCGTCGATGAATTCGTAGGTTTCCTCGATCAAATACTTCCGCAGCGACTCGTGGGTCTGCTTCCGGTCCCACGGACATCCTTCCGGGCTCCGCAGAATCCGGATCACTTCCCTGAGCCGGAAAAACTGGTGATTGAGAAGGGACTTTTCTAGAGGAGGGACATAGACACTTGTCAGGTTGTCGACCTCCACGCTCCTGTCAAGCTCTTCTAAAGGAACCGTCCGGACAAGCTCACCGCTTCCCCCTGCCGCTGTAACAATGGTTACCGGATGCGCAGCCGGAAGATCCTCAAGCAGCGTTAATTTCACTTCAGATGCGGTCATCGCATCATAGACCTGACATAAAATCAGATGGCTTGTATACACCAGCTGCTCACGCTTGATATCGGTCGCATCGACAAGCTGGAAACCTTCAATCGGGTCGATGCCGAGGGTGGTGAAGGTGGCATCCAGGAAGCTCTGCCCTCCTTCAATCTCTACGTTTATTTCCCCTTCTCTTTCCTTTTCTAAAAGAAGCTGTACCGTTTTTTCCGCCATCATCGGGTGGCCGGGAACTAGATAGAAGATCTTGTCTTCCGGCCGGTCCAGAAGACGGGTGGTGATTTCTTCATATACGCTGCCGAAGCTTTCGTGCTCCTCATATACGGCATCGAAGCTTTCGATCGAGAGCCCTTCCTGGACAAGCTCTGTTACGACAGGATGATCCAGCGTCCTTGCAGTGAGCGGGACACCGGCCTGCGTCAGCTGCCTGTATACACCAAGCGGAAGCTGGTCCAGCCCGGAGGCGCCCAGTCCGAAAATTTTAATCGTCTGCATCGTTTTCATCCTTTCGGTAATAATTGAATCAACCGGTTACTCGAGGGAAGAGCTTCTAGCTCCTTTCTTGTAAAACCCCCGGTCCTGATCAGAATCAGGACGAAGACTACAGCTCCCCCGACAGATAGGGCCAGAATATAAAGAAGAAGAGGCAGCCGGCCATCCAGGGCGAATAAAGCTTTGGCCGCTCCCCTGCTTATGTACAATCCTGCAGACATTCCTGCAACGGCAAGGGCCAGGGGTCCCCACGGAAGGTACCGCCATCTCCATAATGAAAGATCTTTCCTTAAGATTACGATATTTCCAAACAAAACAAAAGTAACAGCGGTTAATGAAGCAAGAGAAGCACCGTAAATACCGCCCGATGGTATCCATAGAAAATTAGCCGCTCCCTTCACACCGATCCCGGCCATGACAAGAACAGCTGTGTGACGGATCCGCCCGAGTCCCTGCAGGACAGAAGCAGTCGTAATGGACAGTGAACTGGCAATGATAACGAGCATCAGTACGCGTAAATAACCGCTCCCAGCAGCATCCTGGAAAAAGACCTCGTTCACATCAGGAAAAAGGAAGATCAACCCGGCGGCCGCTCCGGTGGCGAGGTAGAGTGTGATTTTTCCAGCACTGGCAATCGAAGACCGGACCAACTCCGGATTCTCCTCCATCCGCCGACGTGTCACAGAAGGAATCAAAGCAAGAGCAAGGGAAGAAGCCAGGATGGTACCCAATTGAATCAATGGCTGTCCCCGGTCATAAATCCCCTTTACAACCTTCGCCTCTTCCGGATGATACCCGTTCTGAATCAGCTGCGGAACAAGGGTAAAGGCATCGACAAGCTGCAGGGACAACAGCAGCATATAGTTAAAGGAAATCAATACTCCATACAGAAGGATGTGTCTGCTGAAGGAAGCCTGGACAGGAGAGCGCTGAAAAGTCCATACTCCCCTTTTTTTGATCATCCAAAGGAAAAGGACAAGAGAAGCTGCTGCCGCTCCTGCCATACTTCCATAGGCCGCTCCGGTTCCGATGTGGTACAAATCTCCGCTTCGGGAAACCACAAGAGCCGTGGTGATAATAACAGCCACTCGAAAGACCTGCTCCACGATCTGGGATACAGCGGTCGGAGTCATATCGTTTTTCCCCTGAAAAACGCCCCGAAGAATAGAAATCACAGGAATAAACAGAAAGACACAAAAAGATGTGCGGACGGCCTGTGTCAGGTGTGGATCGTCCATCCAACGGGCCAGCCGGGGAGCCTGCATCCAGCCGGCAGCCACGATGACCAAACTAAAGGCTGTAAGCAGAAGGAATACAGGCAGATAAAAAGATGGAAGGGACGCAGGACCGCCGGTGTGGTCCCGATCGGATATGAATTTTGAAATCGCACCGGGGAAACCGTACAAAGCCAGCACCAGGGCCATTCCGAGAATCGGATAGACCTGCTGATATACATAAAACCCAAGATCCCCGGTCAGATTCTGCAGGGGCACCCGGTAGCCGGCGCTGATGACTTTGCTGATCAAACCAGCCATAGAAAGAATGAAGGCGCCTTTTAAAATAGATGGTGTAGATGTTCGAGTCATTTTGGAACGTTCTCCTCATATGTATGTGTTCAGAACTTCCATTATATCATAGGAAAAGGCCAGACCATCGGCCTGACCTTCGTGTTATTCCATCTGTTTGGCGAGAAAACTTGCTGCCGTCTGGACCGCCTTATCTGCGCCGCCTTCAAGAGGTGCTCCTTCTTTATTGAACGCAATCACACAGCCAATGGGGTCTCCCTGGGCGATGATAGGATGAATAAGATAGGAAATGACGTCTTCTTCCTGCCCGCGGACGAATTCCACTGGATCCGGATGCTTTTCAGAAGCCATGGACCGCGAGTCCATCACTTCCTCCACTTTTGATCCGATCGACCGGTTCATGTATTCTTTTTTGCCTCCACCAGCCACAGCAATATACTCGTCCCGGTCACATATAAGAACAGGGGATTCCAGGGACTCACTTAAGGCTTCCGCATATTCCTTCGCAAAATCACCCAGTTCACTGATCGGGGAATATTTTTTCAGAATGACTTCCCCTTCTCTGTCCACGAATATTTCCAGAGGATCTCCTTCACGGATTCTGAGGGTGCGGCGGATTTCTTTCGGAATAACAACACGGCCTAGATCATCAATACGACGTACAATACCAGTTGCTTTCATTCTTTTATGCTGCCTCCTTTTCTGTGATGACTACCTTTCCTTCTCCTGTTGAAGAGCAAGCAGAACAAGCGGGTGATTAACGATAGTATGGGTCAGCAATAAAAACCTATACACCCTTGGTCTGGTTTTTTTCATAAATAATGTAAACCTATCCTCAAGCAGGATAGAACCCCTCTGATTTTCAACTTGTTAAAAATCAGCTTCAAACTTGGACGCTCATCCGCGGATAAGGAATGATCTATACTCCTGGAGGCATAAAAAAAGCCTGGAGAAAAACACAGGGTTTCTCTCCAAGCCGGACCACCCCGCAGGCACAGGGTGATATTTATCAGGCTGTTGTTGTTTCTCTCATCATCTCCGGCAGACGGCCGATGAATTCTTCCACAAGCCTGTAGCGGTCGAATTCCTGTTTGCGGTCCCATGTGAAGGTCACCTTCAGCTGGCTGTCCTCGGTGCCGAGCTGAACCATCCTTCCATAAGAGTTGGCAAAGTCGAACAATTTGGATCCATCGATGTCACGGCTCTGTTCCGCTTCCATCACCATTTCGATTTTCTTCTTCTTCTCTGCGACGGATTCAATCCTGGCCCGCTTCGCCTGCAGCTTGATGCTGGAGACACGGAAGAGATTTTCCACTTCTCCCGGGTAGTCCCCGAACCTGTCGATCAGCTCATCCCTGAGGTCCTGAATATCCTCGACAGACTCCACCGCCTGGAACAATTTGTACATATCGATTTTCTGTTTTTCATCAGCGATGTAATCATCCGGAATATAGGCATCCACGCTCAAATCAAGCTCCGGCTGGAAAGGCTGGACTTCTTCCGGCTTTTTGCCTTGACGCTTCGCTTCGATCGCATCTTTGAGCATTTGGGAATACATATCAAAGCCGACCGAATCGATATACCCGTGCTGCTGGGAACCGAGCAGGTTACCGGCTCCACGGATGGACAAGTCACGCATGGCAATCTTGAACCCGGATCCAAGCTCGGTGAATTCTTTGATCGCCTGGAGCCTTTTTTCTGCTACTTCTGTGAGCACCTTGTCCTTCTGATACGTAAAGTACGCGTAGGCTACACGGTTGGAACGTCCGACACGTCCACGCAGCTGATACAGCTGACTAAGCCCCATCCGGTCCGCATCATAGACAATCAAGGTGTTCACGTTTGGAATGTCCACCCCTGTTTCAATGATCGTCGTACTGACAAGCACGTCAGACTCCCCGCCGAGGAAGGAGAACATAACGTTCTCCAGTTCCGTTTCATTCATCTGTCCATGAGCAAAGCTTACCCGTGCTTCCGGAACAAGTTCAGCAATCTCCTGCGCCATCCGTTCAATATTCTCCACCCGGTTAAACAGGAAGAACACCTGACCGTCCCTTGCCATTTCCCGTTCCACTGCTTCCCTCAGGAAGATCGGGTTGTATTCCAGTACGTACGTCTGGATCGGGAATCGGTTGGCCGGCGGCGTTTCAATCACGGACAAATCACGAACGCCGAGCATCGACATGTGCAGGGTTCGTGGGATCGGCGTCGCTGTAAGGGTCAAAACGTCGACATTGTTCTTCAACTGTTTGATTTTCTCTTTATGCTTCACTCCGAAACGCTGCTCTTCATCCACAATTAAGAGACCAAGGTCCTTGAACTCGACGTCCTTGGAAAGAACCCGGTGGGTACCGACGACGACGTCAACCAGTCCTTTTCTCAACCGGTCTGTCGTCTCCTTCTGCTGCTTTTTCGTACGGAAGCGGCTCATAAGGCCTACATTGACTCCGAAGCCCTGAAAGCGCTCCTGAAGCGTCTCATAATGCTGCTGCGCAAGAATCGTCGTCGGAACGAGCAGAGCCACCTGTTTGCCTTCTGCAATCGCTTTGAAGGCGGCGCGGATCGCCACTTCGGTTTTCCCGTAGCCGACGTCCCCGCAGAGCAGCCGGTCCATCGGACGGATCTGTTCCATGTCTGCCTTGATCTCTTCGATACAGCGGAGCTGATCCTCGGTTTCCTCATACGGGAAAGCTGCTTCAAATTCACGCTGCATTTCGCCGTCTTCCTGAAAGGCATGCCCTTTGGATGCTTCACGCTCGGCATACAGTTCGATCAAGTCATCAGCAATATCTTCAACAGAGGACTGCACACGGCTTTTGACTTTTTTCCATTCACTGCCGCCCAGTTTATACACTTTCGGTTCCTTGCCTTCAGAACCGACATATTTCTGGATCATATCGATCTGATCGATCGGGACATACAATTTGTCGTTCCCCGAGTAATTCACCATCAGGAAGTCCTTATGACTTCCTCCCATTTTCAGCGTTTCAATTCCGAGGTATTTCCCGATTCCGTGACTGGCGTGCACAATATAATCACCGACTTTAAGCTCCTGATAGTTTTTGATCCGTTCGGCGTTGGACATTTTCTGTCTGCGTTTCGGCTTGGCCGTCCGCTTTTTGAACAATTCTTTTTCCGTCAGAACGGCCACCTTGTGCATCGGCCATTCAAAACCGCTGCTGATGTTGCCGATCACAATGGTCGGTTTCACAAGCGGGAGTTCCGGTTCCCCTTTAGCAGGAACAGCTTCAATATCGTAATCCGCCAGCACTCCCTGGATCTTCTCCTGGCGGTTTTCGTCCGGTGCGAGAATCACGACAGAGTAGTCCTGCTTCTCCCAGCGGTCCATCTCATTTTTCAATAAATTCATCTGTCCGTGGAACTGCTGCATCTGCCGACTGGAAATATTGACGATGTTCTGAGGCTGGGTATTGGCAATATGACGCATAAAAACAGATAAATAAAGACGGGGGTGTTCCATTTTATTCCACGTATCCTGCCAGTCAAAGGATAAGCGGAGATCGCGTACCGACTGATTCGCCTCGAGCATGCTCTGCAGCCATTCACCCTCTTCCTGATCCAGACGGTGGGCGGTTTCCTGTATCCGGCTCATCTCATCTAAAACGATAAGCCCGTCCTTAGACAAGTAGTCTAGTAGACTGACAGGCTCCTCATAGAACATTTCAATGTACTTATACATTTCCTGGAATCGTTCCTGCTGCTTCAGACGCTCCAGGTCATGATCAATGACCCGGCTCAACGTTTCCTTGGCTTCGGTCTGTGTCAGCTTCTTCAAGGAATGAGCCAGTGCGTTTTCCAGACGATGGTGGGCTCTTGTAAAGTCCTCGGACGTCAACAGCAGTTCTGTCGCCGGCCCGATGGTGACAGCCTCCACCTTTTGATGGGAGCGCTGGGTTTCTGAATCAAAGGTCCGGATGGAATCCACCTCTGTATCAAACAATTCGATCCGGTACGGAAACTCCGCCGTTAACGGATACACATCCAGAATTCCCCCACGAAGAGAGAACTCCCCCGGGGTCGCCACCATTTCCGTACGCTCATACCCCATACTGATAAACCGTTCCAGGTAATCCTCCAGGTTGATTTCTTCTCCAACACGAAAAGGGAGCAGGTTACGCTCCCAATAGGATTGCGGCGGCATCATCCGTTTCAAAGCAGCTACAGGTGCGATCAATACACCCTTTTCCTGATTCAGCCACTGGCTGAGCGCTTCGATTCTCTGACTGCGGAGTTCAGGACTCGCAACAGCGATTTCCGATGCAATCAGTTCATTGACCGGATACAAATGAACCTGATCAGGGTCTGCAAGCTCCTGCATGTCGTCATACAGCTGCTGTGCTTGTATCAATTGATGAGTGACAAGAATAACCGGACGATCCAGGGATTGCTGAAGAAGAGAAATCATCAGGCTCCTGGAGGCTCCGGATAGACCCGCCACCATTTGTTCTTTCATTCCGGATTGAAAGCCTTCAATCACGGACTGTACATCTTCCTTTGGATGTAAATAATCCTTTATCCCTTGCATAACGAATTCCTCCACCACCTTTTCCCCCAGCAGAAGCTGGGGGTCGGGATTTACTGAATAAAATGGTCCAGTTCATGGTAATGTGGATGTTCGTCCAATGATTCTTTACACGAGTCACAGATCGTCCGTATATTCATACCACCATCAGCGGTCATATGAACCATCTGTTCCTGATCCTGATCATTCAACAGATCAAACCCTAGTTGAGAAACATCCACGTGTGCTGCATCTAATTCTCCAACCTGATTCTCACAATGACGGCAGAAGTATCGTATTTTCATGTCCATCCTCCTTGAAGGGGTGATGGTAGATAGTGTTACCGTCCTTGTGGTCCGTTATACGAACTCAGTAGTAAACAGGTATCATTTCATATTGTACGTATTCATCACTTCGTCAAAGGTCTGACCGACCCATGCTTCACACGCTTTCACAGCGTAATCGATGCTGTCTTCGACGTGAGGAACCTCTTCTTTTGTAAACGTTCCGAGCACATGATCGATGACGGTTTTGGAGCCTTCCGGGCGTCCTACACCGACACGAAGCCGTTTGAACTCCTTCGTACCGAGATGGTCGATGATACTGCGGATGCCGTTGTGACCTCCGTGGCCGCCTTTTTTGCGCAGGCGGATTTTGCCGGGGGGAAGATCAAGGTCATCGTAAACGACAAGGATATCCTCCACATCCAGATCATAATAATCCATCAGCGGTCTCAGCGACTCTCCTGACAAATTCATATAGGTCTGTGGCTTCAGGAGCACCACTTTCTCGCCATCCATACGCTCCATTGTATATAAACCATTGAATTTCTTTTGACTGAATGACCAGTTGTTGCGTTCCGCCCATTCATCAAGCACCATAAACCCGGCGTTATGACGGGTCCGGTCATACTTCTTTCCCGGGTTGCCGAGACCAACAATACATTTCATAATGAACTCCCTTTTTCTCTAATACCATCTATTATAGCAAAGCTGAATCAAAAATAATGTCAAAACACGCTGGAAAGGCCGATGTATTCCTACCATCCCCTTTTCCATCGTTTCTAAACACAGAAAAGGGGCGGGCCTTTATGGCCGCGCCCCTTGATCCATGGGATTCTGTTTTACTGTTTCGCTTCATCCGTTCCAGCTTTTTCGTCCTCGAATTTCTCTTCGGACGCTTCTGGATCAGCATCAACTTCCAACGGTTCCGGTTCTTCCTCCGGCATTTCCTCCGGTGGTGTTACGGAAACAATGGTCGTATTGTCATCTTCTGTAATTTCATAATTACGGGAAGCTTTCAGATCACTGACCATCACGCTGTCACCGATGTTCAATTCAGAGATATCCACGACGATTTCTTCCGGAATATCTGCAGGTTTTGCACGAACGGCAAGGTCATAAAGCGGCTGCTGAACGACACCGCCTTCTTTGCTGCCGGCAGCTTCTCCTTCCAGACGAACCGGTACTTCCACATCCATCTCCTGAGACATGTTCACGACATAAAAGTCGGCATGGATCAATTCATCCTTCAATGGATCCACCTGATAGTCATGCAGCATCACATCAACTGTATCTTTACCTTCGATATTCAGGGAAATGATCGCATTCTTCCCTTCATCACGAACAGTTTTAAGTAACTCTATGCTGTTAACAGCAACCGTGATCGGTTCTTTGTCATTTCCGTAAACAACACTTGGGATACTTCCCTCCTGGCGCAGTTCACGCGTGACGGATTGTTTGAGATTTTGTCTTTGTTTCGCTTTCAACGTAATAGCCAAAATAATCAACCTCCATTAATTTACCAATCATTAATAAAAGTTTCCCATTAAAGCAGAGAGCTAAACGTATTTTCGTAAATTAATCGAATAGTATGCTGATGGACTGGCGTTCGTGAACACGGATAATCGCTTCGCTGATCAAGCCGGCTACGGAAAGTTCCGTAATCTTACCGCTCGCTTTTTCTTCGCCGAGCGGAATGGTATTGGTCACGACCAATTCTTTAATTTTAGAGTTCTCAATCCGGTCAATCGCCGGTCCGGATAAGACAGGGTGCGTACAGCACGCGTAAACCTCAGTGGCCCCGTTTTCCACGAGCGCATTGGCGGCGAGGGTAATGGTACCTGCTGTATCGATGATGTCATCGATCAGAATGGCCGTCTTCCCTTCGATGTTTCCGACAATGTTCATCACTTCCGCGACGTTCGGTCGTGGACGGCGTTTATCGATAATCGCAATCGGGGCCTTCAGACGGTCGGCCATTTTACGGGCACGGGTTACACCGCCGTGGTCCGGGGATACGATGACGACATCATCAAAATTCTTCTCTTCAAAGTAATCAGAAAGAATAGGTACTCCGACAAGGTGATCGATCGGCAGGTTGAAGAAACCTTGGATCTGCGGTGCGTGCAGATCCAGCATCAGGACACGGGAAGCTCCGGCCGTTTCAAGCAGATCGGCAATCAATTTGGCCGTAATCGGCTCACGGGCACGGGCCTTACGATCCTGGCGGGCATAGCCGTAGTAAGGCATAACAACATTGATGGTACGGGCAGATGCACGCTTAAGAGCATCGATCATAATCAACAGTTCCATGATGTGCTGGTTTACAGGCTCGCAGGTCGATTGGACGATATACACATCGCAGCCGCGGATACTTTCTTCGATATTGATTTGAATCTCTCCGTCACTGAAGCTTGTAACTGTACATTTCCCAAGTTCCACTCCAATGTTGTCCGCTATTTCCTTCGCAAGGCCCGGGTTCGAGTTAAGCGAGAATACTTTCAGTTTTGAATCTTTATATCCAGTTGGCATGGATGTTACCCTCCGTTAATCTTTTTTGATCGATTTCATTTTATTTGCATAGCCCTCTTTGTTCGTCTGTCTTGAACGGGCAATAGACAGTGCCTCTGACGGTACGTCCTGATTGATGGTGGATCCGGCTGCCACATAGGCTCCCCGGCCGACCGTTACCGGTGCAATCAGATTGGAGTTGCAGCCGATAAAGGCATCATCTTCGATTGTCGTCAAATGCTTGTTCTGACCATCGTAATTGACGGTAATTGTACCGCACCCGATGTTCACACCGCTTCCCACTTCCGCATCTCCGATGTAGCTGAGGTGGGAGGCTTTGCTTCCGTCTCCGAAGGAGGCTTTTTTCACTTCAACAAAATTGCCGACTTTCACATCATTGCCGAGATCAGACTGCGGACGGATGTGGGCGAACGGTCCGATCTGCACACGGTTTCCAATACGGCTGTCTGAGGCCGCGCTCTGCTTGATCGTCGTTTCCGCTCCGACATGACAGTTGCTGATTGTCGTATGAGGACCGACGACAGCATCATTTTCAATCGTTGTCGTTCCTTCAATGACGGTTCCCGGATAGATGGTGACATCCTGTCCGATGGTGACATCAGGACCGATATACGTCTGATCCGGATCGATCAAGCTGACACCATTTCTCATATGTTTCTCGTTAATGCGTGCTTTCATTAATTTTTCTGCTTTTGCCAGAGCTACACGGTCGTTGACTCCAAGGGATTCAGAGAATTCCGGTGTCTGATAGGCACTGATTGTTTCCCCGCGGTCTTTAAGAATTTCGACCACATCCGGAAGGTAATACTCACCCTGAACGTTGTCATTGGAAACATTTTTCAATGCGTCAAAGAGCAGGGCATTATCAAAGCAGTATGTTCCTGTATTGATTTCCTGAATCGCCTGTTCTTCTTCTGATGCATCCTTCTGCTCTACAATACGTTCCACCTGGCCGTTTCCGCCACGGATGACACGTCCATATCCATGAGGGTCATCCGCGTGAGCCGTTAAAATGGTGGCTTTTGCGTTCTGCGCTTCGTGATGATCGAGAAGTTTCTGAAGGGTTTCAGCGGTCAATAGAGGCGTATCACCACAGACGACAACAGTCGTTCCTTCTTTATCAGCAAGGATGTCATCGGCCTGTTGAACGGCGTGGCCTGTGCCCAGCTGTTCTTTCTGGACGACATAATGACTGTCCGAACCAAGCTGTTCCTGAACTTTTTCCGCTCCAAATCCTACTACTGTAATCAATTCACTTAGATCTAATGTATTCAACTGGTCGACGACATGCTGAACCATCGGTTTCCCACATACAGGGTGCAGAACCTTGTACAGTTTCGATTTCATACGTGTCCCTTGTCCAGCTGCCAGTACGACGGCATATCGATTCGTCATGAAAGAACCTCCATCCTAATTATCCACTTTGAATCATATCTTAATCCAGGGGTATTTTCAACAATATAGGACAATGCATGAAGGTTTTACCAGAACAGAAAAAAGAGCCTAACCGCATCGGTTAGACTCTTGTTGTTTCCTAAGTATCAGGAGGCCCCGGCTTCTTCGAATTCCACCTCTGCTCCTTCCTCTTCACCAGCCTGGTGATAGGCTTCAAGTACAGCGTCCTGGATCTTTCCACGTGTACCTGAATTGATCGGGTGTGCAATGTCACGGAACTCTCCATCCGGAGTCCGCTTGCTCGGCATCGCCACAAACAATCCGTTGTTGCCATCAATCACCCGTATGTCATGGACAACAAATTCCTGGTCCAAGGTAATAGAAGCAATTGCTCGCATTCTTCCATCGGTATTCACGCGTCGCAGTCTTACGTCAGTTACTTCCATTAATTTCACCACCTTTTTTATCCAAAAGAACTTATGTAACACAAATTCCACAAAACGGGAAAAATTCCTGCCTGTTTTCTAAAAAATTTTTATATTCGATGAACTCCAGGCTCCCTGATGGTTTTCCGGCCATGAAAAAAGCCCTCATACAAAAGAATGAGAGCTTTGGAAAAGGTTAGATATTTTCAAGCAGATTGCCCGGACGGACTTCGATGGTTGAACGGCGGTCGTCCGCATTGACGATCTGGACGAGCGATAAATATTCTTCCACCACCCGGTCCTCCTCTTCATCTTCCGCTTCTGCGAGGACGCCGATGCCGGCAAGTTCTGCGTTGAATTCTTTTAACAGGTTCCGCATGCCGTTGATGGTTCCGCCCGCTTTCATAAAGTCATCAATGATGCAGACTCTCGAGCCTTCCTGGAGCGAACGCTTCGTCAGTACCATGGTCTGGATTTTACGGGTGGAGCCTGATACATAGTTGATGCTCACCGTGGAACCTTCTGATATTTTAGGATCCCGGCGGGCAATGACGACTGGAACGTTCAAATACGAAGCCACGGCATAAGCTAAGGGAATCCCTTTGGTTGCCACCGTCATGACGACGTCAACACCTTTGTCCCGGAAGGCGGAGGCGAACATCCGGCCGATATTCCTCGTCGTCTCCGGGTCCCCGAGTATATCACTCATAAACAAATACCCTCCGGGAAGCAGACGTTCCGGGTCCTCAAGACGATCACAGAGCTGATTGACGAACGTGCGGCTGTAATCTTCCGAGAATACAGGAATGTACTTCACTCCTCCGGCGGCACCGGATATCGTTTCCAAATACCCGATCCCCTCATGCTGGAACATTTTATTAATGATGCCAAGGTCTTCACTGATGGAGGACTTGGCCGCTCCGTACTTTTCTGAGAAGTAGGGAAGGGAAATCAACGTTCTCGGCTGGTCCAGGATAAAATGCGTCATCGCAACGAGCCTTTCACTTCTTTTCATAGTAAGGACACCTCAAAATCCGAATATTTTAGTTAAATATAACAAATATGTACGGAATTTATCAAGTGGTTTCCCGGTAACCAAGCATCCTTACCATATAAACCTCCGTACAGAACCCTTTCAGGCTGTTGTAAATCCGCTGGGCACGGGCATCCTGATCAACAAGACAGAACACCGTCGGTCCGCTTCCGCTCATGAGCACAGCGTCCGCACCAGCCTGCTTCATCTGCTCCTTGATCTGGCCGACTTCCTGATGAAGACCGAGAGTGACACCTTCCAGTGTATTGCCGACATGTGAGCAGATCCCGTCGTAATTTCCGTCCTTCAGTGACTCGACCATCGCCGTGGTATCAGGATGAAGCGCTCCTTTAAGGTCCAGGTTCTGATAAACCGTCTGGGTTGATACGCCGATAGTCGGCTTCGAAAGAACGACCCAGCATGGCGGCGGAGCCGGAAGCGATTGAATTTTTTCACCACGACCGGTCGCAAGCGCTGTTCCTCCGTAAACACAGAACGACACGTCCGAACCGATTTCAGCACCAAGGACGGCCAGTTCATCCATAGACAGGCCGAGGCCCCACATCCGGTTCACTCCGCGCAGGACAGCCGCTGCGTCACTACTTCCCCCGGCCAGACCAGCCGCAACGGGAATGTTTTTTTCAATATGAATATGCACACCTTTTTTCACACGGAAACGATCCTGGATCAGCTTTGCCGCCCGGTAGGCAAGGTTTCGTTCATCATTCGGAACAAAGCGGCTTTCAGATTCCACTCTTACGACAGGTTCACGTAAAAGCGTCAACTGGATGCGATCCGCTAAATCAACGGTCGTCATCACCATTTCAACTTCATGGAAGCCGTCCGGTCGTTTATGTAAAACATCTAAGGACAAATTTATCTTGGCAGGAGCTTTTTCTAAAATCTGCATATAAGCACCTCTTCTTCTGGATTATCTGAAAGCATTGTACCATATTTCGCACCTGGAAGAGGAAGAAGGACCTGCAAAACAGATAAACCTGTAAAACCCCTTGATGCCCGGCATCAAGGGGAACGTTCAGTTTCGGTTTTTCACCATTTGTTCTTCTGCCATTTGTATCGCCCGTTTGACCATGTTGCCGGCATCGCGCCCAGAGATGCCGCCCCAGCCATCTTTCTGTACCTTGTCGTAAAACCCAAGTTCCTTCGCGATCTCTTCTTTAAACGAATCGGACATCATGCTGCGCTTACGTCCCATCGTTCTCAGCTCCTTTCGCTTTCACTCAGCTACGACAACGTTAGTATGTGCCAAACCACTCACCGGAAAACCGGTAGTTCTATACAATGCTGGCAGGAACTTCTACAATAAAGCCGCCCGCAGAGGGCAGACGCATGGCTTTCCGTAATGAAGGCAAAATAAAAAAGCAGCAAACGGAAGGTTCACTGCTCAAGGGCCAAAGTCTTAAGGTCATCAAAGGTCAGTTCGACTGTCTCTGTAAGTACATCTGCATAGCTGTATGATACACGTTCAAATGCATTTTCTTCCTGGTCAAGCTCGACAATGAAAACCGCAGGATAAGTTTCTGCTAAAACACCGGAACGCTCAATCGTCTTGCGGCGCCCGCCGTTTGCTTTCAAAGTTAGTCGTTTACCAATCTGTCCTTCTAGGGACTGCTTAATTTCACCTAACGTTTTAGCCACTGCACTCCACCTCACTGTTTATAAGAATACCACAGACTATGGACAAAGTCAAATAAAGTTATCAATTATACCAACTGATCGAAAACATTGCAACAGAATGATATAAATAATTACTCTTAGTTAGGTTATCCATAAGTAGGAAAAGTATGTAGTTTTTTGCGGAATTTCTGCAGGGTTGAATCAGCTGGAATCCAGTGCCGGATGATTCAAAACAAGGGATGACTGCACGTCGGGCCATCCAAAAAGTGAATAGCCGTTGTTTGTTGGAAACAACGGCTATAATTCTTCCTGATTTTTCGTATAGGGGATGCCGATCCGAAGAAGTCCCTTCGTCTCAATTCCGCCAAGCCCATCCTGACCACTGATGGTGTTGCGGATAACCTCCCATATATTGATATGATCCTTGAACGACGTATATGCCACTCTGGCTGCTACATACACAGGATCAATGGCGTGGATGTTCACCCGGGATGGTGAGCTCGCAAAATTGGCCCCGGCACGGATGATCGATTCAAAATGCGACTGGCAGGCTCCTGCAAATACGACCAGCTGATCGAAATTAGGGTAGCTCCGCCTGATGTTCCTCACAGCTTCGACAAAGTACTTGGAATGACGGTACGATTCCAGTTCTCTGACCGGACCCTTCGCTTTCGAATACGAGTCATGTCCCGTTAAAACGACGATTTCCGGATGGACTTTTTCTATTAAAGGCAGGACTTGGTGAGGCATTTCCTTCTCATGGAGATACTGTCCGTGTACCTGCAGGCCAAGCTGCTCATATAAGGCAATGCATTTTTTTAAAAACAACGGATCCCCATCAATATGGAGAATGCGGGGCGGGATTTGAAAGTAGCTCGTTTCTTCATCGGTTCCGTAGCCGCTTCCTGCATCCGCTTCCCGCTGTTCCCTTAACAGCCGGTAATCCTGTCTGAATAAGCGGTAGGAAAAGGCTTCCTGCTCCTCCACGCGGCTTTTTCTACGGTGGTACTCCGCGCCTGTGACTTCTTCCACATCATCCAGCGGGGCGTCCGCCTCGAGGCGGATATGCTCACCCATCAACTGGACGACGGAAGAGGATTTCTCCTTCACACGGAAAATTACATCGTGCTGATAAGACTTCCTCGTAACGAGGTCTCCATTTGATATCATTTCTTCCCCACCTTACTCTAAGCACTACATTAGTGTATGTGAAAAGATGGGCTTTGTGTCTTACTTATACAACTCATTCGCAAGAGCTGCAAACTCTTCCATCGACAGGGATTCCCCGCGGCGGGAAGGATCAATGCCGGATTCATCCAGGCGGGCACGCAGTTCACTCTTATCCATGCGGCCCTTGAAATGACGGGCCAAGTTATTCATCAACGTTTTCCTGCGCTGCCCGAAAGTCGCTTTGACCACATCAAAGAAAAAGTCTTCGTCTTCCACCTGTACCGGCGGCTGATCACGCATCTCCAGGTGCAGGACAGAAGAATCCACGTTCGGCTGCGGCATAAAGACGGTCTTGGGAACAGTCAGGGCCACGGCTGCTCTTGTATAGTACTGGACAGCAATCGACAACGACCCATAGCTCTTCGTATTCGGCTCGGCGGCCATGCGGTCGGCCACTTCCTTTTGGATCATGACGGTAATGCTGTCAATCGGCAGACGACTCATCAACAGCTTCATCAGAATAGGCGTCGTGATGTAATAAGGAAGGTTGGCGACAACCCGGACCGGCTGTCCTTCCTTAAACTGTTCCTGAATGACCTGTTCTACGTCGGCTTGAAGAATATCCTGATTGATGACATGCACATTATCATAAGCACTCAGTGTGTCTTCCAAGATCGGAAGCAGGCGCTGATCAATTTCAAAGGCTACGACACGATCGGCATGACGGGCCAATTGTTCTGTAAGTGCCCCGATCCCCGGCCCGATTTCAATGGCTCCCGCCTCTTCATGAATACCAGCCTCTTCAATAATATTCTTCAGAATGTTTACGTCGATAAGAAAGTTCTGTCCGAGGCTTTTCTTAAACGAAAATCCATACTTCCCGAGTATTTCCTTTGTACGTGATGGTGTCGCAACCGCTTTATTGTTCATAGCTTTCCTCCTGATTGATTCTATCTATACTTTCAGCCAGCTGTCGGCGGGTGATATGAAACATATTCAACCGGCGGAGCAGCTGCTTTCCATTGGTTTTGCCTATATTTAGATCCATGCCTATCTTTTCTCGTAAATCAGCAGAATGCGGGCCTCCGATCAAACCAAGGTCAATCAGATCCTGCTTTGAAATTTCCCCTTCCTTCTCATCCATCAGCTCATAGACAGCGCTTAAAGCCGTTTGAATGTCCGTAATGGAAGCATGCTCTATTCCGATTCCTTTATCCTGCCTTGCTCTGGCCTGGTGCTTCGGAAGGAAGGCATGCTTGCAGTCCGGAATCTTCTGCGCAATGATATGCCGGATTCGCTCCCCGGGATAATCGGGGTCCGTAAAAATAATGATACCTCGCTTCTCCTGCGCATGCTTGATGCGTGTCAGCACCTCTTCATCAATAGCCGAGCCGTTCGTTTCAATGGTATCTGCATCCACGGCCCGTTTAATTTTGGCCGTGTCGTCTCTTCCTTCAACGACGATGACCTCTCTAATTTTCAATGGTGTATCCTCCCTGCACGTCCGTTTATAAACCTCTCCCTAGCATACCATGAGTCTATACACGGAAAAAAGCAGAGGAAAGGTTCCTCTGCTGTCTTCACTCATCCAGTATTTTCACTTGTACCGTTTTTGAACCAAAGTTGTAGGCTTCGCTCTTGGAAGAGACGTGAAGATCAATCCGTTTCCCGTTGATTGCTCCACCCGTATCTCCTGCAACAGCATATCCATAACCCTCCACCCAGACACGGCTGCCCAGTGGAATGACGCTCGGATCAACAGCCACGACTTTCTTATCAGGGTTTTCATTCAAATCAATTCCCGTTGCTGTTACGCCCGAACAGCCGGCACACTCTGCCGTGTACGCTGTAGCATGCATCCGCATCGTTTGACTTGATTCTTTTTCACGGCTTGTTTCCTGACTGCTTTTTGAAACGTTGGCAGATGTCTGCACGACCTTGCGGGAAGAGTCTGTGTCTTTTTCAGCATCCGAAGTGGAGGCTGCCACCACAGGCTGTGGTGCGGGTTCATCCACTTTTGTGCCAAGCGCTACGATTTCCCTACGGCTTTCCTGATCGACCGTTTCTTCTACCAGTTCGCGGCTGACCTCTTCACCATTTTCAATCGTGACTTCATACGTCTTCTTCACAAGACCTTCCTGCCCTGCCTCAAGCACCTTGCGCTCCCCTTTTGGAAGGGAGTCGTCCTTTTTCACTTCAACAGAATAATCGGTTTCTTCTTCGACAATGTCGGTCACCTTTTCCACCCGCGTGATTTCCAGCGGTGTATCCGCAGACACCCATGCATCCGCATCAAGGTTCAATTCATCCAGGTCATCGAGTTCAATTCCCTGTTCTTTCAATAATTCTTCCACAGTGGAAGTCGTCGTCCATATATGTTCCTCGTCTCCGCCATCATTCAACGTAACTTGAAAGGCTTCAGCGACCTCAATACTCATGCCATCAGCGAGATGCTCACTGGATTGGTGGGACAGCTGATCGTGTTCCTTGAATTCCAGATCATTCTCTTTGAAAAACTCTCCGACAGTAGCTGCCGTTGTAGAGTAGTCTTCCTTTTCCCCGCCATCAATGGCCAGGTGAACCGATTTTGATGCTATGTATTCAACATCCATCCCGTATTCAACTGAATCAGATAATTTATGTGATAATTCATCATGCGGCTGTACGGCAACGTCCAGGTCAGACATTAATTCCTCCACCGTATCCGCATGGGTACGAATCAATTCTTTTTCTCCGTTCTGAGTCACCTGCACAGAAGCTTTGGTGGCTTCATAGGTAACGGTCACTAAAAAGGCGGATGCCAGGATAACAGATAATACGGCCCAGAAAGTCGTTTGACTGACAGCTTTTTTTACTATTTCTTTTCTATTCATCCTAAAGGCCCCCTCTCTAAAGCACGCGTACCATTGTATTCAAGTGACAAAATGATGTCAACTAACTCCCCTTTAAATAAAATGGAGGAGTCAGATGACAATCACTGACTCCTCCATTATGCATTTATGCCCAGATGAATAACATAACAGGCATGTTACAATTCCCATACAATTCTCAACCAGCTGTAATATTATGACCAAAGTCCTCCATTATGAATCGGAAATACCAAAGAAGGACAGAGCATTTTCTGTTGTGACACGACTGACCTCTTCATAGGAGATGCCCTTCAGCTCAGCTACCTGTTCCGCCACAAGCTTCACATAAGCCGGCTCGTTCCGGCTGCCCCGATTTGGATGAGGGGCGAGAAAAGGACAGTCCGTTTCCACAAGCAGATGCTTGAGATCAACAGCCTTGGCGACTTCTTTCGGAAGTTTGGCGTTTTTAAAGGTCACAGGTCCGCCCAGGGAGATCAGGAAATTCATATCAATACATTCCTGAGCAGTTTCCACAGGGCCGCTGTAACAGTGCATAATTCCGCCGACTTCTGCTGCGTTCTCCTCTTTCAGGATCTGCACAATATCCTCCGTTGCCTCGCGGTTGTGGATGATGATCGGCATCTTGACTTTTTTAGCTAGTCTGATCTGCTTCCGGAAGACGTCCTTCTGTACATCAGCCGGAGATTTGTCCCAGTGATAGTCGAGCCCCATTTCGCCGAGAGCCACTACTTTCGGATGAGCAGACAGCTCTTCAATCCAAGCCAGATCTTCCTCTGTCATATCGACCGCATCGACCGGGTGCCACCCTACAGCGGCAAAGATATGTTCATCGGCTTCGGCAATTTCCAGTGCCTTCGGAATCGTCTTCCTGTCAAAACCGACAACCGTCATATACGTCACACCAGCTTCCCGTGCCCTTTGGATCGTTTCCTCAAGGTCTTCTTCAAATTGATCGGCATTCAAATGAACATGTGTATCAAAAAGCATTGTCGTCCCGCCTTTCTTTTTTCATTGGAAAAGGGAAAGCGCTGAATAGAGCTTTCCCTTTTTAGCCATGTGTTATTTCACTTTTGTTCCATTGCTCAAGGTCTGATCAACAGAAGCTAGAGCAAGCTTTCCATTGTCTTCACCGGCAAGAATCATCCCCTGGGACAATTCACCGCGCAGCTTCACCGGCTTCAGGTTGGCAATACAAATCACTTTCTTACCAACGAGTTCCTCCGGTGAATAGTGCTCGGCAATGCCTGAGACAACCTGACGCTGCTCAAAGCCAAGATCAAGCTGAATTTTCAGCAGTTTATCCGCTTTTTTCACTTTGTCGACCTTCAAAACTTCAGCTACGCGGAAGTCGAGTTTGGCGAAGTCCTCAATCGTCACTTCATCAGCAAGATCGGCTGGAGCTTCCTTTTTCTCTTCTTCCTTCGGAGCCGGCTGTTTCATCATATCTTTAATGATCTGCGTCTCTTCCTCTGCGTCAAGACGCGGGAAAATCGGCTCATCTTTTTGAACAGTCGTTCCGGCTGGAATCAATCCGAACTCTGCAAGGCTTTCCCATGACTTGAAACGCTCTTCATTCAAGCCAAGCTGTTGGAAAATCCGGTCCGGTGTCTGCGTCAGGAACGGCTGCAGCATAACTGCGGTATGACGGAGTGCTTCGGCCAGGTGAGCCATGACATTTCCGAGACGCTCGCGTTTCGCTTCATCTTTCGCTAGCACCCATGGCTGCGTTTCATCAATGTATTTGTTCGTACGGCTGATGAGCTTCCACAACGTGGAAAGCGCAACGGAGAACTCCATATTTTCCAACGACTCTTCGACGCCGTCAAGCGTTTCACGGGCGAGGCTTTCCAGGCTTTCATCGAAGGTATCCTCAGCGAGTGTAAGAGCCGGGATTTGTCCATCAAAGTATTTGCTGATCATGGCCACTGTACGATTCAGCAGATTGCCTAGATCATTGGCCAGATCATAGTTGGTCCGCTCTACAAAGGCTTCCGGAGTGAAGACACCATCAGATCCGAACGGCACTTCGCGAAGCAGGTAGTAACGGAGGGCGTCAAGGCCGTAGCGGTCACTAAGCTGAACCGGGTCGACGACATTCCCTTTTGATTTGGACATCTTGCCGTCTTTCATCAAAATCCATCCGTGGGCGAACACTTTTTTCGGAAGCGGCAGATCCAGCGCCATCAGCATGATCGGCCAGTAAATCGTATGGAAACGGACGATTTCCTTACCTACCAGCTGTACGTCGGCCGGCCAGTATTTTTGATAGCGTGTATCATCATCTGTACCATAACCGAGGGCTGTAATGTAGTTACTCAAGGCATCAATCCACACGTATATGACGTGTTTTTCATTACCTGGCACGCCGATTCCCCAATCGAAGGTCGTCCGGGAAACCGCCAGATCTTCAAGTCCTGGTTTAATGAAGTTGTTGATCATTTCATTCTTCCGGCTTTCCGGCTGAATGAACGTTGGATTCTTCTCATAAAAGTCAAGAAGCTGATCCACGTAGTTGCTCATTTTGAAGAAGTAGGACTCCTCTTTCACTTTTTCCACTTCCCCGCCGCAGTCCGGGCAGTGCCCGTCATCAAGCTGGCGTTCTGTGAAGAAGGACTCGCATGATGTACAGTACCATCCTTCATATTCGTCGAGGTAGATATCCCCTTTTTTCATTAAATAGTCGAAAATTTTCTCCACGACCACTTTGTGGCGGTCCTGTGTCGTACGGATAAAATCATCATACGTAATATCCAGCTTATCCCACAGCTGCTTGATTCCACTGACGATATCGTCGACGTACTCCTGTGGGGAAACCCCTTTTTCCTCGGCTTTCCGCTGGATCTTCTGTCCGTGCTCATCCGTCCCTGTCAGGTACATCACATCGTACCCCCGCAGGCGCTTATAACGGGCCATCGCATCGCCGGCCACCGTTGTATAGGCATGTCCAATATGCAGATTACCACTCGGGTAATAGATTGGTGTCGTAATATAGAACGTATTCTTTTCCTCTGGCATCCTGTTCCCTCCTCAAAAAAATCATGCTAACGCCATGAAAGGTCATGGTATCATTCTATCGATTTATTTCTTTTATTTCCATTCCTAACATTAAAATATACCGAAAGTTATGTAAAACTGTCAAAAGCCGTACATATAAAGACTTCACATATGTAAATACCATGGTAAAATAGGACATATATAACCTAAGTGGATAAAGTATCCATTTTTGGAACCGATATAAATGGAGAAGAGGAAATCAGGCCTGCGGAAATCACTCCTCTCACCCATTTTATATACCTCACCTAGTATAGGGATATGGAAATCTCTGCACCTTTTTTAGTAATTGACACGTCTGGGAATGGTTGGTACTATTATGTCGAGACATATGTCGAAACATGACGATCATACTTTTGATTGAGGGGAGATAGAAAAATGAAATCTACAGGTATTGTACGTAAGGTGGACGAGCTTGGTCGCGTTGTAATTCCGATCGAACTTCGCCGCACACTGGGGATCAATGAAAAAGACGCATTAGAAATTTACGTGGACGATGACCGCATCGTTCTCAAGAAGTACAAGCCGAATATGACTTGTCATATTACTGGTGAAGTTTCAGACGACAACATGAAACTGGCCAACGGCAACCTTGTTCTAAGTAAAGAAGGCGCTCAAATGCTTCTTAACGAACTTCAGGACAACCTTAAATAAAAAAAGAGATAAACAAAAGACGACGACACTCACTGGTTAGCGAATAGAGAGATAATCAGTCTGACATATGCTCCAAAACAAATCCCTTACTGGACAGGCCTGACAGTAAGGGATTTTCTTATTTCTATTCATCCTGGATGACGTGATAAGCCTGATAAACATCCCGTTTTGGAAGTTCTCTGTCCAGGGCGGTCTGCTTAATCGCCTGCTTACTTTTCATCTGTTCTTTCTCGATGTAGTGATCGACATGATCGATCAGGGAAATCCCCGCCCACCATGCCTCCTCCTGCTTTTCCTCTTCTGAAGATCCTTCTACAATGATGCAGAATTCCCCACGAAGATCCTCGTCCTCTGCCCACTGGGCGAGCTCAGAGAGGGTCCCGCGTACATATTCTTCAAAACGCTTGGACAATTCCCGCACGAGCGATGCCCTTCTTGCTCCGAGCTCTTCATTCATATGCGCAAGCATTTCCTTCAGACGATGAGGGGATTCATAGAAGATCAGCGTCGCTCCATAAGGTTTCAAGCGTCCTAATACAGCTGCCCGGTCTTTCTTTTTACGTGGCAGAAAGCCACAAAAGTAAAATTCATCCGTTGGTAAACCGGACCCGGCTAAGGCTGGAAGAGCCGCATTCGCCCCTGGAAGAACAACGACTGGAACATCATCCTCCACCGCTTCAGCCACAAGGTCTGTCCCCGGGTCTGAAATCCCCGGCATCCCCGCATCGCTGACAAGAGCAATGGTCTGCCCTGCCTGCAGCTGTTCGATCAGCTGAGATCCCTTGGTGTATTTGTTATGCTCATGGTAGCTGATCAATGTTGTGTGAATATCGAAATGATTCAGCAGCTTTCTTGTATTCCGGGTATCTTCTGCCGCAATCATATCGGCACTCTTTAAGGTAGATACAGCCCGGTACGTCATATCCTCCAGATTCCCGATCGGTGTAGGCACAATATAAAGGGTACCTGTTGGATGTTCACTAAAGCTCTTTTGAATTTTCACCAGTTTCCTCCTTCCGCTGTTCAATCCATATTTCTTTTTTCGTTCTGGCCATCCGCTTTAAACGGTATTCCTCCTGGAGGGCTTCTCTTTTATGATCATAACACTGCCACGCTTCCAGTACGAGCGGTCCCCGTCCTCTGGTATATTTAGCTCCTTTTCCTTCCCGATGCTTCTGCAGACGGTGCTCGAGGTTATTCGTATACCCGGTATAAAGGCTCCCGTCCCCGCAACGAAGCATATAGACATAATGACTACCGTCCATTTAAGATTTCCTTCAGTTCATCAGTGTAATCGCCATCTTCCTGAAGCGCATATAATGGCGGAAGAATTTTTAAGCCGGGACGACCGTCCCGCACCCCCTCAATCAAAAGGATGTTTGCTTCCTTCCCTGCTTTCGGGTAGACAAGACGCATCCGCTTCGGCTCCAGCTTGTGGGCTTTGAAGCGTTGGATAATCTCCACTAGCCGGTCCGGCCGGTGCACCATGGATACTTTCCCGCCGGATTTGGCCAGCCGGCTGCATGCAGACACTACATCTTCAAGAGTACAGTGAATCTCATGGCGGGCGACAGCCAGGTATTCATTCAAGTTATGCTCATCTGTTTTGGGTGTTGGAAAATAAGGAGGATTGCAGGTGACCAAATCAAACTTGTTATTGCCGTAATAAGCCGGCATCTCCTTCAAATCTCCATGGATCATCTGAAGCTGATCACCAAGTTCATTCAATTCAACATTCCGAACCGCCATATCATGCAGCCGCTCCTGAATTTCCACTCCAGTTATGGGTACAGAAGAGCGTGTGGATAGAAACAACGGAATGACCCCGTTCCCCGTACACAAGTCGAGAATCTTCCCTCTCGTTTTCGGTACGTACGTAAAGTCGGCCAGCAGAACAGCATCGAGCGAAAAAGCAAAAGCGCTCGGGCTTTGGATAATCCTCCGTTCTTCCTTGGCTAATAAATCATCGATTCGTTCATCATCTTTCAATTGTACCATCCGTCTGTTTCCTTTCTTTCCGATATAAAGAGAGCCCTTCCTCGAACGAGCAAGGAAAGGGCCTGGACCTGGATTTATTTCTTTTTATTCAAAAATGATAGACAGAACAAGCAATCCTCGTCTCTCGGGCTGCCGAAATGCAGGTTACAAATATGAAAGCCTTCTTCATAGAGTCTGGCCAGATTATCATAGCCTTCTCCGACGACCGTGCCTTTGTCCTGTTTCGACGAGGGTGAGGAAGTTGTCTCCTGTTTCTCATTTTCCTTTTCCAACCGCTGCCGCAGATGATGATTCTCAAGCGATAAATGCTGGTTCTCTTCCAATAGATAGGCCAGCTGCTTTTTCAGATCTCCAAGCTGTTCATACAACTCGCCGATCTGGCTTTCGAAATGGGATACTTGTTCAAAAATGGCTTTCTTATTCACGGTCGACTTCACCCTTTTATTCTGAGGCTTCGGTTTGAAGGACTCCTTCATCAATCAGTTCCTGAAGGGAATACTCCAATACACGTTCCTTCTCGCGGAATTCAACCTGAACCATGCGTTCAAGCATGTTGAGACCGACCACTCTGCCTTTCCCATAAGAAGTTGATATATTCTCACCGAGATCCGGAAGCTCTTTTTTCGCATTTTCATAATCATCATTTTCGTACTTCAGACAGCACATCAAGCGGCCGCAGAGGCCTGAAATTTTGGCTGGGTTGAGCGACAGATTCTGGTCCTTCGCCATTTTAATAGATACGGGCTCGAAATCCCCGAGGAACGTAGAACAACAGAGCATTCTGCCGCAGGGACCGATGCCGCCGAGCATCTTGGCTTCGTCACGGACACCGATCTGTCTAAGCTCGATTCTCGTTTTGAAAACAGACGCGAGATCCTTGACGAGTGTCCGGAAATCGACGCGTCCATCGGCAGTAAAATAAAAGATCACTTTATTGCGATCAAATGTATATTCAACATCGACAAGATTCATGTCCAATTTATGTTCACGGATTTTTTTCACACAAACCTGGTAGGCTTTTTGAGCATTGTCCTTGTTTTCATCCACGGTGAGTTTATCCTTGTCATCCGCCATGCGGATCACTTTCTTAAGAGGTAACACCACATCTTCTTCATCTATGGATTTATTAGCAATGACAACTTTTCCGAATTCGATCCCGCGGACCGTTTCCACAATGACGTAGTCTTCCGTCGTCATACGCAGTCCACCTGGATCAAAGTAGTAGACCTTACCGGCTTGTTTAAATCGGACACCTACAACTTCGATCATACGATCATCACCTCTGTAGTTGAAGGGTAAGTTGTTCCATCACTAAATTAGGATGGACATTTTGATTTATCTTTCGTTTTGCCTCAAGAATGCTGGAAAGACCTCTGGCTGCCGACTGTCGTGACCATCTCATGACCGACTGGTTCAATTTCTCTTTCTCTGAAATGAAAACGATCGAATCTTCCCGGTCCAAAAGTTGATGGATCATATCCTGAAACCAGAGTATGAGCACGTCAAGACCGCGCTGCAGCTGGGTGCGTTCCTTAAAGTGAGGCATCCATTGATGGTTGATAAACAAAAGTCCTTCATTTGGTTTATTTTGAAGCACTTCAATTAATTGTATCACTAATTTTCTAGCATTCGCAAACCACTCATCCTCATTCATCTCCAGTGCTTCCGTTATGTTATTCGTCAAAGCCGCAAGCAGGCGGGCGTTTGAGTTGGAAACGCCTTCTTCAATTAATTTTTTCTCCATGATATGCGCCTGGAGTGGTTGAAAAGCCAGCAGCTGGCACCTGGATCGGATGGTATCCAGAATCGTGGCGCCGTTTTCCGTTAACAGCATCGCGGTCGTCTGCCGGCTCGGCTCCTCGAGGAACTTCAGCAGGCGGTTCGCCGCGTTGACGGTCATTTTTTCTGCATCCACAATGATATAGACTTTACGGTTGGACTCCAGTCCTGTGTATGTGAATTCCTTCTGCAGATGAAGGATCTGGTCTTTCTTAATAGACTGTCCATCCGGTTCTATCCAGTGCAGATCGGGGTGGTTCCCCGAATCGATACGGTGGCAGTCCCGGCAGTTCTGACACGGTTCCGCCCCGTCTTTATTTTTACAGAAAATACTTTTCGCAAATAGTAAACTCATTTCTTTTTTTCCAGTGCCGCGATCTCCCTGAAATAGATAGGCGTGGGATATGCGGTCTTTCTTGAAGCTGTTGACCAGCATCTGGGCCGCTAACGGCTGTAAATGTTTCATGTCCTGCCACGTCTGCATGTAAATACCGTCCTTATGTGTAAAGATTAATCAGCAGACCTTTCATTTCACCCATCAATCCAAGCAGGTCGACCGAACGCTTCTCCTGATCCATTACCATTTCCGTAAGTTCCAGCAGCCGCTCATCAATGGTTTCAATAAGCGTAAGCCTGCGCGTCTGTCCATTCGGACTCCAATGCTGGGACGGCTTGAGGTTTGTGCCGTACTGAACAGATTCTTTAATGAAATCCTTGATGAGACGCTTATATTTAGCAAGATCCCTGAAGGACCGGGAGCGTGCAACGCGTTCCCCCTGGGCCGTGATCGTCTCCACGAGCCGGTCCAGCTGATTCTGCTGCAGCTGCTGAGTCTGGGTCTGGATCATCGTACCGAACGTCCGGTTTCCCTGTGGGATTTTTCCTGTATTTTTAATTGGGCCTTCCACATTTGCTCTTATATCCTGATTGATTTTCATAAGGCCCTCTTAAAACTGGAAAAAGGAATCGACAGGTAAGATGAACACCGTCGCTCCTCCGACTTCCACCTTCACAGGTTTCGGAATGTACGAGTCGGCATTCCCCCCCATTGGAGAAATCGGTGCCACCATCTGTTCGCGCTGGCTGCAATTTTCCCTGATGATATCGAGGGCATGATCGACGTGATCATCGCCACAGCCAATCATGAATGTCGTATTTCCTTCCCTGAGAAAACCACCGGTGGTCGACAGTTTAGTTGTTTTAAAGTCATTTTTGGATAACGCATCGTTTAAACGGCTACTGTCCTTATCCTGGACGACCGCAATAATCATTTTCATGAGAACAGCCCTCCTGTTTGGGTGTTTTCTCCTATTATAACAAATCGCGGAAGGTTTATGAGGGTAAGGACGCGCGCAGAATTCTTGATGCGTCCTTTTTCACTTCGTCGAACGACCGGCCGGCATCAACGACTTGAATACGGTCTTTACTGCGTGCGGCAAGTTCCTCATAAGCCTTGTGGACTTTTTTATGAAAAGCAAGATGTTCTAGATCGAGACGGTTCTGTTCCCGTCCTTTGTTCTGTGCAATCCGGTCGAGACCATCTTCCGGCTTTATATCAAACAGCAGAGTCAGATCCGGCATGCAGTCTTCTATCGCAAATTCATTGATTTGATAGACCTCATCCATACCCAGCCCCCGGGCGGCACCCTGGTAGGCCAGACTGGAATCGACGAAACGGTCACACAAGACAATGGTCCCTTTCTCTAAAGCAGGTAAAACCTTTTCCACAAGGTGCTGCCTCCGGGCTGCTGCATACAACAGTGCCTCTGTCCGTGCATCCATTTCTGTATGATCCGGATTCAGGATGACTTCTCTAATTTTTTCTGCAATACGGATTCCACCCGGTTCCCTTGTTTCCATGACCGGGTATCCCTCACTCCGAAGCTCAGCGGCCATTTCTTTCAGCATGGATGACTTTCCAGCCCCATCGCCGCCTTCAAATGTTACAAACAATCCCTTCACAATCATTCTCCTTTAAACACTCGCACCCCTGTTGCCATATCTAAGTTCTGAAAACGTGCGCCCTTCTCCACCAAAGAGTGGACGGCCTGGATATGTGTACTGGAAAGACGTTCCCCTTTGAGTACCAAAGGGATTCCGGGTGGATAAGGGATGATGGCTTCGGCGGCTGCCTGTCCTTCCGCTTCGTTCCAGTCCATAAGAACGACCGGTTTGTCCCTCATCTCCGAATAACTCCATTCCAATGTTTGAATAGGTGGAAACGATATTTGATCTTGCTTTATTGTAGCATGGTTTTCCGTCTTTTTTAATTTGTTATCGACGAAAGCCAGTTGTTTCTTTAAGTTAGCCAAGGAAAAATAAGGCTCCAACCCTAACACGAGCAGCACCTGGTCCGTTGAAGCCATCTCAGGGACCAGTCCCTGCTTTTCCAACACATCAGCTACATCAAAGCCTGTGTTCGTCTCAGGCTCAAGTACAATCTTCAGTGTATCGTCCATAGGGGTGACGGGAAGAACACGCCAGTGCTCCGGATAATGTTCAAATACAGCCCGCACATCCTTAATGAAAGATACGAGCGTATCCCGATCCTCTTTAGACCACTGCTGTAAATAATCCCTTGCCAGATCAAGACTCGCCATCAATGGATAGGAAGGACTGCTTGACTGAAGCATCTGCAGGTAGTGACGCAGACGGGAAGAAGAGACGCGGCAGCTCTTTATATGCAGGTATGAAGCCATCGTCATCGCCGGGGCCATTTTATGGGCCGACTGGACGACGGCGTCGGCCCCCGCTTTTAAGGCCGGCTCCGGGAATGGAGGTCCTAAATGAAAATGAACACCATGAGCTTCATCAATCAGCAGAGGAATATCCCGGCTGTGGACAACGGAAGCGATCTCTCTTAAGGGATACGCCCGGCCGAAGTAATCGGGGTAGGTTAAAAAAACAGCACGGCTTTCCGGATATTGGTCGAGCGCTTTTTGGATAGACGATGGTGTGACCCGGCTGTAGCGACTCGTATCCTCCTCAAATTCAGGGGAAATAAATACCGGTTTTGCTCCCGCCAGTTCTATACCATTCAGGACAGATTTATGACAGTTCCGCTGTACGATGATTTCATCTCCCGGCCCGCAGACCGTTAAGAGGAGCGCCATGTTTCCAACCGTCGTACCATTCACCAGAAAAAACGTCTCTTCACTTCCAAAAAAATCAGCCGCTTGCTCCTGCGCCTGGCGGATGACGCCTTCCGGAGCATGCAGATCGTCCAATCCACTGATTTCTGTCGCATCCAGTCCAAGAAAGCCGGTATCCTCCCCCTTATATATCTGCCCATATTTATGACCTGGAACATGAAAAGAAATCGGTTCTTTCTCTCTATTTTTTTTCAGCGCCTCATAAAGAGGCGTCGATTTTATATTCACGTGCACTCCATCCTTTCTTTCTCCTCCACACTACCGGAGATCGCCTCCTCAGGCAATCCACCGAAGTTTCGTGATCCCTTCAGGTCTTTTTACTGACGGCTGTTCTGTGAACCAGGAGTGGTCTCAGAAGCAAGTCTGATCTTTTCCTTTATGATTTTGAAGTAGAAAAAAGGAAGATTCTCTGTTTAACAGAGAATCTTCCTTTTTAGATGATCCTTTGGTAATGTTCCGAGCACCAGCGATGTCTGCCGGATAAGCGCAGGACTGATATCTACCGGCGCACGGCTTGAGAATTCAAATTCTTTTTCTACTGGTAAAGACAAACCGCTCGAGGTTCATTGTTGGCACAAGTCATCAATCGTCAGGAGGGAATCATGGACTTCTGTGCCTCTGCCATTTTCTTCACGAAATGCACATACTTCGGATCATCCGCCGGTGTGTCTTTTATTTCTGATTCACAGGCTTCGCAGATATAGATTTTCAATAGATACAATCCCTGATCGGTTTCCCTCTCACAAATGCTGCATCGATCTTTCCTACTCATCGCTATCCCCCTCTTTCCGTGCGATTTATATGCTACAGCCTTAGTATGTCCAAAACTATGAATCTTATACTTTCAAGATCTATGTACGTTTAAAAAAAGATAGAAAAAAACCTCCAGGACAATCCTGAAGGTTTTGTGTGACGTGGCAGCGTCCTACTCTCACGGGGGTAAACCCGACTACCATCGGCGCTGAAGAGCTTAACTACTGTGTTCGGCATGGGAACAGGTGTGACCTCTTCGCCTTCACCACCACATCAATATAAAGTTTGAGGTGAACCCTCAAAACTGGATAAGGAAACATTATTGATTAAACATCATTCACGAAGTATATATAGATAAGTCATCGATCCATTAGTATCCGTCAGCTCCACGTGTCACCACGCTTCCACCTCGGACCTATCAACCT
>NZ_CAMZMV010000010.1:0-58870 GCF_947311855.1 Halobacillus sp. Cin3 | reverse complement strand
AGGTTGATAGGTCCGAGGTGGAAGCGTGGTGACACGTGGAGCTGACGGATACTAATGGATCGATGACTTATCTATATATACTTCGTGAATGATGTTTAATCAATAGTTGTTTCCTTATCCAGTTTTGAGGGTTCACCTCAAACTTTATATTGATGTGGTGGTGAAGGCGAAGAGGTCACACCTGTTCCCATGCCGAACACAGTAGTTAAGCTCTTCAGCGCCGATGGTAGTCGGGTTTACCCCCGTGAGAGTAGGACGCTGCCACGTCAACCAGAAAACCAGAAGTAAATACTTCTGGTTTTTTTCTATTAAGAATATATTGTTTAAAAAGGAGGTTATCCATGAGTTGGTCCTACTTTTTCCATGAAGATATACTTATGTTCATCTTTCGATTATTTTTCGCATTACTATTAGCAGGACTCATTGGTTTTGAGAGGGAATTGAAAAACCATTCCGCTGGATTCCGGACGCATATCCTTGTGGGGGTGGGCGCCTGTATGATGATGCTCCTTTCTCTATATGGATTTCAAGCGTTCATAGAGGAATATGACCATGTGCGCTTTGATCCTGCCCGTATTCCATCTTATGTGATCAGTGGCATCGGCTTTTTGGGAGCGGGTACGATCATCGTCAACGGCATGACCATCCGGGGGCTGACAACAGCTGCCTCTATTTGGACGGTGGCTGGGATCGGTCTCGTTGTTGGAGCGGGAATGTACGATGTTGCGACAGTAACCACTCTGTTTGTGCTGATCAGTCTGATCCTTTTAAACAAAGTAGAAAAAGAGAAATTAAACGGCGGCCCTACGTACCACATTACAATTAAAAAAGATCTGCAGATTCATCAGCTGCTTTCTTTGTTTGAACAGGAGGACGTGGACATCCGTAGTTTGGATGTAACGGCTCTTGATGGGGAGCAGAAGAGAGTGATCGTTCAGATTGAAAAAAAGCCCGGGCTCGATCGTTCAAAGCTGCTGGCGGAGATTACATCTATTGATGGAGTGGAAGGCTGCGGTCATGATCGGTAATGAAATCTACACAGACATCTGTGTAGATTTTTTGTTTTAATTCAAGTTCAATCGGGGAAACATAGATGGTGTGTATCAAACAAACAAGATGGTTGCGTACGGATAAAATTTGAGTATAATAAAATTAAAGTCAAAGATAGTCAAAGTCAGAAGAAGGGGGAGGGGCGATGCGGAACATATCCGATGTCATTGAGGATTATTTAAAAGGTATACTGGATCAAAGTCAAAAGCAGATCATTGAAATTAAGCGAAGCGAACTGGCGGAAAGGTTTCAATGTGTTCCATCTCAAATCAATTATGTGATTAAGACACGTTTTACAGTGGAAAAGGGTTATATCGTAGAAAGTAAACGTGGAGGTGGAGGGTATATCCGCATCAGCCGGATCCAGCATCGCAAGGATTCTGAAATGATCGAAGATGTGATGCACCTCATTCACCCTCGTGTCTCTCAGTCTCAGGCGGAGGACGTTCTTGCGCGTCTCGTAGAATTTGATGTGATTACGTTAAGAGAAGGGAAACTTCTCCAAAGTGTCATTGACCGGGATGTGCTGGCTTTCCCTCTGCCTGTCCGGGATGAAATTCGATCGCGGATTATGAAGGCGATGTTATTTACCCTTAAATACAAATGCTGACGGAAGGGAGAGATTCAGATGGAATGCCAGGAGTGTCATCAGCGCCCGGCAACGGTGCATCTGACGCAGGTTGTGAATGGTCAGAAGACAGAGATTCACGTCTGTGAGCAGTGTGCAAAGGAAAATGGCTATATGAATTATGGTGAAGAAAATTTTTCGCTGAACGATCTGCTTTCCGGTCTTTTTCATTCTGAGGGCCCTTCTCCATTTAAGGGGCAGAGTCCTCAAACGTATCCTAAAAAAGAAACTCTAAAATGTCCGAACTGCGGACTTACTTATAATGAATTTGCCAGAATCGGCAAATTCGGCTGTGCTGTCTGTTATGAAACATTTGATGATCGGCTTAACCCGATTTTAAGACGTGTACACAGCGGGAATACCCGTCATGATGGGAAGATTCCAAAGAGAGAAGGCGGAAACCTTCATCTGAAAAAAGAAATCGAAGAATATAAAATTAATCTTCGACAATTAATCGAGCAGGAAGAATTTGAAGAAGCAGCGAAATGTAGAGATAAGATACGTTCATTAGAGAACGAACTTCATCAGGATGAGGGTGGTGAAGAGTAATGTCCCTGAAGCAGTTTATCAATGAAGCCATCAGCCCATGGATGAAACAGGAGGGACCGGACAGCGATATTGTGATGAGCAGCCGCATACGCCTCGCCCGGAATTTTGCAGAACATCCTTTCCCTATCATCGCAAAGGAGGACACGTTAAGTAAGGTCCTGGCTTATTTTGAAGAAAATTTTCAGCAGACGTCTTTCCGGGACTATAAGGATTTTGAATTGGTCCGGATGCGGGACCTTCAACCTGTTGAGAAAAGGGTGCTTGTAGAAAAGCACTTAATCAGCCCTCACCTTGCTGAGCACTCAGAAAACTCAGCCACACTGATTTCTCAAAATGAACAGGTCTCCATCATGGTTAATGAAGAAGACCATGTACGCATACAATTATATTTCCCGGGTTTTCAGCTTGATAAAGCACTGGAACAGGCGAGTCAGCTTGATGACTGGCTCGAGGAAAAAGTAGATTATGCCTTTGATGAAAACCGAGGATATCTTACCGCCTGTCCTACAAACGTAGGTACGGGGATGAGGGCTTCCGTAATGATGCACCTCCCTGCTTTATCGATGACCCAGCAGATCAACCGGATGATTCCGGCGATTAACCAGCTGGGTCTGGTGGTAAGAGGCATTTACGGGGAAGGCAGTGAAGCACTGGGCAGCATTTTTCAAATATCCAACCAGATTACTCTCGGAAAGTCGGAGGAGGACATTGTGGAAGATCTCCATAGTGTCGTGAAGCAGCTGATCGACCAGGAGAGGAAAGCAAGAGAGACGTTGATGCACCGCTCCAGTATCCGTCTGGAGGATCGAATTTTCCGGTCGTACGGGGTGTTAACAAACAGCCGCATCATCGAATCGAAAGAGGCGGCGAAATGTCTGTCCGACCTGCGGCTCGGTATCGATCTTGGGCTCATTGATCATATTCCAAGAACCATTTTGAATGAATTGGTGATTTTGACCCAGCCGGGCTTCCTTCAGCAATACGCTGAAACATCGTTATCCCCTGATGAGAGGGATGTAAGGAGAGCTTCGCTTATCCGTGAGAGGCTCCAGCTTGAGCATAAAGAATAATGTTAGGAGGGAATGTCCATGATGTTTGGGCGATTTACAGAAAGAGCACAGAAAGTACTTGCTTTAGCGCAGGAAGAAGCCGTCCGTTTAGGACACAACAATATTGGAACAGAACACATTCTGCTTGGACTTGTCAGTGAAGGGGAAGGCATTGCAGCCAAAGCTTTAACGGCTTTAGGTCTGGAATCCTCTAAAATTCAGCAGGAAGTCGAGAAGTTAATCGGCAAGGGAGAGAAAGTATCCCAGACGATTCACTATACGCCGCGTGCGAAAAAGGTGATTGAGCTTTCCATGGATGAAGCACGCAAGCTTGGTCATTCCTATGTCGGAACCGAACACATTCTTCTCGGTTTGATCCGCGAAGGAGAAGGAGTTGCGGCCCGCGTATTGAACAACCTTGGTGTAAGCTTGAATAAAGCCCGTCAGCAGGTTCTTCAACTGCTTGGGAACAATGAGTCCACCGGCGGTCAGAACCGCAGAGGCGGCGGCTCAGGAGCTCAGGCGGCGAATGCGAATACACCGACCCTTGACTCCCTTGCCCGTGACTTAACGGCTATTGCCAAGGAAGGGAATATTGATCCGGTCATCGGCCGCAGCAAGGAAATTGAGCGCGTGATTCAAGTATTAAGCCGCCGTACGAAGAACAACCCTGTTCTTGTAGGTGAGCCTGGTGTTGGTAAGACCGCTATCGCTGAAGGTCTTGCCCAGCAGATCATGAATAACGAGGTGCCCGAAATCCTTCGTGAAAAACGCGTCATGACGCTTGATATGGGAACCGTTGTCGCTGGTACGAAATACCGCGGTGAATTTGAAGACCGTCTGAAAAAAGTGATGGAGGAAATCCGTCAGGCGGGCAATATCATTTTATTCATTGATGAGCTTCACACGCTGATCGGCGCCGGTGGTGCTGAAGGTGCCATTGACGCTTCCAACATCCTTAAACCGTCGCTTGCCCGTGGTGAGCTGCAGTGTATCGGAGCTACGACACTTGATGAGTACCGTAAGTACATTGAAAAGGATGCAGCTCTTGAGCGCCGTTTCCAGCCGATTCAGGTGGATGAGCCGACGCTTGATGAGTCTGTACAGATCCTTCAAGGACTGCGTGACCGCTATGAAGCGCACCACCGTGTAACGATTACAGATGAATCCATTGATTCTGCCGTCCGTTTTTCCGATCGTTACATCACCGACCGGTTCCTTCCGGATAAAGCGATTGATTTGATTGATGAAGCAGCATCCAAAGTGCGGCTGCGTTCCTACACGGCTCCACCGAACTTAAAAGAGCTCGAACAGAAGCTGGAGGAAGTTCGCAAGGAGAAAGATGCAGCGGTACAAAGCCAGGAATTCGAAAAGGCCGCTTCCCTGCGTGACAGCGAGCAGCGCCTTCGTGATGAACTGGAGCAGACGAAAGACGAATGGAAGGAAAAGCAGGGACAGGAAGACTCTGAGGTAACTGTTGAAGATATCGCAGCCGTCGTTTCTGTTTGGACCGGCGTTCCTGTTTCCAAGATGACGAAAGATGAAAGTGAGCGCCTGTTGAATCTTGAAGATACGCTTCACAACCGTGTCATTGGTCAGGAAGAAGCCGTGAAGGCCATTTCCAAGGCGATCCGCCGTGCCCGTGCCGGTTTGAAAGATCCGAAGCGTCCAATCGGTTCCTTCATTTTCCTTGGACCTACAGGTGTCGGTAAAACAGAACTCGCCCGCGCCCTTGCAGAAAGCATGTTCGGCGAGGAAGATGCCATGATCCGTATCGACATGTCCGAGTACATGGAAAAACACAGCACGTCCCGTCTGGTCGGATCTCCTCCAGGTTATGTCGGCTACGAAGAAGGCGGACAGCTGACTGAGAAAGTGCGTAACAAGCCTTACTCCGTCGTTCTGCTGGATGAAATTGAAAAGGCACACCCGGAAGTCTTCAACATCCTTCTCCAGGTTCTGGAAGATGGTCGTTTGACAGATTCCAAGGGCCGTGTCGTTGATTTCCGTAACACGGTGCTGATTATGACATCCAACGTTGGAGCCCAGGAGCTTAAGCAGAATAAATATGTTGGATTCTCTATGGGAGAGGCGGACCAGGATTACAAGGACATGAAGTCCAAGGTTACGGATGCTTTGAAGAAAGCTTTCCGTCCTGAATTCCTGAACCGTATCGACGAGACAATCGTCTTCCATTCTCTTGAGAAGAAACACATGAAGGACATCGTTGTTCTTATGGCTGAAGAGCTCAGAAAACGCCTGTTGGAGCAGGAAATCGACTTTACGCTTACAGACGCAGCAATCACTTATATTGCAGATTCCGGCTTTGATCCGGAGTATGGAGCAAGACCACTGCGACGCTCCATCCAGAAAAACGTCGAGGATCTGTTATCTGAAGAGCTTCTTAAGGAAAACATCGCTAAAGGCCAAAAAGTTAAAATTGATCTGGACGATGACAAGAACTTCGTCGTTCATACGCAGCAGGAGTCTTCAACAAGCTGACTGCATGAGTAAAGAATCGGAAGGTGTCTGCCTTCCGATTTTTTTCTTATTCCGGTATGATTTGAATCACAACATTTAATAAAAATGATAAGACTGTGAAACTTCCTCACAATCTTTTTCGTATACACTCATAGGAATAGAAGAGGTGATCTCTTGGCAAAAAGAAAGACAAAGTTTGTCTGCCAGGAATGTGGATATGAAACACCGAAATGGATGGGGAAATGCCCTGCGTGCCATCAATGGAACACGCTCGTGGAGGAAATGTCGGCTCCGGCTGCCAATTCCCGTCACGTCTTCCAGACCAGTTCCACTTCTGCAACGGCAAAACCTGAAAAAATTACACAGATCAAATCACAGAAGGAACCACGGCTGCCGACAGATATGCCTGAATTCAACCGCGTGCTCGGCGGCGGTATTGTAGCAGGCTCCTTAGTTTTAATCGGGGGAGACCCGGGTATCGGTAAGTCAACATTACTCCTTCAGGTTTCCGCACAAATCGCTGATAAGGATTTTCCGGTCCTCTACATATCAGGGGAAGAATCTCCCCGGCAGACGAAGCTGAGGGCGGAACGTTTAGGCATCACATCTGACGAGCTTTATGTATTGTCTGAGACGAATCTCCAGGACGTGACGAACCAGATTGAACAGATCGATCCGAAGTTCGTCGTCATTGACTCGATACAGACGATATTCAAAGAGGATGTCACATCTGCTCCAGGGAGCGTTTCCCAGGTGAGGGAATGTACGAGTCAGTTGATGAGAATTGCCAAAAGCAAAGGTATCCCGATTTTTATTGTGGGGCATGTTACTAAAGAAGGATCCATCGCGGGCCCACGGCTTCTGGAGCATATGGTGGATGCCGTTCTTTATTTTGAAGGAGAGCGCCATCACACCTTCCGTATTTTGAGAAGTGTGAAAAACCGCTTCGGAAGCACGCACGAAATGGGTATATTCGAAATGAAGGAAAAAGGACTTGAAGAAGTGCTCAACCCTTCGGAGATCTTTCTTGAGGAGCGGTCCCAGGGGGCAGCCGGTTCAATTGTTGTTGCTTCCATGGAAGGAACGAGACCCGTGCTTGTTGAAATCCAGGCCCTCATTTCACCAACGGCCTACGGGAATCCGAGGCGTATGGCGACGGGACTTGATAACAGCCGGGTGCCGCTGCTTATGGCGGTTCTTGAGAAACGGGCAGGTCTTCTGCTCCAAAACCAGGATGCTTATGTCAAAGTCGCCGGTGGTGTCAAACTGGATGAACCCGCCATTGACCTTGGCGTGGCGATCAGCATTGCCTCAAGCTTCCGCAACCAGTCGTCCAATGGGGATGATGTCGTTGTAGGGGAAGTGGGGCTGACCGGCGAAATCCGTCGTGTAGCAAGGATTGAACAGCGTGTTCAGGAAGCGGCTAAGCTTGGTTTCAAGCGGGTCATCATTCCTAAAAAGAACATGGATGGCTGGACCCCGCCCTCCCAGATTGAAGTGATCGGAGTCAGCACCGTCCAGGAAGCTATGAAGGTCACATTGGGGGACACATAAATGGAATGGCACGAAATCAAGGAAAACGGAATTGGAGACATTTTGAAGCTGGTGGCTCCCGGGACACCACTCAGGGACGGCATTGACAATGTCCTCCGTGCAAATACGGGGGGCTTGATCGTTCTGGGCTATGGAGACGGTATGCGGGAGCTCGTGGATGGTGGTTTTCACATCCAGTCAGATTTCACACCGGCGCACTTATATGAACTCGCCAAAATGGACGGAGCGCTCATCCTTAATGATGAAGGTACGAAAATTTTATACGCGAATGCCCAGTTAATGCCGAACCCTGATATCCTCTCCAATGAAACAGGGATGCGTCACCGGACAGCTGAGCGGGTGGCCAAGCAGACAGGTTCGCTTGTGATTGCCATCTCCCAGCGGAGGAATGTCATAACGCTGTATAAAGGGTCGCTCCGTTATTCCTTGAAAGACATCGGTGTCATCCTGACTAAGGCGAATCAAGCGATTCAGACATTGGAAAAGTATAAAAATGTGCTCGACCAAAGCGTCACCAACCTTGGAGCCATGGAATTCGAGAACATGGTTTCCTTTTCCGAAGTGGTCCAGGTTGTACACCGGATTGAAATGGTTCTCCGCACAAAGACAGAAATATTAAACTATGTGAATGAGCTTGGAATCGAAGGACGTCTGATCCAGCTCCAGCTCACGGAACTGGTCTCCAACATTGAGGAAGAGGCAGAGCTCCTCATGAAGGATTACAGCCGCCGGCCGGATTATGAACCCTACTATATGTTAAAGAAGATGCAGGAAGTGTCCAATCCGGAACTTCTATCCGATGAGCAGGTATTAAAACTACTGGGGTATTCAACGGGAACGAAGCTTTCTGATGCGGTTCATCCACGAGGCTACCGGATTCTCAGCCGAATTCCGCGTCTTCCGTTTTTAATTATTGAACACCTGGTGCAGCGATTCAGCACCCTGGATGATCTGATCCAGGCATCCCCAAAAGAACTTGTCAAAGTGGATGGTGTCGGAGAAATCCGGGCAGCAAAAATCAGAGACGGACTCGACCGCATACAGGAACAACTGTTTGTAGACCGTCATATATAAGAACATTGACTTATTTAAAATAAATATGGTATGATGAATGTTTTGCTCATTGACTAAAAATGGAAGTTGTGCTAAGTTTAAGACCATCATTCCTTTTTATATGATTAATGGTTGTGAGGTTTGGTCATACTGTGTTTGAGGAGGTGAATACAAGTGCTTAAACGTATTGTACAGTTATTTATTGTTATTACCGGCGGAACCATCGGTTACCTCTATTTCCCTGAACTGTTTACAACCATGGGGCTTACGTGGCAGACCTGGATTCAAGCTGTCATGGGAGCTGTAATAGGAGCACTTATTTTATTTTTATTAACATTCTGGATCGTAGATTATATTGTCGATTTCATTCGATGGGTGGAGGATTCTCTTGTCCGGGCACCTGTCGCTGATTTACTGTTCGGAAGTTTAGGTTTAATCGTTGGGCTGCTGATCGCGTATTTGATTAATGTGTTTGTCCAGGATATTCAAATCCAGGTCATCAACCAGGTCGTACCGATTGCTCTTACCGTTCTGCTTGGCTACCTCGGTTTTCAGGTCGGATTTAAGCGTAAAGATGAATTTTTGAACCTTGTTTCCAAAAAGGATAAAAAAGCGGACGAGGAAGCGGAAGGCTCTTCCGGCACGGCCGTGGATGAGTCGTTGATTCCAAAGCAGAAGATTCTTGATACCAGTGTCATTATTGATGGTAGAATCGCAGATATCTGTGAAACTCACTTTTTGGAAGGTACGATCGTGATTCCTCAGTTTGTTCTTGAAGAACTTCAGCACATTGCCGATTCCTCTGACGGACTGAAAAGAAACCGCGGACGCAGAGGTTTGGATATTCTGAACCGACTGCAGAAGGATCTTCCTGTTAATGTGGAAATCTATGAAGGTGACTTTGAAGAGATTCAGGAAGTGGACAGCAAGCTCGTCAAACTCGCTAAAGTCACGAATGGTATTGTCGTGACCAATGATTTCAACTTAAATAAAGTCTGTGAGTTTCAAAATGTTCAGGTGCTGAACATCAATGATCTTGCAAATGCTGTGAAGCCTGTCGTTCTACCTGGTGAGGAAATGACCATCCAGGTGATCAAAGACGGGAAAGAACAGAATCAGGGTGTCGCTTATCTGGATGACGGAACAATGATTGTCGTTGAGGAAGGCAAAGACTTCATCGGTAAGACGATCGAAGTTGTGGTCACCAGTGTCCTTCAGACATCAGCGGGCCGTATGATTTTCGCAAAGCCTAAATCACTTGAAAAAGCCCTTTAAAAACGGTATAAACTAAATAGAGAAATACAAAAGTGATAACGCGTATGTTATCGCTTTTGTTCTTTTATGGGGAATTTCACAACACTATCTCGCTCAAGGTGGCTATTATGATAAAATACACAGCGATTGTGCTTGCGGCCGGACAAGGAAAGCGGATGGGTGCAGGTCACAATAAACAATTTATTAATATTAATGATAAACCTCTGATCCTTCATACTCTGGCTGTCTTTGAACAAGATGACTGGTGCGGGGAAATCATTCTCGTTACGAATAAACAGGAGCAGGATCAGATGGAGAGACTGCTTGAGCATTTTCCTTCAACCACACCCATCAAGGCTGTGAATGGGGGAGCAGAACGGCAGGACAGTGTACATGCCGGACTCTCTGTCGTGCAGAGGAAAGACATCCCTGTACTGATCCATGACGGCGCGCGTCCTTTTGTTATGGAGGAAAGTCTACATCAATTAGCAGAAACAGCTGTGGAAAAAGGGGCAGCGCTGCTGGCTGTTCCGGTCACGGATACGATTAAACAGAAAGAGGGGAGGACGCTTACAACCCTCGACCGTAACAAACTGTGGGCTGCACAGACACCGCAGGCTTTTCAGTATGATCTGATTACCAAAGCGCATGAAGAAGCGCAGGAACGTGGATACTATGGTACAGATGATGCATCGTTAGTGGAACAGTCAGGTAAAGAAGTGGCAGTCGTCCAGGGAAGTTATGACAATATTAAGCTGACAACTCCTGAAGACTTACATAAGGCAGAAGCCTATTTGAATAACCAAAAGGAAAAGGAGACACATTCAATGTTTCGAATCGGACAAGGTTTTGATGTGCACCAGCTGACAGAAGGTCGTCCATGCATCATCGGGGGAATTGAAATCCCTTATGAAAAAGGACTCCTCGGACACTCGGATGCCGATGTTCTGCTTCATACCATCGCGGATGCTTGTCTTGGAGCCGTTGGAGAAGGAGATATCGGCAGACATTTTCCGGATACCGATCCGGAGTTCAAGGATGCAGACTCCGGCCGTCTTCTCCAGCATGTATGGAAGATCATCGAGAAAAAGGGATATACGCTTGGGAATATGGACTGTACCGTGATTGCCCAGGCACCGAAAATGGCCCCTTATATTGAACAAATCAGAGAAAACATTGCGGATCTACTCCAGACCGAAAAAGATCTCATCAATGTCAAAGCGACTACAACAGAGAAGCTTGGTTTTGCCGGACGAAAAGAAGGAATCGCGGCCCAGGCGGTTGTTCTGTTGCAAAATAATCCACAATCCTAAGCAAAAAATGATAAAATGAGTCAAGGATTATGACCGGTTACCGGAAAGGAGAACAATTATGACAAACGAAGTACGTGTGCGGTATGCACCAAGTCCAACGGGGTATCTTCATATCGGAAATGCCCGAACAGCTCTGTTCAATTACCTGTTTGCTAAAAATGCAGGAGGGAAAATGGTCGTTCGTATCGAGGATACAGACGAAAAACGGAATGTAAAAGGCGGCGAGCAAAGCCAGCTGGATTATTTGAAATGGCTCGGGATTGAATGGGAAGAAAGTCCGAACCTTGGTGGGGAGTACGGCCCTTACCGTCAGATGGAACGTCTGGACATTTACAAGAAATATGTCGATGAGCTGATGGAGCGCGGACTTGCCTACAAGTGCTATATGACGTCTGAAGAACTGGAAGCGGAACGTGAGGCTCAGATGGCCCGCGGAGAGGCTCCTAAGTATTCCGGAGCGCACAGCAGCCTGACAGAGGAACAAATGGCGGAATTTGAAGCCGAAGGCCGTGAGCCGAGTATCCGCCTGCGTGTGCCGGAGAATCATACGTACACGTTCAACGACATTGTACGTGGAGACATCACGTTTGAATCCAGCGACTTTGGAGACTGGGTCATCGTTAAGAAAAACGGTACACCGACCTACAACTTTGCTGTAGCCATCGATGATTATCTAATGAAAATCACTCACGTGCTGCGCGGAGAAGAACACATTTCCAACACACCAAAGCAGATGATGGTTTATGAAGCATTTGGATGGGAAGCTCCGAAATTCGGTCATATGACGTTGATCCTGAACGAAGACCGTAAAAAATTGAGTAAGCGTGATGAGCACATTCTTCAGTTCATTTCCCAATACAACGATCTGGGGTATATGCCTGAAGCGCTTTTCAACTTCATCACCCTGCTGGGCTGGTCCCCTGTAGGTGAAGAGGAAATCTTTACAAAGGATCAGCTGATCGATATTTTTGATGCCGAGCGCCTTTCCACGTCCCCGGCCGTATTTGATGCAGCGAAGCTGAAATGGATGAACAACCAGTATATTAAAGCTGCTGACCTTGATCAGGTCGTTGAACTGGCTCTTCCTCACCTCGTGGAAGCCGGCCGTGTATCGGAAGACATGAGTGATGAGGATCGCCAATGGGTGAAGGAACTCATCGGCCTTTATCAGGAGCAGTTGAACTACGGTGCGGAAATTGTCGAATTGACAGAGCTCTTCTTCAAGCAGGAAATTCAGTATGATGAAGCGGCTATGGAAGTGCTTCAGGGCGAGCAGGTGCCAGAGGTGCTTGAAACGTTCAAAAAGAACCTTCAGCAATTGGAAGAGTTCACACCGGCCAATATTAAGGCACAAATTAAAGCGGTACAGAAGGAAACCGGCCATAAAGGGAAGAAACTCTTCATGCCGATCCGTGTCGCTACAACCGGTCAGACACACGGTCCGGAGCTTCCTAACGCGATTCATCTGCTTGGACTTGATACCGTTACGGTCCGACTGAACGATGTATTAAGCAAAGGCCAAGCTTAAATCGTTCACAGGAAGGAAATAATATCATATAGTAGAGTTACCTATACGAAACGTTGATGAGGAGAAGTAAAGGAACCACTCTTCTGCAGAGAGAATCACCTTTGGCTGGAAGTGATTTGGAGAGAGTTCCTTGAAATGCACCTCGGAGTCTTCCGCTGAATGTTAGTAGGCGGAAGCGGCTGCCTTCCGTTATCAAGGCTCGAGAGGGGAAAGGATTTCATGTTTCCCAAACAGAGTGGAACCACGTTCAAGCGTCTCTGTGCTTATGGCACAGGGACGCTTTTTTTCTGCTTTGTGTTATTCAAAGGAGGGAGCAAGTATGGGGCTTTTTAAAATGTTCAAGGAAGATGTGGATGTGGTGTTTGATCAGGATCCTGCTGCTCGTTCTTACATTGAAGTCATTCTTACCTATTCCGGCCTCCACGCCATCTGGGGCCACCGGGTGGCCCATGCGTTTCACAAAAGGAAATTCTTTTTTCCTGCCCGGCTGATTTCCCAGTGGAGCCGCTTCTTAACCGGTATTGAAATTCATCCGGGCGCGAAGATCGGCCGCCGCTTTTTCATTGACCACGGCATGGGAGTCGTCATCGGGGAAACGTGCGAAATCGGTGATAACGTGACGATATTCCAAGGCGTGACCCTCGGGGGAACTGGGAAGGAGAAAGGGAAGCGGCACCCAACGCTGCTCGATAACTCCCTTGTTGCTACAGGAGCGAAGGTTCTTGGGTCCATCACTATAGGAGAGAATTCCAAGGTAGGGGCAGGGTCTGTCGTGTTGAAAGATGTCCCGGATAATTCCACAGTCGTTGGGATCCCTGGTCATGTCGTTATCCAGAACGGCAGGAAAGTCCAGAAAAACCTCGACCACCATAAACTGCCGGATCCTGTTTATGACCGGCTGAACAATCTGGAAAAAGAACTACAGCAGCTGCGTGATCAGCTGAAAGAGAAAGAAGGAGTGAAGACTAATGGCGATTAATGTATATAACACTTTAACGCGTAAGAAAGAACCATTTACACCCATTGAAGAAGGCAAGGTGAAAATGTATGTGTGCGGACCCACCGTGTACAACTACATTCATATCGGAAACGCGCGCCCGGCCATCGTCTTCGATACTGTCCGCCGTTATTTTGAATACCGCGGCTATGATGTGCACTATGTGCTCAACTTTACTGATGTGGATGACAAATTGATTAAAGCGGCCAACGAAATGGGCGAAGGTGTGACAGAAATCGCCAACCGGTTTATTGATGCCTATAAGGAAGATGTTGGTGCCCTTGGAGTTAAAGAAGCCGTCGATCATCCCCGGGTAACAGAAAACATGGAGGAAATCATCAGCTTCATTCAAGGACTTGTTGATAAAGGGTATGCCTATGAAGCAGGCGGAGATGTTTATTTCCGCACCCGATCCTTTGATAATTACGGGAAACTTTCTCATCAATCCGTCGATGAGCTTCGTTCCGGATCGCGCATTGAGGTAGGGGATAAGAAAGAAGATCCGCTTGATTTTACCCTTTGGAAAAATGCAAAGCCGGGTGAAATTACGTGGGATAGTCCCTGGGGCACCGGACGCCCGGGGTGGCATATAGAATGCTCGGCTATGGCCAAAAAGTATCTTGGTGATACGATTGATATTCATGCAGGCGGACAGGACCTTACCTTCCCCCACCATGAAAACGAAATAGCACAGTCTGAAGCCCATAACGGAGAATCCTTTGCTCGTTACTGGATGCATAATGGGTATATTAATATCGACAACGAAAAAATGTCGAAATCCCTCGGAAACTTTATTCTTGCTCATGATCTTGTGAAAAAGCATGATCCAAAAGTCATTCGCTTCTTCATGCTGAGTGTTCAGTACCGTCACCCGATCAATTTCAGTGATGAATTATTGAAAGGCGCGAAGAGCAGCTTTGAACGGATTCAGAACGCTTATGAAAACATCCGCCACCGTAAAGAAACGTCGATGAGCCTGCAGGCAGATCGTGACGAGTGGATGGAGAAGGTACACGGATTCAAGGAGCAGTTCATGAAAGAAATGGATGATGACTTTAATACAGCGAATGCAATTTCTGTGATTTTCGACCTGACCAAGGCCGCCAACCTTTACCTTCAGGAAAGTCAGACACATGTCGATGTGCTTGATGCCTTTGAACAGACGCTGGAGGAATTGCTGCGTGTGCTTGGCATTCAAATTGGAGAAGAAACAGACCTTCTTGATGAAGAAATCGATGCTTTAATTGAAGAGCGTAAACAAGCAAGGAAAGACCGGAACTTCGAGCGTGCCGACCAAATCCGTGATGAGTTGAAAGACCGTCATATTATCCTGGAGGATACCTCACAGGGAACGCGCTGGAAGCGGGGCTGAAGAGCATGAAGGATGTTAAACAGATGAAGAGTCTCGCCCTGGCCTATATGGGGGATTCCGTATATGAATTGTATGTCAGGCATCACCTTTTGGAGAAAGGAGAAGTGAAACCACAGCAGCTTCATCAGGCGGCGGTCCAGTTCGTATCAGCTGGATCGCAGGCTGCTGTTGTCCAAGCCTGGCAGGAGGATAGACTTTTGACGGAGGAAGAAGAAGGGGTGCTCCGCCGGGGGCGCAATGCCAAATCCGGCTCCGTCCCGAAAAGCACGAATGTCCAGACCTATCGTTATTCCACAGCTTTTGAAGCTGTACTTGGCTTTTTGTATTTGTCCGGTCGTACCGAGAGACTGGAAACTCTGATCGACTATTCCATTAAGCACGTAGAAGAAAGGAGCGAGCATTCATGACAAACGGAGAATGGATCATAGGGAAGAATCCGGTGCAGGAAGCGCTGAGAGCCGGACGCTCCATCAACAAGGTGATGGTATCCGATCAACTCCAGTACCAGGCTTTTAAAAAGCTGGAGCAGCTGGCTAAAGAACAGGGTGTCAATGTTCAGAAGGTACCGAAAAAGAAAATCGACCAGCTCGTGGACGGAAACCACCAAGGGGTGGCTGCTTCTGTTGCCGCTTATGATTATGCAGATCTTGAAGATCTTTTTGCTAAAGCTGAGGAAAAAGGAGAGGCACCATTTTTCATCATCTGTGATGAAATTGAAGACCCTCATAATCTGGGATCGATTCTGCGGACAGCAGATGCAGCAGGGGCTCACGGAGTGATCATTCCGAAAAGGCGCTCTGTTGCTCTTACGGCGACCGTGGCGAAAACATCGACAGGAGCGATTGAATACATTCCTGTCGCCCGTGTAACGAACCTTGCCCGTACCATTGATGAGTTAAAGGAGCGGTTCGTCTGGGTCGTCGGCACAGATGCAGAGGGTACGGAGGATTACAGACAGCTGGATGGCAGTATGCCGATTGCCCTTGTCATCGGAAGTGAAGGCCGGGGAATGAGTCGTCTCACCAAAGACAAATGCGACTGGACCGTCAGTCTGCCGATGGCTGGCAGAGTAACCTCCTTGAACGCTTCTGTTGCCGCATCCCTCCTCATGTATGAAGTCCATCGCAAACGGTATCCGCTGGGTGAGTAACAGATGGTTGTACTAATTGTTGACGGCTATAACATGATCGGAGCCTGGCCGGAACTCGTGAAATTAAGGGATAAGGATCTCGGGCAGGCCCGGGATCTATTAATTGAGATGATGGCCGAGTACCAATCCTATACAGGTGACCGGATCATCATTGTATTTGACGCCTATCATGTGCGCGGCCTCGAAAAAAAACAAAAAAATTACAAAGTGGAAGTCATCTTTACAAAAGAAAACGAAACCGCTGATGAGCGTATTGAAAAATTAGCCGGTGATTTAAATGATGTCCGCACACAAGTCTATGTGGCGACATCGGATTATGCCGAGCAGCGGACGATCTTCGGGCAGGGAGCTTTCCGGAAGTCGGCCCGGGAACTTTATATTGAAATGAGAAATATAGAAAACCAGATTGAGAAAGATGTAGAAAATCACAATATATACCCGTATCAGTCCAAGATTCCCATCGACAAAGAGATGCGGGAAATCTTTGAGAAATGGCGGCGAGGAGATAAATAATTCTGACAACTTGTTGACGCTTTTCAAGCGCTTACTGTATAATATTGCTATATTTAGGTAGCACGGTCGGAGGGATCCTGTGTGAGCATCTTACAAACGGAGAAAAGCAGCAGTGAGTTGGATCTTAGCAAGCTTGATGATGAAGCGATCGTTGAAAGGATCAATCAAGGACAGGTCCAGGCGCTTGACTATTTGATCAATAAGTACAAAAATTTTGTTCGCGCAAAGGCTCGAACCTACTTTCTTATTGGAGCAGACAGGGAAGATATTGTTCAGGAAGGTATGATAGGCCTTTACAAAGCGATCCGCGATTATCGTGAAGGCAGACTCTCGTCTTTTAAAGCATTTGCAGAACTGTGCGTCACCCGTCAGATTATCACCGCCATTAAAACCGCCACCAGACAGAAGCATATCCCTTTAAACTCCTACGTTTCTTTGGACAAGCCGATTTACGATGAAGAGTCGGACCGGACACTGCTTGATGTCATCGCCGGTTCCAAAGCCATTGACCCTCAGGAATTAATTGTGAATAAAGAAAAATTCGCCGATATGGAAGAGAAGATGTCCGAGCTGCTGAGCGATCTGGAAAGAAAGGTTCTCACGCTGTACTTGGATGGACGTTCCTATCAGGAAATTTCAATAGAGCTCGACAGACACGTGAAGTCTATCGATAATGCACTGCAGCGGGTGAAGAGAAAGCTCGAAAAGTATTTGGAAGTGAGTGAAATCACCCTCTGAACGCTGCATTGACACGGTAACCTTTGAATGCTACATTAAATGAGTATGTGTAAACCTCTTATAAAGAGAGGCGACGGAAATGCGGAAAAAAGTGATATTAGCTTGTACAGAATGTCTCAATCGAAATTATAGTTCATATACAAATCGTTCCAACCAATCTGAACGTCTCGAGGTACGGAAGTTCTGCAAAAACTGCGGGAAACATACGTTGCACCAGGAGACAAAGTAGAGAAGCAGCCGGATGGCGCAAGTTTGGGGGTATTGCAGCATGTTTAAGTTCTTCAAGAATGTAGCTCGGGAGATGAAGAAGGTAAGCTGGCCGAAGGGTCAGGAACTGACACGTTACACCATCACCGTTCTCGGAACGGTCGCTTTCGTAGCTGTGTTCTTTGCTATTGTAGATCTTGGGATTTCCCAAGTGCTTGAACTCATTGCTCAAGAATAGTAGAGTGGATTTTATGCTATAATAGGAGATAGACTTACAAAAAACCCGTTCCGCGGGTTTTTTCATGTTGGAGAAATTTTCATCACTCTAATACAAGGGAGGGAAGGGCAAGCACTTGTCCTGTGATTATGGAAAAAAGATGGTATGTAGTGCACACGTACTCAGGTTATGAGAATAAGGTTAAGACAAACCTTGAAAAGCGCGTGGAATCAATGGGTATGGAAGATAAGATTTTCCGTGTCCTTGTCCCGGAGGACGAAGAAGCTGAGATCAAAAACGGCAAGAAGAAAATCGCAAAGAAAAAGGTTTTCCCAGGCTATGTTCTTGCGGAAATGGTGATGACGGATGATTCCTGGTATGTTGTTCGTAATACACCAGGGGTCACTGGTTTCGTCGGTTCCACAGGTTCAGGATCCAAGCCGATTCCTCTACTCCCTGAGGAAGTAGAAACCGTGCTTAAGCGGATGGGCATGAATGAAGAGCCGAAAGCAGAGGTTGACTTTGAGGTGAAGGAAAGTGTTACAGTAACAGATGGGCCTTTTGCCAACTTCACAGGTACGATCGAATACATTGACACGGACAAACAGAAAGTCAAAGTCCACGTGAATATGTTCGGACGTGAAACACCAGTCGAGTTGGACTTTACTCAAATCGAAAAATTATAAAATTCATCTCTCCCCTTGCATATTAGAGTTAAAGATGCTAGAATTTTTATGTTCTATATGCGCCCTGTAAAATACAGGTTTTTGCATATTGCAATGGAGTGGGAGGGTGAATCCCTATTACCACATCACGGACTTTAAGGAGGTGTGTCTCGTGGCTAAAAAAGTAATTAACGTAGTTAAGCTTCAAATCCCTGCGGGTAAAGCAAACCCAGCGCCGCCAGTAGGACCGGCACTAGGTCAAGCAGGTATCAATATCATGGGTTTCTGTAAAGAGTTTAACGCTCGTACACAGGAACAGGCGGGTACGATTATTCCGGTTGAAATCACGGTATATGAGGACCGTTCATTTACATTCGTTACTAAAACTCCACCTGCTGCTGTTCTTCTTAAGAAAGCGGCTGGTATCGAATCAGGTTCCGGTGAGCCAAACCGTAACAAAGTTGCTTCTGTTAAACGTGACCAAGTTCGCGAAATCGCAGAAACAAAAATGCCTGATTTAAATGCGGCTGACGTTGAAGCTGCTATGCGCATGGTTGAAGGTACAGCGCGCAGCATGGGAATCACAATCGAAGACTAATCCCACAGCGTCACATGGAGATAGGAGAAGGTTGCGGAAATGGAGCTTGTGACTCTTTCGCAACCTTTATTCGTGGGAGGAAAATCCGTTAAAACCACAAGAGGAGGAAATTGAAATGGCTAAAAAAACGAAAAAGCAGCAAGAACTTCAAAAACTTGTTGACCGTACAAAAGCTTACGATGTACAAGAGGCGATCAAGCTTGTAAAAGAAACTTCAAAAGCTAACTTTGATGAAACTGTTGAAGCGGCTTTCCGTCTGGGTGTAGACCCTAAAAAAGCGGATCAGCAGATCCGTGGCGCGATGGTGCTTCCACACGGTACAGGTAAATCCCAGCGTGTGCTTGTTTTCGCTAAAGGTGATAAAGCGAAAGAAGCAGAAGCAGCTGGTGCAGACTACGTAGGAGAGCAGGACCTGATCAACCAAATCAACCAAGGCTGGTTCGATTTTGATGTGGTTGTTGCAACTCCAGACATGATGGCTGAAGTTGGTAAACTTGGTCGTGTACTTGGACCAAAAGGTCTTATGCCAAACCCTAAAACCGGCACGGTAACGTTCGAAGTTGAAAAAGCTGTCAATGAAATCAAGGCTGGTAAAGTTGAATACCGCGTTGATAAAGCAGCAAACATCCACGTTCCAATCGGTAAATCTTCTTTCGATGAAGAGAAACTTGCTGAAAACTTCGCAGCGATTACAGATGCGTTGGTTAAAGCGAAGCCGCAGGCTGCTAAGGGAACTTACATGCGTAACGCTGCTGTTTCATCTACAATGGGTCCTGGAATCAAAGTAGACGTTTCTGCTTACACGAAGTAATAAAAAGTGTTGACTTTCCGCTATTAGTGTTATATACTAAGTAGCGTTGTATAAAAAGAATACGTTATACCGTAGACAGCAGGGGTGGTTTTCCACTTAAAGTCCTGCCGAGGTGTGTGATATAAGATAGAGCAGCGCCATCTGCCCTGCTCTATGAAAAACACCTCCATGTCTATGTGGAGGTGTTTTTCTTTATTAAGAAAACCTTCGAACGGTATGATGAAAAGTCAATAGGAGGTGGAACGATGAGCGGTATTATCGAACAGAAGAAACAGATTGTATCTGATCTAGCTGAAAAGTTCCGCAACAGTAAATCTGCTGTATTAGTAGATTACCGCGGTCTTGATGTAGCTGAAGTCACTGAACTTCGTAATCAGCTTCGTGAAGCCGGCGTAGAATACAAAGTGCATAAAAACACAATGATTCGCCGTGCGGCTGCAGAAGTTGAACTATCTGACCTTGATGAAGTGTTACAAGGACCAACAGCGATAGCTTTCCACACAGATGATGCGGTAGCTCCTGCTAAAATCTTGAACAACTTCGCTAAAGATCATGAAGATCTTGAAATCAAAGGTGGCGTAGTTGAAGGCCAGGTCGCAACTCTTGAGCAAATCAAAGAGCTTGCCAACCTTCCAAACTACGAGGGTCTTGTATCTATGTTCCTAAGCGTACTACAAGCTCCAATCCGCAACTTCGCTTATGCTACACAGGCAATCGCGGATCAAAAAGAAGAAGAAAGTGCGTAAGTTAGCATTCGTTTAAAATAAACCAACATAACTAAGGAGGAAATTTCTCATGTCTAACGAACAAATTATCGAAGCGATTAAAGAAATGTCTGTTCTTGAGCTTAACGACCTAGTTAAAGCAATTGAAGAAGAATTTGGTGTATCTGCTGCAGCTCCAGTTGCTGCTGGTGCTCCTGCCGGTGGTGCAGAAGCTGCTGAAGAGCAAACTGAATTTGATGTAGTACTAGAATCTGCTGGTTCTTCTAAGATCAAAGTGGTTAAAGCTGTACGCGAAATCACTGGTGCTGGTCTTAAAGACGCTAAAGAAATGGTTGATGGTGCTCCAAGCGCAATCAAAGAAGGCGTTTCTAAAGAAGAAGCTGAAGAGATCAAATCTCAGCTTGAAGAAGCAGGCGCTACTGTCGAACTTAAGTAAGGAAAACCTTGGAGAAAAGCTCGCTGATATATCGGCGGGCTTTCTTTTTCTTAATAGACATTTTATTCTCTAAAATTCAGACAATGGAGAAGGTGTTCGGATATGTCGGAGCATTATTATTCAAAAAAGACATCAACGGCTAGTGAGGAGAAAACATGGTCCTTCGAATTGAAGGGATTTCCATTTTCCTTCACGACAGATCACGCCGTCTTTTCCAAAAATGAAGTGGATTACGGCTCAAGGGTCTTGATTGATGCATTTCAACTTCCTGAAGTGGAGGGGGAAATCCTTGATCTTGGATGTGGGTATGGCCCTATTGGGTTGTCTCTGGCTAAAGCTTTCAGTGACCGTCGTTTTGTGATGGTGGATGTAAACGAACGGGCCCTCCATCTGGCGGGAAAGAATGCGGCTGCCAATCACATTCATAATGTAACCATTCTGGAGAGCGACCGACTTCAGGGTGTCCGGGACAGGAAGTTTGCTGCTATATTAACCAATCCTCCGATTCGTGCCGGTAAGTCTGTGGTGCATGCGATGTTTGAAGAAGCATCGGAAGCGCTGCTGCCAGGCGGAGAGTTATGGGTTGTGATTCAGAAAAAGCAGGGGGCGCCATCTGCTAAGCAGAAACTTGATGAATGGTTCGGTTCATCTGAGGTCGTTTTGAAAAAGAAAGGTTACTACATTCTCAAAGCAAAAAAGATTGACTAGCAAACCCACTTGTGCTAGTATTGAAAAATGCCAATATATCTGATATCTGTCAAGTCTTTTTTACAAAATAGTATAAAAAACTTACGGAGTGGTCAGAATGGTAAAATCGAACGCTGAAAGTAAATGAGGTTTTTAATGTATGAAAAGCCTTTTTCTTTTTTGTCTAACGTTAGAGAGAAATGAAGAATCACCATCTGCAATTGCCGCAGATGTTTAAATATGCTTGTGGCAAGATCAACCGCAAGCCTGTTCGGCATGTCTTGCCGGACCCTTTTTTCGTTATTAAAATGCTTGATTTGAGGGGTGAATCAGTTGACAGGTCAACTAGTTCAGTATGGACGACACCGCCAGCGCAGAAGTTATGCACGTATCAGTGAGGTATTAGAATTACCGAACCTGATTGAAATCCAAACCGCTTCTTACGATTGGTTCTTAAAAGAAGGTTTGAAGGAAATGTTCCAGGACATTTCCCCGATTGAAGATTTCACAGGTAATCTATCGCTTGAATTCGTAGACTACAGCCTTGGCGAACCAAAGTATCCAGTCGATGAGTCAAAGGATCGCGATGTAACATATAACGCACCGCTTCGAGTGAAAGTACGCCTTCTAAACAACGAGACAGGTGAAGTAAAAGAGCAGGAAGTTTTCATGGGTGACTTCCCATTGATGACAGACACCGGTACCTTCGTAATCAACGGTGCTGAGCGTGTCATTGTATCTCAGCTCGTCCGCTCTCCAAGCGTGTACTTTAACAAGAAAATAGATAAAAACGGTAAACGCGGCTATACGGCAACCGTTATTCCAAACCGCGGAGCGTGGCTGGAATTTGAAACAGATGCCAAAGATGTCGTACACGTACGTATTGACCGTACGCGTAAGCTGCCGATTACAGTTCTGCTGCGTGCTTTAGGATTCGGAACCGACCAGGAGATCATTGATCTTATCGGCGATAACGAATACTTGAAAAACACGCTTGAGAAAGATAATACGGAGACTACAGAGAAAGCTCTGCTTGAAATCTACGAGCGTCTACGCCCTGGTGAGCCGCCTACAGTAGAAAATGCGAAAAGCTTGCTGGTTTCCCGTTTCTTCGATCCAAAACGCTACGACCTAGCGCGCGTTGGACGATATAAAATGAATAAAAAGCTTCATATTAAGGACCGTTTGTTCAATCAAACACTGGCGGAAACGCTGGTCGATGAGGAAACAGGCGAAGTCATCGCTGAAAAAGGCGATAAGATTGACCGCCGTCTCCTGAATAAACTGATCCCTTACTTCGATGATCAGGAAGGTACATTGAGTGAAGAAACGCTTGAACCCGTTGAAGGCGTTCTTGAAGATCCGATCCAAGTACAGTCTGTGAAAATCGTTGACCCAACTGATCCGGAAGGGGAGCGTTCAATCAACGTTATCGGCAATGCCAACATTGACCGTGATGTGAAGAACATTACTCCTGCTGATATTCTTTCTTCAATCAGTTACTTCTTCAACCTGCTGCATGATGTAGGCGGGACAGACGATATTGACCACCTTGGTAACCGTCGTCTGCGTTCTGTAGGTGAACTTCTTCAGAACCAGTTCCGTATTGGTCTTTCCCGTATGGAGCGTGTCGTTCGTGAGCGTATGTCCATCCAGGATACATCGTCCATCACACCACAGCAGTTGATTAACATCCGTCCGGTTATTGCGTCTATTAAAGAGTTCTTCGGAAGCTCGCAGCTTTCACAGTTCATGGACCAGACCAACCCACTTGCGGAATTGACACACAAACGCCGTCTATCTGCTCTTGGACCAGGTGGTTTAACTCGTGAACGTGCAGGATTTGAAGTTCGTGACGTACACTATTCCCACTACGGGCGTATGTGTCCGATCGAAACGCCGGAAGGTCCAAACATTGGGCTGATCAACTCCCTTTCCTCCTATGCGAAAGTGAACGAGTTCGGATTTATTGAAACGCCATACCGTCGTGTCGACCCGGATACAAACAAAGTAACGGCTCAAATCGACTACCTGACTGCCGATGAGGAAGATAACTACGTGGTTGCCCAGGCGAACGCGAAGCTTGATGATGACGGTGGATTCACAGATGAAGAAGTTATCGCACGTTTCCGCGGGGAAAACACGGTCGTAGCCCGTGACCGCCTTGACTACATGGACGTATCTCCGAAGCAGGTAGTATCTGCTGCGACAGCCTGTATCCCATTCCTTGAGAACGATGACTCCAACCGTTCCCTAATGGGTGCAAACATGCAGCGTCAAGCAGTACCATTGCTGAAGCCGGATGCGCCTCTTGTTGGTACTGGTATGGAATATGTGTCTGGTAAAGACTCCGGTGCTGCCGTTATTTGTAAGCACGAAGGAATTGTTGAGCGTGTGGAAGCGAAAGAAGTCCGCGTCCGCCGTATTTCTGAAGTAGATGGCAAAGAGGTTGAGGGAGATCTTGACCGTTACCGTCTTCAGAAATTCATCCGTTCCAACCAGGGAAGCTGTTATAACCAGCGTCCGATCGTTTCTAAAGGTGACCGTGTTACAAAAGGGGAAATCCTTGCTGATGGTCCATCCATGGATATGGGTGAACTGGCTCTTGGACAGAACCCGCTTGTGGCCTTCATGACATGGGATGGTTACAACTACGAGGATGCGATCATTATGAGTGAGCGCCTTGTTAAAGATGATGTATACACATCCATCCACATTGAAGAATATGAATCAGAAGCCCGTGATACGAAGCTTGGACCTGAAGAGATCACTCGTGATATTCCTAACGTCGGTGAAGATGCTCTTCGTGACCTGGATGACCGTGGAATTATCCGCGTCGGAGCAGAGGTCAGTGACGGAGATCTGCTTGTCGGTAAAGTTACACCTAAAGGGGTAACAGAACTGTCTGCAGAAGAACGCCTTCTTCACGCCATCTTCGGTGAAAAAGCTCGTGAAGTCCGTGATACGTCTCTTCGTGTTCCTCACGGTGCTGGTGGTATCGTTCTTGATGTGAAAATCTTCAACCGTGAAGACGGAGATGAGCTTCCACCGGGAGTGAACCAGCTGATCCGTGTTTATATCGTTCAGAAACGTAAGATTTCTGAAGGGGATAAGATGGCTGGACGTCACGGTAACAAAGGTGTTATTTCCAAGATTCTTCCGGAAGAGGACATGCCGTTCCTTCCAGATGGAACACCGGTTGACATCATGTTGAACCCACTTGGTGTACCATCTCGTATGAACATCGGTCAGGTGCTGGAGCTGCACATGGGTATGGCCGCCCGTTTGATGGGTGAAAGAATCGCCACCCCGGTCTTTGATGGTGCCCGCGAGGAAGATGTTTGGGAAACATTACAGGAAGCAGGCATGGCTCGTGATGCGAAAACGATCTTGTATGATGGACGTACCGGCGATCCGTTTGATAACCGTGTATCTGTTGGTGTCATGTACATGATCAAACTGGCACACATGGTTGATGATAAACTCCACGCCCGTTCAACTGGACCTTACTCTCTCGTTACCCAGCAGCCGCTTGGTGGTAAAGCCCAATTCGGTGGTCAGCGTTTCGGTGAGATGGAGGTATGGGCACTTGAAGCATATGGTGCTGCCTATACCCTGCAGGAAATCCTGACAGTTAAATCCGATGATGTTGTTGGTCGTGTGAAAACATACGAAGCCATCGTCAAAGGTGACAACGTACCGGAACCTGGTGTGCCGGAATCCTTCAAGGTTCTTATCAAGGAACTTCAAAGTCTTGGTATGGATGTGAAGATTCTCTCCGGTGATGAGGAAGAGATTGAGATGCGGGATATTGAGGAAGAGCAAACCAAAGAATCCGAGAATTTGAACTTAGACGATTAAGTTAGAAACACTGCTGTCGCTCGTGTTCTAAGCTTAGGGTAAAACCTGGATACTGAAAGGGAGGTAGGCCCCTTGCTAGATGTAAACAACTTTGAGTATATGAAAATCGGCCTCGCTTCACCGGATAAGATTCGTTCTTGGTCCTATGGTGAAGTTAAGAAGCCGGAAACCATCAACTATCGTACGTTGAAACCAGAGAAAGACGGTCTTTTCTGTGAGCGTATCTTCGGGCCTCAAAAAGACTGGGAATGTCACTGTGGAAAATACAAACGCGTCCGTTACAAGGGCGTCGTTTGTGACCGCTGTGGCGTTGAAGTAACAAAAGCGAAAGTACGCCGTGAGCGTATGGGGCACCTTGAACTAGCTGCCCCTGTCTCTCACATCTGGTACTTCAAAGGTATCCCGAGTCGTATGGGTCTTGTATTGGATATGTCGCCAAGAGCGCTTGAAGAAGTTATTTACTTCGCCGCTTACATCGTGACCGATCCAGGCGAGACGGCTCTTGAGAAGAAGCAGCTGCTTTCTGAAAAAGAGTACCGTTCATACCGTGAGAAATTCGGACAAGGCTTCCAGGCTGCTATGGGAGCGGAAGCCATCCGTAAACTTCTATTCGACATCGATTTGGATGGAGAAGTAGACACACTGAAGGAAGAGTTGAAAACTGCCCAGGGGCAGCGACGCACACGTGCGATCAAGCGCCTGGAAGTGTTGGAGTCCTTCCGTCATTCTGGTAACGATCCATCATGGATGATCCTGGATGTTCTTCCTGTCATCCCTCCGGAACTGCGCCCGATGGTGCAGCTGGATGGTGGACGTTTCGCCACATCTGATTTGAACGACCTTTATCGTCGTGTCATTAACCGTAACAACCGTCTGAAGCGTCTATTGGACCTTGGAGCCCCTACGATTATCGTTCAGAACGAGAAGCGTATGCTTCAGGAAGCTGTTGACGCCCTGATCGATAACGGTCGACGCGGCCGACCGGTTACAGGTCCTGGTAACCGTCCGCTTAAATCTCTTTCTCACATGTTGAAAGGGAAGCAGGGACGTTTCCGTCAAAACCTTCTTGGTAAGCGTGTTGACTATTCCGGACGTTCCGTAATCGTTGTAGGACCATCGTTGAAGATGTACCAGTGTGGTCTTCCTAAAGAAATGGCTCTGGAGTTGTTCAAGCCTTTCGTTATGAAGGAATTGGTTTCCCGAGGACTTGCACACAACATCAAGTCAGCTAAACGTAAGATTGAACGCGTTCACCATGAAGTATGGGATGTTCTTGAAGATGTCATTAAAGAGCACCCGGTTCTTCTTAACCGTGCACCAACGCTTCACCGCCTTGGTATTCAAGCGTTCGAACCGACGCTTGTAGAAGGACGCGCCATTCGTCTGCACCCGCTCGTATGTACGGCTTATAACGCCGACTTTGACGGTGACCAGATGGCTGTACACGTACCGTTATCCTCAGAAGCTCAGGCTGAAGCACGTATTCTGATGCTTGCGGCTCAGAACATCCTGAACCCGAAAGACGGAAAACCAGTTGTTACGCCGTCACAGGATATGGTACTTGGTAACTACTACCTCACTCTTGAGCGTACCAACGCAGTAGGAGAAGGTATGTTCTTCAAGGACTTGAACGAAGCGCTGATGGCTTACCAAAATGGTTATGCCCACCTGCACACACGTGTAGCTGTTCAGGCGAGTTCCTTGAATAACGAAACGTTTACAGAAAAACAGAACCAGCAGCTTCTTCTGACTACGGTCGGTAAGTTGATCTTCAACGAAATGCTGCCTAGTTCTTTCCCTTATATCAATGAACCAACAAAAGAGAACCTGGAGGTCAAGACTCCGGATCATTACTTTATTGAAAAAGGAACAGACATCCGTGCGGAAATTGCGAAGCGCGATGAAGTCGCTCCATTCAAAAAAGGAATTCTTGGAGACATCATTGCAGAAGTGTTCAAACGCTTCTCCATCAGTGAAACGTCCAAGATGCTTGACCGTATGAAGGATCTTGGTTTTGCCTACTCCACGAAGGCCGGTATCACAGTCGGTGTATCTGACGTTGTCGTACTTCCGGAGAAACAGGAAATTCTTGATGAAGGTCAGAAGAAAGTCGATAAGGTCATGAAACAGTTCCGCCGCGGTTTAATTACCGAGGAAGAGCGTTATGACCGCGTCATTGAAATCTGGGGAGCAGCGAAGGATGACATTCAGAACCGTCTGATGAAATCCCTTGATCCGCGTAACCCGATCTTCATGATGAGTGATTCCGGAGCCCGTGGTAACGCCTCTAACTTTACGCAGCTCGCGGGTATGCGTGGTCTGATGGCCAACCCGGCTGGACGTATCATTGAACTACCAATCAAGTCCAGTTTCCGTGAAGGTCTGACAGTACTTGAATACTTCATCTCCACACACGGTGCACGTAAAGGTCTTGCCGATACAGCCCTTAAGACAGCCGACTCAGGTTATCTGACTCGTCGTCTTGTAGACGTTGCGCAGGATGTCATCGTCCGTGAAGATGATTGTGGAACGGACCGCGGCTTGACTGTTGCCGCCCTTCAGGAAGGCACTGAAATCATCGAGCCGCTGATCGACCGTCTCATTGGTCGTACAGCATTCCAGAAAATCGAGCACCCTGAAACTGGTCGTGTTCTTGCAGAAAGAAACGAAGTTATTTCCGAAGATACTGCGAAACAGATTGAAGATTCCGGTATTAAGGAAGTTGTCATCCGAACTGCCTTCACTTGTAATACGAAGCACGGCGTATGTAAGAAATGTTATGGCCGCAACCTTGCCACTGGTGATGAGGTTGAAGTTGGAGAAGCTGTCGGTATCATCGCAGCGCAGTCCATCGGTGAGCCTGGTACACAGCTTACTATGCGTACCTTCCACACAGGCGGGGTAGCCGGAGACGATATCACACAGGGTCTTCCTCGTATCCAGGAGATCGTGGAAGCTCGTAATCCGAAAGGTCAGGCTGTCATCACTGAAATTGATGGTACTGTCCACGAAGTGAATGAAGTGAAAGAGAAACAGGAGATCGTCGTTCAGGGCGCGATTGAGTCCCGCTCCTATACAGCTCCATACGGTGCCCGTATGAAAGTAAGTGTCGGAGACGAAGTGAAGTCCGGTGATGCGTTGACGGAAGGTTCCATTGATCCGAAGGAACTGTTAACCATCAAAGGCCTCGACGGAGTTCAGGAATATCTTCTTAAAGAAGTTCAGAAAGTATACCGTATGCAGGGTGTAGAAATTTCTGATAAGCACGTAGAAGTTATGGTCCGTCAAATGCTTCGCAAAGTACGTGTTCTTGACTCTGGTGACACAGATGTTCTACCTGGATCTCTTCTTGAAATTCACCAATTCAAAGAAGCGAACCAAAAAGTGCTCATGGAAGGTGGCCAGCCGGCAGTCGGCCGTCCAGTCATCCTGGGTATTACCAAAGCGTCTCTTGAAACAGACAGCTTCCTGTCCGCCGCATCCTTCCAGGAAACGACTCGTGTCCTGACTGATGCAGCTATTAAAGGCAAGCGAGACGAGCTGCTTGGCTTGAAAGAGAACGTCATTATCGGTAAACTTGTTCCTGCAGGTACGGGCATGACCCGCTACCGCAAGATACAGGCTCAAGCCGAGGGTGCTAAGACCGAAACTTCGGTAACACCTGAAGAGGTTACGCAGCCATAAAAAGAGAAGCAGATGTTAACAAAGGGTAAAAAATAAGGAAGCATCAAAAATCTCACCCGAATGCAGTTGACATGCATTTGGGTGAGTGATAATATTATCAAGGTGCTTCCATTTATCCTTGTTACTTTGGAGGATATGAAGATGTCTTATGAAAAAGTAGCACAGGCAGGTTTCGATATCATTATCGGAACAAAGCAGACACTGAAAGCCATGAAAAATGGTGAAGTGAACGAAGTCATAACGGCTGACGATGCCGATCAGTCCATGACACTTAAAGTAGCTGAACTGGCCCGGCAACTGAACATTCCCCATACACGGGTTCCTTCCATGGAAGAGCTCGGGAATGCATGCGGTATTGATGTTGGTGCGGCTACAGTGGCGATAAAGCAATAAAGTTTTGGCGTTTCAACGCGAAAGCTTTGTTTTTTGCCTTTTTATGAACCACCTGGATGTGTGGTATTAAAAAATGAAGGGAGGATACAACCATGCCAACTATTAACCAATTGGTACGTAAAGGTCGCGTGAGCAAGACAAAGCAGACGAACTCTCCAGCTTTGAACAAAGGCTATAACAGCATGAAGAAGCGTATGACAGATCTTGCTGCTCCACAAAAACGTGGTGTCTGCACACGTGTTGGTACAATGACACCGAAGAAGCCGAACTCTGCACTTCGTAAATATGCACGTGTTCGTTTGACTAACCAGCTTGAGGTTAACGCTTATATCCCTGGTATCGGCCACAACCTTCAAGAGCACAGTGTTGTTCTTATCCGTGGCGGTAAAGTTAAAGACTTGCCAGGTGTACGTTACCACATCGTACGTGGTGCGCTTGATACTTCAAGTGTTGACGGCCGTATGCAAGGTCGCTCCAAGTACGGTACCAAAAAGCCAAAAGCTAAAAAATAAACGATATGAATATATCGCTTAAAATAAACTAAAACAATTGTGAGAAGGGAGGGGAACATATGCCACGTAAAGGTCCAGTAGCAAAACGTGATGTGTTGCCAGATCCAATGTATAACTCTAAGCTTGTTACTCGTTTGATCAACCAAATCATGGTGAACGGTCAGCGCGGAAAAGCTCAAAAGATTCTTTATAAAGCTTTTGAACTTGTTCAGGAGCGCAGCGGAAACGAAGCAATGGAAGCATTCGACGAAGCAATGAAGAATGTTATGCCTGTATTGGAGGTTCGCGCACGCCGTGTGGGTGGTTCCAACTACCAGGTACCCGTTGAGGTTCGTCCGGAACGTCGTCAGGCTCTAGGTCTTCGTTTCATCGTAAACTATGCGCGTCTACGCGGAGAGAAAACGATGGAAGAGCGCCTTGCTAACGAAATTCTTGATGCAGCGAACAACACTGGTGCTTCCGTTAAACGCCGCGAAGAAATGCACAAAATGGCAGAAGCGAACAAAGCATTCGCTCACTACCGTTGGTAATCACCAAAAAAATAACTGTTCAAACAGGAAGGAGAAAGATTCATGGCTAGAGAGTTCTCCTTGGAAAAGACCCGGAATATCGGGATCATGGCTCACATCGACGCTGGTAAAACAACGGCGACTGAGCGTATTCTTTTCTACACAGGACGTATCCACAAAATTGGTGAAACTCACGAAGGGGCTTCCCAAATGGACTGGATGGAGCAGGAACAGGAACGCGGAATCACAATTACTTCCGCCGCTACAACTGCTCAGTGGAGAGACCACCGTATTAACATCATCGACACTCCTGGACACGTAGACTTCACTGTTGAAGTTGAGCGTTCCCTGCGTGTACTTGATGGATCCGTAGCTGTTCTTGACGCCCAATCCGGTGTTGAGCCTCAAACAGAAACTGTTTGGCGCCAGGCTACCACGTACGGTGTTCCACGTATCGTGTTCGTTAACAAAATGGACAAAGTAGGGGCTGACTTCATTTACTCCCTTGGCACATTGAAAGACCGCCTTGGTGCAAATGCCGCAGCTGTTCAACTTCCTATCGGTGCAGAAGATGAATTCGAAGGAATCATTGACCTTGTAACGATGGAAGCTTTCTACTACATGGATGACCTTGGAACTCGTGCGGAAGCACGTGCCATTCCAGATGACTACAAAGATCAGGCTGAAGAGTACCGTGGCAAGCTTGTAGAAGCTGTTGCAGAACTTGATGAAGATTTGATGATGCAGTATCTGGAAGGGGAAGAAATCACTAACGAGCAGCTTAAGACGGCTATCCGTGCAGCTACTCTAACTGTAGACTTCTACCCAGTCTTCTGTGGATCTGCCTTCAAGAACAAAGGTGTACAGCTTTTAATTGATGGTGTTATTGATTATCTACCATCTCCATTGGATGTACCTCCAATTGAAGGTCACGTACCACAAACAGAAGAACATGTTGTCCGTAAGGCTGATGACAACGAGCCATTCTCTGGTCTGGCTTTCAAAGTTGCCACAGACCCTTATGTAGGTAAACTGACATTCTTCCGTGTATATTCCGGAACACTTTCCGCCGGTTCTTACGTGAAAAACTCGACGAAGGATAAGCGTGAGCGTGTAGGTCGTATCCTGCAGATGCACGCAAACTCCCGTGAAGAGATTTCCACAGTATACGCTGGTGATATCGCTGGTGCGGTAGGTCTTAAAGACACGGGTACAGGTGACACTCTATGTGATGAGAAGAGCCTTGTTATCCTTGAATCTATGGAGTTCCCTGAACCGGTAATCTCTGTAGCTATCGAGCCTAAATCCAAAGCTGACCAAGATAAAATGGCAATTGCCCTTGGTAAGCTTGCGGAAGAAGACCCAACGTTCCAAACGGAAACAAACGTTGAAACAGGACAAACGATCATCGCTGGTATGGGTGAGCTTCACCTTGACATCATCGTTGACCGCCTGAAGCGTGAGTTCAAAGTTGAAGCGAACATTGGTGCTCCACAAGTTGCCTACCGCGAAACATTCCGCGCTAGTGCACAAGTGGAAGGTAAGTTCGTACGTCAATCCGGTGGTCGTGGACAATTCGGTCACGTATGGGTTGAGTTCGAGCCGAACGAAGAAGGCGCTGGTTTCGAATTCGTCAACAAGATTGTTGGTGGTGTTGTACCGCGTGAATACATTCCATCTGTAGAACAAGGTATTAAAGAATCCTTGGAGAATGGTGTATTGGCCGGCTACCCAATGGTAGACATCAAAGCAACTCTTTATGATGGTTCCTACCACGATGTCGACTCCAACGAAATGGCCTTTAAAGTTGCTGCTTCCATGGCACTTAAAGAGGCTAAAAACAAGTGTAAGCCTGTTCTACTTGAACCAATGATGAAAGTAGAAGTTGTTATTCCTGAGGAATACATGGGCGACATCATGGGTGACGTAACTTCCCGTCGTGGACGTGTTGAAGGTATGGAAACTCGTGGTAATGCACAAGTGGTTAAAGCATTCGTTCCACTATCTGAAATGTTCGGTTACGCAACAGCGTTGCGCTCCAACACTCAGGGCCGCGGAACTTACACAATGCACTTCGACCACTACGAAGAAGTTCCGAAGAGCATCTCTGAGGAAATCATCAAGAAAAATTCCGGACAATAATTGATTTTTTAAACAAGTTACAGTATAACTTGTAATGTAAGCTTAGGAGTGCTTGTCACTCCTTGGCTGCATATAAATCTTAAACTAATAATTGTTACTTATCTAAAGGAGGAAATATACAATGGGTAAAGAAAAATTTGACCGGTCCAAGTCCCACGTTAACATTGGTACTATTGGACACGTTGACCACGGTAAAACTACTCTAACTGCAGCGATCACTACTGTACTTCATAAGAAATCTGGTTCTGGTGAAGCTATGGCCTACGACATGATCGACGGTGCTCCTGAAGAGCGTGAGCGTGGAATCACTATCTCCACTGCACACGTTGAGTACGAAACTGAAGCTCGCCACTATGCACACGTTGACTGCCCAGGTCACGCTGACTACGTTAAGAACATGATCACTGGTGCTGCTCAAATGGACGGCGCGATCCTGGTTGTATCTGCAGCTGACGGTCCAATGCCACAAACTCGTGAGCACATCCTGCTTTCTAAAAACGTAGGTGTACCAGCTATCGTTGTATTCTTGAACAAAGTTGACATGGTAGACGACGAAGAGCTTCTTGAGCTAGTTGAAATGGAAGTTCGTGATCTTCTATCTGAATATGACTTCCCTGGTGACGATGTACCAGTAATCAGCGGTTCTGCTCTTAAAGCTCTTGAAGGTGAAGAGAAATACGAGCAGGCGATCTATGACCTTATGGACGCTGTTGACGAGCACATCCCAACTCCAGACCGTGACACTGACAAGCCATTCATGATGCCTGTTGAGGACGTATTCTCCATCACTGGCCGTGGTACAGTTGCAACTGGCCGTGTTGAGCGTGGTCAAGTTAAAGTCGGTGACGAAGTTGAAATCATCGGTATGGCTGAAGAGTCCTTCAAGACTGCCGTAACTGGTGTTGAAATGTTCCGTAAGCTTCTTGACTATGCAGAAGCAGGCGATAACATTGGTGCTCTTCTACGTGGTGTTAAGCGTGAAGACATCAACCGTGGTCAGGTACTAGCTAAGCCTGGTTCCATCACACCACACACAAACTTCAAAGCTGAAGTTTATGTACTAGCTAAAGACGAAGGTGGACGTCACACTCCATTCTTCTCTAACTACCGCCCACAGTTCTACTTCCGTACAACGGACGTAACTGGTGTTATTCAACTTCCTGAAGGCGTAGAAATGGTTATGCCTGGGGACAACGTTGAAATGACAGTTGAACTTATCGCTCCAATCGCGATCGAGGACGGAACTCGTTTCTCTATTCGTGAAGGTGGACGTACTGTAGGTTCAGGCGTTGTATCTACAATCACTAAATAAGATCTCTCTTATTTTATAGGAAGCAGCAGCCATCCGGCTGCTGCTTTTTTTGTGTTATCACTTGAAAGAACCGGCTGAATTTGTTTTAATGTATTATGGAATTTTTGCGGTGGAACGAATGCTGCTTATCTGGAACAGATGGTTGAAATGTGCCGCAAACATCAGTATAATAGTAAAAGTGTCCGTAGATAAATTATTTATGGATTTTTCCTTGCATTGACCCGGATTATTCTATATAATGAGTAATGTTGGTCATAAAAGGCGATGAAGCGAAAGGTTGTTGACACACCCGGCCCCTTTGCCATGGCTGGTGTTCAAGTTTTTTCGCGGAGAATGTCTATTTTAAAAATGGGCGAAGAAGGAGGGAATATCATGGCAAAAGAAAAAATTCGTATTCGTTTAAAAGCGTATGATCACAGAGTGCTTGATCAGTCTGCAGAGAAGATCGTTGATACAGCTAAGCGTTCCGGCGCGGAAGTATCTGGTCCGATCCCGCTTCCAACTGAGCGTTCTGTATATACAGTACTTCGTGCGACTCACAAGTATAAAGACTCTCGTGAGCAGTTCGAAATGCGCACGCACAAACGTCTGATTGACATTGTTAATCCAACACCACAGACCGTTGATTCACTAATGCGTTTGGATCTACCATCTGGTGTGGATATCGAAATTAAACTATAATAAATCGTTAAGATAATAGGAGGTGTAACGGATGACGAAAGGAATCTTAGGACGCAAGGTCGGCATGACACAGATTTTCTCTGACAACGGTGAATTGATCCCTGTAACTGTTATTCAGGCTGAGCCGAACGTAGTTCTTCAAAAGAAAACTACAGAAAATGATGGTTATGAAGCGATCCAGCTTGGATTTGCTGATGAAAAATCCAACCGTTTGAAGAAAGCTGCTCAAGGGCACGCTGACAAAGCAAACACAACACCTAAGCGCTACGTTCGTGAATTCCGTAATGCGAACCTTGATGACTTTCAACTAGGTCAAGAGGTTAAGGTAGATATGTTTGAAACTGGTGACGCAATCGATGTGACAGGTACTTCTAAAGGGAAAGGTTTCCAAGGTGCAATCAAGCGCCACAACCAATCCACTGGACCTAAAACACACGGTTCCCGTTTCCACCGCCGTTCCGGTTCTATGGGACAAGGTGCAGACCCATCGAAAGTCTTCAAAGGCAAAGGTCTTGCAGGACAAATGGGTGGCGAGCAGGTAACTCTTCAAAACCTTGAAGTAGTTAAAGTAGACGCTGAGCGTAACCTGCTTCTAGTCAAAGGTAATGTACCAGGCGCGAAAAAATCTTACGTTAAGATTACAAGTGCAAATAAGGCTAGCAAATAATCAACGAAGGGAGGATATGTCATGCCTAAAGTAGCACTATTAAACCAAAGCGGTTCTAATGTTGGTGAAATCGAACTGAATGAAGCCGTATTTGGGATTGAACCTAATACTCACGTATTACACGAAACTGTGTTGATGCAGCGCGCGAATCTTCGCCAAGGCACACACAAAGTAAAAGGACGTTCTGAAGTATCCGGCGGTGGCCGTAAACCATGGCGTCAAAAAGGTACAGGCCGTGCACGTCAAGGGTCTATCCGTTCACCACAATGGGTTGGCGGTGGAACTGTATTCGGTCCTACACCACGCAGCTACAGCTACACGATGCCGAAAAAAGTTCGTCGTCTTGCACTTCAGTCCGCTTACTCTTCTAAAGTACAGGAAGGTAACGCAATCGTTCTTGAGAGCTTGTCTCTAGACGCTCCAAAAACTAAAGAAGTTGTAAATATGCTTAGCGCACTAGACGTAAACGAGAAGGCTTTGATCGTTACAGCAGGAGAAGATAAGAACGTAGCTCTTTCTTCTAATAACATCCCTACAGTAAATGCTCTCCCTGTAGAGCAGGTAAGTGTGTTAGACTTGCTGACGCATGACAAGCTGATCCTTACTAAGGAAGCAGCTGAAAAAGCAGGGGAGGTGCTCTCATAATGAAAGAACCACGCGATATCATTAAGCGCCCTGTCATTACTGAACATTCTGCTGATCTTATGGGAGAAAAGAAATATACGTTTGAAGTTAGCACGAAAGCTAACAAAACTGAAATTAAAAATGCAGTTGAAGAAATCTTTGGCGTTCAAGTTGAGTCTGTCAACACAATGAACCTTAAAGGTAAATTCAAGCGTATGGGTCGTTACGGCGGCTATCGTTCTGATCGTAAGAAAGCAGTTATTAAGTTGACTCAGGACAGTGAAGAACTAGAATTCTTTGAAGTATAATTGACTAATTGATAATGAAGGAGGGAAATAAAGATGGCGATTAAAAAGTTCAGACCGATTACTAACGGTCGTCGACACATGTCAGTTTCTGATTTCGCTGAAATCACGACTGACAAACCTGAACGCTCCCTTATCGCTCCACTTCACAAAAAAGGTGGACGTAACAACCAGGGTAGGCTGACAGTTCGTCATCAGGGCGGAGGCCATAAGCGTCAGTATCGTATTATCGACTTCAAACGTGACAAAGATGGAATACCTGGACGCGTTGCTACAGTCGAATATGATCCGAACCGCTCCGCTAACATTGCACTAATCAACTATGTTGATGGTGAAAAACGCTACATCCTTGCTCCTAAAGGTGTTAAGGTTGGCACAGAAATCATTTCAGGTGAAGGTGCGGATATCAAACCTGGTAACGCTCTTGCACTTAAAGATATTCCAGTTGGTACAATTGTACACAACGTAGAACTTAAGCCGGGACGCGGCGGACAGCTTGTTCGTTCTGCTGGTGCTTCTGCACAAATCCTTGGCCGTGAAAACAAATACACTCTAGTACGCCTGACTTCTGGTGAGGTCCGCCTGGTACTATCTACTTGCCGTGCAACAATCGGTCAGGTTGGTAACCTTGAGCACGAACTTATCAGTGTTGGTAAAGCTGGACGTTCTCGTTGGAAAGGCAAGCGCCCTACTGTACGTGGTTCCGTAATGAACCCTAGTGATCACCCACACGGTGGTGGTGAAGGACGCGCACCAATCGGTATGCCATCTCCTGTATCTCCATGGGGTAAACCAACTCTTGGATACAAGACAAGAAAACGCAACAAGCCGTCTGATAAATATATCGTACGTAGACGCGGTAAAAAATAACGGGATTGTCGGGCGGGCATTAGGACCCGTCTCTCAATCGCGAAGGGAGGTTTATTCATGGGCCGCAGCCTGAAAAAAGGACCTTTTGTAGATGATCATTTGATGAAGAAAATCGAGAAGCTTAATGAAGATAGCAAACAGCAGGTCGTGAAGACTTGGTCTCGTCGTTCAACTATCTTCCCTAACTTCGTAGGACACACCATTGCTGTTTATGATGGTCGCAAACACGTACCTGTCTATGTTACTGAAGACATGGTAGGTCATAAACTAGGTGAATTCGCGCCAACCCGTACGTTCAAGGGACACTCTGGCGATGACAAGAAAACAAAACGCTAATATAGAGAGGAGGCACTCTAATGCAAGCTAAAGCAGTTGCTAAAACCGTTCGTATCGCTCCTCGTAAAGCTCGTCTTGTAATTGATTTAATTCGAGGAAAAAATGTGGGTGAAGCTCTAGCTACACTTCGCCTGAAAAACCGCGGCGCATCTCCAGTAGTTGAGAAACTTCTTAACTCTGCGATCGCCAACGCTGAACACAATTATGAAATGGATCCGGAAAACCTATATGTTTCCGAAGCGTTTGTAAACGAAGGCGTAACACTTAAACGTTTCCGTCCTCGTGCAATGGGCCGCGCAAGCCAGATCAACAAACGCACAAGCCACATCACTGTGGTCGTATCAGAAAAAAAGGAGGGATAATCAGTGGGTCAAAAAATTAATCCGGTAGGTCTTCGTATCGGCGTTATCCGTGACTGGGAGTCCAAGTGGTACGCTGGTAAAGACTACGCAGACTTGTTACATGAAGACATTAAGATTCGTGAATATGTTGAAACTCGTCTTAAAGATGCTGCTCTTTCCACGGTCGAAATCGAACGCGCAGCAAACCGTGTAAACATTACTGTGCACACAGCTAAGCCAGGAATGGTTATCGGTAAAGGCGGTTCTGAAGTCGAAGCACTTCGTAAAGCTCTTAACCAACTCACTGGTAAACGAGTTCACATCAACATCGTTGAAGTGAAAAAACCAGATCTTGACGCTACACTGGTAGCTGACAATATCGCACGTCAATTGGAAAACCGTGTATCTTTCCGTCGTGCTCAGAAACAAACTCTACAACGCGCAATGCGTGCAGGAGCTAAAGGTATCCGTACCCAGGTATCCGGTCGTCTAGGTGGCGCAGATATCGCTCGTGCTGAATACTACAGTGAAGGAACTGTACCACTTCATACACTTCGTGCAGACATCGATTACGGTACTGCAGAAGCAGACACCACTTACGGTAAGCTTGGTGTTAAAGTGTGGATCTATCGTGGTGAAATCCTTCCAACAAAGACTGATAAATAAGGAAGGGGGAACAGCATTATGTTAATGCCTAAACGTGTTAAATATCGTCGTCAACACCGTACAAGCTTGAAAGGCCGTGCCAAAGGCGGTACTGAAGTTGCATTCGGTGAATATGGTTTGCAAGCTATCGATCCAGCTTGGATCACAGCCCGTCAGATCGAGGCAGCGCGTATCGCGATGACTCGTTACATGAAGCGTGGCGGTAAAGTTTGGATCAAAATCTTCCCTGATAAGCCTTATACTGCTAAGCCCCTAGAAGTACGTATGGGTTCCGGTAAAGGTGCTCCAGAAGGTTTCGTAGCAGTTGTGAAACCAGGGAAAATTATGTTTGAGATCGCAGGAGTTTCTGAAGAGGTAGCCCGCGAAGCACTTCGTCTTGCTTCCCACAAACTTCCGATCCGTACGAAGTTCGTAAAACGTGAAGAAATTGGTGGTGAAATCAATGAAGGCTAATGAGATCCGTGAATTAACCACTGCCGAAATTGAACAAAAAGTTAAATCTCTTAAAGAGGAACTTTTCAACCTACGCTTCCAATTGGCAACAGGTCAACTTGAGAACACTGCACGTATCCGTCAAGTTCGCAAGTCCATCGCCCGTATGAAGACTGTTGCTCGTGAACGTGAGCTAGGCGTAAATAACTAATAGATGAGAGGAGGTCACCCTCACATGACTGAACGTAATAATCGTAAGGTTTATACCGGCCGTGTTGTTTCTGACAAAATGGACAAAACAATCACTGTTATGGTAGAAACTTATAAGTTCCACAAGCTTTATGGCAAACGCGTAAAGTATTCCAAAAAGTTCAAAGCACATGACGAAAACAACCAGGCGAAAAACGGCGACATCGTGCGCATCATGGAAACTCGTCCATTGTCCGCATCCAAGCGTTTCCGTCTTCTAGAAGTTGTTGAAGAGTCTGTTATTATCTAAATAAAGTTCGCTCGGAGATGATCCGAAGGGAGGTTACATGGTATGATTCAACAGGAATCTCGTCTGAAAGTTGCAGACAACTCTGGTGCACGTGAAATCCAAACGATCAAAGTCTTGGGTGGATCCGGCCGTAAAACAGCTAACATTGGTGATATCATCACTGCTACTGTGAAACAGGCAACACCAGGAGGCGTTGTTAAAAAAGGTGAAGTAGTTAAAGCTGTTATCGTACGTTCTAAGAGCGGTATGCGCCGTAAAGATGGTTCTTATATCCGTTTCGACGAAAACGCAGCAGTAATCGTTCGTGATGACAAAGGACCACGCGGTACTCGTATCTTCGGACCGGTAGCTCGTGAACTTCGTGATGCTAAATTCATGAAGATTGTATCTCTAGCTCCAGAAGTATTATAAAAGCCTGAATGAAATGCCTTGTTAAGGAGGTGCGCGTAGAATGCACGTAAAAAAAGGTGACAAAGTAATGGTCATTAGCGGTAAGGATAAAGGCAAGCAAGGTACAATCCTTGAAGCTTATCCAAAGAAAGATCGTGTTCTTGTTGAAGGCGTGAACGAAGTGAAAAAACACGCGAAGCCGTCTCAAGAAAACCCGCAGGGTGGAATCTTGACTCAGGAAGCAGCGATCCACGTATCAAACGTAATGCCGATTGATCCTAAGACTGGCGAACCGACCCGTGTTGGTTACAAAGTCGAAGACGATAAGAAAGTTCGTATCGCGAAAAAATCCGGTGAAGCGCTGGACAAATAACCCATAGATGAAAGGAGGGCCACACGATGAACGAACTAAAGAAACAATATAAAGAAGAAGTTGTTCCATCTCTGATGAGCAAATTTGAATATGAGTCCATCATGCAGACACCAAAAGTTGAGAAAATCGTTGTCAACATGGGTGTAGGCGATGCTGTTCAAAACGCGAAAGCACTTGATACAGCTGTTGAAGAACTAACGATGATTACTGGTCAGAAACCAGTGATTACGAAAGCTAAGAAATCAATCGCAGGCTTCCGTCTACGTGAGGGTATGCCGATCGGTGCGAAAGTAACCCTTCGCGGAGAGCGTATGTACCAATTCCTACAAAAGCTGATCGCCGTATCACTACCACGTGTGCGTGACTTCCGTGGTATTTCTAAGAAAGCTTTTGATGGTCGTGGAAACTACACTCTTGGTGTTAAAGAGCAATTGATTTTCCCAGAGATCGATTACGATAAAGTAAACAAAGTGCGTGGAATGGATATCGTTATTGTCACTTCTGCTGACTCTGACGAAGAAGCGCGTGAACTATTAGCTCAATTCGGCATGCCGTTCCAAAAATAATGAGCTGACATTAAGGAGGGAAAATAGTGGCTAAAAAATCAATGGTCGCGAAGCAACAGCGTAAACAGAAGTACGAAGTACGCGAATACACTCGTTGTGAACGCTGCGGACGTCCGCACTCCGTACTACGTAAGTTTAAGCTTTGCCGTATTTGTTTCCGAGAACTTGCATACAAAGGACAAATCCCTGGTGTCAAAAAAGCCAGCTGGTAAACCCGTAACAGGAAAGGAGGTAAAAGAGTTATGACAATGACAGATCCAATTGCAGATATGCTGACTCGTATCCGTAATGCGAATATGGTTCGCCACGAGAAGCTTGAACTTCCAGCTTCCAACGTGAAAAAAGAAATCGCTGATATCCTTAAGCGTGAAGGTTTCGTACGTGACTACGAATTTGTAGAAGACAACAAGCAGGGTGTTCTTCGCATCTTCCTTAAGTACGGCCAGAACAACGAGCGCGTAATCACTGGTGTTAAACGTATCAGTAAGCCAGGTCTACGTGTGTATGCGAACTCCGAAGAGCTTCCTAAAGTTCTTAACGGACTTGGTATTGCCGTTGTATCCACTTCAAAAGGTGTCCTAACAGATAAAGAAGCTCGTGAACAAGCCATCGGCGGCGAAGTTCTAGCTTACGTCTGGTAATAAAACGAACAAGACAGGAGGTGCAAAAATATGTCTCGCGTAGGATTAAAAACTCTTGAAATTCCTGAAGGTGTAGAAATCACTCAGGATAACAAAACGATTACAGTGAAAGGTCCAAAAGGGGAACTGACTCGTACGTTCCACGAGGACATCACTGTTACAGTTGAAGATAACGTTCTATCTGTATCGCGTCCAAGCGATCACAAAGAGCACCGCGCTCTTCACGGTACAACACGCAGCCTGATCGGCAACATGGTTGAAGGTGTATCTAAAGGTTTCGAGAAGAACCTTGAAATCATCGGTGTCGGTTACCGTGCTCAGAAGCAGGGCGAAACAGTTGTTGTGAACGCTGGTTATTCCCACCCTGTAGAAATTGAAAAACGCGAAGGAATCGAAATCGAAGTTCCTTCCAACACAAAAGTTACTGTTAAAGGTATCGACAAAGAACTAGTTGGTGCTGTTGCTGCTAACATCCGTGCTATCCGTCCTCCAGAGCCTTACAAAGGCAAAGGAATCCGTTACGAAGGCGAACGTGTACGCAGTAAAGAAGGTAAAACAGCTAAATAAGGTTCTAAGGTAACGTATAGAAAGGAGTGACCAAGATGATCACGAAGGCAGATAAAAATGTCGTACGTAAGAAGCGCCACGCCCGCGTTCGTAAAAATGTTGTCGGAACAGCTGAACGCCCACGCTTGAACGTATACCGCTCTAACAACCACATCTATGCTCAACTCATCAATGATGAGAGCCAGGTTACAGTAGCAAGTGCATCTACTGTAGATAAAGGTTTTGACCTTGATCAGACTGGTAACGTGGAAGCTGCTAAGAAAGTCGGTGAAATGGTAGCACAACGCGCAATCGATAACGGCTTTAAAGTTGTTGTATTCGACCGCGGAGGTTACTTGTATCACGGCCGTGTGAAAGCACTAGCTGAAGCAGCCCGCGAAACCGGACTTGAATTTTAATAGTTAAAGGAGGGACACAAATGAATTTAAACATCGACCCTAACAAACTTGATCTTGAAGAACGCGTAGTCACTATCAACCGTGTAGCGAAAGTAGTTAAAGGTGGACGCCGTTTCCGTTTTGCTGCGCTTGTTGTAGTTGGAGATAAAAATGGTCATGTTGGTTTCGGTACAGGGAAAGCCCAAGAGGTACCGGAAGCAATCAAAAAAGCCATTGATGATGCTAAGAAAAATCTAATCACAGTACCAGTGAAGAACACGACGATTCCACACGAAATCAACGGACGTTTTGGTGCAGGTAACATTCTTATGAAGCCGGCAGCAGAAGGTACTGGAGTTATTGCTGGTGGACCTGTCCGTGCGGTACTTGAGCTTGCAGGTGTTCAAGACATTCTATCTAAGTCTCTTGGTTCTAACACGCCAATCAACATGGTACGTGCTACACTCACTGGACTTAGCGAGCTTAAGCGCGCAGAAGACGTTGCAAGACTTCGCGGTAAGTCTGTACAAGAACTAGGATAAGGAGGGAAATAAAATGGCTAATCAGTTAGAAATTACCCTCACGCGCAGCGTTATTGGTAGACCACAAGATCAGCGTGCTACGGTCAAGGCTCTTGGTCTTAACAAGATCCGACAAACTGTCGTAGTTGAAGATAACCCGGCGATCCGAGGTATGGCTAATAAGGTGTCTCACCTAGTTACGATTAAGGAAGTTTAATAGAAGAAAAGTAATAAGGAGGTGCAACGCATGAAACTGCATGAACTTAAACCGGCTAAAGGTACTCGTAAAGAGCGTAACCGTGTAGGCCGTGGTATGGCTTCTGGTAATGGTAAAACATCCGGACGTGGACACAAAGGTCAAGGTCAGCGTTCCGGCAGCAAAACTCGCCCAGGTTTCGAGGGTGGACAGATGCCACTATTCCAGCGCCTGCCTAAGCGTGGTTTTACAAACATTCACCGTAAAGAGTTCGCAATCGTTAACCTTGATGCCCTGAACCGTTTCGAAGAAGGTACAGAGGTTACTCCTGAGCTTCTACTTGAATCCGGCGTGGTAAGCAACCAAAAAGCCGGCATCAAAGTATTGGCTAAAGGTTCTATCGAGAAGAAACTTACAGTGAAAGCTCACAAGTTCTCTGCTTCCGCAAAAGAAGCAATTGAAGCGGCGGGCGGTCAAACTGAGGTGATTTAATGTTCCGGACAATCTCCAATTTTATGCGCGTGGGTGATATTCGACGGAAAATCATTTTCACTTTGCTGATGCTCGTTGTGTTTCGCCTGGGAACCTTCATCCCGGTGCCTTTCACAAACAGAGACGCTATCACTTTTATGGATGAACAGAACGCATTTGGGTTCCTGAATACGTTCGGAGGCGGGGCATTACAGAATTTCTCCATCTTTGCTATGGGGATTATGCCCTACATTACAGCCTCCATCATCATGCAGCTGCTGCAGATGGATGTTGTCCCGAAATTTGCTGAGTGGAAACAGCAGGGTGAAGTTGGCCGTCGAAAATTAGCTCAGTTTACCCGCTACGGAACTATTGTTCTCGCTTTCGTTCAAGCCATTGGTATGTCCATTGGTTTTAACGCTTTGGCAGGAGGTCAGTTGATCTCGGATCCTGGTGTTACCAAGTTCTTAGTCATTGCGCTTGTGCTGACAGGCGGAACAGCTTTTCTAATGTGGCTTGGCGAGCAAATCACTGCACATGGCGTCGGAAATGGTATTTCTATACTAATCTTCGCAGGTATCGTTGCTGCGATTCCTAATGGTGTGAATCAGTTGTATGATCAGTACATCTCCGGTGCAGGAGACGAACTGTTCATCAACCTGGTAATCATCGCGTTGATTGCCCTGGTCATCGTTGCGGTCGTGGTTGGAGTTATCTTCATCCAGCAGGCCCTTCGTAAAATCCCGATCCAGTATGCGAAGCGTTTAGTGAATCGTTCCCCTGTAGGTGGACATTCCACTCACCTTCCACTCAAAGTGAATGCTGCAGGAGTTATCCCGGTCATCTTTGCGATATCCTTTATTATCGCTCCGAGAACCGTTGCCGGCTTCTTTGAAGACAGTGAAGTAGCTTCTGTTATCCAGTATATCTTTGATTACCAAAACTGGCCGGGAATGATTATCTATGTTGCGTTAATTATTGCCTTCACGTATTTCTACACGTTTGTTCAGGTTAATCCGGAGCAGATGGCAGAAAACTTGAAGAAGCAGGGCGGTTACATTCCAGGGATTCGTCCCGGGGCCAATACTGAAACGTATCTGACCCGTGTAATGTACCGATTAACCTTTGTAGGATCCATTTTCCTTGCAGCTGTCTCCATTCTTCCAATCATCCTTGGTTCCCTGGCGCAACTGCCGCCGACGGTCCAAATTGGAGGAACAAGCCTGCTCATCGTTGTCGGGGTTGCCCTTGAAATGATGAAACAGCTTGAAAGTCAGCTTGTAAAACGCCACTATAAAGGATTCATTAAATAATTAACATCCTGCTATTGAATAAATGAGAGCGAGGGGAAGACGTTGAATTTAATCCTAATGGGTCTCCCTGGTGCCGGAAAAGGTACTCAGGCAGAGAAAATAGTCGAAAAATATGACATCCCTCATATCTCAACTGGAGATATGTTCCGTTTAGCTATCAAAGAAGGAACATCCCTTGGCCAAGAGGCCAAATCATATATGGACAAAGGCGAACTCGTTCCGGATGAAGTTACCATCGGAATCGTTCGCGAGCGTCTAAGTAAGCCGGATTGTCAGAAAGGCTTTCTGCTCGATGGTTTCCCTAGAACCATCGCTCAGGCAGAAGCCCTTCACAACCTTCTGGCCGATATGGAACGTTCACTGGATTATGTTCTTCATATCGATGTTCCAAAAGAGAAGCTTATCGAGCGTCTGACTGGACGACGCATCTGCCCGACCTGCGGTGCTACGTACCACGTTGTGTTCAACCCTCCTAAAGAGGACGGGATTTGTGATAACGATGGTTCAGCATTGACTCAGCGGGAAGACGATCAGCCTGAAACCGTTAAGAAACGCCTCGAGGTCAACGTAGAACAGCAGCAGCCTCTGCTTGATTTCTATCAGGATCAAGGCTACCTGGTCTCCTTCGAAGGTGATAAAGACATCAAAGAAGTATTTGTTGACATTGATCAGAAGCTTGGAGCACTGGCTGAATGATTATATGTAAGACTCCGCGGGAATTAGATATTATGCGTGAAGCAGGACGCATTGTCGCCCTGACGCACCAAAAGATGAAAGAAAACATCCGCCCAGGTATAACTACTGGAGAATTGGATAAGATTGCTGATAAATTCATACGCAGTATGGATGCAATCCCTTCTTTTAAAGGTTATAATGGATTCCGTGGCAGTATCTGTGCATCTGTCAATGAAGAACTTGTTCATGGTATTCCTGGAGACAGGGTCCTGAACGATGGTGATATTATCAGTATCGATATTGGGGCAAAATATAAAGGCTATCACGGTGATTCGGCCTGGACGTATCCGGTCGGCACTGTTGATGAGGGCACATTGGAGCTGCTGAGAGTTACCGAGCAGTCATTGTTCAAAGGACTTGATGAAGCAAAACCAGGTGAACGCCTTTCAAATATATCGCATGCCATCCAAAGCTATGTGGAGCCTGAAGGTTTCTCCATAGTAAGGGAATATGTCGGTCACGGCGTTGGTCAGGAACTTCATGAGGATCCACAGATTCCTCATTATGGACCTCCCAACAAAGGCCCCCGATTAAAACCTGGAATGGTATTAGCTGTTGAACCGATGATCAATGCAGGTTCACGTCATGTGAAAACCCTGAATGATCAATGGACGGTTGTAACGCAGGATGGAAAGATGTGCGCACATTTTGAGCACACCATCGCGATTACGGATGAGGGTTACGAAATATTAACAAAATCCTAAATGAAGGTGATCGTTTTTGAACGAATCTGAGTCGAGTCCGCGAATAGGTCAAATTGTTCGTATTGTGCAGGGGCGTGAGGCAGGACAGTACGCAGTGGTGATCGGTGTGCTGGATGGCCGCTTTGTGCTGCTTGCCGACGGAGAGAAACGTAAGTATGATCGACCAAAGAAAAAGAATCTGCAGCACGTTGAGCTTATGGATTTCATCTCTCCGGAAGTCCAGGACAGCCTTCTGGAAACTGGTCGGGTCACAAATGGCAAGCTTCGATTTGCCGTAGCAAAATATGTCAATGAAGCAGTGACTGATTTGAAGAAGGGAGATCAACTCGATGGCGAAAGACGATGTAATTGAAGTAGAAGGGACCGTCGTTGAAACCTTACCGAACGCTCAGTTCAAGGTTGAACTTGAAAACGGTCATACCGTTCTTGCTCATGTTTCCGGTAAAATTCGCATGCACTTTATCCGAATCTTACCTGGGGACAAAGTAACGGTAGAACTTTCTCCTTATGATTTGACAAAAGGACGTATTACGTACCGTTATAAATAAAACTCCGATCTTAAAGGAGGTATGGATGATGAAGGTAAGGCCTTCTGTAAAACCAATTTGCGAAAAATGCAAAGTCATCAAACGTAAAGGTAAAGTCATGGTTATCTGTGAAAACCCTAAGCATAAACAAAAACAAGGTTAATCTTAAAGGAGGTGCACGTAACTTATGGCACGTATTGCAGGTGTAGATATTCCCCGCGACAAGCGCGTGGTTGTTTCATTAACTTATGTCTTTGGTATCGGTAAATCCCTTGCTGCAGACATCCTGGCTGAAGCTGGTGTATCTGAGAGTACCCGCGTTCGCGATCTTACAGAAGACGAACTAGGTAAGATCCGTCAAGCTGTTGAACAGCATAACGTTGAGGGTGATCTTCGTCGTGAGAACTCTCTAAACATCAAGCGTCTGATTGAAATCGGTTCTTACCGTGGAATCCGTCACCGTCGTGGTCTTCCACTTCGCGGACAAAAGACGAAGAACAACTCCCGTACACGTAAAGGTCCACGTCGTACAGTAGCTAACAAACGTAAATAATAATTAATACAAAGGAGGTAAACTCATCCTATGGCACGTAAAGGAAACACTCGCAGTCGTAAACGCCGCGTGAAAAAGAATATAGAGACGGGTATGGCTCATATTCGTTCTACATTCAACAACACAATCGTAACGATCACTGATGTCCAAGGTAATGTTATCAGCTGGAGCAGTGCAGGTTCTCTTGGTTTCAAAGGTTCCCGTAAATCTACTCCATTCGCTGCACAAATGGCTTCTGAAGCAGCAGCGAAAGATGCTATGGACAACGGCATGAAAACTCTTGAAGTTACAGTAAAAGGTCCTGGTGCAGGTCGTGAAGCTGCGATCCGTTCACTACAGGCAGCAGGTCTTGATATTACGGCAATCCGTGACGTAACTCCAGTACCACACAATGGTTGCCGCCCACCAAAACGTCGTCGCGTATAATAAGTTCTGAATAGAATTTGTCACCCTGTCTATAATGGGTTATGATAGCTTTTAAATCAGGACCGCAGTAGACAGCCATTAAGCAGTTATCTTATATCGGGACTGCCTACCTGAGGAATTTCGGTTAGACCTGTCGTCTAACCGGGGTTTCGACGTTTTGAAGGAGGGTTTTGAGTAAATGATCGAAATTGAAAAGCCAAAGATTGAAACGGTCGAGATCAGCGATGAATCTACTTTTGGTAAGTTCGTCGTAGAACCGCTGGAACGTGGATATGGTACAACTCTAGGGAACTCCTTGCGTCGTATCCTATTATCCTCACTTCCCGGATCTGCTGTCACTTCTGTTCAAATTGACGGTGTACTTCATGAGTTTTCCACGATTGAAGGCGTCGTTGAAGACGTAACAACTGTTATTTTGAACCTGAAGAAACTAGCTTTGAAAGTGTATTCTGACGAAGAGAAGACTTTAGAAATTGATGTGCAGGGTGAAGGCAAGGTTACCGCGGCTGATATTACGCATGATAGTGACGTTGAAGTTCTAAATCCAGACCTTCATATCGCTACACTCGACAGCAATTCCAGCTTCCGTGCTCGCATTACAGCAGAACGCGGTCGAGGATATCGTCCGGCTGAAGGAAATAACCATGAGGATCTACCCATCGGCGTGATTCCCGTTGACTCTATCTTCACACCGGTTTCCCGTGTGACGTATCAAGTAGAGAATACTCGAATCGGTCAAACATCTAATTTTGATAAATTGACGTTGGATGTTTGGACGGATGGCAGCATTCGTCCAGAAGAGGCGATCTCTCTTGGAGCTAAAATTTATATGGAGCACCTCAACATTTTCGTCGGCCTTACTGATGAAGCTCAAAAAGCTGAAATCATGGTCGAGAAAGAAGAGGACCAAAAAGAAAAAGTTCTTGAAATGACAATCGAGGAACTTGACCTTTCTGTTCGTTCCTACAACTGCTTGAAGCGCGCAGGTATCAACACTGTGCAGGAGCTTGCCAACAAGTCTGAAGAAGACATGATGAAGGTGCGCAACCTTGGCCGCAAGTCACTTGAAGAAGTGAAGCATAAACTGGACGAACTAGGTCTTGGACTAAGAAAAGACGATTGATAGAACACATCTAAGAGATCCAGTTAAGGGAGGGATTATCAATGGCTAGAAAACTAGGACGTACTACAGATCAGCGCATGGCTTTGCTTCGCGGCTTGGCAACAGACCTGATCGTACACGAACGTTTGGAAACAACAGAAGCTAAAGCGAAAGAGCTTAAGTCTGTTGTAGAAAAAATGATTACACTAGGTAAACGCGGCGATCTTCATGCCCGTCGTCAAGCGGAAGCATTCCTATATAATGCACAAGCTGATGAAGAAGGAGAGCAGACTGCACTGCAGAAGCTATTCTCTGACATCGGCCCACGCTACGAGGACCGTCAAGGTGGTTACACTCGCGTATTGAAGCTTGGCGAGCGTAAAGGTGATGGAGCTAAAATGGCAATCATCGAACTAGTATAATGATTACCATCGGGGTAAAAGGGCAGGAGTGAATCTCATTATGAGGTTACATCCAGCCCTTTTTTTATACTTTTTTATACCGATGCGGGAATACCTCCCGTTATGGGAGGGTGAAATTCTCTTTATAACGGGGAATGGTGTCATATTTCCCGGGAAATCGTCAGCTGAGCAGAGGAGGAACAGAGATGGGAGAGAGACAAGTCGAGTTCCGGAACGTATCTTTTCGATACCAGGAGGACATGCCCTGGGTGTTGAGAGATGTAAGCTTTACAATCGGACCGGATGAGTGGGTGGCTGTCATCGGTCATAACGGCTCAGGAAAGTCGACCATAGCGAAATTAATGAATGGACTGCTGTTTCCACAGGAAGGGGAAATCCTGGTAGATGGGATGCCGGTCAACGAAGAAACCATCTGGGATGTTAGAAAACAGGTAGGCATGGTCTTTCAAAATCCGGACAACCAGTTTGTCGGGACCACTGTGAAAGATGATGTCGCTTTTGGTATGGAGAATCACGGCATGCCCAGGGAGTTGATGCTGGAAAGGATCAAAGAGAGCCTCTCGGCCGTAGGGATGTCTGATTATGAGCAGCAGGAACCACACCGTCTGTCAGGCGGGCAGAAACAGCGGGTAGCTATCGCGAGTGTCCTCGCCGTGTCACCGAAGTTCATCATTCTTGATGAAGCCACTGCTATGCTCGACCCTAAAGGGCGCAAGGAAATTATGAACACGGTCCACCGCGTTCAGGAAGAACGGGACCTGTCCCTGATTACCATCACTCACGATCTGCATGAGGTTACTCAGTCTTCCAGGGTGATTGTCATGAATAAAGGAGAGGTTTGGATGCAGGGATCTCCTAGAGACGTATTTTCCAAAAAAGAACACTTACAAGAAATTGGCTTGGATACTCCATTCGTTAGTAAATTGGCCGACCACCTGAAAGCAGAAGGTGTGGCGCTTACCCGTGAGCCATTGAATCACCAGGAGTTGTTGGAGGAATTATGGACATCACGTTCGATCATGTAAGTTACACGTACCAGCCGAATACACCATTCGAACACAGAGCTTTGGATGACTTGTCCTTTACCATCCAATCCGGTTCTTTTGTAGCGGTCATCGGTCATACCGGGTCTGGGAAATCCACATTGATTCAACACCTGAACGGGCTGCTTCAGCCGACAGAAGGGCAGGTGCAGGTGGGCCCGTATACGATGAAGGCCGGAGAGAAAAACAAACAGCTGATGAAGCTTCGGGAAAACGTGGGCGTCGTGTTTCAATATCCTGAGCACCAGTTGTTTGAAGAAACCGTGGAAAAAGACATCGGCTTCGGTCCGCAGAATTTCGGTGTTGGACAGGACGAAATCAAACGCCGGACAAAAGAAGCGGTGCAGGCGGTGAAACTGCCGGAAGAGCTTCTGGAACGCTCTCCCTTTGACTTAAGCGGAGGACAGATGCGCCGCGTAGCCATATCCGGTGTTCTCGCTATGGATCCTGAAGTGCTTGTGCTGGATGAGCCGACTGCCGGACTTGATCCGAACGGGCGTAAGGAAATCATGGATATGTTTTATCACCTGCATCAAGAGAAGGGTCTTACAACCGTGCTTGTAACCCACAGCATGGAGGATGCTCTTGCCTATGCCGATCATATTATCATCATGAATCAAGGGAAGGTCTACAGGGAAGGGACCCCGCTGGAAATCTTTAAGCAGCAGCAGGCCCTGGAAGATGTGCAGCTGGACGTACCGGAAGTCGTTTCCTTTTTGAAAATGGCCCGGGATTATGGCCTTGATCTTGAATACGAAGGCCAGACGATAGCGGAGTTAGCAAAGGAAATAGCCCTGAAAGTGAAGGGGGGCGGCGATCATGAGTAGTTCCCTGATTATCGGTCAATACATTCCATCGGATTCTGTAATTCACCGCCTGGATCCCCGCTCCAAAATCGCTGTCATCTTTTTTTATGTCGTGATCGTCTTTTTTGCTAACTCTGTTATGAGTTATGGGGTGCTCGCGTTGTTCGCCCTCTCGAGTGCCGTTTTATCGAAAGTTCCATTCTCCTACATCATGAAGGGGCTGAAGCCGGTCTGGTTCCTGGTCATCTTCACGTTCCTGCTTCACTTGTTCGTGACAAGGGAAGGAGAGGTTGCGTTCAGCCTGTTCGGCTGGGCGGTCTATGAGGAAGGGTTGATCCAGGGGGCAGCGATTTCCCTGAGATTCTTCCTGTTGATCCTCGTTACCTCCCTGCTTACGTTAACGACGACGCCGATTGAGATTACCGATGCCATTGAGGAGCTGCTGGGTCCTTTGAAAAAAGTGAAATTCCCTGTCCATGAACTGGCGTTGATGATGTCAATCTCCCTGCGTTTCATCCCAACATTGATGCAGGAGACAGAAAAGATATCCAAGGCACAGGCCTCAAGAGGGGTAGACTTCCGCACAGGCGCTTTTAAAGACCGTGTGAAGGCCGTTGTCCCTCTGCTGGTCCCTTTGTTTGTCAGCGCCTTTAAACGCGCGGAGGAGCTCGCTATGGCGATGGAAGCGCGAGGATATCAAGGGGGCGAAGGAAGAACGAAGCTGAGAGAATTAAAACTGGAGCGGAGGGACTGGCTGCTCTTTGCTGTTTTCATTCTGCTGGCCGCAGTTCTCTTTCTGACCCGTTCATGATCGGAGGTGCTGGATATGAATCGTATACGTATGACTATCGCCTATGATGGCTCCGGTTACGCAGGCTATCAGGTTCAGCCGAATGGCGGCACGATTCAGGAAGAGCTTGAGAAGGCTTTAAAAAAGATTCATAAAGGAAAGACCGTAAAGGTGACGGCTTCGGGCAGAACCGATGCCCGTGTGCATGCTGTCGGGCAGGTGATTCATTTTGATACACCGCTCGAGATCCCCGTCAGTAACTGGCGGCGGGCGCTGAATTCCATGCTGCCGGATGACATTCAGGTGAAGGAAGCTGACCAGCCGTCCGGTGGTTTTCATGCCAGGTACGATACAACCGGAAAAGAATACCGGTATTTTGTGAGGAATCACCCCGATCCAGATCTTTTCCGCCGTCATTATACTACTCACGTCAAAGCTCCTCTTGACATCACAGCCATGAAAAAGGCATGCGGCTATATCGAAGGAGAGCATGATTTTACATCCTTCTGTTCACCGAAGACAGACCTAAAGGGGAGCAAGGTGCGCACAATTTTCAAAGCGGATGTAGAAAGCCGTGGAGAAGAAGTGGTGTTCACCTTTAAGGGATCCGGATTTTTATATAATATGGTAAGGATCCTTGTCGGCACACTTCTGGAAATAGGAAAAGGAAAGCGTGCCCCGGAGGATATTCCTGATATCTTAAAAGCCCGGACCCGGGAAGCGGCAGGGCGGACGGCTCCTCCTCAAGGGTTGTTCCTATGGAAGGTCGATTATTAAGAGGTCCTGAACAATTTCCATTCATTGGGTCCTCTGTCTCAGAAAAAAACAACGAATCCAGGTGTGCATTCCCTTGACACATGAATATAGAGTGTTATATTATATTCTATGGCATTTTATTTCTGTACCACGGTTAGCCCCGGAAAACTAATCGTACTTTGAGATAAATGATAAAGCAGTTAATCAGTCTATGTGATAATAAAACATTTCAGGAGGGAAACCGATATGCGCACAACTTTCATGGCAAATGAAAACAACGTTGAACGTAAATGGTATGTTGTGGATGCTGCAGGGCAGACACTCGGCCGTTTAGCGAGCGAAGTTGCTGCGATCCTTCGCGGTAAGAACAAACCAACATACACACCACACGTTGACACTGGTGACCACGTCATCATCATCAATGCTGGTGAGATCGAACTAACAGGTAACAAAATCAACGATAAGGTATACTATCGTCACTCCAACCACCCTGGTGGTCTGAAGTCCCGTACGGCTAACGAAATGCGTACGAAATATCCAGAGCAGATGCTTGAACTTGCTGTTAAAGGCATGCTTCCAAAAGGAAGTCTTGGACGTAAAATGGGCAAGAAACTTCATGTATATGCTGGATCTGAGCACAAACATGAAGCACAACAACCAGAAGTTTACGAACTTCGCGGATAATTAAAGGAGGTAATCTAGTGGCACAAGTACAATACTCCGGTACTGGTCGTCGTAAGAGCTCAACAGCTCGTGTACGTCTTGTTCCAGGAACTGGTCGTGTAGTAGTTAACAAACGTGATGCTGAAGACTTTTTCCCATATGAAACCCTTCGTATGATTCTTAAACAGCCTCTTGCTGTAACAGAAACTGAAGGTAACTATGATGTCTACGTAAACGTAGACGGCGGTGGATTCACAGGACAAGCAGGAGCAATCCGTCACGGTATCGCCCGTGCATTGCTTAAAGCTGACCCAGAATACCGTACACCACTTAAACGCGCAGGTCTATTGACTCGTGACGCACGTATGAAAGAGCGTAAGAAATACGGTCTTAAAGGTGCCCGTCGCGCGCCACAATTCTCCAAGCGTTAAGTTTTGGACAATCCGAAAGACTCCCGACCATTATGGTTGGGAGTCTTTTTTTGCTTTCCTATACGTTCAGGGTGTATCCTCCAATTCCTGAGTTCAGTCTCCGGGCTGGTGCTGAGGTTGACCTGCTCATATTTTCGTCTCTTGTCCCATACAATGATTCAGGGGAAGTACAAGGGAGTGTGAGCGATTGTGAGTCGACGATTGAAGACCTTTTTGTGGCTGGCAGGTGTGATTGTCCTTGTGTGCATGGTTTCCTATCCGATTCAGGAAGTGAAGGATGCATGGACGGTTTGGTCATCGCCGCTGTCCGGAAAAGTGATCGTTCTTGACCCGGGCCATGGTGGACCGGATGGTGGGGCGGTAGGTGGGGACGGTACAGAGGAAAAAATCATCACCCTGAAGATGGCAGAATACCTGCAGGATTACCTCCAGCAGGCAGGGGCGCTTGTATATATGACGAGGTACGAGGATGCTGATCTTGCTTCAGAGGGAACATCCGGTCTTTCCAGGAGAAAGTCGGAGGATATACGTAATAGAGTGGAGTTTATCGAAGAAAAAGAAGCGGATTTATACTTAAGTCTGCACTTGAATGCCATTCCATCTGATAAGTGGAGCGGGGCACAGACATTTTATTATCCGGAAAGCGAGGAAAGTGAATATCTCGCCAAGTTCATTCAAGCTGAAATACAATCCAACATGGGCAATACAAAGCGCGAGGCTCTCGGGCTCAGCAATATCTATATCCTGAAGCATGCACAGGCTCCCGGAGCCCTTGTAGAGGCGGGTTTTTTGTCCAATGACCGTGAACGGGAACTGTTGAAATCAGACGATTATCAAAGGCAGATGGCTGCTTCGATCTATCAAGGGGTGCTGCGGTTTGTAACGGAACGGGATTTCCCTGAGGAAAATGGATCGTGAGCAAATCACTTAGAAAGCGTTTCATGTATGTTATACTACAGGAAACGATCATTTTCTAAGGATGGTGAACCGGCTTGTTGACACAAGAGAAAGTACTAGAAATCCTGAACCCTATTCAAGATCCATTTTTACATAAAACACTGGAAGAAACCGGTGGAGTGGAAGAAGTAAAAATTAAGGAAGAAAAAAATCATGTCAGCGTGAAGATTCTGATTGGAAAGACGAATACAGCGGAGCAGATGGAACTGCAGCAGACCATCGTCAATGCCCTGAAAAGCGGGGGAGCGGCGACAGTCGGTCTTCGCTTTGACCAGCTTTCTGATGAGGTCATTCAGAAATTACAGCCGGCCGATCAGCAGTCGGAGGATGCCTCTTTACTGAGCGGCAATACGGATACAAAGTTCATTTCCATCGCCAGTGGTAAAGGCGGGGTGGGTAAATCAACCGTAACGGTTAACCTTGCCGTGGCCTTAACACGTCTTGGAAAGAAAGTCGGCATTATCGATGCGGATATCTATGGTTTCAGTGTTCCGGATATGATGGGCGTGGAGGAGCGTCCGGTCGTCCGCGGGGAAAAAATCATTCCTGTTGAACGATTTGGAGTGAAAGTCGTTTCCATGGGCTTCTTTGTGGAAGATAACTCTCCAATCATCTGGCGTGGACCGATGCTTGGGAAAATGCTGACCAGCTTCTTTAAGGAAGTGGAATGGGGAGATCTTGACTACCTGCTTCTAGATCTGCCGCCAGGTACGGGAGATGTAGCGCTGGATGTCCATTCGATGCTTCCTTCGTCCAAGGAAATCATCGTAACGACCCCGCACCCGACAGCTGCTTTCGTAGCCGCACGCGCTGGCCAGATGGCGATTAAGACGGAACACGAGATTCTTGGTGTTGTGGAGAACATGGCTTACTTTGAAAGTAAAGAAACAGGAAACAAAGAGTTCATCTTCGGCCGTGGAGGCGGAGTGAAGCTTGCGGATACGCTGCAGACAGCTGTTCTTGGACACGTGCCACTTCAACAGCCATATGAGGAAGAAGAAGTCTTTGCTCCTTCTGTTTATCAGGCGGATCACCCGATCGGTGTCATTTACCGGAATATGGCCGCCAAAGTCATTGATAAATATTAATAAAAACCACGCGTCCCTTCACGGGGCGCGTGATTTTTTATAGAATTAACCGCTTTGTCCTTCTTCGCCGCCACTTTCAGATTGACTTCCGCCACTCTGCTGGCCGCTTTCCTCGGATTGACCACCTTGTTCTTCACCGCTTTTCATTTCCTCTGCGGCTTTTAACAGTGTTTCTGTCATTTTTGCCTGGAAGACAGGACTATTCAACGTTTCCTCGATGGAGGTCTCCAAATGTGCCTTGAACTTCTGTCCCTGCATGACAGTTACCATCTGCTCCATCATTTCAGGGTTTTTATAAATGTCGATCATCAACTTCTGATATTCTGCATCTTTCATGAGCCCTTTCATCAATTCTTTCTGCTGGTCCTCCAGAACTTTGCTGAATTCCTGGACGAACGTAGGGTCTGAAAAAAGCTTGCTCCAAAAAGCTTTACCTTCTTCAGATATCAACGTCTGCTGGACAGCCTGAGAGACGACTTCGGACTCTAGAGCCATGGACTGCTGCATCTCCTCATCGGAAAGGACTTCAGTCATCGCCTTTTTTCCATCATCGGACTTGAGGATATCGACCATCATTTTCTTGGTGGTATCGTAGTCCGCCTGTTCACTCGCTCCTGATGAACCATTACAAGCGGCCAGGAAAACAAGAACGAGAACGGGCAGCAATATACGGAGTCTGGACATCATTGCATGTCCCCTTTCTTATGTTCTCCATAGCCTTACTATTCGCGTTTCGACAAATTTTATACGTTCGGAGGCAAACAGACAGGCTTCATGATAAAATACGGGGAGGAAGTTTTGTACATATAGGGGGAGCGCTTGTGAACAGTCGTAAATGGGTACAGTTATTTTTATCAACGTTATGGATCGGCGGCGGGGTGACCCTGGCGGCCAGTTTCTTTTTTAAATTTGATTCGTATGCCGAGTTTTGGCAGCCCTTTCAATTATTTGAGCTGTTCGGTCTGCTTTTATTTTTTGCGGGCATGGGCTTTATATTCAGTATCATCAGTCAAATGGGTTTCTTCGCCTATTTGACCGTGAATCAATTCGGAAAGGGCCTGTTCCGTTCTGCATGGATACCGGTACAGCTGTTTTTAATTGCCTTTACTCTTTTTGATTTGGTGTATTTTCGATATCAGGCAGCTGAGGATGGGGCATCTGTCTGGGGGTATATTGTGACAGCGGCTGCGCTTTTAGCTCTATCGCTGATTGTGGCTTACGTTAAAACAAAAGAGACAAATGCCCATGCATTTATCCCCGCCCTTTTCTTTATGGTTGTCGTTACAACGGTGGAATGGGTGCCGGCACTTAGAGCGGCAGGGAGTGATTATGTATGGTTGATGGTCATTCCTTTATTTATCTGCAATGCCTATCAGCTTCTTCTGCTGCATCGCCTTACGGGGCCTGCCCGTAGTGAAAATGCCTGAAAAAAGCCGCCGTATCCTACGGCGGCTTTTTTATTATTGGATCTGACTCGTCTTGGCTTCGCCGCCACTTGCTAATTCGGTGATACTGACGAAGGAAAGGCCCTTCTGCTTCAATCCAGGGAGAATGACTTCAAGGGCTTTAGGCGTCTGTTTGACTGAATCGGAAGCATGCAAAACAATGATATCTCCTTTAGAGCTTTCTTTTAACACGGCATCGATGATGGCATTGGTGCCTGGATTTTCCCAGTCCCTTGGATTCAAACTCCATTGGACGGCCTGCATATCGTTTTGTTCGATGGTTTTTAAGACCTCTTTATTCATATGACCATGTGGAGGCCGGATCCATTGAATGTCTTCAAAACCAAGCTTTGCAAACACCTCATCTGCCTTTTTCAAATCGCCGGCTACTTGGTCTGGTTCTTTTTCAAGGTAGCTTTCATATGTGTAGCCCATCATCCCGATTTCATGCTTTCCTTCCTGTATGGTTTTGACGATATCCGGGTGTCTCTCCGCCCATTCTCCGCTCAGGAAGAATGTAGCCTGGACTTGATGAGCTTCCAGCTGCTTTAAAACTTCATTGACCTTTTCTGTTCCCCAGCTGATGTTAAAGGTCAGCGCGATATGGTCCTGATCGCTGCTCCCTTGGGAAAGAGCGCGCGGCTCCCCATTATTAGAAAAAGCGGGCAGCTGCTCCCAGCGGCCGATCCACAGGGCGAAAGCACAAAATAAAGCAAGGAGAGCGATAATACCGTAACGCTTGAGTCTTTCTGTTTTCCACGTGTAAAAGCTCATGGATCGTCTTCCTTTCCTACCAATATGTTCTATACATATGAAAAAGCGGACAACCTATGCTAAAAACAATGAAATTAGGGTAGAAATAAATAGAGTTGTTTATCAGGGAGGTACTTTCAGATGCATGGGTTAATTATCAATGAACAGGAGCGTCGTGAAATAGAGTACTTATTAAAGCGGGAAATGGAAGAGATCACGTTTGATATGGGTGATCACCGGATTGATCAGGGAATGAAGCAGGCGATGGAAGAAAGGTATGAAGTGCTTTTTCAGATCTTCCGACGCTTTGCTGCAAGGGAAGAATGCCTGCAGTATATGCCGAGAAAAAAGAAGCAGAACTAACAGCTCGATAAATCCTGTCATCCGTACAGGATTTTTTTATTAAAAAAACATTAAAAAGTATTGCATTTGTTTTTTAAACTGTGCTATATTATTAAACGTTGTCGGGAAACAAAACGACTTGCCAAACAGTTTGAAATTGAATTGAAATTGATTTGAAAAAAGTTGTTGACACTGCTTCCCACACATGATAAATTATTACTTGTCGCCGAAAACGACAGCCAAACGCTTTCTCAACTTAATGAAAAAAGTTGTTGACATAAAATACAACACATGTTAAGATGATTAAGTCGCTGTTTTCAAACGGCCGACAACATTTGATCTTTGAAAACTGAACGAACCAACCAGTACGTCAAAACATTTCTTCTTTATTGAAGGAATTTGAAACAAAGCACATTCGGTGTGCAAATGAGCAAGTCAAACTACTTTTATGGAGAGTTTGATCCTGGCTCAGGACGAACGCTGGCGGCGTGCCTAATACATGC
>NZ_CAMZMV010000009.1:0-65147 GCF_947311855.1 Halobacillus sp. Cin3 | reverse complement strand
CCGGTACAATACCGAGGCCATCTCTTAGCTGCCTAAGGCTCTTTTTATAAACTGTCCATATTATGGGGTACAGTTCATTCATCCCGGTGCTTTTTTTGCACATTCATTACAAATATAATGTTTCGAATTCAAACTTTACGGTAATAGGTAGACTGTAACAAAACTTGTACAAGTGTTACACAGCGTTGTATGAATTCGATATTTTTTGCCTTCCCGGCAATGAATATAAAAAATCAAGGGAGTGGAATGAATGAAGAAATTGTTATCAAGTCTTGCTGCTGTTGTTTTGATTTTTGGAATGTTCGCCCCGGCTGTTTTCGCAGATCATCACGAGGAAGCTATGCTCCGTGTCGTCCATGCTTCACCTGATGCGCCTGCGGTTGACGTATACTTAAATGATGAAGCCGCTGTTGAAGGTGCTGAGTTCAAAGCAGCTACCGACTATATGAAAGTTCCTGCAGGAGAACATACCGTTGAAATTTATGCAGCCGGTACAAAAGGTGAACAGGATCCTGTTATTTCAACAAATGTTACAGTAGAAGCTGGTAAAGCTTATACAGCAGCAGCTGTTGATAACCTGGAGAACCTCCAGTTGAAAGCTCTTGAAGATTCCATGGAAGCAAGTGAAGATATGGCTAAAATCCGCGTTGGACACTTCATTCCAGAAGCTCCAGCTGTTGATGTAGGACCTATCGATGGAGACGCTGTCTTCTCTGGCGCCGAATTCCCGATGGTTACCGATTATAAGGAACTTGAAGCTGGAACATATGACCTGGAAGTCCGCACAACAGATGGGACACAGCTGATTGACCTTTCCGGAACAGCTCTGGAAGCAGGTAATGTCTATAGTGCATTCGCTGTAGGGACTGCTGATAATCCTGAAGTAATCCTTCTTCAAGATTCATCCGCTATGCCTTCTGATATGCCTGAAACTGGTTTTGGTGGAACAAACCAGACATCCAATGCCCTTCTATATGCCGGTATCCTGGGTCTGGCAGCAGCAGGTGCTGGTGTATTCCTTACACGCAGAAAATCTGAAGCGTAAGTAAAATATGAAAAGAATCTTAACCCCTGTGATCCTCGGTCTCTTCGTTTTCTTCGCAAGCTATTTCCTGCTTAGCGAAGAGCCCTTGAAAGAGGCCGGGGTTCTTTCTACCTCCAGCCAGGATGAGTTTATGAAAGAAACACACGCAGGAGAAAAAGAAACCAGAGACGCCCTTGAAAACGAGCCGATCCAGCAGAATTACACACCTGCCGCCACCGTATCTCCTGACAAACAGGAGGGCATCGTACCGAATCGGTTGGAAATCCCCGCCATCGACGTCGACGCCCCTGTCCAGTCACTAGGGTATACCGATGAAGGTGGAATGGCGGTCCCTGCTAACTTGACGGACACCGGATGGTTTGAGCCTGGGACAAAACCAGGGAACCAGGGGAATTCCGTCATCGCTGGTCATGTAGATGGGAGAAGCGGCCCCGCCGTATTTTTTGATTTAAAAGAACTGTCAGAGGGCGATGAGATTTATCTTTATGATGATGAAGGAACCCGCCTAACGTTCACAGTGGAAAAAACAGCGTCCTACCCTTTTCAAGATTCACCCATCCGTGAACTTTTCGGTCCTTCCAGCGAACAGAGGTTAAACTTAATTACCTGTACAGGATCGTACAACCAGGAAGCCTCCACTTATTCCGAGCGCCTCGTTGTCTTTACTGTACTGACAGAAGTAGAGGACGTTTAATAGGCACCCAGCCTTCACGGTAAGGGTGCCTTTTTATGTTTTACATAAAGGCTGGAAGGTGACGAAACAAGGAAAAAATTTCATTGCAACTTTACAATTATTTTATTCACATTTTTACGGTTTTGGATTATTATAAGTTTAGATGATTCTTTATAAGTTTCTGTTTTAGGGAAGGCAAATGGTGCGCCACCAGTAGCTGTACTGGTTCTAGTGGGTTCGATTCCCACCCCGGATTTTTGTGAGCAATTGATAAAAATTCGAGGGGGGTTCGAACCAGCCAGGAATGGTTCTTTCCTATGCATACGACCCCCCCTCCTCATCCAAGGAGGGATTTTTTATGCTGAAAAAGCGTGAACTGCATGACGCCCCGGTTTTGTTTGATTTGATGAGTCACCCTGAAGTTTTTCCATATGTCCGCCATAAAGCTTCATCAAGTGATGAGTTTTACTTTTTGACAAAGCAGACCATAGAAGCAGAAGATCGGGGTGAATTGGTTTCACGTACGATCCTGGATGAGTGGGCCCAGCCAATCGGAACGATCAATCTTTTTGATATACAAGAAGGAAGAGGATTTTTAGCCACTTGGATCGGCCGCCCTTATTTCGGTATGGGGTACAACAAGCCTGCCAAGGAAGCGTTTTTTGAAGAGTTGTTCTTCCAGTTGGATGTTCAGGCGGTCTTTATGAAAATCCGCCGTACCAATGTCCGTTCCATGAAAGCCGCACTCAAAATTCCGTATGTATCCTCTGCCAACGAGGATTATCCGGACGTCTACGAATGGATCAACCGTAACGAGGATGTGTATGATCTTTACGTCATTACGAAAGACCAGTATTTATTCCACTATTATGGTGAGCAGAATAATGAGGAAATGATGGAAGCATAAGCAGAACGCTTATGCTTCTTTTTTGTGGAGAAAACTATCCACAGCATTGTGCACAGTGTGAATAACTTTCTGAATAATCAGCGAATACACAACTTTCACATAACCGTTCATGTGTACAAAAACCACACCACCGCTGTGGATCATGTGCACAAACTCATGTAACCGATGGAATGGGAACTTGGGGGGCGTTGATTTCTGTTTTCAGAAGACCCTTCATCGGAACCGGCACTTCTGGTGTGCCGTGAACACCTGCCGCTACTTCAAATTTATTGAATACAAGCACCAGATGATCATCCTTAATGTAAAAAGCTGTGTTCTCACGGACACCCGCAAATGGCTGTTCAGCACGAAGATCCGGATCAGCATCCAATACTTTTTTCACTTCCTTATTCAACTTGGCCATATCAAAGAGATCCTGCAGCTTCTTCACTTCCCCGCCTGTCCTGTCTTCAAAGTTCACCGATGTGACCGTAGAATTATAACGGTCCCCCCTTGATATGTGGGAAATCATAACAACAGAATAGAAATGTTTTTCCTGGTAAACAGCGGACTCTTCATAATACAAATAAGGAACTCCGCTGAAATCAGCTGCCCCCTTCTGCACCCGCCCGGCCGTATGCTCCAGCTTTTGAACAATCCTGTGATTGACGATGTTCTGCAGTTCTTCATTTTCCAAATTCGTAAACAAAGGATAGTCGGCATGTACCTCCCAATCCTCCGCCACTTTATCTTTGTGCATAATTTTATACATACTTTCCGCTGAAACAGCTTCTGATGTGATCAGGATCACCATCAAAGCCACCACCCATAGTCGCTTCACTGTCCATCCCTCCTGTACCATTAGTTTGACCTAAATAGGCGAAACTAATGGACGGGAGTGAAATTTTTATCCGCTGATCTCTGTCCATATCCTTTCCGGAGCGTCTGGAACCTGTGATACCATACAAGAAGAAAGGTGGGAAATGATATGGATCAACTTATGTTTATACAAACCGGAATGGGAACAGATGTACACGGACAGAATGTGACAAAGGCAGCTGTCCGAGCAATCAAGAATGCCATCCACACCAATTCCATGCCGGGCATCCGGACCGTTCTTCCTGAACAATCTCTGGACAATATGAAAATTAACGTCAAACTGGCCGTCCCCTGCGATTTCGATCAGCTGGATCATGAGGAAGTGAAAAAAGCCATTCCTTTTGGCGAAGTGAACATCACCGTCATGGAGGGTGGAATGGTTACAACCAGCGGCATTTTCCTTGAAGAGAAAGAAGACAAAAATGATTTGATGTACATCGTAAATGCAGCCGTTGAAGTCGGTTATTAATCAGTAGAAGGCCCGGGATACTCCCGGGCCTTTCTCGTTTACTGCTCCTCTTCCCTTTCATCCATTTCATCCATGTACTTATCATAATGCTCATTTCTTTGGAAGGAGACACCATCCGCTCCCGTATAGCCGTTCATATCCGTCGAAACAAACGACTCGAATTCTTCTGCATAGCCGACACCGTCCTGATTATCCATAAGGGATGAATCATCATAGGTCATGCTGCTTTGATTGAAGGAAGCCACCTGCTCATAAGCATTCTGTTCATTATATTCAGAATCATCCGAGTCTCTTCCGTAGTCATTCTCAAGATGAGTCAACACGTCCTGTTCGACCGGAGGGTCAGAGGGAACCTCCTCATTCGGTGATGCATCCGCAACGGTCCGTGCTGTCGGGAGAGCTTCCAGTCGCTCCGCAGGAATCTGCTGCCCCGTTACTTCACAAATGCCGTACGTCCCGTCTTTTATCTGCTGAAGCGAATATTCAATGTCCTGTAATTCTTCTTTAAAATGAGCAAGCAGGGCCATATCCTTTTCCCTTTCATACAGTTCTGTCCCTGAATCCGCGGGATGATTGTCGTACTGTGACAATTCACCCGAGGCCATATCACTCGCAAATCCCCGCTTCAAGCCATACTGGTCATTATCCATCATCTGCTGTTCCAATTCCTTCTTTCGGTCTTCCAACTGCTTTTTATATTGAATATAATCCATGTCATTCCACTCCTGATTGATAGTCCCTGTTAGTTTGACACTCCCTTCTTTTCCTATACAAAAAGGGATTGCTCTAATAAGAGCAATCCCTCAGCTAGAAACCCTTTTTCTAGTGACTCCAAAGGAGCAGGCATCAATACTTGGTTATGGATAGGATTTTCCCACGCAAGCGGCAGTAACGCAGCTTGTACTGTTCTTTTGAAACGGCGAAGGAGCTGTGCTCAGCTTTCTCATTTATCATAGCGTAAAGCTGTTTTCCCACAGGCATCGGCACGTGGAGCGTTCGGTGGTGACGCCTGCGGGAACAGCGCGAGCCGAAGGTCCACTTGGTCCAATGGTTTTCTTGACCAAGTTAGCTGAGGCCATGCCCGCGGCAAGCATCCGCCGATAAGCGGAACGTGCCCTCTCAACACGACATACGGACAACTCTAACTGAAAAGGACGAACTTTTTCTAGTGACTCCAAAGGAGCGGGCACCTATACTTGGTCATGAATAGGATCTTTCCCACGCAAGCGGCAGTAACGCAGCCTGTACTGTTCTTTTGAAATTGCGAAGGAGCTATATGCTCACCTTTCTCATTTATCATAGCGTAAAGCTGTTTTCCCACAGGCATCGGCACGTGGAGCGTTCGGTGGTGACGCCTGCGGGAACAGCGCGAGCCGAAGATCCACTTGGTCCAATGGTTTTCTTGACCAAGTTAGCTGAGGCCGTGCCCGCGGCAAGCATCCGCCGATAAGCGGAACGTGCCTTCTCAACACGACATACGGACAACTCTAACTGGATAGGACGAGATTTTTCTACAGACTAAGGGAGTGCTCTAATAAGAGCACTCCCTTTTTTCTTGTTATTTTCTTAAGGCTTGGAGGAAATCTTCCTTCAGATCTTCAATATCTTCCAACCCGATGGACACGCGGACAAGACCCTCCGTAATGCCAAGCTCTGCCCGGCGGTCTTCAGGGATGGACGCGTGAGTCATTTGGGCAGGTACAGAAATGAGACTTTCCACAGCTCCAAGACTTTCCGCCAGCGTAAAATAGTTCACATGGCGGAGCACCTTGTCGGCTTTTTCAGCGGTGCCGACGTCAAAACTGATCATACCACCGTTTCCGCCTGCCTGTTTCGTGTGTACATCATGACCATTGTGCGAAGGAAGCCCTGGGTAGTAAATGTCCGTGACTTCCGGAAGTTCCTGAAGAAACTCGACAAACTGCCGGGTATTCTCTTCAATTTCCTCCATGCGGATACCGAGGGTTTTGATTCCTCTCATTAACAGCCAGGAATCTTGAGGTCCGAGGATTCCACCTGAAGAATTCAACACAAAATGAACGTCTTCTGCCAGCTGTTCGGAATTTACTACGACAAGCCCGGCGACGACATCGCTATGGCCGCCCAGATATTTCGTCGCGCTGTGCAGGACGATATCCGCGCCGTGCTCCAGTGGATTCTGCCAGTATGGTGTACTGAAGGTATTATCCACGATGAACGTTAAGTCATGCTTTTTCGCCAGCTCTGCCGTTTGATTAAGGTCGGTAATTTTCAGCAGTGGATTGGTCGGCGTTTCGACGTAGACCGCTTTCGTACGATCTGTGACTGCCGCTTCGATATTCGCCGTATCACTCGTGTCCACAAAACTCGCTTCCAGGCCGAAGCGGTTAATCACTTTGGACACGAGACGGTACGTACCGCCGTACACATCGTCGGTAAAAATGATGTGATCTCCGTGATTGAAAGTCATCAGGACCGCCGTAATAGCAGCCATCCCAGAACCGAAGGCAAACCCGCGGTGCCCGCCTTCCAGATCTTTAATCAGTTCTTCCAGGGCAAAACGGGTCGGGTTGCCTGTCCGCGAATATTCATACCCGCGGTGCTGCCCCACGCCATCCTGAGCATACGTGCTGACCTGGTAAATCGGCACACTGACCGCTCCTGTTTTTTCATCTCCTGTAATACCACCGTGAATCAACTGCGTTTTTTTCCTCATGCTTTCACTCCTCGTAAATTCCTTGGCTTAAATACCGTTCACTGCTGTCGGGAAAAATAGTTACAATCCGGGTCCCGGGTTCTGCCTGCTCCGCTTCCCGGAGGGCGGCCTCAAACACTGCACCGGAAGAACTCGCTACAAGAAGCCCCTCATTGAGAGCCAGCTCTTTCACACGGGCAAAGGCATCTTCATCTGCAATCGTGTGAATGGCATCAAAATAGTCTGTATCCATATAAAAAGGTAGAAATTCCATACCGATACCTTCCGTACGATGCGATCCCGCTTCTCCACCATTCAGGATCGATCCTTCCGGTTCAACGATGACCGTCTTGACAGCAGGGTTCTGTTCTTTCAAGTATCGTGCTGTCCCCATAAAGGTCCCTCCTGTACCGGCTCCTGCCACGAAAACATCGACGTCACCCTCAAGATCAGCATAAATTTCCGGACCAATGGATTCATAATAAGCATCCGGGTTTGCCTGATTGTTAAACTGCTGAGGGCTGAAGGCGTCCGGAATCTGTTCACACAGCTCCTGCGCTTTATCAATCGCACCTCGCATTCCCTGGTCCGTCGGCGTGTTGATCACTTCTGCTCCAAGGGCCCTCATCAGCGTCTGTTTTTCAACACTGAATTTTTCGGGTGTCACGAAAATCACCCGGAACCCTTTTCCAATAGCAGCAAGAGCGACACCGATCCCTGTATTGCCTGCGGTCGGTTCTACAATCGTCCCGCCAGGCTTCAGAAGATTACGTGTTAAAGCATCCTCAATCAGTTTTAAACCCAGGCGGTCTTTGATACTACCGCCTGGGTTCATGAATTCAAGCTTGGCAAATATACGGGCTTGATTCGGGATCGCTGAATGAGTGAGTTCAATCATAGGTGTCTGCCCAATCAAAGATTGGATATTCTTCACGTACCCCATCGCATTCTCATCTCCCGTTTTTTAAAAAACTTCCGTCCATTCGTCACGCTTGTTCAGCAGCTCGCGGGCAAGCTCCTGTGCACCTTCCAGGCTGTGGCTGGCTGCAAAACCGCACTGCACTTCGTTGCAGGCCGGTACTTCTTCTGCTTCCAATACATCCTGAAGCGTTTTTTCGATCACATTCAGAATATTTTCGTAGCTGTCATCATTCAGCACTGCAATATAAAAACCTGTCTGGCATCCCATCGGTCCGATATCGACGATACGCTCATGATGGTTTCGGCTGTTTTCTGCCATCAGATGTTCAAGAGAATGAAGCGCAGGCATATTCATGTGTTCCTGGTTCGGCTGCTTGATACGCAGATCATATTTATAGATCTTATCTCCCTTTTCCCCTTCGGTCACACCAACAAGACGTACATAAGGCGCTTTGACTTTCGTATGGTCAAGGTTAAAGCTTTCTACGTTCATAGGCATAAGATCATTCTCCTTTTTCCGCCTGGATAAGCCAGGCATATTTGTTAATTTGTTCAAACGATACCTCAAATCCTGCTTCGACAAACATTTCTTTTATCTCTTCTAGATAAGGGTAGTATTCTTCCTGCAGATCTTGAGCTAAATTTAAAAATCCTGCCTGCTCGGCTTCTTTAATCAACATGCTCTTATGATCTTTATCCTTAAACAGGGTATCAATAAATATCACCTGGCCATCTTCTTCGAGACGCTGATGAAAGTCGACAATGGCTGCTTTCTTCTCTGAACTAGTCAGGTGATGAAAAGCAAACGAGCTGACAATGGAACGGATTGGCGACTGAAGCATAGGGTATTCAAGGAAATTCCCTTCGTATATTGCTGCTTCAGGACATTTCACTTTGGCAATTCTCCGCATTTCCGAAGAAGGCTCAACGCCCAGGACCACTTTGTTCTGATCGACCATTTTTCTTGTAAGGTTGGCCGTTCCTACTCCGAACTCCAATACGGGAGATAATGAGAGCTTGGCTAAACGCTCCAGCATTTCCTCATAACCGTCGAAGACTTCTCTATATTCTGGATCTTTTCCTGCTACTGTATCATCATATGAACTCGCCCATTGGTTAAATAGGTCGACGAATTCCATTCCCATCGCTTCATCTCTCCCCATAATTTATAATCCCAATGCGTTTACTCGGAATTACATTAATAATGTATCATATTTCTGAAGATTCTACAACGGTATAGGTCTATGACCCATTTTTTAGCAGCTGCTTATCCATCCACCGGTTTACTTCACCCACAGAAGTGCCACTGTTCCTAAAAAAATGAAGGGGAGGATGGCATGAAAAAAGCGAAGGATGCCTTTCAGCATCCTTCGCTCTATTCTTTTTCTCTTTTGCCTGGGGAAAGTGTATCGAGTGTACGGCGTTCGAGTTTTTGTTTGGTTTGTTTTTCTATAATGCTCAGCATCTGCTTATCCTTCGGCGAGGCGAAAGTGATGGCGAGCCCTTTGCCGCCCGCTCTTCCCGTACGGCCGATGCGGTGGATGTAGCTGTCCGCATCCTGGGGAATGTCGTAGTTGAAGACATGTGTGACTCCTTCTACATCCAATCCCCGGGCTGCTACATCGGTAGCCACTAAATATTGGATATCCGCTTCACGGAACCTTTTCATGACTTTCTGCCGTTTGGCCTGGGTAAGATCACCATGAAGTTCATCGCTGAGGAATCCTTTGGCGAGGAGCGCGTCATTCAACTTCTTCGCCCGGCGTTTAGTCCGGCAGAAGATGACAGCAAGAAATGGCCGGTGCTCGTGCATAATTGTCATCAACGCATCCTGTTTGGCTCTGTCTGTCGTTTGATACAGCAGCTGTTTAATGTGGCCGGTTGTTTCTTTCTCGGGCTTCACATGAATGGTTCTGGGCTCGCGGAGCATTTCCCGTCCGAGTTTTTTCACCGAAGACGGCAGTGTAGCAGAAAACAGCATGGACTGCCTATCCGGATTCGTTTGATCAAGGATGTCCATCACATCTGGATAAAAGCCGGCTTCCAGCATTTGATCCGCTTCATCAATGACAAGGTACTCAACCTGGGTAAGGTCGACGGTTTCCCGGCGCAGATGATCAAGCAGCCGACCAGGAGTCGCTACAATAATATGAACCGTCCCTTCCAGCTTATGCAGCTGTTTGATCGTATCCTGCCCGCCATAAACCGGCAGAACATGAATCCCCTCCGGGGCAAGGCGCTTCGTCTCCTCCGTAATCTGCAGTGCCAATTCCCTTGTCGGTGATATGATGAGCGCCTGCACATGAGGCTTGGATGGATCGATTTTTTCTAATATCGGTACAGCAAAAGCAAACGTTTTTCCCGTGCCTGTCTGTGCCTGTCCCATGACATCCTGTCCGTCCATGATTACAGGGACCGCCTGCTCCTGAATAGGAGTGGGTACGGTAATTCCCTGTTTCTTCAATCGATCAATCATTTCCCGGGACATACCCAGTTGTTCAAAAGTTTTTTTCACTACTTATCCTTCTTCCTTCAATAAGATCTTCCTGTATATATACCTTCCCGTAGTATACCTGAAAATACACCGTTCCACCTCCTTCTTCAAGAAAAACTATAAAAATTCTGTGCTCATTCGACAGGGCAGACTTTTGATTCATTCTTTCCCCAAAAAGATTAAGCGCTCTCATTTGTGGTAAGAGACATACAGAAACGAAATTCCTATCAAGGAGGAGAAATAATGGCTCAGTTTGATACAGAAGTTTCTCAAGTCACAATGCCGAGAATCGGGGACCGTGCTCCTTATTTTGAAGCACCCACCAACCACGGAAATATCAGCCTGAAGGATTACAAAGGAAAATGGCTCGTGTTATTTTCCCATCCTTCCGATTTCACACCGGTCTGTACGACAGAGTTTGTCGGCTTTCAGGAGATTTATCCTGAACTGCATCAGCTTAACACCGAGCTGCTTGGCTTAAGCGTTGATTCCGTAAACTCCCACATTGCCTGGATCCGCAGCATTGAAGAAAATTTCAACACGTCCATCGAATTTCCCGTCATTGCCGATCTGGATAAGGAAGTCTCAATGAAATACGGCATGATTATGCCTGGAGAAAGTCAGGTAGAGACGAGCCGGGCTGTCTTTGTTATTGATGATCAGCAGAAGATTCGCTCGATCATCTATTATCCACTTACGACAGGACGGAATATGCAGGAAATTCTACGTCTCGTCAAAGCTTTACAGACGACCGATGAGCACGGAGTCTCCACCCCTGCGAACTGGCAGGAAGGAGACAAGGCCGTCGTTTCTCCACCAAAATCCCAGGAGGAAGCCGCCAAACGTTCTGAACAGGAGGATATTGACTATATCGACTGGTACATTTCCAAAAAAGACATTACGTAAGGATTAAGCTGCCCACGCCGGGCAGTTTTTTTCTTGAGAGCGTCCTTTTTCATGCCGGACGGGGACAATCCATATACATAAGATAAAGATGTATCGGTAAGGGGGAATTGTGTTGGACGTACAAGTAAGAAAAGGGGATTCGCTCTGGTACTATGCCGGACTTTTCAATCTTCCCCTCCCACTGCTCATGGATTCCAATCCCAGCCTCGCGCCTGAAGCTCTTCAGATTGGTCAGACCATCAAAATTCCCGGCTGGCGTACTTCTACGTATACGATAGCGCAGGGGGACACGTTGTGGAAGCTGGCCGGTGAACACCGTCTCTCATTAGATGCACTGTTTCTTTTAAACCCGGACGCAGATCCCGACGCGCTCCAGATCGGCGGCTCCCTGCTCATCCCGGCACGTGTATCGATCCGGATTGTTAATGGAAACCGCCCCTACACGTCTGCTGTATTATCAGAGGACCTTCGTGCCCTGTTTGACCTTTATCCGTTCATACAACGGTCCGGCATCGGACAGTCGGTCATGGGAAAAGAGCTTCAGGAACTGCGGATCGGCCGAGGGAACGAGTACGTGCACTGGAACGGATCCTTTCATGCCAATGAGTGGATTACAACCGGAGTCATCATGCAGTTTCTGAATGATTATTTACTTGCGCTCACCAACAAAGAACCGATCCGCGGCATGGATGTCCAGCCATTTTACAACCGGATTACCCTGTCTATCGTACCGATGGTGGATCCGGATGGCGTAGATCTTGTCCTGAACGGTCCTCCTGAAGGAGAGTTTGGAGAAGCAGCGCTTGCTATTAATGAAGGAAGCCGGGACTTTTCCGGATGGAAAGCGAATATCCGTGGTGTGGATTTGAATAATCAATTCCCCGCCAAATGGGAAGTTGAAGCAGAGCGTAAACCTGAAGAACCTGCGTTCAGGGATTTTCCAGGCTATCAACCTTTAAGTGAACCGGAGGCTGTGGCAATGGCGGAGCTTGCCAGGCAGAGAAAGTTTTCTAAAATGCTCGCTTTTCATACGCAGGGAGAGGTCATTTACTGGGGATATGAAGGGCTTGAACCTCCTCGGTCCATGTCCATAGTTAAAGAATTCAGCCGGGTGAGCGGCTACGAACCGATTCGTTTCGTGGACAGTTATGCCGGCTACAAAGACTGGTTCATCCAGGATTTCCGCCAGCCGGGATTCACCGTGGAACTCGGTCAGGGGGTCAATCCGCTCCCTCTGGAGCAATTTGATGAAATCTATCAGGAAACCATCGGTATCTTTCTTGCCAGTCTCTATATGTAAAAATCCCGTGCGGGGAAAGCCCCGCACGGGATTTATTGATCATCCAGTTCGTTTCGATCCATATGGCCATCATGATCTTTAATCACCGCAACCGCCCGTTCATACTCTTCTTCCTTCACGGAAAAATGGAGCACATGAGTCAAATGCCTTTTATCGGATAAGGCTTCCTCACGGTCGTGCTTTGGAGTGATGACCTCTGTAAAATTAAATGTCCCGCCGCCCGTATTGGCAGAACCCGCTACAGGAACGACCGGGGTCAAGTCCGCATCTTCCGGGATGGCCTCCACCATTTCCTGTTGAATGGACAACGACTGCAGATCGGCTTTAGCGCTTTCGGCATCATTTTCTGTCTGGAAATAGGCTTGAACAGTTTTAGGCATTGTTTTCTTCCTTTCTCAATAGAGTTGGTATGGGTATAGTATCCTTAAGCAAACCCTTTCAAACCTCCATACAAAAAGAGCACCTGTCATCTCGACAAGCGGCCCTATGTCGTTGTGAAAGGTCACGAGCCGTTTATCGGTGGATGCTTGCCGCGGGCACGGCTTCAGCTAACTTGGTCAAGAAAACCATTGGACCAAGTGGATCTTCAGCCCGTGCTGTTCCCGCAGGCGTCACCACCGAACACTCTTCGTAACCTGATCGAATGATGAACAGAAAACCCTCTATACATCATGCATCATCACAGGAGAAAAAAACTGGAGCCCTGAAGTCCGTCAAAAAAGGCTGCCGAAAAAGTCTTCGACAGCTTTTTTCAATAGGATTCAAAAATGTGCACAAGTACAACACTTTGAAAACAAAAATGTTCTCTACAGGCTGAGCACCTCTTACTCGTAGAGATGCTCTTTTGCTGTTTTAATCTGAACATGAACCTGTTCAAAGCCGGTGCCGCCTTCACTGTTCCTTGCAGCGACCACGTGTTCCGGAGCGAGCTTGTCATAAATATCCGCTTCGAACAACTCGGAAAACTGCTGGTATTCTTCCAGAGAAAGATCAAGCAGATAGCGCCCTTCCTGAATGGCGTACAGCACGATCTTTCCGATCACTTCATGCGCCTGACGGAAAGGCATGCCTTTCACAGCCAGATAGTCGGCAATGTCGGTGGCGTTGGAGTAATCTTCCTTCACCGCTTTTTTCATTTCGCCTGCCTTCACTTCCATGGAATCCAGCATCGGGGCAAGCAGAGCGAGCGCCCCTTCGAGAGTATCCACAGTGTCGAACATGCCTTCCTTATCCTCCTGCATATCCTTGTTGTAGGCGAGCGGCAGCCCTTTCAAGAGGGTCAGCAGTCCCATCAGGTTTCCATAAATACGTCCTGTTTTCCCACGAAGCAGCTCCGGCACATCCGGATTTTTCTTCTGTGGCATGATGCTTGATCCTGTACAGAATTCATCATCAAGCTCAACAAAGTTGAATTCTTCACTGCTCCATAAAATCAATTCCTCAGAAAGGCGGGAAATGTGGGTAATCATAATTGATGCGATCGACAGAAACTCAAGAATAAAGTCACGATCGCTCACCGCATCCAGAGAGTTTGGATATACCTTTTCAAATCCAAGGAGATCCGCACTCATCTGCCGGTCGATCGGGTAAGGCGTTCCGGCAAGCGCTGCAGCTCCAAGCGGAGACCAGTTGATCCGTTTCAAGCTGTCCTGCAGCCGGTCTTTGTCACGTTCAAACATCCAAAAGTAAGCGAGCACATGGTGGGCGAAGGAAATTGGCTGGGCCCTCTGCAGATGGGTATAGCCCGGCAGGATCGTCTCTACGTTCCCTTCCGCCTGCCCAAGCAGAGCCGTCTGGACATTTTCCACAAGCTCAATGATGGCCTCCGTTTTCTCACGGAGGTACAGGTGCATATCGGTGGCGACCTGATCATTCCGGCTTCTTCCGGTGTGGAGCTTTCCCCCGACAGGACCGATTTCTTCTATTAAAAGCTTTTCGATATTCATATGAATGTCTTCATCCGCTACGGAATATTCCACATCATCGTTTTCAATTTTCCCTTGGATGGTGTGGAGCCCGCGGATGATCTGATTTTTCTCTTCATTGGAAAGAATGTCACAGTGGGCGAGCATCTCCACGTGAGCAAGACTTCCTTTGATATCCTGGAGGGCCAGCTTTTGATCAAAGCCGATCGAAGAGGTATACTCTTCGACCAGCTGATTGGTTGGTTTTGTAAAGCGTCCGCCCCACAGCTTACTCATTGACCTTCACCGCTGCCTGATCGATCAACTTCTTTTTATGCACATCCGCGTGGACTTTTGTCGGAAGTCCCCATAGCTTGATGAAACCGACGGCTGCGTTGTGATCAAACGCGTCTTCCTTGGAATACGTAGACAATTCTTCATTGTAAAGGCTGACCGGAGATTTCTTCCCGATGACAATCGCATGGCCTTTAAACAATTTCACCTTCACCGTTCCTGTGACAACCTGCTGGGTTGTTTCCACAAAGGCGGACAAGGCCGGCTGAAGCGGAGAATACCAAAGCCCGTCATAAATCATCTTGGACAACTGCTGATCCACGTTCGTTTTATATTGGGATACTTCACGAGTCAATGTAAGGAATTCCAGTTCTTTATGGGCGTTGATCAAAATCATTGCGGCCGGGTTTTCATACACTTCTCTTGATTTGATCCCGACTAAGCGGTTTTCGGTATGGTCGATTCTTCCGACACCATGCAGACCGCCGAGATCATTCAGCTTTTCAATCAATGGCACAATGTCCATCGCTTCCCCGTTCAAGGCGACCGGCTTCCCTTCTTTGAAATCGATATCAAGGATTTCCGGTGTATCCGGTGTTTTTTCAAGCGGGTTGGTCCAGGCGTAAGCCGCTTCCGGTGCTTCCTGCCAAGGATCCTCCAGGACGCCGGCTTCGCAGGCACGCCCCCAGATGTTGGCATCGATGGAAAACGGATTCTCCAGATTCACAGGAACCGGAATCCCTTTTTCCTCTGCGTAAACGATCTGCTCATCACGGGTCATCCCCCACTCTCTGACAGGAGCAATGACTTCAAGCTCTGGATTCAGAGCCTGGATGGAAACTTCAAAACGAACCTGATCGTTCCCTTTGCCTGTGCAACCGTGAGCGACTGCCACTGCCCCTTCCTGTTCCGCAACCTCTACGAGAAGCTTGGAAATAAGTGGACGGGACAAGGCAGAAGATAACGGATATTTACCTTCATACAAGGCATTGGCTTTCAAGGCAGGCATCAAATATTCTTCTGCAAGGATTTCTTTGGCATTGACCATGATGGCCTTGATTGCTCCGACATCCAGCGCTTTCTGACGAATGGCCTCAAGGTCCTTCCCTTCTCCAACATCCAGCCCAAGTGCAATCACATCATATCCATATTTCTCCTGGATCCATTTCACAGAAATCGAAGTATCCAATCCACCAGAATAAGCTAATACAACCTTTGGTTTTGTCATTATAACGTCCTCCTCCATATTTTTGTCCATAAAAAAACCCGTCTCCTACTAATCGTAAGAGACGGATTTTATCGTTCACATCCGCGGTGCCACTCTCATTGTCTATGAAACATAGACCAGCTCAATACTGATAACGGGGGATCCCGGTTCCGGCTACTCGCGTTCACCAAACTTCTCGGAAGTGCGTTTCCCTATGAATGGCCATCAGGCTTCCACCAACCCCGACTCGCTGTAAGACCAGCATCCATACGTACTTTCTTCGTCTTCGAATGTATTTTTATTATTTATTGTTTATAATTATACAAAATATACAGAGGAAGTCAATAAGCAAATCTTAAAAACTTTACTTTTATTCTTTGAAAACGGCCCGCTTTCCGGCGGACCGTTTTCACAACCACACACGAATTAAAAGAGATAAACAGCGGCCATTCCAAGCATCCCCGCCATTGCTACATAGAGGAGCATCGGAATCATCGTCAGGCGTATAATCGTCCCTTCCTCGCCGACGAGGTTTACGACAGAAGCCGCGGCAACGACATTAAGGATACAAACCATATTCCCCGCATTGGAACCGAGCACTTGAAGAGCTGTCACCTGCTGCGGAGCCACTTGGATCTGATCCGCTACGCTGAATTGGAATAAAGAAAACATCATATTGCTGAATGTCGCACTGCCGGATATGAAGGAACCGAGCGCACCAATTACAGGCGCGGCCAGCGGCCAGGCTTCTCCGACAGAAGCAGAAACAATCTCGGCAAGCTCCATCGGCATACTGGCAAGCCCCGCATCGTTCACGCCGGAATTGATGAAGATCCGCACCATCGGAACAGCTGTGCCCAGTGCTACAGCACTCCCAACCATGGTATGCGCAGACGTTTTCAATGTTTCCAGCACTTCCTGTTTTCTCATCCTGTGATAAAAAATAGTGAACAGGACAGCAGCGGCAAAAATCGTTCCGGGCAGATAGAATGGCTGGAAGGATGTCGTAATGCCTGTCCCTAAAATATCGTTCCACGTAACAGATACAGAGGTCAGCCAGCTTTTCAGAGGAAGAACATTCACACGAGTCAGAACGAGCAGGACAGCAACAACGATATAAGGAACCCATGCTTTGTATAAAGGCATTGTTACAGCGTTGGCGCTGATTTCCTCCACCGCTTCATCTTCCTCTCTTTTTCCGAAATCCCATGGTTCATCCGGGAGAAGAAATCCTTTTTTAGCCGCCGGGACGACGACCGCTAAACCGACAAGGCCGCCGATGATGGACGGAAATTCCGGTCCAAGCAGATGAACGACAAGTAAAGCAGGAAGCGTAAAGCTTACCCCGGCGAAAAGGGCAAACTTCCAAATCTGAAGACCTTCTCTTAAGGAGCGGTTTTCACCGAAAAGCTTCGTAAGAATCAATACGAGCACAAGGGGGATAAAACTCCCGATAAACAAGTCCATCAGAACGGCAGATTGAGCGACCTCATATACAAATTGTGTTAACGTCTGACTCCCAAGGGCCTGCTGGACTGGTTCGGCCACCGCTTCTCCCTGTCTCAACCCTTGATCCACTCCTACAATTAACGGTGTCCCTACGGCTCCAAAGGATACTGCACTGCTGTCCGCAATCAAAGCAAGAGAAACTGCAGCGAGTGCCGGAAATCCGAGTGTCAGAAGCAAAGGCGCAGCAATCGCGGCAGGCGTTCCAAATCCGGCCGCTCCTTCAATGAAGGACCCGAACAGCCAGGCAATGATAATCAGCTGGACCCTGCGGTCACTCGTAATCCCGGAAAAACCGGTACGAATCACTCCGAGAGCGCCGCTGTTTTTCAAAGTATTCAAAAGAAGCACCGCGCCAAATACAATCCATAATATAGACACAGCGATCATAATTCCTTCAAGGGACGCCGCAGCTGCCCTGATCAAAGGCACCTTCCAAATGAAGACGGCGGATAAAGCAACGACAAGGAGACTGACCGGCATGGCACGCACCGCCGGAAAACGGAATAAGACCAATAGAATAAAGACGGCAGCCACCGGCATCAGCGCCGTAAGTAATTGAAGAATTGTCATCATACCCACACCCTTACCTCTTGATACTTTTATTATAAAGGAAAAGACTGGGAAAGAGAGTGACTACTTTGTGAAACATTTCACAATATACATCTTTATGAATCTCAGAAATTTCTGTAACCCTGCTTTCAGATGTGATACAATGGCAGGTAGTTTCATAAAATCTGCTGAATAAGCAGGAGAGGTTCTAGCGACACCCTCTATAAAAAACTAAGGATGGAACTGTACCTTGCCTTAGGTGCGGTTTTTTTATGGTTTTGGGTGTGTAGAATTCTCTTTTTCATGATTGAAAGGAGAATTTTTTTATGGAAAAAAATAAGAAAGCCGTCGTCGTGTTCAGCGGCGGACAGGACAGTACGACCTGCCTTTTCTGGGCTTTAGAACAGTTTGATCACGTGGAAGTGGTCACTTTTGACTATAATCAACGTCATAAACAGGAAATCGAAGTGGCAGAGGAGATTGCTGGAGACCTGGGCGTCCGCCAGCACGTCCTCGACATGTCGCTGTTGAATCAGCTTGCACCAAACGCGCTGACCCGGGACGATATCGAAGTGAAGGACGGAGAAGACGGAGAGCTCCCTTCCACGTTCGTACCAGGAAGAAATCTCTTATTCCTATCCTTCGCTACGATTCTCGCCCGTCAGATTGGTGCCAAGCACATTATTACTGGTGTATGCGAAACGGACTTCAGCGGGTATCCCGACTGCCGCGATGTGTTTGTTAAATCGTTGAACGTTTCCCTTAACCTGTCGATGGACGATGAATTCGTAATCCATACCCCGCTCATGTGGCTGGATAAAGCGCAGACGTGGAAAATGGCCGATGACCTGGACGCCTTTTCCTACGTACGCGAAAAAACACTCACCTGCTATAACGGTGTCCGTGGTGACGGATGCGGAGAGTGCCCGGCCTGCCAGCTGCGCAGACAGGGACTTGAAAATTACCTCGGTGAGCGGAAGGAGGCGTAACGATGTACGGATTTACGATTGTGGAAAACCTGCAGAAAATCGATGAAGATATTAAGCGCCATGAGTTGAAATATCACCAGAAGCGGGTGATGGTCAGCAAGGAATTCACCTTTGATGCCGCCCACCACCTCCACTGTTATGAAGGCAAGTGTAAAAACCTGCATGGGCATACGTACAAAGTCATTTTCGGCATCAGCGGCTATACGGATGAGATCGGCCTTGTGATCGACTTCGGTGATATCAAGAAAATCTGGAAGGACGAAATCGAAGTCCACCTCGACCACAGGTACTTGAACGATACACTTCCGCAGATGAATACAACGGCAGAAAACATGGTCGTCTGGATTTATGAAAAAATGCAGAAGTCGCTTCGTTCCTACCCCAATGATTACCGCGTCGAATTTGTAAAGCTGTATGAAACACCGACAAGCTACGCGGAAGCCCGACGGGAGTGGATGAATGATGCATAAGTTCCCTGTGCTCGAAATCTTCGGACCGACCATCCAGGGCGAAGGGATGGTCGTCGGCCGTAAAACGATGTTTGTCCGGACAGCCGGCTGCGATTACAGCTGCGCCTGGTGCGACTCTGCCTTCACGTGGGATGGCAGTGCCAAAGAGGATATCGAACGCCTGACAGCTGATGACATCATCGACAGACTTGTAGAAGCAGGCGGTGACCGCTTCGATCACGTCACCGTCTCCGGCGGAAACCCTGCCCTTTTGAAAAACCTGCATGAGCTTATTGAGCCGCTCCACGAACGCGGCATTGAAGTGGCCCTTGAAACACAGGGAAGTCGCTGGCAGGACTGGTTTGTGGACATCGATGATTTAACCATTTCACCAAAACCGCCGAGCTCGCTGATGACAACAAATTGGGACATATTGGATGACATCATCCATCGGCTGGAGCAAAACAAACGCTCCTCCCACGTAAGTTTGAAAATCGTCATTTTTAACGACGAGGATCTGACGTATGCGGAAACCGTGCATCAGCGGTACCCGGACGTTCCTTTCTTTTTACAGGTCGGCAATGATGACCTTGTAGAAGAGAAGCCGGGGAACCTTGCCTCCCACCTGCTTGACCAGTATGAATGGCTGATCGACAAAGTGACGGCTTCGAAAAACTTGAATCATGTCCGCGTGCTGCCACAGGTACACGCCCTTGTCTGGGGAAACAAACGAGGCGTATAAAACAAGCGTCCGCTATTGAAGCGGGCGCTTTTTTCCGTATTTCTGATGCCGGATATCGGTCAATCAGATCGATATATCGGTCTTTTCTTGAATATAACGATCCATATTAGTGAGATATCAACTTTTTTCCGGATATATCAGCCAAATCTGCATGATATCGATTAACCGGCCTCTTTTACCCGTACAGCCCGCTTTTCGAAAAATTTCCCGGCAAACGAAGCGAGCACCTGCTGAAACAGCATTCCGACGATGACCGGCACAGCGGCCGCTGCAGGAAAGTATGTAATCGCGATAACGGCTCCTCCACTTATGTTGCGCATACCACTGTTGAACGTAAGCGATAGGACACTCTCGTTTTCCAGCTTCGCAAGCTTTGCCGCCCAGAAACCGAGTGTGTAGGCCGCTACTGCGAGAAGGAAGACGGTCAGCGCTGTCGCTGCCAGCTTGCCGTTCATTTCTTTCAAGTAAGGAGCGACCGCTGAACTGTTGATCATCACGACAGAAGCAATGCCAAGTTTGGTTGTGGGAGCCAGGCTCCTCTCCAAACGCTCTGTCCACTCCCTTTTTCCCCACTGGTTCACACACATCCCGGCTATGGACGGGATCACAATCATCCAGAGCAGCCCCATCATAATCGCCAGAGCATCCATTTCCACCGCATTCCCGACAAGCAGTTTCATGACGATCGGAACGATAAATGGAGCAAGCATCGTGTCGACCAGAATAATCGACAGCGTCAGCACGACATTTCCTTTATAGATCGATACCCAGATCAGCGACGTGATCCCGGTTGGAATGACAAAGGATAAAACAAGCCCGATGGTTGTGTTCACATCCCCGCTGAAAAATAACGTTCCTGTTCCAAGGGCAATGACAGGCATGAGAATATGTAAAACGAAGAGACAGATGATTAACCCTAAAGGGTGACGCAGCACCTTTTTCAAATCTGTAAAATTGGAACCAAGACTGCCGGCAAAGGTCATGACAGCAAAGATCAATGGTACAAGAAAAACAAGCGGTTCAAGCCACCTGGCGAAGATCACACCGAAAACGACAGCTGCAGGTGTGATGTAGGGCATCAGCTTCTGCAGCAGCCGGTTCAACCTTTGAATCATCCCGCTCTCCTCCCCTTATCTATCTATATATGAATCCCATTCTACGCCTCCCTCTAAAAAAAGGAAACCCAGAGGATGAGACCCGGGTTTCCTCTCTATTACGCTGTGCGCGATTCTTCCTTCAGCGCTTGGCGTTTCTGTTTTTCGTCACGCTTCGTTAGGATGGAAACGACGAGGGCGATCACAAACAACCCGGCAAAGTAGATCAAGCTGTTCTCATAACTGCCTGTCGTATCCTTCATCCATGCTGCAAACACAGGACCGGCAAGTCCCGCAGCTGCCCACGCGGTCAAAATATACCCGTGAATGGCGCCAAGCTCCTTCGTTCCGAACAAGTCGCCGATAAAGGCCGGCATCGCTGCAAATCCTCCACCGTAACAGGTGTAAATGACCGAAAACGCCACGACGAACACCCATGTAATGGATGTATAAGGCACAATCAGGAAAAGACCAATCTGCAGAACGAAAAATGCTAAGTACGTATTTCCGCGGCCGATATAGTCCGACGCACTCGCCCAGCCGATCCGACCGAGACCGTTAAAGATCCCCATCACGCCCACAAGTGTCGCTGCTGTCCCAGCCGCTACACCGACACTTTCCTCAAGCAGCGGCTTGGCGGCGGAGATGACGGCGATCCCGCACGTCACATTAATGAAGAGCATCACCCATAAGTAATAAAAACGCTTCGTCTTGACCGCTTCCTTCGCCCGCATATTGGCGAGGTCCTGTTTATCCGAAGACTCCTGTTCCTCCGGGTCGTAGCCTTCCGGAACCCAGTCCTCCGGCGGACGGGACAGATACAGGGAAGAACCAATCATAACGACAAAATAAGAGATACCTAGAATGTAGAAGGTTGCGGCAATGCCTGTTTGATTGATAAAAAAGTTCATCAGCGGACTGGCAATCGCAGCGGCGAAGCCAAAGCCCATAATCGCCATGCCGGTCGCCAGTCCACGACGGTCCGGGAACCATTTAACAAGCGTGGATACCGGTGCGATATAGCCCACTCCAAGACCGATCCCACCAAGAACCCCATAAAAAAAGTACAGCAGCCAGAGCGATCCGGCCTGTACCGCAATCCCTGAACCTGCGACACCGATTCCGAAGAAAATCGCTGCCGTTATACCGGCCACCCGCGGACCGTATTTTTCTACAAACCAGCCAAGAAAAGCAGCAGATAAACCTAAAAATAAGATTGCGACACTGAACGTAAACTGCACCTGGCTGGCCGACCAGCCGAATTCTTCACTCAACGGCCCCGTAAAGTTACTCCACGCATACACCGATCCGATGGAAATATGGATGCCGACGGCACATAAAGCGATGAGCCATCTGTTTTTCACTTTCCTTTTCCCCATGCTGTCACCCCAATTTGTTAGATTAAAGGTCTTTTTCCTAAATTCTACATATTCAAACAAAAAAACCCTTCTTACTACTGTAAGAAGGGTTTTAATCGTACTGTATAAGTGGAGCATAGCGGGCTCGAACCGCTGACCTCTACACTGCCAGTGTAGCGCTCTCCCAGCTGAGCTAATGCCCCGTATTTAATGAAGACAAGTATGATAATAGCATGTCCGTATTTCTTTATCAATACTTTTTGACAAAAAAATTCAAAAAAGACCTTCTGATTAAGATCAGAAGGTCTTTCCGTTCGCATATAGTGTATCGTTGTCACGAGGAGCGTTCGGTGGTGACGCCTGCGGGAACAGCGCGAGCCGAAGATCCACTTGGGCAGGTGATCTTCCTGCCTAAGTTATCTGAGGCCGTGCCCGCGGCAAGCATCCACCGATAAGCGGAACGTGACCACGTGAGCTACGAAAAGCTATACTGGGAGACATGTTCTTTTTCTACAGCATGAAGACCTTCTGATTACAATCAGAAGGTCTTCTAGAATTAGGATGCACGCACGTCTGCGGCAGCCTCTCCTTTATTAGACGTTACAAGGGTAACGATAATGAGGACGAGAACGGCTACAGGGACCGCGATGACAACACTATTGACGTCAAACGGCTTCTGCAGGACGATCTCCCATACAAGCGTTGTGACAACACCAGCAACCATGGAAGATACACCACCTGCTGCGTTTACGCGTTTCCAGAAGAAAACGGCGAGAACGGCCGGCGTCAATCCGGCACCGTACACGGTATAAGCGTACATCTGCACACTCAGCACGGTTGGGAAATAACTGATGATAATATAAGCAAACAATCCAAGGGCTGCGATAAAGATCCGCGTCATCGTGAGCAGCTTTTTATCGGAAGCATCTTTATTTACATACTTGCCATACAAGTCGTAGGTTAAGTTGGTCGCTGCCGACAAAAGATACGAGTTTCCGGTCGTAATGATAAAGGACGCGGCAGCTGCCAGCAGGACTCCGCCGATAGCCATAGGCATAGCTACGGTTGTAGCCATAAGGGCCATTCCAGGATCAATGTCCGGGAATAAGGAACGGGAGGCAAAGGCGATGATAGAAATGGACGGCGAAATGATCAGCATCGCAATCAACCAGCCGATTTGAGCTCGTTTGGCTGACTTGTCCCCTTTGGATGAGGCAAGCCGCTGGTACATGTTCTGGTCACCAAGCAGAAGGAATAACGAAGGCAGCAGATAACCGATCATCTGCACGGTCGTCAATCCGCCTGTCGAGGTCATGTGGCTTTCCGGAACATTGGCGACGATTTCACTCCACCCGCCGGCAACCATGATGATCGTAGGAACGGTCACAATCAGACCACCCACCATCAAGAAACCACTGATGGCATCTGTTTGGGAAACGGAGCGAAGTCCACCGATCATCGCAAGGAAAATGATCATGCCTGCACCGATGATTGTTCCTGCCTGAACGGTCATCCCTGTCGTCAAGTTCAAGATAAAGCCAAAGCCTTTCATCTGATAAGATACAATTCCTACATAAGCTAGAATGATAATGACACTCGCAAGGTTTCGGGACGTTCGTCCGTATTTCGCTTCCAAAATTCCTGACACGGTAAATTTCCCGTAGGCACGGATTTTAGGAGCTACGACATAAAGAATAATAATTCCGACCAACGTTGGGAGCATCATCATCAAGGAAGGCAGAATACCGTAAGAGAACGCCATCGACGTCTCCCCACCGGAAATACTTCCACTTCCTGTCCACGTAGCGAGAAGGGTTCCCATAAGAACAAAAGGTCCCAGACTTTTACCGGCAAGGACAAAGTCCTCACTTCCGGATACTTTCTTCGACATGAATACACCGATGCCGATCATTACAATCCCATAGATAGCAATAAACCATAGTAAAGTTGGATCTTGTTGCAATTCCATACTGACTGAATCATCTCCTGATGTTTTTTTACTGCTGGATTTCCTAGAGCATATGAATACCTATCCACCGGCCGGTGACTGCCCGTCTAACACAACACTTTATAACCTAACACAGTTTCAGCATTTGTGAAAACGCATTACCCCTTGGGAAAAAAGCGTTAATTCCAGGCGTTTCGGCGCTTGTTTCATCTTTCACAATCTTCGATAAGCGGGTTAAGGACACCATCTCAAAAAGTTGTCTTTTTGTTATGAAAGTTCAGTTAAAAAAGAAAAAGAGCGACAGAATTTTGTAGTAAAATTAGTTCTATAGTCCCAAATAAAAAGCCGGTATGAATGGGCATACCGGCTTTCCTCTTTATTATAATAAAGCTTTCATCCGCTGTTCGATGACATTTTTAAGAAGCTGCATGCCATCATTCGTCCCGATGGATTCGGGATGGAACTGCACGCCTTCCACAGGATATTCCAGATGGCGGATCCCCATGATTTCTCCTTCAACGGTGGTGGAGCTGATTTCGAAACAATCAGGAAGGGAATCCAGTTCGACAATCAGGGAGTGATAACGCATCGCTTCCATTGGATTATTCAATCCCTCATAAATGCCCCGCCCGTCGTGAAAGACGCGGGAGGACTTGCCGTGCATCAGGCGTTCCGCCCGGATGACATTTCCACCGAATACCTGGGCAATCGACTGATGGCCCAGGCAGACGCCGAAGATCGGTGTCTTCGCCTTGAAATGGTCGATCACTTCAAGGGTGACCCCCGTCTCATCAGGCGAGCACGGCCCGGGTGACAGGAATATCAACTCTGGATCCAGCTCTTCTATTTCTTCTATCGATGCTTCATCATTTCTGCGGACGACAACCTCTTTGCCGAGCTCCCCCAGGTACTGGACGAGATTGTACGTAAATGAATCATAGTGGTCGATCATATAAATCACTCTGCTCATCTCCTCTCTGCTCAATCTGCATCTCAATCTCTGACGAGTTCCTGAATGCCTTTCGTAAAGCTCTCCAGGGCTTCTTCCTTCTGCCCTTTTTCTATAACATCAAGCTCCGCTTCGATAAGCCGGATAATCTTACTGCCGATAATGACACCGTCGGCATGTTCACGAACAAGCTTCACGTCCTCATTCGTAGAAATTCCAAATCCGACCGCCACAGGGACCTGGCTGTGCTCCTTCACTTTTTTAATGAAGGTTAACGCTTCTGCGGACATTCCGCTGCTTCCGCCGGTCACACCAAGGGAGGACACACAATACAGGAAGCCGCGGGCATGTTCTGCGATCTGCTGGATACGTGTATCTGAATTCGGCGCGACGAGGGAAATGAATTCGACATCCTTCTCAACAGCCATATTCCGCACTTCTTCACTCTCTTCAAAAGGAAGGTCCGGAATCAAAACGCCTTCCACGCTGTTTTCTTCAAGCAGGTTGAAGAAGTCCTGATGGCCGATCTGCAGCACAGGGTTGTAGTACGTGAAGATTACAACAGGAATCTCCACTCCGTGTTTCCGGAGTTCCGGAACAAGCTGGATCGCTTTTCTCAGAGACATGCCGGCGTTCAACGCCCGTTTGGCCGCCCGCTGGATCGTCGGCCCGTCAGCAAGCGGGTCGGAGTAAGGAACACCGAGTTCCAGAACGTCCGCTCCCTGCTCCTGCAGCCTCAGCGCAAATTCAATCGTATATTCCGGAGAAGGGTCTCCTGCTACGACGAACGGGATGAACAAGTTTTCGGTTTTGTTAAGCTTCCCTTGAAACGATGTTTTCGTCAGCATGTTAAACCTCCTCCTGGAAATGTTCCATCAGTGTGGCCATGTCCTTATCCCCGCGTCCGGACAGGTTGATGAGAATCGTCTCATCCGCTTCCATGCTTCCGGCTTCCTTGAAAGCCTGAGCAAGAGCGTGGGCACTTTCAATGGCCGGGATAATGCCTTCTGTCTGCGTGAGAAGCTTCAGAGCGTCCAAAGCCTCCTGATCTGTCACAGCTTCATAGCGGACCTGCTTTGTCTGGAAAAGGTGTGCATGTTCAGGTCCGATACCCGGATAGTCAAGGCCTGCAGAGATGGAATACGGTTCGGTAATCTGTCCGTTATCATCCTGCATCAAGTATGTCAGCGATCCATGAATGACGCCTGGTGTCCCTTTGGAAAGAGTCGCTGCATGTTCCGGTGTATCGATGCCTTTTCCTGCTGCCTCCACCCCGACAAGGGCACTGTCGTCCTGGAGGAATGGGTAGAACATGCCCATTGCATTACTTCCACCGCCGACACAGGCGTAAATGCGGTCCGGAAGATTTTCTTCCACCTCAAGAAACTGCCGTCTTGATTCGTCTCCGATGATGCGTTGGAAATCGCGGACCATCCGAGGATACGGGTGCGGCCCGACGACAGAACCAATCAGGTAGAAGTGATCTTCACAATTGGCTACCCAGTAGCGGATGGCTTCGTTCGTTGCATCCTTCAGTGTTCCGTTCCCACTGGAAACAGATACAACTTCAGCACCGAGAAGCTTCATGCGGAATACGTTCAGCTCCTGCCTGCGGATATCCTCCTCACCCATAAACACGATACATTCCAGACCGAATTTGGCTGCGACAGTGGCAGAAGCGACACCGTGCTGGCCGGCTCCGGTTTCAGCGATGATCTTTTCCTTGCCCATCCGCTTAGCCAGAAGAGCCTGTCCGATTGCATTGTTCAGTTTGTGGGCGCCTGTATGGTTCAAATCCTCACGCTTCAAATAGATCTTCGCTCCGCCGAGATGCTCAGAGATTTTATCGGCATACGTCAGGGAAGTCGGACGCCCTGCGTATTCTTTGAGCACATGATGGTATTCATTTTGGAATTCAGGATCCGCCATAGCTTCGTCCAGAGCTTCTTCAAGCTCCTGGAGCGGGCCCATCAACGTTTCCGGTACGTATTTGCCCCCGAAGTCACCGAATCGGCCTTTAATATCAGGAAATGCTTGCAACATTTGCTTCCACCTCTTTCATAATCGCTTGTATGTTACCAATGTCTTTTTTATTTTCTCGTTCAATCCCGCTGGAAATATCGATGCCTTCCGGCTGATAATTCAACAGTTCTCCAACGTTTTGGGGCTTGATGCCTCCAGCGATCAGACAGGGCACTCCCTGGTCAAAAGCGGCATCCCTGTAGGCAGGGACCGCTTCCCAGTCAAATCGGACACCTGTGCCTCCGGATGCCCCCTCGACTTTACTGTCCACGATAAAACCGTCAGCTACACCTTTAAACACATCCATCTGTTCAAGACCTCCATCCTGATGATGGATGACCTTCCAGACAGGAAGACCAAAAGCCTCTTTGATCTGCAGCAGCTGGGAAACGGTCTCGTTCCCGTGCAGCTGAATGACATCCAGCGGCACGAAATGGAGAATTTCCTCCAATTCATCTATTGTGGGGTCAATGAACACCCCGACGAGCTTCTGTCGCGGACGGATTTTCTGAATCCAGCGACCTACACGCTCAGGGCGCACATAGCGCTTCGTCCGCTTCACAAAAATGAAGCCGAGATGAGAGGCTTTGGAGGAAGCCGTTTTCGCTGTGTCAGAAAGCGACTGGTTGCCGCACAATTTCACAATAGGCTCCCTCACCGGACCTCCACTCCTTCAAGTAGTGTATGCACTGCTTTTTTGATGTCATCCTGCCTCATCAGAGATTCTCCAACAAGGACACCCTTCGCCCCATACCCGGCGGCTTGTTGAACATCTTCGTTTGTGAAAATGCCGCTTTCCGAAACGAGCAGTGATTCCTCCGGCGCCAGAGCCGCCATCCGCTGAGTCTGCTTCAAGGATGTCTCAAACGTATGCAGGTTGCGGTTGTTGATGCCCAGGATTTTCGGTGTGAACTGGTTCAGTACTTTTTCAAGGGTCTCTTCACTGTGCACTTCCACAAGCACTTCCATCCCCAGCTCATAGGCCTGGTTATAAAGCTCGTGAAGCTTCTCCGCTTCCAGCGCCTCGCCGATCAGAAGGATGGCATCGGCACCAATATACGCACTTTCGACGACCTGAGCGGAATCGATGATAAAATCCTTTCTCATGACAGGAATGTCCACGACCTGCTTGATCTGTGTCAAATAATCGCGATGCCCCTGGAAAAAGTGCTGATCAGTCAAAACAGATATGGCATGGGCGCCTGCTTCGGCGTAATCATGCGCAATACGGACAGGATTGAAGTCCTCACGGATGATTCCCTTGGAAGGAGAAGCCTTCTTCACTTCGGCAATCAGTCCGGATGGATCAGCCCCGTTCAACGCTTCATATAAGGAATGCCTTGGGAAGGACTGTTCCTCAGGCAGGTACATTTTTTCAATTTCCTGATGTTTAACGGCTAAGATGGTTTCAAGCATACTGGCGATTCTCCCTTTCTGACGCAATAGATTCATAGTACTCTTTGGTCCTGCCGGATTGAATGGCCTGCCGGACCTGCATAACACCGTCTTCCAGCGTTTCAGCTCTACCAGCCACATAAAGCCCTGCAGCGGCGTTCAACGTCACAATCGATGCGGCTGTCTCTCCTGCCCGGTTATACAGGACATCTTTAATGATGGCGGCACTTTCCTCGGTTTCTGTAATTTGAATGTCTTCAATGTTTCCTCTGGCCATACCGAAGTCTTCCGGTTTGACTGTAAAGCGGCGGATGTTCCCGCTCTTCATTTCCACAAGATCGGTTTCACCGGTAATTGTAATTTCGTCCAGACCGTCACGGCCGGTGGCGAGCAGGACGTGTTCGGAACCCAGCTTATAAAGGGTTTCAGCCATTTTCTCGGCATACGCTGTGTCATAGATTCCGATCAACTGACGTCTCGCATTGGCCGGATTGGACATTGGTCCAAGCAGATTGAACACCGTACGGAACCCAAGCTCCTGACGGGCAGGACCCGCGTGCTTCATAGCCTGATGATAGAGAGGAGCAAACATGAAGGTCATCCCCTTTTCCTCGAGGGCTTTTGCCCCCTGCTCCGGTGTCGTATCAATCGGAACACCGAGAGATTCCAGAACATCGGCGCTTCCACTTTTCGAGGAAACTTTCCGATTGCCATGCTTGGCGACCTTTACGCCCATACTGGCAAGAACGAGCGATACCGCCGTTGAAATGTTAAAGGTGGACGCACCATCGCCGCCGGTCCCGCACGTATCTACGATGGAAGCATCGTCTACGTCCATCTTTGTCATGTTCTCACGCATGGCGCGGACGAACCCTGTCATCTCCTCGACGGTTTCCCCGCGGTAGCTCATGACACTCAGCATACTCATCAACTGTCCGGTTGTGGCTCCTCCATTCATGATTGTGTTCATCGTTTCAAAGGCTTCCTGCTCGCTCATGGACTCTCCGGCTACAACCCGGCTCAACGTTTGTTTCATCTCGTCTCCACTCCTTCTCGGCTCGAAAATACCTGCTCTGCTAACTCGATCGTTCTCTTCAAGGCACTGGCTTTGTTCAGTGTTTCCTGATATTCAGCCTCAGGATCGGAATCGGCAACCACACCGGCTCCGGCCTGAATATATAAATTTTTATTCGTTAAAGTCATTGTACGGATAGTAATGCAGGAATCGATATTCCCATCAAAGCCAAGATAAAGGATGCCGCCGCCGTAAAGATTACGCGGTGTAGGCTCCAGTTCACGAAGGATCTGCATGGCCCTGACCTTCGGTGCTCCGGATAACGTTCCGGCCGGGAAGGAGGAAATAAGGGCATCGATGGGGGAAACCCCTTCCTTCAACTGCCCCGTCACCTTACTGATGATATGCATCACCTTCGAGAAACGCCCGATCGTCATATACTCACGAACTTCCACGCTTCCGAATTCAGCGACACGGCCGATATCGTTTCTGGCAAGATCGACAAGCATCCGGTGCTCGGCCAGTTCTTTTTCATCTGCAAGGAGTTCCTCTGCCAGCTGGTCATCCTCCTCCTGGGTCTGTCCGCGCCTGCGTGTTCCGGCAATGGGATGGATTTCAAGCTGTCCGTTCTGTACTTCCAGCAGCCGCTCCGGCGAACTTCCGATCACTTCGACATCCTCCATATTCAAGTAGAACATATAAGGAGATGGGTTCACTTTTCGAAGCACCCGGTAAAGCTCGAAGCCTGTACGGTCTGTAATGGTGTGGAAACGCTGGGATAAAACAGCCTGGAAAACGTCGCCGGCGCGGATGTACTCTTTGATCGTTTCCACATCCTGCTTGAATTTTTCCGGCTCATAGTTGCTGAAAAGGACGAGTTCCTGCTCCTCTCCCGATTCTTCACCAAGCATCAAATCTTCCAAATCACTGCCTTTTCTCAAACGGCTTGTAATCTCTTTGATGCGTGCCTTCGTCGTATCATAAACTTCCCGGGAGGATGATGGATCGTCGACCCTTCCTAATGAAAGAATCGTCGTTTCTTTCGTTTTATGATGATAAGCGATCAAGGTCTGGCAGAACAGCAGATGGTAGCGGGCAAGATTCAAATCGTCCTGTTCTGCTGGTTCCACCGGCTCAAAATCTGAAATGGCATCATAGCTGATGTAACCGACACCGCCTCCTTTAAATGGAAGATCGATATCCGGCTGCTTCACCTCCAGATCGCGCACTACTTTTTCATAAGCGGCTTTGAAGGTCTCTTCGTATTCTTTTGTCTGAAGACTGTAATCTTCAATAAGAAACCGGCCGCTCTTCTCTTTCACCTGGATCATGGGATCGAGTCCAATGAATGAAAAATTCGACCACGGGGATTCCGGGTCCTGGCTTTCAAGCATAAAGACAGCTTCATCTTTCAATGCATGAAACATATGAATGGGTGTAATCGTATCTGTAAAAAAGGATTGACTGATGGGAATCGTGCGGTACGCTTCCGCATCGGTTTGAAATGTTTCGTAAGTGGTCATTCGCTCACCTCTCCATAAAGGGTTTATGGAGAACGAGACGTTGAGGAATGAAAAAATGAGTGGATGAAATAAAGGGGTTCGGCCAGGCAACCAACCAGCTCCGTACGTCCAGCGGTTCCTCGCTCTTACTCGGCTCTGCTCTGCTCATCCTATTCCTCAACTCAACTCATTCTCTTCTCAACTAACTTTGTATTCATTTATAAAATACTTTCTCACAGTCTATAAAATTCAGATAATAAAGTCAACCGGAGAATTTCCAGCAACTCTATTTCCACCCTAACAAACCGATGATGTTCTTTAAAGCTATCTGTTTATAAAAAAAGAGATACTGAACGGTGCCAGGAAAAGCACACCAAAAAAAAGCCGGGATTTCTTTTGAACGCATCCGCATCCAGAGACGTCTTATATACAGGCGGGAAGAGAGGAATGATTATGGAAGCCAACGATTTGACACGTGCCAGGAATGGAGATGAAGAAAGTCTTGCCCGGCTCCTGAAGGAACACTACTCCTTTGTGATGAAATATGTGTGGAAAATGTGCGGCGACGAACAGCTGGCCTATGATGTCACCCAGGACACGCTCATGAAAGCCGTCCAAAAGATCAATCAATACCGGGGAACGTCCAAATTCTCTACTTGGCTGATCCGAATCGCCACCCATACGTATATCGATACACGACGAAAACAAAAGAGGAACGAAAGACTGGAGCAGCAGGAAAGAGAACGACTAAAGCAGCAGACGACGCATCAGCTTCCTGAAGAATGGTTTGACGTGCAGGAGGCCCTCTGGAACCTTGAGGAAAAGTACCGGATCCCCGTCCTCTTGAAACATTATTATGGGTTTGAATACAGGGAAATCGCTGACATGACGAAATCCAGAACCGGAACGGTGAAATCACGGGTGCATTATGGTATGGAGAAGCTGCGAAAGGAGTTGAATGAACATGGATGACAAGAAGAACCTTCCTTTGGAGGAAAAGCTGAAGCAGGGACTGCAGCAGATGGATCAGCAGATGGGTACGGAGGAACCACCTCTCCTGTACTTCGAAACGCTTGTGAGAGAGGAAAGAAAAGCATGGCATCAGAGGCTGTGGAAGGAATTGATGCTGTTATGGACGGCCGCTCTTTTGATGATCACTGGACTCGCGCTCAGCTTTTATTTCGTACCGGCCTTGTTCATCATCATTCAAGTAACAGCCGCTGCCGTGCTGCTTGGGTATGTGTGGAAGGAGAAAAGAGAAATGGTGATGATCAATAAATGAAGCATTATGGACCTGAAGAAATCCCTGTCTGGGGGTGGGGAATCATTGCCGCCATCCTGATCACCCAGAGCACCCTGTTGTTCATCCAGGCGAAAAAACGCGGGCGGACCCCCTGGCTGTGGGGCCTTGTCGGACTAATTCAATTCCCTGTCCCAACCATCGTGTTCATCATCCTGTGCAAAACAATCTGGAAGGATCCAACAGGATGAAGATGATCCTCACTGCGGCAGGTACAGCCGCTCAACTGGCAGCTTACGCTCTTATCCTGTTTGTGTCCATCTGGACAGGAATCGCTTTTCTACTCATCTCTTATGCAGCTTTCACACTCGTAATCATAAAGCTGTGGAAGGAAGCACAGGAAGAAAAAAAGGAGGAACATTGGAATGATTATCGTGACTACTGAATTTGTACCTGGATATGACGTTCAGGAAGTGAAAGGATTTGTGCGCGGCAGTACAGTCCAGTCGAAAAACGTGGGAAAAGATATTCTGGCGGGATTGAAGAATCTTGTCGGAGGAGAAATTAAAGATTATACAAGCATGATGGACAGTGCCCGTCAGCAGGCAATCGGCCGGTTGATCCAACATGCAGAGGAAAAAGGAGCGGATGCTGTCATCGCTGTCCGCCTGGAAACATCCTCCATCACGAATGCCGCTTCTGAAATTATGGCGTACGGAACAGCTGTCACTCTTTCAGTAAGGAGTTCGTGATGATGTCAGGGGTTGTGCATATGCTCACTGAAAACCTTCCTGTCCTCCTCCCTCTGGTTGTCATTCAAATCATTTTGATGGCGGCAGCACTCATCAGCCTGACAAGGACAAAAGAAACACGCGGGCCGAAGTGGATGTGGGTACTGCTGATTATTTTCGTCAACACGCTCGGACCTGTCGCCTACTTTATTTTCGGAAGGAGTGAGGAAAGATGATGAAGGTGGACAAACTTACGAAATCATTCGGGAAACACCATGTTGTTGACGGCTTGTCTTTTCAATTGGAAACGGGCAGATGCATGGCGCTTCTCGGTCCGAACGGCGCAGGTAAAACGACAACCCTGCGTCTGATGTCCGGGCTGCTTCTTCCTGATTCCGGAACGGTCCACCTGGAGGAATCACCAGGGGATATCCGTGCCCATATCGGCTATCTCCCCCAGCACCCACAATTTCACGGCTGGATGACAGGCAGGGAATTCCTCCTTTATGCCGCAAGACTATCCGGTCTATCCAAACAGGAGGCCGGACGTCGTGCGGACTTGATGATGGACCGGGTCGGTCTGAAAGATTTCCAAAGCAAAAGAGTCAGCCGATACTCCGGAGGGATGAAGCAGCGCCTCGGCATTGCCCAGGCCATCATCCACCAGCCAAAGGTGCTGCTGCTTGATGAACCGGTGTCTGCCTTAGACCCGATCGGCCGCCGGGAAGTCCTCGATTTAATGGAAGAGCTGAAAAAGGAAACCATCCTTCTCTATTCCACCCATATCCTGAATGATGCAGAAGAAGTCAGTGACGAAATCCTGCTCATGCATGAAGGAAAAGTTATCGAGTCAGGAACCATTGATGAGGTGAAGTCTCGTCACCATATGGAGAAGCTCACTTTGAAATTTTCAATCGACCGTGAAAAATGGAGGGACTATCTCAGCACATGGCCGGAGGTCAATCGTGTGGAGACACACAAACAAACCCTTCACGTATATGTCACTGACAGCGGAACAGTCAGGAAGAGAGTGCTCGATGAAGCTTCCCGGAATGAGTGGCCGCTTGTCCACTTCGAAGTCGGACGGCCGACGTTGGAAGATTTATTTATAAAGGCGGTGAAAAATCATGCAGTGGATCACCATCTATAAAAAGGAATGGCTTGAAATGCTCAGGAATTACAAATGGATATGGGTGCCCCTTGTCTTTGTTCTTTTCTGTATCATCGACCCCCTTACCACTTATTATCTTCCGGTTATTATTGAAGCCACCGGAGGTCTTCCGGAAGGGGCAGTTTTTGACATGCCCACACCGCCGCCTTCCGAGGTGTTCATGATGAGCATTTCCCAGCTGAATACGCTTGGCGTCCTCGTGCTTGCGCTCATGACCATGGGGACCATTTCCGGAGAAAAGAAATCAGGGGTAGCGGAGCTGATTCTCGTGAAGCCGGTTTCTTACTTTTCCTATTTGACAGCAAAATGGGCGGCGGCTTCCACCCTGTTGATTCTCTCTGCTGCCATCGGCCTCGCAGCGAGCTGGTATTACGTCCAGCTCCTTTTTGGAGATGTCTCCTTTTCGGCCGCAGTTGGAGTGATCTTCTTCTACAGTTTGTGGATCGCATTTCTTACGAGCATCAGTCTATTTATGAATGCCTGGTCGCGCCTCCCCGGCCTCGTCTTATTTTTCACGCTGGCTTCGCTTTTGATCATGAGCCTTGTTACCAGCTTGTTTTCCAACGACCTTGCCTGGAGTCCGGCACGGCTGTCCTCCTACCTTCGTTCTCTTCTCATTACGGGAGAAGTTCCTGTTGATTTATGGTACACCAGTCTGGTCACAGCCGCTCTTACCATCCTTCTCCTTTATGCAGGAACGAAACGATTGAAGAAAAGCTCCAGGCTCTCCTGAATGTCAAAGGAAGACGAATGACAAGGAAGAAGAGTTGTACTCCTTTCCAATAGGGTATAGACTATTGTCAATAAAACTATTGGATTGTCTAAAGGAGAGATTTGCATGAAGCCGACTGCACTGATTACCGGAGCTTCCGGGGGAATTGGGTATGAACTTTCCCTGCTTTTCGCGAAGGCTGGTTATAACTTGATCGTTGTAGCAAGATCTGAAGATAAACTCGAGGATCTGCGAAATGAATTGGACGGCCACCCCGTTACCATTCTTCCACAGGATCTGTCTGAGCCGGGAGCTGCACTGGTTGTGTATGACAAAGTCAAAGAACTCGGCCTGAATGTGACTGTGCTCGTGAACAATGCAGGGTTCGGCCTGAACGGACTGTTTGAGGAGCTTCCGCTTTTAGACCAGCAGAAAATGCTGCAAGTCAACGTCAATGCACTCACAGAGCTCACCCACCTGTTTCTGCCGGAAATCAAAGCGGCCCGATTCCGCTCTATTCCAAAAGGGGTCCTGAATATCGCCAGCACTGCTGCGTTTCAGCCGGGACCGAAAATGGCCGTATATTATGCATCCAAAGCCTACGTCCTTTCCTTCTCCGAAGCCCTTGTTGAAGAATTGAAGGACACGAACGTCACGATCTCGACGCTGTGCCCGGGCGCAACAGAAACCAACTTCTTCAAAACAGCTCAGGCAGAGCATACGAAGCTGGTCAAACAGACGATGACGCCGGAAGCTGTGGCCAAATCCGGGTTTGTCGGCTTTGTCAAAAGCCGCCGTGTCATCATTCCCGGGCCTGCCAACCAGACGATGGCTTATGCGGCGAAACTGCTTCCTCGTTCCTGGGCTGCAAAAGCCGCTCATTATATGGATCAATAATTCTTATGTCCCAGACCTTTCCTCCTGCCGGCATCTCCTTTATACTTGATATATTGGAAGAAAATTCTTAAACAGGGGGCAGAGGTATGAAGAAATGGATCCTATCCACCGCCCTTCTTCTGCTCGCAGCGGCGGGCACAGGCTGGTATTTGATGAGCACTCAGGCTGAAGCTATGACAGAACAAGAAGTCAAGGAAGCCGTAGAAAAGTCCGCCGAGGAAGCGGATGAAAAGCTTCAGACCTATGAGGAAGAGGGGAAAAATCCGTTCGGCAGTGAAAAAAGACAAAACGAACTGACAGATTCCGATTATCAAAGCTACATCCACTCCATGTCCCACCAGAAAGTGAAAGCCGATAAAAAGTGGGGATTTACAACCATCCACCCGGAACGTATTGACTGGCTGCTTGAGGGACTGGATCAGACCACGCTTACTCATAGACAGACATATGAAGAAATCCTGACGAAATGGCACGCAGGTGATTTCTCAACGGCTGATGAGGACCATAACCGGATCTGGACGCTTCAGAACGGAAACGTCGGCAAAGCTACAGGTCTGCTCTCTCCTCAGGAAGAAGCCCAATTAATGCAGAAACGAAAAAACTGACCCGCTCCGGGGTCAGTTTTTTTTACATTTCTTCTGCTGCTTTACGAAAACCATAGAACGAGCGGTAGCCTGAATGAGAATAGTAGCCTTCCGAGCTTTCTGTAGCCAGCATGTCCACGCGGGCGTTCGGATAGCATTCATGGGCGGTGCTTACAAGCTGTTCGGCAATTCCCTGCTTGCGGCAGGATTCCTTAACGAGGAGTTCACAGATGTACAAAGTGGTCGTCCCGTCGGTCAATCCTCTCAAATAACCGACGAGTTCTCCGGATTCATCCACGGCCACGAGGGCAGGTTCCGAATTGATCCAGGCGCACAGCGTTTCTTCATTATGCTGCACAAGCCCCTCCCATCCTTCTTGTTGATTCAACTGATGAACACTATCAAAGTCTTGTTCGCGAAACGAGCGGATTTGAATGGATTCCATCGTTTCCTCCCTTTCTTTTCCAAGTTTTCTCCTGTTAAGTTTACCAGTCTGTCTATGATGAAGCCTGATCTCTTTACTCTATTATACGATACAATTCCCTATTCGTTTCATTCTATGTGTCTTTTTTTCGTCAATGATGAGAGAAAAGTATGATAAAATAAGAGCGATTGTTTTCTTATCGACACAAGGAGTGGAATGACTATGAAACGTTGGTTGATGCTGACAGGATTATTATTTCTGGCTGCCTGTTCCTCACAAAATTTATCCTACGAAGATTTAACCGCTGCTTATCCCGAGGACTTCGCAGCCCCTGTCCAGAACCTTTCTGAAGCACAGCAGGAAAACCTTGGCCTGCCTTCTGATATGCCTTTTGAAGTGACCCGGGTGGAATCCTCTGTTGGAGAAAGTGAAGCAGAGGTAACCTATACATCCGATACCGAACAAAAAGCCGTTATTACGACCTTATACAGTCCTGGAAACATCCTGCAGGAATCCGAACTGCAGGTACCATTGGATTCCGGAGCGCTGGCAGGCGTACTGGAAAAGGATACACATGTGTTTGTGGAATGGTATGAAGGAGAAGAAGATATCATATATCAGGTGGAATATTACGGCCCTGCTGAAGAGCGTTCGGAAAAAGCTGTGGAAATCGCCAATCATTTATAAAAGCTGCCAGGAAACCTTCCCCGCAGCTTTTTTATGTGGTAACAGACATCCGTATTCATTGAACTTTTTCCAGTTTTTTAAACATCCGGCTGATCGGCCTTGGTGCCTTCAGGTTATCAAAGAAAACAAGGTACGTATTCTTTTTTTCATCAATGGATTGAATGGTCCCGATTCCGAACACGGGATGGTGGACACGTGTTCCTTTTTCAAACCCTTTTTGAGGAGCTTCCTGTTTTAAATGGTGGGAGGCACGAATATAATCCTCCGCCTCTTCTATAAGGGCTGGATCCAGGTCCCCGACACGTTCATATAAATCTTCTTCCACCTCAAAGATAAAGCGGGACGGATATTTCTTCTGTCCTCCATTTTGAAAGCCCTCCGACTCCGTCATATACAATGCCTTTTCAGCACGGGTGACAGCGACATAGGCAAGTCTCCGCTCTTCTTCAAGCCCACGCTCCTTCCGCTGACGGATGGTCCGCACACTCGGCATGATTCCTTCTGTCATGCCGATCACAAAAACATAAGGGAATTCCAGACCTTTGGCAGTATGGATCGTCATTAGTTTGATCGTATCCATACGCTCTTCCCTGTCGTGATCGGTGTACAAAGAAATCATCTGCAGGTACTCATCCAAATCAATATCTTCTCCAAGCGTCTGTTCATACTGGACGATGGAGTGAAGCAGTTCGGCCAGATTATCCAGACGTTCCTGGTCCCCGTCTTCGCGGCGGTAGGCTTCATAACCCGTCTTCTGCATCGCTTCCTGCAGCAGTTCAGACACGTTCGATTCTTTCTTCCTCTCCTTGAGTTCCTCCATTGCGGCAATGAATGCTTTGGCACCTGTCCGCTGAAGCTGGTCATGATCCGCGTATTTTTTCAAGGTCTCATAATAAGAAAGCCCTTCTGCCTCTGCTTTCTGCCGGATAAAGGCCATCCGCTTTTTACCGATCTGCCTTTTCGGCACATTGATAATTCTTGAAAACGACAAGTCATCTCCTGCAGCGATCATTTTCAGATGAGCGAGAGCGTCCTTGATCTCCATCCGGTCAAAAAACTTAAAGCCGCCGAAAATGGTATATTCCAGATTTTCAGCCATAAGCTCCTGTTCTACGTTACGGGATAAATAACCGGCTCTGTACAGGACAGCTACATCACTGAGACGCGCCTGCTTTTCCTCGACAAGACTTTGAATCTGCTGAACAATCCACTTCGCTTCTTCTCTATCATTTTTCCCGTGGTAATGAACCGCTTTGACTCCAGGCGGGTGAACAGGAAGCATATCCTTATCCACACGGAAGTAGTTATTCTTAATCAACGCATTGCCGAGGGAGAGGATTTCAGGGGTGGAACGGTAATTTTCCTTAAGAAAAACCGTCTGCGCTCCCGGGAAAAATTCTTCGAACTCGATCATATATTTCGGATCCGCCCCGCGCCATTCGTAGATCGTCTGATCGGGGTCCCCTACAACGAACAGGTTCTCATGCTCCTGTGCCAGCATTTGGACAAGTTCAAACTGCTTCAGACTGCTGTCCTGGAATTCATCGACCTGAATGTAATACAGACGGTCCTGCCATTTGGCCAGTACGTCCGGATATTGTTCAAAAAGGACAAAGACGAAATTCAGCAGGTCATCGAAATCCAGGCCGTACACCCGCTTTTGTTTTTTCAAATACTGTTGGATGATCTGTCCGTCCAGGTCGCCGGCTTCATCAGCCGCAGGCATGCCGCCACGCATAATCATCTGTTGGACATAATGAGTATTTCCCTTCAATATTCCGATCTTGTCCAGAAGGCGCTTGAAGGTTTTCTCATTCATTTTCAGCTCCATATCTTCAAAAATCTCCCGGAGCAGTGTTTTCTGGTCTTCGACGTCTAAAATGGAGAAATTTTTCGGATAGAAGAGACGATGGATATCCTCTCGGAGCACGCGGACGCAGAAGCCGTGATAAGTCGTAATAAACCCTGTATCCTGTTCGCCCCCGATCAGCCGCTTCACCCTTCTCCTCATCTCATGAGCTGCCTTATTCGTAAAGGTTACAGATAATACATGGGCCGGATCCACGCCCAGTTCATTGACGATAAACGCATAACGGTGCGTAAGCGCCCTGGTTTTCCCTGAACCGGCACCGGCCACGACGCGTATGTATCCTTCCGTAGAAACGACAGCCTCCTGCTGAGCTTCGTTCAATCCTTCCATCAGTTTTTCCATAGTGATTCACCTTCCAAGAACATTTGTTTGTATTATAGCACACTGAATCGGTTTGAAGCCTCAGTGGAACGGATATGGACCTGTGGAAGGAGAGGAAATTATGACCAGCGATATCACCCCTTTATTTGAAGAAAAGATCGTTCAGGACAACCGCTTTAAAAACCGCTATGTGGTCGCACCGATGACAAGAGTCAGCGCGGCCAATAACGGGACAGCCAATGAGCGGATGAAGCAGTATTATGAGCGCTATGCCAAAGGCGGATTCGGAGCTGTCATCAGCGAAGGCATCTACCCGGACCGTACCTACTCCCAGGGATACTCAAACCAGCCGGGGCTTGCCGACGAGCAGCACCGGGACGCCTGGAAGCCAATCGTCCGGGGCGTTCATCAGCACGGTTCCCTGTTCATTGCTCAAATCATGCACGCAGGTGCCCAGTCACAGGGAAACGCCTACACGAACCAAACCATCGCCCCTTCAGCTGTGGCCCCAAAAAATGACCAGCTGCCTTTTTACGGTGGGAAAGGTCCGTTCCCTACCCCAAAAGCAGCCACTCATGAGGAACTGGAAGAAATCAAGCAGTCCTTCGCACGGTCTGCACGACTGGCCAAGGAAGCAGGGTTTGACGGCGTGGAGCTCCACGGAGCCAATGGTTACCTACTGGATCAGTTCATCACCGATTATTTCAACCAGAGAGAAGATCAGTACGGAGGAACAACCACCAACCGGATGCGGTATATTCTTGAAGTCATCAAGGAAGTCAGACGGGAAGTCGGCCACGATTATCTTCTCGGCATTCGGATTTCTCAGGGGAAAGCTTCCGATGGCGAACACCGCTGGGCTCTTGGTGAAACAGATGCCAAAACCATCTTCGGTGAGCTCGGTGATTCTCCGATCGATTTTATCCATGTAACAGATAAAGAAGGAACAGCCTCCAGCTTCGGAGAGGGGTCCCTTTCCATGGCTGCTGCTGCCAAGGCGTTCAGTGGTCTTCCTGTCATTGCCAACGGCGGCCTTCATGAAACAGACAAAGCCACGCAGCTGTTGAGCAGCGATGAGGCTGATTTTATCAGTCTCGGTACAGCAGCGCTCCAGAATCCGGATGCACCGAACCGCATCCGTAACGGTCAGCACCTGGAACCTTTCGATTTCTCATCCATTATGCTGCCACAGGCGGAAATTAAGGATCACGAACTGAAAAAAGAAGTACGGAGATGAAAAAGAGGCGCCAGTCTTATGCGCCTCAGCTTGTAGAGAAACCCCTGTTTCTCTACAAGCTTTTTTCTTTCCGCCAGGATGGGAATGACTGCTCTCACCGCAGCAGGTATCCTCCTATCTGCGGGACGTGATTGTCCACATCAAACAGGATAAGTGCTGGTAGCGTACAAATACTTTCAAGAAACCGAAGAACCCCACTTCCTTACTTCCGCTTATTCAAAAAGTAGTCTGCGGCTTGAGGAAGGTTTTTGAACGTCCGCACACCGGACAGACTGATCCGGTTCTGTGTGAACTGCATCACCACCTGCGGACGCATTCCGGCAAGAACCACTTCAATGCCAAGCAGCTGAAGGCTGACGATCAAATCTCTAAGCAGGTGCACCCATTCATCTTCAACTGACACGATACCAGAAAACTGAACAGCCAGACGGTCGATCCGCTGGTTTTGACAAAGCTCCGGCACACGTGTCAGGAGGACCTCCTTCTGCTCTTCCCTGAGGATCGGCTGCAGGGGAAGCAGGGCAAAGCCATCAGCCACTTTTACGACGTTCGCCGTCATTTCCTCAATGATGTGGATCAGCTGTTTTTCCCTGTAATAGGATTGGGTTCTGTCAAAAATCCTCGTTAGATTGTAGCCCTTCCCTTCATATGTAAATGGTCTGGTATGAACCTTGAATACATACTCTTCCCCCTGCCACTGCATCGGATAATCATCTATAATCAACGGCCTTTGTTCTTTCGTTGAATTTGTCACTACCCGCCTTTCCGGATCGATATCCGGAAAGAGTGTGTGAAGGGACTCCCCCGTTACTTGATTTCCCTGAAGACCAAACAATTCAATAAATGCCGGATTGACATAGGTAATGATATACTGGTCATCAGAAATCAATACCCCTTCATCCAGAAGATCCATGGCCGCCTGTAAAATCATACATAAGCCTCCTCCGTATAATTGGCTGGGATGGACGGTTTTAAAACAAAAAAGTGCGCCATCAGGTTCTGTTTGAACAATGATGACGCACTCTTTTTATGCTTTTTCCATTTTGTCAGGCGTAGATATGATAGCAACATGCTTTAAGTTTCCTATAGTATCAAATTCGATTTCCAGGCAGTCTCCCGGTTTCACAAAACCGATCAGTCGTTCTTTCAACACGTACAATTCATTCTGAAACTCTGAATCCTCTACAAGGATTGCGTATGAACCTTCGTATCGATCGAGTCTGTACTGATTCACCCACTCAAACCCTTTCTACTTGGAATTCTCTATAGAGACATTCCTTTACTGTCTTCTGTCTCTTTTGAAGTATTATTCCCTCTGCACCCTGTGACTAAACATGTCGAAATCACGGTGAACTGGACTGAAGAATCCAAACGTGGTAAACTTAATACTAACGACCGTTAGTTTGTATATGAAAAGGATGATTGGATGACAAAAGAAACAATCAGGCAGGAAAGCTTACGCCTTTTTGCCAGACATGGCTATGAGAATACGTCATTGACGATGATCGCCGATGCTGTCGGGATTAAGAAACCGTCTCTTTATAATCACTTTGACAATAAAGATGCCATTTTCCTCGATGTGCTTTATCACGTCGGAGACTTGGAAAAGGAACGCATCATGCAGCAAGCTCCACAACTGAAGGGAATGACGGTGAAAGAGCAGCTTCACCAGTTTTACCGGTTTTATTTAGAACGCATGGCCCATTCCACAGAAGGGCTTTTTTTTAAGCGTGTCACCTTCTTCCCACCTGAAAAGTTTACGGCTGAAATCAAAGAGGTATTCCTTATGGTGGAAGATCAAATGACCGCTGTTATTCAGCCGATCATGGAAAAAGGAATAGCGGAGAAGAAAATCCGCCCTCTTTCTACAGATACGCTGACTTCTGCTTTTTATACGTTAATTGACGGTCTGTTCTTGGAAGAAAACTACTATGATCAGGATGTATTCGAGCAGCGCCAGCTCAGCAGCTGGGAAATTTTCTGGCTCGGCATCCAGACACAACATCAGGAGGGGTCGTAAAATGCCATGGGTCTATTTGTTTGTCGGCGCCTTGTTTGAGATTGCCTGGGCGGTCGGCTTGAAACTGTCCGAGGGCTTTACCGAGCCTCTATACTCCACCATCACCGTCGTCTGTATCATCATCAGCTTCGCTTTGTTTACGATGGCATTAAAAAGTCTGGATGTAGGCACAGGCTACGCCATTTTCACCGGGGTGGGGGCTGTTGGAACAGCGCTGGTCGGTATGATTTTTCTCGGTGATGCCGGTGGTATCGGGAAGATATTCTTTATCGTTCTGTTGATTACGGGAATTATCGGATTGAAAATGACAGATTCCGCTTCATCAAGTCAGGCACAGGAGGGATAACATGGCTTGGATTTTCTTACTTCTCGCCGGAACAGGGGAAATGACTTCCATGTTCTTTTTAAAATTGTCGGATGGCTTTAAAAAAAAGCTGCCGACACTGGGCGCCGCCATTGCGATGAGCGGCAGTCTCTACTTCCTCTCCTTGTCCTTGAATCACCTGCCGATTGGAACGGCTTATGCGATCTGGACAGGAATCGGATCGGCAGGAACCGTCCTGCTGGGCATCCTCTTTTTTAATGAGAAAGCAACACCGAAACGGATGTTGTTTATTGCCTGTATTCTTACTGGTATCATCGGTTTGAAATTGGTTTCATAATATCCATCAGAACCTTGTGTTCTTTTCAAAGAATGCTTACAATAAAAGGAGCAGGATGCTGCAGTACGTCGAGATTTCTGCAGTGATGGAGGAATAGGAAGATGCGTAGAGTGTTAATGGCGGTATTAGTAATCATTGTGCTTGGTTTCAGTTATGTAGGATACACCAATATAGATCCTGAAGTAGATGCCAATCGTGAGATTCCTCAGGAAACGAAGCAATATTAAAAAGCCTTTCCGCTTCAAAGCGGAAAGGCTTTTATTTTTATTTTGTTGGAAGATCCACGTTCAGATCTTCTCCCCACGTTTCTTCAAGATACTGGTCGCGCCCGGAATTCCCTCGGTAGTAGTCATAGCGGAGCTTGTTTTTCTTGTAATAATCCTGATGATATTCCTCCGCCCGGTAAAACGTCTCTGCTTCAACAATCGGTGTTACGATGTCCTGATCGAAGCGGCCGGACTGTTCGAGTTCTCTGCGTGACTGTTCTGCCGCCTGTCTCTGCTCATCATTAAGATAAAACACCGCTGTCGTATATTGATAGCCACGGTCTACAAACTGACCTTCATCATCCGTCGGGTTGATCTGCCTCCAGAAAACATCAAGGATCTGCGCATAGGAAATCACATCAGGGTCGAAATAAACCTGCACCGCTTCAATGTGGCCGGTCCCCCCGGCAGACACTTCTTCATAAGTCGGATTTTCCACGTCTCCGCCTGTATATCCGGAGACGACACTGTGGACGCCCTTCAATTTTTCAAACGGTGGCTCCATACACCAGAAACATCCTCCAGCCAGCACAGCTGTTTCGTACCCTTCCGGAATTTCTGATGCAGCCACTTCCTCACTCTCATAATTCCGCTCTGTTACATAGGAGTAAATTTCAGGGACAGCAAATGCTGCGCCTATAAGCAGAACGATGATGCCGGCCGTCCATATCCTTTTTTTCTTCACACAGAGGCCTCCCTTGTTGTGTTGAATTTCTTTAAGCATACCACGGAATAAAAATTCCAGACAGAATTCTGCTGTCTTTACTCTTCATCCTCCAGGGTGAGTCCCTCCACATACTTGCGGTTCATCATCTTGTCGATTTTCCTGTACTCCTTCGACTTGAAGATGATATCAAAATCGTAGTCTTCCGGGTAAAGCTCTTCGGCCGGGATATGGAGCTTCAACCGTTTATGATTGTACGTCTTTTTCTCCCCCTTCACTTGAACTACATAATTGCCTCTTGCATCCGGGCCTGTGTAGACGATACCGGCCGCATCTGAATCAGGGACATGCACATTATCACCCATCTTGAAAGAAGGCGGCTGCTTGCTGTCGTTACGCTTCCGGTTCTTCTTATACCGGTTGACGGCCACCTGACTGGCATAAGAGGAATGTTTGCGCTGTTCTTCCTCCAGCTTATAGGATGCCTCTTCCTTGTAGGTGATCCGATGAGCGTGGTTAAGAATATCTGGATGCAGTCCGAGCTTATAAGCGATGTCGAACGCCTGGCTCTCTCCAGCTGTACCCGTCTGCAGCTGATACGTCGGCTTCAACGTTTCCAGATCAAAAGCCATCGCACCGTTGATGAACCCAGCCTTTTCCTTCGCATAAGCTTTCATTTCACTATAATGAGTTGTAGCCAGAATATCCGATCCTTTGGCAGCCAGCTGATCCAGGATGGCTGTTGCAAGCCCCATTCCTTCTCCGGGTTCTGTACCGGATCCTATTTCGTCTAATAACAACAGCGAATGGTCGTTCGCTTTTTGTAAAATGTCAATCAAGTTCGTCAAACGTGAGCTGAACGTACTCAAATTCTCTTCAATGCTCTGACCGTCCCCAATGTCCACATAAATCGACTGGTATAACGGAAGGAGACTTCCCGGCTCTGCGGGAATGTGAAGTCCTGTCTGGGCCATCAGGCAGAACAAGCCGACGGTTTTCAATGTAACCGTCTTCCCGCCGGTATTGGGTCCCGTAATAAGAAGCGCCTGTTCTCCTTCATTCATGTGAAGGGTCAAGGGCACCGCCTTCTCCCCGAGCATCGGATGTCTGCCCTGATTGATTTTTACCTCGTGATCAGTAAATACCGGTGTATGAGCACCCGTCAGACGGCTGTATTTGGCCTTGGCGAATAAAACATCATACTGATGCATCGTCTCGACAGCTATGGAGAGATCCTGCTCATGTTCCAGCACCGCTCCAGTCAACGTATATAAAATCTGTTCGACTTCCTGCTCCTCACTGAACGTCAATAGCTGCCGTTCTTCCTGAAGACGGGTCACTTCTTCCGGTTCAACAAAGAGAGTGGCTCCAGACGCCGATTGATCGAGCACGGTTCCCTTCATTTTTGAGCGCTGCTCCCTTTTCACCGGCAGTGTCCACCGGCCGCCTTTATCCATGGGACGTGCCTCCTGCATGATGGACGCATACTTTTTAGCCAGGCTGTTCATTCGTTCCTTGATTTCCTCTGTTTTCTTCTCTCTTTTCCTCCTGATCTTTGCGAGCTCCTTTGAAGCATGATCGTCGACCCGCGCATGGCGTATCGCTGAAGCAATATCTTCTTCAAGACTGGTCAGCTCTGTCATGGATTCCGCATAAAAAGCAATCCTCGGAGCGATCAGCTGCTGCCCCTTCATAAACCGCTTCAGTTTCGTACAATGATCCAGGAAAGAAAGAAGAACCATCAACTGTCTCGGTTGAAGGTAGAGGCCTTTCTTCCCCTGCTCAAGCATCCCCTGAATGTCAGTGAGCGTATGGAGCGGAACACGGCTCTGGGTGGCAAGGATGGCTTTGGCTTCCTCTACTTCCTCATGCATCCGTTCCAATCGTCTTTGATCTTGAATCGGTCTTGACTCAATAATGGTCTGTTTTCCCAGTTCTGTATGGGCATGCTCAGCTGTACGGTTCAAAATTTCATGATATTCCAATACTTGAAAAGTTTGTTCGTTCAATGTGAATCCTCCTATATTTATCCATATAAAAAAGCCCGCGGCAAGCTGAATAAGCTCATCGCGGACTTTTGTGTGAACGTCGTCTGTTCCACGGGATACAAAAAAGCTGTGACTGAAAAGCAGCCACAGCTTCAAAGACGTATCTGTCCAGGCTATGCTTATGCTTGTTCTTAACTGTTCCTAAAAAGGCGGCACTTAAATAAGCATGCAACCGTGCATACTTTTTACACCTGATTAGAAACGTATCCAGTTCATGGATTAGTTAAGAACAACCACACTCATACATCATTCTCCTCTTTTATAAGGATCGTTCTGCGTGGAACAGACGATTCATCTCCTTCAATATAGGAGATTCACGGTCATTTGTCAACGAAAAAAACATCCTCCAGTTTACGCTCGGATGTCGGGGCGGTTTCTGCTCCCAGCGATCTACGGATGATTTTCATCGCATTTTCGTTACCATCACGCGATTCCGAGGCTGAGAGATTCGAAGGAACCTACAGCTCATAATCCCTCATATACGCATCGTTCGCTGTAAACAGAACACAAATGTCTCCGGCGACTCCTGATAAAATCAACCGGCTCACATCAAGCTGATTTAAAAGAATTTCCAACTGCGTCCCGAAAAAACCAGAATGCTTCGGCTTAATGATGAAGAAATCATCCTCCTCCGGTTGAGTGAGCTCCACCAGCGGCTCTCCCCGGGACTTCCGGCATGTATCAATGATGTCGGAGGCGTTGTCCTGCCATAGTCCGAAGTTGTCATTCACATAGATGACAGGAATCCCCTGCTCCTTCATTTCTTGTTTAAAGCCCTGCAGATCTTCGGCCGCAGGAAGAGCATACTCCAACAGATCCTTTCCTCCGTCAAAATCCAGCGTATTCATCATATCAATAATAAGAAGGGCGGTTGACGATTTCATGTTTAATCTCCCCGGTATTCTTCCGGCCCTGCAGGAATCTGCCGCTTATGGGCCGTCTGTTCATGTCTGTCTTTCAGTTTTTTCTCATCTTCGGGATCGATTTTCTCTCCGCGGAGGTAGGCGTCAATCGTATCGTAGGACATGCCAAGCTCATCTTCGTCCGTCTGCCCTTCCCACAATTCTGCACTAGGTTTTTTCTCAATGATGGAGGAAGGGACATCCAGCGCTCTCCCTTCCTTTTGATAAACCTGCCCTATAAACAAATGGCTTTTCATTTTTAAAAAAGTAGGCAATAATGGAGATTAGTGATCCTCTTCAAGGAGTGAAAGATATGATACAAAATGAACAACACGTACTCGTGATCTTCCCCCACCCGGATGATGAAGCATTCGGTGTGTCCGGAACGATCTCCACTTATATAAATCAGGGCACGCCGTTAACCTACGCCTGCCTCACACTTGGGGAAATGGGAAGAAACCTCGGCCGCCCCACGTTCGCCACGAGGGAATCGCTGCCTGACATCCGGCGCAGAGAGCTTGTCAAAGCTGCCGAAGCTATGGGCATCGAAGATCTCCGTATGATGGGGCTCCGGGATAAAACTCTGGAATTCGAAGACGATACAGAAATGAAAAACATGGTAAGCCAGCTCATCGACGAGTTGAACCCATCCCTTGTCATCAGTTTTTATCCAGGCTATGCCGTCCATCCCGACCATGAAGCGACAGCGCGCGCCGTCGTCCGGGCGCTGCGTGACATCGATGAAGACAAACGCCCGAAGTTCCATGCTGTTGCCTTTGCCAATGATACAGAGGAAAACCTGGGGAGTCCGGACGTGATTAACGACATCCGCGGTGTCCAGGAACAGAAAATGAATGCCATGCGCGCCCATATCTCCCAGACAGCTGCTATGCTGGAAATGCTTGAAGAAGGCATCAAGGTCAACGATCCGGAAGCTCTTAAATGGGTGACCGAAGAGAAATTTTATACGTATGACTGGTCCAGCGATCAGGTCACCTAAAACACAACAGTCCTGCTCCATTGAGCAGGACTTTTTTTGTAGTTCCAACGATCCAAATCATTCTTGCCCTGGCAAATTTTCACCGGTCTGTCTAAATTCAGGACTCCATGACCATGATGGAAATGATATTCTATAAAAAGGGTCAACATAAAGGAGATGATTTTTTGAAGAACGCAGCCATTTTAGTGACAGCCCTTATACTTACGATTTTTATAACTGCCTGTGCTGATTCCGAAAACAGCGGAAGTGAAGACCAGGCCCCTCCCATACCTGAAGTTGAAGTGCTGCTCGAACAGCAGCCCTATCCAGTCAATGAACCCGTCGACATCCGCGCAGAAGTGACGCAGGGAGAGGAACCTGTCACTGATGCTTCTTATGTTAAGTTTGAAATCTGGAATACAGAGAAAGGACAGGATAACTCGGTAACGAAAGAAGCCGAACATACAGAAGACGGCATTTACGAGCTGTCCTATACGTTTGAACAGGATGGCTCCTACCAGGTGATCGCACACACGCAAGTCGATGATCTGCATACGATGCCGCAAAAAGAAGTACAAGTAGGACAGGGACAAGAGGGACAGGCCATGGATATGGAATCCAGCAAGTTTATGGTTCATTTGATGACAGAAGAAACATTCGCTGCCGGAAGTGAATCCATGCTTACGGCCCATATTAATCATATGGAGGAACCTTTCACAGAAGGTAAGGTGAAATACCTCATTACACCTGAAGCAGGTGGTGAGGAAACCGAAGTCACGGCTGAAGAAAAACAGCCGGGGGAATACCAAGGATCCTACACGTTCGAGGAAGCAGGGAACTATACAGTTACCGTCGTTTATGAACAGGAAGAGAAAGACCTTCAAGGTGAAAAACAGCAGACCATAGAAGTGATCGAATAAAAAAAGGACCACCGGGCTGCCCGGTGGTCCTTTCACTATTATACGTCCGTATTTTGAAGCTTTTTCTTCTTCGCCATTTTTTCGCGCTCGTTCTTGTTCAAGAATTTCTTACGAAGACGAACGTTCTCTGGAGTAACCTCACAGTATTCGTCATCATCAAGATACTCAATCGCTTCTTCGAGCGTCATTTGACGGGTTTTCTTGATTGTATTCGTCGTGTCTTTGTTCGCAGAACGAATGTTGGTCAAGTGTTTTTCTTTCGTGATGTTGACAGTCAAGTCGTTCTCACGGTTGTGCTCTCCGACAATCATACCTTCGTACACTTCTGTACCCGGTTCCACGAAGATGGTACCGCGGTCCTCAAGGTTCATGATGCCGTACGTGGAAGCTTTCCCTTTATCAAGAGACACAAGGACACCTTCGCGACGTCCGCCAACCTGGCCTTTTACAAGGGGCGCATAGCCATCAAAAGTATGGTTCAAAATTCCATATCCGCGTGTCTGCGTCATGAATTCTGTCGCATAACCAATAAGACCACGAGATGGTACAAGGAACTCAAGACGGACTTGTCCATTACCATCATTGACCATGTCCTGCATTTCACCTTTACGGTAACCAATGGATTCCATAACGGCACCCTGGTACTCTTCCGGTGTATCGATTTGAACGCGCTCAACAGGCTCACAAGTCTGACCGTCGATTTCCTTCAGAATTACCTTAGGTTTGGAAAGCTGAAGCTCATAGCCTTCCCGACGCATATTTTCCACCAGGATGGAAAGGTGAAGTTCACCACGTCCAGATACTGTAAAGGCATCTGGGGAATCTGTAGGGTCGACACGCAGGCTGACATCTGTTTCCAGCTGTGTCATCAAACGTTCTTCAATTTGACGGGATGTTACATATTTACCTTCACGACCGGCAAAAGGACTATTGTTGACAAGGAATGTCATCTGCAGAGTCGGTTCATCGATACGAGGGATTTCCATCGCATCCTGATGTTCCGGCAGACAGACCGTTTCTCCGACGTTAATATCTTCAAGGCCGGAAAGGGCGATGATGTCACCCGCTTTGGCTTCTTCGATTTCGACACGCTTCAAGCCTATGAAACCGAATAGTTTGGAAATACGGAAGTTTTTCACTGAACCGTCCTTCTTCATCAAGGAAACCTGCTGACCGACTTTAATTTGACCATTGAAGACACGTCCGACACCAATACGGCCGAGGTAGTCGTTATAGTCAAGCAGAGTCACCTGGAATTGAAGCGGATCTTCTTTCGTATCGTGCGGAGCAGGGATGTTGTTCATGATCAGCTTAAAGATCGGATCCATCGTTTCCTGCTGGTCTTCAGGCTCATCGCCGGATGTACCATTAAGAGCAGACGCATAAACGACAGGGAATTCAAGCTGTTCGTCATCCGCTCCAAGCTCGATGAACAGATCCAGTACTTCATCGACGACTTCGTCAGGGCGGGCGTTCGGACGGTCGATTTTGTTAAGAACAACAACTGGTGTCAGTTTCTGTTCCAGCGCCTTTTTCAAAACAAATCGGGTTTGCGGCATACAGCCTTCGTACGCATCGACAACAAGAAGAACGCCGTCTACCATTTTAAGGATACGTTCTACTTCTCCACCAAAGTCGGCGTGACCTGGTGTATCTAAAATATTAATACGGGCATCGTTATAATTGATCGCGGTGTTCTTAGCAAGAATCGTAATGCCGCGTTCTTTTTCCAAATCGTTAGAGTCCATAGCGCGCTCATCGACATGCTCGTTATCGCGGAAAGTTCCGGAATAGTGAAGCATCTGGTCAACCAGCGTTGTTTTACCGTGGTCAACGTGTGCGATGATGGCTATATTACGAATATCATCTCTGTGTTGCATGAAGCACACACCTCTTTCGTATCGCAAATATTATTCAACCGTTCTATTATAACACAACTGCTTTAGGATCGATACCAGATTTACTTAGAGTTAACGATAGACAGCTGTCTGGTTTTGCACCTTCCCGGCAGAATCACTTCTATTCCCCATTGCACCACAGATATGGAAACAAGTAAAATAAAATCAATTGGTCCAGGTTCCTTCGAAAAAGAACCGGATACACAGCAGTCAGAAATTAGGTGTCCATCATGAAAACAAGCCGGGACGGGGAATGGCTCAACGTCATCATCCCCTTTAAATGGGACGGTTTAACAATCGAAAAAATCCTGACAAAACAGTGGCATGTGCCGAGGAAACTGATGCATCGTTTCCGTTCCCAGAATGAGGTGATGCTGAACAACACCTTTCCTCATTACAAAACAACGAACGTCCACTCCGGGGATCACCTCCGCCTCCGGCTTTTCGGACCGGAGCCCTTAGAGGTAACTCCATCGTTCATGTCCATCGACCCCGTTTTTGAGGATGATCATCTGCTTGTCATCAATAAACCGGCCGGTGTGTTCACGCACCCGAACCGGCCGGATGAACACGATACCCTTGTCAACGGAGCCGCCGGATATTTCCAGAGGCAAGGTATACCCTCTACTCCGAAGTATGTCCACCGGCTCGACCGGGATACATCCGGAGCCATATTATTTGCCAAGCATGCACTGGCTACAGCGATGCTCGGAAAAGAAATCCAGGAAAGGAAGATCAAACGCTCCTACCTGGCCTGGGTTCACGGCAGACTTCTTCCGGAGCAGGGGACGATCATTAAACCGATCGGCAAAGATCCGGAACATACCGTAAAACGAATGGTCTCTGAGGACGGCCGGTATGCAGAGACGCATTACACCGTGTTAAGCTATGATGCCGTCCATGACAGCTCTCTTATCATGCTGCAGCTAGAAACGGGGCGCACCCATCAAATCCGTGTGCACTTGAGCTCGATCGGATATCCATTGATCGGGGATACGCTGTACGGGGGAAAAGGAAATATCCATTATAAACAGGCTCTTCATGCGGCCAGACTGACGTTCGTTCATCCTTTTACTGAAGAAATGATTCATTGTTATGCACCGCCCGCCCCATCGTCAACGTTATTTACCGATGCTCATATCGATTTACTGAAACAGATAAAAAACCGCTCCTGATCCCAGGAGCGGTTTCATCTTGTAGAGTACAAGCTTTTTTCTTTCTTACCGCCAGCAGCGAAAGCCCCTTCCCTTTCCGCGGACGAGCGCCCGAGCTTCCTCGCAAAACCCACGCTCGGTGATCTCGGCCCACTCGTTCTTCCGCAGGAGTGGAAGGGGCACCGCTCCTTGGGCATTCTTTAAAATTGAAAAAGACTCTCCTTCACTTAGCTCACCCTTGCTGGATGGAGGACAATCTTTTTCATATTCCGGCAGGCAGCCGTCATCAGCGCCTGTTCTTCCCTTTTTGTTTTCCACGCAAGCGGCCATAGCGCAGCTCATGCCGTTCTTTTGAATCCGCGAACCTGCTTAGTGCACAATCTCTCTCCTCTATATTCTAACGTCGGCATGAGGAGCGTTCGGTGGTGATGCCTGCGGGAACAGCACGGACCGAAGATCCACTTGGGCAGGCGATCTTCCTGACCAAGTCAGCTGAGGGCGTGCCCGCGGCATTCATCCACCGATAAGCGGAATGTGACCCTTCACACGACAAATGGAAAACTCTAACTGGTTACCACAGACTTTTTCTATAGCCAAAAACCGCTCCTGATTTTAGGAGCGGTTTTTTCCTCAACAAAGTTCCCGATGATTCCTTCTTCCGTGGATGAACATCCAGTCATTCATTCTTTCATCCCCCTCGGGTAGAGGCGGAGGCACGAGAAGCTTATCGGTGGTAATGGCTGACCGGTAAGCGAAACGTGACCCCCTGTGAAATTAAGATAGTTCCTGTTATAACCGTTTGTTTGCCTTAAAGTACGTTCGGCGCCTTATCATTTCTGTTGAATAGACTGATAAATACTGTCGTACTTCCGGGCGCACTCCAGATCAAGTTCTGTCAGGCCCCCGGCATTCCAGGAGGTCAGTTTCAACGTCACCATCTTATAATCAATGCTGATGAACGGATGGTGCTGGATTTCTTCGGCATACTCCGCAATCAAATTGACAAAACGGACGCCTGTTAAAAAATCCTGGAATCGATAGCGTTTCGTAATGAATTTCTCATCGGCCAGCTTCCATCCATCCAGTTCCGTGACTCTCTGCTGCTTGACTTCTTCCGGAATACGCGTTTCATCCATCCTTATCCCTCCATTGATGCTTCACTGTATTTCATAAATGCATCCAAATCGGCTGTGCACAATTCCACCGCATGTTCCCAGAACTCTCTTTCCTCCAGATTGACACCGAGGTGTTTCCAGGCCAATTCTTCCACAGTCATCTTCCCTGTATCCCTCAACAGGGCTGTGTAACGCTCTTCAAATTCAGGTCCGGTCTCCAGTGCCTTCGCATAGATTCCCGCACTGAACAGGTATCCGAAAGTGTAGGGGAAGTTGTAAAACGGAACATCGGTGATGTGGAAGTGAAGTTTAGATGCCCAGAACGTCGGATCATACTCTTCCAGCGTTTCCATGTAGGCTTCCTTCTGTGCTTCCAGCATTAATTCATTAAGACGGTCCTGAGATACAATTCCCTTTCTCCGTTCTTCGTAAAACCGTGTTTCAAAAAGGAAGCGGGCGTGGATATTCATAAAGAAAGCCACACTGCTCTGCACTTTTTCCTCGAGAAGCGTCATCTTCTCTTCCTTCGTGGACGCTTCTTTCACGGCTGCATCGGCAACAATCATTTCCGCAAACGTAGAAGCTGTTTCAGCTACGTTCATCGCATAGCCCTGGTTCAATACGGGAAGATCATTCATGACATGCTGATGATAGGCATGACCGAGTTCATGCGCCAGTGTGGCGACACTGGCCGGGCTGCCGGAGTAGGTCATGAAAATTCTTGTTTCTTCACTATCCGGAAAGCTGGTGCAGAATCCGCCCGGCTGCTTCCCTGGGCGGTCCTCAGCCTCTATCCAGCCTTTCTCAAATGCCATCTCAGCAAAATCGGCCATTTTAGGGCTGAACTTCCTGAACTGCTCGATAATAAAGGATGCCCCCTCCTGAAAGCTTTTTGTACTATCCGTCTTTCCGACAGGAGCTTCCACATCATAAAAACGAAGCTGGTCCACACCCAGAAGTTCTGCTTTTCTTCTCATATATGGAATGTAGGCTTGCTTATAATCGGTGATGACGTTCCACATGGTCTCAAGCGTCGCGGCACTCATCCGGTTGTAGTCGAGTGGCTCCTTGAGGACATTCTCCCATCCTCTATGTTTATAAGTTTGAAGGCGGAACCCGGATAAATGATTCAATGTTTCACTGAATACGTCCGCTTCGTTCTGCCACGCCTTCTGCAATTGATCAAAAGCTTCCTTGCGGACAGAACGGTCGGGGGAATCCAATTTATTAGAGGCTTGTCCAACCGATAAGGACCTGCCTTCCACTTCGACAGACAATTTAGCGACAAGCCGGTCATACATGAGCTCCCATGCGTCGTAGCCATCAACACTAAGGTCATTGATTAACGATTCCCGTGACGCATCCAGCTTATCTGCAGCCTTTTGTCTCCGCTCTTCAAGCACGAAGGACAGTTCCTTCAACGATGGCTGCTGTAGAAGCGAAGTCCAGATTTCATCATCAATGGTGATGAACGTCTCATCGAGCCGAACCAGCACATTATTCAGACGGGCTCCCAGTTCACTCCTCTTCGCCAGCCATTGACCAGCTCCTGTATCGTTCACATCCTGAGCCTGCAGGCAGCTCGTAAAGGCACTGAATTCTTCAAGCTCTTTCACAGCCACCTGAAGAGCCTCTATCATGTGATGTAATGGTTCCGTTTCATCTGTACTGGACGGCGGCATAAAGGATGAAATAAGCGATTCAAGCTCATCCAGATGAACCTCCAGCTGCTGGACATAGTTTTTTAATTCACTGGAATGGCTGCCGCCTTGAAAAAGGCTGTCCAGGTTCCACGTCATTGCATAGGTAGACATATACGTTTCCTCTCCCATCTATTATTGATTGCTTCTTCCATTATATCAGAGGTGAAAACTCCCCTGCGTGATGGCACATGAAAATCTCCGACATAAAAAAGTTACATTTTTGTAATATAAATGAAACCTTTCTGACTATTCAATCGTCATATAGAGTAGAATAAAAAATACATAGGAAGATTACATTTATACCTTTAAGGAGCGATGACATGAAAAAACGTATTGAGTACGACCGAACAGAAATCGTGAGTGTAGCCGGAGGTTCCGCTTTTCTCACTCTCGTCCTCTACCTGGTCATCTATGTCATTTGATTTCTAACGAGCGCCTATCCCCTGTGGAGATGGTGCTTTTTTAGTTCCTTTGATTAGAAGTCCAGCCTCCACCTCATTATAATGATAGGGAGAAAGAAACATGGAGGAGGAAGTATTTTGTTTGAAAACCATCCCGGATGGCAGAATATGCTCCAAAAAGACCACATATCTTTTGGACTTACGATCCCGATTGAAAATTACGATAAAGAGACACCGCTCATGGACGATCAAGTGCAGAAAGCGCAGTTGGCGGAAGAACTTGGCTTTCACTGCTTATGGCTTCAGGACGTCCTTCTTGAAGATCCAACGTTTGAGGACCCGGCAACCGGGCAGATCTTTGACAGCCTGATCTACTTGACCTACCTGGCGTCCCGGACCCGGTCCATCAATCTGGGGACTGCGGCATTAGTCATGCCGCTCCGCCACCCTTTACGCACAGCGAAGGAGCTGGCAAGCATTGAACGATTATTTCCCGGTCGTCTCATGGCCGGCATATCCTCCGGAGACCGGAGGAAGGACTTTGAAGGATTGAACATCCCTATCATGGAGCGTGGGAAATGGTTCAGAGAAGCCTATGATTTCTTTACGAAGGCCTTATATGAAGAGTACCCGGAAGCCGTCTCCTCTTTCGGCAAGCTTGATAAATCCAACCTCGTTCCTAAGCCGCCCAACCGGATTCCCGTATTTATGACGGGTTATTGTCAGCAGACGATCGACTGGATTGCTGAACACGGAGATGGGTGGATGTTTTATCCTCAGCGTCCAGAACAGCAGAAACAGACGATCGACATGTACAGGGAAAAAGTGAGAGGCTTCCATGGCGATGTTTTCCGTCCCTTTTTCATGCCGCTTCCTGTCATTCTTTCTGAAAACCCTGAGGCCCCTGTCAAGAAAATCCCTGCCGGCTATCAAACCGGACGCGAAGGTTTAAAGGATATTATCGAACAGTACCGTTCCGTTGGTGTGAACCATATGATGTTCGGCCTTTCCAAAAACCAACGACCGACAGCTGAGGTGATGCAGGAAATCGGTGAAGATATCCTGCCCTATTTCAAATGACCCGGAAAGGAATGATGATATGAAACCGGATATTATGCTTCTCGGCACTTTTCATATGGCTGTGGAGCCGGAAATGATCCATAAACATAAAGAGGAACTTTCCTCCCTGACCGCTTCCTTGAAAGAATGGAAGCCGACAAAGATTGCGGTGGAAAAGTCATTCTTCCTTGAGGAAGAACTCAATAAAAGGCTGGAGCAGTTCCTAAAGGGAGAGCAGGCACCTGCGTTCGATGAAGTGGAACAGATTGCTTTCCCGCTTGCTGCCTCCCTTGAACAGAACCACCTTTATCCTGTTGATGAGATTGTGGACATGTCCACCCCTTCCCTTGAGCAGGTATTCTCCTGGGCGGGGGAGCATCAGCCGGAGCTTCTCAACGATATTCTTTCCATACAGCAGGATGTAAAGCAGATGGAAGATAAACAAACCCTGGCCGGCTACTTCCGTTACATTAATCACGAGGATTACAAAGAACAACTGCAGCGTGTCTATATGAAGTTGACCCGTGTCGGGGACCGCCAGCACCAAATCGGTGTCCACTGGCTCAAACAGTGGCACCACCGCGACTTAGCCATGGCCGCCAACATCCTCCGTACAGCCGGCCCCGGCGACCGTGTCCTTGTTCTCGTCGGTGCCGACCACCTGCATCTGGTGGAGCAGTTTCTCCAGGAAAGCGGAGATGTGGTCATTCAGGACGTCGTCCCCTACCTTCCAGAAAAAAAGAACGTTTGACCCCCTTTCTTCTGCGGGAAAGAAAAAACCCTGAACCTCCAATGGAGGTTCAGGGTTTCCTTATCTTCAATCCGTATCTTTATCTTCAAGGGCCTCGAGGGCGGAACGCTTTTTCTTTTTCTTTCGGTTTTTCCAGCGCTTAATGTGAATGGTGGATGGCTCATAGTCGTCAGATTCGCGAATGTCCGTGTTGGAGGCCTTCATAAACGACCATGCAAGCAGGAACATAATGGCAATAAGCGGGAAGCCACCGACGATACTGGCCGTCTGGAGTGTATCCAGTCCACCGAGGAACATGAGAGCGAGCGGCATGATACATAATGCGAACGCCCAGAACAACCGGTTCCAGCGAAGCGGTTCACCCTCTACATTTCTCTGTGTCACAGACGCAAGAATGTAGGAAGAAGAATCAAAGGTCGTGGCAAGGAAAATGATAGCCAGGACCGTAAAGATCAAGACGATGAAATCAGACAGCGGCAGCTGGTTCATAATTTCAATAATGGTCGCCGGTGCCCCATTATCGTTCATGAAGGCAATGGCATCAAATTGTCCCGAAATCTGCAGATAAAGCCCGAAGTTCCCCATGATTCCGAAGAAAAGGACACATCCGATCGTACCATAGACCATCGTCCCGAGGATCATTTGACGGATGGTGCGTCCTCTCGAAATACGGGCTACAAACAAACCGACAAATGGAGCGTACACGAGCCACCATGCCCAGTAGAACACAGTCCAGTATTCAGGAAAGCTCGTCTTCTCAAACTGTCCGAGGTTTCCGAACGGCTCCATCCATGTAGCCATGCGGAAGAAGTTATCAGCAAGAACCCCGAGAGACGTAAACGTCGTTTCACTCATAAAACGGGTCGGTCCGAAAATGAAAATAAACGCAAGCAGGAAAATGGACAGCCATAAGTTCACATCACTAAGGATTTTAATCCCGCGTTTCAATCCTGAATAGGCACTGATCGCGAAAATCAATGTACAGAGCAGCATAATCCCACTTTTCAACCCGAGCGTGACCGGTATGCCTGTTAAATCGTTGACCCCCTGGGCAATCATCGGTGTTCCGAGCGCGAGCGTCGTTCCCGCACCGCCTAGAAGTCCGAACATAAACAGGACATCAATAATGGTACCGACTGGACCGTCCACCGTATCTCCGAGGACCGGACGTACGGCTTCAGATACTTTCAACACCGGCTTTTTCCGTACATAATAGAAGTAGGCAATCGGCAGTGCCGGCAGTGTGTAAATTGCCCAGGCAATCGGACCCCAGTGGAACATGCCGTAAGTAGAAGCCCACTTGATGGCTTCCTTCGACTCCGGCTCTACGCCGAAAGGAGGTCCCTGATAATAATACGCCCATTCAATGACAGCCCAGTAAAGAATACTGGAACCGATCCCGGCAGCGAAAAGCATCGCAGCCCAGGAGAATGTACTGAATTCAGGTTTTTCTCCTTCATCTCCGAGTTTGATGGCTCCATTTTTACTGAATGCAACATAGATTAAAAAAGCAAAAATGACAAATCCAAGAACCATATAAAGAACGCCGAAATTCTCTGTCATAAATGTATTGGCTTGAGACACAACTTCCTTCCCTGCCTCAGGGAAAATAATTAACGGAACGGTAACTCCGAGCAGTAAAATTAAGGCCCCAATAAACGTAGGCCAGTCAATAAGCTTCATTTTCAAGTGACATACATCCTTTCCTATACCTTTGTTAAGTAGTTTGAACTGCAAGGGTTAAAACATGCAATGCGGGGGATAAATCAGAGGATTAAGTAAATCGTACAGAATAAATTGTACCAATTGTATAGACAGAAGGCAAATCTTGATGTAAATCTAATACCCCATCCCAGGTAGAATATTCCTATTCAACAGATTTTTCGTCGGATTTCGACCAGAATGGACGTTTGACTGAATAAGGAAAGGAGGATGAACATGGACGGATTGAAGAAGGCAGTAGAGAAATGGTTCGGCCCCTTACTTTTACCGCTGTGGACAGCCATTCCTGTTGAAGTATGGCTGCTATTAAAAAAACCCCCGTTTTCGGGGGTTGAAGTGACGATGGTGATCATGGGCATTCTTTTTTTGGTTTTCGCAGGGACTGTAGAAACCGCCGCTGAAGAACCCGGATCCCGCGTCTTCGGTTTTCTTTACCTGCTGGCGGCCGTCTTCTTTGCTGCGGCAGGTCTTTACCGCTGGCTCTTCTAAATTATATAAAAAACAACCACGGGAGAATCATCGGGATCATGATGATGATCGTTACAATCAGCCATGCACTGGGATTATCGCTTGTGACCTGTTTACGGTAGGACATGGCCCATGCTGTCAGGAGCAGGACCGTCATAATCATACTGCGCAGATGAAGGTCTCCGTCTTTGTTATTCATAAATATGTACACGCCGCCCTCGACAACGATTAATATTCCGACTAAGATGTTAAAAATATGGGTGAACCAGCTATTCATCCGTCTGACTCCTTCCACTTATGGCTGTCTGTATCCTTTCCAAGTATAGTACAACCTGATTCTTTTAGGAAGAACGCCCTTGAAGGCAGACGAAGAAGCGCCGCCTTCCCCCCTTTACAATTGATCGATCAGTCCCTCCAGCTGCGGAGTGATTTCAAACCGCTCATGATCATTCTGCAGCACGTGCCAGAAATCTTTGTAAAAGTACGCTTCCAGTACAACGTCATGGGCACTGGATATGCGGAGAGCCCCCAGCACCTGCGCCCCTTTTTTCTCCCTTGCACTTGAAGGGCACTGTTTCATTGCCTTGAAAAACGACCGTATGTCTTCATCCGTGTCCATTCGGTAGGATGTCCGTTCTCCATCCAAGTCATAATAAGTAAGCGTCATCGGACGTTGGTAATCGCTCCATGAGTGGTGGGTAATGTCATCCTGTTCAAAGGATAATGGGCTGAAAAAAAACGTGTGGTGTATGTACCAGGTCGACAACACAAGAAAGGCAGTCAGAACTGCTGACGTCATTAATTTTTTCTTCACATATGCCATCCTTCCTGATTATTTCTTTGTATAGGCAGGACCTGTTACTTTTTCCGCCAGGATTTCTTTCTCTACCTCTCTATACGATAAGGAAAAGAAAAACGTTTCATAAATCTCAACGTTCCCTGTCACTATGTTTCATCTCATAATTGTCAAATCAAAAAGGTATAGATCGAATTTTGCGAAAACACGGTTTGCTTCAGGATTTATTTCCTCTACAATATAAAGAAACAACGAAAGGGGACCAGACATGACGTCTACCAACCAGCACATCCAGCACCACACAGAAAAAAACCAAAACAAAGCGCGGCTTCTCATCAGCTGTACAGATAAACCGGGAATAGTGGCTGCCATTTCCACATTCCTTCATGAACACGGAGCGAATATCGTGGAGTCCAATCAATACACAACACATCCGGATGAGGGGACGTTTTTCATACGCATCGAATTTGCCGCTTCGGATATGAAAGAAAAGGAAGAAACGTTTCAGGAAGGGTTCAAGGAAATAGCTGCCCAGTTCCATATGAAATGGCGCCTGACATTTTTATATAAACTCAAGAATATGGCCATCTTCGTTTCCAAAGAACTCCATTGTCTTCGAGAACTCCTTTACGAATGGGAAAGTGGCGGTCTTATGGCGGATATCCCTCTCGTCATCAGCAACCACAAGGAAGGAAAGGAGCTTGTCGAATCCTTCGGTATCCCTTTCTACCATATTCCCGCAAGTAAAGAGATCCGGCACGAAGTGGAAGAGGAACAACTGAAGCTTCTGAAGGAATACGACATCGATGTCATCGTACTTGCCCGATATATGCAGATTCTTACTCCACATTTCGTGTCGACCCACCCATCGAAGATCATTAACATTCACCATTCGTTCCTACCGGCCTTTATCGGGGCGAATCCACATAAACGGGCGCATAAACGGGGCGTTAAGCTGATAGGAGCCACCTGCCACTATGTAACAGATGACCTTGATGAAGGGCCCATCATCGAACAGGATGTCATCCGTGTCGATCACCGCAATCACATCGACGATTTAAAAAAGAAAGGGCGGTTGATTGAACGTACTGTTCTAAACCGAGGGGTCAAATGGGACCTGGAGGACCGCGTCATCGTTCACGAAAACAAAACCATCGTATTATAAATCGAAAAAACCAGACCTCCTTCTGACAACAACAAAGGGTCTGGTTTATTTTTTGTCTCACCTATGCATACAATGAGGTATAACTTCTGGGGAGATGATGGAATGCTCCATACGGTAAAACCGGGAGAAACCCTCTATCAAATATCAAGAGATTACCGGATGCCGCTGACAACCATTTTAGCCGTCAACTCCATTCCTAATCCGGATCTGATCAGGATCGGACAGAGAATTACAATCCCGGGGTACCCACCTGTAGAAACACAGCCGTACCAGCTGGATGTTTCCATCAATGAACGCCTGCTGAGGCTCTATAAAAACGGGCAGTTCGTAAAAGAATATCCAGTGGCCGTCGGGCGGATGCTTTATGAAACACCGATAGGGGATTTTATTATCCTGAATAAAGCCCCGGACCCCGGAGGACCATTCGGAACGATGTGGATGAGCTTATCAAAAGAACACTACGGCATCCACGGTACGAACAATCCGTCCTCTATTGGAAAAGCTGTATCCCGCGGATGTGTACGGATGTACAATGAAGACGTGGAAGAACTGGCGCTCACGATTCCGAACGGCACCCCCGTCACCATCCATTTATAAACCTATCCCTGTACTTCAGACGTACTCTCCACTTCTGTTCCCTGCAGGGCCTGAGTGGCAAGTCGGTCGCATTCACGGTTGTCTTTCCTTGATATGAGATGATAGGACGCCTCTACGGCCATGGCACCAAGCTTCTCATCGATCCGGTCCGCCCATTCATGAAGGGATTGTTCCATCGTCGGCCATTCTTCCTTCATTTGATTGATGACAACCTGGGAATCACCGATAAAACTTACAGGGATATGCTGAACCCCCATCGCCTCCAGTTCCTGTACAGCAAAATAAAGAGCAGCGTACTCCGCCTCATTGTTCGTTTCCATTTCCTCGACTGCAGCATTTTTCCTTAGACGCATAAACCGGCCGTCCTGCTCATAATAAATCGCGCATCCCAGACCAGCCTTCCTGTCATTCCTGTCGAACCCTCCGTCAAAATACACTCGTATGTTATGGGGCTCGGCGTCCACTTTTGCCATATACTTCTTCAGATCCTTCAGCTTCCATGAAGTATCATAATCATCAATAAATGCGATATCCTTCAACCGTCCTGTTTTTTCAAGGTCCTCCGCTATAAGAAGCGCTTCTCCCGGCGAAACAGGTTCAGACTTGAAAAAGACTTCCGTTTTGTTTTTTGCACGGTATGTAATCTCCACATGTATGTTCATAAGACTCCACCTTTCCACTTCGATGTAGGTTCCTGTTCTTTTAATCTGCCTATTTCCCGTCTATCTTATCACTTCAAACAAAAGAGAACGAAAAAACCGGAGACTGAATGCCTCCGGTTTTCCCTCTTAACTATGGAAGGATTTTTCCTTTTCCCTCAGTTCGATCCTTCGTATTTTTCCCGAGGTTGTTTTGGGAAGTTCATCGATAAACTCGATTTTTCTTGGATATTTATAAGGGGCCGTAAGCTCCTTCACATGAATCTGAAGATCCTCTACAATTTGACTGCCTTTTTCATACCCGGACTGCAGCACAACGAACGCTTTTACAATGTTGCCCCGGACTTCATCCGGACTTGCAACTACGGCACATTCCTGGACAGCCGGATGTTTGACGAGCGCATCCTCTACTTCAAATGGCCCGATCGTATACCCCGAGCTGATAATGATGTCATCACTGCGCCCTTCAAACCAGAAGTATCCATCCTCATCTTTTTTGGCTTGATCTCCTGTAATATAGTAATTGCCTCTTCTTGACATTTTCGTCCTCTCTGGATCTTTATAATACTCTTTAAAGAGCGCCGGGGTATCCAAGTGTACAGCAATATCCCCCACTTCATCCGCCCCGACAGGCACCCCCATTTCATCTACGATTTCAACTTGGTTGCCTGGTGTCGGCCGTCCCATCGATCCCGGCCGCACTTCCATATCCTTCATAATCCCGACGAGAAGTGTATTTTCCGTCTGACCGTAGCCGTCCCTGACAGTCACTTGAAAATGCCTCTGGAAGGTGTCGATAACTTCTCTGTTTAAAGGCTCCCCGGCCGAAACCGCGCTATGAAGATGTTGCAGGCTGTAATCGTTCAAGTTATCCACTTTCGCCATCAAACGGTATTCCGTCGGTGTGCAGCAGAGAACGTTCACGCCGTGCTTGTCCATAATGTCCAAATAGACATTCGGATTGAATTTCCCTTGATACACTAGTCCCCTCGCTCCTGTTCCCAGTACAGATAAAAACGGACTCCAAATCCATTTCTGCCATCCTGGTCCAGCTGTTGCCCACACCGTATCTTTATCTTCAATAGCCAGCCATTGATAAGCCGCTGTCTTTAAATGGGCATACCCCCATCCGTGCGTGTGAACGACCCCTTTTGGATTTCCGGTCGTTCCTGAAGTATAGGAGAGGAATGCCATATCTTCACGATCCGTGTCAGCAGCCGTCATCGTTCCGCTGTAATCTTCCATCAGACTGTCCAGGTGATGCCACCCTTCCCTTTGTTCACCGACGGAAAACCTCACAAGCTGATTGTATTCGCGGACCCCTTGAAACTGATCTGTATAAGGAGAATAACTGACAACGCCCCGGACTTCACCGTGACTGATCCGGTACTGAAGATCTTTCGTCCTCAGCATTTCAGAACTTGGAATAACGACAAGCCCGGCCTTCAGCGCCGCCGTGTAAACCTGATACGCTTCAATAAGACGTGGGATCATAACCAGGATTTTATCTCCCTGCTTTAATCCACAGTCAAGGAAAGCGTTCCCAATTTTATTTGCACGCTGCATCAGGCTCTGATATGTAACTTCTTTCGTTTCCCCCTGATCGTTTAACCATAAGAGAGCTTTACGCTCGGCATCGCCTGCATACTTTTCCATTTCAGAAACGACGTTGTACCGCTCCGGGGCAATCAACTCTTCTCGATTCATATGTCATCCTCCTCCATAATAACGTGCTGCATTTTCAACATCCCCATTATACCAATTTATCTAAATCTTTCAAATATTGTTCCTTTTATTCGGAACAATTGACAGATAATTAAAACTTTTCATATACTGATACTAACTGTAGAGAGGAGTGCGGCAGATGGAGTTTCGTCCAATGAGAAAGCAGCGTGTCATTCCAGGGTTCCCTCTCCTGTTCATTTCAGGAGTGATGTTGGCTTTATTTCTGTCCCTCTCCGTCGTCACAAACAATTACAATTACACCGCAGCTTCCGTTGTAAGTGTGATCATTATGAACGTGGCTCTCGCTTCCCCATCCATCCGAAAAAGCAGAAAAAAGAGCCTCCGGTAATGAACTATAACCCGAATAATGGACACTTATAAAAAAGTGCCCCGTTATTCGGGTTATTTCTATCTCTAGAAATTTAA
>NZ_CAMZMV010000008.1:0-87874 GCF_947311855.1 Halobacillus sp. Cin3 | reverse complement strand
CATGCCGAACACAGTAGTTAAGCTCTTCAGCGCCGATGGTAGTCGGGTTTACCCCCGTGAGAGTAGGACGCTGCCACATTGATTCTCTTTCCTTATTGTTTTGAAGACTTTTATGATTCCAACGTAGCTCAGTGGTAGAGCAATCGGCTGTTAACCGATCGGTCGTAGGTTCGAATCCTACCGTTGGAGCCATAGTGGAGAGTTGTCCGAGCTGGCCGAAGGAGCACGATTGGAATTCGTGTAAACCGTTACCACGGTTTCGAGGGTTCGAATCCCTCACTCTCCGCCATTAACATTGGCCCGTTGGTCAAGTGGTTAAGACACCGCCCTTTCACGGCGGTAACACGGGTTCGAATCCCGTACGGGTCACCACTATGGAGGATTAGCTCAGCTGGGAGAGCACTTGCCTTACAAGCAAGGGGTCGCAGGTTCGAACCCTGCATCCTCCACCATATTTTAGCCGGCCTAGCTCAACTGGCAGAGCAACTGATTTGTAATCAGTAGGTTGGGGGTTCAAGTCCTCTGGCCGGCACCACTTTTCAAGTGGAGGGATAGCGAAGTTGGCCAAACGCGGCGGACTGTAAATCCGCTCCCATCGGGTTCGTAGGTTCGAGTCCTACTCCCTCCACCATTTTTATTTTAATGTTTCATAAGAAGCTGACTTAATCATCAGCTATTTTTTATGAAAAAATTCCACATGATTGTATAATATTCTTAAGATGGTTATACTAATTTTGTACTTGTTGGGCCATAGCCAAGCGGTAAGGCAACGGTTTTTGGTACCGTCATGCGCTGGTTCGAATCCAGCTGGCCCAGCCATATTTCCTTTAAGAATAAGACTACCATGTGTTGAGCATATTCTATATAATGAGCGCAATGCTCATAAAAAAACGAGTATCATTTTCCTTAGGAGCCATTAGCTCAGCTGGTAGAGCATCTGACTTTTAATCAGAGGGTCGAAGGTTCGAATCCTTCATGGCTCATCTCTTTTTCGCGGGAGTAGTTCAGTGGTAGAACACCACCTTGCCAAGGTGGGGGTCGCGGGTTCGAATCCCGTCTCCCGCTCCATATGGGGCCTTAGCTCAGCTGGGAGAGCGCCTGCTTTGCACGCAGGAGGTCAGCGGTTCGATCCCGCTAGGCTCCACCATTACATAGAACGAAATAGATCCTGATGATCTTTTATACGATAGAAAGCCTGACATTGACTTTGTCAGGCTTTTTTTATATCTGGTCATCCGATGGTTTGGCAGGAAGCTTGTAAACATGCATGATTACCACTATAAGGCAGGAAATAACGTATATATATACACAATGATGTCCAGTTGAGTCATCTTTAATAAAACGGATACAATGAAAATAGTGTTAAAAGGAGGAACTTTAATGAATAAACAGCTTTCAGTAATCGGAGTACCCATGGATCTTGGTCAAATGCGCAGAGGAGTCGATATGGGTCCAAGTGCTATCCGGTATGCAGGGATGGTTGAACGTCTAGAGCAGTTGAGTTATACCATTGAAGATCTAGGAGACATTGAGATTCCTCGTCCGAAGCATCAGACGGATGTAAAGCATGATAACCTTAGGAACCTTCACGAAATAGCTGAAGGAACGAGCAGACTGGCTGAAGCGGTCGATCAGGTCATCGAAAACAACCGTTTCCCTCTTGTATTAGGAGGAGATCACAGTATTGCTATGGGAACTCTTGCAGGAGTCGCAAAACACTACAATAATCTCGGAGTGATCTGGTATGACGCTCACGGGGATTTAAATACAGCGGACAGTTCACCGTCCGGAAATATTCATGGAATGCCGCTGGCAGCAAGTCTGGGGATCGGACATGAAAAGCTTACGGGCATTCATGGCTATTCTCCTAAGATTAAGCCTGAGAACATCGTCATCATCGGTGCCCGCTCTCTGGATGAAGGGGAGAAGGTACTGATTAAAGAGCAGGGGATCAAAGTCTATACGATGCATGAAGTGGATCGTATGGGAATGACTAAAGTCATTGAAGAAACCGTGGACTATTTGAAGGACAGGACAGACGGCGTGCACCTCAGCCTTGATCTGGACGGTCTGGACCCGAATGATGCGCCGGGTGTCGGCACACCTGTTATGGGCGGCCTGAGTTATCGGGAAAGTCATCTGGCTATGGAGATGCTTCATCAATCGGAAATGATTACCTCCGCAGAATTTGTGGAAGTCAATCCTATCCTCGATGAAAAAAATAAAACCGCCGGCGTAGCGGTCGGTTTGATGGGTTCTTTATTTGGAGAAACGCTGAAATAAGTTCGATCATTAACAGTAACCTGCTTTACTTAAGGCGGGTTGCTGTTTTTTATGTTGCACTTCATCATATTCATTAAGAAGCTGATCCAGCTTAACGCTCACCTTGACAACTTCGGGGGATGTTAAGTGATGGAGGCGGGCTAAACGGCTCATTTCCAAACGACAAGCTTCGATTTCTTCTGTCAACGAAGTCACTCGCGTCATGTTTTGTAGTCCTCCTAAGAAATTTTTTACATTTACAGCTTTATATCCGATACTAAAAAAAGTTAAACTTATATTTAGGAAAAAGATATATATTTTTTTATATATTTTTTTGAAACTTTGAGGCGAGGTCATCCGTAAAGGATATCGACCGCACATATAGCGGAGGTATAACAAATGGAAACCATGATAAAACAGAAAATAAAACAAGTGAAAAAGGGAGATCAGGCAGCATTTGAAGACATTGTTTCTTTTTATCAGAACAAAGTCTATCATATATGTCTGCGGATGATCGGGAACTCATACGAAGCTGAAGATCTTGCACAGGAAGCATTTATCCGGGCCTATACAAACCTCCACACGTTTGATGAGCGGCGCAAATTCTCAACATGGCTCTATAGAATAGCCACCAACTTATCGATAGACCGCATCCGGAAGAAGAAGCCGGACTATCACCTCGATGCTGAAGTGAAGGGCACGGATGGACTGGATATGTACTCTCAGCTGGCTGCAGATCAGGCCCTGCCTGAGGAAGAGGTCGAAAGCCTTGAACTGCAGACGTACATCCATAAGGAAATCCTTGCCCTGCCTCCGAAATATCGAAGCGTGATTGTTCTGCGGTATTTGGATGAGCTAGCTCTACAGGAAATCGCCGAAGTCCTTGATATTCCCGTAGGGACGGTGAAGACAAGGGTGCACAGAGGAAGGGAAGCACTAAGAAAACGGCTTCGCCATGTATGAAGGAGTTGAGAGGGAATGAATTGCAGAAAAGAAGCCATTACACTCATGCATAAGTATTTAGACGGCGAACTAAACACAGAGGAAGAACGACGACTGAGAGATCACCTGCAGAGCTGTCCGTCCTGCCAGAGCCACTTTCATGAACTGAAGCGGACGACTACGCTGATTACCAATACATCTCCAGTTTCTGCACCGCCTCGGTTTACAGCAAATGTGATGAACAGTCTCCCAAAGCAGAAAAAACGGAGAAATTATATACGCCGGCTGCAGCAGCACCCGATTCTGACCGCCGCTGCTGTATTCTTTATTCTCATGTTCAGTGGCATTTTCACAGCATGGAATCAGGATCAGCAGGTGACGGTATCCAAACAGGAAAACCTTGAAATCAGAGAGCACACGGTGATTGTACCGGATGGTGTCACGGTTAAGGGGGACCTTGTCGTTCGAAACGGGGACCTGCGGATTGACGGGGCTGTCGATGGAAATGTGACCATCATTAACGGGGACATTCTGGAAGGAACAGCCGGGGAGCCGGGATCAGGGGAACTGAACCGTTCTGATCTCAGAGCCTACTCAGGGGAATTGACCGAAGTGAACCAGATTTATGAATGGGTTTGGTATCATACGAAACAAACCGTGTCAGATATTTTCTCCTTCGGATCCGAACAGGAAGACTAAAGGCAGGATGACATAGGTCATTCTGTCTTTTTTTTGGGTATGATAAGATCAGGACAGGTTCTGATATATTCAAAAAAGCTTATGTGATATAATGGTAAATGTGAATTTTTCAGATTTATTTTATTTAAAAGGAAGTGTAGGCATGCTTGATGGGGGACTGGATGTTTTAGATTACCTGCTGATAACTGTGGATATCGCCCTTGTCTGGTTTGTTGTATATAAATTAATCATGCTGATCCAAGGGACGAAGGCGGTCCAGCTTCTAAAAGGAATCTTCATTATCCTGGGGATATGGCTGCTGAGTAATTTATTTGGACTAACCACACTGCGATGGCTCATGTCACAGGCCATCACCTGGGGTTTCCTTGCTATTATCATCCTATTCCAGCCGGAGCTGAGAAGGGCTCTTGAACAGCTCGGGCGGGGAAGCTTTTTCAGCAGGAATTCGTCAGAGGAAGAAGATACGGAAAAAACACTGCAGGCGATCATTAAATCCTGCAACTATATGGCCAAGCGCAGAATCGGAGCCTTGATTACGATTGAGCGCGATACGGGCATGGGAGACTACGTGGAGACGGGGATCCGGGTCAATGGACATTTATCGAGTGAACTGCTCACCAACATATTCATACCGAATACACCGCTTCATGATGGAGCCGTCATACTTAAGAATGATGAAATCGTAGCTGCTGCCTGTTATCTTCCGTTGTCGGAAAGTCCTTTTATCTCGAAGGAACTTGGAACACGGCACCGGGCGGCGATGGGAATCAGTGAAGTGACAGATGCGCTGACAATTGTCGTATCTGAGGAGACCGGAGCGATTTCCTGTACGAAAAATGGTGAGCTGCACCGCGAGCTCGATCAGGTGAAGCTTGAGGAAATGCTGCGTACAGAGCTTGATTACTCCGCTCCTGCCGTTAAAAGCTGGAACTGGAGGGGGAAAAAGAATGGATAATTGGTTTAAAAGTGTATGGTTTATCCGGATTATCTCACTTCTTTTAGCCGGTCTGCTCTGGGTGACGGTCAATGTCGATAACAACATGGATTCTGACTCGCTGTTTTTCAATGAGACATCGTCAGAATCTGAAACGATGGAAAACATTCCACTTGAAATCCGCTTTGACAGTGAAGAATATGTGGTCAGCGGGATTCCGCAGGATGTGACCGTGACGGTCGAGGGTCCAGCGGGAGCTGTAGCCCCCGTTTCACGTCAGAAGAACTTCAACGTTTTTGTAGATTTGAATGACCTTGGACCTGGGACCCATGAGGTATCCCTCCAGCATTCAGGAATCAGCAGCCAGCTTGCTGTTTCCCTTGAACCGAAAATTATTGAAGTGGAAATTGAAGAAAAGACGACCGAAAATTATGATGTAAGCATCGATTATGCAAATGAGAACAATCTGGACACCAGCCTTGAGCTTGGAACACCGAAAGTCTCTCCGGCTCAGGTGGAGATCACAGGCGCGGCATCGGTCGTTGAACGTGTAGCTTCTGTCAGAGCCATCGTTGATGTAGGCGCGGCTGAAGGTACAGTTGAGCAGGAAGAAGCCCCTGTAAAGGTTTATGACAATCAGGGCAATGAACTGAACGTTCTTGTAGAGCCTGCGGCTGTTGATGTAAGCGTCCCCGTATCCAAACGAACGAAAGAGGTCCCTGTGACGCCGGAAGCAAGCGGCGGTACTCAGGAAGGGGTTCTGATTGAAGAAGTAACAACGGAAGTAGAAAATGTAACGTACCAGGGTCCTGAAGAGGTCCTGGCCGGTATTGAAGAACCTGTTGAAATTCCAGTGGATGTCACAGAAGTGACCGAAGATCAGGTGGTTGACGTTGAGGTACCCCTTCCGGACGGCACGACAGCCGTATCACCGGACACGATTGAAGTCACCATTGACGTCCTTGATGACCAGCAGGGAGAGTAAATCAGAATAATTATACTTAATTGATATGCATAGGACAGAAAGAGAGGTTCGTTGAAAATGGGTAAATATTTCGGAACAGACGGCGTTCGTGGGATCGCCAACAAAGAATTAACACCAGAACTGGCTTTTAAACTAGGACGTTACGGCGGTTATGTTGTAACCAAAGGGGTGGAACGTCCGAAGGTTTTAATCGGCCGTGATACTCGTATTTCCGGCGAAATGCTGGAAGGGGCACTTGCTGCGGGTCTTCTCTCTATTGGAGCGGAAGTGATGCGTCTCGGCGTCATTTCCACACCAGGGGTGGCCTTTTTGACCAAAGCGCTTCAGGCAGAGGCTGGCATTATGATTTCTGCTTCCCACAATCCAGTGGAAGACAACGGCATCAAATTCTTCGGTCCGGACGGCTTTAAGCTGACAGATGACCAGGAAGCGGAAATCGAAGCACTGATTGATGCAGAACAAGACGATCTTCCACGCCCATCCGGTGCGGACCTTGGTCAGATCAATGATTATTTTGAAGGCTGCCAGAAATACCTGCAGCACTTGAAGCAGACCGTGGATTATGATTTTGACGGCCTTCATATTGCGCTTGATTGTGCACACGGGGCGACGTCTTCACTCGCTTCTCATCTGTTTGCTGATCTGGAAGCGGATATTTCCTCTATCGGCTCTTCTCCGGACGGCCTGAATATTAATGCTGGGTTCGGGTCCACGCATCCGGAAGCTCTTCAGGCTCTTGTTAAAGAGAAAAAAGCGGATATCGGACTCGCTTTTGACGGCGATGGGGACCGTTTAATTGCTGTCGATGAGAAAGGAAACATTGTAGACGGCGACCGTATCATGTTCATCTGTGCCAAATATATGAATGAGAAAGGTCTCCTTAACCATTCTACAGTCGTATCCACTGTCATGAGTAACCTTGGATTTTATAAAGCTGTCGAAGCCAACGGCATTAAGAGTGATAAAACAGCTGTCGGCGACCGCTATGTGATGGAAGAAATGCGCCGTGGCGGCTACAACCTCGGAGGAGAGCAATCCGGACACATCATCTTCCTTGAACATAACACGACAGGGGACGGAATGCTTTCCGCCCTGCAGCTTGTAAACGTCGTTAAAGAGACAGGAAAGCCTCTCTCAGAGCTTGCTGCGGAGATGGAGAAGTTCCCACAGGTTTTGAAAAATGTAAAAGTCATTGATAAAAACCGTGTACAGACCCACCCACGTATTCAGGAAGCCATCCAGGCAGTGGAAGAGGAAATGGGAGACAGCGGCCGTGTCCTTGTCCGCCCTTCCGGAACAGAACCACTTGTGCGGATCATGGTGGAAGCTCCGACAGAAGAGCAATGTGAAACTTACTGTAACAAAGTCGTTGCAGTCGTTGAAGAAGAATTGGGTATGGAATAAAGCATGGACGCGCAGCTCTTCACATGAAAGGAGAGCTGCGCATATTCTATTACAAGGTCCTTACAATTCATTAACGCCTCTTATTTTTATTGACCTTTTTCACAAGGCTCAGGTAAAATATGACTTGTGCTTGAAAAATCTGTCGAAATCCTTTTAATAGGGAAAAGCTAAGGGTATCAGATGAGAGAAGCTTTATTTTGAAACAGATAGGGAGGATAGAGGTCATCAATCATTAAAAGCGCCAGGACTGTGCAGATGGAACGTTTCTATGCGCAGTTGACGAGGTGGAGGTTCATCGAGCATTCGGCGGATGCCTCCCGGCTGTGACACTTCAGCCGCAGGTTCAGCTGTAAAACGGAAAGGCGACTTTTCGAACAATACGGCTGGATAAAGTGCAGAAGATATAGATAGTTGAGGGAGAGGGGCAGCGAAAAGCCCCGAGCTTATATTCGTTGCCCTTCTCGTTAATTTAAGGAGGACAACAATAATGTGTGGAATTGTAGGATATATTGGACAACAGGATACAAAGGAAATTTTGCTGAACGGATTGGAAAAGCTTGAGTACCGCGGATATGACTCTGCCGGAATTGCTACCTTGAACGAAAACGGCGTGGAAGTAACGAAAGTCAAAGGCCGTATTGCAGCGCTGCGCGGTGCTGTAGACGAAAACGTAGCATCCACTCACGGTATCGGTCATACACGCTGGGCCACTCACGGAGCTCCAAGTGAAGAGAACGCTCACCCGCACCAGAGTACTTCCGGCCGTTTTACGCTCGTTCATAACGGTGTTATCGAAAATTATGTGGATGTGCGTGACGAATACCTGGCAGGCGTTGAACTGAAGAGTGAAACAGATACAGAGATCATCGTCCAGCTGATTGAAGTCCTGCACAATGAAATGAACGATGTAGCGGCTGCCTTCCGTAAAGCCGTGAAGCTTCTGACAGGTTCCTATGCGATTGCTCTCATTGATCGTGAGAATAAAGACACGATTTATGTAGCAAAAAATAAGAGCCCGCTTCTTGTAGGTCTTGGTGATGATTTCAACGTTGTAGCGAGTGACTCTATGGCGGCGCTTCACGTAACGGATCAGTTCCTTGAGCTGATGGATAAAGAAACAGTGATCGTCCGCCGTGACGGTGTTGAAATTCTTTCTCCTGAAGGTGACGTAGTCACTCGTGAGCCGTTCACAGCTGAAATCGACGCGACAGATATCGAAAAAGGTACCTATCCTCACTTCATGCTGAAGGAGATTGATGAGCAGCCTTTCGTTATCCGTAAAATCATTCAGGAGTACCAGGATGAGAACGACGACATTAAATTGGATGCTGACATCCGCAATGCGATGAAGGAATGCGACCGTATTTACATTATTGCTGCGGGCACAAGCTATCATGCCGGTCTTCTTGGGAAACAGTTCATCGAAAAACTGGCGAATATTCCAGTTGAAGTCCACGTGGCAAGTGAATTTTCCTATAACATGCCGCTTCTATCCGAGAAGCCGTTGTTTGTATACATCTCCCAAAGTGGGGAAACAGCAGACAGCCGTTCCGTTCTTGTTCAGACGAAAGAACTTGGCCACCCGGCCCTGACGATTACCAATGTTCCAGGATCCACCCTCTCCCGTGAGGCGGATTATACACTGCATCTGCATGCGGGTCCTGAAATTGCAGTAGCGTCTACAAAAGCTTATACAGCCCAGATGGCTGTACTTGCGATTCTGGCTGTGGATACAGCCCGCGCTAAAGGAATCGAGCTTGATTTTGACCCGATGCAGGAGCTTGGAATTGTAGCGAATGCTATGGAAGCCTTGACGGATCAAAAAGAAGAGCTGGAAGACCTCGCCCGTGAATATCTGCCGGTGACACGCAACTGCTTCTTCATCGGTCGTGGAATCGACTTTTATGTCGGTCTTGAAGGATCACTGAAGCTGAAGGAGATCTCCTACATCCAGGCGGAAGGATTCGCTGGTGGAGAGCTTAAGCACGGAACCATCGCTCTGATTGAAGAAGGCACGCCGGTTGTAGCACTTGCGACACAGGAAAACGTCAACTACTCCATCCGCGGAAACGTACAGGAAGTGGAAGCACGTGGAGCCAACAGCATGATCATCAGCATGAAAGGTCTGGATAAGGAAGGCGATGCATTTGTCATTCCTCACGTTCATGAGATCCTGACACCGCTTGTATCTGTTGTACCGCTTCAGTTGATTTCCTATTACGCAGCGCTTCACCGTGACTGTGACGTAGACAAACCACGTAACCTTGCGAAAAGTGTAACCGTCGAATAAGACTAAAAAAGCTTCAGAGGAATTGATCCTCTGAAGCTTTTTTTATTCTCCGAACATATAGGTTTTATGATGGTACGATATCGAGAAAGCGATGCCGAGAGCCATCAGGTTTCCTAAGAGGGCACTCCCCCCGTAACTGATGAATGGCAGTGGAATCCCTGTAATAGGAAGAAGCTGCACAGACATACCGATGTTTTGGAAGACGTGGAAGGCGATCATACTGATGATCCCCACCATGACATAGGAGCTGTAATGACTGTTCGCTTTAAATGCGATCGTCGTAAAGCGGTAGATCAGGAAGAAAAACAGGATAATGACGACACACGAGCCGAGAAATCCATATTCTTCAGCGATGATACTGAAAATAAAGTCCGTTTGAGCTTCAGGCAGATACACTTCCCTTTCCCCGAAGCCTTTTCCATACAGCTGCCCCGATCCTATCGCCCGCATGGCTTTGACGAGCTGATAGCCTGAGGAATCTTCATATTTGGTCGGCTGGAACCAGGAATAGATCCGTCCCAGCTGATATTCCTTTACCCCGAGGTATTTATCCAGAATTTGTGGAGCTTGGATCGCCAGCCAGATCAGGCTTGTCCCAAGTGCTGAAATCACAGCGAATATCGGCAGGATGATTTTCCATTGGATTCCGGAAACCAGGATAAAACCTGCAAGTATGGCTAGAAAGACGAGGCCTGTCCCTAAGTCAGGCTGCTGCATGACTAAAAGGAATGGGACGCCTGCAGCGGCTCCCAGCTTAAGAAGGAGCAGAAAGTCTGACTTCAGCGTCGAGACGCTTTTGCTGTTATGATTAACGGCAATTCTTCCGAGAACGAGTATCGTAAAAATTTTAACAAGCTCTGCAGGCTGCAGAGACAAACCTGGCAGGGTGAACCAGCTTTTCTGTCCTTTAATGACAGGAGCGATGGATGATGGTGCCAGGATCAAGGCAATAAGTAAAACAAGACCGAAACCATATAAGTACCAGCTGATCTTTTTAAAATCTTCGGGATCCACGATCATCATAAACCCAATAACGACTCCGCCGACCCCGTACCAGACCAGCTGTTTGAGTACGAAATTCTCATTGTACTGCGTACTTTGCTGAGCGCTGAACAAGGCGACGGAGCTGATCGCAATAAAACAGCAGATAATAAAGAACAGCTGCCAGTCAAACCTTTCTTCGAATTTCATGATTAGTCCTACATCCTCTCGTGTTGGCGACGCATGCAGAATAAGCGTGCTGATGACTATTATAAGCACAGAATTGGGTTTTGAAAAGTGACGGCAGCCTATATTTCATAATAATTTCCTTAGGATCAAGCCATAAAAAAAGAAAGACATCTTTCTTTGTCTTTCTTAAAACGAACAGGTGAACAGGCGTTGGAATTTCATATAGTTATACATCGTACGGGCGTGACGTCCTTCACGGGTCCGTGGGTTCTGGAGCTGTCCTAAACGACGAATGAAAGCATCATCACAATAACAGTAATTCTTTGTATAGCGGTAGCACTCATCATGAGCTTTACAGGCAGCATCGACGGCATTGACCGGCTCTCCCGGTCCGCTGCATCCAGGACCGCAGTATTTGTAACCGGGAAACACACAAAATCCAGGGCGGCGTGCAGGTCTTCTTCGTCCAGGCATAGAATCACCTCCATATCCATGATCTGATGATAGTGTATGCTCAAAGCGCCGGTTTGGAGTGGTCACCTGTTTACCTATGTTTAAAAAGGGAAGAAAAGAGATATAGTTTTGTATAAAATTGTAAGGAGGAGATTCCATGGCACATGAAAAATATGAGAACTTGATTCAAAAGCTTCATCAATGTATGGAAGCCTGCAGCCACTGCTTTGATGCCTGCCTTCAAGAGGAAGATGTACAGATGATGACCTCCTGCATCCGTCTGGATCGTGAATGTGCAGACATCTGCGGATACTTAGAACAGGCGATAGCAAGAAACTCCCCATTTACTGCTGAACTTGCTGGTGTTTGCGCAACGATATGTGAAGCATGCGGGGAGGAATGTCAGAAGCATGATCATGAGCACTGCCGTGAATGCGCCAAAGCGTGCTTTGAATGCGCGGAAGCCTGCAGGCAGATTGCATAAAACTCCACTTTACGGTGGAGTTTTTTTATGAGAACGAGGGAGTGACTCTGCCTCAAAAACCGTTCCAGGATCCTCAGGCAGAGGCATGACATTGAGGAGAATGGGATATAACACTAATACGAGTCATTTTAAAGGAGGCACTTCTATGACCTACAAATCTGTCATCTTAGGAACAGGACCGGCTGGTTTGACAGCCGCCGTCTATCTTGCACGCGCAGACATGGAACCCTTGGTGATCGAGGGACCTGAACCTGGAGGTCAGTTGACCCTGACCACGGAGGTGGAGAACTTCCCCGGTTTCCCGGATGGCATCATGGGGCCTGAACTTATGGATAATATGAAAAAGCAGGCGGAACGGTTCGGCGCTGTTTTTAAACGGGGCTGGGTAACAGATGTCCAGGTGGATCAGCGGCCATTTACCCTTCAGGTGGATGGCATCGGCGAAATACAGACGAAAAGTCTGATTATCTCCACGGGGGCTTCCGCCAAACTTCTCGGTATTCCCGGCGAGAAAGAGAATATCGGAAAAGGAGTGAGCACTTGTGCAACCTGTGATGGGTTCTTTTTCCGTGGGAAAAAAGTTGTGATCATCGGCGGCGGCGATTCGGCGATGGAAGAAGCCACCTTCCTGACCAAGTTTGCGAGTGAGGTACAGGTCATCCATCGGAGAAATGAACTGCGTGCTTCTAAAATCATGCAGTCGCGGGCACAGGAAAATGATAAGGTGACATGGGCTTTAAATAAAACGCCGGTGGAGATGGTCTCAGACGGGATGAAAATTTCGGGCATCAAAGTGAAGGATAATGAAACCGGTAAAGAGGAAGTTATCGATACAGATGGGATTTTCGTTGCCATCGGTCACAATCCAAACACAGATTTTCTAAAAGGAAAGCTGGATATGGATGAGAAGGGTTATCTCCTTGTTGAACCAGGGACGACCAATACGAATATCCCCGGCGTCTTCGCCTGCGGGGACGTCCAGGATCAAAAGTACCGTCAAGCCATTACAGCAGCCGGGACAGGATGTATGGCTGCAATGGATTCTGAACGCTTCCTGGAAGGCGAAGCGGCTGTCGATTGGAGCCAGAACCTTTCTTAATAAAAGACTGCCCTGGAAGGGGCGGTCTCTTTTTATTTCCAGATGCATGTATTTGAATATTTTGGAATTAGTAGGTAGAATACAATCACTGAACGTGTAACGAAAGAAAGGAGAGGGAAGCTTGATTTGGCAGCAGACGAACGGATTATTTCTGCAGCGTTTCGATCAGCTTGGGGAAAGATCATGGAGAGAAGACTTTTCTTACAAGCTGATCTTTTCGCCTGCGGGTAAAGGAAGGTATCAGACGAAGTTTGGAGACATGTCCATAGAAGAAGGAGCATTTCTTCTAATGAATCCAACTGCACCACATAAACAGCTGCATGCATTTCAGGAGAAATTTCTTGTTGAACTGCACCCATTCTTTATTCAAGAAGCGGCTGCAGAACTCTCGATCCATGCACCAGTGGAGTTCGCAGAAGTTTCTTATAAGCACCCGCTGTTTCTCCAGTGGTTGTCATTTGTCAGAGGATATCTCACAGATCATCAGGATCAGAGCTCTGACCTGCTGCTGGATCATGCACTTACACAACTGGCCGTGCTCATGGTGGAATACGGTGCTGGATCTCACCAGGTTGATCTGCCCGTCAGCCGTTATTCGGATCCTATTCGGCAATTGATGGCTGTCCTTAAGGAGGGATACACCACAGCATGGACGCTTGATGACATGGCAGTGGCTGCACAGGTGAACAAATATCAGCTGGCTCACTGGTTTAAAAGAGAAACCGGCCTTGCTCCCTATTCATGGCTTCAGCTGTACCGATTAATCCGCAGCCAGCCTGACCTTCTTTATACAACAGAGAGCATCCTCACCCTCGCCTTGAAGCATGGCTTTTCCAGTGTGTCCTCCTACCATGCCTTATTTAAAAAAATGTACGGGAAAACGCCGACTCAACTTCGTCGATCCTATCAACATCCATAGGACGATTGTGAAAAAAGGAATCAGCATGAGAGCCCCGCTGACCATCATTAATGAGGGAGTGGAAAGTATGGATGTCAGCAGCCCATATAAGAGCAGGGACAATGTATTTGAGCCGTATAGCAGTACAGCATTTGTACTGAAGGCGCGCCCCATCTTCTCTTCCGGGACAAGCTTTTGTATTAAGTAGACGCGGGCTAGACTTGCGGTTGGCAGCCCTATTCCAATGAGAATCGTTCCGATAAAAAAATGACCGGGGCTGTAAAACACACCGAGATAAAAGAGACCGAGTCCCCACAAGCAGGCTCCTGTAATATAATGTTTCAATGAAAAAGACCTGATGAAAAAGGGAATACATAAATTCGTGATGATCACGACAGCTCCAAAAACGCCTTTAATCATGCTGTAAAGCTTCTCACTTTCGCTGGTCAGCTCTTCAAGAGCCAGCAGTATACCAACCTCCCACACCCATGTATTCAGGAAGACCGTATAAAACGTGAGAACAAACAGATGCCTCACGCGGACTTTTCCAACCATCCAAGTTAAAAATTCATAGATAGAGGAAAAGATGAACTTAGGGGAAGGGAGACGCTTGTTGGATTCCTTTAAGTGAAGTTTGGATAAAACGAATGCACTCAAAAGGTAGGTGCAAGCATCCAGTGTAAAAAAATGAATGACGCCTGCGGTTTGGATAAGGGCTGCAGCAGCTACCGGTGTGGCAATAGTAATGCCACGAGTCAGTGTGTCATAAAGGCTGTTGGCCGCGGAGCGCTCCGCCTCTGTCGTTACCATAGGCAGGACGGAGCGGTGGGCAGGGTTGAAAAAACATCCGGCGGATTGAATCAAAAAACTGGATGCAAAGAGCACAGAAAAGGAAAGCATGTTCATCATCTCCAGAGCGACTACGGTAAGCATAAGAGGTACACGAAGAAGGTCCAGTGTTACAAGTAGTCGTTTTTTGGGAAGGGCGTCCGCCACTCCTCCTCCGATCAGTCCAAAAAGTAAATAAGGGATGGTTTCAGCTAAAGCAATGCCTGTTGTATGAAGAGCTGATCCGGTTAAATCGTATGCCAGAAATAAGAAGGCCATGGCGGATAAGGAATCCCCAAGCTTTGAAACCGCTCCTGCTGTCATATAGAAACGAATATCAGGGTTGTTCCACAGAGTTTTATACATAGGTTCACCTCCCCTTTTATCGTAAGGGAGAGAATGGAAAGAATCGTCTGAAATATTGGTGGGATCTCAAGCAAGATTCATAATGACGGAGGAGGTACTTGTGATGGGCGAATATGTTCGTGACATTCGTAAAAAAATCGGTTCCCGTCCACTGATTACAGCCGGATCCACCATCATCGTACAAGGTGAGCGGGGCAGGGTGCTGCTTCAACTTCGTTCAGATACAGAAGAATGGGGACTTCCCGGCGGAGCTCTTGAGCCGGGAGAGACGCTGGAGGAGACCGCCGCACGGGAATGGAAGAAAGAAACCGGCCTTGCCGTATCTTCCTTGACCCAGATTGGAACGTTTTCCGGTGAAGACTATTACTTTCAATACCCGAACGGTGATGAGGTGTACAACATCATTACAGTCTTCCTGGCTGGTAAGACAAAGGGGACAGAAAGCATCCCGGATCATGAAACATTGGAACTTGCTTACTATCCGCTGTGTGAGCTGCCGGAACACCTGGATGAACGAGCACGGTTGATCTTGAAGGAGGTTCCATAGTGAAGAGGGTCATGATTCTTGGTGTATCGTCCGGCGTGGGCAAGTCCACGCTGGCCCGGGAAATGGGAAAACGTCTTGATCTCCCCGTTTATCATCTGGATGCTCTTCACTGGGAGCCGGGGTGGAAGGAAGCGGATCCTGACGTTTTTGCCGCCCGTCAAAAGGCGGTCACAGCCGGAGACGAATGGATTATCGAAGGGAACTACCGGCCCACCTATAACATCAGGGCAGCGCGGGCTGATACGATCGTCTATGTGGAGCTGCCTCTACGTGTCTGCCTCTATCGTGTCCTCAGACGCTGGTGGCAGTTCCGCGGACGTTCACGACCTGATCTCGGGGCAGGATGTGAGGAGCGTCTGGACTATGGTTTTCTATCATTCGTTGTGACCACATACCGCAGGCGTAAAAAGGAAATGCAGGAGCGGCTTTTGAAATTTCAATTGGAGAATCCTTCAAGAGAGGTTATCCAATTGAAAAATAAGCGGGAGATCCATGCTTTTCTGGACGATGTGAGCCGTTGAGCTTGTATGACTGGTGGCAGAAAAGGGGACGATGTTAAAGAATTGTCATAGAATCCTCAGGCTTCTCTTTAGAAAAAAGGGTGTCTTTCCTTTATAATAAAGGTAATGTGAAAAACTTCACAAAAAATACGTGTAAGGAGTTTTCTATAGATTATGAAGCATCTCAGCCGCTTTGCTTTTGCTGATCGAAAAGGGATGACGCTGTTAATCCTTACGTCTCTTCTCATCGGAGCCAGTGTTATCGGTCAATCCTATTATTTCGTTGCGATTGTGGATCGGATTTTTCTTGGTCAGCAAAGCCTCCAGGATGTTCTGCCTTTGTTTGCCGGGCTGTTTCTCGTGTTGGCTGGACGTACTCTCTTCACATGGCTCAATGGAAAAACCGGCATACGTCTTGCTTCGAGAGCCAAAGAGCATTACCGGCATCGTCTGATTGAAAAAATGTCCAGGCAGTCGATTTCCACATCGGTGACCGGGCGGTCCGGACAAAAGGTGAGTGTACTCATGGATTCCGTGGATGAACTGGACGGCTATTTCAGCCGCTATATTCCACAAATGATCCAGACCCTCATTATCCCTGTGATGATTTTGGCCGTTGTGTTTTCCGCCCACCTTTATTCCGGGCTGATCATGGTAATCACAGCTCCGTTTATACCGATGTTCATGGCGATCATCGGTGTGATGACGAAGAAGAAATCGGAAGATCAGATGGAGAAGCTTTCGGCTTTTTCCGGACAGTTTCTGGATACCCTCCAAGGACTTGTTACGTTGAAGCTGTTCAACCGCAGCCATCGCCAGCAGGAGGAAATTGAATCGAGCAGTCTCGGATTTAAAACGGCTACGATGGAAGTGCTGAAGGTGGCTTTTGTGTCCTCCCTCATGCTTGAATTCATCTCCATGCTCAGTATTGGTCTGATTGCTCTTGAGATTGCCATCCGGCTTGTTGTGTATGAAAGTGTTTCTTTTTTCACCGCTTTTTTCATTTTAATTCTTGCACCGGAATTTTACTTAACACTGAAGGAGTTCGGCAGTGCGTTCCATACGGGACGTGGAGCTTCCGGGGCCTCCAAGCAGCTGGAGGAGACGCTGAACGAAGAGGACCATTCGTTGGTATGGGGAGATCAGGAGCTTACGTATGAACAGCCACCGGCCTTGTCTCTCCGTGCTGTTCAGTTTCAGTATGAGGAAGGATTCGCTCTTGATCCAGTATCGGTGGACATTCCAGCAGGGAGTCATCTGGCGGTGGTCGGAAAGAGTGGATCAGGCAAGACAACCCTGCTCAACATTTTTTCGGGACTGCTTGCTCCTTCATCTGGTGATGTGGACGTGAACGGACGTCCGCTCTATTCGTATAAAGAAACGGACTGGTTCAACGGTGTCAGTTACATCTCCCAGCACCCGTATCTTTTTTCAGGTACCATTGCAGAGAATATGGCGATCGGAGTTCCCGGCGCCTCCAGAGAAGAAACGGCCCGTGCGGCGGAGAAGGCAGGCCTTTACCAGCTCCTTGAGACGTTGGAGGATGGATTGGATACATCAATCGGTGAGGGCGGAAGAGGTTTATCCGGCGGGGAGAAGCAGCGGATTGCGCTGGCCCGTGCCTTTTTGAAAAAGCCTTCCGTTATTTTGTTTGATGAGCCGACGACAGGGCTGGATGTGAAAACAGAGACTGTCCTTCAGCGCTCCATTCAAGAGCTGTCGGAAGCGGCGACTATGATTACGGTCGCCCACCGCCTCCATACGATTCAGGCGGCCGATCAGATTCTTGTACTCGATGAGGGACGTGCTGTGGGTACAGGCACCCATGAACAATTAAAAGCCGAGCTGCCTCTATATCGACAGATGGTCACAATACAGAAAGGAGGAGAGGAGGCATGAAGGATCTCAAAGAAGTCATTCGTCTCGTTACGCTTGAGAAAAAAGATATTCTCCTGTCGATTCTCTTTGGTTTTCTCGCTGGTCTCTCTGCTGTAGGCTTGTTTGCTTCCAGCGGGTACTTGATATCCAAAGCGGCACTGCTACCTCCTTTATATGCGCTGACTGTCCTGATTGCTTTTTTAAAGCTGTTTGGGTTTGCCAGGGCGCTTGGCCGGTACGCCGAGCGGTACTTTTCCCATAGAGCGACCTTTTCGATCCTGAGCCATCTGCGGGTTACGTTTTATAAGCGTCTGGAACCGATCGCCCCGAGGCTGTTTCAAAAGTATCGGAGCGGAGACCTGCTTGCACGGATTGTCGGAGACGTGGAAAGTCTGCAGAACTTCTTTTTACGAGTGTATTATCCACCCGTCGTGCTCGTCATCATTTTCTTAGGGACAATTGTGTTCACGTCCATCTTTTCGCTTCCTGTGGCCGTGGTTCTGCTGCTCGGACTCGTTGTAACGGGACTGGTGATCCCGGCCTGGTACAGTGTGAAGCAGAGGAAATCGAGCCGGTTTGTCCGCGAGTCCAGAGGACAGCTTTCTACAGAGGCCACTGAATTCATCTATGGATTCAGAGACTTGAAAATTCATCAACAGCTTTCTGAAAAACAGGAGATGCTGCAGCAGGCTTCGCACCTTTACCTCCAACAGCAGGAGAAGGACAGCCGTGAGATGCTTGCCAGCCACTCCTGGAACACGTTTGTGACGCTGATGGTTTCATGGGTCGTCCTGGGCCTCGGAGCGTTTCTCGTTTCTTCCGGGGATTTGAACGGGTTGTTCCTTGCGATGCTTGTCATGATTTCCCTGACTGTTTTTGAAAATGCGGCACCTATGGCTGTTCTGCCTGCGCATTTGGAGGACAGCCGGAGGGCATCTGCCCGGTTATTTTCCCTGGTGGATGAAGAAAAAACAGAGAATGGGACAAAGGAAATGGATGCTTCCCATGCACCGTCTATCAGGATGGAGAACGTCAGCTGGCGGTTTCCTGAAGAACCGCGCCAGGCGTTGACGGATGTTTCCTTTTCCATTCCTGCCGGCAGTAAAACAGCCATCGTAGGAGCAAGCGGCTCAGGGAAGTCGACGATCTTCCAGCTGCTGTTGAAATTCCATGCGGCAGATGCGGGCGTCGTGAAAGTCGGTGGAGAGGATATCCGGACCCTTGATGAAGAGAGTCTCTGGGCCCACACCAATGTGATGCTGCAGGAAAACCACTTTTTCTTCGGTACCATCCGTGACAATTTAAGTATGGCAAATGAAGGTGCTACGGAGGAGCAGCAGCAAGCGGCTCTTGCTTCTACAGGGTTGTCCTTTTCCCTCGATAAACAAGTCCTTGAAAAAGGAGAGAATTTATCAGGAGGGGAAAAACAGCGTCTGGCGGCTGCTCGTGTCTTTTTGAAAGGGAAGCGGCTGTGGCTGCTCGATGAACCGACCTCTTCGGTGGACACGTTGACGGAGAGAAGCATTTACGACCGCTTATTCCGGCAGGCTCAAGATGATACCGTCATTCTGATAAGCCACCGACTGAACGGATTGGAAAAGATGGACCAGATCATCGTTATGGAAGAAGGGGAAATTCAGGAATCCGGATCCTATGAGGACTTAATGAGCCGCCGAGGTTTATTTTATGAAATGAAACAGATTGAGCAGACGATTCTTGCTTGAATGAAAAAAGGCCGCCACACAATTGTGGCGGCTGTTTTAAGTTCGTTTGAGATAAGACATAAGCGTGATTCCCTTAGTAATAGTATGGATATGGATAAGGGTAGTAATAGGGATACGGACGGAAAGCGTACGGGAACAGAGCTAACGTGGCGAGACCGGCAATCGGATAAATGCCTCTTCGGAACCGGCGGGCCCTTCTGCGTCCATATCCATACTGGCGTTCATCCATCACCTGCCCTTGCTCATCGACCACGACGTCTTCGCTGATCAGGATAGTGAAGCTGTCTCCGGAAACGTCTACGAGGATCCCATCAAAGGACCGGCCATCCTCCATCTCGACCATCACGTGAAAGTGCTTCATCTTTTTACAATCGCTGTACCCCGGTTTGGAAGGGGTTTGTGGATGACGTTCTTCAGTCATTGAAACCAACTCCTCACCACCCATGATATTCACCCAGCCCATTTTTGTGACTCTTTCTCTACATAAGAAAACGTTATCATTTTATGGGAACTTCTAGTAAACTGAAGATAAATCTAAGGGAGAGGTGAGCCGATTGGAAAAGAAAGCACCCACAGCATTAGGGGAGGATCTGTATCTGATTGACGGTTATGATTTAGGTTTTGAGGGACGTACAGGTACATATGTATTCAAAGAGGAGTCTCCGACGTTGATTGAAACCGGACCGAGCCCATCCATTCCATATGTGCTGGCTGGACTATCAGATCTGGGGATCCGCCCCGAGGACGTGGCGTCGATCATTTTGACTCATATTCATCTGGACCATGCCGGCGGGGTGGGGCTGCTTTTGAAGGAATGCCCCAACGCTGAGGTGATTGTCCATAAGAAAGGGAAACGCCACCTTGTCGACCCCTCCAGACTGGTGAAGGGAGCACGTATGGTGTACGGGGACGTGTTTGATCAGCTGTTCGACCCTGTCCTTCCTGTTCCGGAAGAAAGGCTGGTTGTAAAGGAAGAGGGGGAGACCTTGAAGCTGTCAGATAACCGGACATTGACGTTCTATGACAGCCCTGGTCATGCCAGCCACCATCTCGCCGTCTACGATTCACGAAGCAGAGGGGTATTCACCGGTGATACCGCAGGGATACGCTATCATCAGGTGGAGGACCGGATGGAACCATTCTTCCTTCCTACAACCTCTCCCAATCAATTTGATCCGGACGTGATGATTTCCTCGATGGAAAAGATGGAGAGCCTTCATCCCGAACGCTTGTATTTCGGTCATTACGGGGCATCGGACCATCCTGAACAAGCGTTTGATCAAGTGAAGAAATGGATTCCTGTTTTCGTAAGTGAAGCGAAGGACGCTCTGGAACAGGGAGAAGGGACGGAGGGGATACAAAAGCGGCTTCATCTGCGTGTGTCCGCCTACCTCAACCGAAATGGCGTTCCCGATGATCACCCGGTATACCAGCTGCTTCAGCTCGATTTTGAAGTGTGTGCCATGGGGCTTGCAGATTATCTCCAAAAACAAAATGTCTGACCTCTTGATCTTCGTTTGGTAGATCCAGGGAGCTTTCTATGTCCGTCCTTCGGAAAACTTTTTGAAACCAAAGAAGGACGGATACGTAAATAAGCTGTAGACATAGAAAGGAGTTCTGACTTTTATGATAGGAATGCTGATTACAGCTCTATTATCCTTTATTTTATTTTTCATCCTGACGTTCATCGTCTATTGGAAAAACCGTATGAGAAGAAAGAAGATTATGAGGACAGCCGCCGGCGTATTTATTTTCGGCTTTATCCTCATGTTCGCGATTGCCTATGCGTTCATGCCGACCATCACGATCCCGAATATGCTGATTTTGAACAGTATTGTCGCCATCCTGTTCGTGCCGCTTGTTTATGGCGGGGGCAAGGTGCCTGTACAGTATCAGACGATGCACCGCTCGTTATCGGGCGTCATTGTTCTTGTGACCGCTGTTTTAATTGTAGGTGTATTCGTCTACAGCATTTTTGCCCTGCAGGACAGCCATGATTCGATCGCCAAATCGGAAGAGGCGGAGGCCCGCCCGTTGAATGAGGATAATACGCCGATTTCTGTTGCGCCTGAATCGGCTCGTAACAAAGTGCAGAAAGCAATGAGTGTCGTCCCGAACACGCAGTTCTATGACCTTGGAAAACTTCAGGCCCAGCAGGTGGACGGTGATATCGTTTATGTTGCTCCTGTGGAATTCTCAAGCTTTTGGCGTTATGTGCGTGGAAATGAGACGGAAGGATATTTCACGATCGCAGCGACGAACATTAACGCCCAGCCTGAGTTCGTCCAAAGCAAAATGAAGTATACCAACTCGAGTTACTTCAACCATAACGTCCAGCGTGTCGTATACAGTGCTCACCCGGACCACATTCAAAGCGGGGAAGCTCAGATTGAAGTGGATGATGAAGGGAAGCCGTGGTACGTACAGACAATCTACAAACCGTTGTTCTTTTCCAACCGGCCGGACATGCAGGAAATCAAAGTGGCGGTTGTAGACCCGGTGACCGGCGATGTGGAAACCTATCCGGCTTCAGAAGCGCCGGAATTTGTTGAAGGATCGGTCAGCTCTGAACTGGCTGCTACAGAGAATGAGTACTTCGGTAAGTACATCAACGGATGGTTGAACTCCATTTTTGGTAAAAAAGATGTGAAAATCCCGAATGAATCCGGAACAGAGAGCAGTGTGACCCCGATATTCGATGAGGACGGGGCCATGTACTACTTTACAGATATGGCTTCACCGAAAGAAAATATCGACTCAGCCCTTGGCTATACATTGATTGATGCCCGTACTGGTGAACTGACGTATTACAACGGCCAGCAGAACCAGGGGATCATGGACAGTAAAGGTGCGGTGCAGATCGTTAACAAGCAGTACCCGGAGAAAAACTGGACCGGAACGATGCCGGTGCTTTATAACGTCGATGGGCACCCGACGTGGATTGTGAACGTTCTGGATCCGAACGGGCTCTTTAAGCAGTACGCCTACATTAAGGCTGCAGATTCTGATTTTGCTGTCTTCGGGGATACGGCTAAGCAGACGCTGAACGCCTACCGTCTCCAGATTGCCCAGGACCCAAGCAATGTGGAAGGCAGTCAGGAAGTCGACCTCACGGAGAAGAGCGGCGTCATCAAACGTGTACTCGTAACCTCCACTGAATCCAGACAGTCCGTGCAGTTCCTCCTTGAAGGGGATACGACCATTTATACCGTTACGACCAGTAAGGCTCCGTTATCGATCTTCCTGAAAGAAGGAGATCAGGTGGATCTTGAAGCGCGTATCCGGGAAAATGGAACCGGTACGGTGGAAACAATGCAGATTGAAGGCATCAGCAATTAAGAAGGCAGCAGGGGTTTGCCCCCTGCTGTTTTTTCTTTATGATAAGATAGAAAACATAGAAAAAATGAGGAGGAATTTTTATGTCTGAAAAAACGTTTGCCACCGCCATCAACTGTATGGATGGAAGAGTACAGCTTCCGGTTATTTACTGGATGCAGAAAAAATACGATACAGCCTACATCGATATGATTACAGAAGCCGGCCCGACGAAGTTCCTTTTGGAAGGATCAGAAGAGCAGCTGGATGCTGTGAAAACAAAAATCAACATCTCCACCGATAATCATGGATCCAATGTCGTCGCTGTTGTCGGCCACCATAACTGTGCCGGAAACCCAGTGGATCGTGAAGTGAAGGAAGGACAGATCAAGCAGTCCGTCGACCTTGTGAAGTCCTGGGACTTTGGTGTAGAAGTCATCGGTCTGTATGTGAATGATCAATGGGAAGTGGAAGTCGTCGTAGAATAGAGGATTTTCCTCCCGCGCATCGAATGTATACCGTATAACGGGTGACCCGCCGGCGTTTATGCATTTGATACGGTAAGGAGTGGGGAAATGGAGCAGGCGAATGGATTTGACTTCGTTGACAGGGCGCACGATCCGATTTTTCTGGAATTAAGGAAATTGACAGAGGGTTGTCCAACCGTCACCATCGCTTCCTACACCGTCACGCTGAATGCTTTTTCACTCTTTGAGATTGAAAGCATCGGCATCCATGACTGTGTAAGTACCTTGGAGCAATGCGATCGCTACTTATGTACACACACAGCGGAATGACTGGGAAAAGGCGTCTCACAAGGAGGCGCCTCAGGCTGTAGAAAAGTCCGTGTTTTCCAGTGAGAATTGTCCCTATGTCATGTTGAGAGGGCACGTTCCGCTTATCGGTGGATGCCTGCCGCGGGCACGGCCTCAGCTAACTTGGTCAAGAAAACCATTTGACCAAGTGGATCTTCGGCTCGCGCTGTTCCCGCAGGCGTCACCACCGAACGCTCCACGTGCCGATACCTGTGGGAAGACAGCTTTATCCTATGATAAAAGCGAACATTGAGCATAGCTGCTTTGCCGTTTCAAAAGGACAGTACAGGCTGCGTTACGGCCGCCTGCGTGGGAAAAATTCTATCCATGACCAAGTATGGATGACCACTCCTTTGGAGTCACTAGAAAAAAGGTTTCTCCACAGAAAAAGGTGTCTCACAAGGAGACGCCTTTTTCTGTGGAGAGATTTGAGTCCCGGCGCATTGTCCTATACAATAGATGCAGAAAATGAGCGTAAAAAGGAGTTCGTTATGAAGAGATATATCATCGTAGGAGCAGGTATTTTAGGAGCCTCGACCGCTTACCATCTGGTCAAAGAAGGGGCGGACGTCACTATCGTGGACCGGAAGGATGAGGGCCAGGCCACAGAAGCCGCCGCAGGCATTGTCTGTCCGTGGCTCGCACAGCGCCGGAATCAACGGTGGTATCGTCTCGTCAAAGGCGGCGCAAGGTATTATCCTGAGTTGATCCAGCAGCTGGAAGCGGATGGCGAGCACGAGACCGGTTATAAAAAAGTGGGAGCGGTCAGCCTGCACAATAACCCGGAAAAACTGGAGAAGACCATTGAACGAGCGGAAAAACGGAGGGAGGATGCTCCGGAAATCGGTGAAATCACACGACTTTCCCCGGAAGAAACACGCACTTATTTCCCTTTGTTATCAGAGGAAAGCTATGAAGCGGTTCATGTCAGTGGTGCGGCCCGTGTCAACGGCCGCGCGCTCCGTGACGCTTTAATCCGAGCTTCAAAAAAGCGTGGAGCCGTCATGATGCATGGCGATGCCTCACTCACTTTTGAAGGGGATACAGTGACAGGCGTGGAAGTGGACGGACGGAAGCTGGAAGCAGATGAAGTGATCGTTACCGCAGGCGCCTGGGCGAAGCCGTTGTTCCAGCCGCTCGGGATCCAGTTCCTTTCCCGTCCTCAGAAGGCACAGATTGTCCATTTGGATGTAGAAGGAACGGAAACTGCGGACTGGCCGGTGGTTATGCCGCCGAACAACCAATATATGCTGTCTTTCGGTGGCGGGCGCATGGTCGTTGGCGCGACGCACGAAACAGATGCCGGATTCGATCAGCGTCAGACAGCCGGAGGCCTTCACTATATTTTAGATAAGGCCCTTGAGGTGGCTCCTGGTCTTCAAGACAGTACTTTTGTGGAAAGCCGTGTCGGGTTCCGGCCGTTTACACCGGGTTCCCTGCCGGTGTTTGGCCGGATTCCTGGATGGAACGGCGTGCTGACGGCCAACGGTCTTGGGGCTTCCGGTCTTACCTCGGGTCCTTACCTTGGCGCTGAGCTTGCCCGGATGGCCCTTGGACGGGATACAGAATTGGATGCAGAAGAATACAGCGTGGCAGAAGCTCTGGAAGAAGAGTAAAAGACCGTGTTATTCAGTTAAAGTTGTCCGTATGTCGAGTTGATGGACATCACAGAACGCTTCTCATGCCGACACCGGCTACAGTTGGGCGCTATGATAAAAGAGAACGTTGAGCACAGTTTCGTATACTCAATAGAACAGTATAGTGTCGTTTGTGTGTGCGGTCATGTATGTGAACAAACGCTGTAGACAGCTCTGGAGGCACTGGACAAAAACGAACTTTCTATACAAGCTGAAAAAAAGACAGGGAACTATGAGGTTCCCTGTCTTTTTTATCCTTCCTGCTTGTCCGGATAGTCGCAGTATTCAATGATGGTGCCGTCTGTGTCGGCAGGATTCAAATAAATGAGCCGTCTTCCATGTTTGTTTGTTCTCCGGGACCACTCCAGGGTGCGTATCCCTTGAGCATGAACCTCTTCAATGGCATCATCCAGGTTCTCCACTTCGTAGGCTACGTGGTGGACGCCTTTGCCTTTCTGCTTAATGAAGCGGGCGATCGGCGAGGTGGTGTTATTCGTCGGCATCAGCAGTTCAGTGCGGCTGCCGTGCACATCCATCACAGCAATTTCACTTTCCACGCCTTCGGCTTCATTTCGATAGCGGTCGATCAAGGTTCCGCCTAAAACCTCTGTGTAAAATGTAATGCTTTCTTCAATAAGGCGTACGGCAACGCCGATATGGTCGAGTCTTTTTTCCAACATGGATTCTCCTTTACAATCTGCGTGCGTTAATTGTAGCACAGCTGCGGATGTGCGACAGGCATCTGCCCTTTTTATCCGTTGTCCACTAAAACGTACAAGCTGATTCGGAAAATATACATACTGTAGAGCAGGAGGTGAAAGTTCATGCCTGCCTGGATTAGTCACAGTATGAAAGTTCTGCTTTCCATCCTGCTGTTTATCTTTTCTACAGCCATGCTGACAGCGGGACTCCTTTTCGCCTTTCTTACAGGATGGACATTCCTGAAAGGGGTGGGAGCGGCAGCGCTCCTCGTGTTCTGGCTTATCACTTTCGGGGTTCTCTCCCGCCGGCTGTACCATTACTTGTTTCATCCACCGGGGGAGGACCAATAAGAAAAAAGCTTGTAGAAAAACTCGGTGTTTATCTACAAGCTTTTTTCTTGTCTCCATGAGCCTTTTTGGACAGCTGAAATGGGACCCTGAATCAGGGTCCCACTTTTTCTTACTGGTTTAACTGTTTTACGACTTCTTTGGCTGCGGCTTCTGTGGATTGAGGGTTCTGTCCGGTAATCAAGCGGCCGTCTACTTCTACATGCTCTGCCCAGTTGGCCCCATTACGGACGTGTGCACCAAGTTCGCTCAGGCGGCTCTCCAATAGGAACGGCATATGCTTATCAAGGCCTGTTTCTGCTTCTTCTGCGTCTGTAAAAGCACTGACACGTTTCCCTTTTACGAGCGGGTCGCCGTTGGACAACGTCGCGCCGACAAGGCCTGCAGGGCCGTGGCAGACCGCAGATACGACTTTTCCATCTTCATAAAATCCTCGAAGCAGTTTCTGCAGTTTTTCGTTATCTGGAAAATCAAACATCGTTCCGTGTCCGCCTGGAAGGAAGATGGCATCGTAATCGTCCGCCTCCACGTCGACCAGCGGCTTCGTATTTTCTAAGTGAGGTTTGGTATCCAGGATTTCCTGTGGTTCGTCGTCGCTGACACTGTTCGGATCGATCGGAATCCCGCCGCCATTTGGACTGGCGACTGTGATGTGGTAGCCATGCTTATTGAATTCATTATAGGCTTCTCCGAATTCAGACAGCCAAAGACCTGTGGACTGTTCTTCCGTAATCGTATCGTGGTTCGTGACGACCATTAGGATGTTTTTAGACATAAACGATTGTTCCTCCTTTATCGGTTCTATAGTAGAAATTCCCGGCATGGGGGTGGAGTAAACGTCTCCCTCCATTGACAAAAGGAGGAGAGGGACATACGATGAATTTACATTTCTCTTCACTATGATAAAGGAGGAAACAGGATGGCTGACGAAAAGGAACAAACGATAAAAGGAGAGGACCAGGGCCCCCTGGATGAGGAGACGTTATTCGTTGTTTCCCAGACGTTCAAAGCATTGGCCGATCCAACGAGAATCCGTATCCTGCATTTGTTGTGCGAGAAGGAGATGTCCGTCAACGAAATTGCCGATCATCTGAACTTAAGACAGTCCACCGTGTCTCATCAGCTCCGTTTTTTGAAAAATTTAAGGCTGGTCAAGTACAGAAGAGCGGGAACGACGATTTTTTATTCCAACGATGATGACCATGTCATTGACCTCCTGCAGCAGACGATTAACCACGCCAGACATAATTGAAAATACAAAATTGTATGAAAATGGAAGGTTTCTCCTGCAAACGATTCAGTTTCCCTCCCTTACAGCAGAAAGGTTTCAATGTGTCTGAAGAACGGGTAAAGTACGTAGTAAGGTATGTACCCCATGAGCGGTAAATAGTGGGTCAGTTTCCGTTAATCGCACGGAGGAACCGTACATAGTTCACCTGTAAAAAGACGACGATAAAGTTATATAAAGAGTGAGGAAAATGAACATGAATCTTTCATTTGATCAAATCCCCCAATTGAATATAGAGGCCCTTTACGGCCCATCTGAGCAAACGGTTTCCTCCCTCGCCTTCCATTCCGGACGTATACAGCCGGGTGCCGCTTTTTTCTGTTTGAAAGGAGAAACCTTCGACGGCCATGCGTATGTCGAGGAGGCGATTGCCGGCGGGGCCAATGTCATTATCGGGCATGAGGATGAACTGTTCCGGCGTATGAGTGAGGTCTATACCCGGACAACGTTTATTGTCACTGCGCATGTACGATCGGCCATGGCCCGTTTCTCGAAGTATTTTTATGAAGAAGCAGATGATGAGCTGAAAACGATTGGTGTCACTGGTACGAACGGCAAAACGACCGTAGCTGCCTACGTACGGTCGCTGCTTACGCTTCTTGAACTTCCGGCAGGATCGATTGGAACGACAGGAATATGGACATCCAGCAGCAAGCTCTCCTATAAAAAAAGTACGCCGACCACACCGGAATCAATGGATCTGCATCATATATTCCGTGACCTGCGTACCCATGGAGACGAAGCAGCCGTAATGGAAGTATCGTCCATCGCCCTGGATCAATCCCGTGTGGAAGGGATTCAGTTTGATGTGGCGATCCACACCAACTTTTCTGAGGAGCATTTGGAATATCACCATACCATCGACCACTACAGGGAGTGTAAAATGCGTCTCTTCAAACAGGCCGATCACCGCGTCGTGAATATCGATGATGACGGTATGGCCGCTGAACTTCTCGCTATGGGAAGGGAAGGGCTGCTGACGTACAGTATAGAAGGCCGTCCAGAGGCTGATATCAGAGCAGAAGACATTGAGGTGACAGAGGAGGGCTCCACCTTCACACTACTGGTGTACGGCCGGTCGGAAAACGTACAGGTGCCTGTGTACGGCACCTATAACGTCGCGAATGTTCTGTCTGCCATCGGGACAGCTCTTCACCTTGGATTCACCATCGATCATATTCTCTCCGTACTCCCGGCCATGCAGGGACCGGAAGGCCGTTTCCAAGTCATCGATACTCCAATGAATCAGAAGGTGATTCTTGATTACGCCCATACGCCTGTAGCTTTAAACCGTCTTCTGGAAGAAGTGAAAAAGCTGCAGCACCGCCGTTTAATTGTCATGATTGCCGGGATCGGCATTCGTGATTTCAATAAAATGCCGAAGATGGCAGCGGCGATTGAAGGCCGGGCCGACGAGATCATCGTAACGGTCGACCATCCCGGCTACCACGATCCGCAGATCATCGTTGATCAAGTCTGTACAGGATTTTCCCATCCGGAATCTCCACATGTCCACCAGACCCGCACGCGGGAGGAAGGCGTTCTGCGTTCCCTCGAGCTCGGAGCAGAAGGCGATATTATTCTTCTGACCAGCGGGTGCATCAATAATGCGCAGATGGTTAAGGGAGAGGAAATCCCCCATTCAGACGAGGCGATTATAGAAAGCTTTTATGCCGGAGTGGCTCAATAAAAACAATCCAGTTCCCAAAAGGGACTGGATGTTTTTTTAATCAAACGTTTGTTCAACCAGTTCTGCGTACTCTGGAAAAAAGGGAGGAGCGTCCTGTTTGGAGAGACCATTGTACATAGCTGAAGCCACCGATTGATAATACCATTTCTGCTGGGAGTATCCCGCGTTGAAGTTATCCCACACCTTTTCCCCGAGACGCAGCTGGTCCGTATGGATGGAAAGGAGGTTATCGAGCTTGTCGGCCACAATCAGGGCCTTGATATCAAGGCTTCCGTTCCTGACGGTGTCAATGGTGTGCTGTTTGCGCTGCTTCCAGGGAAGTCGTTTGTTCTCCGTATGCGCCGCCACGAGCTCTGTCACCTGATTACCAAACTGCTTCCGGATATCCTCTATTGTCACCTCTGTATCTTCTACGACATCATGCAGCCAGCCTGCACAAATGAGTGCGGCAGAACCTCCTCCAGCCCTGAGAATCTCACTCACTCTACGTGGATGAACGATGTATGGATCTGATGAGTTTTTTCGTTTCTGTCCGTCATGGGCCTTGACTGCCAGTTGTTCCGCCTGTTCAATCATGCTTTTCCTCCTTTTCCTTTGATCATAACAGAAGAACAAGGGCAGAATCATTGCAAAAACTGTCCAAGGTTGATTAAATAAGAATGGATATTATATAATTAGAAGGTTTAATCAACAGGTTGAAGGGGATGCTTTGTTAATGGAACTGATTGAAGTACAAGGACGACCACCTGAGAATCAAGAGCCCGTTGTTTTAATTATCGGGAAGATGGACGGCGTACACCTGGGGCATCAGTCGCTTCTTAAGGAAGCAGAGAAGCTGGCCCGTCCGGAAGATAAGGTTGCGGTTTATGGCTTTTCTGATCATCCCAAGTGGGTGCTGCGCGGCGAGGAATCCTTTAAGTATGGGTTGTCTACACTTGAAGATAAACTGGCCCGTCTGGAACGGTTCGGGGTAGATCGTTACTATCACGTCCATTTTACAAAAGAATATGCAAAAACATCTCCTGATGAATTTGTACTGGAGCATTTAAACCGCATGAATATCCAGCATGTGATTGTAGGAGAAGACTTCCGATTCGGGAAAGGCCGAGGCTCTGATGCGGAAGGACTGGCAGAGCTGTGCAGGGAAATCGGAGCCGGGGTATCGATTGTACCCGGTGTGATGCTTCATGATTCTAAAGTGAGCAGTACCGATATCAGGACGCATGTATCCAACGGAAGGATGGAAGCGGCCCAGGCGATGCTCGGGCGCCCATATGAAGTCACAGGTTTCGTTGAAAAAGGGGAGCAGCTTGGACGCACGCTCGGTTATCCGACACTGAATGTCGGAGGAATCGATGACTACATCAAAGCTAAGCCAGGCGTCTACCTTGGTCTTGTGAAGCTTGTACAGGATTCTCCTGAATACTATTACACATTAATCAGTGCCGGTTACCGCCCGACGGTAAACGGTGATTCTTATAAAGTCGAAGCTTACCTTCTGGATTTCTCCGGCGATCTCTACGACAGAAAAGTGACCGTTCAGTTTTTACGGCATCTGAGAGACGAGGAGAATTTTGACGGGGTCGATGCCCTTGTTACACAGATGCAGAAGGATGAGCAGAAGGCCCGTCGAATTTTAGGCTTACCTGAATAATACACCTTAGAAAGGAGTACACCTGATGGGAATCGTTGTTGTTGAAGTATGTGACGGCAACTTGATCAATGAACTGGACATCGAGAGCATCATTGAATCCGAATATCCAGAAGTCGCTGTACTCATGAACGAATGTTTATCGTTCTGCGGCATGTGTGCCGTCCGCCCGTATGCCATTGTCAATAATCAGCGCGTTTTCGCAAAAACACCTGAAGACGCCCTGGAGAAAATCCGTACGAAGATTGAAGAAGAGCTGGCCATTTACGCTGAATAAGGCAGGAGAGAGTCATGAGGTTTTTGGATTCGTTGAAGAATAGTCTGCGCCTTCCAAAAAAAGAGGCGATGTTCCATTTGAATAGAAAAGGCATTACACAGACGATCGGTTATTTGTTTGTTCTTCTGCTTGCTTTGTTCCTGCCGGATATGGTTTTTTCGATTATGTATCTGGAGACGAGCGTTACAGAAGTATCCAGAGGAATGTACATCGTGCAGTTCCTCGTTTTTTATCCGCTGCTGATTGTCTTTTTAATCCTTGTCGGGGTTTCCATATTGGCTGGAGGAGCGCTCCTGCTTTGTAAAGCCCTTGAGAGGAAACTGAGCTACCAGCTGCTGTGGAAGCTGACCGCTTATGCTGCCACACTGCCGTTGATTCTCAGTGTCGTGCTGAAATATGCAGCGGTGCCGAACGTGATCAGTGCTCTTATTTTTTTCATTCTTTTCGTCTTTTATATGTACCGGATGATCATCATCTATCCAAAAGCACCTGTCCGTTCTTAGGACCGGTGCTTTTTTATGTTGCTTTTTTTAAATGAATTATTTAGAATGTTCATAATTTAACAGGATGGAGGTTCTTCGAATGGGAGCACTCGTATTTCAATCGGATTTCGGACTCGGAGATGGTGCAGTGAGTGCCATGCACGGGGTGGCACATGGAGTGGATGACTCGTTGAACATTTTTGATTTGACCCATGACATCCCACCATTTCATATATGGGACGGCTCATACCGGCTGTGGCAGACGATGGGGTATTGGAGAACAGGGACGGTGTTTGTGTCTGTCGTAGATCCTGGTGTCGGGTCTGCCCGAAGAAGCATCGGGGTCCGGACCGGGTCCGGCCGGTACGTCATTACACCGGACAACGGTACGTTGACGCATATAACGGCGGCTGAAGGAATCGTGGAGGTAAGGGAGATTGACGAGCGGGTCAACCGTCTTCCGCGCTCCGGCGAATCGTTTACGTTCCATGGCCGGGACATTTACGCCTATACAGGAGCAAGACTGGCTTCCGGAGTGATTTCTTTTGAGGAGATCGGTCCTCCTCTTGATCCAGCGGAACTTGTGAATCTCCCGGTGAAAGAGCCTGTGCTTCAACCTGGGTCTGTATCGGGGATCCTGGATATCCTTGATGTCCGGTTTGGAAATGTATGGACCAACATTCCTCGTCGGTTGTTCCTTCAGACAGGTGTCGATTACGACAGTCAACTGGACGTGCAGATCACTCACAACGGCCAGGAGGTTTATCACAATACGGTGACGTTCGGCCGTTCTTTCGCAGCAACGCACATCGGAGAGCCGCTCCTTTATGTGAATTCACTGGATCATATGGCCGTCGCCATTAACCAAGGGTCCTTTTCCAAGGCATATGGTATTCGGACAGGATCGAATTGGGAAATACAATTGAAAAAGCTGTGAGCAGATTAGAAGCCCACATGAAAGCGTTATGATACACTACAATTTGAAATCCCTAAGCAGAAAAGGAGAATGACAATGAAGACGGTTACGCTACATAGCCAGATTGAAATGCCTCAGCTCGGTTTCGGTGTTTGGCAGGTAGAAGAAAATGAAGCAGTGCCTGCGGTAACAAAAGCTATTGAAACAGGGTATCGTTCTATTGATACAGCGGCCATTTACGGCAACGAAAAGCAGGTCGGGGAAGCCATCCGCCAGAGTGGCGTTGCGCGCGATGAATTGTTCATAACGACAAAAGTATGGAATACAGACCAAGGGTACGACAATACCTTGAAAGCTTTTGAAACTTCACTTGATAAGCTTGGGCTCGACTATGTGGACCTTTATTTGATCCACTGGCCGACACCGGAATTCGATGAGTACGTTGAGACCTATAAAGCACTTGAAAAACTGTATAAAGACGGTAAAGTAAAAGCCATCGGAGTCTGTAACTTCGACATTGATCACCTGCAGCGTCTATTGGATGAATGCGATGTGAAGCCTGCAGTCAACCAGGTGGAATGCCATCCATATCTTGCGCAGAATGAGCTGAAGGATTTCTGCCGTGATAATGGTATCCTCCTGGAAGCATGGAGCCCTCTCATGCAGGGGGGAGAAGTTCTGAAAAACGAAGATGTTCAGTCCATTGCCAAAAAGCATGGGAAAACACCAGCGCAGGTTATCATCCGCTGGCACCTGCAGAACGATACGGTTGTCATTCCGAAATCCGTGACACCATCCCGCATCGAAGAGAACTTTGATGTGTTTGACTTTGAATTGACGGCCGACGATATGGCGGCCATCAACAAATTGGACCGTGGAGAGCGTAAAGGTCCGAAACCATCGGAAATGAATGTAAGATAATAATGAGAATGGGACGGCCGGACGATGGCCGTCCTTTTTATTGGAAAAAAACATACCGGACAGTGGAATCCATTATTAACCTTTTCCATTATGGGGAAGATAGAACTATACCATTTTGTGAGAAGGAGTATGTTTATGATCATCCGCTTCGGCTATGTATCTCACGCTCTATCGCTGTGGGAAGCCGCGCCTGCAAAAACGATGACCTTCGCCCGCTATCAGAAACTGGGGCGGGAAGAAGCGTTGAAACAGCTTCATACTATTGCAGAAATGAACCTGCGCCGTACGATCCGGATTCTCCACTATAATGTGGCCCGGCAGATCCACCTATACCGGATGTCTTCCTCCATAATTCCACTTGCCACCCATGATGATGTGGAGTGGGACTATATTACACCCTTTGAGTATTTGTTCAGGGAAATCGGGGATATTGTCAGAAGGCACCGGATGAGAACAAGCTTCCACCCCAACCAGTTTACATTGTTTACAAGTGACCGTCCGGAAGTCACGGTCAATGCCGTCAAGGATATGACGTACCATTACGCGATGCTTGAAGCGATGGGACTGCATGAGGAAGCCCATATCAACCTTCACGTGGGCGGAGCCTACGGAAATAAAGCCAAAGCACTCGGGCGTTTTCACGAGAATATCAAACAACTGCCGGATCCAGTCAAACAGCAGATGACGCTTGAAAATGATGATAAAACCTACACAATATCGGAAACGCTTGACGTGTGCGAAAAGCACAACATTCCAATGATGTTCGATTATCATCACTATAAGGCGAATCATACAGATGAAGAATCATTGAAGGACCTTCTTCCCCGCTTTTTCCGGACATGGGAAGGCATGCATGTGCCTCCGAAAATCCACATCTCCTCCCCGAAATCGGAGAATGCTTTCCGGAGCCATTCCGATTATGTGGACGCTGATTTTATCCAGCCGCTTCTGAAGGAATTGAAAGCATTGAACCAGCCGGTCGATTTTATGATTGAAGCGAAAGGAAAAGATCTTGCTCTCATGAAGCTGGTGGAGGACATGGCTGCTGTCAGAGGTGTGAAAAGGATAGAGGAGGCCGTGCTTGATCTATAAAACAGTCTTTTGAAAGCTGCTGCTATACGTTAATACCTGAAGGCTTCCAGGATGAGCGTTCGATCGTCACGCCCTCGGCAATCCTTCACTGACAAGCGGTTCGTAAGCATTCATTCTGCGCAATCAAAAAAGAGATGCTCCTTTGCTTCGCAAAAGAGCATCTCTTTTTCTCCTCTATCTCTGTCAAAGTCTCCGGTTGGTGGGATCTTACTTCAGAATTTTGGCTGCTTCCATAAAACGCTGGATGCCTGTGAACAGTTCTACGGCAAAGAACAACAGCGTTGACCAGAGCAGATAATCCGGAAACAGCATCATAATGCTGAATAAAAGGAAGCCTTCTGTCCGTTCGGCCGCCCCTGCCTGATAATAGAAGGACTTCACTCCTGCTTTTTCAGACACAGCTCCAACGACAAGAAATATCGTCATCGAAATGATGATGGAGGCAGTAAGAAGAAGAAGCGGCCACAGCACGTCCGGGTGCACGTAGGCGATCGCAAGAATGATTCCGACTTCGACGACACGGTCGAACGTAATATCCATCACGGTGCCGAAGGGGGATGTTTTAGTATGGCGGGCCATTGTCCCGTCTACGGCATCGAGAAATCCGGAAAACCATAAAAGGACGACAGCAGCCACCGGATGGCCGAGCATGTAAAGGATACTGGTGCCCAGACCGATGAATAGAGCGGTGATGGTGATTTGATTGGCTGACCGGCCCTGTTTTAATAAATAGTGGGCGGTTTTATCAATGGAAGGCTGTACATATTTCCTGGCGTGGGTATCGAGCATGTGAACACCTGCTTTTCGTTGTTTTCCTGCCTGTTTATCCTATATCCTATCCTCTTAGACGATAGCATAATCAGGGCTGGGAAGAGAATTGAAAAGGTCCATGTGTAAGCTTTCTTACAATCGGAGAGCCGCCCATAAAAAAACTGACGGGAAAAGTTCCCGTCAGTCGGCTTCCGTATAGAAAGGTTCAGCTGGCATCTTCCTCTTCCTCAAACAAGGAGATGTTCCGTTTAGAGGTTTTCTTTTTATACACCCGGTTTACGTAGTCATCGGTCAGTGCCGCGATTTCCTTGTGCAGGAACAGGAGCGGGATAATATTCGCAAGAAGGACAAGGGCTAGAAGCAGATCAAGGAACTGCCATACAAACTGAAGGCCTCCGAGAGCTCCGACGAAAACGGCAAGAATATAAACGATTCTCATCCCTTTGGCCGCTTTCAGGCCATATAAGTATTCCGCCTGCTTCTCTCCGTAGAATACAAGAATTCCAATCGTCGTAATGACGAAAAAGAGCAGGAAGACACTGATGAAGCTTCCCCCGAACGCGTCGCCGAACTCACTGCCGATGGCGACGTTAATCATGTTGGAGGCATCGCTGCCATCGACTTCTGTCCAGGCCCCTGTAACGAGCACGACAAGGCCGGAAACGGTACAGATCAGAATCGTATCTACGAAAACACTGAAGATCCCCCACAGCGCCTGGCGGGAAGGGTGATCGGTCTGAGCAGCGGAATGGGCGATCGACGCTGTCCCGAGTCCTGCTTCGTTGGAGTAAAGACCGCGCGCAATTCCCCAACGGAGCGCCTGGGCTACGGCTGCCCCGGCAAACCCGCCCGTAGCGGAAACAGGTGTGAAGGCGTGCTGGAAAATAAGAGCGAAGACGGAGGGGATTTCACCAATGTTGGCAAAGATCACGTAAAAACAGACAGCAAGGTAAATCAGCACCATCCCCGGTACCATTTTATCCGTAACTTTGGCAATGCGCTGAATGCCACCAAATACGACGAGGGCAATGGCCACGCACATGATGGCGCCGGTAACTTCCACCGGCCACCCAAAGGCTCCCTCGGTCTGGGTGGCGATGGAGTTGGACTGGACCATGACACTTGGAATCAGTTCAATCATAAGGAGAAAGGCAAAGGCGGTGGAGACCCATTTCCAGCCGAGCGCTTTTTTTATGTAATACTGCGGGCCGCCCACCCATACGTTCTTTTCATTCTTTTCCCTGTATTTCACTCCGAGAAGAATCTCGCTGTATTTCGTTGCCATTCCGATGAGGGCTACCACCCACATCCAGAAAAGTGCTCCCGGTCCACCGAGCGAAATGGCTACCGGAACCCCCACAATATTTGTGGCGCCTGCTGTCGAGGCAAGGGCTGATGTGAACGCCTGGAAAGGAGTGATGCTTCCTTTCTGTTTGTTTTTCTTGAAAATCTGGCCCACGGTTTGATGGAGAACATGACCGAAGAAGCGGAATTGAAAAAACTTGATGCGGAACGTGAGGAAGATCCCGCCGAGAATTAAGATAATAGCAAGAGGGTATGTCCATAAAAAGTTGGATACAGTGGCTAATGCATCTTTAAAGGAACTCCATAAATCTACCAATAAAAGAAACTCCTTCCTATTTTTAATGTTAATCATACATTCCCTTTACCATTTACTGTTAAACGGTAAATCCCTCTGCATGATGTGGAAAAACATGGATTCTAGTACAATGAAAAGTAAAGGAGGAGAAGCAGGATGAAAATCGGAGAAAATCAGTTTCATGAGCATCGTATGAGTAAGCTGGTGAAAGGGGCCGTCGTTCCTCGGCCCATCGCATGGGTGTCTTCTCTCAGCTCTGATGGTGTAGCCAATCTGGCTCCGTTCAGTTTTTTTACAGTAGCTTCCATGGACCCGGTCACGCTTTGTTTTTCCATTGGTGATGGAGAACGGGAGAAGGATACTCTTGTAAACATACGGGAAACCGAAACCTTCATTATTAATCTTGTAACAGAACAACTGGCTGACCAAATGCACGAGAGCAGTAAAAATCATAGTCCTGATGTAGATGAGTTCCATGCAGCCGGCGTGGAGTCGGAACCCGGAGATTTTGTAAATGTTCCGAGAGTGAAGGAATCCCCTGTGCACATGGAATGTACACTGTCACAGGTTGTAGAGGTGGGATCCGGTCATTTAGTGCTCGGCCGCCTTGTCGGTTATCATGTGAGGGACGATGTTTATATGGACGTGGATAAAATCGACCCCTATAAGCTGAAGCCGGTTGGAAGGATGGCAGGAGATTATACATATGTCCGGGAGTTTTATTCCCTGCCCACCGGACGTATGAAGCAGAAAAAGTCATAAACGTATGCAGAGACTGCCGCGGCCTGCCCGGCGGTCTTTTTTTGTGACTTGTGCGTCCATGTTTTTTCACTCCGGGCCTTCTCAAAATAAGAGGGGACGTGTATACTACTGTATTAGTAGTAATAATACAGTTAATACAGAAGAGACGGAGGTGGATCTATGTTTGAACTGGATATCAGCAGCCGTAAGCCGATATACGAGCAGTTGATCGACAAACTGAAGCAGCTGATTATTCACGATGTTCTTAAGGAAGATGAAAAGCTTCCTTCTGTAAGGGAACTGGCGCAGCAGTTGACGATCAACCCGAATACGATTCAAAAGGCATACCGGGAGCTTGAGTCCCAGGGCTACATTTACTCGTTGAAAGGTAAAGGAAGCTTTGTTCATCCTTCAAGTAAAAACGGACGGAAAGAGGAGCTGGAAAAAGTGAGGGAAGAGTTGAAGAAATTATTTGCAGAAGCGATGTATTTAGGTATGAGCCGGGAAGAGATTGCTGAACTTTTAAAGGATGTGGAAGGGGGAGAACGTCATGATTGATGTGAGAAACGTCGATAAATCGTTCGATAAACAACAGATTTTAACCAATGTCAGCTTTCATGTGAACAAGGGATCGATCTACGGGATGCTTGGATCCAACGGTGCCGGTAAAACGACGATGATGCGGATGCTCGCAGGAATCCTGCGGCAGGACGACGGTCAGGTCCATATTGACAATGCTGGGATTTATGAAAATACGAAAACAAAGCAGCGGCTCATATTTCTGCCGGATCACTTGTATTTCCTACCGCAATACACCATTCGTCAGATGGGGGACTATTATCGATCCTTGTTTCCCGGCTGGGATGAAGAGCGGTACGAAAAGCTGAGAACGCTTTTTAAGCTGGACGACAAGCAGAAGCTCAGCCGTTTTTCAAAAGGGATGCAGAGACAGGCGGCGTTCTGGCTCGCATTGTCCACCGTGCCGGATGTATTGATTCTTGATGAACCGTTTGATGGCCTGGATGCTGTCATGAGACAGAAAATCAGAAACTTGATTATCCAGGATGTGGCTGAACGTGAAATGACGGTTTTGATTTCTTCTCATAACCTGCGGGAAGTGGAGGATATCTGCGACCACGTCGGCATCCTTCATAAGGGAGAGATCCTGTTGGAACGGGACTTGGACGACTTGAAGGAAGACGTGCATAAAATTCAGGCCGCCTTCAAGGAGGATGCGTTTGATCCTGATGAAACAGATCTTGACGTCCTTCATGTAGAAAAACGGGGAAGCGTATATGTCCTCATCGTCCGTGGCACAGAGAAAGAAGTGGCACAGGAAATTCAGTCATGGCATCCTGTGGTTTATGACCGCCTGCCGTTAACGCTTGAGGAAATCTTCATCTATGAAATGGGAGGTGTCGGATATGCGTTTGAAAACATCCTTGTTTAATAAGGAAATATTCAAGCAGGATTTCAGAGCTGTAGGGTGGATCAGCATCGTCTATTTTCTTGGACTTTTCTTTCTCGTTCCGCTGCCGCTGTTTATGGATCTGAATACAGCCACTCCTACGACTCTACCGGTGGAAAATGACGGAGGGCTCCTCGGTTCGATGTTCGCCTTTGAGCTTCAAGCTGTTTTTCTATTGATTCTCCCTGTCTTGATGGCTGTTTTTTTATTCCGGTATCTTCAAACGAGGGATGCCTCAGACTTTGCTCATAGCTTACCGATCAGCCGCGGCAGGCTGTTGAACCATCACCTGGTGTCGGGGATTGTTCTGCTGCTCGTCCCGGTTCTCTTGAATTTCATCATTTTAGTTGTAACTTCATGGATCGCAGACGTATCGGGTTATTTCACGATGGGAAATGCCGCTTACTGGCTCGTTCTTTTCTGTGTCATGTCCATCCTATTATTTATGACCGGTGTTTTTGTAGGGACGCTGACCGGTTTATCCGCTGTTCATGCAGTAATTACGTATATTTTCCTGCTATTTCCCGCTGGAATGTACTTATTGATTAGCTATTACCTGGACATGACAATCAATGGTTTTTCAGGCGTCATCGTTCAGGAAGAAACGATCCAGCATTTATCACCAATCACAGATGTTCTGACGGCGCCCCCTTCCAGTGGTGAAGCCTCCGATCTTCCATTATCCCAAGTTTCTTTATGGACGTACGGTTTGGCATCTGTCGTCATTTATGGCCTTTCTTATGTCATTTATCAAAGGCGTGCGTTGGAAACGGCCACAAAAGCCGTGACTGTTCCAGCGCTGCGCCCTGTCTTTAAGTTTGGTGTTACCTTCTGCACCGCACTGCTTGGAGGGATGTATTTCGGTCTCAGCTTGAGTTCGTACGGCTGGATGGTGTTTGGCTGGGGATTGGGCGGAACCTTCGGGTATATGGTGTCAGTCATGCTGTTGGAGAAGACGTGGCGTGTCTTCCATATCCGTCTCATTAAAAACTGGCTCGTCTATACAGGAAGCGCAGGTGCTGTCCTGGCTCTCCTTCCGTTAGGCTGGCAGAGCTACGAAGCTTACATTCCGGAGCAGGAAACGGTTGTAAAAGCTTATATCAGTGAGGGTTATGGTGAATATGAACAGCATCAGATTGACGGCACGCCGATTTCCTATATCACATCAGGAGAGGGAATTGAATCCGTTCTTAATTTACATGAAGCCCTTGTCGAATACAGCGAACCTATGGTGATTGGGGAAGACTACTTCTTTATCCATTACGAACTGGAAAACGGTCGGGAGGTCCAGCGGCAGTACCAAACGGCTGATCCAAGAATCGAAGCCGCCCGGCAGGCGGTTTATGAAACAGAAGAAGGTAGAAACATCCGTTATCCAGCTTTAACACTGGAGAGTGGACAGGTGGACCGCATCCATCTTGATCCTAATGGAAAAGGAAGACCGCAGACAATCATGGATGACGAGAAAGTGACCGGCTTGTTGAAGGCTTTGCAAGAAGATCTGCGCAGTCAGTCTTATGAAGAGATGGCCCATCCAAGCGGCATGTATTCATGGATATCCTTCCGTGTGAGGGACGAATCCAATGAAATCATAACCAACCCTTATCAAACGACCGTATACGAAGCGTATGAACGAACGACGGCCTGGCTTAAAAAGGAAGGGTTGTATGAGGAGTTTATGGTCGGACCTGGGGATATTGCTGAAGCGGTAGTGTTTGAATGGCCGGAGGAACAGCTCGCCGATGATTATCCGAGATTTATCTATGATCGGTTAATGGAACAGGGCGTGGAGCCACTGGCCGTGGAAGGTGATGAGAAAATCGAGCCTCTGCTTCAAGGCGAACACAATCAGGATAGCGGTGCCTATATAGTCGCCCTTTACTATGATGATACCAACAAAGACCATAATGAAATTGTGACGTTCACCAAAGAGAATGCTCCCGATTTCGTTCGACAGTATTTTGAGTAAGGAGGAGAGCCGGATGGATATCCGTGAACTTTATGAGCGTTATCACCGGCGGGTCTTTTTCTCTGCATATAAAGTGGTGAAAAGCCACAGCCTTGCTGAAGATGTGGTGCAGGAAACGTACTTGAAAGCCTATCACAAACTGGATGAACTGACGGATGAGGAAAAAGCGGGGGCCTGGTTGTCTACGATTGCCGCAAGAAAAGCGGTCGATCTGCTGAGAAAAGAGCGGCGTGCCGTTGTAGTATCGCTTGAACATATCCCGCTGCCCGATTCTTTATGTCAAAAGGACTCCCTCGTTGAAGCAACGTGTGAACGGCATCAGCTTGAGGAGGAGATCCAATCATCCATCAACTTACTATCCCCTAAAATAAGGGATGTTCTTCACTTAAGCTTTCAGTACAGCATGAAGGAGCAGGAAATCGCGGCCTTTCTGAACATAACCCAGGGCGCCGTGAAGTCGAGGCTGCACCGGGGCCGGAAACAGTTAAAACAGAAATTCGATCAGAAGAAGTCGGTGGAAAAGACGGCATGAAAGAGTCACTCTGAAAATGGCTTCCTTTCAGCGTGCAGAGGAACCTGTGTTTTTCTAGCGTCTCCATGAGTGCGGATCATTCGCTTAAGCGGGGCGTGACCTCGAACGCTCTGTGAGTACAACATACTAATTCTCAACAAACGAAGGCCGCCCTGGAAACCGGGGCGGCCTTCGTTGTTCATTTTAAAACGATCTGATTAAAGAGCAGGGGTTGGGGTAGGTTCTGCATACCCGTTTTCATATGCTTCATCAATATCTGCACGGATGTCCTTGATCGATTTCCCCTGCTGATAATCGTTGATGGAAGAGGCAGCAATTTCAAGGCAGACCCCGCATTTCGTTCCGTGGTCATCCCACATGATCCGGCCGTCGTCATGGTTTTCATGAACGAAGCAGTCGTAATTATCTTTATGGCCGGCGCTTTCTCCGCAACCACAGTAGCAGGGAATGTTTTCAAGCAGATCACGGTGCTGGGCAGCAGCCAGGTAGATGTTCTGGACATTTTCGGGTTTCTCGTCCATGAAGGCGGGGAGGACATCCGCTGAAGCCGTTTCTTCACGCAGGTCTCCGTTCGCATGTTCGACATGACTCTCTTCACTTTCCGACGCTCCACATCCTGTAAGGAACAGGCCGGATACGAGTATACCCATGATGAGTACATTTTTCAGCAAAACAAAGCACCCTCTTTATATAGATTACCTCTATCATAAAGAGGGTGCAGGAAAGATTCAATCGTTTTCAAAAAAATGACAGACTTTCATAGAATTATTTTCCGAAAGAAGAGAGGAACTTGACTCTATCACCCATAGGCGGGACATTGTCATCCACAAGGGAAATCTCAAGAACGGCTGGCCCGCTGCTTTTCAAAACCTCTCCGAGTGTATCTTCATTCACATCTTCCATGGAATGAACGGAAGCAGACGGCACACCAAGAGAAGCGGCCATAGCAGTAATATTGACCGCTTCCTGACCAAACCGCTCATGCGCACGCTTATACTGCAGCGTATGCCCGTGATGGACCATGCCGAGCCGTGCATTATTCATCACGATAAACAAGACGGGGATGTTGTATTCTTTGGCTGTCAGCAGTTCCATCCCGTGCATGAAGAAGCAGCCATCTCCGGTGAGGCTTACCACGGGTCTTTCCGGTTCTGCAAGCTTGGCACCGATGGCACTGCCGATGCCGCTTCCCATCGCTCCGAAGTGGACATTGATATCAAAAGAATCCGTGGAACGGACGTTCATATAGTGGACGACATAAGCCATGAATTCTCCGATATCCACTGTATAGCGTGTATTCTCAGGAAGGATCTTCTGCAGGGAGAGCAGCACATTCTGGGTGTTATACTCCGGTGTGATTTCCTGTGAGCGCTGTGGGAAGGCAGCCATTCGTTTCTGCCTTTGTCCAAGCTGATTCAAAGCTGTAATCAAAGAAGATACGGTCACATTGATATCCCCGTGTACAGCCATGTCAACCGGATACTTCCGGTTGAAGACCGTAGCATCGTAATCAACCTGGATAAGCGTCCGGTTGGCAGCCAGGTTGGGATTCCAGTTGTTCGTAGCCGTTTCTCCAAGGCTCGACCCAAGCACAAGGATGGTTTCAGCTTCATTCGAATGAATGAATGCGGAAGCCTCTTCGTGCCCCGCAAATCCGAATATCCCTTTCAGAAGCGGATGATCATCCGGGATGAAGCCCTTCGCCTGAGGGGTCGTGATAATCTGCCATTCCAGCGTTTCAGCCAGTTCCAGTACGTCTTCGACAGACCCGCGGATCCCTTGGCCGGCGAAAATGAATCCACTCGTTCCGGCGAGTTTTTCAGCCGTTTTCTGGATTTTTTCATCATCGGGAAGAAGAGGGAGCCGTTCCGGAAAAGCCGGAAGAGCGGGGGGCGTAACGGATGAAAGCTGAACGTCGATCGGCATAGCAATATGCACAGGGCCTGGAACACCGGTCAGGGCAATTTCCACCGCTTTATGAATTTCCGGAAGCAGGTCCTCCGCCCGGTCCACACGCTGGCTGTATTTCGTCACAGACTGATACAGAGGATCCGCATGCAGTTCCTGGGACGCGTTCAATCCGACAGTATCCACAGGGACAGCTCCGGTGAGGAACAGGACAGGAAGGTGCTCCCGCATCGCATTCGCCGCCCCTGTCACCAGATTTGTTCCGCCGGGACCACTGCTTCCGATGCATACACTCAGCGAACCGGAATATTTAGCATAGGCAGCGGCCATATAGGAGGCTGCTCCTTCATGCTTAGCGATAACAGGTGTAATGGAAGGCGTGTCATAAAGCTCATCAAAAAAGGCATTCACCGATCCAGCCGGAATTCCAAAAATATAAGAAACATCTCCTGAAACTAAATAATCCAGTACAGCACGAACAGATTTCATTTCATTAGCTCCTTTATGAATGTGATGGGACGTACCGCTCCTCAAATTCAGATACAGGAAGAGGGCGGCTGTATAAATATCCTTGAATCCAGTAGCACCCGTGCCGGGCAAGGAAGTCAGCCTGATCTCTGCTCTCGACTCCTTCTGCAATGACGTTCAGTTTCAGACTGTCAGCCAGAGTGATGATCGTCTTGATGATGGCGGCATTGTTCGCATTCGTTGTCATATGATCAATAAAGGATTTATCAATCTTAAGCGTATCCACCGGGAAATCCTTCAAATAGCCGAGGGAGGAATAACCTGTCCCAAAATCATCAATGGATATCTGCACACCAAGGTCCTTCAGTTCCCGGATCGTTTTAAGGGTTTGATTGGTATTGTTGACGATTAAATTTTCTGTCAGCTCCAATTCCAGCAGCTGTGGTGGAAGACCGGTCTCTTTAAGAATAGCAGCTACCTTGGATGCAAGATCGGTCTGCTGGAACTGCTGCGGCGACAGGTTGGCGGAGACGGCGAGCTGCGTGCATCCTTTGTCGTACCACTTTTTCATCTGGCGGCAGGATTCTTTGATGACCCACTCCCCGAGGACGGTAATCAACCCGGTTTCTTCCGCCAGCGGAATAAACCGGCCGGGGGACAGCAGACCGAATTCCGGATGATTCCAACGAATCAGTGTTTCCGTACCGATCAATTCATCGGAGCGGACATCGAATTTGGGCTGATAATACAGTTCAAACTCATCCCCACGCTGGAGGGCTTTGAATAAGTCATTCTCCAGCTGGATCTGTTCAACCGAACGTTCTTCGATATCATTGGAAAAAAGCTGATATTGATTACCAGCGTAATCTTTCGCTTTATACATCGCTACGTCCGCATGTTTGATCAGCGATTCAACATTGTCCCCATTCTCCGGATATATGCTGATACCAATGCTGGTTTTTATGCTTACTTCCTGGGATTGAATCGTAAAGGGCGTGTCGAAAGAAGCCAATACCCGCTCTGCGCATGAAACAGCATCTTCTGTCCGATCGATTTTAGGAAGAAGGATGATGAATTCGTCGCCTCCCTGCCTGGAAACCGTCGCCTCCTTCGGAATGGCATGCTCCAGACGCTGGGCGGCCTGCTGGAGCACCATATCCCCGAAGCTGTGTCCGAACGTATCATTGATTTTCTTGAATCGGTCAAGGTCCAGAAACAGAATGCCCAGCGACTTTCCTGTTAATTCTGCATAGCTGAGCGCCTGCTTCAGCCTGTCTCTGAACAGGACACGGTTCGGAATATTGGTGACGACATCATAATAGGCATGGTATTTGATCTTTTCCTCCATCTGCTTGCGTGATGTCACATCTTTGAAGGTCACTACGTACCCGATGGTCTTATCGTTTTCCTGCTTAGGTGTTATAACATATTCGACAGGAAACGATCCGCCGTCTTTTTTTATGAAAAAGTGCTCCTGCCCGCTGTGAGTTTCCTTCCAGAGATAGAGATCCTTGAAGGAGTGGATGTCCACACTCGGATCTTCCCACTTGAAAATCCGTGCGTAGGACAAGCCCACTACATCGGTTTCATCGGAATAACCGAGCAGACTGGTGGCAGAAGGGTTTGCGAAGGTGATGTTTCCATCAAGGTCGATGCCGAAAATCCCTTCGCCCGCGGAATTCAAGATCAGGTCCTTTTCACGGCTGATCTGCTTCAATTCTATGAAAGCCTCCTCCAGTTCCCGGTTTTTCTCTATTAATTCAGAGGTACGGTCCTGGATGATAACCTCCTGCTTTTCTATATACAATAGATTGAATAAAACGGGGGCTGTTGTATCCACGATGGATTCAGCGAGCTGGCGGACAGAGGGGGTGAAGCGGAATTCCGTTTCAGTCAGATTGACGATGGCGATGGCGCCAAGGACTTCTCCAAGTGATACAAGAGGAATCATATACAGTCCTTTAATTCCAAACTCCCTGCAAATGTGCTTGTTGACACGGTCATCTTCATACACATCCGGGACAAGCACGGACTTTTTTGTTTCAATCACTTCCTGAAAGATCAGGTCTTCCTTATGATCGAACCGTGTCTTTCTGTGAGTGGCGATCCAGTCTTCCTCGGTCCAGTCACTGTTTTTGTTCAGGCTCGCCGGCTTCAGGCGGTCTTCTGCTACAGGATCGATAAAATGCGCGCCGATGTTCTGGTTTCCAAGGACTTCTCCAAGGTAATAAAAACATTTATCAAGAGCTTCCTGCAGCGAAGAACACAAAGATAAATCGCGTGTCACGTTAAGGAGAAGCTGTTTTTCTGAAATCAGTTTTTCTTTTCTTGTCAGGTTGTTGGCATTTCGCAGCGCTACAGCGGCCATGTGAATATAGGCTTTGACGCTTTCAATCTCAGAGTCCGTCAAATCCATGGGGATCCCGTAGTCAAACAAGAAGACGAGTCCATACAATTCATCTTCATAGGAGATGGGAGCGACAAGCAGCGAGTTGATCTTAAACGCCTGGATCGCCCGCTGGTCCGGGCGGTCATCCTTTGAAGTGTCCGGGATATAAATCGCTTCCCGTGTTTCAATCACTTCTTTGGCTAACAGATCCTGTTCCGGCTCGACAATGTGCATATCCAATGTCATGCCGTTAATGGTATTGGGTTTCCCTACATACCCCTGGTACGTGCCGTCTTCCCGCGGCAGATAAATCCCCACGGAATCGCACCTCATGATTTCTTCTGATATGGCTGTTACTACATGCTCTAATACTTCGCGCAGATCCAACTTGGTGTTGATCAGCTTGGTAATTTGAGCTAGTCGAGAATATCTGGTTTGCTCTTCAGCCATGTGGTTCCCTCCATAGTTTCATCTTTTGATAAAGTTCGACTATTATAGTGAACTTCCTGCATAAGATCCAAAGTTTTTTGAATAAGATCGAAAATAAAAGGCACAAAAGAACGTCTTTTGTGCCTGGTATCTATAACATATTGAGCACAGCTCCGGCAGCAACCCCGATGATAACGATGGCCCATGCCGGGACTTTAAAGAAATGAAGCAGGGAGAACAGGATGGCAGCGAGCGCGAAATCTTCTCCGCTTAAAATCGAGCTCTTAAGGACCGGATCATAAAAGGCAGCCAGCAGGATGCCGACGACGCTGGCGTTCACGCCTGTCAGAACTCCTTGGAAAGCCGGGCGCTTCCTAAGTTCGTTCAAGAACGGGAGCGCGGCTACAAGGAACAGGAAAGACGGGAGGAAAATCCCTGCCGTCGCGGCGACAGCTCCAGATATTCCCTGAATCATCGTACCGAGATAGCTTGAAAACGTGAACAAAGGTCCGGGAACAGCCTGAGCCATTCCATATCCGGCCAGAAAATCACCGGCAGATAAAAGTCCGGTCGGAACAACTTCCCGTTCCAGCATCGGAAGGACCACATGACCGCCCCCGAAGACAAGAGATCCGACCCTGAAGAATGTATCAAACAGCTGGATGAACAGACTGTCTGTATTCCTTGCCAGCACAGGCAGAAAAATAAGCAGGCCGACAAGAATACTGAGGGAAGCGATCCCTGCTTTTTTAGAAAAAGTGACAGGAAACGGCTGGATTTTGGACGGATTCAATCCGGAGAACATCTTCCACCCGAAGACGCCCGCAGCGAATATGATGACCAGCTGCATCCAGGCGGATGGATAAAGCAGCAGAATCAAGGCGGCTGCCAGTGCCATCGCAATCCTCGGCTTGTCCGGAGTCAACTTTTTACCAAGCCCCATCAATGCATGCAGGACGACAGCGGCAGCAACGACTTTAAGGCTGTGGATGAAACCGGCATCTGCCAAGTCAAAGGATTGATAAAGCATAGCGAATAGAATAAGAACCAGAATGGACGGCATCGTAAAACCGAACCAGGAAATCAATCCTCCAATGAACCCTCCGCGCAGCATACCTATGGCAATGCCTACCTGACTGCTTGCCGGTCCGGGGAGAAACTGGCAGAGGGCAATGATATCAGCATAGGTTTTATCATCGAGCCACTTTTTACGATCGATGTATTCGTCCTTAAAATAGGCAAGGTGCGCAATAGGGCCGCCGAAGGACGTGAAGCCGAGTTTTGTCGACGTGCGCAGTATTTCCAGCCAGTTACTTTTCTTTGATTGACTCATCTGAAATCTTCCTCCAATCTTTTCCTAAGATTTCTTCAGCAAGTTCCTGGACCTGCTGTTTTCCTTCTTTCAGTATCTGCTGCCCCTTGTCTGTAATGACATAGTATTTGCGGATTTTCCCTTCTACCTTCTCCTCGTATTTTTCCAGCAGCTCATCCTTATGCAGCTGCTTGAGCGTAGGGTAGAGGGTCCCGGGACTGATATCATAACCGTGGGAAGCAAGCTCCTCCATAAGAAACGCGCCGTATATCGGTTCTATACTGGCATGATAGAGGATATGGATCTTAATCGAACCAAGAAAAAAATCTCTCAGCACATCGACCACCTCCATTATCGAAATCCGATATCATAATACGATAATGGTTGGGGGAAAGCAATGGAATCCCTGTAACCTTTACAAAAGATTTACTTTTGCATTCTTTTTCCGCCCTCCGTACAATGGGAGGTAATCACGTGTACGAACATATATGAAGCGGAGAAGGTGACAGATATGGAAATGTACGATGTAACCATTATCGGCGGAGGTACGACGGGAATGTACGCCGCTTTTTATAGTGGGATGAGAGGGATGAAGACGAAGGTGATTGAAGACCAGCCGGAAACAGGAGGCAAGGTTTCGTTCTTTTACCCGGAGAAACAAATCTACGATGTCGGCGGTTTTCCCGGGATATCCGGGGAGGAACTTGCGGCAAATGTGGAAAAACAGGCACAGAGCATTCAACCGGCTCTTGTGACAGGGACAAAAGTAAAAGATTTTCAGAAACAGGAAGATGGGACGTTTCTTCTCATGACCAATGATGGGTCCGCTCATTATACAAGGACCGTCCTGATCGCTTCTGGACTGGGGACTTTCCAAATGCAGCCTCTCCAGGTGAATGGCGCCGCTGCTTATGACGGCACACAAATCCACTACACAATAAAAAATAAGGAACAGTATAAAGGGCTGAAAACCGCTGTTGTATCAGAAAACCGTGTTGGAATCGACTGGGCGCTTGCGCTGGAAGCCTCCGCTGATGAAGTGACGCTGATCAATAGGGGCAACGCCTTTAAAGCGGTTTATGAAAAGGATGAGGAAAAACTGCAGGCGTCCTCAGTTCACGTCCAGTACGGCCGTACCATTCAGCAGTTGAAAGAGGAAGACGGACAGATGACCGGGGTGGTTTTGAGTGATGGTACAGAGCTTTCTATTGATCACCTTCTCGTTTATGAAGGACTGCAGATGGAGAAAAGCGTGTATGATCAATGGGGAATCCACACCGATAAAGGACGGATTCCTGTAGAAACGGATATGTGTACCAATATTCCCGGAGTGTTCGCGGCAGGGGATGCAGTGGTCTATCCAAGTAAAACGATGTTGATTGCTTCCGGATTCAATGAAGCAATGGCTGCCATCAACAGCGCTGCCACTTTCCTGGATCCTAAAGCGAAGACTCAGGTATACAGTACCGTCATTTATAAATACCTCGATGATTAACAAGTCGCGTCTCAGGTCTTTTGATCTGTAAAAACGGCTCTCCGTGGACGAGCGTGGCAATCAAAGGATAAACCCGTACAGTGACTCAGAAATCTTGGTCTCTGTACGGGTTTTATATCGGTATAGAGCTTTTCCGCTTCGTTTTAATGAACGTTGAAGTAACGGGCCTCCGGATGGGCAAATACCATCGCTGTTACGGATGCTTCCGGTTCCATCATGCATTCTTCTGTCAGTTCAATACCAATATCCCCTGGTTGAAGAAGGCGGAACAGCTTCTTCTGATCTTCAAGCTCTGGACAGGCCGGGTAGCCGAAAGAATACCGCTGTCCCTGATATTTGGCTGAAAATCGTTCCTGCATCGTAAAGTCTGTCGTATCCGGGAACCCCCAGCGGTCACGCATTTCCTGGTGGATCTTTTCCGCCAGCCCTTCAGCTGTCTCCAGAGCCAGTGCCTGCAGCGCATGGCTTTCCAGGTAACGGCCGTTATTTTTCAGCTCCACGGACCTTTGTCTGATTCCTTTGCCTGCGGTAACTGAGAAAAAACCGACATAATCCATCTCTCCGCTTGAAACGGATCTTAAATAGTCTGCAAGGCAGAGAAACGGTTCTTTCTGCTGCCTCGGGAACGTAAAGCGTTCCATGACACGGGTATGATCCCGGGGATCGTAGATCAGGACATCATCGCCGTCGGACTGCGCGGGGAAAAACTGGTATAAGGCAGAAGGTTCGATCCAGTTGTTTTGTTTCGCCTGCGTCAGCAGTTGATTGACGACTTCGTTTAAATGGACGGCTTTTTCATTTCCTTCTGACAGCAGCTTCTCGAATCTGCCCTTTAATCCAAGGTGGTGTCCAATCAACATCTGCTTATTGATATACGGTTCAACGTGTGCGACAGGGTGTCGGAGGATCAAGTGCCGCTGAAAGTCGTGTGGCTTGTATACGGGTCCATTCGCGGCAGCCGTTGAGACTGGTCGGACAGCCGTGGCTGTGCCTCCGGCTCTGTTTTTTTCCGGGGCTGGACGATTCGTTCGCTCGACTGCAGCTGCCTGTTTTTCAGCCTGTTCACTTAGAAACTGTTCCCTGGAATCTTCACTGCTTAATTGATTGGAAATAGCGAGCCCGTCCATGGCATCCTTGGCATATAAGACAGGTCCTCCATATTCTGGTGAAATTTTTGTATGGGTGAACTTCCGTGACAGGGCAGCGCCGCCGACAAGAATCGGCAGTTGGATGTTCTGCTGTTTCAAGTCCTGAGCGGTTAATACCATCTGCTGGGCAGATTTCACGAGCAGACCGGAGAGTCCGACAATGCTCGGTTTTTCTTGCTGTATCTGCTGAATCAGCTCTACGGGTGTCACTTTGATTCCGAGATCGACGACTTCAAAACCATTGTTGCTTAAGATGATTTCGACCAGGTTTTTGCCGATGTCATGAACATCCCCTTTGACTGTCGCAAGCAGAACCTTGCCTTTTTTATTGGAAGCATCCCCTTTTTCCATATGCGGCTCAAGGTAGGCGACGGAAGCCTTCATGACTTCGGCACTCTGCAGAACCTCAGCGACAATCAGCTGGTTATCATTGAACAAGCGGCCGACTTCAGCCATGCCGGTCATTAACGGACCGTTAATAATCGAAAGAGGTGTGTCATACTGTTGGAGGGCGAGGTTCAAATCAGGTATCAGCCCTTCCTTCGTACCTTCCACGACATAATGAGCGAGCCGCTCCTCAAGATTCATCGTTGATGTCGGCGTTTTGGATTCCTTTTTCTTTCCGCGGTAAAAAGCTGTGAAATCTGCCAGTGTTGCGTCATTGGTATGAAACAGCAGTTCATCGGCGAGGGAGATTTCATCCCCACCGATCGAGGCGTAGCGCTCGAGCTTTTCCGTATTCACAATCGCATAATCAAGACCGGCTTTTGTACAGTGATACAAATAGACAGCGTTCAGCACTTCCCGGCCGACTGGAGGAAGCCCGAACGATACATTACTCACCCCAAGGACAGTCTGACAGAGAGGAAGGTGCTGCTTAATCAACCGGATGCCTTCAATTGTCGCTTCTGCTGACCCGATATACTGCGCATCTCCGGTACCGACGGGGAAGACGAGCGGGTCAAAAATAATATCACGAGGGTTTATCTCGTATTCGTTTACGAGAATATCAAAGGAACGTTCGGCGATTTCCAGTTTCCGCTCCGCCGTAACGGCCATCCCCGTTTCATCAATCGTCCCGACAACAAGTGCCGCTCCGAACTGCTTAGCTAGGGGAAGCACCTCTTTGAAGCGCTCTACACCATCCTCCAGGTTGATGGAGTTAATGATCACTTTCCCCTGGGAAAAGGTAAGAGCTTTCCGGATGACGTGATAATCCGTGGAGTCGATCACCAGAGGCACCTTCACCTTATTGACGACCTGCTTCATGAAGGCTTCCATATCCTTGATTTCCTCCCGGTCCGGGTCGGCGAGACAGATATCGATGACCTGTGCTCCTTTTTTCACTTGGGCGCGGGCAATTTCCGACGCTTCCTCGTATTTTTCTTCTGCAATCAATCGTTTGAACTTTCTGGACCCGATTACGTTCGTCCGCTCCCCTACAAGGATCGGGCGGTCAGCGGGATCATCATAAATCAACGGCTCAATTCCGGATAGTGCGTGGGCATGGTCTTCCGGGGCGGTTCTTGGAGTGTACGCTTTGACGGCTTCTGCTATGGCACGAATGTGATCCGGCGTCGTGCCACAGCAGCCGCCGACAATATTCAACCATCCTTTTTCAGCAAAACCTGCCACTTTAGATGCCAGAGAAGCCGGGGTTTCATGATAATGTCCTTCTTCATCGGGCAGCCCTGCATTGGGGTAGCAGCTGACGGAGGTGGCAGCAAGATCCGAAAGAGAGCGCAGGTGATCCCGCATAAACTCCGGCCCTGTGGCGCAGTTCAACCCGACGACAGCCGGATTCATATGTTCCAGCGATAAATAAAAGGCTTCTATGCTTTGTCCGGCAAGGGTCGTTCCCATCGGCTCAATCGTACCGGAAATCATAAGGGGCAGCTCGATTCCGAGTGCATGACCGGCACGTGTAATCCCGAGATAGGCCGCTTTGACATTCAGCATATCCTGGGACGTTTCCAACAACAGAAGGTCGACGTTTCCCCTCATTAATCCGCGTGCCTGTTCCTCATAGGTGTCCGCCAGCTGCTCGAATGTCGTCCCACCGGTGACGGATAAGGTTTTCGTCGTCGGCCCCATCGCTCCTGCAACAAAGCGGGGGTGATCTTCTGTGCTCATTCGTTCTGCAGCCGTTTTAGCGATTTGTGCTGCTTTGATATTGATTTCCTCCGCCAGGTGACCGAGATTGTATTCATCGAGGACAAGGCTCGTGGCACCAAACGTGTTGGTTTCGATAATGTCCGCTCCCGCTTCCATATACCGGGTGTGGATGGTATCAATCAACTCCGGGTAGGTGAGGTTCAAATATTCATTGCATCCGTCGTAGTCCTCGCCGCCAAAATCCTCAGGGCTCAGGCCTGCTTCCTGAAGCATCGTCCCCATGGCTCCGTCCAAAATGAGAATCCTCTTTTTCAGCTGTTCGTCAAACCATGTGGATGCCATCGGACATCTTCCTTTCCTGTTCCTTTGTTTTCTGTTTAATGTACTTCGTTAGTTCCACCGTCATCTCGTAGCGGAGGAACGGGGTGATCAAGTAAATGCCGTTAAACAGGTCAACCGCTGTATCGATGAGGGACTTTGCAATGCTGATGCCCTCGGCCTGCGCTTGTTTCCGGTCCTGTCCGGCTTTTTCCATTTTTTCCAGTATGGAAGGAGACAGGGTGATGCCGGGCACTTCATTGTGAAGGAATTCAGCATTGCGTGCGCTTGTCAACGGCATGATGCCGATGTAAAGAGGGGCTTCCACTTGTTTTGTCGCTTCATAGACTTCGAGAAGCTGCTCTTCGTTAAACACAGGCTGACTGATAAAGTAATCGGCGCCGGCGGTGATTTTCTTCTTCATTCTTCCGACGGCACGGTTCAAATTTCTTACATTCGGATTAAAGGCTGCAGCGACTGAGAATGATGTTTGGTTCCCGAGAGAATTTCCGGAAAAAGAAATGCCTCTGTTCATCTGCTTAATATAGTGAATGAGATCCAAAGATGACAAATCATAGACAGACGTCGCTCCAGGAAAATCCCCGATCTTCGTGGGATCACCGGTGACCGCCAGGACTTGGCGGATGCCTTGTGTATGAAGACCCATCAAGTGGGACTGCAGACCGAGAAGATTGCGGTCCCGGCAGGCGATATGGACGAGTGGATCGACATCATATTTCTCTTTAATGATCGAAGCCATGACAGAGTTGCTGATTCGTGGAGAGGCTAGGGAGTTATCCGCAAGGGTGATCGAGTTAACACCAGCTTCCTGAAGCGCTTTGGACCCTTTAAGAAAACGATCGATGTTCAACTTTTTCGGGGGATCCAGTTCGACAATGATGGACCGGCCTTTCTTCGCCGCTTCATGGAGGTGTGGTCGTTGATCTTTAGTGGATTGGACGGCTGTTTCGGCCTTTTGACGGACAACTACAATCTTTTCTTTGATCGGTGCTTTTCCTTTTACTTTGGATGCGATGGCTTCAATGTGCTCCGGTGTTGTGCCGCAGCACCCGCCGATGATCCGCGCCCCTTGGTCGTAAAGCGCCCGGGCGCTTTTTTGAAAGTAGGAGGGATCTGTCGCATAAACGAGTCTGCCATCCTGAAAGGCCGGCAGACTGGCATTCGGATAGACCGATAGAAAAGCTTTTTCGGGTAAGGGCACTTCTTCTAAGGACTGGATCATATGGTACGGGCCGAGACGGCAGTTGATGCCTGTCACGTCCGCTCCGATTTTTTCCAGGTGAGTGAGCGCGTCAGGGAGTGGTGTACCATCCTGCAGCACCCCGGGTTCATGCATCGATACCTGGGCAATCAGAGGAAGGTCTGTTTCCTTCCGGGCGATAGACAGAATGGTGGAGAGTTCCTCTAGATCATAGAAGGTTTCAAAAAGAAGGCCGTCCACTTGTTCAAACAAAAGACAGTAGAGTTGTTCCCGGAAGCTTCGTTTTATTTCCTCAAGAGAAACAGCTTGTTTCTGAACCCCCCGGATGCCGCCGACCGTTCCGAGTACATACGCCTTGTCGCCGGCGGCATGTCTTGCGAGCTGGACAGCGGCTGTATTGATCTCCTTTACGTGATCCTCGAGGCCGTAACGGCCAAGTTTGATGTAATTGGCACCGTACGTATTGGTTTGAATCAAATCGGCTCCTGCCTGGACGTAAGCGTCATGAACGCTTTTCACTTCTTCTGGATGCGAAAGGTTCAGTTCCTCGAAACACTGGTCGACCCCGTAGGAATAAAGAAGAGTCCCCATCGCCCCGTCTCCGACCAGTGTTTGTCTATGGAGGGCTTCACGTAATGTCATATACTCACCCTCCTGTCTTCAGCAGTCCGTTCGATTTGGTTCAAAGCCTGCGAAAAGTCAGCGATCAGGTCCTCCGGTTTTTCCAATCCGACCGATAAACGCAGCAGTCCGTCTGTGATGCCGCGTTTGGCCCGTTCCTCCTTAGGCATGGAGGCATGGGACATCCGCGCCGGGTACGATAAGATCGACTCGACAGCTCCAAGACTTACGGCATACACCGGAATTTCGACAGCTTTTGTGAATTGACGGACAGCCTCCTCGTCACGGAGGCGGAAAGATAGAACGGCTCCATACCCGTCGGATTGATACGTGTGGGTGGAATTCCCCGGATGACAGCGGAAGCCTGGATAGTACACGTGCTCGACCAGAGGGTGACTGGATAAAGCTTCTGCGACTTTTGCCGCTGATTGAGATGATTGGGTGATTCGGCAGTGGAGTGTCTTCAGGCCGCGGAGCACGAGCCAGCAATCGTGTGCGCCCAGAATAGATCCGAAAGAATTCTGTAGAAAAGAAAGAGCCTCTGCGACGTCTTTCCTGTTGGTCACGGCTAACCCGGCGACGACGTCACTGTGTCCGGCAATGAACTTTGTTGCACTATGGAGGACAAGATCGGCGCCAAGGTCGAGCGGACGCTGCAGGGCTGGTGTCATAAAGGTGTTATCGACAAAGGTGAGGCAGTTGTTCGCTTTGGCGAGTTTTGCCACTGCACTTATATCAGTGATTTCAAGTGTTGGATTGGAAGGAGTTTCAATATATAACAGCTTCGTATTCGGCTTTATGGCTGTAGCCACTTCATGCAGATCGGTCATGTCAACAAAGGTGTGATCGATTCCAAAGCGGTGGAGAACATCGTGGATCATTCGGAAAGTCCCCCCGTATACGTCCTTGGTTATAACGATGTGATCCCCTTTGGATAACAGCATGAATGCTGTGGAGATCGCTGCCATTCCGGAGGCGAAAGCAAAGCCTTTCGTGCCGTTTTCAAGGCCGGCGATCGTCTCTTCCAACGCTGTTCTTGTCGGGTTTCCCGACCGGCTGTAGTCGTAATCCCCCGGTGTGTCAAAATCCTGTTGGTGAAAGGTTGAGGACTGTTGGATCGGGACACTCACCGCTCCGGTCTGCGGATCGAACTTCTGGTCGTTGTGAAGCAGGCGGGTCTGCAGGGAATGGGTATTCATTGGACGGATTCCTCCTTAGGTAATTGACTCAAAGTAGATTGAAGATCTGTCAAAAGATCATCGATATGTTCCACGCCTACGGAAAAACGGAGCAGTTTATTGCACACGCCGTAGCGGACGCGTTCTTCTTCAGGGATATCGGCATGGGTCTGGGTGGCGGGGTAGGTGATGAAGCTCTCCACACCTCCGAGACTTTCCGCAAAACTGATTAAATTCAATCCTCTTAGAAAAGGGTCGATCCAATCTTCTTCCTTTAGCCGGAAGGACACCATGCCGCCTTTTCCTGGGTAGAAAATATCACTCACACATGGATGATCTTCCAGGAATCGAACGACGGCTTTGGCGTTGCCTTCATGCTGCCTCATCCGTAGAGGCAGGGTTTTCATGCCGCGCATGACGAGCCAGGAGTCGAACGGCGACAGGACAGCCCCGGATGTATTCTGATGAAAAGCGAGCTTTTCGCTGATGCCTGCTCCTTTACTGACAAGAAGTCCGGCCAGAACATCGTTATGTCCAGCCAAATATTTCGTCGCGCTGTGAATGACGATGTCCGCTCCATCCTTCAACGGCTGTTGAAGGGCCGGTGTGTAAAGGGTGTTATCGACAATCAGCAGGAGGTCATGTTCTTTTGCAAGTCCGGCCATCTGCTTGATGTCGGTTTGGTGCATGAGCGGGTTTGTCGGGGTTTCAATGTAAACGGCTTTCGTACGTTCGGTCACATAAGAAGGGAGGTCATTCAGCTTTTCGTTTTCCAGGTAGGTGAACTGTAGACGGTAACGCTCCTTCATATGTTCAAATAAGCGGTAGGTTCCCCCGTACAAATCTTCGGATACGAGAATTTCATCACCCTCCCGGAATAGGGAGAGGACGGTCTGGATGGCGGACATTCCTGAACTGAATGCAAAACCTGCGTCACCTTCTTCGATATCGGCGATGGATGCTTCAAGGATTTTTCTTGTCGGGTTGCCCGTCCGCGTATAATCAAATCCTGTAGATTCCCCGAGCCCGGGGTGGCGGTAAGGGGTGGAAAAGTAAACCGGTGGATTGATCGCTCCGTACGGTTCGTTCCGCTGGTTTCCTGTCTGGACGAATTTTGTTTCCGTGTGACACATAAAAATACTCCTTTCGTTTATGAACCGATCAAGAGAGGAAGAAGCGTGAAGACGAAAAAGGACGCCTTCTCTAAGAAGAAGGCGTCCTGGATATCCAAGGCTTCTTCTTATCTTTCAAGTTGATCAACAACTTGCTGGAGTTAGCACCCTTCTGGTCGATACCAGGGGTTGCTGAGGCTTCACAGGGCCAGTCCCTCTGCCTCTCTCGATAAGAATATAATTGTAAGTTCATGTAAATGTTGATGACTACTCTACACTACTCAGAAAGTTTTGACAATATGCATACGGAAGATTTTTCAATTTTAATCGAAACGTCCTATTTTATCCGTATTCCTTTTGGTGGGTCCGTTTTTTCTCAAGGTATTCTTCATCCTCGCGGGCTTTGATCCATTTCTCTTCGAAAATCCGGGCTGATTCTGCTTTTTCCTCATCCATGTCACGGTCGTTGATGTCTCCATCGTCATCGTATTTTTTTCCACCTTTGTAATTGGCGTACCGGCGCGAGCGTGTATACCCCATCTGGAGGAATTTACGGGCCATATCCATGCCGACAAAATCATCGTTTTTCTTGTATTCTTCAAACATAGCGTAAATTTTTTCTGACGACTCTCTGGCGATTTCAGGTGTTTTGAAGCGCCAGTGCTGGAGAATTTCACTTTTGTAGGGTTCGACAAGAAGTACACCCTGCTCGCCGCGCCCGACACGGTATTTTTCGGGTTCTTCTCTGAAATCAATGGAATCAAAATCTAAATCGTAATCAAAAGGCATGGTCCTTCGTCCTTTCTGTATTTTCTATGCCGAACATATTCAATTTCAGGTCCCTGGACAATTTTTTGATTAAAGCGCCGCCGGCTGTGCTGTTTCCCTTTTCATCAATGGCAGGGCCGACGACGCCGATTCCCATTCTTCCAGGCACCGTACCGATGATGCTCCCGGATACTCCGCTTTTACATGGGAATCCAGCTTCGACTGCGTAGTGGCCGGATGAGTTGTACATCCCGGAGGTCATCATGATGGCTTTTACGGTTCTTAGGTGGTGGGCGGGAATCAAGCTTTCTTCCGTATCTGGATCGAGGCCGCCTTTAGCAAGGAACAAGCCGACCCGGGCAAAGTCATGACAGCACATCATGACTGCATTCATACGATAGTATAAATCCAGCGCTTCTTCGACATCGGTTACAAGTGTGCCTGTACTGTGCATAAAGTAGGCGAGGGAACGGTTGCGCGAGCCGTTCGCCTTTTCTGCTTCGTACATCTCTCCGCTCATTTCAAGATGGTCGTTGCTGGTGATTTTCTTTAAGAAATGCATATAGCGGTCGAACCGGTTTTCCACGCTCTGTCCTTTAATAAGGGAAGCTGTAGCGATCGCGCCTGCGTTAATCATCGGGTTGAAAGGTTTGCTTGTGTCATAGGACTCCAGCTGGCTGATGGAATTGAAGAAATCTCCCATCGGCTCCATTCCTACGGTTTGAAAAACACGGTCCTTTCCGAAGTCCTGGAGAGCAAGCATCAAGCTGATGACTTTTGAGGTACTCTGCATCGGAATGTATTGATCATGATCCCCGGCGCTGTAGCACGAGCCGTCTGTCGTGATGATGCTGACGCCGAGGTAGTCTTTATTTGCCTCCCCGTAATCAGGAAGGTTCATATTCACCTTTCCTTGAGAAGCATAGGGACGGCTGTCCTCAATAGCTTCTTCCAAATAGGAGTTCGATAGTTCTGTCATAGCGTTTCTCCTTTTTTGTAGTTCAGTACCCTCTTACAGAAAGTGGGTAAACAAAAAAAGCAGCCATCCCCGCAGGGAAGTGGCTGCATGTGCTTACTGCTGCTTTAAGTAGCGCCGGTCTTTCAGGAACAATCTCCAGAATAAATAGAAGGCTGGAATCAAAATCCCGAAACCGACAGCATAGACGATCAGCATGGGGTAAAAGGTGGAAGCGTTGGTGAACCCATCGCTGACTGTTAAATCCGGGTAAATCAAGTACGGCAGGTGGGCGGATCCGTACGCATAAATAGCGAATCCGTACTGCAGCACGATCATGATGACGGCAGGGCGGGCCCGTCCCTTTCTTCCGTCCGGTTTTTTCAAAAACAAAAGAACGTAGCCGATCAGGAAAAACAACAGGGAAAGGCCGAAAATGAGCCAGTTCTGCTCAATATTATCAACAATCCAACCAGCTTCCTCAGGAAATGTTCCGATTGTCAGCATGGCGACAGCGATGCTGACAGGTCCGAGCCACAGGGCGTGCTTTCTGAATGTATCATACGCATCCCAGTCTTCAGCTTCCTTGGCATAGTCCATTAAAAAAACCGATGAAATAAACAACTCGGTGGATAGACCGAATAATACGTGCATGTACAGCGTCGGATGGGTCAGAAGCTCTCCGTATTCCAACCGCGGGTAGTCATCCTCAAAGCTGATGAATCCCCCAAGGGTAATCGGCAGAATACTGACAAGCAGGGCAGGAATGATCAAACCTGTGACCCCGGAAGTGACACGCAGCAGCCCGACAAATTTCCCTGCATAGTGCTGGAACACCATAAAGGTGGTCCGGATCGTCAGGAGCAGCAGTCCGAGCGCGACAGGAACGAGCAGGACACTGCTCAGAAGCGTCGTTGCATAAGGGAAAAACGTGACCACAGAAACGACGAAGATGACGAGGAATACATTGGTGACCTCCCACGTCGGAGATAAAAAGCGGTTGGCAATCTGGGCGGCGCTTTTTTCCTCACTTTTTCCATAAATCATCCCCCAGAACCCTGCCCCGAAATCAAGAGATCCGAGCATTGCGTAAATGAACAGCAGGCTCCACAGAATGGTGACGGCCAGTGTTGAAGCTTCCATAAAAAGTTCTTCCTTTCTCTGCCTTTATTGAGAGCTCAAGTCCCGGCTGACAGGGTTTCTCTTGAAATAGAACCGGAGGACGAATCCTGTGACGAACAACAGGGTGATGTACAAACTCATGAACAAGTAAAAGAGAAAACCGACACTTTTGGATTTTGTTGCAGCTTCCCCTGTTCTCAGGACATCTGTAATCGTCCAGGGCTGTCGTCCGATACAGCTGAAGCACCAGCCAGCTTCGATTGCCAGCAAAGCCAGCGGTCCGCTGACGACAAGGATGGCGAGAATCCATCCGGGAAACTCTTTTTTTAGGACGAGTTTCCAGAACAAGGCGGCAAAAGCGACGGCAATCAGGACAGTACCGATGCCGACCATGACATTGAACAAAATATGGACATACAATGGCGGCCACAGCTCCTGCGGGTATTCATTCAGACCTATCACTTCGGTATCAAGCCGGTCACCGGCAAGGAAGCTCAGTCCGTATGGAATTTCAATGGCGTACTTCACCCGCTGGTCCTCAAGGGACGTGTAGCCTCCGACAGAAAGCGGGGCATAACGCTGGGTTTCGAATAACCCTTCAGCAGCTGCCAGTTTTCTTGGGTTGTATTCATGGAGCATTTGAGCGGTTTCGTGGCCGTTGATTGCTGTGCCTAAAGACATCAACGCGCCGAAATAAAGGGCGATCATCAACGCTTTTTTATGATAGGCACGCTCCTGGTCGGTGATTTTCGACTTCATCAAACGGAGCGCAGCCACGGAAGCCACAAGAAAAGCGACGGTCATGTAGGCGGAAAGGGTGACATGGATGGCCGTGACCCCGAAGCTCGGGTTGAAAAAGGCCGCCCACGTATCAATATCTGTAATTTCCCCGTTTGGAAGCATACGGAAGCCCGCCGGGGTGTTCATCCAGGCATGGACATCGGTGATCAGTATGGCCGACGCAGTCGCTCCAAGAGCAACAGAGATGATGCTTACAAGACGGAGCGTCGGCGGCAGGCGGTCCGCCGCATATAAGTAAATCGACATGAAAACCGCTTCAATCAGGAAAGCGAAAATCTCCATCTGGAACGGCAGGGCGATGACCTGGCCGACGATTTCCATGAAGTCAGGAAACAGCAGGGAAATCATAACGCCTACAATCGTTCCGGATGCGATCGATACAGCAAGCAGGATGGCGAAGGCCTTCGTCCATCTTCTCGCCAGCAGTGCATAATCGCTGTCTTTTTTAATAAAATACATAACTTCCGCTATGATGATCATCACAGGAAGTCCTACACCGATGGTGGCATAGATGATATGGAAGCCCAGGGAAGTTCCGAAAAGGGCACGGGCCATGACGACGATATCCATTTGATTTCCCACCTCACAACAAGTTTCATTATCCTTTGGTTATTCTTCCTATGAGGTGGAGGATTATTCGTTAGCAGGAACCTTTTTCTACAAGAACCATATACTCGTCGACGGAAAAATGTTCAACACCTGAATCTGACGATGTAATGGAAAAGTAGGCCTTGGTATTGTTGTCTGCCGACAATAAAGCCTGTTCTATCGCGCGCTGTTCAACAGGACAGGACTGGGTGCGTGTCACCCACGACGAAAAAGGGAGGGTCTTCTGCCGTTTCAAGTGTTTCTTCACGATCAGCGATTGGTCGTTGAATAAGGCTTCCCATTCCGATACCTTCAAGGCACGGACGTGGCTGGGGTCCCTCCTTTTTTCAAGAGCGTTGTAAAAATGGTCAAGCTGATCATCTTCAGGTGCTGTGTTATCAATCATGAGGAAGCGGCCGCCGGGTTTCAGGACGCGGGAGACTTCCGATACAAAGGTATCGGGTTCAGGAAAGTGATGGGGAGCAATCCGGCAGGTGACCGCATCGAAGTAATCGTCAAGAAAAGGAAGCTCTTCAGCATCCGCTATAATAAACGCCATATCAGCGATGCTGGAAAGGTGGGCGGCTGTGTTCTGGAGCATTTCCTTTGTCAGATCTGCCGCATATACACGGTGCACGAACGGCTGCACAGCCTTGGCCACATGACCGCCGCCTGTGGCTGCATCGAGCACCCTCCAGTGTTGTTCCGGCTGCAGCCATTCGACCAACAGTTTCAAATCATCAGGATTGTTATGGGTGGTGCTTTGAACATACGCCTCTTTGTTTTTTGAGAAAGTTTCCTGTACACGCCGTTTCTGTTCATTTTTCATCCCAGACATCCTTCCTTCCATGGAGTTGCTTATAGTGTAATCCGAAGCATGGGTTTTGGATAATACCAATCTTTGATCTGCCGTGATAACCACAACAAATCAAAGATTCAATCGTAAAAAATGACAAAAAATCAGTGGGGGTGTAAAGTGAAATCCACACGTATAATCCAAGAGGGAATGGGCGAAGATGGGGGTAAGAAACTTTTTGACATCCCTGACGTTCCATTGTACGATTAGAGAAGATACGTATAGTTTCATTGACGGGAAGAGTAAATCGATCACCTGACCTGTAGAGAGTCGCTGGCTGGTGGAAAGCGACGGCGGAATCGGTTGAAGATCATCCCTGAGAAGTTCTGCTGAAATGATTGAGAGTAGGTGGAACCGGCTGACGGCCGTTATCCGTTTTTTACCGAGCGCCGTGCGGCTGGATCTGCACGGAATATGGGTGGTACCGCGGAATGAACATCCGTCCCTGTTTTCATACAGGGGCGGATTTTTTGTTTTTTCAGGGAAACTGTATCCAGTTGTGTCCCATGTGATTATCTATACAAAATAAAAGGGTAAGAGGTGGAAGAAATGCGCAGTGTCAATACGAAGGAAGCGGCCTTAGACCGCGAGAATCGTGTCAAAGATTACTGGAAACAAGAAGATGTCTTCCGACGCTCCATGAATGAGCGCGAAGGCGCAGAAACTTTCGTTTTTTATGAAGGACCTCCGACAGCGAACGGACTTCCGCACGCGGGTCACGTACTCGGCCGGGTCATCAAGGACTTTGTGGGCCGTTACAAAACGATGCAGGGCTATCAGGTGCTGCGTAAGGGCGGCTGGGATACCCATGGTCTTCCAGTTGAACTGGAAGTTGAAAAGCAGCTCGGTATTTCCGGAAAGCAGCAGATCGAGGAATATGGTGTAGAGAAGTTCATCGAGAAGTGTAAGGAAAGTGTCTTCAACTATGAAAAAGAGTGGCGTGAATTCACGGAATCCATCGGGTACTGGCTCGATATGGATGATCCGTACGTAACGCTTCAGGATCGTTATATTGAAAGCGTCTGGTACATCCTCAGTGACCTTCATAAGCGCAATCTGCTATCCAAGGGTCACCGGGTTACTCCGTACTGCCCGAGCTGTCAGACAACATTGAGCTCTCACGAAGTGGCTCAGGGCTATGAAGATGTGAAAGACTTGTCCGCGACAGCGAAGTTCAAAGTCAAAGGAACAGAGAATGAATTCTTCCTTGGCTGGACGACGACGCCTTGGACACTGCCTGCCAACGTTACCCTGGCTGTCCATGCGGATCTCGATTACATCAAAGCAGAAAAAGACGGCGAAGTTTACATCGTTGCTGAAGCTCTTGCTGAGAAAAATCTTGGAGAAGATTATACGGTCGTATCCAAGCATAAAGGAAGCGAGTTCAGCGGTGTATCCTATGAAGCACCATTCCCGTTTGTGAAGCCTGAGCGTGGTCATTTCGTTGTCGAAGCAGATTTCGTCAACGCCGAAAGCGGTACAGGTGTTGTTCACATCGCACCTGCCTACGGGGAAGATGACTACAACCTCGTCAAAGAACATAACCTTTCCTTCTTTAACGTTGTAGACGGACAGGGACGCTACACAGCAGATATCCCTCCATTCGAAGGCCGCTTCGTGAAAGACTGTGATGTAGATATCGTGAAGTACCTGGCTAATGAAGGACTTCTTTTCCATAAAGAAAAGTATGAGCACAGCTATCCGCACTGCTGGCGCTGTGATTCACCGCTTCTTTATTACGCAATCGAAAGCTGGTTCATCAAAACGACGGAATTGAAGGATCAATTCCTTGCCAACAACCAGCAGGTCGACTGGCATCCGGATCACATCAAAGACGGACGCTTCGGAAACTTCCTTGAGAATATGGTCGACTGGAACATCGGTCGGAACCGTTTCTGGGGAACACCGCTTCCAATCTGGATGTGTAATTCCTGTGACCACCAATACGCTCCGCACAGTAAAGCGGACCTTCAGGAAAAAGCGATTGGAGACATCGGAGACGTTGAGCTGCATAAGCCTTACGTCGACCGTGTTCAGGTTTGCTGTGAAAAATGTGGAGGCACGATGGACCGTGTACCGGAAGTTATCGACGTCTGGTTCGATTCCGGCTCCATGCCGTTTGCCCAGCAGCATTATCCGTTCGAAAACCAGGATCAGTTTGAGAAGCAGTTCCCAGCTGATGTGATCTGTGAAGGAATCGATCAGACACGTGGCTGGTTCTACAGCCTGCTGGCGGTTTCTACGCTGTTCACAGGTAAAGTACCGTACAAGCGCGTGCTTTCCACCGGCCACATTCTTGATGAAGAAGGCCGTAAGATGTCGAAAAGTAAAGGAAATGCCCTTAATCCGACGGACATCGTCAATAAATTCGGTGCCGATCCATTCCGCTGGGCGCTTCTTGCAGATAGTGCACCTTGGAACAACAAACGTTTCTCTGAGCGTGTCGTGATTGAGGCTAAATCCAAAGTGATTGACACCCTTGTGAACACGCACGGTTTCTATACGCTGTATGCGAATATCGACGGCTATACGTTCAATAAGGATGAGACCGGGGAGAAGACGCTTCTTGACCGCTGGGTCCTTTCCCGCTTGAACAGTGTGACAGCTGTTGTGGAGGAAGCTCTTGAGGATTACGATTTCACAAAAGGAGCGAAGGCTCTTGAGAAGTATATCGATGAAGTGAGTAACTGGTACATCCGTCGTTCCCGTGACCGTTTCTGGGAAGAAGGCATGACCGAGTCCAAAAAAGCGGCCTACCATACGCTTCATGAAGTGCTGACCCAGCTTAGCCAGCTGATGGCTCCGTTCACGCCGTTCCTGGCTGAGGATATCTACCAGAACTTGACGGGTGAAAGTGTGCACCTGGCCCACTTCCCGAAAGTAGACGATGCTGTCGTCAACAAACAGCTGGAAAAAGATATGGACGCTGTCCTGCAGGTGGTCGAGCTTGCCCGTGGTGTGCGTAATACAGAAGCGATCAAGACGAAGCAGCCGCTTTCGGAGCTTGTTGTCATTCCGGTCAACCCGGACCAGGGCAAAGCGCTTGAGGAATACAGCAGCATCATTCGTGATGAGATCAACGTCAAAGAAGTCATTGTTAAACAGTCTTCCGAGGATCTTGTCCGTTATGAAGTGAAGCTGAACTTCCGCGCAGCCGGCCCGGTTCTCGGTAAGAATGTCGGTCTCGTCAAAGGCTACCTGGAAAAGCTGTCGGAAGAAGAAGCCGCAGCTGTTGTCCAAAATAACAAAGCGGTCGTTCCAACCGCTGATGGTGAGGTAGAAGTACCGATGGATCTGTTGAACGTGGAACGTGTAGCCGATGCCGGCCTGTCCATGGGGTCCAACCAGGACTTCCACGTTGTTCTTGATACATCCATCACAGAAGAGCTCCGCCTTGAGGGTCTTGCCCGTGAAGTGATCCGTGTGATTCAGGATGAGCGGAAGCAGCAGGATCTGCCGATCGAACTTCGTGTCGATATCGCTCTGGCCGGTGATGATGAAGTACAGGAAGCCATTAAGCAGAACGAACGGCTGATTCGTGAGAATGTCCTTGTTAAGGAACTCACGGTCGGCGAAAAAGAGGAAATGAAAGAGTATACCGTTGGTGATCATACACTGAAACTGGCTCTTACACAGTAAGGATGGAAAGTCCCGGCTCCGGCCGGGGCTTTTTTTGCCGTTCCGGTGTTTTGACTTTTTTTGCAGGATGTCCCAAAATAAGAAACAGATGAAGAGGTGAAATCATGGCAGAAAAGGTATCAAGCACACGATGGTTTGGGATGGCTGTTCAGGCCCTTGTCGTCCTTGCTGAAAATGAAGGACTCTGCCCGAGTGGAAAGCTTGCCGAAAAGCTGGAATCCAAATCTGTGTTCTTAAGAAAGATCCTCCGTCACTTAGTGAAGGCGGGATTGATTCACGCCAAAGAAGGTAGAGAAGGGGGCTATTCCTTAGTGAAAGACCCCGAAGATATAAAGCTGTCAGAAGTCTATGAAGCAATGAGAGCGGAAACTTTTCCGAAGGGTTTCTTTAATGTCGGAGGCAAAGAATGCTTTGCGCCTTCTACAAGGGAATCCTTGATCGAGCTCCGTAATGATATGGAAAGCTGGGTTGTAGCCGGACTAGAAGAGAAAACCATTGCCGACCTGATTCAAAAGTCATCGTAATGTTGTTTGAAGATCGACTGCCGAGAAAATTCTCGGCAGTCTTTTTTTCTGTGAATTTTGAGGTGTTTTGTTGTATGGAAAGTGGACGATCTTTTGTTAAACAAAGAGCACCCTCAAATTCAACTCATAGTGAGGTCACGTTCCGCTTATCGGTGAATCTTCGGCCCGTGCTTTTCCAGCAGGCGTCACCACTGAATGCTGGAGTTGACCTGGCCAATCGAATCGTGAAATGGGTCTTGTGATCATAGCCGGCTGGGAGCGAAACATTATGGTGTGCTTTTTTTATGGGTTATCATAAACTGTAGTTGACAAAGGAACAGTTAAATCATATACTGTTCTTGTGATAAATACAGTTTAAAGGAGCATCATCATGTCTCAAAATACAATGAGTAAAGAAGAATACCTAAATAAAGTAAAAGAAATCGATACAACGAAAGAAGCACCGAAACAGCTGGAGGACACGGATTTTCTAACTGTAGCCAAAGAACGCCGCTCTGTCCGCCAGTATGATCCTGAATTCAAAATGGAAGAAAGTGAAATCCGTGAGATTCTGGAAACAGCGGTTCTGGCTCCATCTTCCAGTAACCTTCAATCGTGGAGATTCCTTGTCATCGAAGATCAGGCGGAAAAAGAGAAGCTTCTACCTATCGCCAACAATCAGCAGCAGATCGTCGATGCATCCGTCGTCGTGGCTGTCCTTGGTGACCGTGAGGCCTATAAAAATGCAGACCAGATTTACAGCCAGATTGCTGAGAAAGGCAACATGCCTGAAGACGTGAAAAACATGTACGTCAACAGCATTTTCGATAACTACGGAAACTTCCCGACAGAGCGTCTTGCGAAAATCGCTCACATCGATGGCGGAATCGTGGCCAACCAGCTGATGCTTGCAGCAAAAGCGAAAGGCTATGACACCGTGCCGATGGGTGGTTATGATGAAGCGCAATTCCTGGAAGCTTTCAACGTTCCTGGAAACTATGAAGCAGTTATGCTGATTTCTCTTGGAAAAGGTACAAAAGCCGGTTTCCAAAAAACCCGTCTTCCATTGGATGAAATTGTTCAGTGGAACCGTTACGAATAATGAACAGGTGCCGCTCCGGTTACGGGGCGGCTTTTCTTTGTGGTGATTATGACAAGTTAGATTTTTTTCAAGCACGGAAGGGATTGGCGTTCGTCTGTCGAATGATGTAGAAGAAGAAGAATAAAGGAGGCTTTCCTATGTTTAAAAAGCTTGCAAGTGATGCCTTGGGCTTGAGTGATATCGGGAGAATCATTTCCAAAGAAGATTTTGATAAGACCCAGTCGGATGATTTTGTCTTAACCGAAGACGGAGAAAAAATCCATTTCCTGATTAAGTCAAAAAGTGACGAGTACTGCTTTACGAACCGTGCCCTCATCCACCTGGATGGAGAAAAGGCCTCCAGCAGCAAGCGCAACATTCTGCGCTATGACTATTACAAAAATCCGATCCGGAACGTAACCATAGAAACCGCAGGAACCATCGACCTTGATCTGGAAATCCAATTTTCCATCGGCAGTCAGTCCATGAGCATTGATATAGCTAAAGATGAAGGCGAGGCCATTGCCGATCTTTATAAATCCCTTACAGCGATTTCTCAGATTCAGGAAGACCATCAGCTTCATGCTGAATATGCGAGAGAAAGTCTGGAGGCTGCCCGTGATCTTCTGCGCGAAAACCGGTTCCATGACAATCAAGTCTCCTCCGAGTTTAAGGAATCCGTAACGTTCACCTATGAATGGCTCGCTCAAAAGCACACCGAGCATACACGCAAGGACTTTAAGGACATCTTCGAAAAATACATCCAGAATTAAGCGGCTGATTTTTGTATGTCTCCAGTAGTTCAGAGTACGGTCTTCTGCGTTCACATTGTCCGAGCAGGAGTATCTTTTTAACTGTGGGATACGCAGCATGCTGATAAAGGAAAAAAGTACAACCCGTACCGGGGTTCAAACGCTTGAATCCCGGTACGGGTTGTCTATTATTGTTCAGTCCTTCTTAAAGTTACTGCTCCAGTTCCTTGAGTTCGTACAAAGGAACTTTCTGAACGATGTTCGGCTGATCGGTCGGGTGAATCCTCGCCATTTCATTGCGTTCAATCACTTCTTCAATATAAATCTCCCGGTCCTTATGATGGACCTGGATCATATCAGGGGAATGGAAGATTTCTTTGGCTCGCTCTTTGTTCATCATGGAGACCTCCTGTCGTTTACGTTTACTTTCTGCCTCCACGACGGTTTATATGCATCACCGCTCGATAATGAAATCGAGCTTTTTTTTGACTCCATTCAAAAACATCTCCAGAGAAACTTCCTCTTCATACACGTACAATAGGAATTCGAACGCTAGGGAACTGTAAATGATTTCGGCAGCCTGATTGGCGTTGAAATCCCCGGGCAGCAGCTCTTTTTCCTTCATCTCATTCAAAAGAACAATCATTTCGTCCACCAGCATAAAGTCGATGCCGATCATCTTTCTGCGATTTTCTGCGTCGTTCTCCATTGCGGGGAAGAGGCTGTTCATCATTTCTTTGAACACGGATTTATCCATCGACGTGAACTCCTTCATCCGGTTCCATAAGTACGTATAGATCATTTCCGCCGGCTTTTGATTCGTCGATGGATGGACCTCTACAGAGGTGGTCTCCAGCTGCTGAATAAAGCCTTCAGAAAAGGAATCAATAAACAAATCCATCAGTGATGGGTAGGTGCGGGCAGCTGACACTTCAGAAACTTCCGCCTGTCCGGCGATTTCCTTTACGCTCGTTCCACTGAATCCTTTGGTGGAAAAGAGGCTGTGGGCCGCCTTCAGCATCCGCTCCTGTTCTTCTTCGTTCATGTGCATAGGGAATCAGCTCCTTCAAAACAGTAAGTACTCTCTTTTTGAGTGTACGCTCTTTTTCAGGAAATGCAACGGAATCTAAGCGTGATCCAACATCCGGTTCAGGGCAAGACGTGCCGGTCCGGCCACCTGTTCTTCCACTTTGATCCGGTTTGGAGGGTGTCCTTCAGCCAGCGATTCGAGAGCCCATGTCAAATGGGGGAGGTCAATCCGATTCATCGTCAAGCATGGACACATCTTCGGGTTAAGTGAAAGGATATGCTTGTCCGGGTGCTTCTGGATGATTCGATTGACGAGGTTCATTTCCGTCCCGATGGCCCATGCGCTGCCCGGAGGAGACTGCTCGATAGACTGGATAATCGCATTAGTGGATCCAGAAATGTCGGACGCTTCGACAACCTCTCTTGAGCACTCCGGGTGAACGATGATCTTCATATCCGGGTATTCCGCGCGGATGTGATCCACATTCACGGTAGTGAAATTTTCATGAACAGAGCAATGTCCTTTCCACAAGATAACCTGGACCTCGTCCATAACGCCGCTGCCCACCAGCTCTTCCTGAACCGGATCCCATACGGCCATTTTTTCTAAAGGAATTCCGAGATCGCAGGCTGTATTCCTGCCCAGGTGTTGATCAGGAAGGAATAACAGGCGCGGCTTTTGGGTGAACGCCCACGTCACCATATCCGCTGCATTGGATGACGTGACTGTCGCCCCGCCATGTTCCCCAACGAACGATTTAATCGCAGCTGTGGAATTAACATAGGTGAGAGGGAGAATCGTGTCTCCAAACAAAGCCGTCAACTGCTCCCATGCCCGTTCCGTCTGGCGGATATCAGCCATGTCGGCCATGGAACACCCTGCCCGCATATCGGGGAGGAAGACGTGCTGATCCTCTCTTGTTAAAAGGTCCGCCGTTTCCGCCATAAAGTGAACACCACAAAAAACGATGGCTTCCGCATCGTGCTGAGTGGCGGATAGTTGGGCAAGCTTTAACGAATCTCCGCGGGCATCGGCAAATTGGATGACCTCATCTTTTTGATAGTGGTGTCCGGGAATGAATAATCGACGGCCCCAATCTTGTTTCACTCGTATAATCCTCTCTTCAAGCTCTTCGTCAGCCATCCTCTTGTACCGTTCAGGCAGGGAGGGGCGTGTCGAATTCAAAGTGTCAAAAAGGTTCATAAAATCTCCTCCTTCATTAAAACGGCCCGGGCACTGAAATCAAGCGATCGGACGCTGTGTGTTAAAAAGCCGAGGGAAATGTAGTCCACGTTCAAATGACGGTAGGTGGAAAGGTTGTCCAGAGTGATTCCACCAGAAACTTCTGTCGTGATGGTTTCTGGAATAAAAGGAAGCATCCGTTCAATGTCTTCAGGAAGACGGTTATCAAACATAAGGGCGTCCACCCCTGCGTCCACCGCTTCCAGTACCTGTTCGTCTGTCTCGGTTTCCACTTCGATGTTCACCATATGGCTGGTTTTTGCTTTGATATGCTGGACGGCGTTTGTAAGAGATCCGTAAAAAGCGATGTGGTTGTCTTTTAACAGGACAGCATCATATAGTCCGAAGCGGTGATTGTATCCGCCGCCGGCGCGGACGGCTTCCTTTTCAAACATCCGCAGCCCCGGCGTCGTTTTCCTCGTGTCACAAAGACGGATCTTTGGGGTCCCTAGTGCCTGGACAGCTTTCCTGGTCAGGGTGGCGATGCCGCTCAGCCGCTGGATGCAGTTGAGGACGACCCTTTCCCCTTTGAGAAGATCTGTCATCGGCCCGTAAACCTCAGCCAGACAGGTGCCCGGTTGGAATTCCTTTCCGTCCTGGATAAGCACCTCTGTTCTAACCTTTTCGTTGAGAAGATGATAGCTGTCTGTAACCACCCATCCGCCGCAGAATATTCCCTTTTCTTTAGCAGTGATGCGCAGAACGCCGTGCTGTTCATCAGGAAACAGCAGATCCGTACTGACATCGTAATCTCCAATATCCTCAATTAAGAATTCCTTCAGTTTATCCAAGCGTTTGATACGGTTCATCATTCGTCTCCTTTTTGTGGGATTGAAGCAGGATGGTCTGATCCTTCCACTCTGCCTGTTCTTCTGGATAATCGGAACGAAAATGACTGCCTCGGCTTTCCTTTCGTTCCAAAGCAGCGGTCGTAATCAACCGGGCTGTCTGGAGCAGAAATAAAACGGTTACCTGCTCCTTCGTCAGCATCCCTTTGTCAAAACCGTGACTCATCGGAAAAGAGTCCAGCCATTTTTTATGGCCGTGGAGGTCCTTATGGTTTCTTACAATTCCTGCTGCTTCCATCGTCCGCTTCTGAATAACCTTCCGTTCAGGGAGGTGAAGGCGAACGGAAGGAGGCGGGCATTTTTTTCGTTGCTGCGAGGGGAGAGAGGATGACAGGGAGTTCAAAAACCGTGCGGCTCTTCTGCCGAAAACGAGGCCTTCCAACAGGGAATTGCTCGCCAGACGGCTGGCTCCATGGACTCTTGTACAGGCGTTTTCTCCAACCGCATATAATCCGGGAACGTTCGTCCTGCCCTTGTCATCTGTTTTGACCCCTCCCATAATAAAATGACACCCTGGTGCCACAGGAATCAGGCCCTGCTTAAGGTCGACCTTATGCTTCAGGCAGAGGGCGGTGATGGAAGGAAACCGTTCATGAAAACGGGGCACGTGCCGAATGTCCAAAAAGACCGGCCGGCCTTTTTGACGGTAGTGGAAGATGGTTTGAGCCGTCACGTGGCGCGGGGCAAGATCTTCCATCGGGTGGACCCCTTTCATGATTCTTCTGCCGGTCTCATCGACAAGAACAGCTCCCTCCCCTCGTACAGCTTCGGAGATTAACCCGGCGCCCTGCCCGTTTATGTATAGAAGGGTGGGGTGAAACTGGATATACTCCATATCAATCAACTCAGCTCCAGCCTCAAAAGCGAGAGCGATGCCGTCCCCTTCAGCTGATGCTGCATTGGAAGTACAGGCATAGACCTGGCCGCATCCTCCTGCAGCGAGCACGGTATGGGGGGAAAGGAAGGTATGAATCTTCCCGTATGCATCCTTACTTCGTGCACCAAAACATTCATTCTGATCATTGATAAGTAATTCAAAGACGAACTGATTTTCCAGAACGGTTACGTTAGGCGGCAGCACACCTGCCAGGCATTCCACAAGCCTCCTGCCGGTTTGATCTCCGCCTCCGTGGACAATGCGGCTTTGTCCATGGGCGCCTTCCCGTCCCAGCTGAAACTCTCCCAGTGAATCTTTATCAAATGCACAGCCGATGGAAGCCAGATCATGGATGACGGAGGGTGCTTCCCTGGTCATAATATGAAGGGGCCGCGATGCATTGGTAAGGCGGCCGGCCTTAACTGTGTCGTTGTAATGGGAGGAGGGGCTGTCATCCCCGCCAAGTGCTGCTGCAACTCCGCCCTGCGCCAAGAAAGAATTGCTGTGTTGTAATGTAGACTTTGTGAGTAATATCACATTCATTGTCGGACGAAGGTGTCTGGCGAGCTGTAAAGCAGAAGCGCCGCTTCCAATGATCAAAACATCTGCATCCATGTCGTTTCCTCCTGATAATGTATATACATATGTATTGACATTAATGTTCACACAAATTTAAGCTGAAGGCAAGCGTTTTTTGAACAGGGGGATCGATCATGAATCGATATTTTGATTATGCGGCCACAAGTCCGATGGATCCGGAGGCATTGGAGGCCTATGTCCATGCTGCCACCCATTACTATGGAAATGCGGAAAGTCTCCACGATGCAGGAACAAAAGCATCCTCATTATTGGAACACTGCCGGAAGAAGCTTGGTGAACTCCTTCACGTCCCGTATGAAGGAATTGCTTTTACGAGTGGAGGAACAGAAAGCAATGAATTGGCTGTATCTGCATTAATAAGGGCACTTAACAGTCAGCATCTTGTCATTTCCGGAGGTGAACATTCTTCCATTCATAATCTGGCAGAGCGGATGAAAAAACAGGACATCCAAGTGACGATCATCCCGCTGCATCCAAATGGGCAGGTCGATCTCACAAAACTGGAAAAAGCCCTGCACAACGGACCTGCTGTCGTCGCTCTCCACCATGTCAATGGAGAAATCGGGTCCATCCAACCGGTCGAAGAAGCTGTCCATACGGCAAGGAAGTATGGATCTCTACTCCACTGTGACTGCGTACAGTCCTTTGGCAAAATATCCTTAAGCACCATCGGATCCATCGTGGACAGTTTATCGGTTTCCAGTCACAAAGTGTCCGGACCAAAAGGAACAGGGGCTGTATACATACGTCCTGATCTTTCCTTTCAGCCTCTTACCCCGAACGTGACCCATGAAAAAGGTGTGCGTCCGGGAACCGTGGATGTACCGGGGGCCGCGGGATTCGTTACGGCTGCAGAAAAAGCAGTCAAGCACCTCCCAGCACGTGCTGCTTATCATCAACATTTAAAAACGTCTTTTCTTGAGGAGTTAACCCCGGGACGCTGGCAGCTGGCCGGGGAGACCGAACATCAGCCTGTTCCTATAATAGGTTTGATGCTTGATCACCATCAGGGGCAGTGGATGATGCTGGAAGGCAGCCGGAGGGGGTACTTTTTTTCGACGGGCAGCGCCTGCCGTGTCCATACGCAGCAGGCATCGTATACGTTAAGCGCCATGGGGGTGAAAGAAGAAGACGCGAAGTCTTTTATTCGGATATCCTTCAGCCACCACCATTCGAAAACGGATATCCTTGATCTTGCCCACCATCTGAATCTGTATCTGCCTCGGGAGGATGATTGAAAGGGAGGGACATGCTTCCTATTTTTCTTTCATACAATGTGGGAAAGGGGGGATAGGATGGGGATTTTTCATGAATTCAAACAGTTTACCATCCGGGGGAGTGCTGTCGATATGGGGGTGGGAATGGTGCTTGGAGCTGCATTCAGTGGTTTTATCGACTCCCTCGTCACCGACCTGCTTCTTCCTCCCATTGGTGTTCTGTATTCCAGTATGAATTTCGAAAACATGTTCATCAGTCTGGACGGCTTGTTTTACCCTTCCCTCGCGGCAGCGAAGGAAGCAGGAGCGGCAACCATCAATTATGGACTTTTTCTAACCGCTTTCATTCGTTTCGTCATTATTCTATTTGCTGTCTTCCTCGTTGTAAGGCAGATGAACCGTTGGAAGAAACCGCACCAGCACCCGCTGGACGGCCTGACAAAAAAAGAATGTCCATACTGTTGTCTTCCCATTCCACCCCGGGCGGTCATCTGTCCGCATTGTTCATCCTCGCTGGAAGAGCAGAAAATTTCCTCCCGGACACGTGGCACGACGTGGAAAATCAAATAAAAAGGCGCAGTGATGACACTGCGCCTTTGGTTATGTGCGTTATTCAGCTGATTCTTCCTCAGATTCTTCTTCAGAACCCTCTTCAGAATCTTCGCCTTCCATTTCAGAGGAATCCTCTGAGCCTGTATCACCGGATTCCTGCTCTTCTGTCTGCTCTTCCTCTGTGTTGCCTTCTTCTTCACTTTCTCCGCCGCATGCCGCCAGTGTTAAAACAGAAACCATACCTAAAGCCAGTAACCATTTCTTCAACATCACTAAACTCCCCTTTCAAAATTGAGGTACGTCCACAAGATACCTCCTCATTGTTAAGATAAATTGAATAACTTGTTATATTATGGTAAATTCTGATAATTTAAAAAGATTTAGTTCATTGGTTGGATGACTTTAGGAGGGATTTATTTCCTGAGGAGTGGAGGGAGGGATTCAATGATTTGGGACATCCTACAACTATGAAGATGTAGGAGGTGCCGCTTTGAATAACAAAGTCAGCGGCTGGTGTCTCGTCAGTATGGCTTCCATACCTCTTGTGATGACGCTTGGCAATTCCATGTTGATTCCTGTACTTCCGATTTTTGAAAAGAAGGTAGGCATTACGTCTTTCCAGTCCAGTACGATCATTACCAGCTATTCCATTGCTGCTATTATTCTCATCCCTATTGCCGGATATTTATCGGACCGCTTCGGGAGGAAGATGATCATCCTGCCCAGTCTCGTGCTGGCTTTTATCGGGGGATTGATTGCTGGTTTTGCATCCTGGAAGCTGGAGGAGCCGTTTCTATGGATCACCATCGGTCGTGTCCTTCAAGGAATGGGAGCGGCGGGAGCGACGCCTATTATCCTTCCGCTCGTGGGGGATTTGTACAAGGATGATGATGCAAAGGCAAGCTCATGCCTGGGGATTATTGAAACATCCAATACGTTCGGGAAAGTGCTCAGTCCCATTTTGGGAGCAGCCTTTGCAGCCGTCTTATGGTTTTTACCATTTTTCTCAATCTCTTTTTTCAGCCTCATCTCGATTGTTTTAGTCTTTTTCTTTATTCAGGTACCAAAAGGCGGAGAGGAAAAACCACGGCCTTTTAAGCAGTTTCTTCAAAAAACGAAAGAAATTTTTAAGCGGGAGGGGGCATGGTTGTATCCTGTTTTTCTTATTGGTGCCTATGCCATGCTCGTTTTATTTGCCGTTTTGTTTTTTATGTCGGATATGCTGGAGAAGGTCCACGATATTAAAGGAATAAAAAAAGGGTTTGTGCTCGCCGTTCCTTTATTTACCTTATGTATGTCTGCTTTCATCACGGGGAGAAAGATTAAGGGAGATACTGACGTAATGAAAAAAGTGCTCCTTTTTTCTCTGCTGACGGCCGCTGGTAGTGTCGTATTTACAGGCTATATGCATGAGCGGCTGATATGGCTGCTTGTCGTAACAAGTATCCTCGGAACGTCTATCGGAGCGATGCTGCCTACGCTGGATGCTTTGATTACAGAAGGTATTGAGAAGGAGGAAAGGGGGACCATCACCTCGTTTTACAGCTCTTCAAGGTTTATTGGAGTAGCCGCAGGTCCTCCGCTGATGTCTCTTTTGATGAAAGAATATATGAATGTCAGCTATTTGGCGGCAGGGGCAGCAGGGGCTTTGTTGTTTATCATCGTATGGAAGCTTGTTCAGCCTGACAACCAAAAAACAGCATAAACCAGACGGTCGAAAGTGTTCGCGGCCGTCTTTTTTCAATAGAGATCATCCGGCCCCGCCCTTAAAAGCCGTCCTTCCTGGAAGGATGAAAAAAGCCTGCAGGAAAACATGAGGTTTTCTCTGCAGGCTGAAGGGTTTCAGCAGTATTCGTTGTAGGCCTTCGTCAGATTCGCTGTAATTTCCTCGACCTCGTAATCTTCGATGTCTTCTCTTGGAATGAAGTGGACGACCTGTCCGTCTTTCAATAAAGCCATGGAAGGAGAGGAGGGTTCGTACCCTTCGAAGTAATCACGCATACGCGCAGTCGCCTCGCGGTCCTGTCCGGCAAATACTGTAACAAGGTGTTCAGGTGCCTTTTCGTTGTTCAATGATTCTCTTGCAGATGGGCGTGCCAGTCCGGCAGCACAGCCGCAGACGGAATTGACGACAACGAGGGATGTTCCCTTCGTTTCGCCGATGAATGTATCGACTTCTTCCGGTGTTGTTAATTCAGTAAAGCCGGCGTTCGTTAATTCATCACGCATCGGCTGGGAGATTTCTTTCATATACTGCTCATATGGGTTCATGGGGTGGACCTCCTATTGTTGTTTTTGCTGAGTGGCCTGTGTCATCTGATGCCACACAGATCCTTTGGCTTCTTCTCCGCCTTTAATTCTTTCTACAGCCATATTCACCTGCAGGCGTACTTCGAATTCCGGGTCATCCGCCGCTTTTCTTAAGGCAGGCAGAGCAGATTCATCTCCGAGTTCGTAAAGGAACATGGCTGCACGCCAGCGGACAAGCTTGTTGGAATCACTTAGAGATTCCATCATCTTGGGCATCGCTTCCTTGAAGCCCAGATCGGATAAACAGTCGCCGGCTGTACGCCGGACAGTGACTGTCTTATCATTCAATGCTTTATACAAATAAGGAAGGGTTTCCAGCTCTTCGATCATGCCGAGATAAGCAGTCGCAAGCCTGCGGATCGACGCTTTCCCGTCATCAAGGGCTTTATCGAGAATCCGGTAATCCTCAGCCGTCGGATCCATTTGATCCAGAGCGGCGTACCGGACCTTCCAATCGTCATGATCCAGAGTCTCCAAGGTAATGGAGGATTGTTTTTCCTGATTATCTTCGACAGGAATCTCCTCATCAAACGCTTGTTTAACGAGCGTTTCCAGTCGGTTTTGATCATAGCTTGCGGAAATCTCTTCTTTTACCTGTTCCCCGATTTCCTGGACATCACCGTAACGCGGGCTCTGCTCGACCCACTTTCGTTCCATAATCATGTTTGGAGAGGCAGGAGAGGCTTTCATAGCCGCTTCCATAAAACGCTCAGGAAGTCCCACACGCGTCTCCTCGTCCCCTTCTTCGAGTTTCACCTGCATCGGAAGTCCTTTGAACATTTGGATGAAGACGCGTACTTCGCCGAAATGCTCGTCCGGCTGAACAGGTTCTGCCGTCTGTTCTGCAGCTTCTGCCTCGCCGAAGACTTCACGTACTTGGGGAAGAATGGCTTCCCAGGACACACGGGCGTTTCTCTCGAGGGCTATGAAGTCCGTCACATGATAGGCTCCCTTGACGCCTTCCACAGCAAAGAGCTGCTGAATGAAATCTGGCGACTGTTCGTGGTCGTCCCCTTTTTTGTAGTTATGTGTTTCGCCGTCCGGGAGTGTCTCACTTAAGTTAATCTTCATCGAGTTCGGACTGGGTGTTGGTTCAATCGAAACAATTCTCATTCAACATTCCCCCTAAACGTTCCTTATTTTTTCATTTTACCAAAGATAAGCAGCAGCATCCAAAAATCTTCCTTCTGTCCATTCAGGCATTTGGATGAAGGTGGTAAAACGAAAAATGAAACCATTTGTGAAAAAGAGACGTATGTATATTGGAGAATAAGAAAAAGGAGGGGAAAGAAATGTCGGAAGCAGTCATGCAGCTGAAGAATGTTAAGAAAACCATCGGCAGGAAAGAAATCATCAAAGGATTGGATTTTGATATCCATGCTGGAGAGGTTTTCGGTTTTCTTGGTCCGAACGGGGCTGGAAAAACAACAACGATCCGTATGATGGTCGGATTGATTGAGATGACCGAAGGCGATGTTGTGATTAAGGGGCACAGCATCAGCAGAGAATTCAAGCAGGCGGTCCGCCACGTGGGTGCCATCGTTGAAAATCCGGAGATGTATCCGTTTCTAAGTGGATGGAAAAATCTCGTTCACTACGCAAGAATGATGCCGGGGATTACAGAAGAGAGGATTCATGAGGTGGTCAGACTTGTCGGCCTCGAAAATCGGATCAAGGAAAAGGCGGGGAAGTATTCCCTCGGCATGAGACAGCGCCTCGGTATTGCCCAGGCCCTTCTCCATAATCCATCCGTATTGATTCTCGACGAGCCGACCAATGGACTGGATCCATCGGGTATCAGGGAAATCCGTGCCTACATTAGAAAGCTTGCCGAAGAAGAAGGAGTGGCCGTCATCGTATCCAGTCACATCCTTTCCGAGATGGAAATGATGTGTGACCGTATTGGTGTGATTAAAAATGGCGAGCTCATTTCCATCCAGATGGTTCATGAAGCACAACAGAGTGAGGATGTCGAAGTCGTATTCACGGCATCACCGGTGGATCAGAGTGCCGCAGCCTTGAAGGAGTTGACGGGTAAAGACGTAGAAGCCGGGGAAGAGACATTGACCGTACAGATGACAAAAGAAGCGATCCCTGACGTCGTTTCCGGGCTCGTTCAAAAAGGGATCCGGATTTATGGAGTGAATATCCACCGCTCCACACTCGAGGATAAATTCTTAGATTTGATTGGAGAGGGAGCCATTGAGTAATTTTTTTCAATTAGTCAAAAATGAATGGATGAAGCTGCTCCACCAGAAATCCACCTGGATCATGATGGTGATCCTGGCTGTGCTGGTTATAGGGGCGGGGATCCTTTTTAAAGTGGATGCAGCCTTTACGAACGGCGACGTGCCAAGCGGGGATAACTGGAAGCAGGAATTGCAGGAGCAGAACGAACAATTGATGGCGGACCCCACAGCAGAAGTAGAATATCCGAACTATGGGAATATGGAGGAGAACCAGTATCGGATTGATAACGACCTTGCACCGACAGCATATAACGGCTGGGACTTCGTTAGAGATAATCTGGGACTCTCCGCACTTGTCGGCTTGTTTGCTATTATTGCAGGTGCGGGTATTGTAGCAAATGAATTTCGCTGGGGAACCATCAAGCTGTTATTGATCCGGCCGATTACTCGTTTGAAAATTCTATTGTCCAAATACGTTACGGTCCTTACATACGCGCTGGCTATGAAGGTGTTTTTGTATGTGTTCTCGTTGATTACAGGCGCTGCTCTGTTCGGTCTTGAAGGTTTTTCAGAAACTTACGTCTATCAACAGAATGGTGACTATCAAAATACAGGAATATTTACTTTTTCATTGTTGAAATATGGCTTGAGCTTTATAGAATTAACCATTATGACGACCTTTGCATTCATGATTGCTGCTATATTCCGGAACACCTCTCTTGCTATCGGTTTAAGCATTTTCTTAATGATGGCTGGAAGTTCCATCATTTTCTTCCTTATTGAAAAGGAATGGGCGAAATTTATTCTTTTCGCTAATACGAACTTGAACCAGTTTTTCGAAGGATCACCAATCATTCCCGATCTGACTCTTGGGTTTTCTATAACGGTTTTAGCGGTATATTATATAGTATTCCTGCTATTATCCTGGGTATTTTTCACGAAGCGCGACGTCGCTGGATCATAATTAAAGGAGGAATTGGATATGAAACGAACAGCAGAAATTGTACTTACAGTGATCGGTATTGTCTTGTTTGGACTGCCTATTATTTTAAGCGGGATTCTTCTGAATACAAAGGATAACCCGCAAGTGCGTCAGGAATTAGAGAGCTTTATGAATTCTCCGGAAATGCAGATGGAAGGTCAAATGAACATTAATCAGATCGTAGACGCCATGGGATCTTTTGCAATGTTTGTCCTCATCGCTTCCCTGATTGCGATTGGCTTGGGAATACTGGCAATCGTCTTCCTTAAAGGGGATAAAAAGCCGAAAGCCGCAGGTATCATTCTGATCATTACCGCTGTCATCTTCACCTTTGCCACCTTCGGCATGGGTCTTTTCGGAGCGGCAGCCTTCCTGATTGCAGGGATCGTCGCACTTGTTCGTAAGAAGAAATCAACCGTAGAAGATGGAGGCACAATCGATTATTAAGGAAAAAGCACAGCCGCGGCTGTGCTTTTTTTAATCCATATAGCGGTTCTGCTCGTCCACTTCTGCAGCCTGACGGTCATATACACGCCCGTACTGGGGTTGGAATCCGCTCCCCCCACAGATCCTGCACGTGTACCGCCATGCCTCATCGTCCATTAATAATCCATCGCCATTACAGGCGAGGCACAATTTGTCCTGTGTCATCACTCAGATTCATCCTTCCCTTATCCTGATTCCCTGCTCTTACTTTTTCACAGGGAGAATTTGTTATGCAGGGATTATGTTTTTTCAGAAAGGGGAATGCAGTAATCATTGGAGGGATGAGTCATGAGCAGGGAAGAGGATTACGTGGAAGAACAGGAAGAGCATGAAGAGATAAAAAACGGAAAAAAAATAGACCGGCCCGGCCGGCAGTTTTATATTCCATCCCAGATCGTCGACGAATTCGGGGAAAAAGGAAGGGATCACTTAAATAAACCGTTCAGGGCCCAGTTTCTGCTCGCTTTGACAGCGGGTTCCTTTATGACCTTCGGGGCGGTGTTTTCCATCCTTCTTGCTGTTGGGGTGGAGACGAAAGGACTTTACCATCTGCTATCCGGCCTCGGATTCGCCGCTGGGTATTCGATGGTGTTCATTTCGGGAGCGGTTTTGTTTACAGAAGTCAACGTTCTTCTGCCCTCATACTTATTTAACAAGCAGGGATTGATGAGCAGGAATATCTATAAATTCTGGCTGTCCTCTTATGTAGGGAATATTCTTGGTGCCTTTATGGTAGCTGTACTCATTTATATGTCCGGTTCTTTATCCAGCACGTTCAATACTGAACTATCCATGTATCTGGATCACAAAATGAAATTTCTTGATCATGGATGGAAAGGTTGGTTCCAGATTCTGATTTCCGGTGTGCTGGCTAACTGGCTGATTGGTATGGCGGCGTTCCTGACAACGGCAGCCCGTGATATTACAGGAAAAATCCTGGGGACGATGCTTCCGGTTATCCTGTTTGTTGCTGGTAACTTCCAGCACAGTGCAGCAAATATGGGCTATTTCAGCATGGGTTTTTTAGTTTCAGATCAATACACATGGTATGAATATATCCTTCTTAATCTGCTTCCCGCCAGTATCGGGAACTTGATTGGAGGAGGAATTCTCGTTTCCCTGCTGTTTTCCTACGCCTATAAGGAAGATATCCAGACTACACTCGGCAGAACCAATGGTTCAAAGAAGAAATAAGAGAAAACCCCCGCAGGGAGCGGGGATTCAGCTTGCGGAGAAACCCCTGTTTCTCCGCAAGCTTTTTTCTTGTTGTCAGGAGCACCGCTCCTTGAAAGTACCTTGCGAGCCGCGTCAGGCATCCACCGATAAGTAGAACGTGCCCCTTCACACGACCAACTCTACCTAGATGACACGGAATTTTCCCCGTGGAGGCATCGATGTTTGCAGGCGGTTGGTAATCATGCTTTTAGAAACAAGTCGCTATTCTCATTCAAATAGCAGCACCTCAAGATCTTTGTTGTAGGAATGCACCAGCATAGCCTGCAGCTGGCCGCGGTGATGGTACATATGAGCAACGATCTGGACGAGCCATTCATACCGGGTGTAGCGTACGTCCCACCAGGAGGTCGTCTCTTCCTGAAGTTCTTCCTCTGTATAATATTCAAACTGGGCTTTCAACTGGGCGAAATTATGAAAAAGGTGATCAAGAATTTCCTCTTTCGTTTTCATGTTGACCGTTTCATAGAACCTCTCCATCTTTTCTTTCGAGGCCCCCTCTGTTATGTATCCGTCGGCCGCCGGAATAGTGGCCATATGGGCCAGCAGTTCGCCGATGGAGTATTTTCCTCTGGTCGGTCGTAACTGCATATCTTCTTCTGTCAGCTGACCAATAATTTCAGAAAGGGAGGCGATGACTACTTCCAACTGATGAAACGCACTTTGGCAATACATATTCATAAGAACACAACCTCATTTGTAATGGTATTTCATGTTTTACTTCTGCGGATTCTGTCTGAATTCCTTTTTGAGGTGAAAAACTACATAGAACGACGAAATATGAGTTTTTTCCGCCCCCTGTTTTGTATAAAAAAGAATTGACTCTCACGCTGCGTGAGCGCTTATGGTTAAAGAGGAGGTGATGATCGATGTACAAAGTGAAGGAAATGGCGGAACTTGCCGGAACCAGTATCCGGACGCTCCATCATTATGATGAGATCGGCCTGCTCACGCCAAAATGGACAAACGAGAAAGGCTATCGATTTTATGGAGAGGAGGAAGTGAAAAAACTTCAGCAGATTCTTTTTTTCAAAGAGATGGACTTCCCGCTTGCCAGGATTCAGCAGATCATTGAAAATCCGAACTTCAACGAAGAGGAAGCCCTCTCCCAGCATAGAACGGTGCTCATGAAGAAAAAAGAACGGCTGGAGAAGCTGATTTCTTCTGTCGATCAATCCCTTCAGTCCCTGCAAGGAGGAAAAGTGATGACACATGAAGACAGGTTCAAGCCCTTTAACAAAGAGGAGATCGAAAAGCACCAGCAACAGTATGCTGAAGAGGTAGAGGAGCGGTGGGGGCATACGGATGCCTACAAAGAGTCGAAGAGAAGAACAGATCAGTATAAAGACGAGGATTGGAAAAAAATCCAGGAAGAAAGCATGGCTATTGACCGGAGCCTCTCGGCGAGAATGAAGGATGGACCTGGTGATTCAGAGGTGCAGCGGTTGATTGGTGAAAAGCGCAGGCATATAACCGATCATTTTTACCCGTGCACCTTGGAAATATTCAGGGGACTGGGAAGCATGTATGTGCAGGACCCGCGATTCAAGAAAAATCTGGAGCAGTGGGGAGAAGGGTATGCCGCTTTTCTTCATGAAGCCATTGACATCTATTGTGACCGAGTTTCCTCGTGAAAAAGATGGAGGCCGCCCATATGGGCCGCCTCCATCTTTTTTTACCGCGGACGGCAGATCAGTCCGTTATGAACCTTGATATATCCGTGCCTGAGGATGTCGAAGCCGTTCTCATACATATATAACCCCATCTGTTCAACGGTCATCAGTTCTCTGTAAGTATGATTCATCACATCTGCCATCACATGGTAATACAAGCGGGACCGGAGCTGGTTCCTCGGAGTTGTAAGAACAGCATAGCCATTGTCCTTCAAAAAACGCCTGTGCCAATCTACTACTTCCTGTTTATACTCATCAGGGAAATGCTCCAGCAGACCAACCGATAGTACGATGTCGAATTCTTTAACGTAAGGAAGGTTCCGGATATCGTCGACCACATATTCAATGTTCAAGTCATCCTTGTAGACGATTTTATCCTGTCCTGTTCTGGGGTTGTGTCCGAGAAAAGGATAGCTTTCCGGAAACTCAGCAAAACGTGTCGTTTTGCAGTATTCATCGTAATCAACCATGACAATTTCTGCGCCGGGGTACATGGCAGCGAGCTGCATGGCTTCATACCCTTCCGCAGCTCCGAGAAAAAGAATACGGGGGCGGTGGACGAGCAGTCCCTGGAACAGGGATCTTTTTCCCCGTGGATCCCAAATGCCGTCCTGGATTCGGTGCACGTAATTCCATAAGTGCAGTCGTACAAGGTTTCCGAGCGTCTGATTTACTTCAGACGGTTGGAACGAACGAAGACTGCTCAGGAATTCCTGTTTGGTCCGGTCTTTTTCCTTGGGCACATCTTTCATGAACCACTCATGAAAGGCTCTGTTGAAATAGGTCCATGAGGTGTGAGGATCCATCGCTTTTTCGTTGGATTGTTCCCATTCCTTCCGTTCCTTGGCGTATCTCTTTACCTCGAAAGGTTTTCCGACGTCTTTCCAGGACAACAGTGACCAGTCGGACACAGTATTGACGCGGACGAACTTGTTGTATTCCTTTTCCGAATACTTCCTGAGGTCGACTCGATACTGGGGGAGGACAACTGTATTTCCGACATCCTCTTCACGGTAAGGTTTGGATGACCGGTTTTCGAGTACGGCTTCCTTCATCAACGATCCCACCTTTTCCTTTATTAGGTACACTATACTTATTTTTGTAAACGTTTACAACATTTCACTTCATTATATGGGAATCCTTCTTTCTTCTATATATTACAGACAGGTAAAGTGCTTGTAATGTGTGAAACGTATTTGTTGCTCTCTTGTTATTGGAATCCTCGCTGTACATGTTAGAGTAGGTCTTGTGATTTTAAAGCAGCGCTTAGCCGAGAGCTGAGCGAGACGGTTTACCAAGGAGGAAATTGAATCATGATGAAAAAAACTATCGTTTCTTTGGCGGCGGTCGCATCGGTTTCGGCAGTAACAGCAACAGCGGTAAGTGCAGAAGAAGTAACAGTGAATAAAGGAGACACACTTTGGGGCATTGCTCAAAACCATAATGTGTCCGTGCAAGATATAAAGGATAACAACGGATTAAACTCTAACTTAATTTTCCCGAATCAGACGCTGACCGTAAACGGAGACAACAATAATGGACAGGCTTCCTCATCCAGCGATGTCCACAAAGTCGTTTCCGGCGACACACTATTCAGTATCGGTCAAGACAACGGCGTGAGTGTAGAACAGCTTCAAGCCTGGAACAACATTGATTCTCATCTAATCTACCCTGGCGAAGAGCTTTCTCTTCAAGGCTCGGCTGTAGAAACATCTACAGAGCAGAGCGCCCCTGAAAGCCATTCAGCTGATCAAGAGGCAGAAGCTGAACAGACATCAGCAAATCCTGCCGGTGGTGACGAAGCCGTTAAAACAATGACAATGGAAGCGACAGCTTATACAGCGTTTTGTGAAGGCTGCTCCGGTACGACAGCAACTGGTATTGACCTTAGAGCCAATCCGGACCAGAAAGTCATTGCCGTGGACCCTGACGTCATTCCACTAGGTACAGAAGTTTATGTTGAAGGTTATGGCAAGGCTGTAGCCGGCGATACAGGTGGCGCGATCCAAGGGAACCGCATTGACGTTTATATGGAAGACCGTTCTGACGCGCTAGATTTCGGACGTAAGTCTGTAGAAGTAAAAGTTTATGAATAATATAGAAGAAAGACGGCCCTGATCCGGGGCCGTCTTTTTTTACAAATGCTTGAAAAATGCTCTCTATTTAACGAAAATACGTTTAAAAATCAAACACAGCGGAAACCGTTGAGTAAGGATGATTCCCGATATAAAAGGATGTAATAGAAAAAATGCTATAAAACATAAATTTTGCTTGCATTAACGTCGTTTTACTAATAATATCAAGAGGAATCATTTCATATCCTAAAAAGAAAAGGAGGACACCACGATGACTCTGCTCTATTCAAAAGCCCGTGAGTTGTTCGATCAGGACTACAAAAACAGCCCTGAAGGTCAAGCACAGGAAAAAGGTAAAGGGGTAAAACGCACACGGAGTGGAAAGGTTCTTTTCTCTTTCCGTAAGCAGAATAACAAACGTAAATAACTTTAGACGTGGTGAAGCCAGCTATGAGAAGAAATATGAAACGAATAAACATGGCCGACTATTTGAAGAATAGAGTCCCATGGATCAGCGCTTATTTGACGGAATCAGTCAATAGGCGCTGATTTTTTTATGCAAAGGTTTAGGTTGTCCTCGTTGCGGTAATGGTTTAGTCACAAGGAGGCGGACAAGGATGACCATTTTTTCTAAAGAAGCTCTGAAGGGTGAACATATCATCGTAACGGGAGCAACAGGTGGAATTGGATATGAAGCAGCGAAGGAAATTGTTCGTGCAGGAGGTCATGTGACCATTACCGGCCGGAACGAGGAAAAGCTTTCTTCATTAAGAGAGGATTGCGCAAGCATTAATGGGGCGGCTCAGATTTATGTAAGTGTAGCAGACCTGAATAAGACGGAGGACCGAAAGAAAATTGTCCACGATGCAGCACAGGCCATCGGGCCGGTTACCGGAGTTGTCAACTCTGCTGGAATCATCGGCGGCGGACCGCTGGAAGACCTCACAGAGGAGGAGATGCGGAAGGTCATGGAGTTGAACTATTTTTCCACGGTTCTTTTCACTCAGGAAGCTTTTCAAATGATGAAGGCGAACGGGAAAGGTTCGATTGTTAATTTGTCTTCACTTTCTGGTCTGCGTGGAACGCACAGCAATACAGCCTACAGCGCCTCGAAGTTCGCAATCACCGGCTTTACACAGTCTTTTGCGTTTGAGGCCATTGAACATGGAATCCGCGTAAATGCGGTCTGTCCGGGGTACGTGGATACAGCAATGGGGCAGGAAGCCATCCGTTCTAAAGGAGAGAGGGAAGGAAGAAGCTACGAGGAGCAGCGGACACTTGCTGAAGAGGGCATCCCGTCTGGGAGATTAAGCAGCCCGGAAGAAGTCGCACGTTCAATCGTTTACTTACTCTCTTCTGCTTCAGAAAACATTATTGGAGAATCATTGAAAGTTTCAGGAGGTACAGTCATGAGATGAGGAACGGTTTCCCACTCTTTTGTTTTCCAAAGACTCAAACAGGGAAAAGATAAGTATCCACCAACTTTATATGGAGAGGAGTGATTTCGATGGGACGGTTGATTCGAAAAGTAGCCAAGTATGGACCCATTGTCTATCCATTGATTAAGAAGTTTATGAGAAAAAGAAAAGGAAGATATTAAAACGTGCTGATACCAGCGCGTTTTTTTATGGGCAGAACACCTTGTTTACGGTACTCTCCCTGCTAATCTTAAAAAATATGAAAATAGCACTTGTGTAATATGGAGCATCCATGGTATATTATTAAACGTCGCATTGAGAGCGACTCAACGGAAAGAAAGACGCCGTAAAAAACACAAAATTAGTTGTTGACTTCAATAACTATGCGTGGTAAATTAGTATTTGTCGCCGAAAACGACAGCCAAACACTTTCTCAACTTAATGAAAAAAGTTGTTGACAAGAAAAACAGCACATGTTAAGATGATTGAGTCGCTGTTTTCAAACGGCCGACAACATTTGATCTTTGAAAACTGAACGAACCAACCAGTACGTCAAAACATTTCTTCTTTAATGAAGAAATTTGAAACAAAGCACATTCGGTGTGCAAATGAGCAAGTCAAACTACTTTTATGGAGAGTTTGATCCTGGCTCAGGACGAACGCTGGCGGCGTGCCTAATACATGC
>NZ_CAMZMV010000007.1:0-114133 GCF_947311855.1 Halobacillus sp. Cin3 | reverse complement strand
GCATGTATTAGGCACGCCGCCAGCGTTCGTCCTGAGCCAGGATCAAACTCTCCATAAAAGTAGTTTGACTTGCTCATTTGCACACCGAATGTGCTTTGTTTCAAATTCCTTCAATAAAGAAGAAATGTTTTGACGTACTGGTTGGTTCGTTCAGTTTTCAAAGATCAAATGTTGTCGGCCGTTTGAAAACAGCGACTTAATCATCTTATCATGTGTTGTTTTTCATGTCAACAACTTTTTTCATTAAGTTGAGAAAGTGTTTGGCTTTCGTTTTTGGCGACAAATACTAATTTATCATGGGAAGCCGTTTGTGTCAACAACTTTTTTCATGATTTGTTTTGGCGTTTTTCAACACTGCGCCGCTCTCTTAAAGCGACAAGTAATAATTTATCACGGATACGAACCTAACGCAATAGTTTTTCGTTATTTTCTCATATTCTTTTTGTTCCACAAATAAAAGCGGCAGGGAACCCGCCGCTTTTATAAAACCCAGATATGAATGGCTGTTAACGATAGTACACCCGGAAGCCCTAAAAGAAGGGACACACCGGCTGTAAATCCATTGATTGGAATATGCAGCCCGAACTGCGCTCCAAACAGATTCACAAAAAACAAAAGAATAACGGCTACAATCAACCGCGTAAGCACAGCCCCCAACCACTTCAACGGCTTCACAGGCATGCCTGTGATTAACAAAAGGGGTACAGCGAGACTCAACAATAGAACGACCAGTATCGGATCCATAAAAAACCCCCTGTCTGATTAACTGCTCTGGAAACAGTATATGAAATCAGACAGGGGGCTAGTACAAAGGTTCAGGATAATGCGTTGATTCCTCTGTATCTTGCTTCTCTTAATAGATAGAAATACTTCGCTTTGACTAAAGCCAGATCGTTCAAACCTTCTTCACTCGGTTCAATGCTTTGTTCGATAATGGTGTTTAAGCTTTCCCATTCGTGTTTCATCTTCCTGATACGAACAAGAAGCTCCTGATCCATTTCTCTTTTTATCTTCTTCTGTTTACCGAACAAATCCATCACCTTCTTCTATAGTTCTCTCCGACCTTCCAGCGCTTTCGACAACGTTACTTCATCGGCATACTCCAAATCGCCGCCGACTGGAAGTCCGTGGGCGATCCTTGTCATCCGAATCCCTGAAGGTTTAACAAGGCGGGAGATATACATCGCTGTGGCTTCCCCTTCAATATTCGGATTCGTCGCCAGGATCAGCTCTTCGACTCCTTCATCCTTCAGCCGGTTAATCAGACTCTCGACGTTGATATCCTCAGGTCCAATCCCGTCCATAGGTGAAATCGCCCCGTGAAGAACATGGTACTTCCCACTGAATTCCTTCATTTTTTCCATGGCGATTACATCCTTAGGATCCTGCACCACACATATCAGTTTTTCATCCCTTGATTCATCCTGACAGATGGAACATGGGTCCTGGTCTGTAATATGTCCGCAGATCGAGCAGTGAGTCAGTTCACGCTTAGCGTTGACGAGGGACTTGGCAAAGTCCAGCACGTCGTCTTCTTCCATCTCCAGCACGAAAAAAGCCAGGCGGACCGCCGTTTTCGGACCGATCCCTGGCAGCTTTGTAAAACTGTCAATCAGTTTTGATATTGGTTCCGGGTAATACATGAGAATTCCTCCTAGAACATTCCTCCAGGCATCCCTTTCGTGAATTGTCCCATAGTATCATTAGTCTTATCGTCCACTTGCTTGATGACATCATTCGTCGCTGTAATGATAAGGTCCTGCAGCATTTCCACATCATCCGGATCGACTACTTCCTCATCAATGACAACATCCGTAATTTCTTTTTTCCCGTTTGCCGTCACTTTAACCATGCCGCCTCCTGCAGAAGCTTCAAAAGTCATCTCATAAAGTTCTTCCTGAGCCTTCATCATTTTCTTCTGCATTTTCTGCATTTGTTTCATCATATTGTTCATGTTTCCACCACCACGCATGGGGCATTCCTCCTTGTGGGATCGTTAGTCCTGGATTTCAATCAGGTCATCCCCGAAGTGTTTTCGGGCTTCTGAAATATGCGGGTCTTCCTGGGGCTGCTGCGGCGTACTTTCTCCGTTTTCCTCCCCGTCCACTTCCGGCACTTCATCCGGAGCCTGTTTCTGCTTCCGGACATATTCTTCTCGTAGTTCCTGCCAATTCTGTTCAGGAATCGGAATGATTGTCATCGGCTTTCCTGCATACTCCGTCAAAAGGGGTTCAATGGTCTTTTGATGCTCCAGAGCCAATGAGCAGTGGATATCATATCGGAAAGCCAGGACGAGCGCCTTCGGTGATGCAGCCCGTGGTTTGCTGTTTAACAGTGTCGCATGAGCCGGCGCGTTCTGCTGCTTGAGCGCCTCCATAAAGTCAGCCCAGCGACTCTGGATATTTTTAATCTCTTCCTTCGAAGCTTCACTCAGGACCTGCCTGATCCGCTCATATGGAACATTATACCCTTTTCTTCCTGATTTTGCAGGCGCACGTTTTTTAGCAGGCTGGGCAGAAGCCTGAGGCGCCGCTCCGCTTTCCTTTAAAGCTGTCAGCTGTTTTTCAAGCTCCTGGATTTTCCCGGACAGCTTTTCGACAGCACTCGAATCAACCGCCTGGGCTGACGGAGGACCGGTCTGTACTTCGACCATGTTCAGCATGGCAATTTCTATGAAGACTTTTGGACTTGTCGTCCATTTCATTTCCTGCTGGCAGTGATTCAATTCACGGATCGCCTGCTGGATCCATCCGGGTGTGAGCTCTGTGGAAAGGGTCCGGAACGAATCATCCGGAATGGCACGTTCCAGATTATGTTCAAGGTCCGGAGCACTTTGATACAGCAGAAGATCTCTTAAATAATAGATAAGATCGAAAACAAAACGGCCCGGATCTTTCCCCTGCAGGATAAGATCATCCACCGCTTCCAGAGCTGACCTGGCATCCTGATCGTTCAAGGCTCTCAAGACAGCGGTAAGCTTCGCCTGCGATACAGACCCCGTCACAGCGAGGACATCGTCCATCGTCACTTCCTCTTCACTGTAGGAAACGGCCTGGTCCAACAGACTTAAGGCATCACGCATGCCACCTTCTGCCGTAAGAGCAATGATTTCCAAAGCCTCAGGTGCCACGGCAATCTCTTCCGCTGCTGTGATCTTCACCATCCGGTCGACCATCGACTTTTGGGAAATCCGTTTGAAATCAAACCGCTGACACCTGGATATGATCGTCAACGGTATTTTGTGTGGTTCAGTCGTCGCCAGAATGAAAATGACGTGCTTTGGAGGTTCCTCCAGTGTTTTCAAAAGGGCGTTGAACGCACCCATGGAAAGCATGTGAACCTCATCAATGATGTAGACCTTGTACGGGACCGCACTCGGGGCATATTTGACTTTGTCCCTGATTTCACGTATCTGTTCCACCCCGTTGTTGGAGGCGGCGTCAATCTCTATGACATCAGAGATGGAGCCATCCTGGATGCCAAGACAGGCATCGCATTCATTACACGGCTCTTTCACAGGGGTGCGTTCGCAGTTGACGGCCTTTGCGAAAATTTTGGCCGCACTCGTTTTTCCCGTCCCCCTGGGTCCGGAAAATAAATACGCGTGTGAAAATTTTTCCTGTACGATTGCGTTCTGCAGTGTCCGCGTAATGTGCGATTGCCCAACGACACCTTCAAAATCCCGGGGACGCCATACACGATATAAAGCCTGGTAGCTCATAAAACCGTTCTCCCTTTTTAGTTTCACCCCCATTATACCTGATAGACATTCCTGCTGTGAACCATTACCGGCAGACAAGAAGACAGTCAGGGGGATCGTCTATAAATGATAGAAAAAAGGAGCCGTTATGAACGTATCATAACGGCTCCCCTTATATGTGAATCATGTGTGTACGACTTATGTAATGCCGTGCACCCACCTTCGATGGCAGAGCCCTAAGCGTTACTTATGGTTGTGGCTCGACCCAGGCACTCCCGCGGCACACGGGAGGGTCAGCTTACTGCTGCTTCCTTCCGGACCTGACAGGGTTCACTGGTTCCCGTTGCGCAGGACCTGAGTGTCAACACCACTCACATAAGGCAGACCTTAAAGCTGTGCCACCTCGGGTGGGAATTCGGCCTCGCTATAGCGGATTGCGAGTACAGGGCACCGCTACCTCCCCGCTTAGCACGGCATAAACAAGTATAGCGATTTTCAGCAAAAAATGCAATGATTTCATGCTGTTAATTATCTACAGCCGGTTTCTTTTTCTTTTTCGACCGGAGGCTGCGGAAAAAATGAGACAGCATCTCCCCGCATGCTTCTCCCAGCACACCGGGCACAACTTCTGATCGATGGTTGAAACGATTATCCTCCAAAAGCTGGTACAAGCTTCCGGCACAGCCGGCTTTAGGATCGGCCGCTCCGTATACGACCCGGGGAATTCTCGACTGCAGAATGGCTCCTGCACACATGGGACAGGGCTCCAAGGTCACATATAACGTGCAGTCCTCCAGACGCCAGCTGCCCTCTAGCTCATTGGCACGCTCAATCGCAATGAATTCTGCATGGGATGAAGCGCGCTGGGATTGTTCGCGCTGATTGTACCCGGAAGCAATCACCTGATTGTCTTTGACGATGACAGCACCAATCGGCACTTCTCCTTCCGCCTCTGCTTTTTCTGCTTCCACCATGGCAAGCTTCATAAAGTGCTCATCTTCCATCCGTACCACCTCCTTTTCCTATAGAAAGACTAATATAAAAAATCCTGTTCCTCGAACCCAGAAAGGGATTTTAAGAATAAATCCGTTTTTTTGTTTCATACATTGGTAAAGGATGAGAAAGGATGTGAGACATGTGCAGATTCATATTGTTCAAGAGGGAGACTCTGTGTATTCGATCGCCCGTCTTTATGATAGTACGCCAAACGATATCATCGAAGCAAACGAATTAGAGACGCCGGGAAAACTTGTCATCGGTCAGGCTCTTGTGGTTCCTATCGTCGGACAATACTATTTTGTTCAGCCGGGAGACCGTTTAAATACCATTGCTGAACAATTCAATATGACGGCGGATCGTCTGGCAGCCGTCAATGGACTGAATACGGACAGCACTCTCGCTGTCGGACTGCGGCTTTATATTCCAGACCAGCCCCCAACACCAATTACGAGCAATGCGTACATTGAACCCTATGGAGGGACCGTCTCCGACACACTGCGGCAGTCAGCAGAGAGCCGGGCCGTGAACCTGACCTATCTGGCCCCCTTCAGCTATGAAATCCAGGAGGACGGCACATTAAAAGCACCCCCGCTCGACAATTTCAAGGAGATTGCCAGGAAAAACGATGCGGTCCTCATGATGGTCGTCACCAACCTTGCTGATGACGGGTTCAGTGCAGAACTGGGCAGGAAAATTCTCAGCGACGAGGCTCTCCAAGACAAACTGCTCGATGAAATCATTCAAATTACGAAACAGGTAGGATTCAAGGATGTCCATTTTGATATGGAATTCCTTCCACCGGATATGAAAGAATCCTATAATCAATTTCTTCGAAAAGCAAAACAGCGGCTTTCCAAGGAAGGACTGCTCATTTCGACAGCGCTCGCGCCCAAAACGAGTGCCGACCAGAAAGGGGCCTGGTATGAAGCCCACGATTATCAAGCCCACGGCGAAATCGTAGACTTCGTCGTCCTGATGACCTACGAGTGGGGATACAGCGGCGGTCCGCCACGGGCCGTGTCTCCGATCGGTCCTGTCACAGATGTTGTAAATTATGCATTGTCAGAAATGCCGGCTCAGAAAATTCTGCTTGGTCAGAACCTCTATGGATATGACTGGACCCTGCCGTACGAACCGGGGGGAGAATTCGCCAAAGCCCTCAGTCCGCAGCAGGCTATTCAGACAGCCCGGAAAAATAATGTGGCGATTTCCTACGACCAGAAGGAGCAGGCCCCCTATTTCACGTATACAGATGGAGAGGGGAAAAAGCATGAGGTGTGGTTCGAAGACGCCAGATCCATACAAAAGAAATTCGATCTGATTAAGGAAAAGAACCTGCTTGGAATCAGCTACTGGAAGCTCGGACTATCCTTCCCCCAGAACTGGGTCCTTCTCAGCAATCAATTCAGCGTGAAAAAGAATCCATAAAAGAAGCCGCTTCTCATCAGAGAGGCGGCTTTTCTTCTTTTCCAACAAAGGTGACCGTGACCGGATCAATATCAGCCTCACGGAAAGCCTCGGTCAATCCACGGCGCTGGATGTCCTCTTTAGACACTCTCCGGTAAGGAATCTGCACATGGAAGGACTGTTCAAATGGAAACGGATCGAGGACGACCTGACGTGCGCTGTCCCACTGAGGATATATCCCCTCCGGCGCAAAATCGAACGCCTGCCTGAACCCGTCCTTAAACCACGGGATTTCCTCTTCCTTCGGTGTTCCCGGTTCCTGCATGCACACATACAAAGAAAGATCATCACAGAACTGAAGGCGTTTGAAGTGAAGATGATAGACGTCGTATGGAATGTCCATTTCCATCCATTCATACAAATCCTTCCGCCGCTTCTCCTCCTGCTTCAGGAATTCAACAATCAACGGTTCATGGCTGTCCTCCTGAAAGAAGGAGGCGTAATGCATGCTGCACAGCATCCCTGCATAAAAGGACTGGGAAGCCACTTCTCCAATTCCGCGCTCATAGGCCTGAAGTTTTTCCTGGAGTGGATAATCGACAAACGTATACGGACGGTTCTTTTCTTCGTTCCATAAAGGCTTCTCATCCAAAGGAATCCAGGCCCGGTCATGCTGGCGGATGGCCCAGTCCGCTTCTTCCCGAAGCTTCGAGCGCAGCAGAAAATGATTTTTCCAATGATCAACGAGGTTTCCCGAAATGCCGGCATGTTCGTGCTGGGGTATCATGATGAAGTGGTCCGTCTTCTCAATAACAATCATAAACGATCCTCCTAGTTCTTCATCCATTATGTAGGCAGACTTGTCCTTCCATTATATAGGATCATACGACCACTCACCACCGCTGGATCCAATGGATAGAAAAAGAGCCGTGGGGGAAATCCCCCCGCGGCCCCATGGTGACGCAGATTATTTAAGAAGTTTCAATGCTTCGCGGTTGAAGGCAGGAATGTCATCCGGCTGTCGGCTGGTCACCAGCTGATCCTGACAAACGACGACTTCCTGGTCCTTATAATCCACGCCGGCATACTCCATATCGACAGCAATCGATTTGAACCCTGTAGCTGTACGGCCTTCCAGTGTTTTGGCTGTAATCAACAGCTGAGGTCCGTGGCAGATCGCGAAGACAGGCTTCTTCTCATCCATAAAATGTTTAGCGAAGGAAACGAACTTCTCATCTCCACGGAGAATATCCGGGGAAAATCCGCCCGGGATGAACAAGGCATCGAAGTCTTCCGGTTTTACATCATCGATGGACGTATCGATTTTGACCGAGGCTTCTCCCTGCTTGCCTTCCACTTCTTTTCCGGCTTCCCATTCGATTGTTGTCACTTCATGACCTTCCTTGGAAAAGGCATCCGCCGGCTGTGTATATTCGACATCTTCAAAATGGGACGTTACGAGACATGCAATCTTACTCATGAAAACTCAACTCCTTGAAAGATTTGTCAATTATTTTTTCCATAGATTGTCTTCCCGTTTGGCAGGCTTTTAAACACCGGTGACAGATTCAGGTTACTTCGGATGCTTCATGGAGAAGGTCTGGAATGTGGTATCCTTTTGATTTTTATACACTTCCCTGCCGGCAATGGTGTTGATGATATGAACATTGCGGTGAACGGAAAGGCCAAGGTTCGTTGCCCCTGCCCCGTGCGAATGCACCAGGTTCGTCAAGGTGAAGAAGTGATGGTCCCGGCCGTCCTTGAATTCCAGCTGGTAGTCACGGGACACCTTATACATCTGATCGGCTTCCCATTCGACCTCATCCTTATAGCGGTCCATAAACCATGACGGAAGATGAGGCTTGTAGCCGGTGGCAAACACCACTTTGTCGGCATGATACGTGTAGTCATACTCCTCCTGCCATTGGCGGCACTGAAGATCATATCCTCCCTTTTCTGACGCTTCAATACCTTTGATCTCTGTCATCGGCTGGATAAGGACACGGCTGTCTTCCATCGCTGTCGTCCGGTGGTACAGTTTTGTATAGAGTCGTGTGAGCGTGTCCGGAGCAATCCCTTTTCGGAGCGGGTCAAGCGTACTCAACGCTTCTTTCCGCTGGTCAAAGCTCAGACTATGAAAATAATCCACATAATCAGGAGTGAACATCTCCTGGGCAAATTTCGCCGTATCAAGCTGGAACAATCCGCCCGATCTCGTCAAAAGCGTCACTTTCATATCACTGCGTTCCTGCTCCTCCAATAGATCGAGGAAAACTTCAAGCGCACTTTGACCGGAACCGATGACCGCTACATGACGCGATTTCAGCAGCTGATCCTTTTGGAACAGGTAACGGCTCGTATGAAGCACATCTTCATTCGGCAGGCGGTCCATTCCATCCAGGACGATCGGTTCGTTCCCAGTGCCCATCACGACGTGCCTGGACCGGTAATGCTTTCTTTCGCCGGTCGTCGTCTCTTCGACAATCACTTCATAGTGCGGCGTCTTTTCTTCGTTATGATCGATCACATCTATGACCGTATGACCGAAATGCAGGCCATCCACCTGTTTGGCCACCCACTGCATATAATGATTGAACTCCTGTCTTGGTATTTCAAAATGGCGGTGGAAGAAAAACGGAAACATACGATTGTGTTCGTGCAGGTAATTGATAAATGTATAAGGACTCTTCGGATCAGCAAATGTGACAAGGTCGGCCAAAAACGGAACTTGAAGATCCATTTTTTCTATGAGCATGCCGGGATGCCAGTTGAATTCGATCGTCTGTTCAAAAAACAAACCGTCCACTTCGTCCGTCTGGTCGGCAAGTGCGGCAAGTCCAAGGTTGAAAGGCCCGATGCCGATACCGATGATGTCTTTGATTTCTTTAGCCATAAAATACACTTCCTCTATCCATCCCGTACGCCGGGATAATTAATTTGGTTCCTTCCATAACTGGTTCAATGTAATGACGAGTACTGTTCCAATGAGAAGTCCATTGCTTAGAAGATTCTGGAGCACACCAGGGAGTCCTGTGAATACGTCCGGCGGCAGAAACATCAGCCCAATCCCGAGCAGAAAGGACAGGCCTAGAATCGTCAGTTTCCGCTGATCGAGTGGTTCCATCGTCAAGTTCGACAAGCCGAGGCCCATCAACTGCACAAACGTAGCTAAAAGCGCTGCATTCGCCACCGGAGCGGGCACGGAAGATATGAACCTGACCACTGGTGGAAACAAAGACAGACCTGTCAGGAGCAGGGAAGCATAAAGGAACGGCTGCTTCCGTTTCTGTCCGGTCAGCTGCATAAATCCGGAGGAGGAAGCCAGTGAGACGTTGGCCACCGCAGAAAAGAGGGCGGTCAGGCCGTGGTTGAGGCCCAGAAAGCCGCTCCCCCGGTTGATCTGATCGTATGTATACCGGGGCTTTCCATATATGGTCTGGCTGACAGCGATAACCGAAGCCACTAAATTCGACAGTAGAATCACTGCAGTAATCAATCCTAAGGGAAGAGTACCGAGAGTCATGGCCGGAGGCCCCCAGGCAAAAACTTCAGGAAGGGCAAACCACTCGACGGCTGTAGATTCAGCACCCTGCGCCGGAACAGCTATTTCATACAATACCCATCCTGCGCTGATCCCAATCAGTACAGCAAAACTTTTCATCCATCCCCGTCCAGTGATAGAAAGCCCAAGAACAAGGGCAAGCGTGACAAAAGCCGTCCACGCATCTGTCCCGTCAATGCCTTCCGCTCCTTCCTGAAGGCCGAGCATCCCTTCAAGAAAGGTTCCGCTCAACTGAATCGTCAGCATAAATAAAAAAGCGCCGGTCACAAAAGGGGTAAAGACGAACAAAACCCGGTGGGACAATTTGAACAAGCCGAATAAAACTAAAAACAGTCCGGTCCACAGCATCGTCCCCTCCAGCACTTGAAGCGTCTCCATATAGGTATCCCCGTTCTGCTTTCCACTGAAAGCCATAACGGCGAAAATACTGATCCAAATACCGGCCGGACCTTCCATGATCGGAAGCTTATGACCGATCACTCCTTGAAGAAAGGATGCCGCCCCTACTACAAATAACGTCCGCTGCATCAACCCGGCAACCTCCGGAAAGGAAAGGCCGAACAAAGAGCCGATCACGATCGGCAGGGCGACAGCACTTGCCAGAAGAAACACAAACCACTGAACGGTTTCCAGCGTCTCTGTCATCCAATGCGTTGATTGATTTTCCATTCTATCCACCTGCTGTCTACACTGATTTTTTCTACAAAAAACGTCATCGTTCCACGTGAAACGACAAATAGAAAAGCACAGCGGAAGGCTGTGCTTTTCCTGCTTATTCTTCTAATGTGGACGTATCGCCTGTCGGAAGCCCGAGCTCCCACGACTTCAGTAACCGCCGCATGATTTTACCACTTCTCGTTTTCGGTATCGTGTCCTTGATTTCAATTTCACGAGGGGCGGCATGGGCGCTGAGTCCCTTTTTCACAAACTGGCGGATTTCCTCCAGCAGCTCATCGGACTGCTCGTATCCATCCCTCAGTGTAATAAAGGCTTTTATAATTTCGCCCCGCTCTGGATCTGGTTTACCGATGACACCAGCTTCTGCCACCGCTTCATGTTCAATCAGTTTACTTTCCACCTCAAAAGGCCCTACGCGTTCGCCGGACGTGTTGATGACATCATCCAGACGGCCCTGGAACCAGAAGTATCCATCTTCATCCTTATAAGCACTGTCCCCAGAGACGTACCAGCCGTTCAGGAAGTAGCTTTCGTACTTTCCGGGATTGTTCCAGACGGCACGCATCATGGACGGCCATCCTTCTTTAATAGCGAGGTTCCCCATCTGGTTGTCCGGGAGTTCGTTTCCTTCGTTATCTACGATGGCTGCCTCAATACCCGGGAACGGTTTACCCATCGATCCCGGACGAATATCCATTGCCGGATAGTTACAAATCAGCATCCCGCCGGTCTCCGTCATCCACCACGTATCATGGATCCGCAGATCAAAGGCGGATAATCCCCATGTCACAACTTCAGGGTTCAATGGTTCTCCCACACTCAATACGTGTCGGAGTGATGATAAGTCATGCTTTCCTGCCGCGTCTTTACCAGCGCTCAACAATTTACGGAAGGCTGTGGGCGCCGAATACCATACCGACACATCATGAGCCGCAATCGTTCCGTACCAGTCATCCGGGCTGAAACGTCCACCGCGGATCACGTTGGTCACTCCGTTCAGCCACGGAGCGAATATTCCGTAGCTTGTACCGGTCACCCACCCGGGATCGGCGGTACACCAGTACACGTCGCCTTCCTTCAGATCGAGCACCCATTTTCCTGTTTGATAGTGCTGGATCATCGCATTGTGAACGTGGTAGACACCCTTCGGCTTTCCTGTTGAACCGGAAGTATAGTGAAGGAGCATTCCATCCTCCAAATCGACCCATTCCACATCGAAAGATTCAGAGGCGGCCTTCATTTCCTCTTCATAGGAAATGTAGTTGCCAGGCGCTTCCCCGCCCACAAGGACAATCTGCTTCAAGTGCGGCAGATCATCGGCCGGTACACGCTCCAGCAAATCCGGAGTTGTGATCAGCATCGTCGCTTCGCTGTCCTCCAGACGATCTCGGACCGCCTGCTCCATAAAGGCTTCAAACAACGGGCCTGCGATCGCTCCCACCTTCAAAATACCAAAGAAGGCCGCATAAAATTCCGGGCTTCTCGGCATGAAAAGGAAGACACGGTCCCCTTTTTCTATATGGTGTTTTTTCAACACGTTGGCAAATTGGTTACTTTTTCTGCTCAGGTCCAGGAAACTCAGCGTTTCCTTCCTGTCCGGTGCGGAATAGATCAACGCCGGCTGATCTTTCTTGTCCGGATTTTCCGCATGGCGGTCAATTGCTTCATAAGCGGCATTGACCCGTCCGGTCTCGTTCCAAGTAAAATGCTGCTTTGCATCGTCCCATTGAAAATTTTCATACGTCTGCTTGTAGTTTTCCATGTTGTGATTGCCTGATCGAGCTGGAATTGGCTGCATGTCCATTAAATCACCTCATTAGAATGTTTTTTGTAAACGTTTTCTGCATGTGGCAAAACAAAGCTCTGAAGGAAATCAGAGCCGCGCATTTTTTCTGAAAATTTCACGAATTACTTCTATTGTAGGGGATTATGAATGATTTTTAAAGAGTATTCTCCAAAGATTTACAGAAACGGGGCGGATGCCGTAGGAAATTGACAGGTTTCTCCTCCCTTCTATATAATAAACCCAACAGAACAAAGAGGTTTCTTAGCCCATCCCTCTATAAAAAACTAAGGATGTAGACGACACAAGCCGTTGCCCTTAGAGGCAGCGGCTTTTTATTTTACTTAAATGGAGGAGACGATATTATGTCAGGACGAAATGAAGAGGAGCTTCCCCTTTCCTTACTCGGAAATCAGGGAACAAGCTATTCGTTTGAATATGATCCGGAGGTACTGGAAACGTTCGACAACCAGCACCCGAACCGTGATTACTTTGTTAAATTCAACTGTCCGGAATTCACCACTCTCTGTCCGAAAACGAGACAGCCGGACTTTGCCACGATTTACATCAGCTACATCCCCGATGTGAAGATGGTGGAAAGTAAATCACTCAAGCTTTATCTGTTCAGTTTCCGCAACCACGGCGACTTCCACGAGGACAGTGTGAACACAATCATGAACGACCTGATTGAACTCATGGACCCGCGCTACATCGAAGTGTGGGGGAAATTCACACCACGAGGCGGTATTTCTATTGATCCGTTCTGTAACTATGGAAAGCCTGGAACGAAATATGAGCAGATGGCCGATCATCGTCTGATGAATCACGATCTTTACCCTGAAAAAATCGACAACCGCTGAAGAAAGACCAAGCGTTCCGTCAAAGACGATCCTATACGAAGGAGCTGCCCCGGTGGGACAGCTCCTTTTGGTTTACTGTTTATCGTTTTTATACTGCATATAGACGACCTGGGTTACGAGGAAGTCTTCCATGCCGTGTTTACCATCGGCACCACCGAGGCCGGATTTCTTCATACCCGCATGATAGCCTTGAACAGCTTCGAAGTTTTCACGGTTCACAAATGTCTCCCCGAACTTCAGCTCGTTCACGACACGCATCGCTTCATTCATATCTTCCGTATAAACAGAAGAGGAAAGACCGTATTCCGTGTCATTTCCTTTTTCAATCGCTTCATCCAGCGTCTTGAATGTGGAAATCGGGATGACCGGACCGAAAATCTCTTCATGCATAATGTTCATATCATGGGTGACATTCGTCAAAATGGTTGGCTTATAGAAGAACCCTTTTTCCATGTCTGCGCGTTCCCCGCCAATTTCAATGTGGGCACCAGCATCCACAGCCTCTTTGACCATGGATTCCACTTCTTCGATGCGGTCCATGCTGACGAGCGGACCAACATCGGCTTGTTTATTTTCACGCGGGTTACCGAGTGTTTTATTTTCGAAGTTATGACGCAGCTTGCTGATCAGTTCTTCTGCGACACTTTCGTGTACATAAACACGCTCGGCGTTCGTACACGCCTGTCCATTATTGGCTAAACGGGAAGTCGTTATGTTTTCCGCCGCTACATCCAGATCTGCGCTGGCTGTTACGATAGCCGGCGCTTTACCGCCGAGTTCAAGGTTGACCTTCGTAATATTCTGAGCAGCCGCTTCCATGACTTTCGTTCCGGCTCCCACACTTCCCGTCATCGTAATCATGTGGACATCTTTATGCTTGGCAAGGGTATTGCCGATCTCAGAGCCTGTTCCTGTGACAAGGTTGTAGACCCCTTTAGGAATTTCCTCCATGCTGTCGATAATTTTCGTGAATTCGACAGCTGTATTCGGTGTCTGTTGACTTGGTTTCAAGACAAGTGTACAGCCGGTAACAAGCGCTGTCGCTACTTTTCTTGCCAGAATAAACATCGGGAAATTCCATGGAACAATTCCGGCTACGACACCAATCGGCTTTTTATAAATGAATATATTTTCGTTTGCACGATCACTTGGGACAATTTCCCCTTCAATGCGGCGGGCCCATTCCGACATATACCGGAAATAATCAATCGCGAGATCTATTTCTCCGCTGGCCAGCTCATAATCTTTCCCTTGCTCTTCCTGAAGGAGATCAATGAACCGGTCACGGTTTTCTTCAATTTTATCTCCAAGGCGACGGACGATTTTACCGCGCTCGATATTCGGAGTCAGTTCCCAGCCCTTCTGCGCAGCAGCTGCTGCTTCCACTGCTTTGTTCACATCTTCCTCCGTCCCTTTGGGAATACGGGAGATGACTTCCTCTGTGGCTGGATTAACGACGTCAATCCACTCTGATCCATGTGACTGTGTATATTCACCATTAATGTATAATTGATGTTCCTTCATTGATGATCCTCCTCCATGCTTTTGTCTCCTTCGTTCCACTTTGTTTCCTCAATTAAACGACAGAATGTGTTAAGTTTTCAGCGGACCATATAAAAAAGCCTTGAACATCAAGGCTTCACCATTCTAGAATATATCCCTTCACCTGCTTCATTTCTCCTGTTTCCACTTTTTGATCTCCTTGAAAATAAGGATGCTCTTCATCCAGGTGATACGTAATCGTTTCCGGGTCCAGGTACAGCTTGTACTCCAGATCTGTGACCTTATGAAGCGTGATTCCCGGTACGGTCGTCTGATCTTCTCCTTCACGGACAAGAAGAATATCAATCTGGTTGTATCCTTCCGTCAGCAGTTGTTCCTTTAAATCCATAGTTGGACTCCCCCGTCCTTTTTTTATAGTTCGTTTTACCCTTCCCGTACCTTTCACAAACTACAAATATGTAAGAGCGGGAAAAAATCCCGCTGTCTATTTAATAACCGTATCCACGGCCGCCCATGTAAGAAGCACCGATAATGATCAAAAGGATGAACAAAACAACCAACAGTGCGAAACCACCGCCGTATCCTCCGCTCATTTCTTCCCCTCCTCTCTTTCCTACCTTATTACCTTATTCAGGCGGATAAGGAAAGACAGGGCAGGTGCGGATTTTGAAAGAATTCCCCACGTGTCTGCACATTTTCAAAAAGTAAAGACACGCTTCAGGGAAAGAAAAGCAAAATAGACAGCCTGAAGAAAGAACAGCACGCCCCATACCGGAGATGGGATGATTCGGAAGGCACGGGCCAGATTGGCGGCATCACCGGCCTGCCCCGGCGACACGAAGCTGATCCACATGATTTCAAACGCACTGGTTACAGACTCCACAAGAACGAGGGAGGCGAGCAGAAGAAGGACATACTGCACAATCGTGTCATGCCCTGTCCGGAGCAGCCAGATAAAACCGGCACCAAAGGTCACAATCCAGAACACTCCATAGATATTCCGCACCCAGAAAAGCAGGTTCACAGCAAGGAAGGCAAGGAGGATGTATATCACCCAGGACCAGTATCCCTTACTGATGAAATAGAAAAAAACAAAGGCTGTGAACGAAGCCGCTATATATCCCGAAAGGCTTGTCACCACATGGCTCAGCCACGAACTATGACCGGTCAGCGTAACACCGGACGTATTCGGGAATAAAGAGATATGTCTCACTTCCCCACCTGTCAATAAAGCTGTGAGAGAATGACCGGTTTCATGTATCATAGTATTCAAGACTGCAAAATATTTCCCTGCAACGGGAAGCTGGGTCAACAAAAGCGCCAGAACCAGCGCGGTGATGATTTGGAGTTTCATTGTATTCAACCTTTCTTTTTCATGGATGTTTTTCTGCCCTGTCACCGAATCAACAAAGGCCGAAAGGAGGCTGTTTATGAAAAAAAGCATATGGGCCGCTTCCGTATTCCTTCTCTTCTTTTCAGCCGGATGCGCGAATGCCAGTGAAAAACCGACCGTGACCATTGCCGCTGCAGCCAGTTTAACAGATGTCATGGAGGAAATCGTTCCTTCCTATGAAGAGGCCTACAACGTCGATGTGACCTTATTATTAGGAAGTTCCGGTAAATTGGCGCGTCAGATTGAGCAAGGGGCTCCCGTCGACGTTTTTCTATCCGCCGATACCCGATGGACGACCTACTTAAAAAAACGTGGATACACAGATGAGGCGCAGATGGAAACCTTTGCGGAAAACCGGCTCGTCGTTATCAGTCATCATGAACACGCAGCGGCAGGCTCCCTGGAGGCATTGAAAAGTGCGGCCGAAGATCAAACAACAGCCATCGGTAATCCCGACAGCGTCCCTGCTGGTACATATACGAAACAGGCGTTGGAAACGATTCACCTTTGGGATCAGATGGAGGATCAGATGGTCTTTGCCGGAGATGTCCGGCAGGTGCTCACTTATGTAGAATCCGGCGACGCGGACTATGGTGTCGTCTATGCCAGTGATGCCTTCACATCCGATAAGGTACACGTCACCGCAGAAGTCGACCCTTCTTTACACGAATCGATCATTTATCCCGCCGCAGTCATCACAAAAAGCCGGACTGAGGAGGCTGCCTCTGACTTTATAACCTTCCTGTCTACAGAAGCAGCCGGTAAAACTTTAGAAAACTACGGTTTTACCGCTATAGGAGATGAAACGAACGAATGATGAGCATCAGTCCTCTCTTCCTCTCCTTAAAAGTAGCAGCCATCGCCACCATCATCGTTTTCATATCCGGGACGCTTGCAGCACGATTGATTTCCCGGAAAATATTTCCCGGGAAAAGTCTGCTGGAATCACTATTTCTTCTGCCTCTTGTCCTCCCGCCGACCGTCATTGGCTTTTGTCTTCTATATGCGTTCGGCAGGAATGGCTGGGCCGGGCGGATATTGATGCACTGGTTTGACCTGCAGGTGGTGTTCAGCTGGACAGGAGCTGTCATCGCTTCCGCCGTCGTCTCATTCCCGCTGATGTATCAAAGTGCGGCGGCTGCTTTTCAAAACTATGATACACAGCTGGAAAATGCCGCTCATAATCTTGGTGCTTCCAGAGGAAAGGTCTTCTTCACGATCGCGCTGCCGCTGGCCTGGCCGGGACTGCTCGCCGGGCTTGTCATGACATTCGCCCGTTCTCTCGGAGAATTCGGAGCAACGTTGATGGTGGCCGGCTATATTCCGGGAGAAACCGACACCATTCCTCTTGCCATCTACTTTGCCGTCGAATCCGGACGGATGGAGGAAGCTCTCCTTTGGGTGCTTACAATTATCGCGCTCGGATTCAGTGCCGTATACTGGCTGCAGACATGGAGCAGACGGAAAATCAATTTTTTCAGGCATCATTCTTCCTGAATGGGCGTTTCTAAAATATATCAATGAGGTGAGATCATGAAAATTGTTGTTTTTGGTTCTACCGGTGGAACAGGAAAGGCCTTTGTCGAACAGGCCCTGGAATCCGGTCATGACGTTACCGCTTTTCTGAGGAATCCCCATAAGCTCGGTATAAATCATGAACGTTTGAATAGGGTACAAGGGGACGCAAGGAATGAGGAGGATGTGTGTCAGGCCGTCCTCGGACAGGAGGCCATTGTCTCCTGTCTCGGTTCAGAATCGTTAAAAGACCGCAGCACCCTGACCATTATGACGGAAAACATCCTGACCGCTTCCGCGCAGCATAACATCAAGCGGCTGCTGTACGTCGCCTCTGCCGGGCTGTACAATGAAATTCCCGGACTGACCGGATGGATGAGCCGGATGATTTTGAAAAACGTCCTGCACGATCACCGCCGGGCGGTCAATGCGATCATAGCAGCGGATATGGATTATACGATTGCCCGTCCGATGCGCCTCCTGGATGGACCTGTCACAGGGAACTACCGGACGTCCGACACAGTGCCGCAGGATGGCAGAAGCATTTCGAGAGGAGATGTGGCCCATTTTCTGCTTCACGCACTTGAAGAGGGCACCTATGTAAAGGAAACAACAGGACTCGCTGATTAACGCTTCGAAAGGAGAACAGCCATATGGGATATGTAGAAGATTTAAGGGCTCTTGTCGGTCACCGGCCGTTGATCTTCGTCGGGGCTGTCGTCGTGATCGTGGATGACCAGGGGCGCATCCTTCTGCAGCAGCGAACCTCCCCGCACGGCGTCTGGGGGCTGCCCGGGGGATTGATGGAACTCGGGGAAAGCACAGAAGAGACAGCCAAACGGGAAGTGTGGGAGGAAACGGGGCTGACGGTCGACAAGCTGAACCTATTCAATGTGTACTCCGGGGCAGACCAATTTATCCGGGCTGATAACGGCGATGAATTTTACGTTGTCACAACGGCCTATGATACGGATACATACTCCGGGGATTACCGCATGGACCCGAGAGAGTCACTCCAGTTTAAGTTTACGCCGCCCGATAAGCTTCCTGCCTCGATGGTCGGCAGCCACCGGAAAATGATCCACGATTATTTAAAGAAAACATAAAAAAACGGTACGATGATCAGCGGTGATCATCGTACCGGTTTTTTTCATTTATACCCATGTTACGTCAGCAGACGGCTGGAACGCCATTTACGGGACTGCTGGATAAAGTGACCGATTTTTTCAAGGACCGGCTCAATGCTGTTTTCGTCATTGAGGACATCATAGTCCGCAATGTTCAGGCGCAGCACAGGGCAGGAGTTGAAGTTGTCGATCCAGTTGTCATAACGGTTGAACATTTCCTCCCAGTATTCGACAGGTGTTTCCTGTTCCATCGGACGTCCACGCTCTTTAATACGGCCGAGAACATCATCGAAGGAACCTTCCAGATAAATAAGAAGGTCAGGATGAGGGAAATAGGGTGTCATGACCATGGCATCGAACAGATTACGGTACGTTTCATAATCCGTTCCTGACATCGTTCCTTTTTCATAGTGCATACGGGCAAAGATGCCGGTATCTTCATAAATGGAACGGTCCTGGATGAATCCGCCCCCGTATTCGAAGATTTTCTTCTGCTCCTTGAAGCGTTCAGCCAGGAAATAAATCTGCAGGTGGAAACTCCAGCGTTCAAAATCCTGGTAAAATTTATCAAGATACGGATTGGTCTCCACTTTTTCAAAAGATGTCCGGAATTTGAGAGCATCCGCAATCGCATTCGTCATCGTAGATTTTCCGACGCCGACGGTTCCGGCAATCGTGATGACACTATCATGTGGAATACCGTAGCGTTCACGTGCATTCATTTGATAACTTCTCCTTTATTTAAATGCTGTTCAACTTGAGCAACAATGTAGTTTAAATCGTCCTGATGCTTTACGAAATCCAAATGATCCCCATTGAGGCGGATCACAGGGATGTCCGGGTGCGAGGCTTCAAAATGGCTCATGAAATCCTCATAATCCTGGGAAAGCTGTTCAAGATAAGCGGGCTGAATATTGGCCTCCACATCACGGTTCCGCATACGGATGCGGTCCATCAGTGTATCTAGGCTCGCATGAAGATAAACGACCATATTCGGTTTAGGCATATCATGTGTTAATATATCAAAAATCTGTGCGTATTTATCAAATTGTTCTTCTCTAAGGGTTCGACGGGCGAAAATCATATTTTTTGAAATATGATAATCCGCTACAACAGGCTTGCCAGCTTGCAGATATTTACGTTCAATGTCTTCCAGCTGCTTGAAACGATTGCAAAGGAAAAACATTTCCGTCTGGAAGCTCCATTCTTCAATATTGTCATAAAACTTGCCTAAAAACGGGTTCTCCTCAACGATTTCCTTTAACAAGTGAAAATCAAACTGGGAGGCGAGCTTTTTAGACAGAGACGTTTTCCCAACCCCAATGGGCCCTTCAACGGAAATGAAAGGTAGATCTCCCATCGCTGTTCCTCCTTCAAACTCTATTCAAGCGGGATCAGCCGTTCAGCGGCCTACCCTTGTTCTTTTTCGACTACAAAAAACGATCCTTTTTGACAGACAGGTATCATTTTATCACATCCACCTGTCGGAAGTAACAGGGGGAGATGCATTTTCAGCAAAAGGATTCCTTTGCAATCTCTGGATTCTTTAGTATAATATGACTCGTACGCTTCACAGGCCCCCGTAGCTCAGGGGATAGAGCATCGGTTTCCTAAACCGTGTGCCGCAGGTTCGAATCCTGCCGGGGGCATACAGCCCTTTAAAACAGCGTTTGTCAACTCGTTAGCAATAATGAGGGCGAACGGTCTGCTTTCGTAAATAAGTACTAACCGACGTCTTTTTTCGTTCATTTGTCAGTATCGACAAGTGTAAACGAAAGGAGGCGTTTTTTGTTTGTCTAACAATAGTCGTAAAGGTAAATCAATCGTAAGACGTAGAACAACCCTACCTCATAATGATGTAGATGTTACTGTCAGTTACACGCTTGAACAAGCTTTTGAAAGTTTCATTTCATTAAAGAAAGCATTAGGAGTTCGAGACAGAACCATGAAGGATTATTTCATTCTAATGGAAGGTTTCCGTAAATGGGTGGCGTTCAATCACTCTGAAATTGAGGACGTATCCGATGTTACAACTACGTTAATTCGTGAGTACATCGTTTACCTTAAAGAAGAACACGTCAACCAAAGAACGAATGAGATAGGACTCTCACCATTCACAATAAATGTGAGGATTAGGTTTTTAAAAAGCTTCTTCAATGCTTTGTTCGAAGAAGAAATAATCAATAAGAATCCCGTGAAAAACATTAAGTTAATGAGAGTGGATGAAGATTCATTTGACCCTCTAACTGATGATGAAATGGATTTACTACTGTCCATTCCTGATATTAATCAGTATGCACAATTCAGGGACTTAGTAATGATGTATCTAATGTTAGATACAGGCATGAGAATTTCGGAGGTGTGTGATTTAGAGGTATCAGAAGTGGACTTTAAAACACGTGCAATTATTCTTCCTGCAATCAAAAATAAGAATAGAAAGCCCAGGATATTGCCTCTGTCTAATTCAGTAGTGAAGCTTCTATTAGAATTAGTAACTGAAAACAACATGAATTTCGATACAAATCATGTCATGCTTTCGAACATTGGAACAAAATACAATCCTAACTCATTTAGAAAACGATTAAACCATTATAAAGAAAAGGCAGGGATAGTTAAACGCGTTTCACCACACGTATTTAGACATATGTTTTGTAGAAATTTCATCCTAAGTGGGGGCGACATCTTCACTCTTCAAAGAATAGTGGGACATGCCAACATCACAACTACTCGTAAATACATTCAGTTGGATGATAAAAGCATACGAAAACAACATGCACAATACAGTCCCGTTGTCAGGCTTAGAAAAAGCAAGAAATAGCAGAGGATAATACGAGGAAAAAGAAAAAGCCACGCGGTGCAACGCGTGACCAAGTAACCAGTATAACTAAATACGGAATACCGCTTAGCTACTTTCTCATGTTAACGAAAAAAATTAACATGTGCAAGGTGTATTAACTAATGGCTTTTTTAGCTGCTGAGATGAGTTTCTCGTCGTGGAATGCCTAATAACACGACGGAAATATAAACTTGATAGGTACGCCCTTGCCGATGCAATAAGAAGGGATAGGACATAATACAAACGTTTCCTATTGCGTTTTGTGTCCGAAGGGTGAAAGCTACCTAAAAGTGCTGTACGAAGGAAGGGTAGACCATCTATGGATGGTGTAGGACATGCCACAAGTAACATAAAATCCGTTTCCAGTCCCATAATAAATGGGTGTCGAATTAACTAACCGAAAAGTCGAATCGTAAGGTTAGAGGTCTTTGTGAACCTGTTAGGGCTACTTGAAGCAGTAGGCATGTTTAGGAGAAATCCTGACGATTAATAGGGCGATACAACACGGAAACCTTAACTTGATATACAATCAAGTGCTATTCAAATCGTCTACTTTTTATGATTGACTTTACACGTTATTGTCATCATAAGGTAGTCGATTTTTCGTCCAAGCCGTTTTCCTTTCTTTCAACCAATCAAGAGTGGGGAAAGGAAGTTTAACCCCTCTTGTAAACACGCACTTAATTATTGTGTTGGATGATACAGGAGAGTATAATAAGAACAAACGTTCTTGTTCGTAACATAAAGCCAAAGCCTTTTTGTCAATGTCGCAAGATGATATAATCTACCCTATATGAAAGGAAGTAGAACTATGACTAACATAGCTAATGAAATAACAACTAAAGATATAGAACAAGAACCTATGCCGTTAACAATAAATGAAAATATTCCTCACATAATCAAGTACATGGGGTCGAAGAGAAAGATTATTGATTATGTAATCGAGGGCATTAACTATTGTTATACAGGAGGTACTGTCGTAGACCTATTTGCAGGTTCAAGCGTTTTGGCCGGGGCATTAAGGAACCAAGTGCCGTTCTTATCTAACGACATTCAATCATACTCCTCTATCTTAGCTAAATCATATTTAGGGGATTACAAGTGGGATGAATACCCAAATGTACTAGAAGAGATTATTGAGAAAGCTACAGCTAAAGTAAATTATGTAAAAGAACGCTACCCAGATATTTCATTTGATTATGATGTAGACTTCACTCTAGAAGAGTTCAAGGAGTTAGAGAAGCAACAGAAGGAATTAATCGATAGAGATTTTTCAGAAGTCGAATATCACCTGTTCTTAAAGAATTACTCGGGTACTTATTGGAATGCCGAACAATGCTTATGGATTGACTCCATAAGAGGGGTGGCAGATGAATATAAGGATTCTGATTTGTTCTATCCAATCATATCTAGTTTGATGTTTGCTATGTCTTACAATTCACAAAGTACAGGGCATTACGCACAATACAGAGATGCCACTAATGAGAAGAACATGAGTGATATCCTTATTTATCGAAGAAAGGAAATTGTACCTTACTTCAGACGTAAGTTTACAGAGTTTCAAGAGGTACTAGGTGAGAACAAGCAAAACAATAAAGTGGTTTCAAAGGATTACATGGATTGCTTAGAGGACATCGATAACAATTCGACAGTATATGCAGACCCGCCTTACTGTTTTGTCCACTATTCCCGTTTCTATCACGCAATAGAAACCTTAGTAAAGTATGACTACCCTGAGGTTAAGTTTAAGGGTAGGTATAGAACAGACCGACATCAATCACCGTTTTGCATTAAAACAAAGGTTAAAGATGCTTTTTCCGATATGTTTTCAAAGGTCAATGAAAAAGAGTCCAACCTTGTACTGAGTTACAGCAATACAGGTATGATTGAACTGGAAGAACTCATTGAACTCGCCCGCAGCATCTTCGCAGAAAGATACGATATAGAAGTACGTTACCTTGATTACTTGCATAGCACAATGGGAAGAAAAGAAGACAAAAGCCGTGACGTTCAAGAATGCTTATTACTTGTTAAAAGAAAATGAAGAAATAACCTATGGGGTATTCCATAGGTTATTTTTAGTATGTGTCTATCTCACCATTCGCTTCAAACCTCTTTTTAGTAATCCCTATCACCAGAACTGGACAGCCCCCGGCAGTTCCATTTTCTAAGAGGTTTTTAACACTATTAGCATGTGTGGTAGACCCTTCATACTTTGATGATACTTTTTTCACGCCCCCTTTCTCTCCTGTGTAAGTGCCTAATGCAACAAATAAAGAACTGAGTTCATAAGACCTTGTGATAATTACACCTACATCAATCACTTTAGCAGAATGTAGTCTGCCTAGTTCACTTAAGTCTCTAGAAAAGAACGCATTCTTATTGTTCCACTCAAATTCTAAAGCTATATTTGACTTAACCGCATCGATTTTGTGGGATTCAGACTTATTTACATGTAATGTTGTAAATGATTTCTTATCAATTAAGTGTTGTTCCATGTAAATACTTTTCTCATGCCAACCATTTAGCTTAAAAGGTAATTCTAATCGTTTTACAATGTTTGTTTTGTTTTTTCCATCTCTTTTAATATCTGATTCATATAGTCGGAAATGCCAGAGGGCTAACTTAATGAAATTCCACTCTTCAGAATAGTGATTAGAAAGGATGGTCTTTGCAAAGCCTATATCATACAATTCGTAGTTTGATTGTACCCAGTAATCAGTAACCATCAAATATCCTCCCTATACAATTGTTCGCTTATCCCCAGTACTAAAATAGGGCAACCGCCCCCACCTCCACCTTCTATCCGCGGTACAAGTTTATCCATATGTGTAGTAGAGTTGCCGTATGATTTTCCTTTCCCCAATTCATTAAATATTTTCTGTAATCCACTACAACGAGTTATGATAACACCAACACTTATAGCCCCTAATTCAAATAGAAGTCTGAAGTTATTTAAATCCCTATCAAAGAAAGGGTCTTTATTGTTCCACTCGATTTCTAATGCTACACGATTCTTTAAGCAGTCAATCTTATGTGTTGGGGTTTCATGTTCTAAGTCATCGATTAGTATTTTCGTATCAAACGATTTTTCTTCCCAATCCCTTTGGTACAAGAAATCATCTATGTAGTTAGATATAGGAGACTTTCTTCCTCCTGGACTTACAATGTAGCTTTTATTTAACGTGAAACTTTCAAGAACTTCGACAATGTCGTTCCACTCGTTTGGAAAATCTTCTTTAAGAATTGCACACGCATGTCTCCATTCCCTAACTTCGTAAGTACTTAATATTGTTTGAGGCAACAACTCTATCCCCATTGACCACACCTCTTTATATGAAATTCTCCTAACAATATACCATATATTGGTGTAAAACCATTGATTTTGCAGAAAATTCCGTCCATTCGTGGTAAAGTAATATTAAGAAGATAGTTATAGGGGTGGTTAATCATGGCTACAAGTGAAAATGTTAAAGAGATTTTTCAGCCTGAAGTCAATCAAGCAGCTGAGATGTACGAAATTACAAGTAACTTTGGCAATCCGTTGGAACTCCTGCGAGAAGCCATATCTAACGCTTATGATGGAAAAGCAACTCAACTGCATATTTCATGCTACCTAAACAACGATAACAAATTGATAGTGAAATTTCGGGATAATGGTGAAGGCATGACTAAAGAATCTTTAATTAAAAACTTTTGGGGATTAGGTTATACCGATAAAGAAAAAGGTTCCCCGGAGACGATAGGTGAAAAGAGTCATGGTACTCTCATATACTTAAGGTCAGAGAAAATCATAGTTGATACTTATCATGAGACGGGTGTATACCGGTCTGAAGCCGAAAACCCCTTACAGAACCTTGAAAATGGCGAACTCTTCGACTTTACTGTTGAGAAGTTGTCGAATGCGACGAACAAGAGAGGTACAGAAATAACCTTAATAGGTTTTAATCAAAACGTTGCAGACAACTTTAAGCATGACGTAATGAGAGACTACCTGTATTGGTTTACTAAGCTTGGTTCTTTCCAAAATGAACTCAAGGAATATGGGCACGCAGCTAAAGAATTCACAGTTTATTTAAGAGGCTTGGATAATGAAGGTACACCGCAACAATCATTTCTAGAAGGAAACTATGAAACTTGTGACTTCGGTCATATTTTTCCTCCCGTGACTACTGACTATAAAGGTTTGCTGAAAGAAAAAGGTAGAAATTTCTACAAGCATTATGTAAAGAAATGGACAGGCAAGAATAGTGTACAGATTATCGACGAAAATTCTAACGTTAGAGAAGTGGTATATCACTACGTTATCTACTATGAGGGAGACGCAATTAAGAGAAACTACAACCACGCTTTAAGGCCTACTGGTAAATCTAATCAACGTACCTTATATAGAGTCGCAGATAGATACGGAATCTACTTGGCTAAAGATTTCATTCCAATTGAGAAGGTAAATGACTGGTTGCCACGTATTGGAGACGGTTCCTTCACACATACAACTGCCTTACACGGTTTTATAAATTGCCAGGAGATACCTCTGACATCTGATAGAAGTTCTATGGCTTCCACACAACCTAAACTTGCTGACGAACTGAGAAAATCAATCTTTAATCTTGTTAAAGGTATTGGTAAGGAGTTAAAGGAAGACAAGAACGGTGTCTTTTATATGAAGAGTCATATTGAGGAGTTATTAAGAGACTTAGGAGAGGAAAAGCCAGGTACACCTCCAATCATTAAACCGCCAGTTGAACCTAAACCGAACAGAGGTGGGGAGGTAATCAAGCCTAAACCTACAAACTTACCAAATCCACCGGTAAATAACCCTAAGCCATTTGTGCCTAACTTTGATAAAGATATGTATGAACAACGGCTTAAGAAAATAAGAGGAAAGCGTTATTTCGAGGTTAAAGGACAAAGCCAAATAGAACTAAACGGGAGTGACGGCTACAAAACAGCTTATCACCGGAAAATATATGAACCATCTAATGAAGCTGAGACATATGGCGTTTTTATGGAAATGTATGCACTTATGCCCAACCTGTTCCCATTCACAGTTCTAGACTATTCATCTCACAAGGGTATTGATTTGCTTGTTAGCTTTGATGATGACATAGCTAACCCATCTTTAACAGAAAGAATATTTTACTTAGAACTTAAGCACACCTTCCTTGGAAAGACTTTTAACCACGCTTTCCACAGTCTGGCTTATATTGTGTGTTGGGATATCGATGGAAAGGTATTACCCGATACCAAAATTACTAACAATAAGGGTGAGGAAGCAACCTACCGGATGGAGAAAACAGATGAAGGTATTAGCTATTATTTAATGCAGAAAAATAATCCAGTAACTATTCAAGTTATACCATTAAAAAGAATAATTGAAGAGAAATTGGGACTCACTTTCAAGAGGTGATACCCAAAATAAACTCCTGAAGATCCTTCAGGAGTTTTAACATAAGGTTCTCTTTCCCATGTATGCTGCCTTGGATGTAACAACCTTCGATTTATTTGAATGTAACCTACCCTCTTGAACCCTTGACATATCAACGGTTTCTACTTAATTAAACAAAATGAATTAGGGACATGTAACCTTATCCAAAAGATAGTGTACTATAAGAAAAAACGTTAGGAGACTTCATCCTAACGTTTCTTTGTTCTTTGCATAAATAGTGGAACGGGGTACTCCCGTCATTTTTGATATTTCATTAACGCTTAATCCATTCTCCTGTCTTTCACGAAGTAACTTCAAAGCCTTCTGGACGTCCTTCTCATCCTTTCCTTTACGCCCCATATGTGTACCCTTGGCCTTTGCCCTTTCTCTTCCATCAGCCGTTCTTTCTTTGATTAGGTCTCTTTCAAATTCAGCGATTGCCCCCAGCATTGTAAACATGAACTTCCCTGAGGAATTAGAAAAGTCTATGTTCTCTTTTATGAAGACCAGTCCTATTCCTCTTTCTTGAAAATCACGTACAATCTTATGAAGGTCAAACGTAGAACGTGCTAGGCGGTCTATCCTGTAGACTACTAAGGTATCACCTTCACGAAGATACTCTAAAGCTTTATTTAATTCTGGACGTTTACTCATGCCATTCTGTTCAGCCCCACTATACTTCTCCTGGAATATCTTATCTACCCCATATCTTTGAAGTGCTTCTAATTGTGCTTCTAAACTTTGCCCCATTGTACTCACCCTTGCATATCCGATTAGTGCCATTATGTAATTACTCCCTCTCAGTCTATAAGTCTAATAACTTTTGTACAATTGATTATAGACTAACTTATAGATGGTGTAAAGTGTTGGATTCCCTGTGCTTTCTTATCTAAAGCTACGGTGTCTAAATGTTGTAAGTTTTGTACAGTCCATTGTTGAAACATTATTATCAAGAATCAATGAACATAATCCGCGTGTGTATTAAAGAACTTCCTTAATGTATTAAGACAACAGAAGCATACACAGACGCACAGAGAAGCCCACAGACAAGCGAGAATATATGTAGAGACTTAGGCATACAAAGGTACACAGAAGCTACTCCCCCCCAGTATGGGTGGGCGGGTATGCCTACCGTCTCGTCCAAGGGGTCTTAAATACAAGCTATGAAAAAATACCCCCAAATGAGACATACCCCCGATACCAAAACAGCCCCTTACAATTCATCCATTTCCTACAAAAAATTTCCCCAGTATTTTTTAAATCTCCAATTGTAACCCTTAATGATTAATCACAAGAATTGTGTCACACATCTTGTTGCTTTGCCCCAACTGTAATTAGAAGACGCTGATGAGGATGTTAGCAACCAGGAACAAGAGGCGTTCTCCTCCCTCAGCAGAGTCTAGACTAAATACAAGAATGGGAGTTTTGATTAATGGAACAGCAAACCGAGAAAAAGGTTATAACACATGAGGATATTCATCACAAAGTCCACTTATCCATGTTTACAAGTGGACTAGCCAAAGAGTTAGGGGCTACAAAGTTCTTCGTATTGAATGCACTAGCTTCTTACATGAAGGAAGACGGCTTTTGTCATCCAACTCAAGAACAGATGGCACAACGAACAGGTCTTACAGCAAAGTCAATACGTAAGCATTCTAAAGAATTATGTGAGTTAGAAGTAGATGGGAAACCTGTTCTGAAACGGGTGAAACTACCTTCGAAGAATGGGCATACGAATTATGCTTATAATGTTATGCCCCTCTCTCAACTTTCTAAGTACAAGGGAGGAAGAGTAGAGAAAATACAAAACTCCTTTGTAGAGGAAACAGTGTCATACGAAGACGAATTAGCGAAGGCACGACAAATGATGAGAGGGTAACAGTTAATCACAATTTTTGTGAATGTAATCCATCTTGTGTGTGTAAAGTATTCCAAAGGTAAGGGTACGAAGTACCGGTGGCAAAGTCCTTCCTTACCGAATAATAAGAATAACTGAATAAGAATAATAACAATAAGAATAATCTGCTAAACCATGAGGAAGAAGACCACTTCCTCCTATTACAAAAAGAACCTACTACATTATTGTATATCTACAAAATAAGAGTAAGGAAGTTTGTAAATCTTTAATAAAGATTAAGACCTTATACCAGTTTCCGCATTAGACCCCCGACGGTGGGGAGGACGCAGCAGCTGTAAACAAAAAGGAGAATGTAGACTATGGAAAAAGAATTCAAAAAGGCTAGAGAGTTCAGTGACGAAGTACGAGAAGCAGTATTGGTGGATGTTCACGAAGGTAAGTTGCGATGGAAGGACATAGCCAAAGAACATGGCTTAGATTATCGGGACGTACAAAGCATTGGAATGAAGGAACGTAAGCTACAAGAAATCAGAGACAAGGAAGAAGGACATATCATCCCTATGTACAAAGGAATGAGATTGTCAGACGGCAACCCTTCCCCTGTTAAGACCTTCAACATTTCAGATTTACAGAAATAATTGTAATTACACTTGTATTTCTTTGTAGAAAGACGCTAATAGAGTAAGAAGTTATAGGCGGCGTACTTATCCTTTTGATAACTACGCTGTCTATCCTATAATCTCTTTCTTTCTACTTGTTTGAGTTCATGTAGTAATGTTGATTCTCCTTTCATTAGAGGATAAGGCGGGCAGGATAACATACGTTGTCTTGCCTGCTTTATTTAGGGCTTATAGGGTTACATTTTTAGTAGTTTTAATCAAAAGGAGTTGAGAAGAGTGGAGGAAGAGTTCAAGTTGAGGGGCAAGACAATCAGAGTTGCCCGCCTACTTAAAGGGGTTACGGCTACAAGGTTGTCTGAATTGAGTATGATTAACAATCCGAATTACTTAGCTGAGATGGAACAAGAAACTAAAGGCATTACGAGGAGAAATCATTATCGACTATTAAGGGCGTTACGGCGTGACCTTAAATATACAGATGAAGAACTAGCAGGGATATCTTTGTTAGTTGAACACATTACAGAACTGGAGGATTAACTATTGAGTAAAGAAAAACAAAAACGGTTGTCAGAAAGGCAACAAAGGATGGTAAAGGATTACTTCCTAAGAAACCTAGATGAAAGTGAAAATGCAAGTCAAGAAACCGTAGCCAAGGGGTGGGGGGTCTCCCGTAAAACATTGAATCTGTACATTAACAGCTTTCATGGCCAGGAGATTAAGAACGAAATATACAAGGAAGTGACACAAGACATTTACCCTGATTACTTATCAGTTCTTAAAGCACGTGCGTTAAGTGGCAGTATCAAACATATGGAGTTACTAGCTAAACTATTAGACTGGTTCCCTGCTGCCAAATCTAAGCAAGAGATTACGACGAGGATAATCGACGATGAAGATAACGTACAGAAGAACGGATATACAACTGAACAAATAAAAGAACTTGAAGCACTATTAGACGAAGATATGCAGGAAAAACGCATTCAATAACTTGAATAATATTGTTCAAGAATGACAGGAGTATAAATATGCCACGAAAGAGGAAGAGCCAGAAGCTAATTGATAAGAAGTATTATACGGACTTCAATATGAATCCTATTGAACTAAGGAAAGACGAGGACGGAAACTACTTCGAATCCGCCTTGAAGCAACACAAACGTCAATATGAATCTTTGTTAAACATTCATAACAAGAACTTAAAGAAGCAGAAGACTTTGTATAGCAACTTAGAAGAGATTGAGGGCAACCCTAATTCCCGATTCAATAAGTTAATGGAACGCGAAGGCAAGGACGACGAAGAACTACACAAGCTGTCTTACTACGTTATTGAGATTGAAGACATAAGGAATCAGCTTTACCCATTAGAACGCAATATCAGAAGCACAGAAAGACGATTACGGGCAGTCTATCCAACAGAACGGATGGAGATTGTTTACCAAGCACTAGGAGAAGAAATGAAAGGAGTAGAAAATCAATGAATCTATTTAAGGGCGATACAGTAAAGCGTGTAGAAAAGCTAATACAGAATGGTGAGAATCGCAAGGTAAAGCTACAACAGAAGGTAACAGACCTACAAGCAGAGGTTAAGGCTTTACGGGATGAAGAAGAGAACGACTTCCAACAGGCAATCCTGGAGGACAAGGAACCGAGTCAGAAACTTGTAAGCGACCGGAAGAAAGCACAAAAGGACTTACAAGAAGCCTTATTTAAGTTGGAACAGGTTGATAATGTCATTCAAACAGAATTGACTAAAGCCAAGCAGGAGATTGATAAGGAACGTCGCCAATTTATACAGGAGATGGGCGTAAAAGAGTTCAAGCCCTTGTATCACGAAATGGACGAGTTAAAGCGTCAATATCTTAACAAGATTATTGAATACCATAACAAGCAAAGTGAGTACGAAAAGGAATACCGCAGGACTTTTTCCAATGTAGAAAGACGCGTAGGGCTTGCACTTCACCAACCAACAGACGACCACAGATTAAACATGAACCAACGACACCAAGTAGACGGGCATTATTCGCCAATGCTTTATAACGAGGAAGTACGAGAAGCCTTGATTAACGGAAAGATAGCACCACAGACAGCCAAGAACAAAAACTCTTTCAATCAGTAATAAAAAAGGACACCTAAAGGAGAATGTAAACATGGAAAACGAACTACACAAACAACTACTATTGGATGGCATCAAGGTAACAATCATTGAGGCTTTTGTTCAGCATATTAAAGAGGTTAGTGACATTGAAACTCTACACGAAATTAAGAAGCAGCTAACAAGCGAAGGAGGGGTTAAGTAATGGATACACACATTCAAGAACTACAAGAAAAGGCGTTCGCCGGAGATACACAAGCACATGAAATGTATCAGGAGTATGTAAACCGAGGGCAAGCCCCTGCAATCCGTGTTCCACAAAAGCAGGAGGAAAAAGCATCTATGTACAATGATGAAGAGAAACGGGAAAAGCCGTCTCTTTATGGAACCCTTGACCCTAAGAAGCTACACGAAGTAAACAGAACACCACATACGCTAATGACCGCAGGTTATGAAGCATTGAACCAGAAGGAAGAGAGTAAGAACACAGGAAAGGTTGTCAACTTTGACGGTGAGAAGATAGACCACACACTTTCCCCAATGGAGAAAATGTCTATGGGGTACCATGAGGGGGAGGGGGGCTAATGGCTAAGAAGAAGACTACACGAAAGCCTTACAAGCCTTCAACAGGCAAACAAATGTCGGATGCACATAATAAGAGTAAACAACGAAGATAAGAAAAACACGGGACGTAATAACCCCGTGTTTTCTAATTATGATATTATTTTCGTTTGTCTCTCATTATGTATTAAATAATCTTCACTAAGACGTAAACAACTGTGAAAATAAAGCGGCTGGTTAAGTGTAGTTTAAGTTGCTTGTCCCCCTTCTTGAATTGTATTTTCATTTATTCACCCCCTTATCTTCTTACATTGTAGAGGAATGAAGAAACCTTGTGTTTAAAAAGGCAATTTTTCTTATGAACATAAGAAATTATTTCACCTTTACAAGATTCATCGAAATATTCATATTCCAATTAATTGAAAAATAATCTTTAAGTACAATAATTGTAATATAATAGAAAGGTAGATATGAATAAGATACATACTTTGTACATGGAGGATTAAAGCGATGAGGTTAAATAATTACGTCACTCCCACTAATGATGCAATGCAAAGATTTCGAATACCACTTAATCATTTTAAGATATACGCTACATTCATGGAACGGAACATATTGGAGGAACAGTATAAAGCATTGGATATCGAAGAGGATAGGGATACAACCCTTGAGGATGAATTGGACAATCCCTTTCAAGAAACTTGGACTCACTTTCTAAGCGAAAAGCATATGTTTTCAGTACAGTTTCCAAGTATTTTAAGGTCTTCTCTATTAATTAGTATCTATTCTTTTTTAGAGAATCAACTTATTAGGCTTTGTAAAGAGTTACAAGAAAGTCGGGACTTATCTATAAAAGTTAACAACATTAATAATAAGGGCATAGAAAAAGCTAAGATATACCTTAAGAACGTAGTGGGAATTGATTTCCCCACCAATTCTAAAGAGTGGCAAGATATTAAACGTTATCAGTACATTAGAAATAACTTTGCACATAGTGAAGGAATATTAGATTCTAATGACAAAAATCTACTACTAGCAATTGCTACTTTAGATGCGGTAGATATCATGGGAGATGATTTCTTAGGTAAGAATATCATCTTATACAAAAGTTTCATTCCTACCCTTATAGAAACTGTAGAAGGGTTCTTAAGTAAGATTGAGAGTCAATACTTAGAGTTGTTATATCCACATCACTATTTGTACAAAGGAGGAAGAAGTTTTGAGTAAACAAAGTAATAATGGGAAATGTAGTTTTCCCGATAAGAAGGATATGACTTACTGGATAATAATATTAGTGCTATTTAGCATAGGTGCTTTTACTGTCTATTATGGAAGTGACAAGGATGTAATTTCTCATATTGGGTTTGGAGGTACAATTGTTTCTATTTTGCTAGCATTAATTGCAATTATTTACTCTTTTTATCAAAGTAATACATACGAAAACGCCACTCATAAACTAGATACTTCCGCAGTTAAAATTGAGGAAGCAACTAACAAGCTATCTAACGTTAGTGAAGTAGAAAAAGTAGTTGATGAATTTAAAGTAGAGGTTCAAGATATGAGAACTAGCATACACGGCTTAGAAACTATTCTTGGTACAGTACACAGTAATGTGGGAACAATTAGTAAAGATTGGGAAAGTTTGAGGGACTCAATGTTAACAACCCAGAGTTCTAATAGCAAAGTGGAGTTTGCAGATAATCAAAACTTAAGTTTCGAATACTTCAAAAAAGTAATTGATAACGGGGGGAATCTACCCTTTTTTGCTTTAGAGTTAATTGATTCTGCATATCACTACAAAGTAAATGATGTTTATTTAACACGATGGACTAGATTCTATATAGAGACCTTTTTACCAAGTTCAGATTTTCTCAATAATGTAGACCTAAATAGAAATATTCAGACGTACTTGGATGTATTCATCATGGCTTTCAATCAAGTAGGGTTTATTGGTTCGGAACGACGTAATGAAAATGGAAATCGTATTATTAGAGTAAATCAAGTTAATGAAAACTTATCTAAAGCTTTAGATGAAGAACTAAGAAAAATTAAACAAAATGACCCTTCGAGACATGATAATTACTTAAAGTTGAGAGGGGCTATGGAGGCATATAAAGGTGAAAACTAAGGAAGATGGGGACTACAATTTTCGTTGAAGGTTGTACAATGAACAAAACCACGGTATAATTACCACATGTAATAAAGTGATACGGACAAATTGAACGGACGACATTAGTATGAACGTTAGTTGTCAACGTTATAGCAAACGCTAGGGGAAACCCTTTCTACGACGCTAAAAACTACGGTCTTACTTAATATGTACACTTACGAAATAGGTTTCCTAAACCGTGTGCCGCAGGTTCGAATCCTGCCGGGGGCATTCTCTATAAACATCAGCACTCTGCCGGATCCAGGCAGGGTGTTTTTTTATATCAGCATCATTTGGGCAAAAAAAAATCGTTACACGTAGTAACGATTTCTGTTCTATAAATCTCCAATATTTATGCGCGATTGTTATAAATAAAATGGCGGAGGAGGAGGGATTCGAACCCCCGCGGGGCGTAAACCCCCTGGCGGTTTTCAAGACCGCTCCCTTCAGCCAAACTTGGGTACTCCTCCGTGTGACCGACAAGTAATATATTATCACGGCCTGTAGTGACCGTCAACACTCTCCGTAAATTTTTTATAAAAATTTGTCGAAAGGATCCGGGTGATTCCACCTCGTTATTATACAAAGCTCCGGCGCTGCAGTCAAACCTGCGTCTGCCTATAATAAAGAGCGGCGTGGAGGCACTCCCGCCGCTCTTCTGCTGTTTTATCGGATGACTTCTTTTCCACCCATATATGGGCGGAGAACTTCTGGTACAACGACGGTACCGTCCGCCTGCTGATAGTTCTCCAGAATAGCGGCGACGGTACGGCCGATCGCAAGGCCGGAACCGTTCAGCGTATGGACAAATTCCGGGCGCCCTTTTTCTTCACGGCGGAAACGGATACCGGCACGACGCGCCTGGAAATCCTCGAAGTTGGAGCAGGAGCTGATTTCCCGGTAGGTTTCCTGGCTCGGGATCCATACTTCGATGTCGTATTTCTTAGCGGCTGTAAACCCAAGATCACCGGTACACATGCTCATGACGCGGTAGGGAAGCTTCAACAGCTGAAGGACTTTTTCAGCATGCCCTGTCAATTCTTCAAGCACATGGTAGGATTCCTCAGGTTTTGCCAGCTGGACAAGTTCGACTTTGTTGAACTGGTGCTGACGGATGAGTCCGCGCGTGTCACGTCCGGCAGAGCCGGCTTCAGAACGGAAGTTGGTGCTGAAGGCGACAAATTTCTGCGGCAGGTCCTCGCTGGACAGAATCTCTTCTCTGTAGTAGTTCGTTACAGGTACCTCTGCGGTCGGGACAAGGAAGTAATCCCAGTCTTCAATCTTAAAGGCGTCTTCTTCGAATTTCGGCAGCTGGCCCGTTCCTGTCATAGATGTACGGTTGACCATCTGTGGCGGCAGCATTTCCTGATAGCCGTGATCATCGGCATGCAGGTCCATCATGAAGTTCAGAAGTGCACGCTCCAGGCGGGCACCGATGCCTTTATAAAAGACAAACCGGCTGCCGGTTACTTTTCCTGCGCGTTCAAAGTCGAGAATGCCAAGGTCTGTGGCGATATCCCAGTGGGGTTTCGCTTCAAAATCGAAGACAGGCGTTTCTCCAGAGCGGCGGGCTTCGATGTTATCCTCTTCATCCTCTCCGACAGGTACGCTTTCATGAGGGATGTTCGGAATGGATAAGAGGAGCGTTTCCAGCTTCTCTTCCACTACCTTCAGCTCCGTGTCGAGCGTTTTGATACGATCACCGACTTCACGCATTTCTGTAATCTTGTCATCGGCGTCCTCTTTGTTTTTCTTCAGCTGGGAGATTTCCTTGGAAACGTCATTACGGCGCGCTTTCAGCTCCTCAGTCTCCTGAATCAGCTCACGGCGGCGGCTGTCGAGCTCACCAAAGGCGTCTAAATCAGACAGGTCTTCGCCCCGCTTCTCCAGCTTTGCTTTCACTTCATCAAAGTTCTGTCGTAAAAATTTCATATCCAACATGTGTATGTCCTCCTTTTTTTCATATAAAAAAACTCCCGTCCCATATAAGGGACGAGAGCTTTGTTTATGCTTCCCGCGATACCACCCAGGTTGAAGGTTCATGACCTTCCGGCTCGACTCATAACGGTGAGGGGCCGGTCCGGCGTTATCAGCCGGACACTCAAGGATGGATTCACATGGCTCTTCCGTCAGTTTTCACCTGCCACTGACTCTCTGGGGGAAGAGGAACATGCTACTATGTCCTGTCATCGCGTTCATTCTTATTTAGTGATCTTAGATTAGCTGAATTCACCTTACATTGCAAGGCTTTTTCGGTAATGCTCCACCATTTTTACAAAATGTAAAACTAAACGGTGGTCATCTGTCAGTTCAGGGTGGAAGGAACAGGCGAGGTAGTGATCCTGCTGAGCAGCCACAATATGACCATCATAGCGGGCCAGTACCTTCGTCTCTTCCCCTACTCCCTCGATATAAGGAGCTCGAATGAACACAGCTGTAAACTGATCGGCGACTCCGTCGATATCCAGGTCGGCTTCAAAGCTTTCCCTTTGTCTGCCGAATGCATTACGGCGGACTTTGATATCCATCAGTCCGAGATGGACATCATACGAGCCGTCAATTTCAGAGGCAAGCAGGATCAACCCTGCACACGTACCGAAGATCGGCTTCCCCTGCTTTCCGAATTCACGAATCGGTTCAAGGAAGTCATACTTATCAATCAAGCGGCGGATCGCTGTGCTTTCACCGCCGGGAATAATCAGTCCGTCAATGTCCTCCAGCTGTTCTTTTTTCTTAACAACAACGCCGGTGGCACCAGAGGCTTCCACAGAGCGGATGTGCTCACGAAAAGCTCCCTGCAGACCTAATACACCGATAGTAGTCATGCTGCATTCTCCTTTTCTTACTGACTGCGCTCCTGCATACGCTGATCAGGAGTAAGCGTGGACATTTCCATGCCTTTCATCGCTGTTCCAAGTCCTTTGGACAACTCGCCGATCAGTTTGTAATCGTCGTAGTGAGTCGTAGCTTCTACAATCGCACGGGCAAACTGAGCAGGGTTGTTGGACTTGAAGATACCGGAACCGACGAATACGCCGTCCGCACCAAGCTGCATCATAAGCGCAGCATCAGCTGGAGTCGCAATTCCGCCTGCAGCGAAGTTGACGACAGGAAGGCGGCCTTCTTCACGGATCTCCATAAGAAGGTCGAATGGTGCACCGTTTTCCTTGGCAAAGACCATCACTTCGTCTTCCGCAAGGCTTTGAAGGTGACGGATTTCTGATTGGATCTGACGCATATGACGGACAGCTTCCACGATGTTTCCTGTTCCCGGCTCACCTTTTGTACGAAGCATAGAGGCGCCTTCACGGATACGGCGTGTCGCCTCACCGATGTTACGGCATCCGCAAACGAATGGAACTGTGTAATCATCTTTTTTGATGTGGTAGATTTCATCAGCTGGTGTCAGTACTTCACTTTCATCGATGTAGTCGACACCCATCGCTTCAAGTACACGGGCTTCTGCAATATGGCCGATACGTGCTTTGGCCATGACAGGGATGGATACAGCATTCATCACTTCTTCAACAATTGTCGGGTCAGCCATACGAGCTACGCCGCCGGCCGCACGAATGTCGGCTGGAACACGCTCAAGGGCCATAACCGCCACCGCACCTGCTTCTTCTGCAATCTTCGCCTGCTCTGCATTGACAACGTCCATGATGACGCCGCCTTTCTGCATTTCAGCCATTCCACGTTTTACGCGATCAGTACCTGTTTGTGACATGTTAATTTCCTCCCTAACAGCTATATCGTTCAAGCATTTATTTTTGAATCATAGATTCTTACTCTCTATTGTATCGCATCTCAGCCTTAATTCCCACTCATTAAATAGGGATTTTACCGTTAGAACCAGCCTTTCACCATATCGACGGCTCCTGTGAAGATATCACTGAAGAATTCACCGATGCCACCAAGCATCAGCATGAACCAGTTGGCTTTCTCCACCGCTTCCGAAGTGACGATATCAACCGTCTGTCCTTCTTCCTTCACAAGGTTTCCGTATCTTTCGTCCCCTGTGTAGACAAGCTTGGCTGTTCCGATTTTCTGACCTTTCTCAACAGGCGCCACAAGCTCGCCGTCTTCGTTGAGCTGATCTTCAGAGATGACAAACTCCACCTCATATTCTTCTTGTTCGCCGCTCTTTAAAAGGGTGCTCAAAGCTTCACTCGTCTCAATCGCAACAGCATCTTGTTTTCCTTTCGTCACAGAAAGAGAATCCTGATCCTCAACCGTTTCACCGGCAGCCAGAAGCTCCTGCCTTGTAAACTGGTTGAATCCGTAATCAAGAAGTGTCCGTGTCTGATTGAAACGGGAGGAACGTGATTCCGATTTCATCACAACAGAGATGAACCGCTGGCCGTCACGCTCAGCCGTTCCTGTAAATGTGTTGCCGGCAAGTTCTGTGTAACCGGTCTTCAAGCCGTCCATACCTTCATATTCAAACTGCTTCAAGTTCTGCCCCGGCATACCAGGAAGCATCCAGTTCCAGTTGGTCACCGTCTGATCGGCGAATTCCAATGTAGGCTTGCTGGAAACCTCCAGCGCTTCCGGATAGTCATTCGTTAAATGATAAGCCAGCAGAGCCGCCGACTTGGCCGACATCATATTGGTGGCATCCGGATCGGTGCCTTCAGGATAGTTGTCCCCCAGATGGTTGTTGTTCAACCCAGTGGCATTGACAAACTCATAATCCGGCAGTCCCATTTCCTCTGCCTTGGCATTCATCATTTTGACGAATTCGCCTTCGGTTCCAGCTACCAGTTCAGCAAGCGCAATCGTCGTTGCGTTATCCGAGTTGATCGCCATCGCTTCATAAAGCTCACGAACCGTGTATTGTTCATCTAAACGTAAGCCGACACCGGAAAATTCCGGATTGGCTGATATATCAAAAGCATACTGACTGACAGGGGTCTTCTGATCCCAGCTGATTTTCCCCTCTTCCACAGCCTCCATGACGAGATATTCGGTCATCATCTTCGTCATACTGGCCGGCGGCAGTGTCAAATCCGCTTCTTTCTCAAACAAAATTTTCCCGCTTTCTGCATCTACAAGTATCGCTGATTTTGCCCCAACATCTACGCTTGCGTATGTATGTCCGGGATTGGCACTTACAGCGAAAATCCCGATCAACAAGGACATGATTAAGGCGATAGATGTTTTAAATCTTTGTGTCACTTTCTCTACCTCCACCCTTAAATTATGCATCCCTGTTATTTTATCACATGCGTATATAAAAGAATAGACAGGGAATAGTCCCTGTCTATCTAGGTCAAACGGAGTAGTTCGGCGATTCTTTTGTGATCTGGACATCGTGAGGATGGCTCTCTCTGAGTCCCGCTCCTGTGATGCGTGTGAACTGGCTGTCCGACCTCAGAGAATCAAGGTCCGGTGTTCCACAGTACCCCATACCAGAACGGAGACCGCCGAGCAGCTGGTGGATGCTGTCCGCAAGAGGTCCTTTATAAGGCATCCGGCCTTCAATGCCTTCTGGTACAAGCTTTTTCGATTCCGATTCGTTCTGGAAATAACGGTCCTTGGATCCGGACTCCATCGCACCGACGGAACCCATACCGCGGTATACTTTGAAACGGCGTCCCTGGAAGATTTCCGTTTCTCCAGGGCTTTCGGATACACCGGCAAGCAGGCTGCCGAGCATAACCGCATGTCCTCCGGCAGCAAGCGCTTTGACGATGTCACCGGAATATTTAATGCCGCCGTCGGCAATGACCGGCTTACCTAGTTCCGCCGCTTCTCTCGCACAGTCATATACCGCTGTAATCTGCGGCACGCCGACACCGGCGACAACACGGGTTGTACAGATCGATCCAGGTCCGATACCGACTTTAACCACATCCGCTCCTGCTTCAATCAGTTCGCGGGTGGCATCAGGAGTCGCGACGTTTCCAGCGATAATGTTGACGTGCGGATGGCGGTCACGGATCCGTTTCACCTGTGCGATGACGCCCTGGGAGTGGCCGTGGGCTGTATCGACAACAAGGGCGTCCACACCCGCTTCGACAAGCTTATCAATCCGTGTCATTGCATCGGCTGTGACACCGACAGCGGCTGCACACAACAGGCGTCCCTGTTCATCCTTGGCCGACTGCGGGAATTCAATCACTTTCTCAATATCCTTGATGGTAATCAGGCCTTTCAGGATGCCCTGATTATCGACCATCGGCAGCTTCTCGATCTTATATTTCTGAAGAATCTTTTCAGCTTCATCGAGCGTTGTCCCCACAGGAGCTGTGACAAGGTTTTCGCTCGTCATCACTTCCTGGATCTGAATGGAATAGTCTTCAATAAAACGGAGGTCACGGTTTGTCAAAATGCCGACAAGCTTCTGCTCTTCTTCATTGTTCACAATCGGAACACCGGAAATCCTGAATTTGCCCATCAAATGCTCGGCATCAAACACCTGGTGCTCGGGAGTTAAAAAGAACGGATTCGTGATGACGCCGCTTTCGGAGCGTTTAACACGGTCGACGTGTTCCGCCTGCTCTTCAATGGACATGTTCTTATGAATGACACCAAGACCACCCTGGCGTGCCATTCCAATGGCCATCGCCGCTTCTGTCACTGTGTCCATACCGGCACTGATAATCGGCATGTTCAGCTTGAGAGTCGGGGAAAGTTCTGTCCTCAGGGATACATCGCGGGGCAGTACATCAGATTTCGCAGGTAAAAGCAGTACATCATCAAACGTTAATCCTTCTTTTGCAAACTTGTCTTCACGCATGCTTGACCTCTCCTTTTTCTTAAAAATATTCTGGGTATAAGTGGGTAAAATAAGTGGAACAGCAGGAAGCTACCATTTCTTATTGTTATTTACAATACGACAATGACCGCCCTTTTTCAACCATAAAAATGAAGGCGGAGAAGCGGATGAAAAAGGAGGGAAGAACGATAATGAGACGGCTTGATCCTTTTTTGCAGTACATGCAGGTAACCTCTCACACCCGTCCATTTCTGCATGCCTGCTATACGGATGGGAAGCATTCCAGAGTGGAGCACCATGCCTACAACAATGCGGAGCGGTTCATGTACGGACTCACCTTGGGGGGAGAATATGTCAGCTCTGCCTCCTCCACCCCTTTAAGTGTGCAGCCTCTCCTTTTATATTACGGTCTGAACCATTATTTGAAGGCCTGTCTATTGACGGTGGATCCCGGCTATCCGGCTACTGCCAAAGTGCTTGCCCACGGACTTTCGACACGGAAAAGAAAGAAGCAGCAATACCGTTTTCTTGAGGATGAAATCCGAATTCAGCCGCACGGGCTGTTCCCTCATGCCGCCTTTCATCTGTTCGGTTTTTCCGCAGAGAAAGAAAAAGCGGCCATGGATGAACTGCTCCGTCCTTTACCAGCTATGCGGGACCTTTACTCGTTGAAAAAAAAGAAGCTTGAATGTGAAGGAACGGCATGGCCGGAACTGCTCAGTTATTTTGCCGTTCTGTACAACCTCAGTATGCTCGTCCGTTACGAAGGGGATTGGTGGGGAGAGATGGAGCAGATGCGGGACAGGGAGGATTATGTCTTTATCGTTCATTTTCTGCAGTCCGCAATGGATCAGGTGCCGGCATTGATCAGCACATGGTTAAAAGACCGGCACCTGTCCGTTCAATGACAGAGGCCGGTCTTTGATTCAATCGTACACTTCTTCAATATGAAGCTGGAGGTATTCCTTCAGCTGGATGATATCCCCGGTTTCCAACAGCTTGATCATCGGCCGGGTCGGATGGGACGTTTCCGCAAAAAGAACCTCCGCTTCCTGCTTATCCGAAAGGCGGACTTTTACGCCTGTTGAGAAATTGGCGATTTCTTTTTTCAGCGTTTCTATGACTTTATGGTCATACCTGCCGAAATGTTCATGCAGCAGCTCCTCCAATACTTTGTACGGGGACTGCTTCGAGCGGTAGATCCGCTCACTCGTCATCGCGTGGAACATATCGCAGACAGCAATGATCTGGCTGAACGTATGAATCTTTTTCTGCGTCAGCCCAAGCGGGTAGCCGGTGCCATCGAGACGCTCATGGTGCTGGAGGACGGCGAGTTTTGCCTGACTGCTTAGAGAAGGAATGCGTTCAATGGCGCGGTAGGAATAGGTCGGATGATTTCTTACATGTTCGTATTCCCGTTCCGTCAAGGCGCCCTGCTTATGAAGGATCCGCTGATCGATTTTTGCCATCCCCGCGTCGCACAGCACGCCGGCCAGGCCGACCTGAATCCATTCTCCGTAATTGAGCCCAAGTTTGGAGGCCAGGTACCCGGCCATCACGCCTGTCGCTATGCTGTGGTGGTAGATATAGTCCTCGCTGGTGCTTAGATGATGCAGGTGAAAGACTTCCTTGGAAGCAGACGCCGTTCTTTCCAATAGAGGGACCATGACGCTGCGGACGGCTCCCATATCGACAGGTGCCCCGCCCTGCCATGCGCGGAACCATTCCTTGTATGCCTGGACGGCTTCCCTGTATTCATCCTGGAAGGAAAGAACGGTCTTCGTTTTCCTTCCAGGCAGAGAGGATGCTGCAGAACCTTCCTTCTCTCCCGCTTCCCCGGCTGTAAATGGACGGCCGTCAGCTTTACGGGTGGCCACCTCCACGTACTCGACCTGGAAGCTTTTCAAAACATCGATATGAACCGGTGTTAATGTCGTATTTTTAGGTATGATCGGTCGATGGGTACGCCCCATCACGTCCTTGATAAGCAGACAGCCGGTCTCCACTTTTTCAGAAGCCACTTTCATTATTTTCCTCCACCCTTCCAATAAGGTATAAAAAAAGCCGCCTGCCGCAAAGGGACAGGCGACGATCATGTGTTTTTATGATTCATCTGAAGGATCTTCTGTTGTTTCCGGCTGACCTTCGACCACAGGCGTCTCTTCTGGAGACTCCTGGTCCATCAGCTCTGCTGCTTCCTCTTCTTCCTTCTCGGAATCCACTCGTGCAACCGTTGCAACTTCCTCCCCATCGCCGAGGCGGATGAGACGGACGCCTTGTGTGTTCCGGCCGGTTTCGGAAATGCTTTCCATCGGCATACGGATCAAGACGCCGCTTTCGGTGATGATCATGATATCCTCTTCACCGTTAATGGCTTTCGTTGCGACGACATGGCCATTTTTATCTGTCAGGTTACATGTGATGATTCCTTTACCACCGCGGTTGGTGATGCGGTATTCATCTGCCGGTGTACGCTTGCCGTAACCTTTACTTGTTACGGTCAGCACCTGCAGGGAATCATCAACGATTTCCATGGATACGACATCATCGTCATCGCGGAGTGATATTCCCTTCACTCCTGCTGCTGTACGGCCCATGGCACGGATTTGGTCTTCGTTGAAGCGGATCAGGTACCCATTCTTCGTTCCAATCATAATGTCCTTGTTTCCATCTGTCAGGCGGACGGAAATCAATTCATCATCCTCGCGCAGTCCAAGGGCAATCAGACCACCTTTGCGGATGTTGGCAAACTGGGAAAGGGTTGTCCGTTTGGTGATTCCGTTCTTCGTTGTGAAAACGAGGTACCAGTCATCAGCGAATTCATTGACGGAAATCACGGCGTTGATCCACTCATCACGCTCCACGTTCAGCATGTTGATGATCGGAATCCCTTTCGCTGTACGACTGAACTCCGGTACTTCATAGCCCTTCGCCTTATAGACCTTCCCTTTGTTCGAGAAGAACAACAGCGTATTGTGGGTGGACGTGGAAAGCAGATGCTCTACAAAGTCCTCTTCATGGGTACCCATTCCCTGCACTCCGCGTCCGCCGCGGCGCTGGGATCGGTAGGTGTTGGCCGGAAGACGCTTGATGTATCCCTGATGAGTCAGGGTCACGATGACCGTTTCCTCAGGAATCAAGTCTTCGTCTTCTATGAAGTCTGTACCACCGAGCACGATTTCTGTGCGGCGCTCATCATTGTAGCGCTCTTTAATATCCATCAGTTCCCCGCGAATGATTTCCAATACTTTCTCATCATCCGCAAGAATCGCTTTCAGCTCAGCGATCAGCTTCATAATATCCTGGTATTCTTCTTCGATCTTTTCGCGCTCAAGACCAGTCAGGCGCTGCAGACGCATATCAAGGATCGCCTGGGCCTGCTTTTCTGAAAGGCTGAAGCGTTCCATCAAGCCTGTGCGGGCGATCTCCGTCGTCTGCGATTCACGAATCAATGCGATGACTTCATCCAGATGATCAAGAGCAATTCTTAAACCAGCAAGGATGTGAGCCCGGGCTTCGGCCTTTTTCAGCTCATATTCTGTACGGCGCCGGATGACGACCTTCTGGTGATCCAAATAATATTCCAGGCACTGTTTCAGGTTGAGCACTCTCGGGTGGCCGTTGACGAGGGCCAGCATGTTAATGCCGAATGTGGACTGCAGGGCCGTCATTTTGTACAGGTTATTCAGCAGTACATTCGGGTTGACGTCCCGGCGCAGTTCAATGACAATCCTCATGCCGTTCCGATCCGATTCGTCACGAAGATCGGTAATTCCGTCCACTTTCTTATCACGGGCGAGGTCGGCGATTTTTTCGACGAGCCGGGCTTTGTTCACCTGATAAGGAAGCTCCGTAACAATCAGGAATGATTTACCATTGGACTGCTCTTCGATTTCCACATGGGCGCGGACGGTCAATGAGCCTTTTCCGGTTTCGTACGCTTTACGAATCCCGCTTAAACCGAGGATTTTACCAGCTGTCGGGAAGTCCGGTCCGTAAATATGGTTCTCCATCAATTCCTGGATGGTAATCTCCGGATCCTTACTTAACGCCAGCACCGCGTCGATCACTTCCCCAAGCTGATGAGGCGGAATGTTGGTCGCCATACCGACGGCAATTCCCGACCCTCCGTTAACGAGCAGGTTCGGGAATTTGGCTGGAAGCACTTCCGGCTCCCGCTCCGTGCCATCGTAGTTGTCGTTGTAGTCTATCGTATCCTTGTTGATATCCCGGAGAATCTCCATGGAGATCTTCGACATCCGGGCTTCGGTATAACGCATCGCTGCCGCTGCATCGCCATCGACAGAACCGAAGTTTCCGTGTCCGTCGACAAGCATATAGCGGTAGTTGAAGTCCTGCGCCATCCGCACCATCGTATCGTAAACGGCGGAATCACCGTGAGGGTGGTACTTACCGATCACCTCTCCGACAATACGGGCGGATTTCTTGTAAGCTTTGTCTGCATGCATACCGAGGTCGTGCATGGCATATAGTATTCTGCGGTGTACAGGTTTCAAACCGTCTCTGACATCAGGCAGAGCCCGGGCGACGATAACACTCATCGCATAGTCCAGGAAGGATGTACGCATCTCCTGGCTGATATTGATTTCCTGCACGCGCGGGCGCTCGGGTTGATCGACCATTCTATTTACCTCCTAGTTGCCTTAAAGGAAGAGAGGAGCCTTATGAAAAAAGCTCCATCTCCGATCTATCTCTTACACATCAAGGTTTTGAACATACTGCGCATTTTCCTGAATGAAGTTACGACGCGGTTCCACTTTGTCTCCCATCAGGATATCAAACGTTTCATCCGCTCCAATCGCATCTTCCAGGCTGACCTGCAGCATCGTCCGTGTTTCCGGATCCATTGTCGTTTCCCAAAGCTGCTCCGGGTTCATCTCTCCAAGACCCTTATAACGCTGGACGCTTGGTTTCGGTGAACTGGACAGCTCCGCCAGTTTCGCATCCAGCTGTTTGTCGCTGTACGTGTAGTACACCGCTTTGCCCTGCTGGATTTTGTAAAGAGGCGGCTGGGCAATGTAAATGTAACCCGATTCAATCAGTGGACGCATGTAACGGTAGAAGAAAGTGAGAAGCAGCGTCCGAATATGGGCGCCGTCCACATCAGCATCCGTCATGATCACGATTTTATGGTAACGGGCTTTGGAAATATCAAACTCTTCCCCGATTCCTGTACCGAGGGCTGTAATAATGGCACGCACCTCATTGTTGGACAGGATCTTATCAAGGCGGGCTTTTTCGACGTTGATGATTTTACCACGCAGCGGAAGAATCGCCTGGAAATGACGGTCCCTTCCCTGTTTGGCTGATCCACCCGCGGAATCACCCTCAACAATATACAGTTCTGATATGTTGGCATCCTTGGAAGAGCAGTCCGCCAGTTTACCAGGCAGGTTGGAAACTTCCAGCGCGTTTTTACGACGTGTCAGTTCACGCGCTTTCTTCGCAGCCATACGGGCACGGGAAGCCATCAGACCCTTTTCGACAATCGTCTTCGCCATCGTCGGGTTTTCAAACAGGAACTTTGAGAAGGATTCCGAGAACAGCGCATCGGTAACGGTACGGGCTTCACTGTTTCCGAGCTTCGTCTTCGTCTGCCCCTCGAACTGGGGATCCGGGTGCTTGATGGAAATAATCGCTGTCAAACCTTCACGAACGTCATCACCGGTCAGGTTCGGATCGGTCTCCTTGAACATACTGTTCTTTCTCGCGTAATCATTGATAACACGGGTCAGTCCGGTTTTAAAACCGGATTCGTGTGTCCCGCCCTCATACGTATGAATGTTGTTGGCATAGGAATAAATATTGCTGGCGAAACCGTCATTGTACTGCATAGCGATTTCGATGGAGATTTCATCCTGCTCCCCTTCGATGAAGAACGCATCATGAATCGCTTCACGGGTGCGGTTCATATGTTCAACGTAGGAAAGAATGCCTCCTTCGTAGTAGTAATCGACGGGATCTTCATCCGTACGTTTATCTTCAATCGTGATCGTCAGGCCTTTATTCAAAAAGGCAAGCTCACGCAGCCGGTTGGCCAGGATTTCAAACTTGTATTCCTGCGTTTCCTGGAAGATTTCATCATCGGGGATAAAATGAATGCGGGTACCGGTTTGATCGGTCTCCCCGACTACTTTCAAGTCTTCTTCCGGTACGCCGCGCTTGTAGGACTGGTAGTGAATCTGACCATCACGGTGGACGAAGACTTCCAGTTTTGTAGACAGGGCGTTTACAACAGAAGCACCGACACCGTGAAGTCCTCCGGAGACTTTATAGCCGCCTCCGCCGAATTTACCTCCGGCGTGAAGAACCGTCAAAATAACCTCAACAGCCGGACGTCCGGTTTTTTCCTGAATACCGACAGGAATACCGCGGCCGTTATCCGTAACGGTAATGCTGTTATCTTTTTCAATCATGACCTGGATGTGGTCACAGTGGCCGGCCATCGCTTCATCGATACTGTTATCGACAATTTCCCACACGAGGTGGTGCAGTCCTTTTTCATTGGTGGATCCAATGTACATGCCGGGACGCTTCCGAACAGCTTCCAGACCTTCAAGCACCTGTATCTGACTTTCATCATAGGCCTGCTGTTCTTCGATAATATCTTCCTTCATGGTACTCACCTACATTTCTCAAGTGGTTTGACAGTAATCTCTTACACCAAATGTTCTCTCTATCTATTCCATCGGCTCTTCGGAAAAATCCTCGAGCTTGTTCAGCGTCGTCATCATGTTCGCCCGCTTTTTCAGCGTGTACACGGAAAGAGGGCTGAAATAAATAACATCACTTGTAATGACAATGGCTTTTGCCTGATGTTCCTGTGATTCTATGACGCGTCTGTTTTTCCGCTGGCTGACGATCATTTCCTCGATGATGGATGAGGAGGAAATCAAACTATGATCGATAATAGCCACGACATCCTTCGACTGAATCACATGATCATCCCCAATGTGAATAAACATGCGGTACACCTCATTTCTCTATCTCGATCGTTCCTTCTTTCACACGGAAAATGGCGGCTTCTTCCAAAGCTTCATGCTCAATCCCGTCTATGCTCGTAGTCGATACAAACGTCTGGACTTTCCCCTGGATTGTATGAAGCAGGTGGGACTGACGGAAATCATCCAGTTCGCTTAGAACGTCATCCAGCAGCAGAATCGGATATTCTCCTACTTCACTATGAATCAGTTCAATTTCAGCGAGTTTCAAAGATAAGGCTGTCGTCCGCTGTTGACCTTGCGACCCGTATGTCTGGACGTCTTTTCCGTTTACGTAGAAAACCAGATCATCCCTGTGAGGGCCTGCCAAAGTGGTCCCCCGTTCGACTTCCTTCGTTTCGATTTCCTGGAACTTCTCTATATACGTCTTCTTTATTGTTTCCAAATTCATATCCTCTGATACTTTCACACTCGCATCATAGGAAATTTCCAGCTGTTCAAGGCTGCGGCTGATCCCTTCATGGATCGGACCTGCCCAGGATCTGAGCAGCTGGAGAAACTTGAAACGCCGTTCAATGATGGTCACGGCATGCTCCACCAGCTGCTCGGTCAGGATGCCGAGCATCGTCCTGTCAGCCTGCGGTTTGCGCTGAAGATCCTTCAACAGGTGGTTCCGCTGTTTCAAAATCTTTTGATACTGCCCGAGATGATAGATATACGCGGGCTGGATCTGGCCGATTTCCATGTCAATAAACCGACGACGCACCTGAGGACTCCCTTTGACGAGATTCAAATCCTCAGGTGCAAACATGACAACATTCAAAGCGCCGATATAGTCACTCAGACGCTTCTGCTCAATATGATTCAACTTCGCTTTTTTCCCTTTGTTGGAAATGATGATCTCCAGAGGAAAGCGGCGGTTACGTTTATAGATCGTCCCTTTTATTTTACCATATTCCTGGTCCCACTGTATCAATTCTTTGTCCCGCGGCGTCCGGTGGGACCGGGTAAAGGCAAGCGTATAGATGGCTTCCATCAAATTCGTCTTTCCTTGGGCATTTTCACCAATAATCACATTGATTGTATGGTCGAAGCTCAATGAAAGCTGCTCGTAATTACGATAAGAACGCAGGGACAGTTCATGGATATACATAGATGGAGGGAGTTACCCTTCGCTTACAACTGTATAGCTGCCGAATTCCTCAATCTCCACTGTATCGCCCACGTACAGTTTCCGGCCTCTGCGGTTTTCCGGTTCACCATTTACATTCACTTCAAATTCAGCCAGAAAAATTTTCACCATTCCACCAGATTCGACAACGTTCGCTAATTTCAGAAACTGCCCGAGTGGGATGTATTCTGTGCTGATTCCAATTTCTTCGCTCATATATTTTCACCCTATTTCATGAATTCACCTATCTCTATATTTTACTAAAGATAAAGGTGTAAGGAAAGTCCAATCCCTCGAACTCTCCTGCTGCCGGTTTTTTCACCGGATATCCCCAATGTGGATAACTATATTTCTTCTTTCCTGCGGTTTTCCACAGGGTGCTTTTTCTACGGATTCCTGCTGTTTTTGAGGACAAAAAGAAGAAGGTGCTCCTATGAAAGTTATCGAGCACCTTCTTTTATTCAACGATTTATATTTTAGTATGTCCGTACGGGAAGGATCAGCTGAAGAATCTGATCATCATCGACAGGGCGGATCAGGAACGGACGCATGGCACCCGTAAATTCGACTTTGACTTGATCATAGTCGACAGCTTTCAAGGCATCCATCATATATTTCGCACTGAAAGAGATTTTCAAGTCTTCCCCATCGACATCATTCGCGGTTACTTCTTCCACGACATTTCCGACTTCCGGTGAGTTCCCGGTAATCTCAAGATGGTTGGATTCTTTGGTAACGAGTCTTACGACGTTGTTGCGGTTCTCTTTTGCTAATAGAGAGGCACGGTCGACGGACTGAAGAAGATCCTTGGCATCGATTTTGACGACGGTTTTACTCTGCTCCGGAATCAAGCGGGACGTTTCTGGATAGTTTCCATCCAGCAGACGGGACAGGAAGTATAAGTGCTTCGTACGGAAAAGGACCTGGTTGTCTGTCGCGCTGATTTCAATCTTATCATCCGAATCGGCAAGAATTTTATTCAATTCTGTCAGACTCTTTCCTGGAATGACGACCGCAGGCAGGGATTTTCCTTCCGGCTGGTCAAGAGGTACTTTCCTTGATGCCAGGCGGTGGCTGTCCGTTGCAATGAATTCCAGGCTGCCTTCATCCATTTTCACATGGACACCTGTAAGAATCGGGCGCGTTTCTGAAGTGGATACGGCGAATACCGTCTGTCTGATCAGGTTTTTCAAAAGATCAATCGGCAGTTCAAAGCTGTCCTCCGTATGAAGCTGAGGAAGCTGTGGATATTCTTCAGGGTCCTGGCCGTTCAAGTGGAATTCTGCATTCCCTGAGCGGATTGTGACATTTCTCGACTCATCGCTGGTGATTTCCACGGTGTTCTGTGGGAGCTTTCTGACGATATCAGGAAAATATTTAGCCTGAAGGACGATGCTGCCCGGTTCAATATCTTCTGCATAGACAATGCCATCTTCTTCTGCAGGGATAAAAGATTCGATTGAGATATCTGAATCACTGCCTGTTAATTTAATGCCTTCTGAAGTGGCTTCTAATTTCATTCCCGTTAAGATTGGAATCGTTGTTCTTGAAGATATGGCTTTCATGACATTCTGCACACTATCCATCAACTGATCCCGCTGGATGACAAATTTCATTTCCGAACACTCCTCCTAATGAGCATTTATTATATATTTTTTTATAAAAAAGGTCGTAATAGTACTAGTATGGGCTGTGGAATTGTGGATAACCTTATTAAAGCCTTTATGTGGCTTGTTATACACATGTGGATAGGTTGTTGATGAACCTGCAACCACTGTCCACATTATCCACTAGTGGGATTTGAGCTGCTCTTTGATTTCATCGAGCTCTTTTTGGAGCTGCTGATCATCCGCGACCATTTTTGAGATTTTTTCATGAGCATGAATGACGGTGGTATGGTCCCGTCCGCCGAACTCTTCCCCAATCTTCGGCAGTGAGAAATCGGTCAGTTCTCTTGATAAATACATAGCGATCTGGCGGGGGAAGGCTACAGATTTCGTCCGTTTTTTAGCAGGGAAATCTTCCAGTCTCACATTATATTTCTCTCCGACCATCTCCTGAATGGCTTCAATCGTAATCACCTTCGGCTTGGAGCTTGGAATAATATCCTTCAGCGCTTCCGCTGCCAGAGAGGCATTGATATCGCTGTTGATCAAGGAAGAGTAGGCGACGACACGGATCAAGGCGCCCTCCAGTTCACGGATGTTGGTGTCAATCTGGTTGGCAATGTAAAGCATGACTTCGTTCGGGATATCCAACCCTTCTGCCTTCGCTTTTTTCCTCAAAATAGCGATTCTTGTTTCCAGGTCCGGCGGTGTAATGTCTGTGATCAACCCCCATTCGAAGCGGGAACGCAGACGATCCTCAAGGGTCGGGATCTCTTTCGGCGGACGATCGCTGGAGATGACGATCTGCTTGCTTTCCTCGTGGAGTGTATTAAACGTATGGAAGAATTCCTCCTGTGTCTGCTCTTTGCCCGCGAGGAACTGGATGTCATCAATAAGAAGGACATCAACGCTGCGGTATTTATTTCTGAAATTGACGGCCTTGTTGTCCCGGATCGAGTTGATGAATTCGTTCGTGAATTTTTCCGAGGACAGATAAACGACTTTGGCATTTGGATTATGGTCAAGCACATAATGGCCGATGGCGTGCATCAGGTGTGTTTTCCCAAGCCCGACCCCTCCATAGATGAACAGCGGGTTATAGGCCTTTGCCGGTGCTTCGGCTACAGCCAGTGAGGCCGCATGGGCGAAGCGGTTGCCGGATCCGATGACGAATGTATCAAAGGTATATTTGGAATTGAGCATGCTCTGAGGCGACTCTTCATTTCCGTTATTTTTTACATTCGGAACCTTTTTGGAAGACAACTTCACATCCTCCAGGGCATCGTCCTTGGATTCTGGAATGATGAACTTTGTTTCCAGTTCCGCACCCGTTACTTCATATAACGTTTCTGTAATCAAGCTTTCGTATTGGTTTTCAAGCCAGTCTCTGGCGAATTCGTTTGGAGCGACGATTGTCAGTGTATTTTCACTAAGGGAGTCGGCTTTTGTCGCTTTAAGCCACGTTTCAAAGCTGGGCTTGCTGATTTTTTCTTTTATATGGTCCAGCGTATTGTTCCATAGTTCGTGGATGTTCTCCAAATTGTTTCACCCCTCTCTGTTTCATTGGAAAACAAAAACACCTTTCGTTCTCTTTTTCGAACGTAGCAAAAGGATCGAAAGGCGCTCGTATAAGGTTTGTATAAGGTTGTACCTCCCCGGCAGTGCTGCACGGGTGTGGATGTTTGAATGTTGATTTTACTAGACTTCCAGAGAGTTATTTCCATTGTCCACACGCTTGTGTATAACTGCATGAACAGGTCTGTTAATAACTGTCCACATGTTATCCACAGACTGTGGAAAAGATCTCAGCTGTTTTGAAGTCAATCGCTGTTAAACACAAATATGATACCAGATAAAAACACGGCTTGCAATGGGTCGGCGTAACTTATCCACAATATCAAGGGCTTGTAGAAAACTTTCATCCACAACACTGGATTCTGTGATTTTCTTGTCGATATTTGTTGTGGACAGTCAAAATCAGCTGAAAAATTATACACAATGGCTGTGTATGTTCGTCATGTAAAAGGAATGGAGACCGCTTCCGGGGGCTTTTTTGTTGTGTTATACTACAACCTGTTATATAACGTCGTGCATAATTGGAAAAAGGAAGAATGAAAATCGAGTTGACAATTCAGGGGGCATTTTATTATACTGTTCAAGACTGCCTTTTAATTGTTTTATTGGATTATTGCCCAGGAGGTGTATATATAATGAGTAAACGCACGTTTCAACCAAATAATCGTAAGCGTAAAAAAGTACACGGCTTCCGTTCACGCATGAGCTCTGCAAATGGACGTAAAGTCCTTGCACGCCGTCGTCGTAAAGGAAGAAAAGTTCTATCCGCATAGGCCACTGAAAACTATCAGTGGTCTTTTTTTCAGAATAGGGAAAGTCAAAAGTGGGGCGGATCGAACGTCCCGCTTTTATTTTAAGGATAATTTGAGAACGTTTTAACGGGATTGATCGGAATGTGAGGGCAGTATCTCCCTCTATGTTCACTCATCTGGAGGGTGTTCGATGAAGAAAGTAAATCGAATTAAGAAAAACGAGGAATTTCAGAAGGTCTTTCAAGGCGGCCAGTCTTTCGCCAACCGGCAGCTGGTGATCTACTACATGAAGAAAAAAGAGCAGACGCATTTCCGCATCGGTCTTTCCGTCAGCAAGAAGCTGGGACATGCGGTCAAGCGCAACCAGATTAAGCGCTATCTGCGCCAGGCCTTTCATGAGCTGGAAGACGATATCCATCCTCACTATGATCTGGTGGTCATTGCACGTAAGCCGGCCAGCCAGATGGATTTTCATGAAATAAAGAAAAGCCTGACCCATGTACTTATGAGGTCCAAGCTTCTAAATAAGAAAATTCGCACGTAATCGTTATAGAAAAAGGACAGTCATTAATGCTAAACTTATGATTGTCGTAGTACGATCGTTTTGATAAAAGAAAAAGTGAAGAGTCATTTAAGGAGGAAGGAACGTTGCGCAATAAAATGATAGCACTGCTTGCCATGGCGGGCGTGCTTACGTTCCTATCCGGGTGTACGCAGGTAAACCAGGAAATCAACTCGGATAGCACAGGTTTTTGGAACGAGTATATCGTATGGCCATTGTCTCAAACCCTACTATATTTTGCGGACCTTTTCAGTGGCAGCTATGGATTGTCGATTATCGTTGTAACGATTATCATTCGATTGGTTCTGCTTCCGTTGAACGTTAAGCAGCTGAAAAGCTCCAAAGCGATGCAGGATATTCAACCGGAATTACAGAGTCTTCGTGAACAATATTCATCCAAGGATGCCCAGACACAGCAGAAGCTCCAGCAGGAGACGATGCAGCTGTTCCAAAAGCACGGCGTGAACCCGCTGGCGGGCTGTCTGCCGATTATCGTGCAGATGCCGATTTTGATCGGATTCTATCATGCCATCATGAGAACTTCGGAGATTCAGACGCATAACTTCCTATGGCTGGAACTCGGTTCATCCGATCCATTCCTCGCCATTTTGACAGCTGGAACGACCTTCCTGCAGCAAAAATTAATGATGGCGGGCGGCGCAGCAGCGCAGAACCCGCAGATGCAGATGATGCTTTATGTAATGCCGCTGATGATCGGTACATTCGCATTCTTCTTCCCATCTGCCCTTGCCCTGTACTGGATCGTCGGTAACATCGTTATGATTCTGCAGACGGTATTCATCCGTAAACCAATGATGAAAGATGCGACGGGAGGAGCAAGTGAGTGAAACAATTAACTGCTACGGGTCCATCCATTGATGAAGCGGTCCAATCTGCATTAGAGCAATTACAGACATCAAAAGATCAAGTCACCATTGATATCATTGATGAAGGTAAAAAAGGATTTCTTGGGTTTGGCTCCAAACCAGCGATTGTCAAAGTATCCATCAAGAAAAATCCTCTGCAGGATGCTGAAACATTCATCTATGAAGTAGCAGAACAAATGGGAGCTCCTGTTCAGGTCCATTCGGAAGTGCGGCAGCGGGATATCTTCCTCAACCTGGAGGGAGAGCAGATCGCTGTCCTGATCGGCAAGCGCGGCCAGACATTGAATTCACTTCAATATCTGGCTCAGCTCGTCGTCAACCGCGAATCTGACGTTTTTTATACCGTTATGCTTGATGCTGAAGGGTATCGAAGCCGTCGGAAAGAAACACTTGAGAACCTGGCGGGACGGTTGGCAGATAAAGCGGTCCGGACGAACCGGGACGTTCGGCTTGAGCCGATGCCTTCCTATGAAAGAAAAATCATTCACAATGCTTTGCAGCAACATGAACAAGTGAAAACATCGTCGGACGGAAACGATCCGCGCCGGCATGTCGTCATTCACCCACGCTGATTTCAACAAATACTTCTGCCATAAAAGCCGGCAGGAGTATTTTTTTGGCTGTACGCTTGTCCACAAGAGGGTATCGGAGACCTCTTGCGGGGAAAAGATGATAGATAGAAGGTTATGCACATGTGGATAACCCTGGATGCAGATTTCGATACGGATATCTTTTCAAAACACACGGGTGTGTGGTAAGGTAGTATGTTAGTGACTAGTGAAAAATAATGTGGATAACTATAGATAGCCAATCATTTCAGGAGGTGAAAACGTATGGAAACAGATACAATAGCGGCGATTTCCACCCCGATGGGGGAAGGAGCCATTGCCATCGTCCGTTTGAGCGGTCCCCAGGCTGTTTCGACAGCTGCCGGTCTTTTTCAAGGGAAGGATTTAAACAACGTCGATTCCCATACGATGCATTACGGAAAGATCATCGATCCGGAAACCGGTGAAATGGCAGAGGAAGTGATGGTTTCTGTCATGCGTGCCCCGAAAACATTTACGAGAGAAGACATCGTTGAGATTAACTGCCACGGTGGACTCGTGTCTGTGAACCGGGTGCTTGAAATCGCACTGGCTGCGGGGTCCCGTCTTGCTGAACCGGGGGAATTCACGAAGCGTGCGTTTATGAACGGGCGGATCGACCTTTCCCAGGCCGAAGCGGTTATGGATCTGATCCGTGCCAAGACAGACCGGGCGATGGATGTTGCGCTGAAGCAGATGGATGGCCGTCTGTCGAACCTGATTCACAATCTGCGTCAGAAGCTTTTGGAGACTCTTGCTCACGTCGAAGTGAACATCGATTATCCGGAGTATGATGATGTCGAAGAAATGTCGCATGACATGATGGAGCAGAAAACGAAGGAAGTGCATGAGGAGGTCGAGCGGATCTTAGAGACGGCCAAGCAGGGTAAGATTTTGCGCGAAGGTCTCGGGACGGCGATTATCGGTCGTCCGAACGTCGGGAAGTCCTCATTGATGAATGCCCTTGTTCATGAAAACAAAGCCATCGTAACGGAAATCCCGGGGACGACGAGGGATGTCATCGAAGAGTATGTCAATGTCCGCGGTGTGCCTCTGCGGCTGATCGATACGGCAGGGATCCGTGAAACGGAAGATATTGTCGAGCGGATTGGTGTGGAGCGCTCCCGTCAAGTGCTGAAGGAAGCCGATTTGATCCTGCTTGTGTTAAACTATGGCGATGAACTGACCGAGGAAGATGAGAAGCTGTTTGAAGCGATCAGCGATATGAATGTGATCGTCATTGTGAACAAAACTGACCTTGAGAAAAAGCTCGATCTTGAGCGTGTGAAGGAGCTCGCAAACGATCAGCCGGTCATTACGACGGCACTGATCCGTGAAGAAGGGATCGATCAGCTTGAGCAGGCGATCGGCGAGACCTTCTTTGAAGGAGACCTTGATGCCGGCGATATGACGTATGTTTCCAACGTCCGCCACGTGCAGCTGCTGAAGCAGGCCAAGCAGGCGCTTGAAGACGCACAGAACGGGATGGAAATGGGCGTCCCTCTGGATGTCGTTCAAATTGATGTCACCCGTACGTGGGAAATTCTTGGAGAAATTGTCGGTGAATCGGTGCATGACAGCTTGATTGATCAATTGTTCTCCCAGTTCTGTTTAGGTAAATAAGTGTTGGTTCGTAAATATAGAGTGATTTTGGAACAACTATTTAAAGGAGAGACATCCAAATGACATATGATGCAGGGCATTATGATGTAATAGTAATTGGTGCCGGTCACGCGGGCGTAGAGGCAGGACTTGCAGCGGCGCGCCGCGGGGCGAAGACATTGATGCTGACCCTGAACCTCGACCTTGTCGCCTTTATGCCGTGTAACCCGTCCATCGGGGGTCCGGCTAAAGGGATCGTTGTCCGGGAAATTGATGCATTAGGAGGCGCGATGGGTAAGGTGATTGATAAGACCCACATCCAGATGCGTCTATTGAATACGAGAAAAGGTCCGGCGGTACGTGCACTGCGTGCCCAGGCGGATAAGCCGCTTTATATCAAAGAAATGAAGCGTGTGCTTGAAAATCAGGAAAATCTGACCCTGCGCCAGGCGATGGTGAAGCAGCTGCTCGTCGAAGACGACCAGGTGAAAGGCGTCGTCACGGAAACGAAGGCAGCCTATTATGCGCCGACGGTTATCGTAACGACCGGAACATTCATGCGTGGCCGCGTCATTATCGGAGATATTTCTTATGAAAGTGGACCGAACAACCAGCGTTCCACAGTTTCTCTTTCCGAACAGCTGGAAGAGATGGGGGTTGAGATGGTCCGCTTCAAGACTGGAACACCGATGCGCGTCAACAGCCATACCATTGATTATTCCAAAACGGAAATCCAGCCAGGGGAAGAAGAGCCTCGCTCCTTTTCCTATGAAACGACCGAATTCATTACGGATCAGATCCCTTGCTGGCTGACGTATACGAACGAAGACACCCACAAAATCATCAATGATAACCTCGGTCTCTCAGCGATGTACTCCGGGGCGATCAAAGGGACTGGACCGCGCTACTGCCCGTCCATCGAGGATAAAATCGTCCGCTTCAATGATAAGCCGCGTCACCAGATTTTCCTTGAGCCGGAAGGTCGTGACACGGAGGAAGTGTACGTCCAGGGCTTGTCGACATCCCTGCCTGAATACGTCCAGAACGAAATGATGCGGACAGTGCCAGGTCTGGAAAACGCTGAAATCATGCGGGCCGGCTATGCGATCGAGTATGACTCCATCGTACCTACACAGCTGTGGCCGACACTTGAAACGAAGAAAATTGATGGTCTTTTCACAGCCGGTCAGCTGAATGGAACATCCGGCTATGAAGAAGCAGCGGGGCAGGGTCTGATGGCGGGAATCAACGCCGCTGCCAAAGCCCTTGATCTTGAGACACTGATTCTAGACCGTTCCCAGGGCTATATCGGTGTCATGATTGATGACCTTGTCACAAAAGGAACCGGCGAGCCGTATCGTCTTTTGACGTCCCGTGCTGAATTCCGTCTCATGCTGCGTCATGATAATGCGGACCTCCGCCTGACCGAAATCGGGTATCAGCTCGGGTTGATTCCTGAGGACCGCTACAACCGTTTCCTTGAGAAGCAGCGTTTGATCGAAGATGAGAAAAAACGTCTCGATAAAGTGATTCTAAAGGAAACCGATGAGGTACAGGCCGTCATCGAAGAAGCGGGAGGCTCGAAATTGAAAGACGCCATCCGCGCGGTAGATCTTTTGAAACGTCCGGAAATGAATTACAGTCACATTGAGCGCCTAAGTGCCAGTGAGATTCAACTGCCGGATGATGTCAAAGAGCAGGTTGAAATCCAAACGAAATATAACGGTTATATCAAGAAGGCGATCGAGCAGATTGACCGTATGAAGAAGATGGAAACGAAAAAAATTCCAGAGAACATCGATTACGATGCCATCCACGGTTTGGCTTCCGAAGCGCGTGACCGTCTGAAAGCGGTCCGTCCACTTTCTGTCGGACAGGCTTCCCGTGTATCCGGTGTGAACCCGGCGGATGTTTCGATTCTGCTTGTGTATATTGAGCAGGGAAAAATCGCCCGAGTGTCTGGAGAATAACTCGAAAGGATGGGTTTATGGATACGAATACCTTTCTGAACGCTTTAAAAGAACAAGGCATTGAACTAAATGAACAGCAGCAGCACCAGTTTCAGCGTTATTTCGAAATTCTCGTCGAGTGGAACGAAAAAATGAACCTGACCGCCATTACCGATCAGGAAGGCGTGTATTTAAAACATTTTTATGATTCTTTGACAGCGGCTTTTTACTATGATTTTTCCGAACCCCTCCGTATCTGTGATGTCGGAGCGGGGGCTGGTTTCCCTAGTCTGCCGCTGAAAATCGTCTTCCCGCATCTGAAGGTGACGATTGTCGATTCGTTGAAGAAACGGATCACGTTCCTGAACCACTTAGCCCACGAATTGGAGCTGGATGATGTCGCTTTTTACCATGATCGTGCCGAAAACTTCGGGAAAAACACGAGCTTTCGGGAAAGCTATGACCTGGTGATGGCCCGTGCCGTCGCCCGGATGTCCGTCCTGAGTGAGCTTTGTCTGCCGTTGACGCAGAAGGGCGGCCGCTTCATGGCTATGAAGGGACCGAACCTGAGGGACGAAATGGAAGAGGCCGAGATCGCTATTCAAACGGTCGGAGGCGAAGTGAAGGATATCTACACGTTCGAGCTTCCGGAAGAGGGCAGTGAACGGAACATTGCCATCGTTGAAAAACGGCGGAAAACACCGAAAAAATACCCGCGTAAAGCGGGCACACCGAATAAAACACCGATTCAATAACATCAAGCCACTCTATCATAGACCGATAGGGTGGCTTTTTTCAGGAGGACTCTTGATGAAAATTGTCGTGCTGTCAGATACGCATATGCCGAAAAAAGCGTACCGTCTACCTGATCGTCTGGTGTCTGCGTTACAAGAAGCGGACCAGATCATTCATGCCGGTGACTGGCAGACGCCGGACGTTTTTGAAGAACTGAGCCGCTTTGCTCCTGTCACAGGCGTGTATGGCAACGTTGATGGTGAGGACATGAAAGAGATCGTGCCCAAACGACAGCTCGTAACGTGGGCCGGGTATTCCATCGGCGTCGTCCACGGTCACGGGGAAAAGAAAACGACGGAAAAGCGGGCGGTGGAAGCTTTCCAGGAGCATCCCCCGGACCTTATTATTTACGGCCACTCCCACATTCCTGTTCTCCGTTACTTTAAAAAGACGCTGCTGTTCAATCCGGGATCCGTTACGGACAAACGCCGGCTTCCTTTCTATTCTTTCGGTATGCTTACCCTTGGGGAGGAGGGCATCCATGCGGAGCATATCTTTTTCCACTAGCGTTCCGGATGTTTCTGACACGTCGGACAATAATAGAGCCGTCGGGAAGCTGCCTGGATCTTCTCGATTTCTGTGCCGTCGATCCGACAGGGCTGACCTGCCCGGCTGAACACCCAGTGACGGTAGTTCCGGCGCTTGACGCCCTGTTTCTTCAACTGACCGGCCAGTTCCAAATCATTCGTAATGCCCTGATGGCGGTATGACTGCCACGTCAGATCGATCGATGCGCCGGCGGCTTTCCGGAGCTGTTCCTCTGAACAATCAGAAGGGCGGGCGGAAGGGGAGATGCCGGCCTTGAATAGAATTTCACTGCGCAGATAGTTGCCGATGCCGGCAATAAACGACTGATCGAGCAGCAGGGATGTCCATTTGCGGTTCCGGAACCTTCTGCTGATGAAGCGTTCGAACAGATCTTCTGCTGTTACCGGTTCACTGAGCAGGTCAGGCCCTGTCTTCTGGATAAACGGGTGTTCCTCTGCTTCCTCTGTGCGGAGCACTTCAATATCCGAAGAACTATATAGCAGGGCGGACTTTTTTTCATTGTGCAGCGCAAGGCGGAGCTGGCGGTTGGTGTCCGGGTAGTTATAGGCGTTCCGGATCATCCATTTGCCGTACAGCTGATTGTGCGAGTAAATCGTGTAGCCCCTTTGGAAGCGGATGAGCATCGCTTTTCCCTTCGTATCCACTTTCTCAACGACATCCCCCTGTAAAATCTCCTCATACTCCTGTAACCGCTCAAAGGCGAAAAAAAGGTCGAGCACGGCCCGACCTTTGAGTGCTTTTTCTACTTGATCCGCAGCACGGCGGATTTCCGGTCCTTCCGGCATAGGTCTCTTCCTCTCCTCAGCTTGACGTGAACATGCCACCGTTGATATGGATGAACTGTCCGGTGATATACGTGGAGTCATCAGAGGCCAGCAGCACATAGCTTCCCACGTGCTCCACCGGCTGCCCCGGGCGTCCCATCGGGGTGTTTGTACCGAATTGTTCCACTTTATCCTCAGAGAAGGTGGATGGGATGAGCGGTGTCCAGATCGGCCCCGGCGCAATCCCGTTGACACGAATCCCTTTGTCTACAAGCTGTTTCGCCATAGAACGGGTGAACGCAACGACGGCCCCTTTCGTAGCGGTATAGTCCACAAGATCGGGGTTCCCGACATAAGGGTTGACGGAAGCTGTATTGATGATGGAGCTTCCCTGCTTCAAATGAGGCAGCGCAGCTTTCGTCATATGGAAGACCGAATAGATGTTGGTTTTGAATGTAGACTCCAGCTGCTCTGTTGAAATGTTCAGCAGGTCGTCAGTCGGGTGCTGTTCGGCTGCGTTGTTCACAAGAATATCAAGCTTTCCGAGTTCTTTGACCGTTCGTTCCACCGCTTCCTGACAGACGGATTCCTCACCGACGTCCCCGGCAATCAAGATGGCGCGGCGTCCTTCGGCTTCGACCTGTTTTTTCGTATATTCGGCATCTTCATGCTCTTCTAAGTAGGAGATGGCTACGTCTGCGCCTTCCTTGGCGTATCCGATCGCGACGGAACGGCCGATGCCGCTGTCGCCGCCTGTAATCAATGCCACTTTCCCATGCAGCTTATTCCCACTTTTGTAATCGTCATCCGCCTGCAGAGGAGATGGGTTCATCGCTTCCTCTGTACCTGGCTGACGCTCCTGCTCCTGACCCGGCTGGCCTTGTGTCTGACGTTCTTGTCGATTCATTTCAATTCCTCCTCCAACTTGTTTTAGTGTGCTCATTCCACCATCATGGAATGTTCAAACAAGCCGGGGGCATATTCAGGAGGAATGATCGGCGTAGCGGAGAAGGAGCGTCCTCAGGATCAAACCGCTTCCAATGCCGGGAATAAGAAAGAGTATCGGAAGCCAGATGGGGCCAATCAATACACCAAACAAACGAAGAGTGGATGAAAAAATCAATCCCACCGTGACGAAATAGGCAGAAAAAGCAAACGGAAGAAACGAATAGGCCGGAACCTTTCCATCGGCATGGGCGTAGGCATCCCATACGGCAAACATATAAATACACGGGTAAAACATCAGCCACTGGTAATGGGTCACATCGACCGCCTTGGCGATATCTCCGTGAAAGCTGTGTATGATGGCCATATTGAAGCGGCTGTTGTAGTTCAAAATCACTTCAATGATGATAAAGGAAAGCCCTTTGATAAAATGTCCGTTCAAGATCTGTCCAAACCCCGGGAACGCAATGCTCCATAGTATAATTTCCAATCGTTTTTCCTTCATGTCTATTCCTCTTCCGCTGAGTTTATTGGATGAGTCTCTGTCTGTCTGGTGCCTGCGGAGGCTCTTCAAACCAGCCGTTCTCAATCATAATATCAAGCCCGTCTTTCCCGTAGACGGCCGCCTGCAGCATGAGCTTGTGGTAGTGGTAGACGATGTCGTAGCGCAGACTGACCGCTGCGCCGTTGACGTAGTTCCCCTGCCCGGCGGATATGAGGACGCTGATCATATACATCATGAGCCGGTCGGAAAATACCGGATCAGTACTTGTAGTCAATAAACTCGCAGATGTCATGGGAACGGTGATTCCGGAATTCTCAAGGATATCGGAAAGGCAGATGCGGTGATCGATGGAAATGCGTTTTCCACGCCTCATGTACTTTTTCACGGTTTTATTTTTGCTGGTCTGACCGAAGGCTTGACAGACCACTTCCCCGAGCGCATTGTTTTTAACATTTTCATAAATATGAGTGATCTCGATCGTATTCAGGGACCGCTTGTGAAACGGATGGTAGTAGGCTTTGCTTTCGATGTATTCCGTCTCATTCAGAACTTCGATTTGAGGAGCTCTCGTATAGATCCCTTTTTCAAGTGCCGCACGCACACTTAGATTGTAGAGCTTATCCTGCTGATCGATCCGGTCGGTAAAAAAAGCGCGGACATCACTATTCGCAGAAGCCCCGAGGGAGTAGCCGTCCGAGGTTAAACCGACCTTCCCCATATGCTCTAAGAACGACAAAATAAAGGCATCCGTAAACAATTTCTTCGCCCGCGGGTTTAAATCTTCGAGAGAAAAGCCGTTGGGGACAGGGAGACAGGCTTCCTGAAAAAATGCCCTGCACGTGTCGATTCCCTTGTCCGCCAAATCCCTCGACAACTGGATCAGCGGTTTTACCTCCTCATCCTCACATGTATTTTTTAAGTATTGAAGTACTGGGACGGCCATACTGTTCTGAATGTACTGCGTCCACAGCAGCCCGATTTCATTGGCTGTTAGTTTCTTCTCCGGCATTGCGTTTTCCCTCCTGCGTATCTTTATCTTCATAGCGGTAAAGAAGGAGCCATGGTAGGAATATAAGATTCACTAGAAATCCATAGATCAACATTTTAGAGAGCCAGTCGACTACAAACAGTGTCGAAACGAAGATGCAGACGATCAAAAACAACGGGGAAAGATAAGCATAAATCATGTCGCGCCCTCCTTAATCCCTCTTATCCTGTCCCCGTGAGTATAAATTATTACGAGATGCGGATGATAAGAGAGAAGAAGTCAGACTTAATGTAAGGAGCTCATCATGTGGAAATGGATGCGGAAAAACAAAAAAAAGCAGGGCGGGCAGAAGCCGTCGTATAACCAGAGCGATACGCTGCCTGAATTTATTGAAGTGCTGGGTCATTCCGAGGATTTCATTCAATTTGAACTCGACGGAATGACCCGATGTACCGTTTCCTACTTGAAGACGATGAGCGATTCGAAAATTTTGAACCGTTCTGTGCTCACCACATTGAACAGTCATGCGCTGCACGGATTGAAGGAAATCAAAGAGACGATTCCTGTTGAGAACGTCCTGATTACGGATGATTTGAAAGTGATCCAGACGAAAGTCATGTTCGGTTACATTATGATCCAAGTGAAATCCTCTATGGAGCAGGTGCTCCTCGTTCCGGCGGTTTCCTTGGAATCGAGAGATGTGAGCATACCGGAAGTCGAATTCAGTGTTGTCGGGCCGAAGGAAGCGTTTGTGGAAACGATCAATACCAACATCAATCTGATCCGTAAACGTCTGCCGCTTCCGCAGCTGACCGTGAAAGAACTGCAGGTCGGAAAAATGACGAGCACCCGGACCGCTGTCGTTTACGTGGACGGGATAGCGGATCAGGATAACGTTGATACCGTCACACAAAGACTCCAGGATATCGAGTATGACCAGTTGATCGACAGCTCGTTTATTACACAGATGATTGCTGATAACGCCCACTCCCCCTTCCCGCAGCTGCTTGATACAGAAAGGCCGGACAGGGTCGTCTCAAGCCTCGTTGAAGGGAAAGTAGCCATTTTAGTCGATGGATCGCCTCACGCACTCACGTGTCCGACAACGGTTGTCGAGTTTTTCGGGGCCTCGGATGATTACTTTCTACCGTGGCATCTGGCTTCCGTGTTCCGGCTGATCCGCTTATTTGCCGTTATCTTTTCCGTTCTCAGCACACCTTTATATGTCGCCGTTCTGACGTATCATTTCGAGATGATCCCCCCTGAGTTGATGGCTACGATTGTTTCGTCAAGGTCCGACATCCCTTTTCCGCCGATCCTTGAAGTGATCATCCTTGAATTGACGATTGAGCTCCTCCGGGAAGCGGGAGCACGGCTTCCGACGAAAATCGGCCAGACCATCGGTATCGTAGGCGGTATCGTGATCGGGACCGCAGCTGTTGATGCCGGATTGACGAGTAATGTGCTCCTGATCATTGTGGCACTCAGCGCGCTTGCTTCCTTTACGACGCCGGTCTATCAAATTGGTAACACGATCCGGCTGATCCGCTTTCCGTTTTTGATTGGTGCTCAGCTTTGGGGGCTTGTCGGGGTGTCGATGTGTATGGTTTTCTTTATCGGCCATTTGATCAAGCTCCAGTCTATCGGCCGTCCATTTTTTGAACCGTTGTATCCGCTCCGGTTCAAAGATTTGAAAGATGCCTTTATCCGCCTGCCTTTTACCAAACAGGTGGATCGTCCGGTGCTGATGAGGTCCGAAGATCCAAAGCGTATGAATGAAGACAGGGCGAAAGCAAAGAGGGATATTGATGAATAAATTAAATGAAAACCAAGGATTGAACATATCGGAAAACTATTTGGTGAGCCCCTTTTATGTCTTTTTCATCATCTTTACGATGCAGGTGGGAATCGGAATTCTCGGGTTTGAGCGGTACTTAGTGGAAAAAGCCGGGTTTGATGCCTGGATATCTGTACTGACTGCAGGCGTATTCCTTCATATCCTCGTTTGGATCATGTACCGTCTCCTACAAAATGGAGGCGGAGATATCGTCCATATCCATAAGCAGGTGTTCGGGAAATATATCGGCGGTTTTCTCAGTCTCCTGTTTGCTGCTTACGCGCTGCTGTTGTCATTTGATGTCATGATTACGTTTATTGAAGTGATCAAGGTGTGGATGTTCCCCGGGCTGCAGGTCTGGATTTTTTCTTTTGTCATGATCGGTCTCGTCTACTACATCGTTTCCGGTGGGTTCCGGGTGATTACCGGGATTGCACTCATCAGCGTCGTGATCGGACTGCCGATCCTGCTGCTGAAATTCTTCCCGATTCAGGCGGGGCACACGATGAACATTTATCCGAATATCAACCACAGTCCCGGTCAGATTCTTGCCGCAGCAAAGCAGAGTGCGCTCAGCTTTCTGGGCCTTGAATTTCTACTGATCTTCTACCCCTTTATCAAAAATCCGGATAAATCAAAAAAATGGGCACACTTCGCCGTGTTTTACACAACGATGATTTATTTCGTCAGTGTCCTCGTCACGTTTGTCTACTTTAGTGAGGAACAGCTGAAGCAGGTCGTATGGGGAACGATTTCGACATGGAAGATTGTCGAATTTCCTTTTATTGAACGTTTTGAATATGTAGGGATCGCGATGTGGCTGTATGTCATTCTGCCCAACATCTGCATCGGCATCTGGGGGGCGACGCGTGTAATGAAAAGAATCTTCCCCGTGAAGCAGATTCACTTTTTAAGAGTCGTCTGCATCTCCCTGTTCTTCCCCGTCGCTTTAGTTGCAGGCCGCGATCCGATCAATGCCATTAACAATTTCGCGGGCACGGTCGGTTATTACGTTCTGCTTTACATCCCGGTTCTTCTTCTATTAAAAATGATCTCGGCCAAAGTGAGGAAGCGATATGAAAATTAAGTGGAACGTACTTGTTTTGTTCAGCACCTTCCTTCTTCTCACAGGTTGCATGCCCAGTAAGAGTGTTGAGGAAAGTGCCATCGTCCAAATCTCCGGCTATGATAGAGGCGGCGAAAAAGGAAGAATTAAAGGGACTGTATCGATTCCCCAATATGGCAAGAGTGAAAAGAAAACCGCCGCCTCTGAGCTTTATTTAACCGTTGATGCCAACTCCATCAAGGATGTGGAGAAGGAAATCCAGAAACAATCCTCCAAGCCGATCTCCATCGGGAAATTGGCGGTTACGTTGTACAGCATGGAGCTGGCTCAGGAAGGCATTTCCGACGTCATAGACGTGCTGAGCAGAGACGCCCGTCTAAGCCGGAACATGTATCTCGCGGTCGTGGATGGACAGACGCAGGACTTGATTGAAAATGGATACACTCAGGATGAGACAACGTCCAAGCATCTGCAGGGACTGATTGAAAATAATGTCCACCACAACTTCCCATCGACAAGCCTGCACGAATTTTTATATGCCTATTTTGCGATTGGGATGGACCCCTATCTTCCTATATTGTCGAAAAAGGAGACATTTGTAGAAGTCTCCGGCATTGCTTTTTTCGACAAGGGAAAAGTCGTGACCACGCTGTCGGATGCGAAAGTCTTTACATTTAAAATGATGAAAGAAAATTTTTCAAGGGGGATGCAGGACCTCCCTTTTCAGGATGGGACCATCATGCTGGATAATATCGGTTCGACAGTGGATTACAAACTGACAGGCACGCCAGAAAACCCCGGTGTGGACATCCACGTGAAATTGAAATCGGAAGTGAATGAAATGGTCGGGGTGGAGGAAAAACCGTCGCAAAAGCTCGCGAAAAAAATGGAAGATGCGTTTGTGGAGTATTTCAAGACGAATGCCGGAGAGATGATCGAATTGTTTAAGAAAGAAGGCATCGATCCACTTGGTCTCGGTCATTTTGCTAAAACGAGGACGAGACATTTTGATGAAAAACGGTGGGAGGACCTGTATCCGGATATGGATATCCAGTTCACCGTCGATGTCGAAATTACCGAATACGGCATCTTCTCCTGATTTGAATGAGAAACAAAAAAGGCCTCTGGATGGAGGCCTTTTTTGTTTCTCACCGCCAGGAGCGAAAGCCCCTTCCCTTTCCGCGGACGAGCGCCCGAGCTTCCTCGCAAAACCCACGCTCGGCGATCTCGGATCACTCGTTCTTCCGCAGGAGTGGAAGGGGCACCGCTCCTTGGGAGTTCTTTAAAATCGACAAAGACTCTCCTTCACCCGGCTCATCCCTGCTGGATGGAGGAGAGTCTTTGTCATATTCCGGCAGGCAGCCGTCGCAGCGCAGCCTATGCCGTTCTTTTGAATCTGCGAACCTGCTCAGTGCACAACCTCTCTCCTCTATATTCTAACGTCGGCACGAGGAGCGTTCGGTGGTGATGCCTGCGGGAACAGCACGGGCGAAGATCCACTTGGGCAGGCGACCTTCCTGACCAAGTTAGCTGAGAGCGTGCCCGCGGCATTCGTCCACCGATATGCGGAAATCGGCCCTTCACACGACAAATGGACAACTCTAACTGGTTAACACAGGCTTTTTCTACAGCCTAAAGGCCTCTGGTAGGAGGCCTTTTTTGTTTCACGTGAAATATTCAAGGCTTGCTTCAGGGAAATATTCGGCAATGTAGCCGCCGAGGACATTTTTCATCTCTTCCTGTTCATCTTTTTGGTAGACGTACTTTCCGATGCCGTAGCGTCCCCATTTGTATTTGCGTTTTTCTTCATCCATCTCAAGCTTTGTCATCGGATAGTTTTTCTGAATGACGCGTTTGGCTGGTTTTGTAAACCGGTGCTGGATCAGTTCAAACGTCAGATCCTTTACAGCACGGTCCGGGAGTCTGTCCTGGAGTTTTTCAAACAGCTCCCTGTACCCTTCCTTCCAATCCTCATAAAGGTAGATCGGGGCGATGATAAAACCGAGCGGGTAACCGGCTTCGGCCACTTTTACGGCTGCACCGATACGGTCATCGAGCCTGGATGTGCCAGGCTCCAAATATTTAATGACATAATCGGCATTCATACTGAAGCGGAACCGTGTGCGTCCGTTATGCTTCGCATCAAGGAGATGGTCCACGTGCGCAAATTTTGTCACGAACCGGAGCTGCCCATATTCGGACTGCCCGAAATATTCGATTGCCCGTTTCAAGGAATGGGTCAAGTGATCGACGCCGACAATGTCAGACGTACAGGAGGCTTCAAAGCGGGTCATTTCCGGTGCCCGCTCCTTCATGTACTGTTCCGCAGAGTCGAGCACTTCATCGACGTTCACATACGTACGGATATACGGCTTGCTGCCCATCGTCGTCTGCAGGTAGCAGTAGTGGCAGTGACCCATACAGCCTGTCGCAAGAGGGATGGCGTATTCTGCCGACGGCTTGGACGTATCAAATTTCAATGTTTTTCTTACACCGACGACAAGGGTCGATTTGGCCATCCGGTACTTTTGGAAATCATTTTCCCCCGGCAGGTTCCGGACCTGGTTATGGGAGGTGGTCTCCCGGATTTCAATCCCCATGCCTTCGAACTTTTCCTTTAATTCCCGGCCTAAGGGATATTCCAGGGCCCGGGGTTCAATATAGACAAGTTCCGGTACAAATGGTTTTACCACAGCTGTCCCTCCGATTCAGCCCCGCCGCCGAAGGCATCGTAGTAGGCCCTTTCCGCTTCCCCCTCGGAAGCATACACAGCGATGTTCTCGTCGAGTGGAAAATAAGTTTCGTACAAAAACAGAGCCAGTTCGCCCGGCTGTTCCGGATTATTGACGACGGCTGCTTCCTGTACATTCGCCACATCATACGTGTGTGGATTGCGGTAGATGACATAAACGACATCTCCCGCCTTATAGGACGGTTGAAATTCCATACGGACACCTGCTCTCATAAAATTGGTTACACTGCTATTCCTTGTCCATTTGTGCTCATGTTTCCACGAGGACAGCTTTTTTATTATGAAATTCTCTGTTAATAAAAGGAATTCAAGTCTCCTGTCCAGAAAAGGAAAAGCAGGAGGATGAGATATATGACATGGCTGTTGGGTACAGAACGTCTGATTTTAGAGCCCTTTACAGAAGATTTAATAGAGAAAACAGCAGAACTTGCTGGAGATCCGGAAGTGGCGGCGACGACATTCCTTCCCCATCCCTATACGATTGAACATGCAAAGGAATGGATTGCTTCCCATGCTTCCTGGATGGAGGAAAAGAAAGCTTTTCCTTTTGCCGTAAAGCAGAAGAAAGACGGTGGGCTGTTGGGGACGATGACGCTCCGTATCGATGAGGCACATCAAAAAGGCGAACTCGCCTATTGGATCGGCCGGCCCTTTTGGGGACAAGGTTATGGTTCCGAGGCAGCCCGGCGGGTCGTCCAGTTCGGTTTGGAGGACATCGGACTGCATCGTATCTGGGCAGCAGCGATATCCGACAACCCGGCTTCTACGCGCGTCATGCAAAAAGCCGGTCTCACCTACGAAGGAACCTTGAAGGAGGACATGCTTCATGGAGGGGAATTCAAGGATATTGACGTGTACGGCCTCGTTCGTGGATCATAGCGACGTTCCATGTGAAACAAAAGCGCCTGCTTTCAGGCGTTTTTTTGCGGGGCACAGGCATAGAACAAAATTTATCGACGAAATCTGTCAGAGAGAGAGGGAGGGAAAAACGCATCAAACCGGCACGGATTTTCAAGGATCCCGCCGGTTTCGACAGGGGAAGGATGTAAAATCTTCGTCCATCAAGATACTTTTCCCTGTATAAATGTGATAAAATAATGAGAGAAAAGAAAACGGCATACGTGTGCGCAGCAGCGTCTACAGCCTGCGGCGCTTTTTATGTTTCAAACCATTCCTTTCATTCTTATAAATAAAGGCGTATGCTTGATCGTATAAAGGTGGTGTCTGATCGTGTTACATCCTTTTGGTCGTTTATTCGGGCTTGGGGACAAACCGGAATCGGATAATGACAACAATGAGGAACAAGGCTACAGTCCCGATGAAGTTGTACAGGTTCCCGTAGATCGTGTACAGCCTAACCGCTATCAGCCACGAGCGATTTTTAACAGCGAGAAGATCAGCGAACTTGCCCAGACGATACATACGCATGGGATGATTCAGCCGATCGTTCTCCGTCGGTTAAATGAAGAAGAATATGAATTGATTGCCGGTGAACGCCGGTGGCGCGCTGTCCAGTCGCTCGGATGGGAGGCCGTTCCGGCGATCATCCGTGATATGAATGACTCCCAGACGGCGTCGGTGGCCTTAATTGAGAACCTGCAGCGGGAGGAATTAACCGTCATTGAAGAAGCGCTCGCCTATGCGAAGCTGATTGAGCTTCATCAATTGACACAGGAGGCCCTGGCTCAGCGTCTCGGTAAAAGCCAGTCGACCATTGCGAACAAAATCCGGCTTCTGAAGCTGCCGGAATCCGTCCAGCAGGCCATCATGGACAAGCAGATCACGGAGCGTCACGCCCGTGCTCTGATCGCTTTGAAGGATCCGGAAGTGCAGGAACAGGTACTGAAGGAAATCATTGAAAAGCAGCTGAACGTGAAGCAGACGGAGGAACGGATTGCCAAGCTTTCCGATCCAAAACCGAAGAAAAAGAAACCTACCCTTAAAGGGGTGAACAAGGATATGCGGATTGCGATGAATACGATCCGCCAGTCGTTGAATATGGTGACAGATACCGGAATCGATCTGGAAACAGACGAGCAGGATCATGATGATTATTATCAAATCACCATTAAAATTCCGAAGAAAAAATCATAACGTCCGGCACCCATCTTGACTTTTTGTGGAGATGGGGCTTTTTTTAAGCTGTTCCGCCTATTTTCCGGGGGAAATGGTAGAATTATACTAAAACAGAGGCAGGTGACACCATGGGGAAAGTGATTTCCATCGCAAATCAAAAAGGCGGGGTCGGTAAAACGACGACAGCCGTCAATTTAAGTGCATGCTTGGCTTATCTCCATCATAAGGTCCTTTTAGTTGATATCGACCCGCAGGGAAACGCCACGAGCGGGATAGGTGTGGAAAAGGGGGAAGTGGATCAATGCATCTACAACGTTCTCATTGATGATGTGAAGGCGGACAAAGTCCGGACGGAAACGCTCGTGCAGAACCTGGATGCCATCCCCGCCACCATCCAGCTTGCCGGTGCAGAAATTGAACTGGTGCGGACGATTTCAAGAGAAGCTCAGTTGAAAAAGTCCATGGATCAGTTGAAAGCGGATTACGACTATATCATTATTGACTGTCCGCCCTCTTTAGGCCTTTTGACGTTGAACGCCCTGACCGCTTCTGATACGGTGTTAATTCCAGTCCAGTGTGAATATTATGCGCTTGAAGGACTGAGCCAGTTGTTGAACACCATCCGGCTTGTCCAGAAGCATTTAAATAAGCAGCTGATGATTGAAGGAGTCCTGCTGACGATGCTCGATGCCAGGACCAACCTTGGTATCCAGGTAATCGAAGAAGTGAAAAAATATTTCCAGGATAAGGTCTATCAATCGATCATTCCCCGTAATGTCCGGTTGAGCGAAGCTCCCAGCCACGGACGTCCGGCGATTCTGTATGATCCGAAATCAAGAGGAGCAGAAGTCTATTTAGAATTAGCAAAGGAAGTGATTACAAATGGTGAGAGGGTTAGGTAGAGGGCTGGATTCTCTGATCACCGGCTCCATGGAGGATGATGAACTGATTGATGTGGCTGTGGGCGCATGCCGGCCGAACCCGTACCAGCCCCGCAGACAGTTCGATAAAGAGGCCCTTGACGGACTTCAGCAGTCGATTGAAACCCACGGCATCCTCCAGCCTTTAATTGTCCGGAAAAGCATTAAAGGCTATGAGATTATTGCTGGTGAGCGCCGTCTGCGGGCAGCCAGGCAGGCGGCGCTTGAGACGGTTCCTGCCATCGTCAAGAATCTGACGGATGAAGAGATGATGGAGCTTGCTCTGCTGGAGAACCTGCAGCGTGAAGATCTCTCCCCGGTGGAGGAAGCCCGTTCCTATGAAAAGCTGATCAAGGAACTGAACGTCACGCAGGAAATTCTGTCCAAACGACTCGGAAAAAGCCGCTCGCACATTGCCAATCTCATCCGTCTTTTATCGCTTCCACAAGAAGTAATCGAGCTGATTGAGTCCGGCAGCCTCTCGATGGGCCATGGACGGGCTCTGCTTGGGTTGAAAGACCGGTCGGAGCAGATTGCACTCGCCGGCCGGATCGTCAAAGAATCCCTCAATGTCCGGCAGGTGGAGCGGCTGATCCACGAAAAGAATCAGACACGTTCGAAAGATAAAAAGCAGCCGAAACCGGCCGATGTGTTTTTGAAGGAGCGCGAAACCGACCTGAGAAACCGGCTCGGTACCGCTGTGAAAATCCAAAAAGGCCGTCGGAAAGGGAAAATTGAGATCGAATTCACCAATGAAGCCGATTTGGAGAGAATTCTTGATATGTTCCAGGAGTAACGGGTACAGACCAGAGGCCTCAGGGTCTCTGGTTTATTTTTGTCTGAGGAGGTCGGAAGCCGATGGTTTTAACAGGAGCGCTCGTCAATGGACTCTGTATCGCTGTAGGTACAGGACTTGGTCTGTTTTTTACAAAAATCCCTGAGCGGTTTAAGGAAACGGTGATGAACGGGATTGGTCTTGCCGTTCTTTTGATTGGACTCCAGATGGCGTTTGAAACAGAAAACATCGTCATCGTTCTGCTCAGTCTGCTGCTCGGCGGCTTAATCGGGGAGGCGGCTTCTCTTGAGGAAAAGCTGCAGTCCACAGGTCGGTGGCTGGAGGAGAAATTCAGCCGCCCGGGTCAGGAAACCGGCATTGCACAAGGGTTCATTACCGCCTCCCTCATTTTCGTCATCGGGGCGCTGGCTGTTCTGGGTGCCCTGGATAGTGGCCTGCGCCAGGATCATGAAGTGTTGATCACTAAAGGGATCATCGATGGATTCGTTGCGCTCGTCCTGACCTCGACGCTCGGATTCGGCGTGTTGTTTTCCGTCGTACCCGTCGTGTTATATGAAGGAGGCATCGCCCTCCTGGCGACACAGATCAATGCCTGGGTGCCGGAGGCGATCCTTGATCAATTCATCGTGGAAATGACGGCAGCCGGCGGTCTGCTTATCACAGCTATCGGGCTGAATATGCTGAATATAACCAAAATCCGCACAGCCAACCTGCTGCCTTCGCTGCTGATGGTCGGAGTGATTCTCTGGGTTTACCAGTGGTTTTAATGTTACTGGATCCGTTTGTGAATGACAGGACGGGACGCTGTGAACGCCTGGAACGGACGTGTCTCCATGCTTGTTTTCTTCCGCTTCGCTTCGGTCATCTGAATGGCTGCGGCCACTTTAGCCGCCATCTGCATGACGACGTGAAGCCGTGTGTTCTGCAGGACGACATGCTCCATGAATCCACTGACATTGACCATCCCGCTGATATGGATCTGCCCTACCGGAGGCAGGTCCTTTTTTAATGCGGAGCCTGGGTTCAAGGACCCTTTACCGAGAACAACGGAACCGACGGAGGAAGATTTTCCGAGACAGGCGTCGACAGCGAGAATGTACGGGTTTACATGTTCCCGGTGGATGGCAGACAGCCGTTCTTTCAGGTTCAAGGCGTGGAGCGGCTCTTCCAGTGTGCCGTATATATGGAAGGTATCCAGTAATTGATCGTGAAGCATCGATCCGACGAGTGGACCGAAAGAATCTCCCGTGGAACGGTCGGTTCCGATACAGGCGACGACGATGTCCTTCGACGGGGGAAGCCAGTCATTCAAATAGTCGGCAAGCTGATCACTCATGGCCGGGTCTTCAGTGCTGACGCGTTTCTCTTCTTTGGAAAACTTGTCCTTGAAATTCATAGCTTCTCCTCCAGACACATAGTAGTAACAGTATATAAGGTTGTCCCTGGTTCTATACGTCGCAAATACATAGATGTGGAGGAACGGTCATGATAAAAGCGGGTTGTAAGTGGATGTTTTTGATTGTCGGAACGATGATAGGGGCCGGCTATGCTTCCGGAAGAGAGCTGTGGCAGTTTTTTGGTGATGACAGCAGTCTGGCCATCCTCTTGTTTTCCCTTATGTTCATCTTCTGCTGCTGGGTGATTTTGTCGATCAGTTTCAAGCTGGAAAGCGGCCATTATCTCCCTGTCCTCCGCGCGGTCGTCGGCCGTCGTCTGACCGGCGTATATGACTGGATGATCATCGTCTATCTGTTTACGACGACGGTCATTATGCTGGCGGGCAGTGGAGCGACCCTGCAGGCCTTTAACTTCTCTTATAAGTTCGGGGTCGTTCTGATTATCATTCCGCTTATTCTCCTGTTTGTATGGGACGTCAAAGGGATCGTCGTCGTGAACAGCTTTGTTCTGCCGCTGCTGATCGCCGGTCTGTTATTCGTCCTCATCCTGTTCATCAAAGATCAGGACCTGTCCCTTTTCGGCCATGTGCACGAGATGAGCAACTGGCTGGCGGCTTTTCCGTTTACCGCACTGAACATCCTGCCTTTGATCGCTGTCCTCGGGGCAATCGGCAACCAGGTCCGGCGGAAAGGAGAGATCTGGGTGGCCAGTATCGGAAGCGGGGTGGTCCTCGGAGTCGTTTCCTACCTATATAACAACAGTCTCATCCAAATTGCAGAAGACATCATTTTGTATGAAATCCCCCTTTTCGCGATTCTTAAACATTATCCGTACGAAATGATGATCTTCATGTCGGTGATGCTCTGGATTGCCATTTTCACCACCGCGGCCTCCGGGACACTCGGGCTCGTCACGAGGTTCCGGGATTACGTCCGGCAGCCGCTCTGGATCCTGGCGATGATGGTGATTGCCATCATGCTTCCTTTCACTTCTTTCGGTTTCTCCACGTTAATTGAATACTTGTATCCGCTGTACGGTATCCTGAATTTATACGTGCTCCTCGCCCTTCTTTTATACCCCGTTCTTTCCAGATTCAAAATTCGCTGAAAACCTGTTAAAATGAATGTCATATTCATAGACGTACAGGAGGGAAAGCGGTGAGTGAGCCAACGAAAGCTGTGGAGGATGCCAAAACACAGTGGGAGGAACTTGTCAGTTATGTCAAAGATCCGGAGATTTGGTGGAGTTATGGAATCGGCGCGTTAAAGATCATTATGATCATTGTGCTGTCTCTGCTGATTATCCGGATCGGGCGCGGTTTGATTGCGCAGTTTTTTGCGAATAAACGCAGGGGACCATTTCAAATTACCCAGCGCCGGGAAGCGACGCTGAACAAGCTGGTCGTCAATGCGTTGTCCTATGTCGTCTACTTTGTCGCCTTTATTATGATTCTGGAGACGCTGACGATCAACATCGCTGCACTCCTTGCCGGTGCCGGTGTAGCAGGCCTTGCGATCGGCTTCGGGGCCCAGAACCTTGTGCGCGACGTGATTTCCGGCTTCTTCATTATCTTTGAAGATCAATTTTCCGTCGGCGACTATATCCAGACCTCCGGTGTCGAAGGCTTCGTTGAAGAAGTCGGTCTCCGGACGTGTAAGGTGAAAGCATGGACAGGTGAAGTCCATATTCTGCCGAACGGCAATGTAACTCAGGTGACCAACTATTCCATGCACAACAGTGTGGCTGTCGTCGATGTGAAAGTGGCCTATGAGGAGGACATCGAGCGGGCAGAGCAGGTCATTTCGAAACTGCTTGAGGAACTGCCGGAACGTTATGAGGAAATCATCACTATGCCGGAACTCCTTGGTGTCCAGAACCTCGGGGCATCGGAAGTCGTGATGCGTGTGATCGCCGAGGTTAACCCGATGGAGCACTGGGCGGTGGCACGGGTGATCCGTAAAGAAGTGAAAAACCGGCTGAATCAGGAAGGCATTGAAATTCCGTTTCCACGTATGGTCATGTATTCCCGTCATGACGAGAACGAGAATGAAGCGGTCGATCAATAAGGAGGAGCACAGCTATGGCAGAGAAATCCTATGAACTCAATGATGTGGTGCAGATGAAAAAACCGCACCCCTGCGGCGAGAACCGCTGGAAAATCATCCGCATGGGGGCGGATATCCGGATCAAATGTGAAGGCTGCGGACACAGTGTCCTCGTCCCGCGCCGGAAGTTTGAAACGAAGATGAAAAAAGTGCTGGAACCGAGTGAATGAACGAAAGCCCTCCCTTTGACAGGGGAGGTTTTTTTATGGAAAGAGGGAAAAAAGGACAAACTTCCATTATTCGGTCTGTTTCTTTGGAAAGGGTGGATTTGTTATAGTGGAAAATGGACTTTTGAGCTGTGCTTTTCCCCGTAAGGACGGGACGGCGCAGGTTGTTATTTTCAAGTACAGAATCTATAATAAAGTGGACTAACATGCATGTATGTAAATCCTTAAGGAGTGAAAGTCTCATATGGCACTAACAGCTGGAATCGTAGGTTTACCGAACGTAGGGAAATCTACGTTGTTTAACGCAATTACACAGGCAGGCGCTTTATCCGCCAACTATCCGTTCGCCACAATAGATCCGAACGTCGGGATCGTGGAAGTACCGGATTCTCGGCTGGAAAAGCTGACCGAGCTTGTGAACCCTAAGAAAACTGTCCCGACCGCATTTGAGTTTACTGATATCGCCGGCATCGTCAAAGGCGCAAGTAAAGGGGAAGGTCTCGGCAACCAGTTCCTCTCCCATATCCGCCAGGTGGATGCAATCTGCCACGTTGTACGCGCATTCGAAGATGAAAACATCACCCACGTATCCGGTCAGGTCGATCCGATCACGGATATCGAAACGATCAACCTCGAACTGATCCTTGCCGACCTTGAGACGGTTTCGAAGCGTCTGGACCGTGTGGCCAAGCTTGCCCGTCAGAAGGACAAGGACGCCGTTGCTGAATATGCCGTTCTTGAAAAGCTGAAGGAAGCATTGGAAGCTGAAACACCCGCCCGCGCTGTCGAATTCAGCACCGATCAGGAAAAAGTCGTGAAAGGTCTCCATCTTTTAACTTCCAAGCCCATCCTCTATGTGGCTAACGTAAGTGAAGATGAGATTGGCGAAGGCGACAATGACAAAGTGAAGCAGATCCGTGAATTTGCGGCTAAAGAGAACGCAGAAGTTATTGTCGTCTGTGCAAAAATCGAGTCTGAAATCGCTGAGCTTGATGGCGATGAAAAGGACGAATTCCTGGACGATCTGGGAATCGAGGAATCCGGCCTTGATCAATTGATCAAAGCGACCTACAACCTGCTCGGCCTGGCGACATATTTCACTGCCGGCGAACAGGAAGTGCGCGCATGGACCTTTAAGGAAGGCATGACCGCTCCGCAGGCGGCCGGCATCATTCATACGGACTTCGAGCGCGGCTTCATCCGTGCTGAGACAGTGTCCTATGAGGATCTTGTCGACGCGGGAACCATGGGGGCAGCCCGCGACCGCGGCCGTGTCCGCCTTGAAGGAAAAGAATATTTGGTCAAAGACGGTGACGTCATCCATTTCCGTTTTAACGTATAAGCGGGGAACCTTCCACAAAAGGTTGTAAAGTGAGGACAAGTTTGTTACAATACTATATTGTGAGTAATTAAACGAATTACTCCTTGCTCCTCTTTACGAAAAAGGAGCCGTTAAGTCCATAAGGAGGTGAAAACGGATGAATAGAAAATACGAAATCATGTATATCATCCGCCCAGATATCGAGGAGGAAGCGAAAACGTCTGTCAAAGATCGTTTCAGCAAAATCCTTACAGATAACGGAGCGGAGATCCAGGAAGTTAAAGAACTAGGCAAGCGCCGTCTTGCTTATGAAATTAACGACCACCGTGATGGAATCTACGTAACAGTTGATTTCAACGGTACACGTGAAGCGATCAATGAATTCGACCGTCAGGCGAAGTTCACGGATGATATTATCCGCCACATCGCAGTACGCGAAGATGACAAATAAGGAGTGATTCTGGTGTTAAATCGTGTCGTACTAGCCGGCAGATTGACGAAGGATCCTGATTTACGCTATACGCCAAACGGAGTAGCTGTCGCCAACTTTACGATCGCTGTCAACCGCCCGTTCTCAAACAATCAGGGAGATCGCGATGCCGATTTCATTAACTGTGTCGTTTGGAGAAGAGCAGCGGAGAACCTTGCGAATTTCATGAGTAAAGGCAGTCTTGTCGGAGTGGACGGACGTCTACAGTCCCGCAGTTTCGACAATCAGGAAGGCAAGCGTGTGTTTGTAACCGAAGTCGTTGCAGACAGCGTACAATTCCTAGAATCCAAGGGTGGTTCTTCGCAGGGCGGAGGAAACCGTGGAGGTTCAGGATACCAGCCAAATCAGAATCAACCATCAGGAAACAACTTCGGTTCCAATAATAATAATCAACGAAACGATGACCCATTCGCAGATAATGGGGAACCCATCGATATATCAGACGACGATCTACCATTTTAATCAGAAAGGAGTGAATGCTACATGGCACGTCGTGGACGCGGAAAACGTAAAAAGGTGTGTTTCTTCACAGCTAACGGAATCACACACATCGACTATAAAGATGTTGATTTGCTGAAACGTTTCGTCTCTGACCGTGGAAAAATTCTTCCTCGTCGAGTAACTGGAACTTCTGCTAAATATCAGCGTAAATTGACAAAAGCGATCAAACGCTCTCGTCAAATGGCCCTGCTTCCTTACTCTACTGAGTAATAGCAGCGTTACTAAAAACCGTGAAGTCTTTTAAAGACTTCACGGTTTTTTTATGTTCAGGCCAGCCCCATCAGCTTCTGCAGTTCTCCCCGATTATCCAGTAAGTCCGCCAGTGTATAGCTGTCCAGCACTTGAAAGAATGCGGCCAGGGCTTCGTGCAGGGCACGCTTCAGCCGGCAGGCCGGTGTAAGGACACAGTAATCCGATCCGCAGTCAAAGCACTCCAACAGGTGGAAATTATCCTCCATCGCCCGTACGACGCTTCCAATGTTTATATCTTTCGGTTCTTCAGCCAGACGAATTCCTCCAGCTCTTCCCCGGATCGTTTCAATCAGACCGAGCCTGCTCAATTCATGAATGATTTTCCCCAGATGGTTTTCAGATATATGAAACACCTCGGAAATTTCCTTTTTATTCGCCAGGGCACCGTCTTCCTTGGACCCGGCAAACATCAGTACCCTCAGGGCATAATCCGTATATTTCTTCAGATGCATGTCCGGCACCCCTTTTTGTTTTCCTGTTTCCTTTATCATACCACATGTATTTCTATGAAAAGCGGTGGGAAGATTGCCTTCGAATTGTCAAATCTTTTTGTGAAAAAGACGTTGCAGAAGACGTCCCTTTCGATACAATAAAGGTGTATACAAAATACATCTTTTAAAGGGGTTTGAATGATGACCAATCACGTTAAACATCCGCTTGATGAAAAAACTGTACGGATTATCAAGGCCACCGTTCCTGTGCTGGAGGAGCATGGGGAGGCCATTACGACCTTGTTTTACAAACGACTTTTTGAAAATTACCCGGAGCTTAAAAACATTTTCAACCAGACCCACCAACGTGCGGGAGACCAGCCGAGAGCTTTGGCGAACATGGTTTACATGGCAGCTCTTCACATCGAAAACCTTGGGTCGGTGCTTCCTCAGGTGAGAACCGTTGCGGAAAAGCATCGAAGCTTGAATGTTCAGCCGGAACATTATCCGATTGTTGGTGAATATCTGCTGAAGGCGATGAAGGAAGTGCTTGGCGAGCAGGCGACGGATGAAGTCCTTGGAGCCTGGGGAGAGGCTTACGGTGTCATTGCAGGTGTTTTCATCGATGTGGAAAAAGATTTGTATGAAGCAGCCGAGGATCAGAAGGGTGGCTGGGCAGACTGGAGGTTGATGCAGGTCGTTGATAAATTGAAGGAAAGTGATGAAATGACGTCCTTTTACCTGCAGCCGGAAGATGAGCGCCCACTGCCCCGTTACAAAGCTGGTCAATACATTACGGTGAAGGCTGAGATCGAAGGAGAGTCTTATGATCATCTTCGTCAGTACAGCTTATCTGATGCACCGGGCAGTGGTTATTTCAGAATCACCGTCAAACGTGAGGCAGGATCAGAAGACGTTCCGGCGGGGATCGTTTCGACGTGGCTGCATGACCATGTGAACGTTGGAGATGCGCTTCCGGTAAGCGTTCCGGCCGGCGATTTTCATCTGGATGATCATAAGCGTCCGCTCGTTCTAATCAGCGGAGGAGCAGGATTGACTCCTTTGATGAGCATGCAGAAAGAAGCGGCAGCCCGGCAGCCTGAACGGGATATTTACGTTGTCCATGCGGCAAGAAGCGGGAGCGTTCATGCGTTCAGGGAGGAAATGATGAAGAGGAAGGCCTGTTTCGTTTATGAACAGCCGACTGAGGAAGATATCCGCTCCGGATCGTTCCATGAGCGGGGCTTCATCAATCTGGATATCCTTCAGCGGACGGTTCCGAAAGATGCTGAATTTTACTTCTGTGGACCGAAGGGGTTTATGACAGCAGTGTACAGCAGTCTGACCGAGTGGGGTGTGAAGGAGGATGCGATGCACTATGAATTTTTCGGTCCTCAGGAGGCATTGGTGCTGAGAGAATCGTAACGTTACGACTCTCTCAGTGGAGCAGCCTGGAAGGTGCGCTGGTCGAACTGGTCGATCATCTTCATAAAGATATTAATGATATACCCGCTGAAAATGGTAATGATCACGGTGCCGATTCCCACGGCTCCTCCAAACAAGGCCGCCAGAATGACAAGAATGATGCTGATGAAGGCTCTCGATATCGAAACGTTCCATCCTGTTAAATCTTTAATCACAAGCATCATCCGGTCGAAGGGATTCGGTGCGAAATCTGCCTGAAGGTTCATCGCAATCCCGAAACCGGCAATGATCATGCCGCTGATCAGGCAGATAAACTGTACGGCTCCCGTTTCCGGCTGGACGGATTCTCTTAGAAGAAACACCCAGAAATCAATCCCCGCCCCTGTCATCAGAGAGGTGATGACAGCGAAAAGTTCCGGTTTTTTCCTCGATGCCGCCGCATTAAACAGGATCATCGTCAGGCCGACAACAATTTCCCAACTGCCGATCGTCAATCCGAATGTCCGGTGCAGTCCTACAAGAAGGGCGTCAAAAGGAGAGGTACCGAGGGAGGATTGAATCGTCAAGGCAATACCAGCGGTCATAATGAAAAGGCCTGCCATATAATACAAGCCTCGGATGTAATGGCGTTTCATGACACCACCCCTTTTCTCGTTATCCTTAGACTATACAGCGGGAGTCACCCGGATTTCAAGGGAGAGGTGTAAATAAAAGTAAAAAAGCAGGAGCTTATGGCTCCTGCCTTTCAAGCTGGTGAGTGAGGAACCTTGACCACCATTTGGATGAACGGTCACGTTCCGCTTATCGGTGGATGCCTGCCGCGGTCACGGCCTCAGCTAACTTGGGCAGAAAGAACACCTGCCCACGTGGATCTTCGACCTGTGCTGTTCCCGCAGGCGTCACCACCGAACGCTCCTCGTGACTTAACCAAATGATGAAGGATATGAAGGCTCTAAAAGATCTTTGTTTCACAAGAACATGCCGTACGGGTCATGACAGGAACCCTGAACGATGTGTCGTATACGTGCAGGGAGACGTCCACTTACCGTAATCGAAAGCATTTTCCTTGAATAAGGAAGACTGGAGGCGTTGGGGTAAATGGGAGTTATCTACATATAAAAAAGCAGGAGCTTTTTAGCTCCTGCTTTTTTATAGGATAGAATCACTCTTCAACGTAAGCCCACTTGAATTCGAATTCAGGGCCTGTTGCTGTAGAATACACGCCTTTGATGGACGGGCGGAACAGCTGTGCTTTGGCATCCTGATAGATAGGAGCCACAGCCTGATCTTCTTCAAGAAGCAGCTTCTCAGCTTCCAGGAAGGTTTCAAAACGCTTCGCCGGGTCCTGGGCGTATTCTGTGTTGGCTTTTTCAATTAAGCTGTCATACTCTTCGCTGGAGTACGCCATGTTGTTGTTCTGACCATCTGTCAGGTACATGTTCAAGTACGTGTTCGGGTCCACGTAGTCTGGTCCCCACGTAGCCGCTTCGATTTCGAATTCGGAATTGTTATCACGGCGGACACGTTCTTTAAATGGAACTTCCAGAAGTTTGATCGTCAGTCCTTCCAGGTTTTCCTCAAGCTGTCCTTTGTAATACGCAAGGGCATCTTTGGATGTCCCGGTATCATCACCAAGAAGCTCTATTTCAACAGAATCTGTACCGAGTTCCTCAAGGGCCTTGTCCCAGTGCTCTTTTGCTTTCTCAACATTGGATTCTACAAGTGACCCTTGTGCCTCGCGGAAATCTTCCTCACTGTCCGGCATGGACACGAAGTTGGATGGTACATAGCCTTCTGCCGGGACGGATCCGTCATTCAGGATGACATCGACAAGACCTTGACGATCGATCCCGTAGGAAATCGCCTTACGTACGTTCACATTGGCAAGGGCCTCGTTATTTTCCTGGTTGAACTTGAAGAAATATAAGTATGGTTTTTCGACGACGTTGAACGCTTCGTTCGTACGATACTGGTCGACAAATTCCGCATTCAATTCTGTCTGATCAATTTCACCGGACTCATAAAGGTTCACACCGGTGGAAACCTCTTTTACAACTTTAGCATTGATTTTTTCAAGCTGTACCGTTTCGTTATCCCAGTACGAATCGCTCTTTTCGATGGACCAGCCTTCGCCGTGGCTCCACTCTGTCATTTCGAACGGTCCGTTGGAAATGGTATATTCCGCTTCTGTTGCGAACTTGTCCCCCTGTTCTTCAACGTATGCCTGGTTCAGCGGCATGAACGTGATGAAGACCGTCATGGACTCAAAGTAAGGAACCGGCTTTTCCAATTCGACTTCAAGCGTTTTATCATCTACAGCTGTAGCTCCGAGGTCTTCCAGGGAAGCTTCCCCGTTGCTGATTTCTGTCGCATTTTTAATAATCCCACCAAGGAAGTATGGACCGTACTCGGAGCCCACTTCCGGATCAACCGCTCTTCTCCACGCGTAAACGAAATCATCAGCGGTAACCGGGTCGCCGTTTGACCATTCGGCGTCACGCAGGTTGAATGTCCACGTCAGGCCGTCTTCGCTTACTTCAGAGCTTTCCGCCATTCCGTTGACAAGCTGGCTGTTTTCATCGAGTCGGTAAAGTCCCTCGTAGGTTTCCCCTGCCCATTGGAATCCGACGGAATCCGTAATCAAGGACGGGTCCATGCTTGGGATCTCACTTTTAGATGTAATCGTGATTTCCTGTTCTCCTGAAGCACTGCTTTCTTCTGTTCCTTCTGATGTTTCCTCATTACCTTCTCCTGATTCAGATGATGTTTCATTGTCCCCGCCGCTGCACGCTGCAAGTACGAGCACAAACATCAATCCGAAAAGCACCAACAGATGTTTTCTCAAAGTGACTCCCCCTATAGTTTAAATTTTCTAAAAATAATTACTTTTTGAATTATACAAATAAATAAGAAAAAAAGCAAAGTCTATTTTTGTCTAATCCTTTGGCATACGCGGGAAAATATAGGCTTATCCTGCTATAAACAGAATATTCCCATTACATTGACATCGGGTTTACTTCTGATAGGATTATAGAATATCCAATTCTTTTCTAACGTTTTAACGCGTCTAAAAGATGAAAAGAGAGCATTGAATAAATAGGAGGTACAAGTCGAATGAAGCGTGAATGGGATTTGCTTCATACTCCGGGGCCGACGCCGATCCCGCCGAGTGTGGACCGCAGTATGAGTCAGCCGATGATTGGACACAGAGGAGAAAAATGCAAGGAATTGATGCAGGACATCGCCCCGAGGTTGAAGCCGGTCTTCGGTACATCTGGTGACGTTCTCGTTATAACAGGAAGTGGGACGTCCGCGCTGGAATCTGCTGTCGTCAATGCCACCCAGCCGGGAGATGAAGTGCTTGTCGTTGTTGCCGGTGCTTTCGGTGATCGTTTTGCCCAGATTTGTCAAACCTATGAATTGAATGTCCATCGCCTCGATGTCACATGGGGAGAGGCTGTGAAGGTCGAAGAGGTCACACAGGCTCTACAGGAGAACCCGGAAATCAAGGCTGTATTCGTGACGCACTGTGAAACGTCGACCGGAGTCATGCACCCGGTGGAGGCCGTCGCTGAAAAAGTGAAGGAAGTCAGTGAGGCGCTTGTCATTGTTGATGGTGTCTCTTCGATCGGCGGCGCTGGTTTGAATATGGACGCCTCTGGAATCGATATCTTAGTCTCCGGTTCACAAAAGGCGATGATGCTCCCGGCCGGTCTTGCATTTGTTGCAGTGGCGGATTCTGCCTGGACGGTCATCGATCAGAACCCGAGACCGCGCTTTTATTTGGATCTGCGCGTCTACCGGAAGCAGCTGATGGCCGGTCAGACCCCGTACACTCCGGCTCTTTCCCTGCTGTTTGGACTGCAGGAAGCGCTGCGTCTTTTAGAGGAAGAAACGTTGGAAAAAGTGTATGAACGTCATGCATTAATGAAGCAGATGACACGTGAAGCGTTTCAGGCTCTTCAAATTCCTCTGCTCGTTTCCGATGGAGAAGCATCCACGACGGTCACCTCCGTCCGGCCGGAAACGTTCGAAGCCGAGCAGTTGAGAAAACTGGCAAGAGAAGAATTCGGCCTGCAGCTTGCCGGCGGACAGAAACAGCTGAAGGGTGAAATCTTCCGTGTCGGCCATATGGGGTACTCCCGTCCGGCCAATGTTCTGCAGTATATCGGCATTATCGAAATCATTCTGAAGCGCCTTGGTCATACGTTTGAACCGGGTGCGGGTACAGCAGCAGCTCAGGCCGCGTACCTCGATTTTACAAGGGAGGATTAATCCATGCACCGAGTGTTAATTAGTGATCCATTGAGCGAGGAAGGCATCAAACCGCTCCGAGAAGCGGATGATATAGAAATCATTAAGGAAACGTCCATGTCCCATGAGGAACTGTTGGAAGCGGTCGGCTCCGCAAAAGCATTGATTGTCCGCAGCCAGACACAGGTGACGCGTGAAGTCATCGAACATGGAACCCACCTGAAAATCATCGGCCGTGCCGGTGTCGGTGTTGATAACATCGATTTGGATGCGGCCACTGACAATGGTGTGATTGTCGTGAACGCCCCGGATGGCAATACGATTTCCACAGCCGAACACACTATGGCGATGCTCATGTCCCTGGCCCGCAACATCCCGCAGGCGTATCACCAGCTTCAGCAGAAACGCTGGGAACGTAAGAAGTTCGTCGGTGTGGAGCTGAAGGATAAAGTGCTTGGAATTGTCGGATTCGGACGGATCGGCCGCGAGGTGGCCCAGCGCGCCAAAGGGCACCGCATGAAAGTCGTTGCCTTCGACCCTTTTCTTAATGAAGAAAAAGCACAGAAGGCAGGCGTCACCCACGGTACATTGGAAGAAGTGCTCCAGCAGGCGGATTTCCTGACTGTACATACGCCGCTGATTGAAAAAACGAAGCATTTGATTAATGAAGAAGCGATCGCACTCATGAAAGACGGTGCCCGTATTTTGAACTGTGCCCGCGGCGGAATCGTGGAGGAGAATGCCCTGTATGAGGCAGTTAAATCCGGGAAAATTGCAGGAGCGGCCCTTGATGTATTTGAAGAAGAACCGGCAACCGAGCATCCGCTGCTGTCCCTTCCTGAAGTGATTGCCACTCCTCACCTCGGTGCAAGTACCGTGGAAGCGCAGGAAAACGTTGCGACAGATGTCAGTGCGGACGTACTTGAACTGCTGCGCGGCGGAACTGTGAGAAATCCGGTGAACCTGCCTTCGGTGTCTACGGAAATGATGGAGAAGCTGTCTCCATACTTTACGCTATCCGAACGTCTCGGTTCGTTTGTGTCCCGGATTGCAGAAGGCACCTTTGAAAAAATCAATGTCTACTACAGTGGTGAACTTCTCGACATCGATACGACTCCGTTGACGAGAATTGCGGTGAAAGGCATCCTCGGTCGTTACATCGGCAGCCGCGTTAACGATGTCAACGCCTATAAGACAGCTGCGGATAAAGGGATTACCATCAATGAGCAGAAGTCTACGAAAACGAAAGGGTTCACGAACCTCATTACGGTTGAAATTGAAACCGACAAGGAAACACGAAGTGCAGCCGGTACCCGGTTGAATGGACTTGGAGCGAGGATCGTGCAGCTCGACCAATACTCCATCGATATCGTTCCGGAAGGTCATTTGATTGTCATTCACCATACCGACCAGCCTGGAGCCATCGGCCGTGTCGGAAGTCTGCTGGCTGAGCAGGACGTCAACATTGCAACGATGCAGGTGGGACGTGCCAACGAAGGTGGAGAAGCGGTCATGGTCTTAACCGTCGATAAAGCCATTGATAAGCAGGCGGCTGATCAGCTTTCTGAGATTGCCGACATCCGTCAGGTGGATTATTTAACTCTTAAATAAACAAAAGACCGGCCTGAGCAGGCCGGTCTCAGCTTGTAGAGAAACCTCTGTTTCTTTACAAGCTTTTTTTCTGTCTTACCGCCGGGAGCGTAAGCCCTTCCCTTTCCGCGCCCGATCTTCCTCCCCGGCCCACTCGTTCTTCCGGAACGGTCTGCGCCCCATACGTAATTGAAAAAAGTTCATTTTCGATTATATTCAGTCTAATAATAAGAGGCGGTCTTCTGTTTAACGGAAAATCGTTCTCTTTTTTGGTGAGGTTACGAGGAGCGTTCGGTGGTGACGCCCGCGGCAAGCATCCACCGATAAGCGGAACGTGGCCGCTCTGTATAGGGGGAACTTTATAAGGAGGAACGCCGTCTAATGATCTGCCTGTGGGTTGATTTGTATGTGGTTTTTGTAAAAGTGAAACATAAACTTTGACTTTGAGACAATCCCTTGTTAAATTTAATGCCGACCTTATTTGTAAGTATTAGATAAAAAACAAGGAGGACCATTATGAATGCTCAACAAAAAGAAGCTTCTGCCCCGAAAAAGCTTCTCTTCCGTATATTAGACGGGATCGAGTGGCTGGGGAATAAGCTGCCCTCTCCTTTGCTGCTGTTTGCCATTCTGGCAGCGCTTGTCGTGGTGATTTCCGGCATCTTCTCCGGTGTATCTGTCACCAACCCGACCTCAGGAGAAGTGGTCGAAGTCAAAAACCTATTCAGTCTCAGTGGACTGGAGTATATATTCAACAGTGCCGTAGAAAACTTCATCGGCTTTCCGCCGCTTGGCGCCGTTCTTGTAACGATGCTCGGTATCGGGCTTGCGGAACAGACAGGACTGATCAACGCCTCGCTGAAGGGCATCGTCTTTTCCTTCCCGCGCCGCCTGCTTACAGCTGCGCTTGTATTTGCCGGTGTTATGTCCAGTGTGGCGGTTAACGCCGGATATGTTGTTCTTCCGCCGCTTGGCGCTGTCCTGTTCCTTGGACTGGGACGTCACCCGCTTGCCGGTCTGGCTGCGGCCTTCGCCGGTGTCTCCGGTGGTTTCGGTGCCAACCTGGCGCTGACGTCCACGGATGCCATTCTGCTTGAGTTGACGGCTGATGCGGCCAGTACCATTGACCCTGCCTACGCCGATACGATTACGGTGACGATGAACTATTTCTTTGCCGCTGTTTCGGTCGCGTTGATTACGATTGTCGGTACATTCGTGACTGATAAAATTGTAGAACCGCGTCTTGGCACTTATAAAGGGGACGAAGCCGGGGATATTGATGAACTGACGGCCCTGGAGAAAAAAGGGATGCGCCGGGCTGGTATCGGTTTCCTCCTCACCTTCGCCTTGATGGCCTATCTTTCCTTCGGGCCGCTGCGCGGGGACGGGGCTTATATCGAATCGCCGTTCTTCAACGCCCTGGTCTTTGTTATTTTCATCCTGTTCCTCATCCCGGGACTGATTTACGGGATTGTCGTCAAGGAGATTTCCAATGACAAAGACTTGACCAAACTGTTAGGAAAAACGATGGCCACGATGAGCGGCTACATCGCTCTCGCCTTTACGGCCGGTCAGTTTATTGCTTACTTCCGTGAAACCAATCTTGGAACCGTCATCGCTTTCAGAGGCGCTGATTTTCTTGATTCCACAGGATTTGACGGCATCGGGCTGATCCTGACGTTCCTCGGCCTGACGATGGTCGTCAACTTCTTTATCGGAAGTTCTTCGGCGAAATGGACGATTCTTGCACCGGTGTTCGTTCCGATCATGATGAATCTCGGGTATTCCCCGGAATTCACGACACTGCTGTACCGGATTGCGGACTCTGTGACGAATATGATCACCCCGCTGCTCTTGTACTTCCCGGTGGTCATTGCATTTGCTCAGCGTTATGACAAGAAGCTCGGCATCGGTACCCTCATCTCCATGATGATTCCGTATTCGGTCGCCTTCCTGCTTGCATGGCTGCTGCTCTTACTTGTCTGGGTACTCGTTGGGATTCCAGTCGGACCGGGAGCTCCAATCAGCTATTAATGACTCAGCACAGATTATGAAAAAAGGCCGGACTCCTTCAATGGAGTCCGGCCTTTCAACTTGTTAGGGGAACGTGGTGTTTTTCTAGTGCTTCCAGGCAAAAAAGACTCTGAAGCAGTCTCACATTCATGCAAGCAATTCAGCAATTGCTCCGCTGAACTTATCGCTTTATCATTCGGTACATCCGATTTCCTTCATAAGGAATACGCGGTTGTCACGAGAAGCGTTCGGTGGTGACGCCTGCGGGAACAGCGCGAGTCGAAGATCCACTCGGGCAGGTGGTTTTCCTGTCCGAGTTAGCTGAGGCCGTGCCCGCGGCAAGCATCCACCGATAAGCGGAACGTGACGATCAACTCAACATAGGACAAGTCTACGGGAGGACACGTGCTTTTTCTTGTTTACCCGATCGGATGACGTTCAGCCTTCCGGTTCGTAAACGTATGGAGATGCGTATAGCCGGCCGATTTCGCAAGGTCGATGGCGGCATCATAGCGGTAGCCGATATGGTCCGGCTTATGGGCATCAGAGCAGAGAACGATTCCAACTCCGGCTTCCCTGCAGATGCTCAATAGATCAGGGTCAGGATACAGCTCCCCGACCGGTTTTCTCAGGCCGGCGGTACTGATTTCAATAAGTGTATTTGTAGAAGCCAGCGCTTCCGCCGCCCGCTTGTACTGCCCGATAAGAAAATCACGGTCATCCGGACGATAGCCGAATACTTTGATCACATCGATATGGCCGACAAAGTCGAACAGCCCGGATTCAGCGAGGGTGACGACGCGGTCGAAGTACTGCTCATAGACGTCTTTCAAATCTCTTTTTTCATATTCCCCGCGGTAAATGGCCAGATCGATGCCCCATTCGTCGATCCAGTGCACAGAACCGATCACATAATCGAAGGGATGGGTATCGATAAAGGCTTCCATCTCTTTTTCCTTACCGGGCATGTAATCCATCTCGATGCCCATCTTAATGGGGAGTCCCTGCTTTTCGGCTTCATCAAACATCTGCTGGTAGGTGTCGAAATCGAGGGTCCGTCGGTTGTTGACCCACGGATTGGAGAGAATCTCCTTTGTCTCCTGGAAAAAATACGCATGTTCAGAAATGCCTAATTCCTGAATGCCTTCGTTTTTTGCTTTTTGTATGTAGGTTCTCAGATAGTCGACGTCTAAATTTCCTGTTTCAGCCATATGCACGTGATAATCGGTCAGCATGAACATCCTCCTCAGGTGGAATTTCATTCATCATACCAGACTCACACTTGTTCACCAAGACTGAACAGACGTGAGTAAACAACAACCCGTACAAACCGTACATATGTTAAAATAGGGAGGTTAAGACAGCGCGAAAAAAGTCGAGGTGCAACCTGAATATGAACAACTCAAAAAGAATAACCGAAGGGGCTTTAATGGCAGGGATATATCTGCTATTGTTATTGGTAATTATTTTCCTGCCGGGAGGAATCGGATCGTTACTCCTGTTCGTTCTGCCGGTGCCATACATTTATTACAGCAGCCGTCATGGCTGGAAGTCCGGCCTGCTCCTGTTTTGTTTAACGATGATCTTCAGTCTGCTGATCGTTCCGGTCCTTTCCATTCCCTTTACACTCACAGCGGGAATCGGGGGCGTGGTATCCGGCGGCGTCCTGCATGCCGGCCGTTCAGCCTATGAATCTCTTGCTCTTGGAACCGTCGGGTATACGGGAGGACTTGTCCTCGGTATGGGGCTTGTCCAGCTGCTTCTAGGCATCAATCTTATTGATGAACTGACAGCAGGGATGAGCGATAGTTTAGACACGGTGGAATCTACGATGGGCATCTTCCCACAGGGGGAGAGCTCAGAGGAAGCTGTGGACACAGTCCGTGAAGCGATTACCTTCATCCCGGACATCATCCCAAGTATTTTCGTCATGACAAGCGTCATCACGGCCTTGATCAGTTTGTGGCTGACGTTCAAGCTCATGAACAGGATCGAAAATAAATCCTATGCCTTTGCTTCATTTAAAAATTTCCGATTGCCGACGTCTATTCTGTGGTATTACTTCTTTGCGATGATTTTGAACTATGTGGTGACAGATCGGGGAGGCTGGGTGTATTTCGGAGCCATCAACGTCTTCATTGTGGCGGGCACACTGCTTGCCATCCAAGGCTTTTCATTCGTCTTCTATTACGCATCACAGAAGAAGTGGCCGAAGGCTGTCCCTGTCCTGGTGATCGTTTTTTCATTACTTTCTCCGGGATTGATCATGTATCTTGTTCGAATTTTAGGTATAATTGATTTAGGATTTCCACTGCGCAGCTATGTCAGTGAGAAGAAAAAAAACTAGCTCGGAGAAGATGGTAGGAGCTGAATGCAATGCCGAACTTTTTTAAGAAACCAACTATGAGCGGACACTTATGGATCATCTATGCGATTTCCTTAATTCTGCTCGGGTTTATCTGGTATTATCAGTGGATGCTCGGATTATTGATGACGCTGTTCCTTGCTGCATCGATATTCTACAGTGTCCGCACCGAACAGCACATGATCAATGAAACCGAAGAATATATATCGACCCTTTCCTACCGGGTGAAAAAGGTGGGCGAGGAAGCCCTGTTGGAAATGCCGATCGGAATTATCCTTTACAGCGAGAATTACACCGTCGAATGGGCCAATCCGTACATGAACCGGTTCACGAGTGAAGATACGGTTGTCGGAGAGTCCCTGAAAAAGCTGTCGGATCAGCTGATTCCTGCCTTGAAGGAAGAGGAGGATGAAGTGTGGATTACGATCGACGGCTATAAACTCCAAACGGTTGTCAAACGGGAGGAGCGCCTGCTTTATCTGTTTGATCGGACACAGCAGACCGAGATTCATAACCGTTATGAAAATGAACAGACCGTACTTGCGATCATTTTTCTTGATAACTATGAGGAAATTACGCAGGGAATGGATGATACAGCGAAAAGCCATATCAACTCCCAGGTAACCTCCATACTGAACAAATGGGCCGGGGACTACGGCATCTATTTGAAACGTACATCACAGGAACGGTTTATGGCTGTGATGAATCAGGAAATTCTTTATACGCTTGAAAAAGCGAAGTTCGAAATCCTGGATGATGTCCGGGAACTGATTACCGATCAGAACGTCCCGCTGACACTGAGTTTTGGTATCGGTGTCGGTCCGATCAGCCTGCCTGAACTCGGGGAGCTGTCTCAGTCGAGTCTGGATCTTGCTCTCGGCCGCGGCGGCGACCAGGTGGCCATCAAGGATGATTCCGGGAAGGTCCGCTTCTACGGCGGTAAAACCAACCCGATGGAGAAACGGACGCGTGTACGGGCACGGGTCATCTCCCACGCCATGAAGGAGCTCGTCCAGGCGAGTGAAAAAGTCTTGATTATGGGACACAAATCGCCGGATATGGACTCGATCGGGGCTTCCATCGGCATACTGAAAATCGCTCAGGCCAACGACAAAAAAGCAGCCATCGTCCTGGATCCGGATGATATCGATACAGGCGTGCAGCGGATGGTCGAAGAGATTGAAAAGGACGAAGACTTGTGGCAGTACTTCATCCCGCCGGAAGATGCGCTCGAAATGGTGACGAATAATACACTGCTCGTCGTCGTCGATACGCACAAACCATCCATGGTCATGGAGGAAAAACTGCTTTCCAAGACCGAGCATGTCGTCGTCATCGACCACCACCGCCGGGCGGAGGAGTTCATCAAGGACCCTACGCTCGTCTATATGGAGCCGTATGCTTCTTCCACGGCCGAGCTTGTCACCGAGCTATTGGAATACCAGCCGAAGAAGCTGAAGCTGTCCATGCTTGAATCGACGGCCCTGCTTGCCGGGATCATCGTCGATACGAAGAGCTTCACGCTTCGTACGGGCTCACGAACGTTTGATGCCGCTTCCTACCTGCGATCCAAAGGAGCGGATACCGTCCAGGTCCAGAAATTCATGAAAGAGGATCTGGATGTCTATGTAAGGCGGAGCAAGTTGATTGAGAAGGCATCCATATATAGAGATGGGATAGCCATATCAACAGGCGACCACGGTGAATCCTATGGTCCTGTCATCATCGCTCAAGCTGCGGATACGCTGCTTACGATGAGTGGAATTGTCGCATCGTTTGTCATATCTGAACGCAGTGACGGCCGAATCGGCATCAGTGCCCGTTCCCTCGGCGATATCAACGTCCAGGTCATCATGGAAAAGATGAATGGCGGGGGGCACCTGACCAATGCGGCTACACAGCTGGAAGACACAACGATTGAAGATGCCAGAGATTTGCTGCAGGATATTATTGACGAATATTTTGAAGGGGGAGACACAGAATGAAAGTAATATTCAAAACGGATGTAAAAGGTAAAGGGAAAAAAGGCGAAATCAAAGAAGTGAACGACGGTTATGCGCGTAACTACCTTCTGAAGAACAATCTGGCTGTCGAGGCGACCAAAGGCAATATGCAGGCGCAGAAAGCCAAGGATGCCAAGGTTGAGCAGCAGGCTCAGGAAGAAGTGGAAGAAGCGAAGCGCCTTAAGGATCAGCTCGCTGATCTGGAAGTGAAGCTTGATGCGAAATCCGGCGACAGCGGCCGTCTTTTCGGATCGATTACGAGCAAGCAGATCGCCGAGCAGTTGAAGAAGGATCACAACATCAAGATCGACAAACGGAAAATTGAGCTGGATGATCCGATCCGTACGCTTGGATACTCGAACGTTCCTGTGAAGCTTCACCCGGAAGTGACAGGCACGATCCGTGTCCACATCGCTGAAAAATAAATGTATCAAAGAGGCGCCCTGTCCATTGTCCGGATGAACAGGGCGCTTTTACTTCTGCCCTTTCCGGCATATGGACAGCGGTCAGAATATGAGTTAATATGATGTATTGGTGTTAACGATTCAGAGGAGGAAAAGCTAGTGAGTGAAATGTGGAACGACCGTACCCCGCCTCATAATATAGAAGCAGAGCAGGCGGTGCTCGGTGCGATCTTTTTAGAACCTGAAGCAATGTCGACAGCCGCAGAGAATTTACTTCCGGAAGATTTTTATCGAGCAAGCCACCAGCGGATATTCGAAGTGATGCTGACGCTTGCGGACAGAGGCGAGCCGATCGATCTGGTTACGGTCACCACGGCTCTTTCCAACAATAAGGTGTTGGAGGAGGTCGGCGGAGTTTCCTATCTGACGGATATCGCAAACTCGGTTCCGACCGCCGCCAACGTCGGTTATTATACGAACATCGTCGGTGAAAAATCGACGCTCCGCAGTTTGATCCGAACCGCTACGAACATTGTGACGACAGGATATTCGGAGGAAGAAGAGATTGACGATGTCCTGAACTCCGCAGAGAAGGACATATTAGAAGTATCCCAGCGGAAAAATTCCAGTGCTTTCAAAAGCATTAAAGACGTCCTGATCGATGTGTATGACAACATTGAACAGCTTCACATGAACGATGGATCGACGACAGGTATTCCGACGGGCTACCGTGACCTTGATCACATCACATCCGGCTTCCAGCGGAATGATTTGATCATTATCGCTGCGCGTCCATCGATGGGTAAGACGGCCTTCGCCTTGAACATCGCCCAGAACGTCGCCGTACACACAGATGAGAACGTCGCCATCTTCAGTTTGGAGATGGGGGCTGACCAGCTCGTTTCCCGTATGCTCTGCGCAGAAGGAAACATCGATGCCCAGCGTCTGCGTACCGGAAGCCTGGAAACGGAAGACTGGAACAAGTTGACCATGGCGATGGGAAGCTTGTCCAACGCCGGCATCTACATTGATGACACCCCCGGGGTGCGCGTGAGTGAAATCCGCTCCAAATGCCGCCGCCTGAAGCAGGAACACGGACTCGGCATGATTTTGATCGACTATCTGCAGTTGATCCAGGGAAGCGCGAATTCCAAAGAAAACCGTCAGCAGGAGGTTTCTGAAATCTCCCGTTCCCTGAAAGGTCTTGCCCGTGAGCTGAACGTGCCGTTGATTGCCCTGTCCCAGCTCTCCCGTGGTGTGGAATCCCGTCAGGATAAACGCCCGATGATGTCGGACCTTCGTGAATCCGGATCGATTGAGCAGGATGCTGATATCGTCGGATTCCTTTATCGTGATGACTATTATGATAAAGAATCCGAAAGCCAGAACATCATTGAAATCATTATCGCTAAACAGCGTAACGGTCCGGTCGGAAACGTCGAACTTGCCTTCGTGAAGGAGTACAACAAGTTCGTCGACCTTGATCACCGTTATACCGATGCCGATATACCACCGGCCTGACAAAAGAAAGAAACGAAAAGACGCTCACATCCAGAGGGGAGATCTGGAGGAGCGTCTTTTTTTGCAGCTTCTGTGAAGCCATGTATGATGATCACCACCCATCACGCCTCCCGGAGAGTCACGCTGGGTCGTGGGTGATCTTAAGAAAAGTAGTGGGTGATGGCGTAGGCTGCGCCATCCTCATCGTTGGATTTCGTGATGTAATCGCTTGCTTCTTTCACATCACGGACCGCGTTTTCCATGGCTGCGCTTCTTCCGGCGGCCTTCAGCATGGAAAGGTCGTTATGACTGTCTCCGACGGCCGCTGTCCGGTGCATCGGAATCTTGAGGTGCTCTGCTACCGACTTCAGGGCACTGCCTTTGGAGGCGGTGTGGTCCTCAAGCTCAAAGTTATGCTCCGCAGAGCTCACCATCGTGAACGATGGATGGTCACGGAACTTCTCTCTGCCTTTTTCGAGTTTATCCAGATCGAACGTGAAAGCGAGGATGTTGTACATCGGGTCCTTGGACTCGACGATCTCCTCATAGGATTCGACAAAAGCGAAGCCGTTTTGACTGAACTGCTTATCCAGTGCATGCCTCAAGCTCTGCTGATCGGTTTCCGGGTTGGCGCTGAGGAGGCGGTCCATCTCCACATGAAGAAGTTCCCGTCCATTCTGCGGCGTGTAAATCGATGATCCGCTGAATACCTCATAATAATAATCCTCCTGCTCCAGCCATTCCAAGGCTTCCCCGGCATCTTCCCGATCCAGTGCTTTTTCTTCAAACAGGGTGCCGTCCGGTGTATGGATGACGGCGCCGTTTGCACTGATGACCCATGGCTGGAGGGGGAGACTGGAAAAAATATTCTGGACGTCGAAATAGGCCCGACCTGTGGCAATAACGATTTCCACGCCGTTTTCCCTTGCGTTCTTAAGTGCTTCTGCATTTCCGTCACTGATTGAATTTTCCTTGTTCAAAAGCGTTCCGTCGAGATCAATGGCAATCAAGTCCATAAATCCTTCTCCTCCTCTTCTGTAACAATCAATTCTACTCCGCATTCCTTCAATAGATGCTGGAAGGGTTCCTCCGGTGCCTGATCGGTAATGATCATGTCGATATCCTCCAGTCCTGCAAACGTGAAGAATTCCGTCATTCCGAATTTCGTATGATCAGCAAGGACGATCACTTCCTCGGCCTGCTTGATCATATTTTTCTTCACCATCCCGTCCTCTTCATGCCCGAGGGTCAGTCCGTGTTCAGAGATGCCGACTACGCCGATGAAGGCTTTATCGACATGGTAGCTTTTCAGGCGTTCAATGACAGAGGCGCCGTAAAGAAACTGGTGCTCCTTCTGCAGGTAGCCTCCGAGGAGCTGGATGGAGACGAGACCGACATTGGAGAGAATATCCGCCTGGTGAATCGAATTAGTAATCACTTTGATCTCCATCGGTGAGATCTGACTGGCGCAGGCCTGTACGGTCGTGGATGTGTCTAAAATGATATGATCCCCTGAATGGATCAGCGAAGCTGCTTTTCTGCCGATTTCCTGTTTTTCATAGGATACAGCCTTCAAACGATGGGTATAATCCTGAATAGCCGCATGGGTTTTCGGCAGGATGGCCCCGCCCCGCGTCCGTACGATGGCTTTGCGCTCTTCCAGCTTCACCAGGTCACGTCTTGCGGTATCTCGTGAAATGTCGAACATCTCACACATTTGATCAATCGTGATGCGGCGGTTGTTTTTTAAGTATTCGATGACGCCGATCAGTCTTTCTTCCTGATACATGGGAGAACCCCTTCCATATCTATCCTCTTGTAAGTGATTATAAGTAATTTTATAATTAAAATCAATGGATAATAAGTTTTAATAAGTTGTTAGAAAAGCCTGATATATAGGCTATTATCGAACATTGAAATATTTCACTGAAATTAATGTTCGGATTCAGCGTTGACTTTCACGTCGGGAATTGGTAAACTGACGAAGGAAATTCAAACCAATAATCAAATTCATTGCGGAGGTGCCTTATGTCTTCAGTAGTTGTAGTCGGAACCCAGTGGGGGGACGAAGGTAAAGGCAAAATTACCGATTTTCTTTCACAAAATGCCGAAGTGGTTGCGCGTTACCAAGGTGGTAACAATGCGGGACACACAATTAAATTTGACGGAATAACTTATAAACTTCACCTGATTCCATCAGGGATTTTCTTTGATGATAAAATCTGCGTACTCGGAAATGGCATGGTCATTGATCCGAAAGCGCTTCTTGAGGAATTGAAATACCTTCATGATAAAGGTGTTTCCACAGACAACCTGCGGATCAGCAACCGTGCGCACGTCATTCTTCCTTACCACTTGAAGCTGGATGCGCTTCAGGAGGAAGAAAAGGGCGCCAATAAGATCGGAACGACCAAGAAAGGAATTGGACCGGCTTATATGGACAAAGCGGCCCGTACAGGAATCCGCATAGCAGATCTCATGGACAAGGAGAGCTTCCGTGAGAAACTGGAACAGAACCTTGCCGAGAAGAACCGTCTGTTCGAAAAAGTGTATGAAACAGAACCGTTCACCGTGGATGAAATTCTTGATGAATACTACGAGTATGGTCAGAAGATCGCTTCTTATGTATGCGATACGTCTGTCGTCCTGAATGACAACCTTGATGACGGCCGCCGCGTACTTTTCGAAGGCGCCCAGGGTGTTATGCTCGATATCGACCAGGGAACTTACCCGTTCGTCACATCCTCCAACCCGATTGCCGGTGGAGTTACGATCGGTTCCGGTGTCGGTCCATCTAAAATCAAGCACGTTGTTGGTGTATCCAAAGCCTATACGACACGTGTCGGCGATGGTCCATTCCCGACGGAGCTTGAAAACGAAACCGGCGACCAAATCCGCGAAGTCGGCCGTGAATACGGAACGACAACAGGACGTCCGCGCCGTGTCGGCTGGTTCGACAGTGTTGTTGTCCGCCACGCCCGCCGTGTGAGCGGAATCACGGATCTTTCCCTGAATTCGATTGATGTGCTGACAGGCATTGAAACGCTGAAGATTTGTACGGCATATAAGTACAAAGGTGAAATCATCGAGGAGTTCCCGGCCAGCTTGAAAGTTCTCGCTGAATGTGAACCGGTCTATGAAGAAATGCCGGGCTGGACGGAAGACATCACGGGTGTGAAAAACCTGAGCGAACTGCCGGCTAATGCACGCCATTACATCGAGCGTGTGTCACAGCTGACAGGAATTCCGCTTTCTGTCTTCTCTGTCGGTCCTGACCGTTCCCAAACGAACGTCGTCCGCAGTGTGTACAGCGAATAATCAACGAGCACCTGGCTGTTATCAGTCAGGTGTTTTTGTATAGGATAACGATAAAGGAAAGGAGTGTTTCATGTGAAACGCATTTGTATTTTTGCCGGATCAAGTGCCGGAAGCAGCCCGGTTTTCGCTGAACAGACGAAAATTCTCGGACAGGCCCTCGCTTCCCGTGGGATTGAACTCGTCTACGGAGGAGCCCGGAGCGGACTGATGGGCACTGTGGCTGATGAAGTCCTTGCACATGGCGGGTCCGTTACAGGCGTCATGCCGACACATCTTTTTGACAAAGAAGTCCCCCACCCGGATATTACGAAAATGATTGAAGTGGACACCCTCCATGAGCGAAAAGCGAAAATGAGTGAACTGGCCGATGGATTCATCGCTCTCCCCGGCGGCTTCGGCACGCTTGAGGAATTGTTTGAAACCGTCAGCTGGGCACAAATCGGCATTCATCAGAAGCCTGTCGCCCTATTCAACATTGAAGGGTACTATACCCCTGTGATGAAGCTCGTGGAACACAGTGTCCAGGCCGGATTTGTGAAAGAGGAGCACCAGGACTTGATGGTAGCCTCTTCCGATCCGCAGCAGCTTTTGGATGAAATGGAAGCAAAAGAAAAACCGGGCCTTCGCTGAGGTCCGGTTCCTTCCTATACGTGAATCGTTTTTGAAAAGATCAACCCGAAGTACCGGTATGTCACTTTAATTTTGCTGATGGTTGTTTTTTCGGCAATACTCAGGCCATATATGGTGGCAGGGGCTGGATCAGTGGCAGCGGCAACGGTTTTAGCAGCAAGGGGAGATGTGTCGGGTCCTAGTGAGAATGTGGTGAAATCCTGTGTGCGTTGGCTCTCACCGAGGAGCGCATGTGTATCCGTAAGGGTGAAACCTTGTTCTGTGTCGCTGATCTGAACATTCACGTGGGAAGGGGCTTCATCATCATTAATGGAAACATCCGTAATGTGGATACTTCCCAGCATGCTTTTGTTTCCTAAAGCGACAATGACCGACTGTTTGTCCTCCGTCGATCCAATCGATCCGTGCTCAAGCGGCGGATTCAGCTTCAGAAAGGCAATGGACGATACCAATAAAAAGATAAGGGCGTAAACCAGATAGCGGAACCATATCCTCGTCAACGAGATCCTCCTTTCTATGTATTATGGCAGCTGTTCAGACAAAGGACTGAAGGAATTCTTACATTCTATGAAATTTACTATTGCTTCCCCTTTGACCGTGTGGTACGATAGATATCGTTGCGGTGAACGAGCCGTATTGGTCCGGTAGTTCAGTTGGTTAGAATGCCTGCCTGTCACGCAGGAGGTCGCGGGTTCGAGTCCCGTCCGGACCGCCATTTTCATTATATCATTCTGTGTGGTCGAATTCACACGTAATGTGATTCTGTAATGGAAAGAAGAAGTCGAAAGCTCGGTAATTGCAGGAGTTTCATCCATTTTGAAAAATTCATCTTACTATGGCTCGGTAGCTCAGTCGGTAGAGCAACGGACTGAAAATCCGTGTGTCGGCGGTTCGATTCCGTCCCGAGCCACTTCTTTAAAAAGCCTGTAGAGGAACTTAGTGTTCCTCTACAGGCTTTTTTTGTGTTCATTTACAGGAAAATATTATCCGTGTTTCCACATCCTCATTTTGATGCTAATTTATATCAATATATATAAGATTATTATCTATTTCGTAAAATTGCCAGGAAAATTATATCTTTTTTACAAGTTTTAAAATCTATTTTATTAAAAGTTTGGCTATGATAGATTAATGAAGGTGAATTTTACAATTTTTTATAGATAGATACACATAAAAATCCAGGGGGAAGGAAACATGTGGAAGAAGGTTGTCATCACGGTGCTTGGAATTGGTGTACTCGGAGTCGGAACGGTTTATGCAGAGCAGTCCATGCAGACCGTTTATCACGTCCAGATGGATGGCCGGGAGATCGGTACCGTGACAGAGAAAGCTGTCGTTCAGGATGAACTGGAAGCATTAGTGAAACAGAAGGAAGAGCAGCATGAAGATTGGAACTTGACGGTGGCTGAAGATATTACATTCAAGCCGGAGCGCGTCTTTTCTGTTGAAGCAGACGAGGGACAGGTGCTTGAACGCTTGGAGCTGGACGTGTCGTACGCGGTGGAAGCGGTTCAAGTCCAAGTGAATGGGCAGTCCATCGCTTACCTTCCGGAGGCCGGAGATGTAGAGGAAGTGATGGAGACGTTAAAAGCGGAATACGTCAATGACGAGGGCGGCTCTGAGGAAGAGGACGTGTCTGCCGGCGAAACGGAACTTGAAAACGTCTACGTCAATGGTGTGATCGACTATGCCCCTGTTCAAGCGGCCCCTTCGTCCATCAATACTGTAGAGGAGACGGTGGACCGCATTCAAACCGGTAACATGTCAGAGCAGGTGTCGCTGAGCAGCGGCGAACCGCTGGTCGATGTGATCGTAACCGAACAGGAACGGGAAGCAGAAATGATTGCCCACAAAGTCGAAGTCCGTAATACGGATGCGCTGTATGAAGGTGAAACGGAAATCCATCAAGAAGGACAGGATGGGAAGAAGGAAACCTTGATTCAGACGGTGACGGAAAACGGCGAGACCACAGAGGAGGAAGTCCTTGAAGAGGAAGTCGTCGAGGATCCTGTCACACAAGTCGTGTTGAAAGGCACGAAGCCGTCGCCATCCACCGGATCCGGGAACTTTGTGTGGCCGGCAGTCGGAGGAGTCATTACGAGTAAACAGGGAGAACGCTGGGGGCGTTATCACAAAGGGATCGATATCGCCGGCGTTTCCGACCTGACCATAAAAGCCGCCGATCACGGGAAAGTGACCGAAGCCGGTTACCAGGAGAGCTTTGGTAACAAAGTCGTCATTGATCACGGCAACGGCTATGAGACATTGTATGCCCACCTGTCTTCCATCGATGTCCAGGTGGGGGACACGGTTCAGCAGGGTGAAAAAATCGGTGATATGGGAACGACCGGTCATTCCACTGGTGTCCATCTCCACTTTGAAGTGCATAAGGATGGCGGCCTGGAAAACCCGCTTTCCCACGTATCTCAATAATGAAAAGCCGCTATGCAGAGTCATAGCGGCTTTTTTCATGGGAATGACTAATCATGGAGGCCTATAGATAGGATGAACGGATGATTTCCTGTCGTGTCTTCAGATGAAATAAGACATTTGGCAGGAAATAAGTTAAAATGAGGGAAAGAACAGAAGTCGATGAAAGGGATGAGACAAGATGGCTCAAAAGATCTTAGTTGTAGACGATGAAAAACCAATTGCTGATATATTGAAGTTCAACCTTGAAAAGGAAGGCTATGAAGTCGTGTGTGCCTATGATGGGGACGAAGCGATCGCTAAAGCGGATGAGGAAGAGCCGGAACTGATTCTGCTTGATATCATGCTTCCGAATAAAGATGGCAATGAAGTGTGCCGGGAAGTGCGTAAGCGCCACAATATGCCGATCATCATGCTGACGGCTAAAGACGCTGAAATTGATAAAGTGCTCGGACTGGAAATGGGTGCGGACGATTATGTAACGAAACCGTTCAGCAACCGCGAACTGATTGCCCGTGTCAAAGCGAACCTGCGCCGCCAGCAGCAGGAGCCGGAGGATTCCTCCCAGCAGACGAAGGACATTGAAATCGGCCGCCTGGCGATCCATCCGGATGCTTATACGGTGACGCGTGATGGGACATATATCGAGCTTACCCACCGTGAATTCGAGCTGCTTCACTACTTAGCCCGCCATATCGGACAGGTGATGACGCGTGAACACCTGCTTGAAACCGTATGGGGCTATGATTACTACGGTGATGTCCGTACCGTTGATGTGACCGTCCGCCGTCTCCGTGAAAAAATTGAGGAGAACCCGAGTAACCCGATGTGGATCGTGACACGACGCGGGGTCGGCTACTATTTGAGAAATCCAGAGCAGGACTGACTTTATGAAGAAAGTGGGTTTCTTTCAGTCGGTCCGGCTGAAGCTGATTGTTGTTTATATACTGCTTTTATTATTAGGCATCCAAGTGATTGGGGCCTATTTTGTTAGTCAGCTTGATAATCAGCTGACAAGCAATTTCACCAGTTCCATCGATAACCAGCTGAATTCCCTGACTTTCAGCCTGCAGAATGCGTTTAACGCCGAACGGGACGAAGACAGCCCGACACTGGAGGATGAAGTGCAGGGGCTGATCAGTGACTTTATAGAAGAAACGCAGAGCATCAATCCCCGTAAACTGCAGATTTTGAACAGCAACTCCAATATCATTGCCTCGGTCGGCAACCGGGATGATTCATCGGATATCGGAAAAAAGGTCACGGATTACCAGCTGACCAACGTGCTGGTTATCGGTGAGGCGACCGAACCGAAGTTCAAGCGCGAAGAGGGCAGCAATGACCGCGTGTATGTAGGCACGCGTCCGATTACCGATGAAACGGGCGAGGAAGTCCTCGGTCTTCTCCATTATGAAATCTACGGGGATGAAATCTCGACACAGATGCAGGAGATCAGCAGTATTTTTGCCAAAGGGACGGTCTTAGCCATCGTCGTAACGGCTCTGCTCGGGATTTTGGTGGCCCGGACCATTACGAAGCCGCTGACGGAAATGAAGCGTCAGGCCCAGATAATGGCGACCGGTGACTTTTCCCAGAAGGTCAATGTCCGGGGAAATGATGAAATCGGTGAACTGGGGCATGCGTTCAACGATATGAATGATAAATTGAAGCTGGCTCAGGCGACAACCGAAGGAGAGCGGAGAAAGCTGAGTTCTGTGCTTTCCAACATGTCGGACGGCGTAATTGCCACGGACCGGCTGGGCGCCATTATTTTAATGAACGCGCCGGCTTCCAAGTTGATCGGCCAGCGCTTTGAGGATATCCAGGGGCAGTCGCTCATCGATGTGCTCGATTTGAGCGACCAGATTGAAGAAATGGAGGAAGTCGAAGAAACCAACTCGATGATTATCGATTTGAGTAACGACGACGACCACCTGTTATTGAAAGCGAACTTCTCAGTGGTGGAGGATGAAAACAATGAAATGGACGGCTTCATCACGGTAATCAGTGATGTAACCGAGCAGCAGCGCGTCGAGCAGGAGCGCCGCGAATTCGTTTCCAATGTTTCCCATGAACTCCGCACGCCATTGACGACGATGCGCAGCTACATCGAAGCGCTGAACGACGGAGCATGGCAGGATCCGGAGATCGCCCCGCGCTTCCTTGATGTCACCCAGAATGAAACGGACCGGATGATCCGGCTCGTCAACGATCTGCTCCAGCTTACGAAAATGGATCATAAAGAAACGACCCTTATGAAGGAACGGGTGGAATTCGTCAGCTTTTATGAAAGCATTATTGAGCGCTTTGAAATGAACAAGGATGATAAAGTGAACTTCGTCCGCAGCCTGACGAAGAAAAAGATGCATGTATGGATTGATAAGGATAAAATCACCCAGGTGCTGGATAATGTAATTTCCAACGCCATCAAATATTCCCCGGAAGGCGGGCGGATTACCTTTGAAGCCTCCTCAACGCGGAAACAGCTGCGTGTCAGCATTACTGATGAAGGCATCGGAATGCCGCCGGATACGGTCGATAAAATCTTTGACCGCTTTTACCGTGTAGATAAATCAAGGGCCCGGGAAATGGGCGGTACTGGTCTTGGTCTTGCGATTGCCCGGGAAATAATTGATGCCCACCACGGGAAAATATGGGCGGAAAGCCGTGAAGGGAAAGGAACAACCGTTTACTTTACTCTCCCGCTCATGAGTCAGAAGCGGAGGGATAAATCATGAATAGAGAAACGTTGAAATCAATCATTCTCGTTATTCTGATTGCCTTCAGTCTCGTGTTGACCGTCGCCCTCTGGAGTTACCAGCCGGCTTCGGAAACGTTGGAAGAGGGTGGAAGCACAGCCGACAACAAGCTGGAAGGTCTCGGTACCGAAGAGGATCTTTCTGATTTATTGATTCCTGAACTGGTCGTCTATCATGAAAATGACGGACATTTCACATTTCCTGAACCGAATGGAAAGACGAGCTTTAATGACCAATTCAAGAAATGGTCGTTATCCAATTTTGATACCACACCTGGTGAAATCGATCTGAATACGATCGAAAAAGGCGTGGAAGTCATTTTTCCGACCTCTCTGCCGTTAAAAGTGATCAAAGACCTGTTTACCGTCAACAATAATGTCATTCTTGATAATTTCAATAAGAACTTTGAACGGGTATTCCTTGTCCAAAATGAGGAGCGCTCTTCCTCTACTTATGAGCTTTGGTTCGTCCAGGCCGGCAGCCAGGGGGATGAAGTCACCTTGAAGGCAAGTGTCAATGCGAGTGCGGGAGACAGAGCACTGAAGGCATTCGAAGATCGGAATGACCTGACGGAAATTGTCCGTCTTGCCGATGAAATGCCGGCCGTCGATGCGGCGAATATCGGCGCCAACCATATCTATCTGCCTAAAGATGATATTTCTGTGCCTCAGGTCGTCCTGCAGACGACGGCTGTGCCGGTCACACCGCTGCAGAATGATTTGTTCCCGTCGCCATCCAGCACCATCTTCTATGAGGCGGGAGAAGGGATCAAACGGACGAAAACGAATGACCGGAGGCTGGATCAGAAAAAGGATGACCGGCTGATGGAGTTTCTATTTTTAACAACGAAAAGTATCAATGAATCCGGGATGACCGAATACGACCTGCTGACAAAAAGTGTGCAGGACATCAACAGTCATCTTGGCTGGACAAACGAATTCAGGATCGAATCCTTATCCACCGGGCTGGATGAACTGAAATACCGGATGTATTTCAATGAATTCCCGGTCATGGAAGACGAGGCCACAGAGGGGTTTGCGCAGATATCCATGACGTATGAGGATAGTGACATCCAAAGCTACGACCGGCCGCTGATCAAGTTCGTACGGACTCCGTATGAAACAGATTCCATGGCTGAACTGCAGTCCGTCGATGACGTGATTACTCAAATCCAGAATTCCAACACGTATGACTTCAACAGCATCAAAAATATCGGGATTCGCTACACGTTGGAAGAGCAGACGAACAATCTGGCGTATAACTTGATACCGGAATGGTATATCGAGACCGAATCCGAAAGCTGGGCACCATTATTCAAGGAAGAGCCGATGCCGAATGGCGACGCGGCACCTTAAGAGGAAGGCGGGATAACGAATGCAGTGGGGCCAGATAAAATTATTGTTCATCCTCAGCTTTTTGATTCTCGACCTTTTCCTCTTGCAGCAGTTTATTACCAAACAGTCGCAGGATGTTCTGGGACAGATTTCAACAGCTGAAGAAAATATTGAAACCGAGCTTGAAGAAGATGGCATAACGATCGCCGATGACGCCAACCCGCAGGAGCCGGGGGAAGTGTCGACGATCAAGTCCTCAGGCAGCACGTTCTCTGATGAAATTCTTGGACAGATCGAAGATATGGACGAAGAAAACCAGACCGTCGAAGTGCTGAATGAGAACCGTGTACTGAAAGTCGAACTGGACGAGCCTGTTCCTGTCACGAAGGATAATTTGATTGAAAAAGTCCGGGCGCTCGTGCCGTTCTATTCCCAGTATTCGTTCTGGGGATGGAATGAAGAAAAAGGAGCGGCGCTGTTTTTCCAGAAAGCCAACGACCGGACGATCTACTTCAATAACAGCGGATCCCTGCTCGTCTCGATTGAAGACGGGGAGATCACCGGGTATGTAGCAACGATGCTTGCGTTCAATGAAGGGGAAATGATCATTGATTCCGAACAGGACGGGGCGGTTATTGCGCCCCTCAGTGCAATGAGAAATCTCCGTAACCAGGGGATGCTGAAGAGCGGGGACGAAGTGACCTCGATGAGCATCGGGTATTACACGGAAATTTTTGTTGAACCGAGTGAGGAAAAAGGGGAGCAGGTCTTTGCTCCTGCCTGGAAAGTGACCGTCAATGGAGAACGCAGCCACTTTGTCTATGCTTTGTCGGGCGGCGTCATTGATGTCGAAGAAGGGGAATTTATCGAAGAAGAGTTACAAACGTACAATCTTCAGGAAAATCCATTAGAGAGTACAACAGAGGAGAACGAAGAAAGTGAAAACAATTAAATGGAGTGTCTTACATCATGACCTTACGCTTTAGTGTACTGGCTTCAGGCAGTACGGGGAACGCGTTTTTTATTGAATCAGGGGACGAACGGATTTTGGTGGACGCCGGCTTGAGCGGCAAAAAGATGGAAGGGTTGATGGAGCAGGTGGACATCGACCCCGCATCGCTGTCACGGATTCTCGTCACGCACGAGCACAGCGATCATATTAAGGGGCTCGGAATCATGGCGCGCCGCTACAACCTGCCTGTTTATGCCAACGAGAAGACATGGCAGGCGATGGAAGGGCAGATCGGCAAGCTGTCTCTGGACCAGAAGTTCCTTTTCGGAATGGAGGAAGTGCAGACGTTCGGGGGCATCGATGTAGAAAGCTTCGCGGTATCCCACGATGCGGCGGATCCGATGTTTTATACGTTCCATCAGGACGGGAAAAAGGTGGCGCTGGTCACCGACCTCGGCTACGTGTCGGAGCGCATCAAAAAGACAGTGGAAGGTGCGGACGCCTATGTGTTTGAATCCAATCATGATGTCAGCATGCTTCGGATGGGACGGTATCCTTGGAATGTGAAACGGCGGATCCTCGGTGATTCCGGGCACGTTTCCAACGAAGATGCCGCGCTTGCCTTGACGGATATCATCACCGATCAGACGAAGCGGATCTACCTGGCCCACCTGAGTCTGGATAACAACATGAAGGATTTAGCACGGATGTCAGTCTCCAACATTCTCGAGGAGCGTGGTTTCGAGCTGGGCACGAAAGTAGCGCTGTATGATACAGATCCCGCTGAAGCCACACCGATTTTTGAGGTTTAAAAGGTTTGATTTAGTTAAACATAAGGGAACAATACCTATTGAAGTTCATAGGAACGAAGGAAAGGTAAGGTGAAGCGGAGTGGGTTATTACGATGACCATTCACCCCAGACACAGCAGAAAAGAACCCGCAGGCGCTGGGTCATGCCGACCATCGTCGGAGGGGTCTTAGGTGCTGTGCTCGTCCTGCTTGCTCTCCCGGCACTCGTCCAGACCGAGCTGCTCCCATACGATATGACGATTCCGGAGGATGAAAGCGGCCTTGTGGATGACAACCAGGGTCTGACCGGCGATACGAAGAGTGTCTCGGTCGATGTAACGACACAGATTACCGATGTCGTCGAACAGGTCACCCCGACGGTTGTCGGCGTCGTCAATCTGCAGACGAGGGAGAATTTCTGGCAGGAAGGCGCTGAGGATTCCTCCCAGCAGGCAGGCGTCGGTTCCGGTGTCATTTATAAAAAGGAAGACGGGACCGCTTATGTGGTAACGAACAACCATGTTATTGAAGGCGCCAGTGAAATCGAAGTCGTGCTCGCTGATGAAACAAGGATTACAGCCGAATTGATCGGCGGCGATGTATTCACAGACCTCGCTGTTCTGAAGATGCCGGGCGAACAAGTGGAACAGGTGTCCGAGCTTGGCAGTTCTGAAGATTTGAAAGTCGGTGAACCGGCCATTGCTATCGGGAACCCGCTCGGCTTGAGTTTCGCCGGATCCGTCACACAGGGCATCATCAGTGGAAAAGAACGGGCCATTCCGCAGGATTTCAACGGAGACGGCCTGGAAGACTGGCAGGCGGAAGTTATCCAGACTGACGCCGCCATCAACCCCGGAAACAGTGGAGGGGCTTTAATTAATATCGAAGGACAGCTGATCGGAATCAACTCGATGAAGATCGCCCAGTCCTCTGTAGAAGGGATCGGTTTTGCCATTCCGATCGATTCAGCCAAACCGATCATCGATGAGCTCGAGCAGAAGGGCCAGGTCGACCGTCCTTATATCGGCATTGAAGCTTACGGACTGAACGAAGTACCGACCTCCGAATGGGGCAATACGTTGAACCTTCCTGAGGATGTGGAAGGCGGCCTGTACATCCGCAGCATCCGGCAGATGTCACCAGCCGCGAAAGCCGGGCTGGAGCCACTCGATGTCATTACCGCCCTTGATGACGAACCAGTTGAGGATATCATCGATCTCAGAAAGTATTTGTACAATGAGAAGAATCCTGGCGAAGAGATGGAAATCACCTACTACCGCGATGGACAGCAGCAGACAACAACGATTACCCTCGGTTCGCAGGAATAAATCATGAAAAAGAGTACCTTCGTTGTGAAGGTACTCTTTTTTGATGGTCAGCAATCGACATTCTTCTCTTTTATTCAACATATGATTATCCACAGCCTGTGTATAGAGTTCTGGATAACTGTCATATATGGTAGGGAACGTATATTCCGATACCATATAGCCAAAGAGGGTGTGAATATGTGGATAAAATCTGTGTATAACCTGTTTATATCTAAGTGAACCCTGTGAATATCAGAAAATTAACAAGGTTTGTGCATAAGTCTGTGGACAGTTGTGGGTAACTGCTTTCGTTAGTGCCTGTTTTCCACATGTGTATGAAATTCAAACGTTCCCTTTATCGTTTCTGTGAAAAAAATGTCTAATGCTAACGTCATTCGTGAGTACCTGTTTAAGAGGCTGATTTTTTAACTCTTGGAAGATTGAACTTCCTCCTGTAGTAGAAATTGAAGCTGTAAATCAGAGGAGTCAGGACCGCCGCCGGCAGAAACCAGAGCCAGATGCTTACACTTGAGATATTCAATAATCTCGGAGCACCAAAAACGACAAAAGCTGTAATGGTGGCGATCGAGCAGCCGATCAAGTTTCCGTAATGCTCAAAATACCAGTGCATTTTTGTTTTTGGTGGGGTGAGCCAATAAGAAAGCTGACCACTTCCGAGCACGAGACCCAGGATCGGGAAAAATTTCAGCAGGGCAAAATCATCCATCCAGCCGACCACCATTGTGACGAGGGACATGATGACGAGCAGACCGGATATCCCCAAATCATAAGGGTTGCGGTGAGCGTCTGTCCGGCGTTTGAAACGGAGGACACGGATGCCCATCCAGGCTGTCGCTGCACTCAAGACGGCGATAAACAAAAGAAAAAAGGAAAAAGCCTGTTCGGCTGTTGTTCTTTCCTGATCGATAAACAGGCGGTACAACCCCATGAACAGCGCACTGCCCGCGACTGTATACATGGCCCAGACGTATACCCAGCCGATTTTGCGGTGCGCACGGCCGCCTTTTTTCGTGACGAGTGGGATCCAGAATACGGTGAGCGCGGTAAACCCTGCGGCAATATGAAGCATGAGTATGATTGAAAATAAAGACATGGTTTTCACTCCTCTCTACTCTACCAGTTATACGGAACGAAGGAAGGGAATTCCTGCATTCTTAACGATTTTTACAAAGGAACGACAAAATGGAGATGAAAAAAACGGCTGTCCCTTTAAGGACAGCCGTTTCAGATTGTAGAAAAAAGTATTTCTCCTCTTGTGGAGCTGTGATTGTCACGTTCCGCTTATCGGTGGATGCTTGCCGCGGGCACGGCCTCAGCTAACTTGAGCAGGGAAACCACCTGCCCAAGTGAATCTTCGACTCGTTCTTTTCCCGCAGCCGTCACCAGCGAACACTCCACGTGACCTTCCCAATTATCTTTTGGGATGGTTTTATCTAGGATTGAAGGCGGTCGCTGTTCCACGTCTTTTTAATGATTTTCGTTAAGGCGAGGACAGCGATCAAGTTAGGAACGACCATCAGTGCGTTGAACGTATCGGCCATCTGCCAGACGAATTCCACTTGGACGACGGCTCCTGTTACGATAAACAGCAGCACGAACGCGCGGTACGCCGGTACGGCTTTTTCGCCGAACAGGAACTTCACGTTCACCTCACCGAAGAACGCCCAGCCGAGAATCGTCGTGAAGGCGAAGAACAAGAGGCAGATCGCGATGAACGGAATACCGAATTCACCGAGTCCGCGGGCGAACCCTTCCTGCGTAATCGCACTTCCCTCAAGGCCTGTTTTATGGGCGCCGGTTACAAGTACGACGAGAGCGGTCATCGTACAGATGATCACGGTATCAATGAAAACACCGACCATGGCGACAAGCCCCTGGTGGGACGGACGCTTCACTTGAGCGACCGCGTGGGCGTGCGGAGTGGAACCCATTCCGGCTTCGTTCGAGAACAACCCACGGGCAATACCGTAACGGATCGCTTCTTTCACCGTGGCACCGAGCACACCACCGCCGGCGGCTTCCGGACTGATCGCGGCCTGCACGATCAGCTGCAGCGTCGGCAGCACCTGATCCCAGTACTCCACCATAATGACGAGGCTTCCGCCGATGTACAACAGCGCCATGACGGGGACGACATTTCCGGCAAAGGTGGAGATCCGGTCAATCCCGCCGAATAAAATAAGACCAATCAAAATAGCAATAACAATACCAAGACCGAGATTGAGACCGAATGAAGTGGAGTCAAGCGCCTGATTCATCGCTGTAGCGATCGCGTTGGACTGCACCATGTTTCCGACAAAGCCGAGGGCAATGATAATGGCTACAGCGAAAAAGCCGGCCAGCCATTTGCTGCCAAGGCCGTCACGGATGTAATACGCCGGACCACCGTGGACGGATCCATTTTTCTTTACCTTATAGAGCTGGGCGAGGACCGCTTCGGCAAAAATCGTCGCCATGCCGAAGAACGAGCTGATCCACATCCAGAAAATCGCACCAGGTCCACCGGCAGCGATCGCTGTGGCGACACCGGCCAGGTTTCCGGTTCCGACCTGCGCGGAAATCGATGTGGCGAGCGCCTTGAACGAATGGATGCCTTCCTGTTTTTCCTTTTTGAAAAGCGGTGCGAAGGTAATTTTAAATCCTTTACCAAGAAAGCGCACCTGGATGAAGCGGAGCTGGAAGGTGAGCCATACTCCCGTTCCTAGAAGGAAGATGAGCATAACCGGCCCCCAGAGAACACTGTTTATATCTTTAAAAAGCTGCGTCAACTGTTCCACGTAGAGTTTCCTTTCTTTCTTTCGCTAATGAATAACCATAAAAAAGAGTATCGCACGTGGAAGCGTTTCACAGCAAGTGACATTTATTGAAAAATCGGCGATTTGAAGCGATTTTCCGCTGTTTTTTGACACGGCTGTCTTTTCCTTTTGTCAGAAACTTCTATACAATAGAAGAAAAAGGGGAGAGACGATGATCGATTTACGAAGCGATACAGTAACCAAACCAACGGAAGCGATGCGCCGGGCCGCATATGAAGCGGAGGTGGGGGATGATGTGTATGAAGAGGATCCCTCCGTCAAAAAATTGGAAGCCGAAGCGGCTGCGACACTCGGAAAGGAAGACGCCTTGTTTGTCACAAGTGGTACCCAAGGCAACCAGATTGCCGTTTTGACCCATACAAGACCAGGGAATGAAGTGATTCTTGAAGCCGACTCGCACGTTTTCTTCTACGAAGGGGCCGCCATGTCCGCCCTTGCCGGCGTTCAGCCCCGCACGATCGTCGGCCACCGGGGAGCGATGAACCCGGATGATATTGAAGCGGCGGTCCGTGCGGATGATATTCATTTTCCGGAAACTGGTTTGATCTGTCTGGAAAACACGCACAACAAAGCAGGGGGAGCCGTTGTCCCGCTTGAAAACATGCGCCGGGTTTACGAAACGGCCCGGGAGCACGGCATTCCGGTTCATTTGGACGGGGCACGACTGTTCAATGCCGCAGCTGCCTCAGGGAAGTCTGTGAAAGCGTACGCTGATTGGACGGATACCGTGCAGATCTGTTTATCGAAAGGCTTGGGCGCACCTGTGGGGTCGATCATTGCCGGTTCGTCCTCGTTTATCCGTCAGGCGAGAAAATGGCGGAAGCGGCTCGGAGGTGGTCTGCGGCAGGTCGGGATGATCGCTGCGCCTGCCTATATTGCATTGACGGAAATGACGGAGCGGCTGTCGGACGATCATGAAAAAGCACGGCTGCTTGCGGATGGAATGTCCTGTTTACCGGGGTATGAGGCCGCTCCGGTCGAAACGAATATCGTCCTGGTTGATGTCACAGCGACCGGAATGACGGCTGCAGCATTCGTTGAAAAGCTGAAGGAACGCGGCATTCTTGCTGTCCCGTTCGGACCTTATGTGGTAAGGTTTGTGACCCATTATGATGTGACAGAGCAGGAGATTTACGACGTGCTGGATGATATCGAACGGATAGGCTGACCCAGCCGATTTACTGGTTGGGAATGGAAGGTTTGCGGGTATACAGAGACTACAACACACTTGGAGGTGGGCTCTGATCGCAGATGTCATTTCATTCCGGTCAGGTGAGCGTACGTCAGCTGCAGAACGTGAATTTGTGGAGTTATATGAGCGCGATCCGTACATGAATGACAATATCCCTCTGGATGAACTCGGTCATCATCTGCGCCGGACGTTGACGAACCGGCAGAAAGGCTGTAAGAAAAAATGAAAAAACCCCGTGAATGGGCACGGGGGTTTTCGTTTATTAGACAAGGGCTGGTGTTCGGTTGTAATCCTGCTGAGCTTCAAGTCCCGCCTTGTTTAAGAAGTTCCACGGCTGGTTGAAGTGCGGCTGGAAGAAGAAATCGACGTAGGCGAGCTGGTCGATCGTCATGCCGGCCTGGATGCAGACACTCATCGTATTGATGGACTGCGTCACATCGGCTTTGGACAGAACCTGTGCGCCGAGAATCTTCCTTGTTTCCGGATCGATCGTCACTTTCAGCTTCACATTTTCCGCTGTAGGCATGAACGCCGGGCGGTGCGTCTCTTCTATTGTGAAACTTTTCACATGAACATTTAAAAGTTGAGCAGATGTTTCTGTCAGCCCCGTGGATGCCATGTTGTAGTCGTAAATGTGCAGCCCGGATGTACCCTGGGTGCCTCCGTGGGGCATGACCGGCTCCATGATGTTACGGGCGGCGAGTGTTCCCATACGGACCGCGTTCGTTGCGAGCGGGATATAGGCGTGTTTTCCAGTCGGGTTGTACGTCACGGCACAGCAGTCTCCCGCTGCAAAAATATCAGGATGGCTCGTCTGCATATATTCATTGACGATGATCGCACCGTTATCGAGCGTGTCGACGATTCCTCTGACAAGATCGGTATTCGGACGGAACCCGACACACATGATGACAAGATCGGTCTCATAGCTTCCGCTGTTCGTGATCACACGTCCGACCTGGCCGCCGCTCCCTTCAAACCGTTGGACAGTTTCATTCATCGCTAACGTAATCCCGCGGTTTTCGAAGTCCTCTTCGACGATGGACGTGAATGCCTCATCCAGATATTTGTTCAAAATCCGGTCGGCACCATCAATCAATGTCACCTCTTTGCCAGCTTTCTCAAAGGCTTCGACAAGCTCGACACCGATATAACCAGCTCCGACGACGGTCACTTTTTCGGCGTGTTCCGCCCGTTCAATGATGGTATTCGCTTGGTTGTAGTTTTTCGCAAGCAGGATGTTCTCAAGATCGATGCCTTCAATCGGCGGTGTCACCGGCCATGAACCGGTCGTGATCACTAATTTATCATACGAATCGGTGAGCTGTTCACCGGTCACAAGATTCTCGGCATAGATCGTTTTCGTTTCAGCATCAATGTCTTTTACGTCGTGCTGCATCCGGATGGTAACGCCGAGCTTCTGCAGCTCCTCCGGAGAAGAATAAAAGAGTCCCTGTGGGTCTTCGACGACTCCGCCGACATAGAGAGCGAGTCCGCAGGATAGAAAGGAGACGTTATCGTTTCGTTCATAGACGGTAATCTGAGCTTCAGGATACATGTTCGCCATATTCGTCACCGCAGCGGTTCCTGCGTGGGTACTTCCAATTACTGCAATTTTCATGGAATAGATCCTCCTTAAACGTTCATGTGAAATGTTTCACATGTTAACTATGATTGTATTATAAGACGGATCGCAGGAGAATACAACCCTTTTGTTCACTATTTCACAAAATAAAAATAACCCGCCGGAAAGCCGGCGGGACAGGGGTTATTCCTTATCCTTGCGGGGAAATGTTTTATTTTTTACTTTCTTGAAGGCTTCAGAGGACGTATCCACCGTTTTGTCGATGGCTGAACTATAACCCGAATAATGGACACTTATAAAAAAGTGCCCCGTTATTCGGGTTATTTCTATCTCTAGAAATTTAA
>NZ_CAMZMV010000006.1:0-115686 GCF_947311855.1 Halobacillus sp. Cin3 | reverse complement strand
AACACAGTAGTTAAGCTCTTCAGCGCCGATGGTAGTCGGGTTTACCCCCGTGAGAGTAGGACGCTGCCACGTCACACAAAACCTTCAGGATTGTCCTGGAGGTTTTTTTGTATAGAAAAACGTATGTTTCATTTCTATTGATTGGTACGTTTAGATTTGATAGAGTATAGAATTATTGGTTGTTATTACCATATTAATGAGGGGAAGGAGGAGATAGAGCGTGAAGCTGTACGGGGCATTAATGGCACTTAGCTTGATATGGGGGTTATCCTTTGTCTTTATTGAGGTCCTTATACCTGTTGCGGGAGTATGGGGGACTGTGTTTCTAAGGTGTATGGCCGGCGCCGCCGTCCTTCTTCCGCTGTTTCTTTATCGATGGTGGAAGGGGAAGCGGCCGGCTGTTCTTCCGTGGAAGCGTCTCATCGTTGTCGGTTTGTTCAATGCCGGACTTCCGTGGGGACTGATTGCTCTAAGTCAGACATCACTGACAAGCAATATGGCTGCTGTATTGAATGCCTCTACACCCATTCTGACAGGAGTGGCAGGATTTCTGTTGTTTTCTGTCCGTCTGCATTGGAGACAGTGGGGAGGTATTATGATCGGCTTTGCAGGTATCATCCTGTTAACCGGGTTTCGCCCCGGAGAGATTACAGGGGAGCGTTTCATCGGAGTCGGTACAATGCTTTTAGCGGCTTCCTGCTACGGGTTTGTATCCCATTTCACCAAAAGGTATCTTCAAGGGACAGACGTCGTCCTGCTGGCTTTAGCCGGTCTGTTGGTCGGAGCCGCTTCCGGTGCGCTCGGAATGTTCTGGCTCGATCCGGCCAGCTGGGGAAATGTCATCGATATGGACCTTCAATCCATACTGGCTGTCATCGGTCTTGGATGTCTCGGATCAGGGGCGGCTCACCTTCTCTATTATTATATGATTAATCAGGCTGGGGCCGAGTTTGCGAGTATGGTCACCTACCTTGTCCCTGTCACCGCCTTGATTTGGGGTCGTGTACTTTTGGGGGAAGCTGTTACGCCCAACCTTATATACGGCCTGTTGACAATCTTTGCAGGCGTCTACCTGTCTACGAAGAGAAAAGGTCACAGCCAACAGCTTCCATCTGTAAAAGCTGGATAACGTGGAAAGAGCTTTCTGTGTGATAGAATAAAATCAATCATGCTGTGCTGAGGAGAAATGTTTATGAATCGCTGGGACTCCACACCGGTCATCCGATTCTTTGGAGGCCGTAAAACATTATTTCTATTAGGTATTCTACTAATGATCGGATTGAATATCCTGGTCTTTTCAAATGTATGGTTTATATTCGAGCCCGTTGCCGTATTTGTGAAAACCGTAGCGCTCCCGCTCATCTTGTCTGTTGTTGTCTATTATCTGCTCCGGCCGGTGATTAACTTACTGGAGAAGTGGAAAATTAAACGCATTTGGGGTATTGTCTTAACGCTGCTCGTTCTCATCGGGTTAATTACGCTGGTGATCGTTTTGATCATACCTTTCCTGGAAAAACAGTTGATCAGTCTTTCGGAAGAACTTCCACGCTATGTCGTCGACTTAATATCATCGATGGATGAGTGGCTGAAGAATTCTTATTTCTCCGCATACTACACCAATATGTTTCAGGATGTAGATGGGATGATCAACCAAGTACCGGACTACATATCATCCTATGCCACGCAGACAGTGGAAGGGATCACAAGTATCATATCTACAGTCACCAGTGTCGTTGTAGCCATTGTGACTCTTCCCTTCATCTTGTTTTACTTATTAAAAGACGGTCATAAGCTGCCCGGAGTCATGATCCGTCTGTTTCCGCCTAAAGCGCGCCCGGAGGTATCAAGTGTATTCAAAGGGATTGATCATCAGTTAAGTGCCTATATTCAAGGGCAGATCATCGTGAGTTTCTGCATCGGTGTCATGATGTATATCGGATTTTTGATCATCGGACTGGATTACGCCCTGCTGTTGGCTGCAATCGCCAGTGTCACGAGCGTAGTCCCTTACTTGGGGCCGGTAATTGCAATCACGCCGGCGTTAATCATATCTATTGTGACTTCCCCGTTCATGGTTCTGAAGCTTGTCTTCGTCTGGACGGTTGTGCAGTTGTTGGAAGGAAAATTCATTTCTCCCCAGATCATGGGGAAAAGCCTGCACATCCATCCAGTCACGATTATCTTCGTCCTGCTTACGGCCGGTCACCTTTTTGGAATCATTGGCATCATCCTGGCCATCCCGGGCTATGCCATTTTAAAGGTGTTTGTTTCTCACTTTTTCCACTGGTTCCAGCGCCGGTATAACCGCTTTGCTGAAGAAAAAGATCAATACGAAATGGATTAAAAGAGGAAGCGGGGCCCCGCTTCCTCTTTTTTTGCTGATATTCCGTTGTCTTCCGGTGCCTCCAGGAGTTCCCGGTTTCTTTCTGCGTCACTCGCTCAACTCTTCTCCAATTGTATTTCCCTAAGCCGCTGACGCTGTTCCTCCGGCCACCAGGCACCACAGTCTGCGGAAACGACACAAGCAGCGCAGGTGTCCAGGTCATATACTTTCATGCCCCGAATCGGTGGGGAGTATAAATGAAGGGTGACAAGATCATTTTCTCCGCTGCGTCCCATTTTATGAATCCCCTTTTTTGGAGCGAACATTGTCCGTCCTTTTTCCTTGTATTCTGTAAAAAGGGGTTCAGGGAGCTTTTCACTTCCTCCTTTATAGATGGTTTGTTTCGTTTCCCCGTTCATAACGAGTATCCAGCCGGATGATTCTCCATGATCGTGAGGGGCACATTCGATGTCTGCCCAATTCATCACAATCATCTCCACATGTTCATCCTCATAGATCATCTGGCGGTAGTACGGTTTACCGTCAGGATCCTTTAGGTAGGGATCCAGCTCCTCAAGTGTAATGTCACATTCAAGCAGTCTTTTTTTCAATGATGCCGGAGAGTGATCTGTCAGCGTACGAAAAGCGTTTTGCACCCGTTCTTCCATGTGCATCACGGTTTCCTCCTTTATTTTCTTTTTTGATGTTGGGCCAGCAGAACCCCTGTTAAAATGAATAGACCACCAATGACTGATGTGGCTGCCAGCTTTTCATGAAGGAGAAGCATGGCGGCGGACAATGTGGCCAGGGGTTCCAAATACATAAACACAGACACTTGGGAGGCGGGCAGAATTTCATGTGCTTTCGCCCAGTACCAGTAGGCCACAGCGGAAACGAAAATACCCAGAAACAACAGGTGGGCCCAATGGCTCAATTCCAAGGCAGCCAGCTGAGTCAACCCTTGGTTTCTGATGAAAATAGGCAGGGTCAGCAGACAGCCGATGATGCTCATATAAAAGGTTAGGACGATGGAAGGGAGAGGGACAGCCAGCTTCTTCAAAAGTACCGAATAGACCGCCCAGTTCAGAGTGCTTAAAATCATAAGCAGATACCCCATGCTCAAAGAAATCTTGATAAAAGATCCTTCCCCTCCGGAGGTGATAAGAAGCACACCGAGAACAGCTGTAATGATTCCTGTTGTTTTTTTCAGACTTAGAGGTTCGTGTAGAAAGATGAATGATAAAGCAATCGTGAAAATGGGTGAAAAAGAAATGAGCCATCCGGCATCGGAGGCCTGGATGGATAAAAGGGCGGTCGCCTGAATCACCTGATGGACGTAAACCCCTAGAATGCCGAGAACGAGGAGATGGGGCAGATGAGTTATGCGTACTTTTAAGGGGTAGCGGAAGACGACAATCATACAAAATAAAAATAGAGCTCCAATTCCAAAGCGTAGAACAAGCAGGGAGTACGGGTCTATTTTTTCGAGCACCGCCTTGGTCGAAACAAAAGAAATTCCCCAGAAAGTGATGGACAACAGGGCATACAGGGATGCACTCATTTTAGCTGGAGCATTCATATACCTGAATCCTTTCTATAAGTCCGCTGCTTTTACTATATGCATAGAAAGGACAGGCATGTCAGACACCCTGATCCTCCTTTATTTTACCAAAAGACTTGGTGAGCTTAAGTCCTTCGACAAAGAGTGCAGGAAAGAGACAAAAAAACTCCTCGTGAGAGAGGAGTTAAAAGATCCAGTATGTGAAAAAAGCCAGCAGGATGGAGACGAAAATCAATATCACCGTCGGTTTTAATGCTCTGTCCCGAACATCTCTGAGACTGACACTCAGCCCTAAGCCGACCATCGACATCGTCAGCAGGAAGGATGTGAGGGTGAGCAGGTTGTTCATGACAGGGTCGGGAATGGTGATATACGTACCTTCGACATAACTTCCGAACAGACTCATGACGATAAATCCCAGCAGAAACCAGGGGAACGTGATGGATCCTTGGTTTTCTCCTTTGCTCCGGAGCTTCATGACCCAGAGAAGCAGAAGACTCACAGGGACAAGGAGAAACACGCGTGCCAGCTTTGCGAGAAAGGCCATGCCCAGCCCATCCGCTCCTGCCGGTTCACCGGCCAGGGCAACATTGGCGATTTCGTGCAGGCTGAGACCGGCCCACATGCCATAGGCGTCTGCATCCAGAGGAAGGATCGGCCGGATAATGGTGAAGCCGATCGCAAAGAGCGTACCGACAATCGATATAATTCCGGCACTTACGGCTGTATCCTCTTCCTTAGCATGAATGATCGGCGACACGGCTGCGATTGCTGAGGCCCCGCAGATGCCGGTGCCGATTCCGAGCAGGGTCATAAGCGAAAGGTCGGCTTTAAACATTTTAGCTGCAAGGACCATGAATCCTACTGCAAAAATGATGACGAGGACACTCTTCCATAAGAGGGGAAGTCCTTCATTGACGATCATGTTCATATTCAGACGGAGGCCGAATAAGATGATGGCCAGCCGAAGCAGTTTTTTCGCTGCGAATTGAATACCGCTTTTCATTTGTTCGGGATAACCAAAATAATGCCGGTAGAGGACAGCCAGCAGAATGGCGGCAGCTAAAGGTCCGATCTGACTGACTCCAGGAAGCTGGGCAGCCAGAAAACCGGCCGCTGATAATAAGGCTGTGAATGCAATGCCAGAAAGAAGTGGCTGTTTATATATCGTTGATGTAATCATGTTCATGATGATGCTCCTTTCTATTCCTTCCTTATCATAAGTGGCTGTTGATTATTAGTAAAATAAAACTTTATAATGTTAACAATAGGATTTAATAATAATAGGAGGGTCATCATGGATTTTGAATCATTGAAAACGCTCATCACGGTGATCGATGAGAAAAGCTTTACAAAAGCTTCTCAACTGCTCCGGCTTTCACAGCCCACAGTAAGCTCCCACATCCGGCATCTGGAAGAAGAATTCAATACCGTGCTGATTGACCGGTCACCGAAACGTTTTGATGTCACACCGACAGGCGAGATGGTGTATAAGAGAGCCAGACAGGTTCTCGGGGTAATGGATAAAGCCAGAAAAGAAGTGCTGCAGTATCATGAACAGATGAAAGGGACGGTGAAAATAGGAGCGAGTTATACTGTAGGGGAATACATTCTTCCTTCCCTTCTCCGGGCGTATGACCAGGAGTTTCCTGAAGTGGACCTTCAGGTGACCATTGCCAATTCTGAGAGAATCAACAGAGAAGTTCAGCTTCATTCCCTGGACATAGGGCTTGTTGAAGGGCGCGTGGCTGATCAGGGATTGTCTTCTTTCCCTTTTATGAAGGATAAGATGGTCGTCATCGTGCCGGATGAGCACCCGATTCGCAGATGTGAAACGCTGGCGTTCGAGGACCTGCAGGATCACACGTGGATTATCCGGGAAGAGGGATCCGGTACAAGGGCGATGATGGAATCGATGCTGGAGTCGTACAATATCCGTCCGCGAAAGACGATTACAATCGGGAGCAATCATGGAGTCGTTCAGGGGGTAAAGGAAGGGCTGGGGCTTTCCTTTATTTCAGAGACGGTCGTGACCCATACAGCTGCCGAGCACCTGATTATGCCCCTTCCTTATATTCAGCCGACCACCCGTTATTTTTCAGTCGTCACTCCGATGAGTGAAGAGGAAATCACGGAACAGGTGCAGGCGTTTATCGGAAAGGTGAGGGAGTTATTTCAATTGTCATAAAACCTTAACGTCACAGCATGACCATTTTGTTATGATGGAAGGGAGAGAGATTTGGTGCAGATAAGAAAGATGGGGAACAACGATACAGAAGAAGTCATCCGCTTGATGGTTGATGCGATTATGGACATTCCGCAGGACGTGTATACGGATGAACAAAAAAAGCATGGGCCGGGGCCGTTTCATTGAATGAAAGCTTGTCTGGAAGGCTGCTGAACGGGTTCACCCTGCTTGCCTTGGAAGAGGGTCAGGTCATTGCAATGGCTTCCTTAGCCGGTGGGGAATGTATTGATTTCCTATATGTCAGGCCGGATGACCAGCGGACAGGAACAGCATCCATCCTTTTGGAACAGTTGGAAAGAGAGGCTGAATCCATGGGGGCGGTGCGCCTCCATACAGAAGCCAGTTTTGCTGCCGTTCCTTTCTTCATGAAGCACGGTTATGAGAAGGTCCGCCATCAAGAGAAGACACTGAACGGAACGGTTATAAAAAATGTTCGAATGTGTAAAAAGGTGCATATCTGATTTAAGACAAGGGTATGGTTCATTGTAAGTCAAGTGAAACGTTTTGCGATGGGAGACGTATATAAAGCAATAAGTAGATTGTCGTCAGATTTCCTGCCAAATCTTATTTCATACTGAGGTGAAAACATGCAGAGACTGGACCAGATCGTCGATTATTTGAAGACACTGGGGATCGAGGTTGAAAAAGTGTACCGTACACCGAAGGAAGAGACAAGATAACCGTACTTAACTTATACATGACAAAGGTATGCTTTTAATCAAGCATACCTTTTTTTATGATCAGGCCGTCCTCTGGTTTGTAACCGCTTGAAAATCTGGATGACGGGACTGGATATGTGCCCACAAAATACCGGCACCAGCCGGAAGAAGCAGCCATAGGAACACAAAGGAAACACCGGAAGTGGAAGCAATGGCTCCGAATAACGGCCCACTGAGGACAACAGAAGACTGGTTGGCGAGCATACGCAGACTGGAGAGTCTTCCGTGGAAAGCCGGATCCGACGCCATCTGCTGAACCGATTGAAGTAAAGCACGAATGCATGATGTGCCGAAACCGATAAGGAAAAAACCTATAAAAGCGGGCCATACGTTGTTAGTCAGGCTGACGAAGAGCAGACCACATGAAGTAACGGCAAAGGCCCAGACCGCTAAGCTGTTTTTGAATAGTTTCCACCACCACGTCCCCAGCAGCCCGGCAGCCATACCTCCAATCGAAAACACCGCATCAAGCAGTCCGTAGAGGAAAGCCCCCTGCAGCAGGTGGGCACTGGTATAAACGCTTAAAAAGCCAAGAGAAGTATGAAAGGTCAGCTGACCGATCATTAAGAGAAAGAACAAACCGTAAAACAGCGGGTGGTGATGGACATAACGGAAGCCTTCCTTCATATCCAGAAAAAATGAAAGGTGTTTCCGCTGTTCTTTTCTAAAGGGAGCTTCACCCAGCTGCATCACGGAGAGGGTGGACGCCGTAAACAAGAGAAGGACGACTCCTAAGGAAATCTCCGCAGGAAGAGTCCCTGCCAGAACCCCGCCTCCGCCTGCACCGATCAGGCTGCCTGTGATTGTCGAGGAATTGGACCAGGAGAAGATTTTCGGGAGCGCGTCTTTCGGAAAAATCGCGGCTGTCAGAGCCTGCAGGGCAGGACGGAATAAGGAGCCGGCTGTCTGAAGGAGCATATGGACAAGAATAATCAGCCAGGGGGATTCTGTACCCATGGCAAATGTCGTCCATAGAAATAAGAGGATGAGCACACTGGATGCCCCGGCAGCTACAGCGAGTTTCTTCCGGCTGTACCGATCTACAAGTACTCCAAAGAAAAGGTTGGAGACCATCCCGGGCAGAAAGCCGAAGCTGACAAATAACCCTGTGTACAAAGGGTCGTTCGTCCATTGGAACAAGATCCAGGTTGTCAGCACAAAATACATGGCCCGCCCGCATTCGTATAGAAAATAACTTCCGAGCAGACGGCCGGTTTTCATATGAAGCATGTGATCCCTCCTTTTTTCCCTTTTATCTTACTCGAAGGATAGAGATTTGAATAATATTTAATTATAATAAAAGGTGATAAGAAAAATGGATAGGGGGAACATTCGGTGAGAATGGAAGATTATGATTTGTTAATCCAGCTTCATGAATGTGGTACCATCCGTTCGACAGCAAAAAAAATTCTTCTTTCCCAGCCGGCGATCACTCAGCGATTGAAATACATAGAAGAAGAACTGGGAGGAGCCATTTTCGTCCGCACCTCGAAAAAACTGTGGATCACTCCTTTCGGTGAGCTGGCGCTTGATTCAGCCAGAGAGATCCTGCAAAAGGAAAAGGAGCTCAAAGATAAACTGGCGATGGCAGAAGGGAGAGTGTCCGGCACTCTTTCCATAGGGGCGTCGTCGCTCTACAGCCAGTATTTTCTTCCGGAAATACTCCAGTCGTTTACAAAGATGTATCCTGAGGTAACGATTGATCTGATCACTGGGATCAGCAGTGAAGTCCGTTCGTCGGCGTTCGACAATCATCTATCCATCGTGAGGGGGGAGCCGATTTCCGGATTCGACTCGATCCATTTATTGAATGACCCGCTTTATTTATTCGATCTTTTCCCTCTCCCCCCTGTAACGGAACGGCCGTTTATCGAGTTCAAAACAGACTCGGACTTTACACGTCTTCTTGAGGAGTGGCGGGAAAATCAAAAGGAACTCATCTACAGGCCGACGATGAAGGTCGATCATTTTGAAACCGCTAAACAAATGATGAAACATGGGCTCGGAATGACGGTCCTTCCAGGTAGTATTGCGCACGAGGAAAAGGAAGAGTATGCCTGTCTGCCTCTTGTAAATCAAGAGGGGAATGCTGTCATCAGGGAGACATGGGCATGCGTGAAGCCGGATGTCCGTTCACTTCCACAGGTGGATGCCTTTCTTCAACACCTAAAAAAAAGGAGTGGAAATCATGAATTCTCTGGAAAGCGAGCTGATCGAAATCATTCAGGAGAAAACCCCTCACCTTCTTCCGATCTTTGATCAAGCCGATCATTATTTTTCATGTTATTACATAGGAGCGGGAGCACTTGTGCAGAGTGTATGGAATGAAAAGCACGGATTCGACCCAGCGTATGGGATTGGAGACGCGGATTTGATCTATTTTGATCCAGAAGGAACATTGGAAGAGGAGCGGCAGTTGGAAAGGGACATGCGAAAGCAGCTTTCCCGTCACCCTTTTGAAATGGACGTAACGAACGAGGCGCTCGTTCATTTATGGTATGAAGATAAATTCGATATTCCCATTGATCCCTATCCGTCCCTCGAAGCAGCCGTGGACACATGGCCGACGACAGCGTCCTCACTCGCTGTCCAAAGAAGAGCACCAGGAACCTTCGATATTTATGCCCCTTTTGGTCTGGAGGATTTATTCAGCTTAATTGTCCGGCCGAACAAGCGGCTGATCCCGGAGGAAGTCTATTTGAAAAAGGCAGCGAAATGGAAAAAGCGCTGGCCGAAACTTACTATTTTACCTTGGGAATAGGTGGAAGTGAACAGATTAACTTGCAAGGGGTTTGTCATTCATTTTATTATAATAGTATTCATTCCATTTTAAAGGGAGCTGGATGACCGTGAATGAACTTTCGTTTGCTAGATTAGAAGAAATCCAACAAAATGAATTCATAAAAGCTGCGATCGACCGCGTGGGTGCGGGTGTCGTGATTTCGGATCCGGAGCAGGAAGATAATCCGATGATTTACTGTAATAAAGGATTTGAAGAACTGACTGGATATAAAGCTGAGGAAATTCTCGGACGCAACTGCCGTTTTCTTCAGGGAGAAGACACGAGCGAAAGTCAGGTTGAACGCATCAGAGAAGGGCTGGACAGCAAAGAGCCGATCCTCCTGGAGATTAAAAACTACCGGAAGGACGGGAAACCGTTCTGGAACGAGCTGCAAATTTTCCCGGTGTACATTTCTCAGATGGATCAGACTTATTTTGTAGGGGTTCAGAAAGACGTGACCCAGCGCAGGGAGCAGGAGGAATTGATTGGTCACTATCTTTCTGAAGTGAAGCGTCTGTCCACACCGATTGTGCCTGTGGAAGACAACATTTCTGTTCTTCCGCTCGTTGGAACGGTGGATGATGAACGGCTGCAGCAGATGTTGGAAGCGGTCAGTCATCACGTGAAAGAAACAAAGGAAGATTATCTCATCATGGATATGTCAGCGGTTCATTCCTATAATGAAGCGATACATATGGGGATTTACCAAATGAATCAGCTGCTGGACTTGATGGGGACGACGCTGGTCATCACAGGCATTAAGCCGACCTTTGCGATCCAAAGTGCTCCCTATGCGGACTTCAGTGAACTGTCGCTGCAGACCTATGCCTCTGTGAAACAGGCGTTGAAACAAATTCCCAGAAGGAAATGATCAAAGCACCGATCTGATGCATTCAGACGGTGCTTTTTTTATGTGGAGGGAGAGTGCTTGGTGAGCGAATCATTTCCTGTCCTCCGGTCTATCCATTACGATGTAGAGGAGAATTCGGCTCATGGAACCTGGATGTCTGCTCATAAAGAGCACGATTCTGGTTGACTCTATTGGAGTACGAATTCACAAATGCGATAAGAAGAGAGGGAAGATGGTATGTATATTATTCATGCTGTATTTGAAGTGGCTCCTGATAAGGAACATGGCTTTCTGGAGGAAATCCGCCCACTGATTCAGGCATCCAGAGAAGAAGAGGGAAATGTCTCTTATGATCTGGTGAAGGATATGGAGAAAGAATACACCTACAAAATGGTGGAAGTGTGGCAGAATGGGGAAGCCGTAGAGAAGCATAATCAAAGTGAGCATTTCCAGGCGTTTGTCGGAAAAGCTTCTGAATTTTTAGCTGCTCCTCTGTCCATTAAGATATATGAAGGTGAAGAAGTAAACCAAGGATAAACAAAAGCCCGGCTGAAGACAGCCGGGTTTTTTACATACAAAGAGGAGACGGGAATGATTTATGAAGAGGCGGGGTATGTTGAAAAGAGAATCAAAAGAAGCGCCGCGTTGGCTTCATTCCGAGTTGTCAGGTATGATTTAATTATAGATTACGAACCGGGAGTGGATTGGAATGACAGGTATGATTGAAACGTGGATTAAAAACGAACGTCAGGAACGTCTTTTTCAAAAAGCCGCAGCGATTGCCGATGAAGCAAAAAAACACATCCAGGAAACCGATCAGCAGGCAGCCTTTTCTCCGCAAACGCTGCAGGTAATAAAGGAAGAGGGGTACCCGTCCCTCGCTCTCCCCCCTCAAGATGGCGGAGAAGGTCTTTCCCTGTATGAGCTGCTGCTGCTTCAGGAAAAAATTGCAGAAGGCGATGGTTCCGTCGCTTTGTCCATTGGCTGGCACATGGGAACGATGATGGAGCTATCGCAGGAGGAGTTATGGGAGCCCGCCTCTTACAACAGACTTGTCCAGGAAGTCGTCTCCAGTCAGAAAGTCGTCAACCGGGCAGCTACAGAACCGGCAACCGGGAGCCCGACGCGCGGAGGAATCCCTGAGACGACCGCAGTGAAAAGGGACGGCCGCTATGTCCTCAGCGGACGAAAGTCCTTTACGTCAATGGCTGAGCATCTGGATTATTACATTGTATCCGCCTATGTGGAAGACAAAGACAGTGTCGGATGGTTTATGATCGACCGCCACCAGCCCGGCCTTTCAGTGGAACAGACGTGGGATACACTCGGTATGAGAGGGACAGCCAGTCATGATTTGGTCATGAACAAAGTGGAGTTGAATGAAGATGACCTCGTCGAATTAAAACAGGAGGGTAAGCCGTCTCCAAAAGGGTGGCTGCTTCATATTCCTGCTTGTTACTTAGGCATTGCTGTAGCTGCACGCAATGATGCCGTGGCTTTTGCGAAGGAGTTTCAGCCGAACAGTCTCGATAAACCAATCGCCGAAGTTCCTCACATCCAGGATAAAATCGGGGAGATGGAATGGAAGCTGATGCAGGCACATGCCTACCTGTACAGTGTGGCGCGTAAGTGGGATGAAGAACCGGAAAAGAGAAAACACATGGGTCCTGACTTGGGCGCTGTGAAGCTTGCGGTTACCAACACAGCAAATGAAGTGGCGGATCTCGCCATGCGGATTGCGGGCGGCCGCGGGCTGTCCAAGACTTATCCGTTTGAGAAATATTACCGTGATGTACGTGCCGGGCTGCATAATCCGCCGATGGATGATGCGGTTGTGTCTATGCTCGCCAAGCACGCCGTTTCTGATGATCAATAAAAAAATCCCAAAGCGGTTCTCCGCTTTGGGATTTTTTTATTATTGTTCAGCGAGCAGGTCGGCGAAAGCTTTCGCATAAGGAGGAAGATCCGGCGGACGTCTTGCGGACACGATGTGGGCGTCCTGGACGACCGCTTCGTCCACCCAGGTGGCTCCTGCATTTGTCATGTCATCTTTAATGCCGGGTGTACTCGTTACCGTTCGTCCTTCCAGAATACCTGCAGAAATCAGTACCCAGCCGGCGTGGCAGATCTGACCGATCGGCTTTTCATGTTCATCCATATGCCGGACCATATCGAGAACTTTGTCATATCTGCGGAGCTTGTCGGGAGACCAGCCGCCGGGGACGAGAATTCCGTCATAATCAGAAGGGTCGATTTCATCAAAAGCGAAATCAGATACGGCAGGAACACCGTATTTCCCTGGGTACTCCTCGCCGGCTTTTTCACCGACAAGATGAACCTCAGCTCCTTCCTCCTGCAGACGGAGAAGCGGGTACCATAATTCCAAGTCTTCAAAATCCTTGCTTACAAGAGCGATGATTTTCTTATCTGCTAAACGCATAGACTACCTCCTCCGATTTAATTCCTCTTCATTTTATCAAACCGCTGCGCTGGTTTCGAATCCTGCGAACAGGCCAGTACCCACCAAATGAGCACAGGCTGAAAAAGCGGGCGGATCCAGAGAGCGGCCGGACTTGCTTCCTCCGACCATGGAGCCGGTATTGAATAGATGGCTGCGTAGATATTGGCAGGGAGCACAGCAATTAAGAAGACGGCTGTAGCGAGACCGGCGGCTTTTCTCGTCTGCGGGAAAACCAAGAGCAGCGACAGCAGCCATTCGGTGATGCCGGACATGTAAACAATTTCAAGCTTCAGCGGCACCCATTGCGGAAGCATTCTGGCAAATCCGTGGTCGTAGATGAAATGAGTGATTCCTGCGTAGAACAAAGCGGCAGCAAAAATATAAAGGCCGATTTTTCGTATCATGGCATGGTCACGCTCCTTTAAAAATATCAGTGGTTTTGAAACCTTTTTTCCCTCTCGGACGTCTATGTAAAAGACCCGTTTGAGAATGCGGGTATACTAGTAAGGTGATTCCGCCTCGTTGTATGAGAAGGAATCAACCATGATTAAGGGGTCGACGTTATGAAAAAACTGACAAGTATCTGGATGATGGCTCTGCTTCTCTTTTCTGTTTGGGCGGTGCCTCTGGAAAGTTACGCCTCTACAGGTGACCAAGGCATCAATGAAAAGCTGGGACTGCCGATCGTTGTCTACGGTGAAGCCCTGTCAGAAGCGCAGAAATCTGAGGTGGCGGACTTACTCAAGGTGGACCAGCATGAACAGGTCGACGAGTTTTCGGTCAACGGACAGGATCTGAATGAGTACATCGGTGGTAATCCAAATTCGAATATGTATTCTTCTGTGAAAATCCTTCATAAGGACAACGGAGAAGGATTGTCCATTGAAATCGTTACACAAGATAACATAACACAGGTGACAAAAGAAATGTATACGAATGCTCTCCTCACTGCCGGCGTCGAAAACGCTGAAGTGCTGGTGGCTTCCTCTGTGAAAGTGAGTGGACATTCCGCTCTTACAGGGATCTACAAAGCGTATGATGCCAAAGGAGTGAAACTGGATGAGAGCCGTATGAAAGTCGCGAGCGATGAACTGGATATTGCAACAGATATTGCAGAAGAAGAGGGGATCGATCAGGATAAAGTCAGCGAACTGCTGACGGAAATCAAGAAAGCCATTGCTGAGCAGGATCCAGCAACGAAGGAAGAGGTCGAGCAGATTGTTCAGGAGCAGCTGCAGACGCTGAACATCGAACTGAGTGAAGAAGACCGCCAGCGATTGACGGATTTGTTTGATCAAATGAGAAATTTGAATATCAATTTCGATCAAGTGAAAAACCAACTGGATGATCTGACGGGAAGCATCCAGGATATCATTAATGATGATGGGTTCTGGAGCAGCTTCCGCAGTGCCGTTCAAAGCTTCTTCCAGTCTTTGAAGAACTTCATAAGCTCCTTGTTCAATTAAGCCGGTTCTCCGGCTTTTATATCGGTGGATGTCTGCCGTGGGCAGGTAATCAACTGACTTGGTCAGGAAGGACGCCTGCCGAAAGAAAAGCCGCTCTCCCTATGAGGAGAGCGGCTTTTGGCTGTAGAAAAAGACTGTGTTAACCAGTTAGAGTTGTCCATTAGTCGTGTAAATGGTCACATGCCGCTTATTGGTGGGTGAATGCCGCGGGCACGCCCTCAGCTAACTTGGACAGGAAGGTCGCCTGCCCAAGTGGATGTTCGGCCCGTGCTGTTCCCGCAGGCATCACCACCGAACGCTCCTCGGGCCGGAGTTAGAATATAGAGGAGAGAGACTGCGCACTACGCAGGTTCGCAGATTCAAAAGAACGGCATGGGCTTCGCTATTGCCGCTTGCGTGGAAAAGAAAAAGAGAAAGAACAGGCGCTGATGACGGCTGCCTGCCGGAATATGAAAAAGATTGTCCTCCATCCAGCAAGGGTGAGCGGGGTGGAGGAGAGTCTTTTTCGATGTTAAAGAACTCCCAATGAGCGGTGCCCCTTCCACTCCTGCGGAAGAACGAGTGGTCCGAGATCGCCGAGCGTGGGTTTTGCGAGGAAGCTCGGGCGCTCGTCCGCGGAAAGGGAAGGGGGCTTTCGCTCCTGGCGGTAAAGCGGTAAGAAAGAAAAAAGCTTGTAAAGAAACAGAGATTTCTCTACAAGCTGAAGCCGCTCTCCCTATGAGGAGGGCGGCTTCTTGTTTATGAATCCACGGCAGTTTTAGTATCTTCGACAATCTGTTCGAAAGGAACGTCGGTGTCCCCTTTATATTTTTTCAGGACTTTCCCGTCTTCTCCTACTAAATAAAAGGATGTGCCGTGGGTGACCTGGTCATTGCCCTCCGTTTTTAAAACAGAGGCTTTGAAGCTTTCCCGTGCAAAGTCTTGAATCTCTTCCTGGGTATATTCCGTCAAAAATGTCCAGTTGGATTCATCCACGCCGTATTTGCTTCCGAACTCCTTCAGCTTATCTGGTGTGTCGACGGTCGGGTCTACACTGAATGAGACACTATGTACATCGATGCCTTCTTCTTTCAACATTTCTTTCACTTTCACCATGTTTCTTGTCATAGGCGGGCAGACCGTGTTGCAGTTGGTGAAAATGAAGTCCGCCAGCCATACTTCGCCTTCCAGTTCATCTGTGGAAAAGGATTCCCCATTCTGGGTGGTCCCTTCGAATGACTGGGTCTCCCAATCCAATGTATCTTCAAGTTCGCTGGATCCACAGGCCGCAAGTATAAGGGCGAGGCTGAGCAATCCGCCTAACAGTAACAAGCGCTTCATAGGTTTCTCCTTCCAGGTTATAAAGTCTCTTCTAGTTTACGACCGCCTTAAACAACGTGTCAATCGGCTGAGGGACTGTTCTTAAATTGGACAAATATACCTGGTTGTATAACCCTTTCAGTCCCGGGAATCCTAAGGGTCCATGATAATCGATCAGGGAGTGACAGGGTATGCCTTATTACACGGACAACCATTCCGGAAAAGCATTGTTTTATGAGGATTTAGGGGAAGGGCAGCCGGTTGTTTTCATCCATCCGCCGGGAATGGGACGGATGGTGTTTAAAATGCAGCACGAGCTGGCAGCAAAGTACCGCATCCTTCTACCGGATTTGAGTGGGAACGGAGATTCTGATGTGGTGACACACTCCCCTGACATTACCTGGTATGCCCGGGAGGTGATCAGTCTGCTGGATCATCTCCAGCTGGAATCTGCGGTCATCGCCGGTTATTCATGTGGAGGAATGGTGGCTCAGGAGACGGCTTTAACCTACCCTGAGCGAGCCAGAGCAGTCATTCTTGCAGGAGGATTTCCAAAAGTTGAAACCGGCGGGCTTCGTTTTGAGTTCCACGGGGGGATGTACTGGGTGGAGAAAAGTCCTGAAACCCTCGCTAAGTTGTTAAGTCATTCTCATTTCAAGGATGAAAAACTGAAGCGGGAGCTGAATGAACATATGGCGAAGTCGGATCCGGAAGCATGGCATGCCTTTTATGACCGGGCACTTCATTATGACTGCAGCCACCGGCTGGAGAACTTACGCCAGCCGCTGCTTCTCGTTTATGGAAGCAAGGAGTTCTGGATCAGTGAACACAGTCATTTTTATCAGGCGTGTCCGCAGGCGAAGATGGTCGTCATCGAGGACGCCTATCATCAGACACCTGCGACTCACTATGACCGCTTCAATGAAGCCGCATCTCAATTCATAGACGCATTATAAAAGCAGAGGCTGTGCCTCTGCTTTCAGCTTGCTGGAAAGATATTTTTTCATCTCGTGGTCATGCTCCTGTAGCGTGTAGGTGGTCACGTTCCGCTTATCGGTGGGTGCTTGCCGCGGGCACGGCCTCAGCTAACTTGGTCAAAAAAAACCATTTGACCAAGTGGATCTTCGGCTCGCGCTGTTCCCGCAGGCGTCACCACCGAACGCTCCTCGTGCCGATGCCTGTGGAAAGACAGCTTTATCCTATGATAAAAGAGAACGTTGAGCATAGCTCCTTCGCGGTTTCAAAAGAACAGTACAAGCTGCGTTTCTGCCGCCTGTGTGGGAAAAATCCTATCCATGACCAAGTATTGATGACCACTCCTTTGGAGTCACTAGAAAAAGGTTTCTCTACAAGCTGAAAGATATTTTTTCATCCCGGGGTCATGCTCCTGTAGCGTGTAGGTGGTCACGTTCCGCTTATCGGTGGGTGCTTGCCGCGGGCACGGCCTCAGCTGACTTGGTCAAAAAAACCATTTGACCAAGTGGATCTTCGGCTCGCGCTGTTCCCGCAGGCGTCACCACCGAACGCTCCACGCGACCTCTTTCATAATGTCAATCATGGGAACAAAGTACGTTCTCCTATGGACGTTTGTGCGCAAAGAGAATGTTCAGAGTTCCTGGATACATATAAAAACCCGAAGGTAAAGCTGTGCCTCTGCTTTCTTATTGGGGTTTTAAATCAAAGGTCGTGTCGACTTCTTTTCCATACACCATCTGGTTGACGGTAACAGTGAGCGTCGAGGCTTCCTGGAAGTTGTGGGTTGGGAAAGATATTGTGGCCATCCCATCTGTGCCTGCATAATCGGCCTGGACTTCCTGGCCGTTATCTCCCAGAACAGAAACGGAAGAAGAAGGTTCTTCCTGCCCTTTTCCTGATGCAGGAAGGGGATGAAATGATTCTCCGACCAGCTTTTCGTTTTGGTGGTAGTCGTGCGGGCTGTAGCTCAATTCCAAGCTCATGTGCTGGTCACTTGTTGTTTCCACGCTGTCCAGGTAAATATCCGTTTGGCGCGCTTCTCCGATTTTTTCGCTGATCCGTGTAGAAGTAGACGCGTTCAAGTCCATACGGTCTATATCTACAGTAAACGAATAAGAGGCATCTTCCTTAAGGTGGATATCTTCTACAACAAGCGTAAGCTCTTCAGGAATCTCTTCTAATGGTTGAAACCGCCCTTCATAAGTGCCGGCGTTCTCTTCCTGATCATAACCGAGAAATACCGGGATCTTCTCGCCTGTGTCCATCTTAAAATAGGAATTCATCGTATGATTGAACACATCATCTTCATCTTCAATGGCCATTCTCACTTTTCCATAGGATGCTCGGATCTGGACTTCTTCGGGTTCAATGGCAAGACCATCTTTTTCGTAGGTCCCGGTGGTGGTGAATGTTTTCAAGATATTCGCTTCCTCATTGTTTACATAAGAAACAGGTGCGGCTTCTGTTTCATAGGTCTCCCCGTCAATTTGAAACGTCAGGGATGTCGGAACAGTCCGGTTAACCTCTTCAACTTTCGTCTCAAAATCATTGAGTTCCCAAGGGTCATTGACCGGAGGGGTGGAGACTGCCCCATACAGGCGGTTTTCGTAGATCACAGCTTCCTGGTTACCGACCCCTTCCTGCCTGAGGTCCAATGTCTGGGCACCATTATCCTCTGTTGCTTCTATATGGATGGAATGCAGCGACGGCATATTCCCGATCCCCTCCGTTTCCTCCGTCTCAGAAACGAGGGCAGATAAATCGATACGGTACAAGAAGTGGATGAATTGTTCCCCATGCCATACTTCGTAAATCTGAGCTCTGCCGTCACGACCCGGCAGCGAAGCCGAAGTTTCAGTTGTTGTGGTCAGCCCTTCTTCCCGTGCAAGGGCCAGGCCGGGGATGCGCCCCTCAAAGAACTCATTCAGAAGCTCCTCGGACTCGACTTCGTTCCAGCTGCCTGGCACGTTCTCCATATCGACCGGTTTTGCTTTCCTATGTAAGGAGCTGTCTTCTTTGTGAACCAATTTGACGGAGTCCTGGGAGTCAGTATAGACGTATGTCCCTCCGGCAAAGAGGATCAGAACAGCACCAATGATGATCCATTTTTTTGTGTTTTCCCGCATGATGGTTTCATCCTTTCCTCCTACGTGTCACGCTCCCTTCCATACTAACAGAATTTTCTATATTTTTGAGAGATCAAAAAAAACCCGCGGATCAACGCAGGTTATTTCTCTTCATCGGAATAATGGTGGAGAAGGGAATCTCCTTCCGAATGGTTGTGGTCTTCCTGTAAAGCTTCCGGGGGTTCATGGGAAAATGCCTGATTAAATTTTGCTGAACGGTTGAAGGCTTCTGCTGCCTCATTCGATTGTTCGACACGCCCGCGTCGGGTTTTCTTTTCATTTTCACTCATCGTCCCACCTCCTTTTGTTTAAGATTTCCTCCTTGCTGTAAAATTAAACTTCTGGATATCATAGATAGTAATTACAGGGAAATCCGTACATAGGGAGAGGGGATTCAAAGATGGAGGAATTGCTGGATATTTTTAATGAAAAGGAAGAAAAAACGGGTGTCAAGGCACGAGGGGACGTTCATAGAGATGGAGACTGGCACGAAACGTTTCACTGCTGGTTTGTAAAGAAAATCGATTCAAAATGGCATGTCCTGCTTCAAAAAAGAGCCTTTGATAAAGAAGATTATCCCGGATTGTATGATATAACGGCAGCCGGACACCTCGAAGCAGGAGAGGGATTGATCGAGGGAGGACTGCGCGAAATCCAGGAAGAATTGGGGCTGTCCCTGGAACGTTCTGCTTTAACACCAGCCGGATATGTAAAGGAGGAATTGATTGGGAAAGACAAGGTGGACCGGGAAATCTGCCGGTTGTTTTTCTATCATTGGCCTGGTGGGGATCTACCGGTCGGAGTTGAAGTGGCTGACGTACTTGCCATCCCTCTGGACCAGTTGTCCTCCTTGATGACCGGAGACAGGGAAATGGCTGTAGGTGTTTCGATTTGCACCGGAGAAAAAGAAAGGATGAAGGTGGAATCATTTGTTCCTCATACCCCTGCCTATCAAAGTCACTTGCTGAAGGCTTTGTCTGAATATGTCGAAAAACTTTGACAATAACACCTCTCCATCGATATAATTTTTGATTAAGTGATCAGAAAGGAGTCGACGAATGACACATCCAAGCTTTGAAACAAAAATTGTCCACCATAAACAGGATCAATCACAGGTGCATAACAGCAAGACGACACCGATTTATCAGACATCCGCCTTTACGTTCAAGGACCTCGACCATCTGGAAAGTTACTATGAAGGGGAGAGTCCATACTTATATACAAGAGAAAAAAATCCGAATACCGATGAACTTGCGGGAACGGTTGCTGAGCTCGAAGGTGCCCCATCTGGAGTCGCTTCCTCCTCGGGAATGTCAGCCATCCTTGCAGGAATTCTGGCGGCTGTTGAACCCGGAGGCCATATTGTAGCTGCAGAAGATGTGTATGGAGGTACGCACAAACTCCTGACTAAAGAACTGCCCTCCTTCGGAATCGACGTCACCATGGTATCCTTTAACGATTTGGACGAGGTGGAGAAATTCATCCAGCCTCATACACATCTGCTTTATACAGAATCGATTTCCAACCCGTTCCTACGCGTGGAAGACTTGAAGGGTCTAAGCAGTCTCGCTCAAAAACACGGCTTAAAGACGATGGTGGATAACACTTTCGCCACCCCCTATCTTGTCCAGCCCTATGAGTATGGAGTGGACCTTGTTGTGCACAGTGCTACGAAATACATAGGTGGTCATAGTGATGTCACGTGCGGTGTTCTGGTCGGTTCGGAAGCACTGATTTCCAAAGCATCCCAGAAAATCGTGACCCTCGGTGCGAATTTAAGTCCATTTGAAGCATGGTTGACCCAGAGAGGGGCCAAAACACTTGCCCTCCGGATGAAACAGCAGTCTGCGAATGCAAAGAGTGTCGCAGAGGCTCTTCGGGAGCATAATGGGGTCAAAAAGGTGTTTTATCCTGAATACGTATCTGAACGTGGCCATGGAGCGATTGTTACCATCGAGCTCAATGAGAGCGTGGATGTGGAAGCCTTTTTCAAATCTCTTGGATGGATCAAAATTGCGCCGACACTCGCTGGTGTCCAGACGACCGTGTCGTACCCTGTCCGTACGTCACACAGGGCTCTGTCAGAATCAGAACGCGAAAAAATCGGAGTGAACGATTACGTCATCCGCTTATCTATCGGAATTGAGAGCGGTGAAGATATCATTCATCAGCTGAAAAGCACTATCGACACTTCAATAAAATAAAAATTCAGAATGTTATTGACATTAATGCAGACGGTCAGCTATAATTCTCATCATAATCAAAATTAAATAACTAGTACTCTTATTAAGAGCGGCTGAGGGAATAGGCCCTGTGAAGCCCGGCAACCTTCAAACATCGGTTTGAAAAGGTGCCAAGTCCTACAGATCATGGATCTGGTAGATAAGAGGAGGATATCAGCACGTTCAGCCCTCTTCTTATATGGAAGAGGGCTTTTTGCATGAATAAAGATGCTCAAAGGACTACTTGATTTTAAAACTGATTAAAATGATGTGAATAATAAACTTTAGGAGGACATACAATGACCAACTCTTTTGAAGGATACGATATTGATACCATCTCTCTGCACGGAGGACAGTCACCGGATCCTACGACAGGTTCACGGGCCGTTCCGATTTACCAGACCACATCCTATGTGTTTCATGATACCGATCACGCCCAGAGTCTATTTGCCCTCGATGAACCGGGGAATATTTACTCCCGACTCGGTAATCCGACGGTGGACGTATTTGAAAAACGTATGGCTCTTCTGGAAGGCGGAGTAGCCTCGGTAGCGACGGCTTCAGGCATGTCCGCCATTGCCCTGGCCATTTTGAATGTAGCTGGTGCGGGGGATGAAGTCGTGGCAGCATCCAATTTATACGGCGGAACTTATAATTTATTCGCCAACACTTTACCGCGATATGGCATTAACGTTCATTTTGTTGACCCGGTCGATCCGGAAAATTTCAGACAGGCCATCAATGAGAATACGAAGGCCGTCTTCGCTGAGACCATCGGTAATCCGAGTCTTCACGTGCTTGATTTTGAGAAGGTGTCCGCCATTGCCCATGAGCATCAGATTCCATTGATCGTCGATAACACGTTTGCCACACCTTACACGTGCCGTCCGATTGAACACGGAGCTGACATTGTCGTCCACTCGGCTACGAAATGGATTGGGGGGCATGGAACAGCTATCGGAGGTGTAGTCGTAGACGGCGGGCAGTTTGACTGGGGGAATGGGAAATTCCCTGTTTTTACAGAGCCGGATCCGAGCTACAACGGCATTGTTTATACAGCCGATTTCGGCACGCTCGCCTACATTACAAAACTCAGAGTCCAGCTGCTTCGTGACTTTGGCTCCTGCCTCAGCCCGCAGAACGCTTTCCTTCTGCTGCAGGGACTTGAAACTCTTCACCTTCGTGTTGAACGTCATTCAGATAATGCCCGGGAAGTGGCTGAATACTTGGCGGAGCACCCTGATGTGGAATGGGTTTCCTATCCAGGCTTGAGAAACCATCCGGCCCATGAACTGGCCAATCAATATTTAGAGGGCGGCTACGGTTCCATTGTCGTATTTGGAATCAAAGGAGGCAGAGAGGCTGGGAGTCAGGTGATCAACAACATCTCGTTGTGGTCCCATGTCGCCAATGTCGGCGATGCGAAATCTCTGATCATCCACCCGGCGTCCACGACCCACCAGCAGCTTTCCGTCGAAGAGCTTGCGGCGAGTGGGGTGACGGAAGAGCTGATTCGTCTTTCCATCGGACTCGAATCCAGTAAGGATTTAATCAATGACCTTGATCGGGCCATTGCCAAGGCAACAGGCAATGATTCCGGAAAGCGGGCAATTACTGAGAATGATGAAGGTGTCATTAAATGGGCACTCAGCTCTGCGAAGATCACCGAAGAAGGAGAAACACGCCCGAAACGACTGGCTGTCGTCGGCCTCAGTGGAAAGCCTTCCCGTCCGAGTCACCGTCTCGCAAGAAAAATGCAGCGGCTCGGGTATCAGATCGTCCCGGTGAACCCTCGGGAGGAAGAGGTGCTTGGCGAGAAAGCTTACCCGGATTTGAGATCGATCCCATTCAGCATCGACGTCGTCCAAGTGTTCCGGAGCCCTGAGGCCGCCATTGAGATTGCCCGGGAGGCAGCGGACATTCAGCCCGGTGTGTTCTGGCTCCAGGAAGGTGTCATTTCTCCAAAAGCAGCGGAAATCGCCAGTGAAGCAGGTCTGGAAGTTGTCCATAACCGTTGTACCTACAAAGAAGCACAGCGGCTGCGCGGAAGCATAGATACGTACGCATGCGAAATTTAAACAAGGGAAGGGGTAAAAAGATGAATTGGAAAAAAGCCATAGCTGTCCTCAGTGCAGCAGCGGCCGTCGGGCTTGCCGGATGTTCAAGTAATGCCGAGGGGCAGGGGGAACAGCCGGATAGGGTGACCCTTGATTATGCCTACTACTCTCCAACCAGTCTGGTCCTTAAAGAAAAGGGATGGGCTGAGGAAGCGTTTGAAGAACAGGGCATCGAAGTGGAATGGGTGCTCAGCCAGGGAAGCAACAAGGCGCTTGAGTTTTTGAATTCAAGCAGCGTTGATTTTGGTTCTACAGCCGGAGCGGCTGCGTTGATGGCTAAAGCGAATAATGCTCCTGTAGAATCCGTCTATCTCTATTCCAAGCCGGAATGGACGGCTTTAGTGACGAATCCGGATTCTGGTATTTCTTCTGTAGAGGATTTGAAAGGGAAGAAAGTTGCCGCCACGCTTGGAACCGACCCTTATATTTTCCTTGTCCGTGCTTTGAAGGACCACGGACTGAGTGTGGATGATATTGAGCTTGTCAATCTGCAGCATCCCGAAGGGGCTTCTGCCTTGAACTCCGGCAATGTCGATGCATGGGCAGGGCTTGACCCCCACATGGCACGTAATGAACTGGAAGCAGGGGCAGAGTTGTTTTACCGTAAGCCTGAATTCAATACGTACGGAACGTTGAACGTCCGTTCTGCGTTTGCGGATGACCATCCTGACGTCGTCAAAGATGTGATTAAAGCCTACGAAAAAGCGCGGGAGTGGACAGTAGAACACCCGGATGAAGCCGCTGAAATCCTGGCCGAGGAAGCCAACCTCGATCTTGAGGTAGCGAAGAAAAGCCTTGATCGCAACGACCTGTCGGATCCTGTTCCGGGAGATGCTTTAAAAGAAACGATTCAAGGAGCCGGCACGGTCCTTCAGAAAGAAGAAGTGATCAAACCGGATGTGGATATCGATCAGTTGACGGAAGATCTTGTCCGGCCGGAATTTGCAGAAGAAGTGATTGAATAAGGAGGTCCAACGATGTCCAGTCGTACAGAAGCTGCTGTTTCATCACCAGCTGTGCAGCGAACGAAAATAAAACCGGCTCCTAAAAGGAAGTGGGGAGGGGCTTTGTTAGGACTGGTCCTCCCGGTGCTCATTCTTATTCTCTGGGAAGCAGCTTCCCGTGCGGGATGGGTGGCTCCTTACCTGCTTCCTTCTCCAACAGCCGTCGTTGAAGAAATGAGCGGCATGGCACAGGAAGGAGAGTTATGGGGGCACATCAGCATCACCCTTTACCGTGTTTTTGCAGGATTTTTTGCTGGTCTGGCCGCGGCTGTTGTACTGGGAGCGGCTACAGGGTACAGCCGGATCGCCCGTCAGCTGCTTGATCCGATGCTCCAGGCCCTTAGAGCGATCCCATCGCTTGCCTGGGTACCTTTGTTCGTCCTGTGGATCGGCATCGGTGAAGCGTCGAAAATTACGCTTGTCGCTGTAGGGGTGTTTTTCCCTGTGTATTTAAATTTAACGTCGGGCATTCAAGGGGTCGATCGGAAATTGATCGAAGTCGGACGTATCTATCATTTTACGAGCCTGCAGCAGATTAAGAAAATCATCCTTCCTGCCGCGCTTCCATCTTTTATCGTTGGTCTCAGGAGCGGCCTCAGCCTCGGCTGGATGTTCGTAGTGGCGGCCGAGCTGCTTGGTGCCAGCCAGGGACTTGGTTATTTGATGGTGTACGGGCAGAATACGTCTGCCCCCGCCATTGTTATAGGAAGCATCCTTCTTTTTGCTGTTTTCGGCAAGATTACAGATGAGGTATTGAAGAGGATCCAGACGAGAGCATTGAAGTGGCAGGATAATTTAGAAAATGCCTAATAGAAAGGAACGATCTACGTGCTGGCAGTCAAACAAGTGTCACGAACGTTCCAATCGGGAGCGACAGGATTTGAAAATATAGATTTACAAGTGAAAAGAGGAGAGGTTGTCGGAGTGCTAGGCACGAGCGGGTGTGGGAAAAGCACGCTCCTACGTGTTCTTTCCGGGCTGGATCCGGAGTACGAAGGGAGCATCCAGACAAAATCTGAAAACCGCGGGAATGCTTTCGGAATGATGTTTCAAGAACCGCGTCTGATGCCGTGGCTGGATGTCCTTGACAACGTCACGTTCGGTTTTTCCAAGCCGTCCAAAAAGGAGGCCGCCTTGGAACTGATAGAAACTGTCGGATTAAAAGGGTTTGAGCATCATTATCCAAAGGACTTATCTGGTGGAATGGCACAGCGGGCCGCTATTGCAAGGTCGCTGCTCAGTCAGCCGGACATCCTTCTCCTTGATGAACCCTTCAGTGCCCTGGACGCTTTTACGAAAATGCAGCTGCAGGATCTTCTGCTTTCTATATGGGAGAAGCACCATACGACAACCCTCCTCGTGACGCACGATATTGATGAAGCCCTTTATCTGTGTGACCGCATTGTCATCATGAGAGGGCAGCCGGGTCAGATCGAGTCGGAACTGTTCATCCAGAGACCAAAGCCGAGAAAACGTGGCGATGCCGTTCTAGGTGAATTGAAAGAGCAGATCCTCAAGGAACTGGACTTTACGAAACGATAAGGAGGTACATCTATGACAAACGCGACAATCCCCCCGGAGAAGGGAGACTACCAAGTCGGACGCGAATGGAGGGAGGGTGCTCCATTTGATTGGAAGGATATTCATTCCAACTTTACCTGGCACAAGACCGGGAAGGTGAATATGGCCTATGAGTGTGTCGACCGGCACGTGGCGGAAGGAAAAGGGAACAAAACAGCGCTGCATTATTTGTCGGATGAAGAAGAAATCACCTATACGTATGCTGAGCTTCAGCGTGAAGTGAACCGCTGGGCGCGTGTGCTTCAAAGGCATGGTGTGAAGAAGGGGGGGTTTGTTTTTGTTTTCCTCCCCAAGCACCCTTCCTGCCATATCGCCATGCTGGCTGCCATCAAGCTGGGAGCTGTCGTCGGACCTTTGTTTGAAGCCTTTATGGAAGAAGCCGTAAAGGATAGAATCAACGATTGTGAAGGGGAATATTTAATAACCGACCACTCTTTTCTGGATCGTGTCATTCGGGAGGACATTCCAAGCCTGAAAAATATTTTTGTTACCGACAAGCAGGGCGGGGACTACATTTCCATTACAAAAGAAGCGGAGAAGGAAAATCCAGAGCTTGAAACGGTATGGGTCGATCTCGAAGACGGTTTAAACATTCATTACACAAGCGGCTCTACCGGGAAGCCGAAAGGCATCATCCACGCCCACCGTAATATGATACAGCAGTACCAGACAGGACGCTGGGTACTGGATCTCCATGAATCGGATATTTATTGGTGTACCGCCCATCCTGGCTGGGTGACAGGTACGGTATATGGCGTGTTTGCTCCTCTGTTGAACGGGGTGACCACAGTCATTCACGGTGGGCGTTTTTCTGCTGAGACCTGGTATGGGGTGCTGGAACGCGCGGGTGTAACCGTCTGGTACAGCGCACCGACCGCTTTCCGTATGCTGAAATCTCAGCCGGAACGTCTGCATAAAGACTATGACTTATCAAAACTACGGCATGTGCTGAGTGTCGGAGAGCCCTTGAACCCGGAAGTTATTCACTGGGCTTACGAAACGTGGAGCCTGAGAATCCACGATACTTGGTGGATGACGGAAACAGGCGCCCAGCTTGTAGCCAATCTGCCGACGAGAACCATCAAACCTGGATCCATGGGCCGGCCGATACCGGGAATAAAGGCAGCGGTGCTGGATGATGACGGAAAGGAGCTTCCCTCCAAAAAAACAGGCCATCTTGCCATACAGGCATCCTGGCCGTCCATGATGAAGGAAGTTTGGAAAAATCCAGAAAAGTATCAGACGTATTTCCCGTTCGGAGGAGACTGGTATCTCGCTGGTGACCTTGCGTATATGGATGAAGACGGCTATATTTTCTTTCAAGGACGGAGTGATGATATGATCAACTCTTCCGGAGAGAGGATCGGGCCTTTTGAAATTGAAAGCAAGCTGATGGAGCATCCTGCTGTAAAAGAGTCCGGAGTCATCGGAAAACCGGATGATGTACGCGGAGAAATCGTCAAGGCCTATATCGTTTTAAATGAAGGGTATGAAAGGGTGGAGGAGTTAGCGCAAGAAATCCGGAGCTTCGTGAAAAGCGGGCTCGCGGCACACGCTGCCCCAAGGGAAATAGCATTTATAGAAGAGCTTCCTAAAACACAGATTAGTGGTAAGGTTCTGCGTAGAGAACTTAAGAATTGGGAAAGCGAAGGGGTTCTTTAATAAGAACAGCCGCTTGAGAGGCGGCTGTTTTTTTATGCATGGATTGTATATAATATACAACGACTTTTATATTTTTATAAAATTGTAATATATTCTAAAATTTCTCATAATCCTGTAAAGACTGTCCTATAGCGGTTCTTCCGGCCGGTGAATCGCAGGCAATCTCTCCAGTATGCTGATGCATAAAAAACTGCCAGCAAATTCTATTCAAAATTTAGTCATTCTGTGCTATAATCTATAAAGCACGATCCATCCACTTGGTTGCAGCCAAAAGTTAATGTCCGAAACTACGCCTACACACTCATACCCAAAGAGGTACAAACGCCCCACTGCGTACGTCTTTTTTTAATGGTTCAAGAATGTTTTTTTTACTTTTTTTAAGAAACTACGCTCAAAGGAAATAATAAGAAAGCGCTATCATATTTGTTTTCAGGAGGTTACGTCATGAAGTTAACAACCAAGATTTTTATTGGTTTAATCCTTGGTGCTGCGGTAGGTCTGGGTCTTCATTTAGCTGCACCCGATCTATTTACAACTTTGGATGCCTATATTTTCAGTCCATTGGGGACCGTCTTTTTAAATCTTATTAAGATGCTCGTCGTCCCGATTGTATTCTTCTCCATCACTTTGGGAACGGCTTCCCTGGGTGATCCGAAGAAACTGGGAAGAATCGGCGGGAAAACCATCGGCTTCTTTCTAGCTACAACAACGATTGCCATTTCCATTGCGATCGGGCTTGCCTACCTCTTCCAGCCGGGCAATATTGATATCAGTACGGCTAATGCGGAGTATGAAGCTCAGGAGGCTCCTGGTGTTGTAGAAACCTTTACGAACATTATTCCGACCAACCCGATCCAGTCTATGACGGATGGAAACATGCTGCAAATCATTGCCTTTGCGATCTTTATCGGTTTTGCTCTTGCTATGCTCGGCAAGAAAACAGAAGGGATCTACAAACTGGTGGAGCAGGGGAACGAAATTATGATGTTCCTTGTTAATCTGATTATGCGTTTTGCGCCGTATGGTGCCTTTGGTCTTCTTGCTTCCGCTATCGGAACGATGGGTATTGACGGTATGCGTGCGATGGGTATGTATATGTTTGTCGTCCTTCTGGGACTGTTCATCCATGCGATCGTAACGTATGGTTCTGCTGTATCCTTCCTGGGTAAGATGAATCCGATTACGTTCTTCAAAGGGTTTTTCCCTGCTATGACGGTTGGATTCAGTACATCCAGTTCAAGTTCCACGCTGCCGATATCTATGAAAACGGCGCAGGAAAACTTAAATGTCCCTAAACCTGTAAGTAGTTTCGTTCAGCCTCTCGGGGCGACCATCAACATGGACGGGACAGCAATCATGCAGGGTGTGGCGACGATTTTCATCGCCCAGGTTTATGGATCTGATTTATCTTTCACTTCATTAATTATGGTCGTGTTGACTGCCGTACTTGCGAGTATCGGTACGGCCGGGGTCCCGGGTGTCGGTCTGATCATGCTTGCCATGGTACTGAATCAGGTGTCCCTGCCGGTCGAAGGTATTGCGTTGATTATTGGTATCGACCGTCTTCTAGATATGACAAGAACAGCTCTTAACATTACTGGAGATGCTGCGTGTGCAGTTGTTGTCGCTGAATCCGAGAAAAAGCACGGTGGATTGGATGAAGAAACACAACGTATGCAAGCATAAACGGAACACTGAAAAAGTGCAACCTTTTGGTTGCACTTTTTTTATTTTCTAAAAGTCCGCTGTGCCGGGCTTCATTCTGCTTCGAAAGGGGGGAGGGAGCGCCGGGGAACATCCGCATCTCGACGTGTAAGGAAAGTCCTGCAGGGGTATAGTAGAAGATAGATATAAAAGTAGGAAGAGGTGAGTGTTCCCATGTTTTATTCTGTAACGTTCCAAAAAATTATCTACTTAACCGCCATCGGGGTGATTATCGGGGCAGTTGTCGGCTTTTCCGCTGTCCTCGGGTTCGATCTCGGTGGAACATCCTTTATCCTTTCCATGTTTCTGAGTATTCTGCTGGTTTATGTAACGGCTATGTATGCAGAGCTCTATCACATCAGGGAGGCTATCAATAAACAGCGCAGAGAAGACCGGGCTTAACGAGTGCCGGTAAGCAGGCTGTAGGAAAGGACGATCAGATAGAGGAGAGCGAGAATTGCGATTGTCCAGTAGGTTCCTCTTGATAACTTTTTGAAAATCACGAAAAAAGTAGCGGTTACAGCGGAGAGGATGAAGATCCAATAAAATACTTCCATCTTGATGCTCCTTTCTTTCTTTATATACTAAAGCCCTTCTGTGGGATGGGCAAGACCTGTTTACGGATGAAAGAACAGGGGAAAAGGAGATTAGTAGCAGCTATGCATGTGGAAAGGAGGGGCTGCCTTGTCTGTCTTTGAACTGATTTTTATACTGGTGACCATCTTCTGGCTTGCGGAGTTTTTTATTTTCCGAAACGACAGATCTGACGGTGGTGACCAGGAGCGCCGCTCCTTTCCGCTGATCTTTATCATTGTTGTACTGACCGTCGGTTCTTCCCTTGGATTAAGGGAAGGCGCGGTGGGAATCACCACTGCCCGCTGGGTATGGTGGACAGGACTGATCTTGTATGCTTCTGGGACGGCTCTCCGGTATTGGGGGATTCTCCATTTGAAGGAGCAGTTTACAAGGAATGTGGCGGTACGGAAAGGGGACAGACTCGTGAGTTCAGGACCTTATCGGCTGCTGCGTCATCCTTTGTATACAGGGTTGTTTTTCATTGTTGTCGGCTTCTGTCTCGGAACCGGCAATGTCTATCCCGCTGTTCTATTTGGCATACTGATAACGATCGCTTTACTACATAGAATCCGGCTCGAAGAAGCGATGTTGACGAAAGAACACGGCGAGATGTACAGGGAATGGTGTGGAAAAAGGTACCGCTTCATTCCTTTTGTTTATTAAATTTGGAGGTGGATGGGTTTGAATAAGAAAACAGCGATTGTTGTAGGTGCAGGACTGGGCGGGATGTCCGCTGCGATCCGGTTGTCCGCAGATGGATATGATGTAAAGGTCATTGAAAAGAACAGCAACATAGGCGGAAAGTTGAACCGCCGCGAAGGTAAAGGCTTTACATTTGATACAGGCCCATCCATATTGACGATGCCGTGGGTGCTGGAGCAGCTCTTCGCCAGTGTTCACCGACGTCTGGAAGACTATATTACAGTGGAGCGGGTGGAGCCGCAGTGGCGCACCTTCTTTGAAGACGGTACACAGGTGGATGTAACGAGTGACCTTCCGAACATGTTGGAGGAAATGTCCAAAGTGACGAACCGCCCGAACCGGAAGCTGACGGATTTCCTTTCCTACAGCCAGGATATGTATGAACTGTGCATGAAGAGCTTTTATAAGTACAGCATCCAGGACTTGAAAGACTTGAAGAAACATCACAAGCTGAACGAATTGATGCAGATGGATCCGTTGAGTACGGTTGCGAAGTCCACGCATAAACAATTCAACAATCCTTATTTAGAGCAGCTGTTCAACTATTTCGTCATGTACGTGGGCTCCAACCCATATTCAGCCCCTGCCATATTGAATCAGCTCGTTTATGTGCAGCTGGGTCTTGGCATTCACTATGTCAAAGGCGGCATGTATAAGATTGCAGAGGGGATGGGCCGGTTGATGGATGAACTCCGCGTCGATGTTCATCTGAATACACCTGTGCAGCGCCTTGTCGTCGAAAATGACCGCGTGACAGGTGTAGAAACGGAAGATGGCACCCTGCACGAAGCTGATATTGTCGTTTCCAACCTCGAAGCGATCCCGGCTTACAGAAAGCTGGCACCGAAGACATCGAAAGTGAAGAAGGAAACGAAATCCTTGGAGAAGAAATTCGATCCAACGGTTTCCGGTCTAGTTCTGCTTCTTGGTACAGACCGCAAGTTCGATCACTTGAAGCACCATAACTTCCTGTTCTCTGAAGATCCTGAAAAAGAGTTCAAGCAGATTTTTGAAGAAGGAAAGCCTGCGGACGACCCAACCATCTATATCGGCATTTCTGCTCGTTCCGACGAAACCCAGGCGCCGGAAGGCAAGGACAACTTGTTTGTGTTGACACACGTTCCGCCGATGAAGGGCAAAAAGCAGAAGCCTGTCGACTGGGATGCCTACAGGGAAGTAGTTCTGGATAAGCTGGAACGTATGGGAATTGAAGGTCTGCGTGATTCGATTGAGTTTGAATACCGTTTTACTCCGGAAGATCTGGAGGCTCTATACGGTCCGAACGGGGGCTCCATATACGGTATTGCAGCGGATAAGAAATCCAATGGTGGATTTAAAATTCCTTCCAAGAGTCAGGTGTTTGAAGGCTTGTACTTTGTTGGCGGGTCAACCCACCCGGGAGGCGGTGTCCCTATGGTGACACTTTCCGGCCAGCTGACCGCTGATTTGATCAAAGAGTATGAAAGCGAACCAGTTCCTCAATCCTGATATCCAGAAAAGACCAGCGGAAAACGCTGGTCTTTTCGTTTATACGCAGATTCCCGGGGGTATGGGGTAGGAGTTGCGAGAATTGAGTCTGGAGTGATTATATGAGCAGCTGGATCATTTTTACGCTTTTTATATTATCAGGGGTGAGCACATTTTTTGTAGCTTCCCGATTATCGATATATGGAGATGCGGTAAAGGAAAAAACGAAAGCGTCCTCTGCATTTATGGGAGCAATCATCGGAATTGCCATATCCCTGCCGGAGCTGACATCAAGTGTTACAGCAATCATTATTGACAGTCCTGATCTGGCTGTTGGTAATTTAATTGGAAGTAACTTATTTAATATTATGGGGCTGGCTATTTTTGATATCGTTTATCGAAGGTATCAAATCCTTACCCATGCCACGGCGGAAAGCAAGATGTACGGCTGGCTGGTTATTTATATGACAATCATCGTCATAGCTGGATTGAGTCTGACGCTGCCGACCCATATTTTCCATATCAGTTATACTTCCATCGCAGTGATAGTGCTGTATTTCATCGGGTCTAAATTCATCAATGACCGGACGTCCTATCAGGGGAGGAAAGTTAAGAAGCAGAACGAGCGGTATAAGGACTTTACGTACAAGCAGGTGTTGTTCAGGTTTATCATGTATGCTTTTTTAATCATGGTCATTGGGAGTGTCCTGACGATTACAGCCGAACGGATATCTGTGATTACTGGTATTGGGGCCTCGTTTATCGGAGCCTTCCTAGTAGCGATCAGCACTTCGCTTCCTGATGCCGTCAGTGTAGGGACGGCTTTAAAGTTAAGGAATTTCAACCTCGGCATCAGTTCGCTGCTGGGCAGTAACGCCTTCAATTTAATGATCCTGGCGATTACCGATTTGATTTACATCAAAGGAAATCTGCTTCAGCAGTCCTCTCCTGCGAACCTTTTTACAGGAGCGGCTTCGATTTTGTTTATCCTGCTGATTATTTACAGCATAACCAGGAGAAAGGTGCAGCCTTGGAGCTACCTGCTGCCTTCCGTTTTAATTATCATCAGTTATTTTGTGACGACGTATCTCGTTTTTCAGATCAAATAATAAAGCAGGGGGAAGCTTCCTCCTGCTTTTTGTTATTCAGACAGGCGTGGGCGGTCCGGCGCAAGTGGAGGCTGCTCCATCCAACCTTTTTTAATTCCGATATGAAAGCCTTCTGCGGAGAAGCGGGCGCTTTCAAACAGAAGCCGGGCGGTGGCGAGAGACAGATCTTTGCGTGCTGTTTGAGCCAGGGCCGTTCCGTAGTTGGCCATGCCGTTCGATGCAGCAAGTCCTGCGTGGTAAAACATCAGTTTGTCAGAAAACAAAGGAACATCAGATTCCGTCACTTCAGGGTCCCACAGCTGGGGAGCGGGCAGGTCTTCCTCCATCAATTGATTGATGAAGTAATGGATATGCTTATGGGCAGTTTTTCGTCCCTTCACCATATACTTACGCAATTCATCAGAATCAGCGGATTGACTGAAGGCGATCATCAATGACTTCCCAAGCATATTCGTATCAAGATTGATGTACAACTCTTTGATTTCCAAAGCAGAAATGGCCCGCTGTGACCCTTTTATGTGTCCCAGAAACGACCGGTCCTCCACCATTTTGACGTCGGTAGGTATAGGAATGGCGGGTGTGCGGATAACGATCCCCTTCTCAAGGAGAGCTTCGATGGCTGCATTAAAAATGTCGGCATACTCCTGTAGACTTTTAAGGAAAAACATCCGAATATCACGGCGGTGAGAGGCGAACATCGCGTTGGAATAATTCAGAATCGATGAACGGCTCATTTCTTTTAGATAGAAAATATAAAACTTATCCGAAAACATGCGTGGAGCATCGAGGAACACATCCTGCTCACCGAATCCCTCCGGTGTTTTCATGCCTTCCTGATCGAAAACCTGTCGATAGTGCTTGATCCGCTTCTTAACTAAAGAGGCATTAAAATCCAGAAGTCTATGGGCATCTCTGTCTTTGACGTTTTGGAGGAAGCTGTCCATCACGCAGTTGATCAGTGTTTCTCCTAGATATCCGGACCACAGCACCCCGATTTCGCCTGAAGTTAATGAAACAATACGTCCATCCTGGCTCATATGAAACACCTTCCTGTTTTATGAATGATTATTCTGAGAGGCTGCATAATACTGAATCCAAAAGCGGAATTCATCAAAGAACAACTGAGGAGAGAGCTCCATGTGCTCGAAAAAGTCTTCCAAGAGCTCTGGTTCCATGTCATCCAGCAGTCCTGTTACATACAGGGGTGTTTTAAATCGATGGTAGACGCTGCTATACCCGTAATCGCTGAAAATGTCAGCCATATCCTGCTCTGTCACAAATACCGCCTCCTTTTCTTATAGCGTGTCATCCTACTGCCGGATTATACGACAGAAGAGGGAAATCCGGAGGTCCGCGTGTAACAGCCGGGTCCTGGTGGAACATAAATAAAAAAGTAAGGGGGAGATGGCTGTGAAATGGCCCGAAGAGCTGGTTAATGAGGCGGAAAAGAATATGGAACCCTACGATGTGGAAGGATTTGTTCTCGGGTCCGGGGATGAGAAAGCGGACATTATGATTGTCGGAGAGGCGCCGGGGGAGAATGAAGCGGTTAAAGGCCGGCCGTTCATCGGCCGTGCCGGAGACGAGCTGAACAAGCACCTGGATTATGCAGGCCTATCAAGGGAAGAGGTTTATATTACAAGCGTTGTAAGGAGTCGTCCTTATAAGTGGGTGGATACAAATAAAAAAGGGAGTGGAGGGAGGCGGAAGGCGAACCGGAAGCCCAATCAAAAAGAAATCGATGCTCACGCCCACCTGCTGGACTACCAGATTGCCGAAATGGATCCAAAAATCATTATTGCCCTCGGAGGTGTCGCTTATCAACGGTTGACCGGGAAGAAAGATAAGATGACAGACGTGATTGGGCAATCCTTTCAGGTTCCTGTTCAGAAAAAAAGGGATACTGGCTATGAGCTGACCGAAAAAACATATACAATCATCCCGTTGTATCATCCCGCTGCGGTTTTTTATAATCCGAGGATTAAAGATACCATTTGGGAGTCTTTGGATCATCTGAAGAGCGAAATAGAAAAGAACAGCCGCCGGAAAGAATGACTGTCCTTTTGTGGAAGATTCAGGTCAGGGTGGGGGTTCTATTTAAAAGGTGGCTGTGTTCTTCGTATGTGGGAAGGATCTCGGAGGCCCTTCAGGGGGAACCCTGACCGCCGTATAACGAAGCCACCTGTTCCGGGAGAGGTCTTCAATTCTGTGTTATTCATTTATTCAGCTGTCGGAACTGCTTGAAGGAAGTTTTTCAAATACGAAATACCCTTGTGTGCTGACAGTAGGCGATCCGATTCCTGTGTTGCGCCAGCTTTGGACGGCCACTTTGTCTGTTTGATTTTCTCCTTTGATTGTATAAATCTTCGCTTCAGGCTGGAAGTTGTTCACTTGGGTCAAAGGTTCGGCTTCTTCGCCGGGAGACTGGTGGCCGATAACGCCGACGACTTCACCGAGCTGTTCTTTGGAAACAAGAGTGTTAGTCTGATGAAATTCCTCATCCTCATAAATGATATACGTTTCACGAACCATCGTTGAAGAGGTATGAGCAATATCGGCACCTGCTGCAGGAGCGGGTACTTTCACATGGCTTGGGGTGGATTGGTAGGCCATTGAACCAGCTTCTTCTGTAGAGGGGCCGTTTGTATTCCACGTGACTGTAAAAGCGGCTGCTGTAACGAAAGCCGGGACCCACAGCTTTTTTTTCATCAAGAAGCTGGACTTGTGCCGGGTCTTTCCGTGATTCATCGTGTGAATCACGTTTTTCTTCATATAGCGTTCATCAAATGGAACATGGTCGTACTTGACGCGGTGGTTCATTTTCTTTAATTTTCTGTCCGTCAAATCATTCACTCTGTGAACTCCCTTCCGTTGTCATCCGTTCCTGAAGCAGCTGGCGGGCCCGTCTCAACCTTGTCTTAACCGTGTTCGGACTGGTATTCAAGACGTCTGCCATGCTTTTGATATCAAAATCTTCGAAGTAGTAGAAGATGATGATTTCCCGGTATTTATCCTCTAAAGCTAATACGTGGGCAAGAAGTGCTTCGTCTTCATCCTGGCGCAGCACCAATTCCTCCGGGTTTTCTCTTGGAGAAGGAATCGATCTGAACAGTTCGGTTCCTTTTTTAACGACACGCTTCATATAGGAGCTTTTCAAGTGGTCTTTACATAAGTTGACGTTAATTTTGTACAGCCATGTTTTAATAGAAGATTCTTGTTTGAAGGAGTGGTAGCTTTGGTAGGCTTTGATGAAGGTTTCCTGGGTAATGTCCTCGGCTGCTGCATAATCTTTCACATAAGAATAAGCGAGCCACTTGAGGTCATGGCCGTATTGGCGTATCCATTCTTCAATCCGTTGTTCATCCAGTTCATCGGGTTCATAAGTAGGCTGCGGCCGCTGTCTGCGTATCAATTTGTCCCACCTCATCTGTTTAGACGACACTCCCTGGAAAAAAGTTTTCATCCGTTGTCTTTTCCTTTTATATTCGTCGTAATGATCGGATTATCCTTGTCTGCTTTGCGGGATCATAAAAGCTGTTCCACGTGAAACCTGGCGGATGATAAGGAATGATAGGGCAGAGCGTGTAGAAATAAAGAAGCTGATGGAGGAATAACGGCGTGTGAGCGGTAAACTTTTTTCTTATGTTCTCTCCTATTTATGCTATAATATAAGAGAATCGGCGGCAGATGCAGCTGCCGCCGCGATACCGTTCGCACAGGAAGACAGGATAGACCTTCACGTTCGTGAAGGTCTATTTTTTATTGTTCATTTTTATGATGAGCGCAAGGAGTGTAATGATGAATGTTCCGAACGCAAACATGATCATGAGGGCTTCATATGTGCTCATATCAGGCCTCACACCCTTTCTAGTACAAAGTTCTGTTTATGATAGGGAACGGTATCTATCTACAAGGATACCATAATTTTCGAAAAATAAGAACGTGTGTTCGTAAAATAGACGAAAGGAACTAAAAAGGGATAGATTCACGGTGGAGTGAATCTATCCCTTTTGGCAGGGGCAGGGTATTGCTTTTTCACTTATTGTGCGGTTTTTTCCTTTGGTTTTTCCGGGACCTGTTCAGACTGCAGGTCGTTTAAACGGTGCAGCAATCCGACTCCGAAATCTTTAGAACCGTAATCAAGATTTTCGTTGAAGATTCCTCTGGAGCTTTCATACGCCTGAGAACCATGTTCGGCGAAGTCCAGCCCGGAAATTTCTTCCTGACGGGAAACACGGATGCCGACAGTTGCTTTAATGACAGCCACTGTAGCTGCAGTCGTTACCATTGTCCAGGCAATGACAGCAAGTATGCCGACGGCCTGAATGCCAAGCAGGGATGCTCCGCCTCCGTATAGTAAACCACCTTCGACAGCGAACAATCCGACAGCCAATGTACCCCAGATTCCACAGATGCCGTGCACTGCGATGGCGCCTACAGGGTCATCGATACGTACGACGCGGTCAAGGAACTGTACGGCCTCCACAAGAATGACACCGGCAATCAATCCGATAACAATGGCGCCGGCCAGGGATACGTTTGCTGTACCGGCTGTGATCCCGACAAGGCCGGCAAGGGCGCCGTTTAATGTCAAGGAGGCGTCGATACGTTTGAACTTCGCATACGAGTAAAAACCTGACCCGAGTACACCGGCAGAAGCGGACAGCAGTGTAGTTGCAATGACAGAAGGGACGAGGGATGGATCGGCAGCCAGTGTGCTTCCGCCGTTGAACCCGAACCAGCCGAACCATAGGATGAAAACACCGAGGGCGCCGAGAGGAATGTTATGTCCAGGAATGACATTCACGGTTTTTCCACTGTACTTTCCGATACGCGGTCCGAGGAATAGAACGGCCGTGACGGCACCCAGGGCACCCGTGAGGTGGACGACGGTGGACCCGGCAAAGTCTACGAACCCAAGTTCAGCGAGCCAGCCTCCACCCCATACCCAGTGGCCGACAACAGGATATATGAAACCAGTCATCACAATCGTAAGTAAAAGGTAGGATCCCAGTTTAATACGTTCCGCTACAGCACCTGAAATAATTGTTGCACAGGTAGCGGCAAAGACAGCCTGGAAGACGAAGAATCCGATTTGATCTTCCTGTCCGGATAATAGGAAGCCGTCTAGACCGATGAGGCCGCCTCCGGACGATCCGAACATGATGCCGTAACCAACAATGAAATAGAGAACAGCGGCGATCGACATCGTCATGAAATTTTTCATGAGGATATTCAAGGCGTTCTTCGAGCGGGTGAATCCGGATTCGACCATTGCGAAGCCTGCGTGCATAAAGAATACTAAAAAGGCGGCAATCATTACCCAGGCCATATCAACGGATTGAAGCACAGATTCAGCGGTTACGGTCGTCTGAGCACTGGCGGCGGCAGGAAAGCTGAAAAGCGCCAACAGTGATAAAGGAATAACTTTCTTCATAAATGAATCGTCCTCTCCTATAAATTAAATAAGTGCCTGTTTGCCTGTTTCCCCTGTCCGGATCCGGAAGACTTCATCGATGGTGGATACGAATATTTTCCCATCCCCGACTTCATCAGTAGCGCAGGCTTCCAGGATGACATCTACGACAGAGCCGAGCTCGTGGTTCTCAATGACCATTTCAACCTTGACCTTCGGGTACAACTTGATTTCAAAGCGGTTCCCGCGGAAGATTCCTTCCTGACCTTTCTGTTGACCGCAGCCCGCTACTTCTGAAACGGTAAGCCCCTTGACTCCGAGGGTGTCCAGCTGCTGCCGGAGCTCCTGGAATGCTTCGGGACGGATGATGGCTTCGACCTTTTTCATAGGCTCATTTCCTCCTCATATTCATGTCAGGAAATATGACATGCGCAGTAGTTGTTATTTACTATAAGTGAAATATTCTGAAAAATCAATACCTTTATTGTAAATATGTCAGGAAAGTTGACATGTTCATGAGTGGAGAAAAAAGCCTGCTGGAACACAAGGGTCCCGGCAGGCTTTTCGATAGGCTTATAAGTCATCAAATCCGTTCGTATCGGATACTTTTGTATATTGTCTGGATTTTTGTTCGAAGAAATCCGACTTTCCTTCATCCACGTCCTGATAGGCACGGATCCACTTGAATGGATTTGTATCCTGTTCAGGGTAGGGCTTATCCGTGCCGAGCATCCGGCACCGTTTGTTTGCGATATAGCGGATATAATCTTCAAGATCGTCCATCGGTATGCCCGGGAACTGATCTCCGATAAGGTGGCGTCCCCATTTGATCTCCAGCTCTGTCGCGGTTTGGAACGTTTCTTTCGCGAATTCACGGTAAGCATCGGCATCAAGCTGAGGATTTTCATTCAACGTCTCATTGAATATCCGTGTAAACAAGCTCACGTGAATCTGCTCATCACGATTAATGTAGTTGATCATTGTACTGGTGGAGACCATTTTCTGGTTACGGGCAAGGTTATAGAAAAAGGCGAACCCGGCATAGAAAAACAGTCCTTCCAGGACGACGTCATAGACGATGGATTTCAAAAAGGAATCCAGGGAGGGGGCATCAATGAAATCCTGATAACCGTCGGTAATGAACTGATTGCGCTCCATCAGGACATCATCGTGCTTCCAGTATTCAAAAATCTTTTCCTGTTCCTGCTGGTCTACCAGGGAGGACAGGACATAAGAGTAGGACTGGTTATGGACAACTTCCTGGAATGCCAGCACCTGCATGAGAGCGGACAAACTGGAATCGGTTAGATAATCCGCGATTTTTCCTGAGTAATCAGTCTGGACCGAATCCAGAAAAGCGAGCAGGCCGATAATCTTCTTGAACGATTCCTGCTCCTGAGCGCTCAGCTCCGGCCACTGCTTCAGGTCGTTGCTCATGTTGATTTCACTCGGAATCCAGAAGTTGGCGAGCATCGTTTTATACATCGGGTAGGCCCACGGATAGCGGGTGTCATCCCAGTTCAATATATTGGAGCTGCGTCCGTTGACGATTCCGGTTGACGCATTAGGTGCTTCGTGGTCGACTAACTTTCGTTTGTTTAATGTTTCCATAAGTCTTGGCCTCCTTTTACGATGAGCAGCTTTCGCATGCATCAAAGTCTCCGGAACTTGAAGTGGAGCGGGTATAGTAAGTGGTTTTCAGACCGTTTTTCCATGCATCCATATGCAGCGCCAGCAGTTCCTTGGCCTGAATGGTATTTCTGACATACAGGTTGAAGGAAATGGACTGATCAATATATTTCTGGCGGATGCCGTTCTGGCGGATGCTTGCGTGCTGATCCACATCATAAGCGGATGGATAGTACCCGTAGGTTTCATGGTTCAGTTCGGGAGCTGTCACTGGAATTTTATAATTTTTCTTTTCCTCGGAATAGAATTTTTTGAATACCGGATCAATACTTGCTGTACTGCCGGCAATTAAGGAGGTACTGGAGTTCGGCGCCACAGCCATCAAATATCCGTTTCTCATGCCTTGCCGGGAGACTGTCTCCTGCAGGGCTTTCCAGTTCCACGTACCTTCCTGGTCAAACGACCGTTTAACAAAAAATTCTCCGGTTTCCCAGTCGGATCCCTCAAAATATGGATAGCTTCCCTTTTCAGCGGCCAGATCACTGCTTGCTTCAATGGCATGATAGGCTAGCGCTTCGTACACTTCGGATGTATACTCGAGAGCCTCATCTGATTCCCAGTCCAGCTGCTTCTTGGCGAGAAGGTGCGCCCAGCCGAAGGTACCGAGACCGACTCCGCGGTAGGAATGGTTCGTTAACTGCGCTTGAAGGACTGGAATCGTATTTTGTTCAATGACATTATCCAGCATACGAACCTGGATGCTTACGAGGCGCTTCATCACGCCGGCAGGAACGGCACGGCCTAAGTTGACACTGGACAGATTACAGACGACAAAATCTCCCGGGGTTTTTACCGAAATGATTTTTCCGTCTTCGACATACTGTTCCTCCTGCACGGTCGCTTTTTGATTCTGGGCAATTTCTGTACAGAGGTTACTGCAGTAAACCATGCCCTGATGGCTGTTGGGGTTCATACGGTTTACTTCATCCCGGTAGAACATGTAAGGGGTCCCGGTTTCCAGCTGACCGATCATGATCCGCTTCATGATTTCAATGGCGGGCACTTTTTCCCTGGACAAATCAGGGTTTTCGATACAGGCCTGGTATTTTTCCCGGAAAGAGCCGTCTCCTTTATGTTCATCAAAGTGGTCTTCCAGAGAAAAGCCCATAACCGTACGCACCTCATGAGGATCGAATAAATACCAGTCCTCCCGGTTTTCCACGGCTTCCATAAATAAGTCGGGGATGGATACCCCTGTAAATAAATCGTGGGTGCGCTGACGTTCATCCCCATTGTTCAGCCGGCTGTCCAGAAACGGAAAGATATCCTTATGCCATACGTCCAGATAGACGGCGACCGCTCCCTGACGCTGGCCGAGCTGGTCCACGCTGACCGCGGTGTTGTTCAGCTGTTTCATCCATGGAAGGACCCCTGAGGAGACTCCTTTGAATCCACGTATGTCGCTGCCTCGGCTGCGGATTTTTCCTAAGTACACACCGATGCCCCCGCCATGCTTGCTCAAATTGGCGATGTCAGTGTTGCTGTCATAGATGGACTGGAGGGAATCATCGATGGTGTCAATGAAACAGGAGCTTAACTGTCCATATCTTTTTCCGGCGTTGGAAAGGGTCGGCGTAGCAACGGTCATATACAGGTGACTGAGGGCCCAGTACGCTTCTTTCACAAGAGAGAGGCGCTTGCTTTCATTTTCCTGGGCCATTAAAACCATGGCAATAATCATAAAACGCTCTTGAGGGAGCTCAAAAATCTCCCCGGACTTACTTTTTGCCAAATAACGGTCCGACAGCGTTTTCAGACCGATATACGTAAATAAGTGATCGCGTTCCGGTGTGATAACCTGTTCCAGTTCGTCCAGTTCTTCTTTTTTGTAATAGGTGAGCAGCTTGTGTGTGTAAATCTGTTTCTCGATCAGCGTCTCAATCAAGCCATGAAAATTTTGATAGGCCTTCGTTGTGCCGCGGTTCCCGGCAGAGGCTTCGTACATACGGGTAAGCTGAATCCGGCTGGCTGCATAAGTCCAGTCCGGTGCCGCTTCATCTATTTCGGCAAGGCACTTGAGGATAAGAGCATCTGCCTGTTCATCATAGGGTTTGTCTGCGATCTGTGAAGACTGCTGTTCCAAAAAACCGTCCAGAGGAAGCTGAGGGAAATCGTCCCTCCATTGTTTGATTTTGTCCGTCCAGCTTGTCGTCGTTAATGTGGCAGCCATAGTGTCACTCCTTTTTTTTCATAAAAAAAACCGCTCTTTGGGGTGAGCGGATGAAACCATGAAACGAAAAAAAGGAAGAGACAAGGCTCTTTCATTTCATCGCTTCATCTTCTCAATCCCCGAAGAAGTTGAAACTGCGACGAATGAAGACAGGTCTCCTGGCTGACACTCGTTCTTACTCCGGTCCTTCCCGTGCGTGGCACAGTGGTTTTACCGTTTCGCGAGTGCTGACAGTTGCGGGGGCAGCTCCGGTTTTACACCGGATTCCCTATTAAGCCTTGTGGCATCTTCGATTCGTTCATACTATATATGGTGTTTTTGTTAATATTAAATAGCTTATCTTGTGTTTTCATCATAACGTGGGTGGATGAATCATGCAACTCTTTTCTTTTGGGTTGATGGTAGGATTCCCCTTTTTCCGACAAGGGAAACCAGTGAGTGGCGCGGTTTTATATACTATAATAAAAGTTGGAGAAAATTTTTTCGGGAGGGTTCAAAATGAGTGAAACGTTTAACTGGCATAAGGAAGCAGAACGCCAATGGGACAGCCGTTCGGATATGTGGGGAGAAAAGAGCCGCACCATGTGGGAAGAGGGAAGCAGGAAGAGCATTGTCCCTTTTGTGAAAAAATATATGCCGGCTGGGACAATCGCGGACCTTGGCTGTGGAGATGGATATGGTTCCTATTTGTTATCCAAGGAAGGGTATGACGTGACAGGCGTGGACCTCTCCAAAGATATGGTCAACAAGGCCAATCAACGGGTGAACGATCATTCGCAGCTGAGGTTTGTGCAGGGCGATTTGGCGGATCTGCCTTTTGAAGATGAACAGTTTGATGGTGGAATGGCTGTTAACTCACTGGAATGGACAGAAGTGCCTGCAGCGGGTCTGGAGGAAATGAAGCGGGTGCTGAAGCCGGGTGGACGCCTCTGTATCGGGCTTCTCGGTCCCACAGCAATGCCGAGAGTGAACAGCTATCGGAGGCTTTATGGGGAAGAGGTGATCTGCAATACGATGATGCCATGGGAATTACAGCAGCTGGCTGTTGAAAATGGCTGGGAAGTGATAGATGGAGAAGGCGTTTATAAAAGAGGAGTGGAACCTCACCTTATTGCCGATCTTGATGAGGATTTGAAGCAGGCGCTGACATTTATGTGGCTGTTCATTTTGGAGAAAAAATAAACCGGCACCTCTGAAAAGGTGCCGGGAATGTGGACTATAAATGCTCGTCAAAAGAGTTAAGGTTATCTTCGTCCGTTTCATCCCAAAGGAAAACGGCAAGCATCCGGTCCACTTCTGCAAGCTCATGCAGACCGGAATGTGTGGCCAGATTGTTGAAAATCAGTTCCTCTTTGTACTGACCGAAGGGAACAATCTTCTCCAGTCTGCTGACGCTGGAGGAGTGGACGAGTCCATCCCAATGGTCTTCCTCCGGTTCCGTTCCGTTGATGACGCCCGCAATGGCAAGAACTTCAATTTCGGGTGGGAAGTTTTCCTTGTTTTCTTCCATCTGTCGGAGAGCTTCTGAGCCGGGCTGGAGATCTGTGGTCGCCTCCCCGTAGTTGGAGGCAAAGTAGCCTTCCTTTTTAATCCCATTGAACGGACTTGCAATGACGGCCAGTTTTTCAACCTTAGGCGCCGGCAGGTCGGACTCTGACATGAGATACCCGGCAGAAGCCAGGCCGCCCATCGAATGACCGACTAGATTCACCTGCTGGATCTTATGTTCCGTCCGCAGCTTCTTCATCACCTGCTGTAGCCAGTACGTCTGGTCCTGAATGCTTGCCCGGTTGTTTTCGAAAAGTACCTGGACAAATGGGCGTGGTGTATTGGAGAAGTTTCCTTGAATCGATACCATACCGGATGCAGAAACATAGATGGTCATATGTTTTTTCCCCCATTGAAGGTTTTCCATCCGGTCCATCATCGACTGAAAGCTGCGCGGGCCGCCTTTATATCCATGTACAAACAATGTGGGTGTCAGCTCAGAGCGTTCCACAGGTTCAGAGCTGCTTGATTTTGCGCTTATGAAAAATATGAGAAGACCGATAAAAATCGAGCCTATGAAAATGAGGCTCCATTTTTTTGTAAACAGCTGCCGATTCAACACGCTTCCTCCTGTTCCTTCTGTTAGATGATCGTTTCTTTTTATTTTAGCACAGACCCGGTTGGGCGCTGCGCATAGATGTACTATACCCAGGTGGTGTGAACTTCATGTCAATGATTTATCCCGGCATACTTTTTGGTTTACTTCCATTATTTCGGGGAAAACTGACTGTGAAATCAAAGAAATGAAAAGTGGAAAGGAGCATGACATTGAATCAGGAAGAATTGAAGCAGCGGATCCATCAACTGATGGATAATCATAAAGTTGGAACACTCGCTACGGTAAAGGACAGCAAACCGCACACCCGTTACATGACTTTTTTCAACGATGAGAATTTCACGTTTTTCACACCGACGAGCAAGGAAACACATAAAGCAGAGGAAATCGAGGGAAATCCACACGTTCATATCCTTCTGGGATATGAAGGAGAAGGCTACGGTGATACCTACCTGGAAGTACAGGGGCAGGCGAAAATCCGCAGTGATCAGGAGATTAAAGAGTGGATTTGGAATGATGAGATGACACGATGGTTCGATGGCAAGGATGATCCGGAATTTGTCGTTCTTGAAATCCTCCCGGAAACGATCCGTTACATGAACAAAGGTTCCAAGACACCGGAAACCCTTGAATTATAAGGACAACAAACAGCAGGCTGGACAGCCTGCTGTTTTTAAGTTTCCAGCCCACATGGATCGTCTTCGTATTCAACTTCAATCGTTACGTGCTCCAGCTGGATGGATTCCAGTGTGTGTTTTACGCCTTCCTTAATGGTACAGATCTCCTGTTTCCCCGCATTTCCTGCTACGACTACATGGGTGGAAAAAGCATGGTTTTCCCCGTCGAGAGACCACAGGTGGGTATGGTGGCTGGATAACACCCCTGGAAGGTCATTGATTTTTTCAATGATCCGTTTAAGATCCACATCCGAAGGGACAGCTTCCAGAAACAGCTTCATCGTTTGGACAAGATTTTTGACGACATTATATAGAATAAACAGAGTGATTCCAATGGAAGCCACCGGGTCAAGGATCGGCACGTCAAAGAACATCATGATGACACTGGCGATAAGAACAGCGATCCACCCGAGGACATCCTCGAGAAGGTGCCATGTCAGGACTTTCTGGTTCATGGAATCTCCGCCGCGCAGGCGGAAAACTGCAGCTCCGTTAATGACGATGCCGAGAATGGCCACGGCCAGCATCCCCCCGGCATGGGGCTCAGGAGGATCGAAAAGCCGGGGAACGGCTTCGATGAATATGAAAATGGATCCTACAATCAGGACGATACTATTAATAAGAGCGGCCAGAAGGGAGAAACGCCGGTAGCCGAAAGAAAAACTTTCGGAAGTTCCTTTTTTTGAGAACTTCTGTAAAAACCATGCAAGACCGAGAGAGAGCGAGTCGCCGAGGTCGTGCAGTGCATCGGATAATATCGCCATACTATTCGTTAACAATCCGCCGATGATTTCAATAATGGTAAAAGCGAAATTCAGAAAGAAAGCGGTTTTGATTTTTCCGGTTGTTGAATCTACGTGATGATGATGGTGATGACTCATCCTTAACCCCCTTATATGAGTATATGTTCATATATTAAAAATAAGCAAAGAAGAAGAGGTTGTCAAACGGTTTTTCATCGTTTCCCCCCTGAGAGGGGCTCCTCTTCTCCTGCCATTTCTTTCAGCCATCCACTGGATAAAATCGTCGGTAAATATGGTAATAGTCAAGCTTATGCCCCGTCGTCATCGCGAGCCTCTCCATCTCCTGAAGCAGGAAGGTTTTGTCGAGTTCATAGATGACTTTTTCTTCAATATGATCAATCGTATTGCAGGCAAAGTCCCAAAGCATTTCGTGTTTGGATTCATCAATGGATTCAGCAATGGATGCGATTGAACCGACAAGGTCGGTAATAACCAGGTGGTTGTCCCGGGCATAATGCCGGATATAGCCGAACCCCCGGTAGATGTAGTACTCAAAGGATTCGGAAAGAAGGATGACTCGAACCTGCCCGTCCTTATCCATCAAGTAAGGGGTGAAGGTAATATAATCCTCGACGGTGAGCATCAGTTCTGACATGCGGTAAATGGCATTGGAAGCTGTTTTAGGATCATCATTGCTGATGGATTTTATCGCAATTTCGGCAAGCTTATGCATCCCCATCTGCAGGTCCTGCAGCTCCGTCTCCTTATAGCCGATGCTGATCATCCGGCCGTATTTCTCCTTTTCGATATGATCAGCTCCAGGCCCCCAGTAGCTGATCAGTTCATTTCCCCGCAGGATATAATCGCCGACCTGTGCTTTGAATTGAACGATGATGTTATCTTTACGAGCTTCTTCAATCATCGTGTGGTAATCGACAAGCTGGACATATCCGGATTGAACAGCACCGATATGGAACGTCTTTTCCTGATGATCCTCCAGCAGATTGCCCGGGTTTTCACAGCGGTAAGCCTCAAGGTCTTTTCGGAGTGTCTGGTTGATGATTTTCTCCGATGACTGCTTCATGGAGTCCGTGATGTTATGTACCTGCATCCATGTTGTCGCATGGTTGATGAAGTAAATAAACGTAACGGATGAAGTGAAGGCCATTAGAATCGTAATGGTGGGGACAGCCACAAAATACTCATATTCTGCATTCCCGATGAAAAGGAATACAAGAAGCACGTAAACAAAGTTCCCATTAAAAATACCCAGAGCGTGCTGGGTCCGTTTATCAGAAACAAAGTTAATAAGCATCCGTGGAGAGAATTGTCCGCTGAAAGTTGTAAGCACAACAAGCAGGGAGTTCAATGTAAAGGCACTCAATGTAAGAATTCCGCCGATCAGCGTACTGACGAGCATTCGTGTGATATCTGCATTAATCCGGAAGAACTCATGTGTATATTGTTCCAGCTGAAAAGACAGGTCCAGATACAGGGTGGCTATGACGAAAACAATCGAAGCGGCAATATAAATGAGCGGCATATACCAAATGGTCATTTGGATCTCGTGTTTCCGCTGACGCTTCGACATTTCAAAATATTTACGTAAAGATACCGGCAGTATCTTTAAAAGCATTGGTGTTCCCTCCTTTTTTGGGTGGGATTGTTATGAAAGAGCCTTCCTTATAATTCCCTTCCCTTCTTTTGTTAAAACCGTCATAATTGTAGGAAAATAGAGGGAGAGTGATCAGGAATGGACTTGAACTGGAAGGAAAAAACGTATGAGCAGCTGACAAAAGAGGAACTGTACAGCATTTTAAAATTACGCGTCGAAGTATTTGTCGTGGAACAGGCATGCCCTTATCCAGAGATTGACGGACGAGACCCCAAATGTCTGCACATCTGGCTGGAGGATGCAGGAAGAGTAGCTGCCTACTGCCGGATTGTCCCCCCTGTAGAGGATCATAACTCCTACAGCATCGGCCGTGTCATTGTACATAAGGATTACCGGGGAAAAGGAACGGCACGAAAGTTAATGGATAAAGCGATTCAAGCTGTCGAAACGAACTATAATACCGATCACATCCTGCTTTCAGGACAGGAGCATTTAAGAGGGTTTTACGCTTCCTTCGGCTTTGAGGAAATGACCGGAGTCTATTTGGAAGACGGTATTCCCCACGTCGATATGAAGAAAAATTTGTAAAGTGCCCAAATGTTTGAAAGGTATCCAGGCGGGAATGATAGCCCTGTAAAGTTCCTGAATGGAGGTAATACAGAAATGAGTCCACAAACATTTACGAAACAATATATCAATGGCCAATGGAAAAACGGCTCCAGTGAGAAATTTGTAGAGAATGTCAATCCATATACAGAACAGTCCATCGCATCGATCCCGTCCGCCAACCAAGACGATTTGAATGAGGCATATGACGCGGCTGTCCAGGCGCAGGAAGGCTGGATGACAACGCTGCCTGCCGAGAAGCAGACGTATTTTGATAAGCTGCTTCACGTCGTGCAGGAGCGAAAAGAAGAAATCGTCGACTGGCTTGTGAAGGAATCCGGAAGTACGATTGTCAAAGCTGAAGTAGAATATCAGGCGGCTGTGTCCATCATCCGTGAATCGGCCAGCTTCCCGACGAGAATGTCCGGCACAATTCTTCCGTCCAACACGCCGGGTAAGGAAAACCGGGTCTACCGCTCTCCTAAAGGGGTAATCGGCATTATCGGCCCGTGGAACTTCCCATTCCACCTTGCTTTGAGATCCATTGCGCCGGCTGTTGCGACAGGAAATACGGTCGTCGTTAAACCAGCTTCTGATGCACCGGTAACGTCCGGCCTGCTCATTGCTGATTTATTTGAAGAAGCCGGCTTCCCGGAAGGTGTGATCAACGTTGTTGTCGGTCGAGGATCTGAAATTGGCGACGCTTTTGTTACTCACCCGGCCGCGAAGCTGATCTCCTTTACCGGTTCAACAGAAGTGGGCAGCCATATCGGAGAGCTGGCCGGTAAACACATTAAAGACACAGCGCTTGAACTTGGCGGGAACAACGCCATGATCGTCCTTGATGATGCAGATGTGGAAAAAGCCGTGCAGGCCGCTGCTTTCGGTAAATTCCTGCACCAGGGCCAGATCTGCATGTCTCTGAACAGAATCATCGTTCATGAAAGTGTTCATGATACGTTCGTCGAGCAGTTCAAACAGAAAGTGGAAAGCCTGAAAGTCGGGGACCCTTCTGAAAAAGATACGGCGGTCGGACCATTGATCAACCGCGAAGCTGTCGAGCGCATCCAGGAAGACCTGCAAAAGACCCTTGACCAAGGGGCAGAAGTGCTTACGGGTGGAGAAGCAGACGGAAATGTTCTGCAGCCGACGGTGCTGACCGGTGTCACCAACGATATGCCGATTGCCAATAATGAAGTGTTCGGCCCTGTAGCTTCTGTCATCAAAGTGTCTTCTGAGGAAGAAGCGATTACAGTTGCGAATGGTTCTCCTTACGGTTTAAGTGGGTCTGTTTTCACCCGTGATGTCCACCGCGGAGTCGAAGTAGCGAAGCGTGTGGAAACGGGTATGATTCACATCAATGATCAGTCTGTGAACGATGAAGCGCATGTCGCTTTCGGAGGAGAAAAAGAGTCAGGCCTCGGTCGTTTCGGTGGCGAGTGGGCCCTCGACAAATTTACAACCGTAAAATGGATCGGAGTCATGAATGGCTATCGTGAATACCCATTTTAATCAAATGAAAAACCCGGACCTTTTCTAAAAAGGTCCGGGTTTTTTTGGTATTATATCGTTGTGGGTTCTCCAGAACTCTTCTGCCGTCAGGAAGGCTGCATAAGGATAAATAGTAGTGGAAAGGGAGGAGTGATGTTACAAATACTTCTCTATTTCCCATTTAGGTCCATGGGCAATTAACACGTTGAGTTTATCGGCATATTCCTTTGCATCTTCTTCGCGAGTGAATATCCGTTCTCTCCGGTCGATGGGATCCCTGAGGATTTCAATTACACTGCTGTCTTTTCGTACAAGCGCGTACATTCAAACCCCTCCTATAAGATATGTGTGATCTTTGTATAATATATATTTAAATCGATTTACAATAAAAGTGCAACTTTTATTTTACGATAAAATCGAAATGATTAAGAAGAATTTCAACAAAAAACGCCTGTTCCTTGTAGAACAGGTGTTTTTGATGTCTATTTTTCTGCGAATTTTTTGAAGCGTACAACAGCATCCTGCAGTGTTTCTTCTGAATTATTCAAGCCAATCCGTACATATCCTTCTCCACTCGCTCCAAACCCGATGCCGGGCGCCACAAACAATCCTGTTTCCTCAAGCAGAGCATCTGCAAAGGACTGGGAGGTATAGCCTTCCGGCACGCGCAGCCAGGCGAAGAATGAACCTTTGCATGGTTCTACATGGTATCCAGCCTCTTCCAACCCGGATAAAAGAAGGTCGCGGCGATGCTCATACGTAGCCGCCAGTTCCTCTACACCAGCCTGGGAACTTAGGAGAGCTGTAGCAGACGCTTTCTGGAGGCCGCCGAAAATACTGCAGAAATAGTGGTCCTGGATGGTTTCGATGGCTTTAATAACGCTGGGGTTCCCAACGGCGAAGGCCACGCGCCAGCCGGCCATGTTAAAGGTTTTGGACATCGTGTAGACTTCTACACCGACATTTTTGGCACCTTCCACCTGCATGAAACTGAGCGGTTTGACGCCGTCAAAACCGATGGCTCCATAGGCGAAATCATGAATCACACAGACATCATGCTTTTCGGCTTCTTTGATCGTTTCTTCGTAAAAAGCCTTGTCCGCTGTTGCACCGGTAGGATTGTTCGGATAATTGAGGAACATAAGCCTGGCTTTTTCCCAGCTTTCGGCATCAATAGCTTCATAGTCAGGGAGGAATTGGTTTTCAGCCAGCAGCGGCATCGGCTTCATTTCCGCGCCGACCATTTCGATTCCTGACCAATAATCCGGGTATCCGGGATCAGGCACGAGCGCCACATCTCCAGGATCAAGGAAGCACTGGCTTAACTCCACCAGACCGGTTTTACTGCCGGGCATGATGGCGATCTCTGTTTCGGGGTCCAGGTCTACATCATACTCGCGCTTGTAAAACTCAGCGATCGCTTCCTTAAAGAACGGATATCCGTGGAAAGGAGGGTACTGATGAAATTCAGGGTTGTCGGCAGCTTCCTTAAGGGATTCAACAATGTGATCAGGAGTCGGCTGATCCGGGTTCCCCTGACCCAGATTAATGGTGTCCCAGCCTTTATTTTCATAGGCATTTAATTTATCAATCAGCGTTGCGAAAAATTGATCCGGCAGACGCTGAATGGCTTTGGATGTTTGGAATTCTTTCATGGATGGTCACCTCAGACATATGTTTTTGGAAAAGTCGAACAAAAAGATAATATAGACAGTGTAACATGACGGAAGTTTGAGTGGGAACATTAATGGTAAAGAAGTAAAGATAGAAGGAACGTCTGCAAATGGAAAAGGAGTGGAAAGAATGGATTATGTGATCATTGGCGGCGATGCGGCCGGTATGAGTGCGGCGATGCAGATCGTCCGTAACACAGAAGGCGGTACCATTACAGTACTGGAGAAAGGGGAGATTACTTCCTACGGCCAGTGCGGTCTGCCCTATGTACTGAAAGGTGTGGTGGATTCAACGGAAGACCTCATTGCAAGAAAACCGGAAACCTTCCGTGAGAAATACGGCATTGATGTACGCATCCGTCATGAAGTGGAACAGGTGGATTGTGACCGGAAGAAAATTTACGCCAGAAACCTTGACGGTGACGAACAGGTGGAAATCACGTACGATAAGCTGTTGATTGCTTCCGGAGCTTCTCCCATCGTCCCTCCCTGGAAGGGGCGGCATCTGGATGGTATTTACACGTTGAAGACCATTCCTGATATTGAGGAAATCATAGCAGGAACGACGGAAGATACGGAACATGTAACGATTATCGGTGGAGGGTATATCGGCCTCGAAATGGCGGAAAGCTACCGCGCACTTGGAAAACAGGTGAGAATCATTGACCGTGGTGCTCAGCTTGCGAAAATTTTTGATGAAGACATGGGTGAACTGGTGCATGAGGAGGCCCGCACAAATGGTTTGGAACTCCACCTCAATGAATCTGTCGAAGGATTCAGGGGGGATGGACAGGTGGAAACTGTTGTCACGGACAAAGGGACGTATGCAACGGATCTCGTTCTTGTGGCTGCTGGTGTGACCCCCAATACATCATTTCTTGAAGGGACAGGCATATACAAAGGGATCAAAGACGCTGTAGCCGTGAATGCTTTTATGGAAACCAGCATTCTGGACATTTATGCCGCGGGTGATTGTGCTGTTCAATATCACCGGGTCAAGGAAAAAATGGATTACATCCCGCTGGGAACCCATGCCAACAAACAGGGGCAGATCGCAGGGTTGAATATGGCAGGTGTCCGTACACCTTTCCGTGGAATTACAGGCACATCCATTTTGAAATTCTTCGATTTGACGCTAGGGCGCACCGGCCTGTCCGTACGGGAAGCGGAACAGGAGAAATTTCCTGTGAAGACGATGACTGTCCAATCCACACATGAAGCGGGTTACTACTCCAAGGATAACCCGATGACTGTAAAAGTGATTTACGATGCGGAAACCCGCCAGCTTCTGGGTGGTCAGATCATAGGAAAGGACGGGGTGGACAAACGGATCGACGTCCTTGCCACCGCCTTGTTCCACAAAATGAAGGTGGATGATCTGCAGGATCTGGATCTCAGCTATGCGCCTCCTTATAACAGCGTATGGGATCCAATCCAGCAGGCGGCACGTAAAGCAGACTGATCGATAGGGGATTCTATGGGAATATGGTAGGATGGGGGATGAGCAACCTACAGGAGGATGTCATGCTGTGAATACAGATCTATATACAAAGGCGGAGGAATTCATCCGCCTGTTCTACTATGAGCAACAGCTTTCCGGAGTGGAAGACCGACTGGATGAAATCCGGCAGTCCATCGACGAGGAAGGCACCTATACCCATACCTCTACGGAATTGGAATTCGGTGCCAAGGTGGCATGGCGGAACAGCAACCGTTGTATCGGCCGTCTGTTCTGGGATACGCTGCGCGTCTTTGATGCCCGCCATCTTGATACACCCGAAGCTATGCGCGATGCCTTGTATGACCACATCGATTACGCTACGAATGGAGGACGGATCCGTTCAACGATCACCATTTTCAAACCGGAAACGGAAGAGCACCAGGTCCGGCTTTGGAATCACCAGCTGATCCGGTACGCCGGCTATGAAGAAAATGGGACGGTGACCGGGGATCCGGCTTCCGTGGCATTCACTAAACGCTGTCAACAGCTTGGGTGGCAGGGGGAAGGAACGGCCTATGATATCCTGCCTTTGGTCATTGAAGCGGATCATGAGCAGCCACAGTGGTTTGAAATCCCCCAGGAAAAAATTTTGGAAGTCCCGCTGAGGCATCCGGATTTTGACTGGTTTAAGGATTTGAAGTTGAAATGGTATGCTGTGCCGATTATTTCCGATATGCGTCTTGAAATCGGCGGGTTGAATTATACAGCGGCGCCGTTCAACGGGTGGTACATGGAAACGGAAATTGGTGCACGTAACCTGGCTGATGAATTCCGTTATGATCTGCTTCCGGCAGTCGCTGAAGCGATGGGGCTGGATACCCGCCGCAATGCATCGTTATGGAAGGACCGGGCTTTGATCGAATTGAATCAGGCCGTTCTGCATTCCTACCAGACGGATGGAGTGAACATCGTCGATCATCATACGGCAGCCAAGCAGTTTCAGCGGTTTGAACAGAAAGAAAATAAATGTGGACGTCAGGCAACAGGCGATTGGACTTGGTTGATTCCACCTGTATCGCCCGCCGCGACGCACATTTTCCATTCTTCTTACGAAAACCGGATGGATTCACCGAATTATTTCTATCAGGCGCCAGCCTATGAATAAGAAAACCGTCGGACCTGTGAAGGGCCGGCGGTTTTTTAATGATAAAGTGGCTATCGATTTATTGGCAGAAATATCGATTTTATCTTCCGTATATCTATTATTTTAAGCAGATATCCATTTTTTTCATAGACATCAACGAAATCACTGATACAGGTCAGGACGGCGGTCCTGGAAAATCGGGATCTGCTTCCGGATCGCCTCCACCTCGGAAAAATCGACATTTCCGTATACGATTTCTTCGTCCAGCCCTCCTTCGGCTACAATCGTCCCCCACGGATCAATGATGAGCGAGTGCCCGCCGAATGTATTATTCGGGTCGGAACCGGAGCGGTTGCAGGCCATGACGAAGCATTGATTTTCAATAGCACGGCTGATTAACAGACTGCGCCAGTGATCGACGCGAGGCTTCGGCCATTCTGCGACAACCAACAGGCCGCGGGCTCCGTCGAGCATTTCTGTACGCATCCATTCAGGGAAGCGGATGTCGTAGCAGATGGCTCCCGCCAGCGGTATGTTATGTAAGTGGAAGTTTCCCTGCGTGTCTCCGGACTCGAGATATTTTTCTTCGTCCATCAGACGGAATAAGTGGACTTTACGATAGTTCAGCACACGTTCCCCGTGTTCATTGTAAGCGACCATCGTGTTATAAAAGTACTCCTTGTCCCGTTCAGCGATGGAACCTGCAATGGTTACCCTGTTGTCGCGGGCAAGCTTCTTCAACAGCTGGTGGGTCGGTCCTTCCAGGTCTTCAGCGATTTCTCCCAGGCGTGTCAGGTCATACCCGGTTGTCCAAAGCTCTGGAAGCAGAATCAAAGTACTTCCCTGGTCGGCCGCTTCCTTTATTTTGGCCTCCGCCGCATTCCGATTGGCAGACGGATCACCGAAGGCAATATCCATTTGAATCATAGCGATCTTCGTTTTCATTATCATCACCTCATTTTTTCCTAGTGTATCAAATAATTCTGACGTTTTCCTGCATTCCGTGTCTTTTTAGGAAGCGTGCTACAATAGAAAAAAAGATAGAAAGAGGAATGTGCGATGTTTGAACTTTTTCTTCCTATGCTGGAACGGCTTGGAATCATCGTCACGGCAGCCTTTATATTCACCCGGTTCCATTTTTTCCGTGAACTGGCCGACCAGAAGATGTTAACAGGGAAGCAGCAGATGACTGCGATCGGATTTTTTGGCCTGTTCGGAATGATCGGCACCTATACAGGCATTACGTATGATACGAGTTCCCTGGAATTCGGTCGTTGGGCGTATCAGCTGGTGGATACAGAGGCACTGGCGAACTCCAGGGTCATCGGTATCGTGGCCGCTGGTCTGTTCGGTGGTTGGCGGATCGGCCTTGGGGCAGGGTTGATTGCAGGGTTTCACCGGTATTTCCTCGGGGGATTTACAGGTCTGGCCTGTGGTGTTTCCGCTGTCGTTGCTGGTTTGATTGCCGGATTTTTTCATAAAAAAGGGAAGCCCTTGAAGCTGAAAACGGCGTTGTTCGTCGGTGCTCTGGCAGAGACGATCCAAATGGGGATCATTCTCCTGATGGCCCAGCCGTTTACAAGAGCGTGGGAGCTGGTCCAGGAAATCGGTCTTCCCATGATTGCTGCCAATGGTGTCGGGTCAGCCCTTTTTCTGCTCATTATCCGTAATGTGTTAAATGAGGAGGAGAAAGCAGGTGCTGTTCAAGCGCAGAAGGCCCTGAAACTGGCTGAATTGACGGTTGCCCACCTGCGTAAAGGCTTGACGAAAGAATCGGCAGCAAGAGCTTGCCGGATCATTTATGACGAAGTTGATGTAAGCGCTATATCTATGACAGATAAACAGACGATTCTTGCCCATGTCGGCCTGGCTGATGATCACCATCATTACGGGGAATCCATTCAAACCGATGCAACGAGAGAAGTGATTTATTCCGGGCGGCGTGTCATTGCCGGACATGAGGATATTCAGTGTCGGAACAAGGACTGTCCTTTGGGAGCGGCTGTCATCGTACCTCTGAAAAAACGGGATGAAGTGGTGGGAACATTGAAATTTTATGTAAGAACAGAGAAAGAAATTTCAACGGTTCTTCTGGAACTGATTCAGGGTCTGAGCGCCCTCCTCAGCCAGCAGCTTGAACTGGCAGATGCTGACCAGGCAGAGGAGATGGCAAGAAAAGCTGAAGTGAAGGCGCTGCAGGCTCAGGTGAACCCACACTTTTTGTTCAATTCGCTGAACGTTATCGTTTCTTTGACGCGGACGGAGCCGGATAAAGCCCGTTCCCTGCTCATCGCACTCTCTAAATTTTTCCGTCAGAATCTGGGGGCGACAACGAAAACGCGGGTCAGTCTCGCCGAAGAGTTGAAGCACGTGCGTGCCTATCTATTAATAGAAGAAACACGCTTTGTAGACCGATTGAAGATTGATTATGACATCGATGAATCTGCCCTATCTGCAAAGATCGCTCCGCTTACGCTCCAGCCTTTAGTGGAGAACAGCATGAAGCATGGCGTGAAGGATCAAAATGAAGAAGCCCGGATCACTCTAACCATTCACAGGGAAGACGCCTGTGTCCGCGTATCCATCGCTGATAATGGCAGAGGGATTGATACGGAGCGTCTTCAACAACTTGGGGACGAAGTCGTAGATTCAGATAAAGGGGCTGGATTTGGTCTGTATAATGTAAACAAACGGTTGGAATATATGCATGGGGAAGGCGCGAAGCTGCACATCGAAAGCAAGCCCGGGCAGGGGACGATGATCAGCTTCACTCTTCCTCTGGAGGAAAAGGAGGAAACGGCATGACGGATATACGCGTGCTGATCGTTGATGATGAACGCTTCAGCCGGGAAGAATTAGCCTATCTGCTTCAACCCTTCGAACGGATTAAAGTGGTCGGGGAAGCGGCCTCCGGCGATGAAGCGATTGTGGCTGCTTTGAAGTACCAGCCGGACGTCATGTTTCTTGATGTCGAGATGCCGAAGATGGATGGACTGGCTGTAGCTGCTGCCATAAAGGATTTGAAAAAGGTGCCTGAAATCGTGTTTGCAACAGCTTATCCCGATTTTGCCGTGGAAGCGTTCCGTCATCAGGCGCTCGATTATCTGCTGAAGCCGTTTGATGAGGACCAATTAGCTGAGGCGGTGAACCGGATGGAAAAGAAGCTGCTGCCGGAGGAAAATCAAAAGCAGGGTCCGGTTCCTTCTAAGTTTGCGGTGGAGGTGGACGAAACCATTGAATACCTCAATCCTTCAGATATCATGTACGTGTACAGAGAGGGCAGAGCAACGAAAATTGTCGGCCGGGCTTCTGTTTACGAAACCAACGATGCTTTGAAGGATGTGGAAGAGCGCCTGCAGCCGTTTTCTTTTTTCAGGATTCATAAAAGCTATCTCGTTAACATTGATTATATTCACCGTCTCACACCCTGGTTTAATGGAGCCTGGCAGCTTGAGCTGCGGGGAGCGGAGGAAAAGCTGTCCGTCAGCAGGAATTACGTGAAGGATTTAAGGAGAATGATGGAGTTGTAAAAGGCGCATTCTTTTTCGATGCGTCTTTTCTACACGTTGAACGCGTTCAACGACATAATAAACAGAACCTCATCTTTTGTAAGCGTTATCATGATACGCTGTTTGCAACCGATTACAAAGATGAGGGGAGAACAACGGATGATTACATTTCTAGTCAGTATTGCACTCTTAATTGCCGGATACTTTACTTATGGAAAATACGTAGAAAAACAGTTTGGTGTTCAAACAGGACGCGAGACTCCTGCGTATACGCATGGGGACGGTGTGGATTATCTGCCAATGGGCGAAAAGCGGAACTCGTTGATTCAGCTGTTGAATATTGCCGGGGTCGGTCCGATTTTCGGTCCTATTCTGGGGGCGCTGTATGGGCCGGTCGCTTTTTTATGGATTGTGTTTGGCTGCATCTTCGCCGGGGCTGTCCATGATTATTTAACAGGCATGATATCCATCAGGAACCGCGGCGCCCACCTGCCTGAACTGGCTGGGAAATTTCTCGGGAAAGTGATGAAGCACGTCGTGAACGCCTTCGCTATTCTGCTTCTCGTTCTGGTCGGAACTGTGTTTGTAACAGCTCCAGCCGATCTTCTGCACAATATGACGAACAGCTGGCTGTCCCTTCCTGTTATTCTGGCAGCAATATTTGTTTACTATCTACTTGCTACGATGCTTCCAATTGATAAAATTATCGGACGTTTCTATCCGGTCTTCGGAGCGTTGTTATTAATCAGTGCCATTGGAGTCGGAGTATCACTTGTGGCTACAGGCGCACCGATTCCAGAGTTGTCCCTGACGAACATGCACCCTGACAACGCACCGATCTTCCCGCTGTTATTTTTAACGATATCCTGTGGAGCGTTGTCCGGCTTTCATGCCACCCAGACGCCGATCATTTCAAGAACGACTCAGAAGGAAAAACAGGGACGCCGCATTTTTTACGGCATGATGATTGCGGAAGGAATTATTGCCATGATCTGGGCAGCTGCTGCGATGAGCCTGTTCGGCGGATCCGGAGGCTTGAATGAAGTCCTTGCCAGTGGCGGTCCTGCGGCGGTCGTCAGTGAAGTATCGATTGCTATGCTTGGAGCGTTTGGCGGGACGCTTGCTGTCCTTGGTGTCATTATTCTGCCGATCACTTCGGGGGATACAGCTTTCCGCAGTGCCCGTATGATTATCGCCGACTACTTGAACATCTCCCAGAAAAAGCTGGCCAGCCGTATCTGGATAGCACTTCCGCTGTTTGTCATTTCTTTTGCTTTGACACGCATTGACTTCACTCTGCTTTGGAGATACTTCTCCTGGGCCAACCAATCCACGGCTGTCATTGCGCTGTGGGTGGGAGCGATGTACTTGTTCCTCGCTCGAAAAAACTATTGGATCGCCGCTGTTCCGGCCGCATTCATGACGATGGCTACATTTACGTACATCATCAATGCGCCCATCGGATTCGGCCTTCCGTTGAACGTAGCTTATGGACTGGCCGCGTTCATTACAGTGGGGGTTGTAACAGCTTTCTTCATAGCTGCCAAACGCGGCCTGCAGCGGAACATCCCGCTGGAAGAGGATTTGAAGACGACAGCCTGAAGCATCTTCCCTTATTCTCCTAACATCCATGGGCCTTCCATGGATGTTTTTCTTATAGGCAGGAGGGAATGCTTTTTATATGAAAGGGGAGTTGAACATGGAACGAATGATTCATGAAGATAAAGGAAGACTTTATATGGGAGAAAAACAGGATCCAGCCGCCGAACTGGTTTTTGATGTGGAAGATGATACAATGATCATTCTGAGCACTCATGTGGATCCGGCCGAGCGTGAACAAGGGCTTGGCAGGGAGCTCGTAGATGAAGCTGTGAATTATGCGAGAAAACATAAATTAATGATCGACCCTGTGTGCTCTTTTGCGCATAATGTAATAGAAGAAACCCCGGAATATCAGGTGGTTCGCAAGAAGTAGAGGAGGCGTTTGATTTGGCAGTGATCAGGGAAGTAGAGGACAGGGATTTAATGCACTTTACAAGATATGCCGTGGATTATCTTCATGCCGTGAAAGATGAACAGGAAGGACAACTCTCAGGAGATGTTCTGCGGGAGCGGAAATTCTGGGCCGCTGATCAGTTTACGAATGTCGCGCCGGAACAGAAACTGATTGCCGCCGAGGTGGAAGGCCGGCTGATCGGCTACGGCCTTGCTGTGATCGATCCGGTTTCCGTTGAGGAAAGAAAGGGGCGGATCGAAGAACTGTATGTCGATGAATTTTACCGCAGGGAAGGCATCGGTACACAGATGTGCCGCTCCTTACTGGATTGGATGACAGGACAGGGCATCGAGCACATCCAAGTGGAATGGGAGGGAGCCGGACATGGAGGGCAGGAGTTCTTCCAATCGTTCGGTTTCATTCCTGTGCGGACGGTGTATCAATATCCTGAACATTTACTCGGCAGGGGTCCGGAAGAATAAGATCCCGGCTTCAGGGAGGCTGAATCATGAAAAGCGTAATGCTGATCGTCAATCCTTCTTCAGGTAAAGAGGAAGCCGTTACGTATGTGGCTGAAATTCAGGAGATACTTGAAGATAAAGGATATGCTGTGAAAGAAGTACAGACGGAAAAAGAATTGGATGCTACCAAATACTGCCGGGATGCCTGTAAAGAAGCGTATGATCTGGTCGTTTCTCTTGGAGGGGATGGAACGCTTCATGAAACCATTAACGGCATGGTCGATCAGGAACACCGGCCCCTTCTGGCTGTGATCCCACTGGGGACCGTCAATGATTTCGCCAGAGCTTTGAATATACCGCTTCATCCGGATGAAGCGGTCCAGCTGCTGCGTAATGACCATTCCCGGAAAGTGGACATAGGTAAAGTGAACGAACGGTATTTTGTAAATATTACAGCTGTCGGAGCTCTCGCTGAAGCGACGTATGAAGTCAGTCCGGAGCAGAAGACGCGTTTGGGTCCACTTGCCTATGTGATGGAAGGAATCAAAACCCTTTCTTCAGATGGAACCAGTCCGCTGACCATTCAGTTCGATGATCATAAAACGTGGGAAGGGGACGCGTTCCTTTTTCTGGCCGCTCTAACGAACTCGACAGGTGGGTTTGAGCGGCTGGCGCCCGACGCAGAAGTAGATGACGGTCTGCTGCACTGTTTCATTCTTCCACGTATGAACATGATGCGCCTTGCCTCCATCGTTACCTCCATTTTAAGAGGAGAATTACAGGAAGATTCCTCGGTTGAGTATTTCAAAGCCCGGCGGGTGGAGATCTCGTCCCGGGAAACGGTGAAAACCAATGTGGATGGGGAAGAGGGCGATCCTCTCCCTGTCGTCCTAGATGTTCTTCCTTCTCATATAGAAGTGATTTCTGTACCTTAGGGCGGTGTCGCAGGACCCGTCCTTTTTGCTGGGCTTTTTGAATGGATGTCCGTTGTTTGAACGTTCATAATAGAAGAGTGAGGTGATGGAAAGATGAAAAAACCGGATCTGGAGGATTACCTGCAGGAAGGGATATATGGAAGCAGAGAAACCAACCCGGGTGAACGCAGACAATTTTTAGGTACGCTGCGGGAACGGATTCTCCTTGCGCTGACGAACGGGCAAGTGATGCAGGAGGAAGGTTTTGGGGAGCTGGAGAAGGAAATGAGCCGCAACCCCGAGGCGACACTGTTATTGAACGGGGAGATCAGCTACCGCTTTTTATCGCCATTAAAAGATATAGCGGAAAAGCATAACATTCATCATACTACGATCTCCAATCAGGATACAGAAACGGAGTACGGGGCAGTGTTAACGCTCGATTACGCTGTGGAAAAAGAAGAAATTCATTATCATCCTCCGTCTCCAAAAGAAGAAGCCCCCGAGCGTAAAAGTTTCTTGAAACGATTGTTCGGAATATGAAAAGGACTGCCGGGAGCAGTCCTTTTTTATTATTGATATTGTTTGAGGAACCGGGCTAAGCCAGTAAATATAAGTACAAATGAGAACAGAATCATCGCAATGTAGCCTGCATAGTACAAGAATTGATCAAAGAAATTTCCACCCGTATCACCTAAGCTGAACAGGGCATAACCAGCGAGCAGAGCAGCCAGGAAGTAAAACGCATTGTTGTTGAATTCCATGATGGTTTCCCACCTCCTTTGTACTTTCAATATATGAGCAGCAGGCAGGCAATATTTATCTTTTGGAAAATATTTTGTCCTTCATGAAAAACATAAAAAAACTCCCTTTTGAAAACAAAAGGGAGATGGTGCTCGTCTTTCGATGAGGGAAGACGTACCATGAAATCTACAGGTTATTTTTCCTGGCGGGAAAAAATAATAGGGTCATTCGACGTAAGAGACAAAAGAGTGTACCTATGTAAGAACAGTTACGATGTGACAATCGCTGAAGGCGTGGACAACCTGCACGCCATCTCACTTACGGTGATGAGGAAACTCTTTTGCTTCTTTTATTGTACCACTGCTCCGGTGGGTTCTGCTTTGGGAAAAAGAGAGTGGAAAACGATACTTAAATGAGTGATTCAGGAAAGTTTTTTCTCAAGTTTTGTCTAAGTCTGGAAACTTGTAAAAATGATCCAACAAGTGATTGTCGGAATGTGACGCATCCTGTACACTTTACATATCAATGAGACGAGGTGGAAGCAATGGATGTCAACAAGCTTCAATGGATGATGCAGATGCAGAGCTTTTCTTTTTTGGGCGGCACTCAGCAGGGAAATGGGGGACAGGATCTGCAGGGGTTGTCCTTTCAGGATTTGTTTCAAGCGGCAGTCAGTCAGGCGTTTGCGGCAGGGGTGGCCCCCGTGTCGATGAATACAGAGTCCCTTTATTTGAACGGGACGGATCGACCTCTAGCTTCTCCGGTGACAACAGCACCGAAGCAGCAGCCGGCTCCTGCTGAACAAACAAAAGGATCAGAAAGCCTGGATCATTGGATATCGAAGGCATCTTCCCAATATGGGGTGGATGAAAGTCTGATTCGTTCTGTCATTCAGACCGAATCCAATTTTGATGCAGATGTTGTCAGTCATGCCGGGGCCCAGGGGCTTATGCAGTTGATGCCCGCCACAGCAAGGGGCCTGGGGGTGGAGAATCCTTTTGATCCGGAACAGAACATTATGGGAGGGACCAAGTATCTAAAACAAATGCTTGACCGCTACAATGATGATCCGTCCCTGGCTCTTGCCGCGTATAATGCCGGGCCGGGAAATGTTGATAAGTACGGAGGTATTCCTCCTTTTCGAGAAACCGAGAACTACGTAAGCAAGGTCCTTGGGCGAGTATAAAGACCAGTTGTCACCCGGTGTATGTCGAGTGGCGCTTATGTTCTGCTTATTGATTGATGTATCTACAGGCGGTACCATGGATAAGTTTTTCATGACAGCCGGATAGTGAGCAGAAGAGAAGAACCCCTTCTTCGTATTTTTAAATCATAAAAGAGGGATACACATTCTCACGAAAAACCCCTGACAGGGAATGTCAGGGGTTTTTCATTTATATCGACTTCTCAAGAAGAACCGTGATTTTCCATCCAGATATATTCCAGATCAAGTACTGTCCAGCTGCAGATGGTTTGGTCTGATCAGGGCGCCTCCGCATTTCTTTTTTTAATCCGGTTCCGAGGAGCAGTCCTTCGCGGTATAAGCCGTTCATTTCCGTGAAGAAAGTTCCCTTCACTGTAATGCCCGGCTTTTACGTGTCAGGCCTCCCCGCTCCTCTCCACCCTGATCATGTCCAGCTCCAGCGCCCAGCCCCTCGAGGTCTTAAGCAGATCTTTTTACCGGCACAACCCGCCGGAAAAAGATCTGCTTAAGCTTGTCGGGGCTGATCAGGACGCCTCCGCATTTCTTTTTTGTAATCCGGTTCCGAGGAGCAGTCCTTCGCGATATAAGCCGTTCATTTCCGTGAAGAAAGTTCCCTTCACTGCAATGCCCGGCTTATACGTGTCAGGCCTCCCCGCTCCTCTCCACACCCTGATCATGTCCAGCTCCAGCGCCCAGCCCCTCGAGGTCTTAAGCAGATCTTTTTACCGGCACAACCCGCCGGAAAAAGATCTGCTTAAGCTTGTCGGGGCTGATCAGGACGCCTCCGCATTTCTTTTTTGTAATCCGGTTCCGAGGAGCAGTCCTTCGCGATATAAGCCGTTCATTTCCGTGAAGAAAGTTCCCTTCACTGCAATGCCCGGCTTATACGTGTCAGGCCTCCCCGCTCCTCTCCACACCCTGATCATGTCCAGCTCCAGCGCCCAGCCCCTCGAGGTCTTAAGCAGATCTTTTTACCGGCACAACCCGCCGGAAAAAGATCTGCTTAAGCTTGTCGGGTCTGATCAGGGCGCCTCCGCATTTCTTGATTACTTATCGGGTTCTAAATGGCGGCTCATTTGCAGGTATTGGTTGAAGACGATGGTCATTTCTTTGAGGCGGCTGCGGACGTCTTCGTCGATGAGCTCGCCGTCGGTGGAGAAATGATTGGTATGGGTATAGACGTAGTTCGGTGTGACCATGCAGCGGAAGTAATTCAGGATTGGTTTCAGTTGATTTTCGATAACCAGGTGGTGCTGAAGCGTCCCTCCGTTGGCGATGATGGTGACGGGTTTGTAGCGCATAGCCAGTGGTGATACGGCATCAAATACGTTTTTTAACGTTCCTGGAATGGAGCCCTGGAAAATAGGGGTTGCGATCACGTAGGCGTCGGCCTCCTCAATTTCCTGTATCAGGCGCTGCATATCCTGATTGTATTCCTCGGCCGGACGCCCGTCGACGAATTGAAGTTCGTAATTTTCCAGGTCGATGATTTTCGTTTCGTGATCATCTGGCAGCAGTTGAATGTATTTATCTATTTCATTTAGCAGTGTCCGTGTTTTTTTTCCGACAATTGTTCCGTTGAGCAGCAAGATCTTCATGACATCCTTCTCCCCTTTTGGTCTTTGTTTATAGTATATGCCAATGATGTTGTCTGGGCTATTCTCTCTCTGTAATCCCGGGTTGTTCTCCTTTTTATGGTAAAGTATACGCACAGTGAAAGCAATGGAAAGCAGTGGCTGTAACAGCGCTCAAACAGGGAATGAATAGAAGGGGAGGGATGAGGAATGATACGTTTCTGGAGAAGAATCAAGTTTCTTTTTAATGTGCGGAAGTCTGTGCCGTTTATCGTACGCTTTTTTCAGTCCAGGCAGGTAAGTATGAAAAAGAAATGGTTGTCCGTTCTTCTTCTTACAGCCTACCTTGCATTTCCGTGGGACTTGATTCCGGATGTGCTCATCTTCTTTGGGATTGTCGATGATCTGGCTGTGTTCACGTACATTCTTCAGTGGATGGTGAAAATGGCACCGGAATCGCTGCAGGAGGAATTTCGGGTGTACAAGGAATAGAAAGGTTTACCATTAGGGAAGATGAGGTATGTAATGGATGGAGTCTCTATACTAGCCAAGGAGTGATAATGATGAGTAAAGTTATGTTTACAGCGCACGCAACAGCCCAAGGTGGACGTAATGGACACGTAAAATCTGATGACGGTCTTATTGATCTGAACCTGACTATGCCGGGTGAAGGTTCAGAAAAAGGTTCAAACCCTGAACAGCTGTTTGCTGCAGGATATTCTGCCTGCTATGATGGTGCTCTGAACCTTGTGGCAAGCAATCAGAAGAAGGATATCGATTCTGAAATCACTGCTGATGTAAGCCTCATGAAAGATGAAGCAGACAATGGCTTTAAAGTCGGTGTTGTCCTTAATGTGAAAATTAAAGGTGTATCCCAGGAAGAAGCAGAAGAGCTTGCAGAAGAAGCTCATAAAGTATGCCCTTATTCCAAAGCTACACGCGGCAACATTGATGTAGAGATCAATGCTCAGGCGGTATAATTGATAAGAAGGAAAAATCCCGGGACTTTCCCCGGGATTTTTTTTATGGGTGTTTAGGCGGATGATTTCTATTTCCATCAGGCGTGTGGTATTTTATAATGGAAGGGGTGAAGAGCTGTGCAAATCACCGATGAAGCGCGTGACTTACTGCAGCAGATATTAGAAGAGGAAGAGGCACCGGGCCTCCGGCTGTTTTTTGCCGGATATGGATGCGGAGAGCCTGATATCGGTATGACACTCGGCGAACCTGAAGCCGATGACGAACTGCATTATATCAATTCGATTCCTGTCGCTGTTGACCAGAGAATTGCTCATTTAATTGAACCGTTGACTATAGAAGGAAAACAGACGATGGAAGGGCCGAAGTTTCAAATGACCGGTCTTCCTGAGAAAGACTGTTAACCGAAAGCCCACTTTAGTGTGGGTTTATTTTTTTAGCTTGAAAAAGAAGAAAGGGGAGCGGCATACTCCATGATGGCACCAGGACACCAGGTTGTCGGCTTCACCTTCGGGGTAGGCGCGCTGACGTTGATTCCTGCTTTTGAAGTTGTTTCCGAGCGGCCGTTTCAAATGGTCTTATTTTTAGTGTTTGTTTTAATCGGTTCGCTGCTGCCGGATATTGATACACCGACCTCTACATTCGGACAGAAATTCTGGCGCGGCTTACTGACCATCTTTACGCTCGCATTTTTGTGTTATTTGTTTTTCCCATCTTATTTGAATACATACCGGGATGAACTGAAGATATTTGTTATGATGCTGCTTCCGGTTCTTATTATGATCCGGGGGCACAGAAAAATGACTCACTCCTTGTTGTTTGTAGGCCTGTTAATTGTTTACAGTGCGATTCTTGAACAAGCCTTCCAAGTTCCACGTGTTCTTGCTGCCGGGCTGGTGGTCGGAGTCATTTCTCATTTGTTCGGTGATTACTTGACGAAAAAAGGCATCCCGCTTTTTTATCCGTTCTCGAAAAAGCACCAGCAGTTCCTCATTACATTCCGTACTGGATCGCCCAGTGAGAAAATGATTGTCTACAGTCTTGTTCTATGGAACGTCTGGTTCCTTACCTCAACCATCTTTTAATCTGCCTCATCGGTGATTAAAGATTGAACAGTGCTTCAACTTTATATAGACAAATGGTAGAATTTTCAATAAAATGGTAATAGATATAGGAGAGGAGTCCTTGGACTGATGAAGGATCACCAATTAATAGAGCCGAGACCGTTGGCCAGCCTGCATATGCGGCATACATCCTCGTTGTACATGACTTACCTGGAAAATCTTAAAATCCACTCTCAAAAAGAAGCGCTGCTTCGTACAAGGGATGTTATTCTTGGGGATTTTCCGACTCACATCGATGATCAGCTGGCCTGCCTTGAATTCTTTTATATGAATGATTTCTTCGAGGACTTAGCTGTCGTGCTCCATTCTCCTTACATACATCAGGAAGTCCTTCCGCTTTACAACCTTCTGCTCCAACGCGTGAGAACCCCCGTGTCAAAGGAGCAGTTGACCCTGCTGCAGCAGTATCAATGCAGTCATCCTTCCCTGCACTGCCTTCATCTCTTTCTCATGATTTATGCTTATTATGACCTGAAAGTTTTTACAGCCCTGGATAAATACATTGACGATTGTGACCGTGCGTTGGCCAACGTGGATGAGCCATTGATGTACTACTATCTCAATCAGCGGTACCAGGAGCTTTTATTTCATCATTATTGGAAAACAGACAACCCGATTCTAGCCAGCCGGCACGCCTACAAAATGATCAATACGGAGCTTTCGCCGCGTCGGAAAAGCCGTATGTATTTCATTCTTGCCCTTTGTCAGCTGTTCAACGGCTATGATTCAGCTATGGATCCGCTGACGAAAGCGCTGGCGATTGCTGATCAGTACGAATTATCTTCTTTTGCGGATATGATCCGTGTTCATACCATCCCGTTCATTTCCGCCTTTCATCACCGTACAGCCGGCGTATCTACGACGGATGTCGTGGAACAGGCTCATCTGGATCTGGCGGACGGCCGCTTTGAAAAAGCGCGTCAGGCATTGGAATCCCTTCCAACCCCTACACCTTTTCAGGAAAGCTACCTCGGTTACGTCAACCAGGATATGGACATGCTTTACCGTTCCTATACGCGCTTTATTAAAGAAAGGGGCGATCACTTTTTCGCCCGTGTTCCGTTGGAATATATGAAACGTTTAAAAACCTGTTAGGAGGCTTTGAAAATGAAAAAAGCATTTCAAACGTCAGTGGTTGGTTTCGTTCTCATGTTTTCTCTTTTTTTATCATCGTCCGCCTTTATGAGTGAAATTCAGGACAGCAGAGCTGGAAACACAGAAGTGATGTATGATCCCGGTGATCCAGGAATCGGTTGAATAAGAAAAACAGCTGTCCTTTGCAGGACAGCTGTTTTTTTGATCTATGCATTCTTTTTATGACTGTTGTCTTCGCTGGAATCATACTTCCGCTGCGGGAGCGGTTCCTTTCGTATGATCTTCAGGAAGGCGTAGATAAAGAGAATAATAATCACCGTGAACGGCAGGGCCGATACGAGAGAGGCTGTCTGCAGCGCATCGAGACCTCCAGCTACCAATAGAACACCGGCGATGGCCGCCATCAGTACTCCCCAGACAATCTTAATGAAAAGGGCAGGAGTGAGACTGCCGTTCGTCGTCATACTGGCAAGGATGTAGGTTGCTGAGTCTGCAGATGTTATTAGAAACGTAGCAATCAGGAAAATGGACAGCAGCGACAGGATTCCGGTCAGCGGAAGAAACTCATAGGTTTCAAAAAGAGCTACGGTGACGTCATTGCTGACGGCCTGCGCAATTTGTGTTCCATTATTCAGATCGCTGTTCAAAGCTGTTCCTCCGAATGTTGCAATCCATAAGCAGGCAATAAGTGGAGGGACAACGAGAACACCGAAGATGAATTCGCGGATCGTTCTCCCCCGCGAAACACGGGCCACAAAGGCACCTACGAAGGGGGACCAGGCAATGACCCAAGCCCAGTAGAAGATCGTCCACTCTCTCAGCCATGTTCCTCCCTCATAAGGGGTGAGACGAAGGCTGTAGGTCACAAAGTTCGTAATATAATCTCCCAGTCCAAGGGTGAAGCTGTTTAAGATGAAAACTGTAGGACCGGCAATGAAAACGAACAAAAGCAGCAGTAGACAGAGGCCGAGATTCAAATTACTGAGCCACTTGATTCCTTTATCAAGCCCTGTACTGGAGGAAGTTAAGTATAAAATTAAAAGCACGCCTGTGATGACAAGCTGTATCGTGGTGTTATTAGGTACACCGAAGACGGCATTCAATCCTCCATTCATCTGCAGGATGCCGAGTCCGAGGGAAGTGGCGATGCCCATGACTGTAGCAATCACGGCAAGGGAGTCGATGGTGTATTTGACAGGCTTTGACTTCCCGAGAACTGGTTCAAGGGCTGTAGATACCAAACCGTCTTTTTCTTTACGGAACTGCAGGAAAGCAATCAGCAGGCCGACGATAGTAAATACGGACCATTGGTTAACCCCCCAGTGAAAGAAGGAGTAGCCCATTGCGACACGCGCCGCTTCCTCTGTCTGAGCTTCCATTTCAGAAAACGGTGTTTCAAAGAAATGGCTCATCGGTTCAGCAACGCCCCAGAAAACGAGGCCCACACCGAAACCGGCGGAAAAAAGCATGCCGATCCAAGTGAAGAACGGGAATTCCGGCTTGGAATCCGGCGGGCCGATTTTAATTTTTCCGTATTTGCTTAAGCCAAGTCCAACAAGGAAAATGACGAAGCCGAACACAGAAATTAAGTAAAACCAGCCGAAATTGATGGTGGTGAATTCGAATAAGGTTCCGGCTACAGCACCAAAACCTTCCGGGTTGACCGCTCCAATTACGACAAGTACGAGAATCACAGAAGCGGAAATGAGGAATACAGGGTTTTTCAGGTGATCTTTCATCGTCGTCTCCTTTCATAAGAATGACGTGAGAAAAAAAGGGGTGGGTTCTGGAGTGTTGTGTATATAATTCCCTACATTTTCCTTGAGAAACCTTTGTCTCTCTTTATGCTTCAAATTCATTTCTAAGCATACCGAGAAGGACCGTATCATAATAAGAGCCCTGGACGAACTCATTCTTCCTCAAACGTCCTTCTTCGACAAAGCCTGCTTTCTCATAAAGACGCAGGGCCTGGGTGTTGCCGCTCCACGTATCCATCTGCACACGCTCAAGGTTCAACGTATAGAACAGGTGTTTTAAAAGGGTGGATAAGACATCCTGTCCATAGCCCTGCCCCCAGTAGGCACGTTCTCCGATGCTGATACCGACTTCCGCTGCACGCGTGACAGGGTTTAGTGCTCTGTAATCGCATTTTCCAATCGGAACGTTTGTGCCGATAGTGTACACAATAAAGACACGGCCTTTTTCCCATAACGCCTGATGGGTCAGGTTTTTTTCGTAAAACGCTTCGATATCTTCCTTCGGGTTGTTGTTTTGATAGGCGGAAGAGCTGCCGTGACCCAGATCGGCCAGCTGTTCGTCGTTCGCCCATCTGTATAAATGGTCCAAGTCATGTCTTCCGACTGGACGCAGTTCGACTAACTGTCCTTTTAACATCATCCACCTCCTTATTTTTGTTCATTGTAGCAGATGATTTATGGAAAAATAAGGGTAGTCATAAGGGCTCACATGTGCATAGTTCTTCAATAATCCAACTTTGAAGGATGACCTGGACAGTATGGATCTGTCGGCTTTTGACGTTTTTTTGAGTTTACGGGAAAATTTGGTACACTTTGATCCGAGGAGTCCTTATCCATCTTAAGGGCTGTTTTTTTATGCAGGAAATGACGACAATTGTTTAATTTTTCTAGGTTTGGGTATTCGATAATTATGCAGGACCCAACTTTTTCCCCGCATTTCATATCCTCTATGACCATTATTTAGGAAGAAAGGAGCAAATCATGCAAAAAGTTACCTCGGTATTCTGGGTTACACTGGCTATCGCATTATTTTCCGTCATCTGGGGGGCATGGGCCCCGGGAAGTCTGGAGTCCATTACAGGTAAAATCCAGTCTTACATCTCTGTTCACTTTGGGTGGTATTATTTATTAATCGTTACAGGCTTCGTCGTTTTTTGTCTTTATATGATATTCAGCCCGTACGGTAAAATGAAGCTCGGGAAGGAAAGCGATACCCCGGATTATAATTATGCCACTTGGTTTGCCATGCTTTTCAGTGCAGGCATGGGGATCGGTCTTGTTTTCTGGGGGGCTGCGGAACCGATTTTTTTCTACGCAAATAATGCGCCCACAGCGGAGACCGGTACAGCAGCGGCGTTGAATGAATCCATGCGCTTTGTCTATTTCCACTGGGGCGTGCATGCGTGGGGCATTTACGCGATCGTTGCCCTCGTCCTTGCGTATTTTAAATTCAGACGCGGAGCTCCCGCTTTGATCAGCTCCACACTCGAGCCGATATTCGGAGATAAAATGAATGGACCGCTCGGCAAGCTGGTCGACATCATTGCCGTTTTCGCCACGATTGTGGGTGTAGCGACAACACTTGGTTTCGGTGCCGCACAGATTAATGGGGGTCTGACCTACCTGACTTCTATTGAGGATTCCTTTGGAGTGCAGCTGATCATTATCGGGATTGTTACCGTTCTGTTCATGATGTCAGCCTATACAGGATTGAGCAAAGGGATTAAATACTTAAGTAATACGAACATGTTCCTTGCGCTGGCTCTTCTTGTCATTATGCTGATTGTCGGGCCGACGCTCTTCATAATGAACATGTTTACGGATACGATTGGGGCGTACTTGCAGAATCTGCCGACGATGAGTTTCCGTCTGGCTCCAAATAATGAGGAAAACCGTGCATGGATCAACAACTGGACGGTCTTCTACTGGGCCTGGTGGATCGCCTGGTCTCCGTTTGTCGGAATCTTTATTGCCCGTGTTTCCAAAGGGCGTACCATCCGGGAATTCTTGTCCGGTGTCCTTCTGGTCCCGTCTGTTGTCGGATTCCTTTGGTTCTCCACCTTCGGTTCCTCGGCGATTAAAGTGCAGCAGTCAGGCGATGCCGACTTGGCCGGACTGGCTACAGAACAGGCGATGTTTGGAATGTTTGATAACTATCCATTAGGTTTGATTCTTTCTATTATTGCTATGACACTGATTGGAACGTTCTTTATTACATCTGCAGACTCTGCAACCTTCGTCTTGGGCATGCAGACGACGAACGGGTCGCTCACCCCGCCGACGATGGTCAAGTTCGCATGGGGGATCGTGCAGTCTTCCATGGCGGCTGTGCTGTTGTATTCCGGAGGACTGCAGGCGCTCCAAAATGCTCTGATTTCTGCCGCATTCCCGTTTTCCTTCATCATGATTCTCATGGTTGTTTCCCTTTACAAGGCGCTGCGCGCTGATAAGGCCGCTCTTGAAAAAGGGAAGGAGGAAAAGGAAAAAACATCTGCCTGATGCATGAAAAAAGGTCCGGGTAACCGGGCCTTTTGCTTTTTGTATTTTTCTTCAAGACAAGGTATGATGGAAGCTTAAAGAATGACTAAAAAATATCTGCCTGTGAAAAAGGAGTAAAGAAACATGTGGGAATGGAGAAATATTTACCGTGGTCTTCTCATGGGAGCCAGCGATGTCGTTCCCGGCGTCAGTGGAGGCACCATTGCTGTAGTTCTGGGGATTTATGATCGTTTGATTGAGGCCATCAACGGATTTTTCAGTAAGGAATGGAAAAAACATTTGAAGTTTCTGCTGCCGCTCGGTATTGGGATTGTCACATCCATCGCGCTGCTGGCCAGCGTCATTGAATGGCTGTTTGAACATTACCCGGGTCCGACGCAGTTTTTCTTTCTTGGATTGATTATCGGGGTGCTTCCCTATTTGACCCATAAAGCAGACATGAAAAATAAATTTCAAGCGAAGCATTATATTCTGCTGTTGATTGGTGCTGCTGTCGTGGCTTCTATGGCCATCTTCCAGACATCGGAAACGACGGCAATGGAGGAAATCACACTGTTCGGATACCTGCTGCTGTTCTTTTCCGGATGGATTGCCAGCAGTGCCATGATTCTTCCCGGCATCAGCGGATCGTTCATCCTTCTGATCATCGGTGTGTACACAACCGTGACTTCAGGCATTTCGGATTTCCGCATTGATATCATCGCCGTGGTCGGATTAGGTATTCTGCTTGGTTTGGTTTCTATGAGTAAAATCGTGAAGTTTTTCCTGGAAAATTACACGTCTGGAACCTTTGCTGTCATTATCGGGCTGGTGATCGGTTCCGTGTTTGTCATCTTTCCCGGCGTTCCTGAATCGACAGGACTTCTCATCGTCAGTATCGTCACTTTCCTTGCAGGACTGCTTGCTGCCTGGCTGCTCGGCCGTGTGGAATACAAGGACTAGCATCCGTGAGCGGAAAGTAAGACAAATGAGCGTGATTTGATTATCATGAGGGTAGAGCTTGCTTAAAGGAGATTGATAGGAATGGAATCTATTCAAAGCGTGGATCAATTTAACGAAACGATTGCCAGTGAACAGCCGGTCATCGTGAAATTCCAGGCGGACTGGTGTCCGGACTGCCGCCGCATGGACATGTTTATCGGTCCGATTATCGAGGAATATAATGGTTACCACTGGTACGATGTGAACCGTGACCAGCTTCCTGAACTGGCTGAAAAGTATGAAGTTATGGGCATTCCTAGTCTGTTGGTTTTCCAAAACGGTCAAAAGACCGCTCATCTGCACAGTGCGGATGCTAAAACGCCGGAAGAAGTGCAGGAATTCCTACAGGCAAGCCTATAATGGGTGAGCGTCCACATGGCTGGTTCCATGTGGGCGTTTTTTATAAGGAGGTGGAAGGATGTCCAAACGATTGCTGCTTGTCGGCGCCGGTCATGCGCATTTGGAAGTGCTCAAGCAGATGACTGAACACGGTCTGCCTGATGTGGATGTGTGCCTCATTACACCATCCCCCTATCAATATTATTCCGGTATGTTTTCCGGTTTTACCGAAGGGATCTACACAGAAGAAGACACGAGAGTCGATCTTCGTCCACTCACGAAAAGAGCCCGTGTGCAGCTGATTCAGAAGACAGCTGTGACGATCAGGCCGGAACAGAAGAAGATCATCTGCCATGATGGTAGCGTTTACCCTTTTGATGCCGCCAGTTTTGATATCGGCTCACGCAGCCTGCCGGAGTCCGTTGAGCATACGGCCGCTCAGTCCATTAAACCGAACTACCTTTTCACTAAACGTATGAAGGATCTACGAGAAACCCCACAGCCATTGATTGTCGGAGGGGGAGCGGCCGGAACGGAACTGGCCCTTTCCATACAGGCTTATAAAAATATGCACCAGCGACCGGGGCAGGTACGTCTCGTTACTTCAGGACCTCTTTTGCCGGATACTCCTAAATGGGTCCGGGCGCGGATGAAGCATATCCTGAAGAAAAAAGGTGTCCGGGTGTGGGAAGATGAAGAGGTGAAAGCCGTCACGGATTCCAGCATTGAGACCAGCAGAGGAAATAAAATCCGACACACCGGTGTCCTCTGGCTGGGCGGAGCTGTCGGGGATGCCATATTTACGCGGGCAGGGCTGGATGTGGATGATCGTGGTTTTGCTTTTGTGTCGCGAACGCTGCAGTTCAAAAACTATGACTATTTGTTCGGAGCGGGAGATTGTGTCACGCTGGAAACCGACCCTGATCTCCCGAAAAGCGGCGTTTATGCCGTTCGTCAGGGCCCGGTTTTATGGGAAAACGTAAAGAATTTCTTCCATCATCAGCCGCTGGAAACCTTCGTTCCTCAAAAGAACGTTTTGTATATTCTTTCGACTGGAGATCGGAAAGGTTTTTTGATTTACGGACCTGTGCATACACACAATCACAAAGCATGGCAGTTGAAGCATAAGATCGATCGTGAATTTATGGCGAAATACAAATAAAAAAGCCTTTGAACCGTATGCCGAAGAGGGATGGTTCAAAGGCTTTTCTTATGATTAAATCTTCAACCAGGCCCGTACTTTATTCCGGAAAAGGTAAGTCGTTACAAGAATAAGGGCAAAAACGCTCAGGGCGGCGAAAATCAACGTCCTGTCCCCACTGGCAAGACTGGTACCGACAAGGCTGTAGGCGAATGTGCCGGGCAGCATGCCGAGGACCGTGGCCAGGATAAAGGGTGGCAGTTTCACTCGCGTCATCCCTGATAAATAGCTGAGGATATCAAATCCGACAAGCGGGATGAGTCTGAGGACAAATACATATAAAAATCCCTGTCCTTTCATACGCTCATAGATGGAAGAAGCCCATTTGGACTGATGGAACTTCAACACGGAATCCCCGAAGAAGCGCCCCATCACCCATCCGGTGATTCCTGCCCCTGTCGCTCCGATGACGATGTACAGCATACCCGGCCACAGGCCATAGGCAAAGGCTGCTGCCAAGGAAAGCACGGAGGTTGGGAAGACGACAATGGGACCGATGGCATACAGTCCCATAAAAATGAGCGGGCCGATACTGCCGAACGACAGGATGTAGGCACGGATGTTTTGTGGATCGACGTTAAACCGGCTCCGGGCAAACCAGGCCGCCGCAATAAAAATCGTCAGGAACAAAAGCGAACGGAGCAGAGTTTTTTTATTCATGTTGGTTCACCTCAAATCGTTGAATGCGGGAAGTCGGGATGTGCAGAGTGACTTCTTCTGTATCCGTTGTAACCTGTTGAACGGGTAACGCCACTCTGGAGCCCAGGGCGGGAACGTTGATATGAGCGACAGGATGTCCGTGCTGGTACGTCAGGTGCTCCATCCGCCCTTGGAAAGTGCGTACCTTGCCGTCACCATGGCCCGGGGAAAGCTGTATGTCCCCCAGTGGGACAAATTCGTTTTCATTCAGGATCAGGTGCCCGCCCATGAAGGAAGCGACTTTTTGATTGGCAGGATGGTGATGGAGGACGGATGCTTCTCCAATCTGCTGAAACGCTCCGTCCTGAAAGACGGCAATCTGGTCTCCCATGATCATAGCTTCTTCCATATCATGTGTAACAAACAAGGCTGTCGTTTTCTGTTCAACGAGGAAATCTCTGACCCAGTAGCGCAGGTCCTGCCTAAGCGATGGATCCAGGCTGCTGAACGGTTCATCAAAAAGAATCACTTCCGGTTCAGTCGCCATGGCGCGGGCAAGCGCTGTCCGCTGCTGCTGACCGCCGGAGATTTCCGCAGGGAAATGGTTTCTATACCGGCTCATTCCAATCGCTTCAAGCAGTCTTTCTACTTTCTGTTTGTTATATTTCTTAGATACTTTCGCTCCATAGACAATATTCTCTTCTACTGTCATATGAGGGAACAGAAGCGGCTGCTGGAAAACGAGACTGATATCCCGCCGGTTGGCTTTTGTAGCTGTAATGTCCTTTCCGTTCATCCAGAGGGACCCGTGTGTCGGGGTTTCGAGGCCGGCAAGGACGCGGAGCAGCGTCGTTTTCCCACTTCCAGAAGGACCGACAACGCTGAGAATTTCCCCTTTCTTTAATTGAAAGGAAAGGCCGTTCAGAATCAGGTCTTCTTGAAAGCTTTTTTTCAATTGCTTCACTTCTAATGTAGTCGGGCTCATCTTTTATTCCTCCAAGGCAGGCGAGAGTAGGGAAGCAGAAGGATGGCAGCTTCCACCAGGATATACATCCATACGGGTATGACAGCAAACCAGAGGGAAAACGCAGACATGACGGAAGCATCCGCATTTTCCAGAAATGGAAAGAATACGAGAGGCAGCGTCAGCACACGTCCTCCGCCAATCACAGCTGTAATCGCGTACTGGCTCAGACTGATGACAATGGTTAAAAAAGTGACACTTCGAAGCGCCGGTTTCAAGAGAGGCAGCTCCACCGTAAACAGCTGCCTGAAAAATCCGGATCCGAGAATGTGAGGCTGCTCAAGCATCGCCCGTCCAATCTGCTGGTAACTGTTGTGAAATACTTTAATGCTGTAAGGGACGGTCGGTACAAGGTGGATGATGATGACACCAAGTGCTGTATCCGCCAGTCCGGCACGGATCATAAAGATGTGAAGACCCATGGCGATCGCAAGGACGGGGATAAGAATCGGTGACAGCAGTAAAGCCTCCACCCAGGGTTTTCCTTTAAATGGGACGGTGGTGAGCGCTTTGCCAGTGAACACACCAAGCAGCACATTCAGGAGCAGGACGACAAAGCCGATCCATATCGACGTGAATGTGGCTTTCCAGAGCATCGGGTTCTGCAGCAGCTGTTCATAGCTGCCAAGCTCCCAGTCCAGTCCAGCGCCTGTCTGAAACCGCCACGGCGCACTGAAGCTCTGAGCGACCAGTACGAGAAGCGGTATAAGGAAAAACAGGAGAGTGAGCACTAAAAATATACGTGAGTTCTGCTTCATGAACGACTTCCTCTCATAGCTCTCCATCTGGCTTTATTTAAGTATCCGTATCCGATAAAGGATAGAACCAGCAGGACGAGGCTGATGCTGACCATAGCAGCAAACGCCAGTGGACGTTTCTGCCAGGAGCTTCCGTAAAACCAGTCATAGCTGAGTACGGAGACCATCTCCGGAAACGTGGTTCCCAACAGAGCGGGCACTTCATAAGCCGACAAGGTGAAAGAGAAAATGATCAGGCTTGTTTCCATCAGAACCGGAAGCAGGTGAGGCAGTTCAACCGCAGTGATTCTGTTCCAAGCGGACCCTCCAAGTGTATCGACGAGTGCATAGTATTCCGGCCGGATTGAAGCATACACTGGCAGCAGCATCAAGATGACAAGGGGAACCTCTTTCCATACATAGGTCACGATGATGCCGATTCCGTCAGGGTCCCTCGTGAGTATCGGAAATTGCTGCGGGTCAGCTATCCAGCCGGCAGCCGTTAACAGCTGAGCGGCCACTCCGGTTTCCGAAAGAAGGAGAATGACCATATAGCCCCAGACAAAGTGCGGGAACAGCATCGGTATCCATACACTCACCCTTGGTGCCATTTTTTCCAGGATGGGATAAAAACTGCGTGTGAAAGCGATCCCGATAAGAATAGACAACAGGGTGGCGATCAAGGCTGTCTGCAGGCTGAAAACAAGAGACGTAACAAACCGGTTGGATTCAAAGATCTGCCGGTAATAGTCCAGTGTCCATCCTCTGTGCCGGCCGAAGCTGTTCAAGACAGCTGTCAGAAGCCCGTAAAGAGGAAGGAGCATAAACAGGACAGCCGGCAGGAAAAGGAGAGAATGTTTAAGGTTGAACGACTTCATCAAACCACTGCTCTTTCATCCATTCGACATAAGCGGCTTCTGATTCAGGAAGGAAGCTTTCCTCCAGCTTTTCTGTGGAAAGAACGCTGTCCCCTCTATCCACCGCTTCAAATTTCTGTTTCATATCTTCGGGTAGTTGATCTAAGCTGATCGTAGTGTTTTCGCCCCAGTAATCCGGCTTGAACTTGGCCAGCTGGGCTTCCGGTGAAAGCAGGAAGTTAATGGCGGCCAGCGCTCCAGGAGGATTGGAACTATTGAAGGGGATGCTCAAAAAGTGTGTATTTCCAATAGAACCTGGCTCCAGGACAAACGAACGGGTGGATTCCGGGAACACTCCATCAGCGACCAAGGATTCCGCCCGGGACTCATTGTAGCCCATCGTCATCAAGACTTCTCCCTGACTATATAAGCGATCCAGCTCTGTTAAGTCATTCGGATAGTGATTTCCGGAACGCCATAAATCCGGCTGAATATCCTTGAGGTAAGCCCATGTGCGATCCGCTGCCGGCTGGATATCAGCTTCATTCAAGGGATTCTCATAAATATCTGATGGTTCTTCCGCCTGGGCATATAAGACGTGGCGTAAGAAAGCATTCCCGGAAAAGTCCTCCGCTCTCGGATAAGTGAACATTCCTGGGTTGTCATGAATCCAGTTCTGCAGTTCCTCAAAAGAGGAAGGAGGCTCACTGATCCGGTCGGCGTCATAGTGAAAGACGAACTGGACTTTGCCCCACGGAGCTTCCATCCCTTCTACAGATGTTCCGAAATCGGTCTGGAAAGCTGGATCTTCTGTGTCGTAATATTCATTGAAAGCAGGCAGCTTGTCTGTAAACGATCCTGCCAGCAGTTCGTTTTCTTTCGCATTTTTAAAGTTCTCCCCATTGATCCAGATCACATCGATCGGGCCGTCCTGTTTCCCGGCTTGTTTCTCTGTCTGGAGTTTTTGGAGTATTTCCGCCGCATCCATAGGAACACGCTCCAGGGTTATGTTGTGTGCTTCTTTCAGGCGGGGAGCCGCCCATTCATCAATGTAGCGGTTGATCCCTTCATCGCCGCCCCACATATAGAGACGCACCTCCGTGCCGTCGGCCTCTTCTTCAATGGTTTCCCAGGACATATCCTTCCATGCTTCTTTCTGGGAACCGCCGCCGCTGCAGGCGGCCAGTAATAGTGTGAACAGCAGCATAAGAATGCTCCACTTTTTCATGATTTTCCCCCTTAGGATCATTTTATAAAAAAATAAGTACAAGTCTCTGTCATCTATCATACAAACAAACGCCCGGGAAGGAAACTAAACCCTTTTCACCAATAGGCATACCTGTTCTTAAAGACGGGTACAAGAAGCGGGAAAGAAAGGAGAGGGAACCGATGCTGTATCAACATTTCGCAAGGCCTTCCGGCTGGATGGGGAAGCTTGCCGGACATTTTATGGAAAAAGAAAATGAAAAGCTGAATGCGTGGACACTATCGTTTCTGGATCTGCAAAAAGGAGAGGAAGTTCTTGAAATCGGATGTGGAGCAGGAAAAGCGTTAGAGCAGGCATCCAGTATTCAGGGACTCCGTCTTTACGCTTTGGATCCATCCGAGGTGATGGTCGAAACGGTTCTGCATAAATGGCGGAGCTTCAATAATGCTGCGCAGGTGGGCGTCATTCACGGACGGGCTGAAGACCTGGTCCAGTTCCACCGTCCGATGGATAAAGTCTATGCCGTTAACAATGTCACCTTCTGGGAAGACCCGGAAGAGATACTGGCCCATTTGTATACAAACATGAATCAAAACGGAAGAATAGCCTTAACGCTCCGTCCTCACGAAGAGGGGGCGGGAGATGATACGACACATATCCTGGGGGGCCAGATGAAGGCGATGCTGGTGCAAGCAGGGTTCCGGGATGTCTGCATCCATATCCGTCCTGAAAAGCCGAATAAAGCGGTCTGTGTCACAGGGATGGTGTGATAGGATAGAGGGAAAAGGGGAGATGGTTATGAAGTTGAAAAAAGAACAACAGGAATACATGGCTGAACGGATCAAAGAGTGGTTTGAGCTTGAGCGTGGAGAGGTCATTGGTGATTTGGCGGCCGATCAATGGGTTCATCAGATGGCCGAGGAAATGGGGCCTTTCTTTTATAACAAAGGAGTGGAGGATGCCCGACGGATGGTGGAACAGAAGGTCATGAATGTAGATGAGGACCTGCGCTCCCTTGAGCGTCCTGCCGGGCGCCCGAAGCGGCGGTAAAAAACACCGCTTCAGGAAGCTGAAGCGGTGATGATTTCCTCATCGGCAGGTGGGGGAGTCGTTTCCGGTTCTTTCTGCCATTGGAACTGCTGGATCTGTTCATTCAATTGGCCGATCATCGTTTCCAGCTGTTCGCTTTCCAAAAGCAGCTGCTGGAAGGCGGACTGCTGCTCCACAGTAGAAGCTGAGATTTCCTCGGTTCCTGCTGCGGTCTGCTGGATGACACTGCTTACGTTTTCAAAGGCCGCATGAACATCTGTGCTCTGGTGACGGGACTGATCGAGCCCCTGTACAAGGGCTTCCAGGTGTTGGTCGATTGTATGAACATACGTACTGATCTGGTCAAAGGCGGCTTTTGATGCAGAAACAGACGTGTTCTGCTGTTCTGTCACCTGAACAGTTTCCGTCATTTCCAGGCGGATCGTATCCACGCCGCTCCGGATTTGTGACACCATATCGGAGATGTCTGCTGTCGCAGCGGTGGATTGGTCGGCTAATTTGCGAACTTCCTCAGCTACAACGGCAAATCCTTTTCCATGCTCTCCCGCACGTGCAGCTTCAATGGCTGCATTCAAGGCAAGCAGGTTGGTCTGGCTGGCGATATCGTTCACAAGGTGTACAGTCGATTCAATTTGATCGGTGTATTGGATGAATTGGTGCACCGATGTTTCGACTTTTGCTAAAGAGGCCGTATTTTGGTCCATCAATGTCCGCTGATTCATCAGACTGTTCTGCCCTTCCTCGACAGAATGAAGGGCCTGTGTGCTGATTTCCCTTGATTCCTGTCCGTCATTACGGTTCTTCGCAAAGCGGCCGTCCAGATCCTCCATCAATACAGCGGCATCCTGAACGTCGTTGGAGATCGACTGGCTCCCCTGGGCCAGTTCATCCGTTGAATGAGCCACCTGGCTGGATATTTCCGAAAGGCCGTTCATTTCCTGATTCAATCTGGAACTGAATGTTTTGACGCTCTGTCCGATTTCGTCTACGGACTGAACCGTCTCCTGAAGGTTCTCCACCATGACACGGAAGGATTGGGTCAGTTGGCCGATTTCATCGTTTTTCTTTGGATCGTCCTCGATGTTCACTGTCAAGTTCCCTTTGGCCACATCAGCAGCCTGGGCGGCCAGCTGCCGGACGGGGCGGGCGATATGTGCGGTCAGGCGGAAGGTGGAGTACAAGGTGCCGATAATTAAGACAACGGCCGCAATGATAGTGAACAGAATCAACTGACCGATCGTCTGTTGCTGTGCCTCCATTTTGTTTTCATACCATGCCTGTGATTCCCGCTGAAGCATGTACACATCATTGATTAACCCGGCTGTCCTTGAGGCCTGCCGCTGAATCTCATTCGTGTCATCAGTATTCAAAGCTTCCGTGGCAAGGCCTTCCCAATCGTTGAATTTCGCCTGGGCCTGATCAAACCACTGCCGCTGTGTATCGGTGACAATGAGCGGCTCCACAGCCTGAAACAGTTGCTTCGTCTGCTCCACCTGGGTGAAGGCTTCCTGTTTGGAAGCTTCGGAAGGGTTGTATCCATACGTCGTCAAGGCTTGTTCTACACGGACGAGCTGCCCGTGAAGTTCCTTACCATCCAGGAGCACCTGGATATCTTCATTCGTAGAGCGCTGCAATCCAATCATTTGAAACACAATCACACCGATTAAAATGATACACAACACCAGAGGCAGCAAAGTCATGACAAATAGTCTGCGGCTGATACTCATTTGTTTTCCTCCTCGTTTTACTGCCCCATAGCTTTTTGGAGCGTTTTCTCTTCCTGATCGTTTAAATCGATAAGGCGGATGGGGGCAAGGCCCACACCGTTTTCCTCAAGCCCGAGTGTACGGGCACTGCCGTCCAGGCTTTCTCCTTCAGACAACTGTTCCATCACTCCATATAAAGCGACATTGACGTTTTTCAGCATGGACGTCACAACGGATTCTTCCGCCGTGTAAAATTGATCACTATCCACTCCGAAAGCGTAGATGTCTTGTTTTTCGGCTTCCTTCAGGACACCAATGCCTGTAAAGCCGGCAGCTGGAAAAATATAATCGGCGTTCTGATCGATCATCTCCGCCGTAAGAGAAGCGCCTTTTTGGTCATCATCAAAGGTATCCGCATAGCTGACCAATATTTCGGCGTCGGGAGAGGCTTCCAGAACTCCTTTTGTGAATCCCTCTTCAAACCGGTTTACGACAGGAATGTTTTCCCCTCCAATGAATCCTACGACACCACTTTTGGATTTCATACCGGCAATTAACCCGATCAGATAGCTTCCTTCATCTTCCTTAAAGGTGATGGATGATACATTGGGCTGGTCGGAAACGGCATCAATCAAAACGAAATCCTGGTCAGGGAATTCGGCGGCCAGCTGATCGACAGCCGGCTGTGAGTTATACCCGAGACCGATAATGACATCGTGCCCCTGATCAATAAGATCGCGGGCATGAGCTTCATAATTCTGGTCAAAAGGTTCACGGTAATCAAACGTTATATTCAACTCATCGCGGGCCTGCTCAAGGCCCTGAAAAGCGGAGTCACTGAAAGAATCATCTCCGAGACCGCTTTCAGTGACAAGCAGACCTGCACTGATTCCAGACTCCTCCGTTCCTTCAGCAGAGCCGCTGCTGCAGCCGGATATAAGAAAACTAAACAGAAATAGGACAATAAAAAAGGTCGAACGCTTCAACTATTTCACTCCTCTGTATAAAATCCGCTGACATCATTTCCTTCGCTATGAAAGAGATGTCTGACAACTATATACATCGGCATATGCGGAGTGGAAATCAATAGGAAGTGGAGAAAAGCATAAAAAAAACCACTACGACCTCAGGTCATAGTGGTGGACGTGGACAGTTCAAAAGCGCCGGCCAGCAGTTCGTAGGATTTCAGCCGCTCCTCAAATGGAGTGACAATCGTATTGACGATGATTTCATCTACCTGGTAAAGGGAAGCCAGTTCCTCAATTTCTTCCTTCACCCGCTCGATCGAACCGACAATCATCCTTTTGCGGTTATCCGCGATGCGCTCCTCTTCAAAGACAGTGTAGGAGTGGGAAAGAGCTTCTTCCGGTGTAGGGAAGTGGGTGCGTCTTCCGCCCTTTTCAATTTGAAGCAGGGCAAGATCCAGGCTTGATGCTAAATACTCGGCGCGCTGATCCGTTTCTGCACATACGACGAAAACAGAAACATTGGCGTCCGGTTCGGTCTGCTGCAGCGAAGGGGTGAAATGGTTGAAATAACGCTCCATGGCTCTTGTGCCGCCCCGGCCATTAATGAAGTGGGCAAAGGAATATGAAGCTCCCAGCTCCCCGGCCACCCGCGCACTCGTCCCGCTGGAACCGAGCATCCATACGGGTGGTGCAGTATCGCCTGTCGGTGTCGCCTGTATCCCCATTCCGTGCGGGTCGTGCCCATGCAGGTAAGCAATCAGTTCTTCAACCTGTGCAGGGTAGCCTTCCACATTCGGAACGTTCCCTTTATTCAAGGCAAGATTGATGTTCGGCAGGCCTCCGGGTGCCCGGCCGACCCCCAGATCAATCCGGTCCGGATGAAGAGTCTCAAGAACACGGAAGGATTCAGCTACTTTAAACGGACTGTAATGCGGCAGAAGCACGCCTCCGCTGCCAATTCGTATGGTGTCTGTATGAGCAGCCAGGTGAGCGGCGAGAATTTCCGGTGAAGATCCCGCAAGGCTGCCGGTGCTGTGGTGTTCGGATACCCAGAATCGGTGATACCCAAGCCGGTCGGTCCATTCTGCTAATTCGGTTGTTTGTCTTAATGCTTCCTGTGGGTCTGTCCCAGCTAAAACAGGGGACTGATCCAATACACTTAATTTCATTGTGGGCCCCCTTTGAAGTAAACGGTTTATTTATCTTTTATCGTCCCATGGACACGTAAAAGATGCAATACATATGGCTTGGAATGTGTGTGATAATGACCCGATGCCTGCTTCTGTCTTCCGGCTGTAATGGAAGGATCTGCCGCCTGTCTTTTTAGGTTGGAAGAGCGTCTTGACCGGTTCCTTAAAGCAGTACAAAACACGGGGGTTTTTCTACATGCAGAAGACGGCCTCAGGGGGCCGTCTTCTTTGTGAGACTACCTCGATAAAAGTCCGAGAAGTCCGTAATTGAGCATCGTTGACTGATCCAGTTTAATCAGGTCTTTGATAGGAAGGTCCTTCACCTGCATAGAGGTCAGAAAGACAGAGGCGTTACGGAATTCGTCCTTCGGTGCAACGGCCATCCACTCCCCGTCCTCGAGGCCGGATACGACTTGGACAAGTCCGTCCTCCTCCATGCCGGTTGTCACTTCCCGGCGTTCCAGGATGCCCTCTTCATTCATGATCCAGGCGTACAGATTTTCTTCCGTTGTCAAGGCATCGTCCAAGGCAGCGACGGCTTGCGGCGCTTCCGCTGTGATCACCTGCATCTCCGCATGGTAGCCGGGGAGAAGCTGTTCATCAGCTTCTTCCAGTGTCACGATGAATGGATACCGGCTCTTCCCGCCAAGGTCTGTCTGTTCCGGGAATTCGTCCACCCGCGTTACCGTGCCGGTCGTTTCCAGTTCAAGCTCCGGTACAAAGATATCAACGGTTAAGTTTTCTTTCACCTGTGTCCGGTCTTCTTCCCGGATTTCGCTTTCCAATACGAGATTGGCAGACTTCATCGTAAGGATGGGAGCGTTGAGTTCTTCATCGATATCGGTTACGGTTCCTGAAAACTGGCTGGTGACTGTAATCTGTTCTCCCGTTTCCTGGAGCTGGTCCAGCTGGTCTTGCGCCATTTCAAGCAGTCCCTGCTGTTTGGAAAGTTCGGCCTGCTGTCTGGCAAGTTCCTCCTCTTTGAGATACTCCGCTTCTATAGAGGAATCCGGGGAAGAAGAGCTTTCTTCCTCGGCAGGATTCCTGTCTTCTCCGAAAAAGGAAGAAGTGGACCGGTCTGTTGTAGATGAGGGATCAGGGATATCATAGGCCTCCAGTTTATCCATATAGTCCTCGACGGCTGTTATTTCTTCCTGGATACGCTGCACTTCTCCTTGGAGACGGGATTCCTCTGCAGCGTAGTCTTCCACCTGATAGGTATAAAGGTCATCGCCTTCCTGCACCTTGTCCCCCTCGCTTACGAGAAACTGCTGGAAGGAACCATCTGCGCCGTCAAAGTAAACCGGGACAGATTCCTGCGATGTGAAGACGCCTTTGGTTTCCACTCTTTCAAAGAGGTCATATGTAACCGCCTGCGACCATGTATGGAGATAGGATTTGCGGTCCACTCTGTCGTCTTCGTCCAAATAAATCAACAGGGCATTCGTCGTAATAAAAGCGATGATCAACAACCCGGTCATTCTTCCTTTAATGTTAATTTTCTTCATAATATGTCCACCTGCGGCTTTCCTACCTTATTAAATAAAGAAGATACAAATCGTAATAGGCAAGGGCGGAGGTTCCAGCCCACAGCAATAAATGCCAGAAAATGACGCCGGTCCAGATCCAGCCGATTTTTGTTCTGGATAGCCGGGAAAGGCATTTGACCTGATACCAGATGATAAACAGCTGGAAAAGGGATATGGAACCGAAAAAATAAATGACCCACTCCAGAGAAGTGAAGTAGGAGGCTGCAACACCAAAGGAAAGAGGTGATACATACCAGTCGATTCCTGCATAGACCATCAACGGCACCCAGGTTACACGCTCAAGAAGCATAACGAGCAGGACGTTCATTTGTAGAATGATCAGCTTTTTGTAGGATACATGATTGAATAACCAGTAAAAAAACGAAGAGATAAATAAAAGGAATAAAAAAAACAGCAGCCCGTATGCAGCTCTGCCGATCAGGAACCATGCTTTTCTCAGTTCATAATCAGTCCGGGTCAATTCTGTCATATTTGCGGAAATCGCATCGGTACCCAGGCCGAGCCAGGCTGTCCAGACAAAGGTGAGTAAAGTGAGAGCGAGTAAAAAGAATAATAGATTCCAGACGTTTTTCAATTTTTCTGCTTCATTCAGCTTGAACAAATGATCATCACGGCGGATGAACAGTTTGATCAAGTGGACCGAGTAAGTCATACACTTCATCCTTTACCAGTGAAAAATAGCATTCTCTGTATCATTTTAACGGAAAATGTCATGGGTTGCTATCCATTGCTGAGAATCTTTGGGAAAAGATGGAGAACCATGCGGTCCTCATTCAGGTTCTTCTGCAGAAAAATAAAAAACCCGGCGTCAAGCCGCCGGGCTGTTGATCAAGACGGGGCCGTTTCGTAATTGGATGCCCCGCGTTTCGGTTTGAAGAAAAGGGATCGGTCTCTGTAAAGAAAGATCATGGATAAAATAAACGCCAGAAGATCGGCCGCCGGGAAGGCAAGCCATACACCTGTAACACCGAAGAAATTCGGGAGGATCAGTACCAGCGGAATCAGGAACAGCACCTGTCGGGCCATAGACAGGATCATCGCCGGTTTGGCCATGCCGAGAGCCTGGTAAAGACCACCGCTCACGACTTGAGCGCCAATCAGGACGGCAAAGGCAAACATAATCCGGATGGCGTGAGCCCCGGTTTCGATTGTCGCCTGATCTCCTGTGAAAATCATCATCAATACATTCGGGAAAGCCATCATGAGAACGAAAATACCGCCAGAAATGATGGTGACGACTTTCATTCCGAGCTTGACGGTTTCCTTTAGACGTTCATAATTCTGTGCCCCGTAGTTGTAGCCGATAATAGGCTGCATACCTTGGAGGACGCCGATCATCGGCATAATGGTGAACATGGCCAGCTTCTGGACGATTCCGAAGACACCGACTTCGAATTCGCCGCCGAACTTGATAAGCATCAAGTTGATAGCAATCATCATCGCGCTTCCAGCCACCTGACGGATAAACGCCGGCATACCGATGGTGATGATCTCTTTGATGATCTTCGTCTGAAGCTTCAAGGCGGCTCTTCTGACTGTTAGAGAGGATTTTCCTTTAAGGAAATAGTTCAGAACGACAATCGATACAGTCGCCTGGGAAATGACCGTCGCTATGGAAGCCCCCTGTACGCCCATGTCGAGTCCGAAGATGAAGATGGGGTCAAGAATGATGTTCAGAACCGCAGGAATGATCATCGTGATCATGGCAAACCTGGAATTCCCCTCTGAACGGATGATGTTGTTTGTCGCAAAGGCGAAGGAGAAGAACAGCGAACCGACCATGATCGGGAATAAATAATCCTTCGCATACGGCATGATGTTCTCTGTAGCTCCGAAAATGGTAAGGAGCGGCTCTAAAAAGGTGAATGCGCCGATGAAGCCGACACTGCTTATGAGAACAATCATGATCAGGACATTTCCGAAAACAAGATCAGCTTCGTCCTTTTTATCTGCTCCAAGCCTCCGTGAAATAACGGAAGCACCACCAATACCGACGGCTGCGGCAATGGCCATGATGATCATCATAACCGGGAAGCCGATGCTCACACCTGATACTCCGAGAATTCCGACACCGCGTGCGATGAATAATGTATCAATGACGTTGTAAAGCGCCATAACGAACATTCCGATCATCGCTGGAATGGACAAATTGGCCAACAGCTTTGGTATAGGCTGGGTGCCTAAACGCTGGCTTTGTTCTTTCATTCGTTTTCTCTCCCTGCTGTTTGTGACTTTATGCGTTCCTGGGTTTTTTTCAACCAGGATGTCATGATCTGCTGTTCCTCTTGAGAGAGGTCAGCGAAAGCTTCTGTTTCAATTTCCTTAATGGTTGTGACTATCATTTCGTGGAGTTCCATGCCGGCTTCTGTCAGAGTGATCAGTTTCGTGCGCTTATCCTCTTCACTCGGCCGTTTTGATATTCTTTCATATTTAAGGAGAGACTCCACAACGCCGTTCATAGAGGAAGGCTTGATATGCAGCCGCTTCTGGAGTTCCACCTGTGGCTGCTCGCCTTCTCTGGCTAAAATGTGGATGACCTTGCCCTGTGCATGGGTCAATCCATACTCCCCGAGCCGTTCGTTATATACGTTTCTTAGAAAATGGGAAACCATATGAATCTGATATCCCAGTGATTCATCCATCTGCTTTTTCATAATTACTTAGCCCCCTAAACAAAATATAGTATAAAACAAAGAAGACTATTCGTAAACCCTTCTGCTTTGGTGGATGGGTGCGGCTTGTTCTGACAGACAAGCCGACAGGTGGAGGAAAGAAGTGGTGTACAATGGATGATATGGATAAATAGTGAGAAATACAGCGTAGTTTCCGGTGATGTTCTCCTGAGATCCTCTATGGAAAAAGTCAGCGTCATCATTTTGATGATCCCTGTCCAAAAGAGGAACCCAACGGTTTTTACAAAGAGAGAACGTCCTGTTTATTTACTTAGACGCCGAAAGGATTTGCTTGGGAGGGAGTGGAATGAAAATAGAGGAAATCGTTTCAAAGGTGCGCTTTTCGTCAATTATGTAAGGAGGAAGGAAGGGATAATATGCCGCGATTTGAAACCGGGATACTTCTATATAACGGAAATAAAGAAGAAAATGAAATCACACCTGCACTCAGACAGGTTCTTCCTGAAGTTAGTAAAGAGGTCAAGGATCTGCGTGTGATACAGACGGCCTCGCTGGAAGAACTTCGTGACGTTTGCAGGACGTACGGTCCGGAAACCGATGTATTCCTAATCCTTGGGGGAGACGGGACGATCCACGAATGCATCAACAGCATGGCGGAACTGGAAAAGCGACCGGTGATCGGTGTGCTTCCCGCCGGAACATGCAATGATTTCAGCCGTGTCCTTGATATTCCGCAGCGTCTGGATCAGGCAGCTGCTTCCATTATGAAGGGGGAGGCTGTAAAGGTGGATGCCGGAAAAACAGAAGATACGTATTTCATCAACTTCTGGGGCATCGGCCTCGTCGCCCAGACATCGTTCAACATCGATGAAAACCAGAAAAACCGTCTAGGTGTGCTCAGTTATTTCATCAGTGCATTGAAAACAGTGAACCGATCCGAACCTTTTCGTTTTTCATTGACTGTCGATGGAGAAAAACTGGAGGGGGAAGCGGTGATGATCCTTGTTATGAATGGGCAGTTCATCGGTACCCGGAAAGTTCCGATGTCATCGCTCGACCTGCAGGACGGGAAGCTGGATGTGTTGATCGTCAAAAATTCCAGCCTTGCTGTATTCAGAGAGTGGCTGGCCATGGGAAGAGAACGCTCTGTCGATCAGAAATTCCAGGACCTCAGCTATCGTCAGGGACAGCATATTACCATTGAAACGGAGACGGATGAAGAAGTGGATATGGACGGCGAAATTAAGACAGAGACGCCTGCACAAATCGGGGTGCTCCCGGGCCATTTCACTTTTTTAGGAGGCGGTCCGAACGCCCTTCGAACGACAACTGATCTATAAAGGCCTTCAAGCTTATCCGTCCGTGTCCTGATTGACAGTGCGAATTTGTTAAACTTATACTATCTTTATCTTTTAAAAAGGATGGGCGAACCGGATGAACGAACATGAATTATACTTGAAAAAGAAACAAGATCCATCATTGAAGCTGTTTGTCGTCTTATCTAAGGCGCAGCGGGCCATCGGTGATTTAGTGAAGGACGATATTCAGCGTTATGAATTAAACCCGACGGAATTCGGTGTACTTGAGCTTCTATACCATCAGGGGGATCAGCCGCTGCAGAAAATCGGCGAGAAGATCCTTCTTGCCAGTGGCAGCATTACGTATGTGGTAGACAAGCTTGAAAAGAAAGGGTTTTTGAAGCGTGTCCCATGTCCGACTGACCGCCGGATTACGTATGCGTCGATTACGGAAGAGGGCAAGGAACTGCTTCACGGCATCTTTCCGGATCACTGGCAGCAGATTGAATCTATTATGAGCGGCCTGACAGATGAGGAGAAAACAACGGCGATTGACCTGCTGAAGAAACTCGGAAAAAATGCCGGTCACCAAAAAGAGTAGCCAATTTTCAGATTATCCGTTATGATGGACGTAAGACTAAAGACAAAAGGGGGTATAAAGATGTTACAGATGCATGCGCTTGATTATCAATTGAACTATCTGCGCCGTGCCATTATTCACATTTCAGCTGTCAACGGGACACGTATGTCCAAAATGACATCTGAATAGGAATGCTGTAACGTCTCATACCTGATAGAATACGCACGGAAAAAGTCAGAGGTAACGGGACCTCTGGCTTTTTTGTGCGCTTAAAACGTCTTTAGGAGGAACGGAAATGATTATAACCTTTAAACATATATACAAAATCATGGGCGGCGAAGTGTTATTCGAAAACTTGAATATGGAAATCAAAGAACATCAGCGTGTCGGTCTTGTCGGGAGAAACGGAAGCGGGAAGTCAACATTGTTCCGGATCTTAACAAAGGAAGAGCCGATTGATGGGGGCGATGTGTTTATCCAGAAAAGAAAAACCATCGGATATTTGACCCAGATGCCATTCAATTGGATGGGAACCGGCCGGGAGTATTTACGCTCGGCCTTCCAAGAGCTTCAGGAAATGGAAGCAGAGATGAAAGAGCTGGAACAGAAGATGAGGATTCCGGAACATATGGAGGAAGCTGTAGAACGATACGGCTTCCTGCAGGAGCGGTTTGCAGATCGAGGGGGCTACGAAATGGAGTCATCCATCCGTCAGGTCGCACACGGATTAAAGGTCCATCACCTTCTTGATCAGTCCTTTACCACGTTGAGCGGTGGGGAAAAGACGAAGCTCGGTCTGGCGAAGCTGCTGTTGGAAAAGCCGGATGTGCTGCTGCTGGATGAACCGACCAACCACCTGGATGTCAAAGTGGTCGAGTGGCTGGAAGAGTTTCTCCAGCAATATCCCGGCACACTCTGCATCATTTCTCACGACCGCTTTTTCCTCGACCGGGTCGTTACGGATATTTATGATCTTGATTCTGGTGATATAGAAGCCTATAAAGGAAATTACACAACCTTTGAAAAGAAAAAGGAAGAAAAGCTGCTGGTCGAGTTTCATCATTATGAAGAACAGCAGAAGAAGATCAAGAAAATGAGGGATGCCATCCGCCGGTTGAGGCAGTGGGCCAACGAGGCCTCTCCTCCCAGTGAGAAGTTATTTAAAAAAGCGAAAAGCATGGAGCGGGCGCTGGAACGGATGGAGAAAATCGATAAACCTGTCATGGATCCAAAACGGATGAAGCTTTCCCTTGATTCAGAAGACCGGACAGGGAAGGATGTCTTCATCGTGGAAAACGGTGGGAAGTCCTATGGGAAATCCCTGATTCTTCAGGGCTTCAACCTGCACGTCCGTTATCAGGACCGTCTGGCTCTCGTCGGGACGAATGGGAGTGGCAAGTCGACACTTCTTCGTCTGCTTCTGGAGGAAGAGCAGCTGGATGAGGGTACTATAAAACGTGCACCTGGGATGAAGGTGGGGTATCTTCCTCAACATCCGCTGCAGGAGGCCGATCAAGAGCAGAGGTTGATTGATTATTACCGCGCATCTATTCGTGTAACCGAAGGAGAGGCTCGGCGTCAACTGGCAGGATTTCTATTTTACGGCTATGATGTCTTTCGGAAAATCCGCCATTTGAGCGGCGGGGAACAAATGCGCCTGAAACTCGCCATCTTCATGCAGCAGGACTTACAAGTGCTGCTCCTGGATGAGCCGACTAATCACTTGGATATTGAATCCCAGGAGGTTCTGGAGGAAGCGCTGGACCGCTTCACTGGAACGGTAATCGGTGTTTCCCATGACCGCCATTTTCTGAACCGGTGCTTTCCGGAAACCATGTATCTGGCAGGTGGAAAAGGATATCGATATTCAGGATCGTATGAAGATACGAAGCACCACTGGCCGGAGGAAATAAAAGAGGAAGCGGACAAGAAGGCGGCACCTGAACCTGTGGAAGAACCCGCATCTCTGGAAGACCGGATTTCGGATCTCGAAAAAGAGGCCGCTCGTTTGGAAGAAGAATGGGCGGTGGCTTCGCTTTTAGAGTCCGGCAGGCTGGAACGGGAAAAACAAGAGCTTGATGAAAGACTGGAAGCATTGTATGAGAGCTGGCTGGACGAAGCGGGAGAATGAGAAAACGGGAGGGCAGACAGGCCCTCCCGTTTCTTTTTGTAGAAGTTTCCATCGAAACACACTTAAAGAATAGGGACATGCTTAGCTGGATTGTCTTTATGCTCTTCATAATAATGAACGAGCGGCTGTGTATAGTAGAAGAGGTCCGGACAGTAGAGGCCGGAAGATGCCAAATCGTTTTCTGCCTGGGCTGAATCATAATCGGCGGCGATTTCAAAGTAGTCGAGCGCCTCTTTTTGAATGCCCAGCTTTCTACGGACTTGTTTCAGTTTTAACGGTGGACGGGCAGCCGCGAGCGGCACCGTCAGATGAGGCTGCTTATCGGCATACAGATACGCGAAATGATAATAGATGTCCCTGGCTGTATAGGGGTGAGGATCTGTCAGATGATAGGTTTTACCTTCTGCGTCAGGCAGGTGGGTGAGAACATTGGCCGCCTGGACTACATAATCATGAGGGACGAGGTTCACCCGGGCCCGGCCTTTCCCGAAATAAGGGACAACAGGGAGGGACTTCAGCGAATGCAGGAGGTTCAAGATAAAGTAAGGGCCGTCGAATTTCGCTGTCGATCCTGTCCGCGTATGACCGACGACGATGCCCGGCCGGACAATGGTGAGGGGCAGACGGTGCTGATATTCCTGTACCAGCTTTTCTGCTTCGTATTTCGTAAATTCGTAATGGTTTTTAAAGCCGTGACTATGCTTCAGCTCATGCTCGTAGACGGTTCCCTGCCTTTTTCCGGATACATAAGCCGTGCTGAAATAAAGACAGCGGTTCAATCGCAGGCAGCCTTGCAGAAAACGGAGCACTTCGCGTGTTCCCTGAACGTTTACTTGAAGGGCAGGCGCCAGCGGAACGGCCAGATCATATAAGGCAGCCAGATGATAAAAGTGAGTGAGGTTCTGTTTCAGCTCCTCAGCTGTCGAAACGTCGATCCCGAGATCTTTCTTTGTAATGTCTCCGGTTATCAGTGTAATACGGCAGCCATCCACGGCAGGGTCCTCCAGGCAGTCATGAAGCCGCGTCCGTGCTTCCTTTTCCATATGAGGAAGGTGAAGAAGATAGACATGCTCCACTTTCTGTGTGCGGAACAGGTCTTTCAGAAGCTCAGCCGCCAGAAACCCGGGGAAACCAGTACATACATACGTAAAAGCCATAAAACGGCCTCCTCCATCTTGTTTTTACCTCCATTCGGGATGGCGGAGGTAAATTCCTTTTTTCCTATGAAAAAAGGGGGATTAATAAGTGGGAATACGTGGTAAACATAGGTGAGGAATAGACGTTTAAACGTAAATGATCAGGGTAAAAATCTGTAGGAACGTTTATTGAACCGGCATGAGGAGGGGAGTCATGGGAAACCAGAATGTTGTTGTGTACACCAGTCGCGATTGTGCCTCTTGTAACCAGGTCATGGATTTATTAGATGAGTGGAATGTAGATTTTGAGGAACGGAACGTATCGGAAAACCGCACCTATTTTAAGGAGCTTCAGGGGAAGGGTGTCTACGGGACCCCGGCCACCTTTGTCGATGATCACCGTGTTTTAGGTTTTCAGAAGCGCAAGCTCCAGCAGGTGCTGGGGTTGAGGGAAGACCTATATGCTCAAACGGACTCATTCAACTTTTCATAAATAAAGGAAACAAGTGATGAGAGTCACTTGTTTTTTTATCGTGTCGGGTACTGGATGATTGTGTCTCACTTTTTTACTGCCTCTGTCATAGGCTGAAGTAAATACGTTAAAGGTGGCACAGTCATGTACCCATATTATTCCTACCCTTATTACGAAAACTGGTACCGGTATCCGGCTCCTCCTGTGTACAGCCAGGATACCTACCCGCAGACCTATTATCAGGGGAACGCCTTCTACCCATATCAGGGAGGTGCACCCTACGGCTTTCCTTACTACCAGGTGAATAGTAACCCTTACTCCGGTTATACTGAAACCGGGAATGAAGGCGGCTCCACCTCTTTCCAACCCGCAGCAGCAGGGAAGAGCGTGATCGGCTATTTTCAAAATGAGGAAGGTCAATTTGACTTTGATAAAATGATGAATACCACCGGTCAGGTGATGAAGACCGTTCAACAAGTCAGTCCGATTGTCAAAGGTATCGGTACTTTTGTGAAAGGGATCAAATAGACGCGCTGCCGATGTCAGCGCGTTTTCTTTCTTCCATATTGGAAAAACTGCAGGATGCGGAGGAAAAAGGTTATGAGTATTGGATGTTTGTGCATTCACGGATATACAGGAAGCCCGAAGGAAGTGCAGCCACTCGTGGATTTTCTGGAAGCGAGAACCGAATGGGAAATCGCCAACCCGACCCTGCCCGGCCATGGGGAGGATCTGGACCTTGAAGGGCATTATTATCAGGAGTGGATTGCAGCAGCTGAACTTGCGCTGTTGGATTTGATGAAACGTCACGATGAAGTGTATATTGTCGGATTCTCCATGGGTGGCATGATTGCGGCCTATTTGACGGCCAAATACCGGATTGACCGGCTTGTGCTTCTCTCAGCCGCCGGCAAGTATGTGAGCCTTCCGCAGATGGCGAAGGATGTTCTGGAGATGGCTGGAGATGCGTGGAATGGTGTGCTGGCCGACAATGATCTGTTCCGGCGCTATCAGAAAAAAATGCGTGATACGTATGTATTTTCCACCATTGAATTTATGAAATGTGTACAATTTACCCGCCCCTATTTAAGAGAAGTGACCTGCCCTGTGTTGATTATCCAGGGGGAGCTGGACGGCATGGTTCCCAAAGCCGCAGCGGTTTATTTGGAGGAGGAAATTCCGTCAACAGAAAAAGAAGTGGTCTTTTTGAAGCAGTCGAAGCATCTCATCTGCCACGGAGATGATAAAGACGAACTGTTTAACAGAGTGCTCGAATTCATCGGCAGCGCTCAGCAGGAGGGGGTAACTTGAATAGCCGAACAGACGGATCACCCTTTTATTATGGATGGGTGATCGTTTTTATTGCCGGTCTGAGTGTGTTTTTCTCCGGTCCGGGCCAGACGTATTCCATTTCCATTTTCATTGATTATTACATAGATGATTTCGATTATACCCGCTCGCTTGTCTCTGGCATTTATTCTGGTGCTACGCTTGCAGCTGGATTCATATTGTTTATGATGGGGCGGCTGATTGACCGTTTCGGACAGCGGGCGATGATGGTCGCCGTCGGAATGTGCCTCGCCCTTGCGCTGTTCTGGAATGCTTTTTTAGCTGGTCCTGTCATGATGTTCATCGGTTTTTTCCTGATCCGGCTCTTTGGACAGGGATCGATGACACTGATTCCGAATACACTTGTCCCACAGTGGTTCATCCGGAAAAGGGGGCGGGCGCTCAGTGTGATGGCCATTGGAGGTTTCGCGAGCTCTGCTTTACTGCCGCCTTTGAATACGTGGCTGATTGAAGCGTTCGGCTGGCGAATGACCTGGGGAATCTGGGGAACCGCTCTGCTGGTGATTTTCGTGCCGCTTGCTTTTTACCTTGTGAGAAATCGTCCGGAAGATATAGGGGAAGTGCCTGATGGGAGCCGTAAACCGGCAGACGGGCAGGAGATCAAGAATCCGAATGTCGAAGTGAATGAAAAGAGCTGGACATTAAAAGAAGCAATGGCTACGAGAGCTTTCTGGTTCATTTTGTTTTGTGTGACGGTTCCCGCTCTCGTCAACACAGCGATCACGTTTCATATGGTTTCCATTATGGAACTGCGCAGCCTTGACGCTGGAGTAGCAGCAATGGTGTTGACGCTTATGGCCGTTGTCGGATTTCCGGTCACTTTTATTAGTGGCTGGCTTGTCGACCGCTTCCGAGTGCATTACATTCTGGCTGTTACATTTTTCGGTCATATATTGACGCTGCTGCTGCTGCTTGTGACGGATTCCTGGGCTGCCGCTGTCGGTTTTGGCTGTTTATGGGGAGTGGTGAATGGATTTGAGCGGATTGTATTGAACATCGTATGGCCGAATTATTTCGGGCGTGCCCACCTCGGGAGCATTAAGGGGCTTGCCCAGACGGTGATGGTCATTGGATCTGCTCTCGGGCCGCTGCCTTTCGGTATTTTTTATGACTGGCTCGGGGGCTATCAGGAAATCATTGTGCTTACCGTTTTGTTTCCAGTCACCGCGACAGTTCTGGCACTGCTTTCCCCGCAGCCTGATTACGCAGACTATCATGGATAAACAAACTCCTTAGGCTAGGCCTAAGGAGTTTGTTGGCTGTAGAAAAAGCCTGTGTTTATCAGTTAGAGTTGTTGATTTGTCGTGTGAAGGGTCACTTTTCGCTTGTTGGTGGATGAATGCCGCGGGCACGCCCTCAGCTGACTTGGTCAGGAAGGTCGCCTGCCCAAGTGGATCTTCGGCCCGTGCTGTTCCCGCAGGCATCCCCACCGAACGCTCCTCGTGCCGACGTTAGAATATAGAGGAAAGAAATTATGCACTAAGCAGGTTCGCAGATTCAAAAGAACGGCATGGGCTGCGCTATTGCCGCTTTCGTGGAAAAGAAAAATAGAAAGAACAGGCGCTGATGACAGCTGTCAGCCGGAATATGAAAAAGACTTTCCTCCATCCAGCAAGGATGAGCTGGGTGAAGGAGAGTCTTTGTCGATGTTAAAGAAATCCCAAGGGGCTTTCGCTCCTGGCGGTAAGGAAGAAAAAAGCTTGTAAAGAAACAGGGGTTTCTCTACAAGCTGAAAACTCCTTAGGCTGAGGCCTAAGGAGTTTTCCGTTTTAATCTTTGAAAAAGGCGATGACGAGGCCGCCTTCACCTGCATAGGTAGCAATCAAAGGACCCATATCCATAAACAGGCTTTCCTTAAATGGATAGCGGTCTTTGATCATTTCAAGTACCTGACTGCCGCGTTCCTCATCATTGGAATGGGACAGAGCAATGACGCGGTCTTCGAAGGAATGTGCGTATTCCCCGATTTGATCGACAAAGCGGCGGATGGACTTTTTGTTTCCCCGCACCTTTTCCGTTACTTCTACAGCGCCGACGTCACTGGCCTTCATAAGGAGCTTGATGTTCAACGTCTTCGCGAGAGCGCCTTTCACTTTATCCAGCCGTCCACCTTTGATGACGTTCTCCAATGTTTTCAAAATGAACAGCGTCGTCGTGTTTTCGATACGATCTTCCATATGGGCGACAAGTTCCTCAAAGGAGACGCCTTCGTCGATTTTCTTTCCTGCTTCATCGACAAGAAGAGCGATACCGCAGGAGGCCGTTTTGGTGTTCATAACTGCAATCCGGCGGTCAGGCTCTTCTTCAAGCAGCATGTTTTTGCCGATTTCAGCACTTTCGTAGGTGCTGCTCAACCCGTGACTGATGGCTAGGACGAGGATATTCTTAGACGGGTCCACGCGTTTGTACATTTCATAAAAATCATTCGGGCTCGGAGAAGAGGAGCCGGGAAGTTCTTCTGATTGCCTCATCTTCGTATAGAAGGTATCCAGATCAATGGTTTCTTCCGTTTTATAATGTTCGTTTCCGAAATGGATATTTAACGGGACGGAGAGGATGTTATGCTTCTCCATCATTCCCGGCGCGACATCTCCGCCGCCGTCGATGATTAGTTGTGTAGTCATTCGTTCACCTGCTCTCAAAATATCGTCTTTCCAGTATACCAGACTCGTTTCAGTGATCTTTTTTCAATTCGTGGGTCAGTTTCGGCTCGACTTTTTTCGTGGTGCTCAAAATAAACATCATCAAGCCGAATAAAACGATGGATCCACCAAGCCACTGCACCCATGTGATGGATTCCTTAAGGATCCAGTAAGCTAATAGAGAGGCTCCAATAGGCTCCAGGAGGGCCGCCATCGATATGGAGGCTGCGCTCAGCCAGCGCAGTGTCCAGTTGAACAGTGAATGTCCGAAGAAGGTAGGAATCACGGCAAGGGCCAGAAAGATGAACCACTGCTCTCCGGAGTAGCCTGTGAAGGCAGTCCCGACGGCCAGGTTGTAGAGGCCGAGGGTGACAGCTGCCATTCCATAGGCAATCAGTGTATAGGTAAGAAGCGACAGCCGCTGGCGGAGACTCTGTCCCAGTAGAAAGTACCCAGTGACGGTAACCGCTCCGAGGAGCGCAAGAATATCACCGGCCAGGGCTGTTCCACTCAGCTGAAGATCTCCCCATCCAATGATGATACTTCCGATTAACGTAATGAAAAGGCTGAGAATGGCTCCGACGGTAAATCGTTCCCGAAAAAACAGATAGGCGCCCGTAAAGGCAAAGACGGGCTGGAGGGAAACGAGAAGAACAGAGCTTGCCACGGATGTATATTTTAAGGATTGAAACCAGAAGATAAAGTGGAAGGCGAGAAAAATTCCTGAAATCGTGGCAAGGAGCCAATCTTTTTTATGAATGTGTTTGAATTCACCGGAATGTTTCCATAATACATAAGGGGCCATCAGTCCGGCGGCAAGCAGCAGCCGGTAGAACGCCGTCATCGAAGCAGGGGCGCCGCCCGCAAGCTTGACGAAAATGGCCGAGGTGGATATGGAAACCACTCCGATAAACAGGATGAAATAAGGATGCACCGGAGGCTTTTCCAATCTAGCCCTCCTCTGGTATAGGTCGGTTTTTACTCATTTTATCATTATTGGGTTTGAAAAGCATAGCGGAAATGTGTAGAATATAATGTGTTAAATATGTTATGATGAATAAATCTATCAGGCAGATACCAGAGAAGCCTCTCCCGTTTCCTGTGGCAGAAGGCTTTTTTTACATGGATATAGGTAGAAGATTTAAACATAAAGGAGTAGGAATTAAGTGACAACATTCGAATCACTAGGATTATCAAAGCCGATTCTAAAATCATTAGACGTAATGGGCTTTGAAGAAACCACACCAATTCAAGAACAGACCATCCCTCTAGGACTAGAAGGGAAAGACGTGATTGGGCAGGCTCAGACAGGTACGGGTAAGACGGCGGCATTCGGTATTCCGATGCTTGAAAAAATCAACAAACAGGTGAAAGGCGTTCAAGGTCTTGTCATCGCCCCGACAAGAGAACTGGCTATTCAGGTAGCTGAAGAAATGAACCGCCTTGGTAAAGGGAAAGGCGCACGCGTCCTTCCGATTTACGGTGGATCCAATATGGAGCGCCAGATCCGTGCGTTGAAAAACAACCATATCGTGGTAGCGACACCTGGACGTTTACTTGACCACATTCGTCGTAAAACGATCAAATTGGAGAATGTGCATACAGCTGTCCTTGATGAAGCGGACGAAATGCTGAACATGGGCTTCATCGATGATATCCGCGACATCCTGAAGGCTCTTCCAGAAGAACGTCAGACACTCTTGTTCTCTGCGACAATGCCAAAAGAGATCCGCGACATCGCAACAACTCTTATGAACAATCCGGAAGAAGTTAAAGTGAAAGCGAAGGAAATGACGGTGGAAAACATCGAGCAGTTCTTCGTAGAAGTTCCGGAAAAACACAAGTTCGATACACTGACACGCCTGCTTGATATTCATGATCCAGCCTTGGCGATCGTCTTCGGTCGTACGAAGCGTCGTGTAGACGAAGTGGCTGACGGTCTTCAAGCCCGCGGATTCAGCGCGGAAGGGATTCACGGAGACCTGACTCAAGGAAAGCGTATGTCTACGTTGAACAAGTTCAAGCGTGGCCGTATTGAAATCCTTGTCGCTACAGACGTAGCTGCCCGCGGACTGGATATCTCTGAAGTGTCCCACGTGTACAACTTCGATATTCCACAGGACCCGGAAAGCTATGTACACCGTATCGGCCGTACTGGTCGTGCCGGACGTAAAGGAGAGTCTATCTCCTTCGTTACACCACGTGAAAAAGATCAGCTTAACTTGATTGAAAAGCTGACGAAGAAAAAAGTGGATCGTCTGAAAGTGCCTTCTTCTGAAGAAGCTGCACGCGGTCAGCAGAAAGTGGCTGTCGAAAAGATTGCTGAAACTGTGAACAACAATGACTTGAACAACTACAAAAATGCAGCGGAAGAACTGCTTGAGCGCTATGAGCCTTCTGACCTTATCGCAGCAGCTCTGAAGTTGATGACCAAAGAGCGCAGTGAAGTTCCTGTCAATTTGTCCTACGTTGCACCAATCAGCGTGAAAAACGCCCAGCGTGACAAAGGCAAGAAAAAAGGCGGCTACCGCAAAGGCGGAGGCGGCCGTAACTTCAACAACAAAAACAAATCCCGCAACCGCAACTTCAGCGGTAAAGGCGGTAAGCGCGGCAGCTACCAGAACAAAGGCCGCAGCTAATATATAAAAAGATCCGCTTCCTATCTGTCAGGAAGCGGATCTTTTTTTGTTTCAAGGGAGCGGTCCGGCGCACGAATTAAAGTGACCGGTTCACAAGCGCGAACAGGGCGAGGAAAATGATGATGCCCCACAATACATATTTTCCGATTCCTCCACGGCCGAACCGCCGTTTTTTCCAGCGGTTGGGATTGAAGGAGATCTCATCGCTGTCCCGGTTGGAATGACGGGTGCGGACCTGCCACAGGGAAAAGGGGCGGGCGTTTTTTAAGATGGCAGGGGCGATGGCGAAACCGCCGATCAAACCGAACAAGTGGCCGAGCACGTTGATGTTCGGACGGGTGAACGTCATGAAAAGCCCGAGAGCGAAGATGACGATGATGATCTGTGCATTGGTCTGATCGATTAAATGCTTCCGAAACAGCACCATAAACAGATACACACCGAAAATCCCGAAGATGGCTCCGGATGCACCGAGGTGCGCATAGTAAGCCTCGGGGTTTACGATGAATGTCCCGATGTTGCCGGCAATACCGGCGGCCAGGTACATGACGATAAACCGGGCGCGGCCGAGCATCTGTTCAAGCGCAGGTCCGAACAGGACGAGGGAGAAGGAATTGAATACGGCGTGCATGAAGCCGGCATGCAGGAAGATGGGAGTGATCAGTCTCCAGTACTCTCCATTTAATACGAGTACGTTCACACCGATGCCCCACTGCTTCAAGTCGACAGCAAAACCAAGCTGAAGGAAATCCGCAAGCAGCCATAACGCAAAATGAATTCCGACAAGCGCGGAAACCACTGGATAAAATCTCAGAAACTCTTTGAAGCTTTCTGTTCGTAAAAACATGACATTCGTCTCCTTTGTGATGTCTTGTTATCTAAAAGTGTAGTCCCACCACCGTCTGCGTATTCTTTTTTTAACAAAGGTACGTTCGGGTATACTGGTGGTAGATTGATATGGAAAAGGAAGATGCTGTGTGATCAGAGGAATCGGGATCGATATGGTTGAAATCGATCGTATTAAACAAAGTATAAAGCGTCAGCCGCGCTTTGTTCAAAGAATATTAACGGAAAATGAATATCAGCGCTGTCACAATCTTAAGGAACAGCGTCAGGTGGAGTTTGCCGCCGGGCGCTTCGCTGCCAAAGAAGCCTTCTCAAAGGCGGCTGGGACCGGCATCGGAGCCCTCGGTTTTCAGGATATGGAAATCCTGCCAACGGAAAACGGCGCCCCGCAGATGACCGCCAAGGGCTTTGAATCCTGCCGCATCTGGGTGTCGATCACCCACAGCCGGACTCATGCGGTCGCCCAGGTGGTTTTGGAAGAGAGCGGCCGGGAATAGACAGGCAAGACATAATTGAACCGCTTGTCTCATAACATGTAATGCGGGTAGGAGGGAACGAGTTGGATATTGTAACCGCACAAGAGATGTACGAACGGGATCAGGCTGCAGCGGAGGCCGGACTGGCAGGAACCATGCTCATGGAGAATGCCGGACGTGCAGCCGCCTATGATTTGGTTAAACACATTCAGAAATCGGACCGCATCATCGTATGGATCGGTGCCGGAAGCAATGGCGGAGACGGATTCGTGATTGCGCGTACCCTTTTGAACCTTGGGTACACGGCAGAGGCTGTGCAGGTCGTTCCGGACGAAAAAATCAAGGGAGACGCCGCCGTGCACAAGCAGATCTTCCAAGCTTCCGGTCACACAGTGAAAAAATGGACGGATGTGGAAGACGCGGAAGGATACCTGCTGCGTGCGGATGTTTCCATTGATGCCATGCTCGGCATCGGCGTCCAGGGAGATCTGCGTGAACCTTATAAACAAATCGTCCAGCACTGTAACGAAGCTTCTCTACTTCGTCTTGCCGTCGACCTCCCAACCGGCGTTCCTGCGGATGAAGGAGTAGAGGAATTCACAGCATACAAAGCCGATTACACCTCGGTGATTGAAGCTCCGAAACTGAGTGCGTTTCTCCAGCATACACAGCCCTGGTACGGGCAGTGGTCCGTCGTTGAAATCGGTATTCCGTCACAGGTATCTCCTGCCGTGCGCCGAAGTATGTGGACGGTGGAGGATGTAAAACGGACGCTCCCTTCCCGTGATGATCATTCGCATAAAGGTTCCCATGGCAAAGGTCTGGTCATCGGAGGGTCTCTGTTGATGCCTGGGTCTGCAGCGATGACGTCGCGGGCGGCCCTTAGAAGTGGGGCTGGACTGATCGCCATAGCCACAGAGGAAGGAGCGGTTCCATCCATATCTCCTTATGTCCAGGAGGCTACTTTTGTGGAAAGGGAGACAATGGAACTGTCCGCCTATGATGGTGTAGCGGCCGGCATGGGCATCGGCAGGGGAGCAGATGCCCGTGCGTTGGTCCATCATGTGGTCACTCATACTAAAGGGGCGCTGCTGATTGATGCGGACGGGTTGTATGTGCTGAAAGACTTTCTTGGGGAGTTGGAAAAGAGGGAGGAACCGACCATCCTCACTCCGCACCCGGGAGAGTTTGCGCATCTGACCGGGCGATCGATCAAGGACGTGCTGCTTTCTCCGTTTTCCCTGGCAGAAGCGTTTGCCCGCAGGTATGGGGTTTACCTCGTCCTGAAAGGTCCGTCCACGATCATTACGGCGCCGGACGGAGAGCAGCGCGTGGATGTCACCGGAAATTCGGGGCTTGCCAAGGGTGGCAGTGGAGATGCGCTGGCGGGAATCCTGCTGACGATGCTGATGCAGTCGGAATCCATGTTGGACGGACTCAGCAGCGGATGTGTCCTGCACGGCCATACAGCCGATCGGGTCGTGCAGCAGGGGCGGTCCAAAGTGGATCTGCTGGCCACCGATGTGATAGAAGGCCTGCCCGGAACCTTTCGTACACTCTCTTCATCCATAACTTAACGTTCCCTTTGTCCATAAGTAGAGACAAAGGAGTGGAGTCTGATGCAAAGACGTTTTCTGATCCTTTTATTCAGCCTGTTCATCCTGGGGGCTCTGACCGCGTGCGGCTCCCAGTCAAAAGAGGACGTAATCAAGAAGCTTGAGAAGCAGACAGAAGAGATGGCGGGTTATAAAACGGAAGCAAACATGAAGATGCGCACAGGCAAGGAAGAGCAGAAGTACCATATTCAAGTATGGCACAAGAAAGATGATTACTACCGCGTGAAACTTCAGAATGATCAGGACGAAAAGGGAAGTCAGGTCATTCTGAAAAACGATACCGGTGTCTATGTCCTCACTCCGGCTCTGAATAAGAGCTTCAAATTCCAGAGTGACTGGCCGCAGAATACAAGTCAGCCCTATTTATTCGCTTCTCTTTTAAACGATATCAAGGCCGACCCGGAAGCAGAATTCACCGCAACCGAAAACTATTTTAAATTCAAGACGAAAACCAACTATCAAAACAACAAAACACTCCCTTATCAGGAAATTTATTTCGATAAAAAATCCTACCAGCCGGTTATGGTCAAAGTTTTCGATCAGGATATGAATGCACTCGTCGAGGTCTCTTTTGCGAACTTCACAAAAGATGACTCGCTGAAAAAAGAGGATTTCGATGTAGACAAGAATATGGCGATGTCGCCGGCCGAGGCTCCAGTAGCGAACATGGAAGGGGCGGAGGAAGAGCTTGAGGAAGTGCTGTATCCGCAGGAAACCTTCGGTGCAGAGCTTGCGGAAGAACGCGAAGTGAAGACAGAGGACGGCAAACGCATGATCATGACGTATGCCGGAGAGAAAAACTTCACACTCGTTCAGGAAAAGGCGGAAGTGCAGCCGGCAAGTGCCGGGTACTCTGTCCACGTGAACGGGGATCCGGTGCAGCTGGATGACGGTGTCATTGCTGCGCTTGAGCACAACCGTCTGGAATGGAGTCATAACGGAACGACCTACCAGCTCGCAAGTAATGAGCTGACCCAGGAAGAAATGGTTTCCGTTGCCAGTTCTATCAACCATGGGGCTATGGTGAAATAAGTGAAGGTGGAGCAGGCGTCATCGTCTGCTTTTATTTTCTTTCTTACACATCCGCAGAAAGCGCTCTGCGGATGTTTTGTATGGGAAGGGAGATGTACATTTGACAGGGAGGAATGTTCCGCTCAATAATAATAGGATAGTTAAAGGAGAGGAGCGGGCAAGGTGCAGCAGGACAGATATTACAGAGATTCGATAGCAGAAATTGATTTATCCGCCATTGAAGCAAACATTCAGCAGTTGAGACAGAGGCTTCACCCTGAATCGGGGATCTACGCGGTCGTCAAAGCGGATGCTTACGGACACGGCGACGTACAGGTCGCTGCCGAGGCCCTGCGGGCGGGAGCAGGCGGACTGGCGGTTGCGATAATGGATGAAGCACTCAAACTTCGGGACGCAGGCATTGAGGCTCCCCTTCTTGTAATGGGGTGGACGCGCCCGGAAGACGCTCCGCTGGCGGCAGCGAACGATATTACCGTCACTGTTTTCCAGAAGGAATGGCTGCACCAAGTGCAGACGGACGCGTGCTCGAAGCCGCTGTCGATTCATTTGAAGCTGGACACAGGAATGGGAAGAATCGGAATCCGTGACACGGAAGAAATGGACGCTGTACTTGAAGCTGTTAAAGCAGAAGGAACGTTTCAGCTGAAAGGCATCTTCACCCATTTTGCCACGGCAGATGATGAGGATACCAGCTATTATCAGCGGCAGGCGGACGAATTTCAACGATTAATGGACCATTTTAAGAGGGTTTGGCCGGAAGATGTCGAAATACATACGAGTAACAGTGCGACAAGCATGCGTTTTCCAGAGCGGATGGACCATTTTGTCCGTTTCGGTATCAGCATGTACGGACTTTATCCATCCGCAGATGTAAAACAGGAACGCCCGATAGAATTGACGCCTGCCTTTTCCCTGACCAGCTGTCTGGTTCACGTGAAGCAGGTAGGACCTGGGGAATCGATCAGCTACGGAGCGACGTATACGACAGAAAAAGAGGAATGGATCGGAACCGTTCCGTTGGGTTATGCCGATGGCTGGATCCGCCGGCTGCAGGGCATGGAAGTCCTTGTCGACGGAAAACGTCATCCGATTGTCGGAAGAATCTGCATGGATCAATTCATGATTCGGCTGGATCAGGAATATCCTATAGGGACAAAGGTTACCTTAATTGGTAAACAGGGGAATGACGAAGTAACGACAGATGAGGTGGCTGACTACCTGGATACCATCAATTACGAAATTCCCTGCATCATCAGCCGCAGGGTCCCCCGTGTATACCGGAAAGACGGGAAGACCATCGAAGTAAGAAATACGTTGTGACAGGAAGGAAGAGGTTTCGGACAAATCTCCCGATGTAAGGATAGAAAGCTGCACAAAACACAAAAAAATTCCAACACGCCTTTGCAATGGACACTCCCGTTTGATAAGATTAGAGTGGACTATTTGACTGGTTTCTTTTGAGAGAAGATGGTGGAGGTGTATGGTTTTGTCCGACAGCATGCAGGAGATTGTCATCCGGATTCCGGATAACCTACTCAATGAAGTGGATGGCTTCATTCAACTCGATAACAGTGATCGGAGCGATTTCATGTGTCAAGCTACTAAAATGTATTTGCGTGAGAAAAAACAACGTCATATTCGGGAATCGATGCGAAGAGGTTACATGGAAATGGCGAAAATTAATTTAAACATCGCTTCAGAAGCGTTTCAAGCTGAAGAGGAGGCCGAACACACCCTGGAGCAATTAGTGAGCGGGGTGTGAAGCCTGTGATAGTCAAACGAGGTGACGTTTATTTCGCTGATTTGTCCCCGGTTGTGGGGTCCGAACAAGGCGGCGTTCGTCCTGTACTCATCCTTCAGAATGACATTGGTAATCGCTTCAGCCCGACCGTAATTATTGCTGCGATTACAGCGCAAATACAAAAAGCCAAACTTCCTACTCACGTTGAAATCAATGCAGAAAAATATGGGTTCGAGCGAAATTCTGTGATCCTATTGGAGCAAATCAGAACGATTGACAAGCAGCGTTTGACCGACAAGATCACCCAATTGGACGAACCGATGATGCAGCAGGTGAATAAATCCCTGCAGGTCAGCCTCGGTTTGATCGACTTCTAACTTATCTTTTTTCTTTTTGTTAAAATAAAGTTGCCTCGTATGCAGGCGGCTTTATTTTTTTTGTCGAATGTAGTTTATAATAGAAATACAAAGGGTATTGTTGTTGGCATGTTTTTTTACAAACGGATTGGTGTAACTACCCGGCCTTTTTTGTTAACATTATACCCAAATAGCAAAAGCAGCAGTTGGAAAATATGAAATGGTATCAATGGCGGAGGGTTCGATAATGGATGAACGATTAAAAAACGTAGTGCTGGAACACAGCGACGATATTGTCAATATGTGGTTGAAGGAAGTTGACGCTCATAAAAAGAATGATTATACATCAACGATTTCTGAGGAAATGTTTGAGAATACGAACCGTGAGTTCGTAAATGTCATTTTTTCAAGCATTGAAAAACAGGGGTTGTCCTCGGATCTGGATGATTTCTCTGAACGCCTCATTAATCTAGGCTGGCCTTTGAGCTACCTGACGGACGGCATGCAGGTATTCCGCCGCGTTGTAACCGATTTTATACTCAAGCAGTCAGAAAAGGTCAATTCTGATCATTTTTCTGAAATCCTGCGGGAGGTGGATGGATGGGTCGATCCGATCATCAACCGCCTCGTCAATGAGTATTCCGGAAGCTGGGAGCACATCGTTTCCCTGCAGCGGGTCGCTCTGCAGGAATTGTCAGCACCGCTGATTCCAGTGATGGATAACATAACAATCATGCCTTTGATCGGTACGATTGATACGGAAAGGGCCAAGCTGATCATGGAGAACCTGCTTGATGGAGTGATCAAACATAATGCTGAGGTCGTGTTGATTGATATCACGGGTGTGCCGGTTGTCGATACGATGGTGGCGCATCATATCATCCAGGCGGCAGAAGCAGTCCGTCTGATCGGTTCACGCTGTATTCTTGTTGGTATCCGACCGGAAATTGCGCAGACGATCGTCAACCTCGGTATCGACCTTGGGAAGTTCCCGACGAAGAGTTCCCTTCGTAAAGGCTTCCAATCGGCACTTGAGCTGACGAACCGCCGGATTGAGGACACGCGTTCCAATGACCAGGATATTGAAAAACTGATTGATTCGCTAGATGGGGAGTGAAACAAATGAGGATACCTATATTAAAGCTTCATAATTACCTGCTTATTTCCATCCAAATCGATCTTGATGATCAAACGGCTATCCAGTTCCAGGAAGACCTGTTGAAGAAAATCCATGAAAGTGGAGCTACAGGTGTCGTCATTGACCTGACCTCTGTCGACATTATTGATTCGTTTATTGCTAAAGTACTCGGCGATGTCGTGACGATGTCAGATTTGATGGGGGCAAAAGTAGTGCTGACGGGAATTCAGCCTGCGGTAGCCATGACGTTGATTGATTTGGGCATTCATATGCAGGATGTTTCTACAGCATTAGATCTAGAACAAGGATTGATTAAACTTCGCCAGGAATTGGAGGAGTGAGTATGGATTTTCAATCCTGTGTGAACATACAAAAGGAGTGGGACATTGTCGGAGCAAGGCAGCTGGGCCGTGACATCTCTAGAAAAATCGGTTTCGGCACCGTTGACCAGGCAAGGATCGCCACTGCCATCTCGGAATTAGCGAGAAACATTTATTTATATGCAGGGACCGGAAAAGTCTGTTTTGAAACGCTTGAGGATATGAACAAAAAAGGCATCCGGATCGTTGCCATGGACGAGGGACCTGGGATTCAGGATATCAGCCAGGTCATGGAGGACGGCTTTACGACTTCCGGGGGACTTGGCGCAGGACTTCCCGGCGTAAAGCGGCTGATGGACGAGTTCGATATTATCTCCCATGTAGGAGAAGGTACGGAAATCAAGGTTGTGAAATGGCTCCGTTAGAGGAGGTATAAACGATGAGTACATTGAAACTCGACTTGGAGAATTACAAAGAGCTGCTGCAGGAGTATATAACTACGAAAGATGAGCAGGCTCTGTATCAGGCAGAGCAGTTCAGTAAACACTCGATGCAGCAGAATATATCACCAGAAGAAATTATTAACGTGCATATACAATCATTACAGGAAATATACCCGGATATGCCGGAATATATACAAACATCCATGAATTTCCTTTTAGAAACCATGATTTCCTATGGTCTCGCCTATCAGGAATATCAGACGCTGCGTGAAAAGCAGCTGGAATTGAAATCCGAAATATCGGTTGCGGCCAATATGCAGAAAACACTGCTGTCTACGGTGAAGCCTGACATTGACGAGCTGGACGTCGGGGCACTCAGTGTACCGGCGAAACAGATGAATGGTGACTACCACCACTTTGTCCATGACAACAAAGGCGGCCTGGGTATTGCGGTGGCTGACGTCATCGGAAAAGGCGTGCCCGCCGCCTTATGCATGTCCATGATCAAATATTCCATGGACAGCTTCTCTGAGATGCAGACCGATCCAAGTGTCATTCTGGGCAGCTTGAACCGGGTCGTGGAACGCAATGTGGATGCCAGCATGTTCATTACGATGTTCTACGGCTTATATAACAACAACAATCATACGTTTACTTATGCTTCTGCCGGTCATGAGCCGGGCTTTTATTACCATAAGGATAAGGACGAATTTGAAGAAATCGATGCTCCGGGCCTTGTACTCGGTGTATCTCCTGAAATCACCTACACCCAGTATGAGAAACAAGTGGAAAAAGGCGATATGATCGTCCTCTTGACCGACGGTGTGACAGAATGCCGGACAGGCGACCGTTTCATCGAGCAGGAAGAGGTGCTGCACGTCATCAAGCAGTATTCCCATCTGCCGGCACAGGGCATCGTCGACCAGGTGTACAAACACTTTGAACGCCTGCAGGACTTCCACCTGCGTGATGATTTCACGTTGATCATTCTCAGAAGGAATGTTTAACGTTTTATTGATCCGGGTATTGGGTATTTAGGTTACTTTTCAGCAACACGGGAGGGATATTTATGAATTTATCGATAGATGTGACAAAAAATGACGGCGTGGCGAACGTGATGCTCGGCGGTGAAGTCGATGCATTCACGGCACCTCAGCTTAAAGAAACGCTTCTTCCACTGACGAAGGAACAGGATGTCGTTGAAGTGAACCTTCAAGACGTGAATTATATGGATTCCACAGGACTGGGTGTCTTTATCAGTGCCTTGAAAGCTACGAAAGAACATGACAGCACGCTCCGTCTGATTCATATGCAGGACCGTGTCTACCGTCTGTTCAAGATTACCGGCCTGACTGAAATTATGAACATCGATTCTACAGTGCAAGGTGGAATGTAATGATGGAACCATTTGATTTTGTTGAAGTGAAGGTGCCTGCGAAAGCGGAATATATCGGAGTCGTGCGTCTCAGCACGTCCGGGATTGCCAACCGCATGGGCTTTTCCTATGAAGATATTGAAGATTTGAAAGTGGCGATTTCAGAAGCGATTACCAACGCTGTCAAACATGCATACAAAGAAACGGGTGAAGGAGAAATCACCATCGGTTTCGGCGTGTATCAGGACAGGCTTGAGGTGATGGTGGCCGATCACGGCGGAAGCTTCAATCTTGGTGAAGTGAAAGAAGACATCGGACCTTATAAACAGGACGGTGATATTGAAGAGCTCCGCGAGGGCGGATTTGGCCTGTTTTTGATTGATGCCTTAATGGATAAAGTCGAAATCAACAGTAAATATGGAGTAATCGTATTAATGACGAAATACCTCCATGAAACCGGGGTGGGTCAAAATGGCGACCAGATCACAACACCACAATGAGGAAATTTACGAATGGATTGCCTATTTACAGGAGAATCCAAAAGATGAGGCTGTACAGGAGAAAGTGGTCCTTGTTTATAAGGACCTTGTAGAGTCCATTGCCCGTAAATATTCGAAGAACAGTACGATCCACGAAGATCTCGTTCAGGTCGGAATGCTCGGCCTGCTGGCAGCGATCCGCAGGTATGATAAGGATTTCGGAAAATCATTCGAATCGTTCGCCATCCCGACCATTATCGGTGAGATTAAACGCTTCATCCGCGATAAGACGTGGAGTGTGCACGTACCACGCCGGATCAAGGAACTTGGGCCGAAGATAAAGAAAGCGGCCGAAGAACTGACGAATATCCAGCAGCGTTCCCCATCCGTCCTCGAGATTGCTGAATACCTGGAAGTCTCTGAAGAGGATGTACTGGAAACGATGGAAATGGGTAAAAGCTACAAAGCTCTTTCCGTGGACCGTAAAATCGAAGCGGATTCAGATGGAAGTACTGTAACCATCCTCGATCTTATCGGGAATCAGGATGAAGGATACTCCAATATCGATCAGCGGATGCTGCTCGAAAAGGTCCTCCCGATTTTGAGTGAGCGTGAACAGGAGATTCTTCAATGTACGTATTTTGAAAACATGAGTCAGAAAGATACAGGTGAGCGGCTTGGCATTTCCCAGATGCACGTATCCCGGCTGCAGAGGCGGGCGCTGCGTAAATTGAGGGAAGCTCTCCAGTCGGAATCGGTTGAGGTGTTCTAGTGGAAAAGGGGAACGAACGGGTGGAGTTATCTGTCTTCCAGAAAGCTAAAAAAGGGAATTACTACTGTGGCGACAGTTATTTTTACCGTGAAACAGATGATGCGTTCCTTTGTGCACTGGCTGACGGCCTCGGCAGTGGAGAGATGGCCAGGGAGTCTTCGAAAGCTGTGATGGAAATCATAGAAGATCACCCTTCTCTTTCTGTAGAGGCGCTTGTAAAAAAATGCAATGAAGTGCTGGTCGGCAAACGCGGGGTTGTGCTCGGTATTTTGAAAATCGATTACCGTGCGATGAGTTATTCGTATTCCTCCATCGGGAATATTGGAGTCATTACTGTAGACCCTGACGGTACACGCCACCGGAATATCCCGCTGGCGGGTTATTTATCGGGGTATTCGAAGTCACTGCGGGTTACTCACGGAAATATCCAGAAAGGGATGATTTTTCTGATGTTCTCTGATGGAGTGAATGACCGCCGCCTGTCTTCTAAGATCACACATGTACGAAACGCGGAAGAGATTACGTCCTTGTACAAAAATCTGTACGGGCAGAACCGCGATGATGATACAACGCTTATAGCCATGGTTTACCATTAAAAATCCTTATTCTTCGGTGTGAATCCGGGAATAAGGATTTTTTAATTCGTTGAACCGGCCTCGAACAACGAGGTAAACCCTTCGTTGATTTGTTACAATAAGAGGGACGTCATTGAAGGAGGTCTTTTTTTGAGTGATTGGAAAAACAGTCCGGAATTGATTCAGTCAGTAGCCGGACAGATGAAGCTGAAAGAAGGAATAATCCAGCAGGTGATTCAACTGCTGAACGAAGGGAACACCGTCCCGTTCATCGCCCGTTATCGTAAGGAGATGACCGGTGGTCTTGATGAAGTTCAAATTAAAACCATTGAAGATCAGTGGAATTATGCCGTCAACCTTGCTGAGCGTAAAGAGGAAGTCGTTCGCTTGATCGATGAGCAGGGGAAACTAACGGATGAATTGAAAGCCGACATAGAAAAAGCAGAAAAACTCCAGAAGGTGGAGGATCTTTACCGTCCTTACAAGCAGAAAAGGAGGACTCGTGCCACAGTGGCGAAAGAGAAGGGGCTTGAACCACTGGCCCTTAAAGTATGGGCACAGGAATCTTTCGGCTTTGAAGCAGAAGCGCAGACGTACATTTCCGAAGAACAGGAGCTGCCGGCTGTTGAAGACGTGCGTGCAGGTGTGAATGACATTCTGGCCGAATGGATATCAGAGGACGCAGCGTTCAGGGAAAGGATTCGTAAGCAGACGCACGAGAAAGGCACAATTGCTTCTTCAGAGAAGGATAAGGCCAAGGATGAAAAAGGTGTCTTTGAGATGTACTACGATTACCAGGAGCCCGTCCGTTCTATTGCCTCCCACCGTGTGCTGGCCATGAACCGTGGGGAGAAGGAAGGGATTATCAAGGTTTCCGTTCAGCCGCCTGAGGACAGTATTACGCAGTACCTTGAAAAAGAAGTCGTGAAGCGGGGAACGGGCGGAGAACTCAGGGGAATCCTGACTGACGCGATCCAGGACAGCTACAAACGACTCATTCAGCCTTCTGTGGAAAGGGAGATCCGCAATTCTCTTTCTGAAGTGGCTGAGGAACAGGCGATTGATGTGTTTTCGAGCAACTTGCGAAGCCTTCTGCTTCAGCCTCCGCTTAAAGGGAAAGTCGTCCTTGGAGTTGATCCGGCATACCGTACGGGCTGTAAGCTTGCGGTTATTGATGAAACGGGAAAAGTGCTCGATATCGGAGTCATTTATCCAACCGCACCTAAAAAAGACACCAAAGGCGCAGAAAAGAAGCTCCTGTCATTCATGGAACAGTACAACATGGAGCTTATCGCCATTGGAAATGGAACCGCCTCTCGAGAAACAGAGCAGTTCATTAGTGATATGATCCAGAAGCACAGCTGGAAAGCTTCCTATATGATCGTGAACGAAGCGGGAGCCAGTGTGTATTCAGCATCCAAGCTGGCCAGGGAAGAGTTCCCGGATTTTCAGGTCGAAGAAAGAAGCGCGGTATCGATTGCCCGCCGAATCCAGGATCCACTCGCGGAACTGGTGAAAATCGATCCTAAATCCATCGGCGTCGGGCAGTATCAGCACGATGTTACCCAGAAGAAATTGAACGAGTCCCTGACGTTTGTTGTAGAAACGGCCGTCAACCAAGTCGGAGTAAACGTGAATACAGCCTCTGCTTCCCTGCTTCAATATGTATCCGGCTTGAGTAAAACAGTTGCTAATAACATCGTGAAGAAGCGGGAGGAACTCGGGAAGTTTACGAAACGCAGAGAATTGAAGGACATTCCAAGGCTCGGGGCGAAAACGTTCGAACAGAGTATCGGATTTCTTCGAGTACTGGACGGAGAAGAACCGCTCGACCGTACGTCGATCCACCCGGAAAGTTATCAGGCGACAAGGAAGCTGCTTCAGAATCTTGGATTTACAAGTAAGGACCTCGGGGATGGACAATTGGGTGAAAAACTGAAGCAGATGGACTTGAATGCCGCTTCGGAAGAGTTCGGCATTGGCACGCTGACGCTGACAGATATTCAAAAGGCATTGATCCAGCCGGGCCGTGACCCACGTGACGATCTTCCTAAGCCGCTGCTCAAGACGAACGTCCTTTCTATGGAGGATTTGGAAGAGGGAATGGAACTGGAAGGAACCGTTCGTAACGTGGTTGACTTCGGTGCGTTCGTCGATATCGGAGTAAAACAGGACGGGCTTGTCCATATATCCAAACTGGCTGACAAATTCGTCAAACACCCGATGGACATGGTCTCTGTCGGAGATGTTGTTACAGTATGGGTGGACAAGGTGGATGTCCAGAAGCAGAGAATTGCTTTGACCATGATTCCTCAATCGTAAAGGGATACCTGGGGGCTGCGGCTTCCGGGTATTTCTATTTATAGAGGTGCTGATAATAGTACCAGCACTGATTAAGCAGCTTGATCTGATACTTATCTTTATTGAAGAAAGCACGCTCCATCTGTACTTTCAGCCAGGAAGGCATGACGGACAGCTCCTTTCTTTTCCTCTTTTTAAATACGTATGATACAGTATGCACAGAACAGAGGAGGTGTGCTTGTGCAGTCTTTGACACAACAGCAGCTGGAAGCATGGACGGACGAATTATCACGAAAATATTTTGACAAACCGTTTGTGGATGATGTATACTTCAACTCTCGTCTTCGAACGACAGGTGGGCGGTACATTCCTTCAAAAAGAACCATTGAAATCAATCCGAAGTATATTGTAGAATTGGATGGTGCTGAATTAGAAGGGATTATCAAACATGAACTGTGCCACTATCACCTTCATATAGAAGGGAAAGGCTTTGGACATGGTGATCCTGAATTCAAAGACCTTTTACATAAGACAGACTCTCCGAGATTCTGCGCACAGCTTCCTTCTGAAAAGAAGAAAGGGTTCCACCATTATGAGTGTGTCCAGTGCGGTCAGACTTATCAGCGGAAGAGGAAGGTGGATACGAAAAAGTATCACTGCGGGAAATGTAAAGGCCGTTTAAAAAAGAAGTAAAAATTGTGTTGACGAACCACTTCACACATGTTAAATTAAATAAGCCTTAACAAAACAACCCAAAAAAACGTAAGAAACTACATTTTTTCACGAAAAAGGGTTTGACATTAAAGGCAGGATGTTATAAGATATTAAACGTCGCCGATAAACGAGCGGCACACATTGAGACATTATTCCAACGTAGCTCAGTGGTAGAGCAATCGGCTGTTAACCGATCGGTCGTAGGTTCGAATCCTACCGTTGGAGCCATTACGGAGAAGTACTCAAGTGGCTGAAGAGGCGCCCCTGCTAAGGGTGTAGGTCGCGTAAGCGGCGCGAGGGTTCAAATCCCTCCTTCTCCGCCATTTTCTTAATGGCCCGTTGGTCAAGTGGTTAAGACACCGCCCTTTCACGGCGGTATCACGGGTTCGAATCCCGTACGGGTCACTTTGCATCACCCTTTAAGGGGTCCGGTAGTTCAGTTGGTTAGAATGCCTGCCTGTCACGCAGGAGGTCGCGGGTTCGAGTCCCGTCCGGACCGCCATTATCTTTGGGCCATAGCCAAGCGGTAAGGCAACGGTTTTTGGTACCGTCATGCGCTGGTTCGAATCCAGCTGGCCCAGCCATTTTTCTTCGGAAAAAGGGTTGACAACATTATCAATAAGATGTATGATGGTTCTTGTGCTTTTAAAAAGAACAAATCATTTTCAAGTGTAATAGATTCCTTTCTTTAGAGCCATTAGCTCAGCTGGTAGAGCATCTGACTTTTAATCAGAGGGTCGAAGGTTCGAATCCTTCATGGCTCACCATTTATTTGCGGGTGTGGTGGAATTGGCAGACACGCTAGATTTAGGATCTAGTGCTTCACGGCGTGGGGGTTCAAGTCCCTCCACCCGCACTTTAATTACCATGATCAGCATTCCATTATAATGATGCTGCGGTCGTGGCGGAATCGGCAGACGCGCTAGGTTGAGGGCCTAGTGGGAGTTAATCCCGTGGAGGTTCAAGTCCTCTCGACCGCACCAACTAATTTCTTTTAAAAAAGTTGTTGCAATCGACACGGAAACGTGTTAAGATAGAAAAGTCGCTTTCAACGCAAAGCTATTATAAAATGCGCCCGTAGCTCAATTGGATAGAGCGTCTGACTACGGATCAGAAGGTTAGGGGTTCGACTCCTCTCGGGCGCGCCATTTTAACGGGAAGTAGCTCAGCTTGGTAGAGCACTTGGTTTGGGACCAAGGGGTCGCAGGTTCGAATCCTGTCTTCCCGACCATCGAGAAATACAACATGATATATGCGGGTGTAGTTTAGTGGTAAAACCTCAGCCTTCCAAGCTGATGATGAGGGTTCGATTCCCTTCACCCGCTCCATTATTCAATCACCATTGGGGCCTGTAGCTCAGTTGGTTAGAGCGCACGCCTGATAAGCGTGAGGTCGGTGGTTCAAGTCCACTCAGGCCCACCATTATTTGATCTTTGAAAACTGAACGAACCAACCAGTACGTCAAAACATTTCTTCTTTATTGAAGGAATTTGAAACAAAGCACATTCGGTGTGCAAATGAGCAAGTCAAACTACTTTTATGGAGAGTTTGATCCTGGCTCAGGACGAACGCTGGCGGCGTGCCTAATACATGC
>NZ_CAMZMV010000005.1:0-241478 GCF_947311855.1 Halobacillus sp. Cin3 | reverse complement strand
TTAAATTTCTAGAGATAGAAATAACCCGAATAACGGGGCACTTTTTTATAAGTGTCCATTATTCGGGTTATAGTTCAACACCCTGGGAACTATTTTTTAAAATTCACTTGGTTAGGTCACGAGGAGTGTTCGGTGGTGACGCCTGCGGGAACCGCACGACCCGAAGATCCACTTGGGGAGGTGGTTTTCCTGCTCAAGTTAGCTGAGGCCGTGCCCGCAGCAAGCACCCGCCGATAAGCGGAACGTGGCCGTAAATCTTTCATTCGGTAAGCGCAGCAGATACCATATATTCTCTTTCTCTACAGCCTGAAAAAGACGGATGACCTCATGTCATCCGTCTTTTTCAAGCTCATTTTTTAAAACCACTGCCCGATTTTTCAGCATCCTTGTCATATACTTCTCCAAAAACAGCCGGTCAGCGAGCCGTCCCAGGATACCAAGGGGCGATTGATAAACAAACGTATCCACCATCAGCGTCCCCTCACCTTTTTCAATGAAATCATGGGTATGGGTAAAGGAATGGAAAACTCCTTTATCCATCACATCCACGAACCGATGGGGCGCCTGCATGGAAACAATTCGTGCCGTCAAGCGCTGCCGCACACCGAAATGAACAGCTTCCCATGTCACGGTGTCTCCTTCCTCCAGCAAGCCTTCGGTTACACCTCCGACCGCTTTTTCTTTTGTCTGCGTCATGCTTTTTGTATGGAGCTCCACACTTCGCGCCGCATCAAAAACCTGCTGCACCGGAGTTTTTATAAATTGGTGATGAATAATTTCAGGCATATATTTCCCCTCATCTTTCGTTGGACGTAAAAAAACCGGCAGCCAGGAGTGCCGTGCCCCCTACAGCAGGAACAAGATGGACGAGGAATACGATAAACACCGTCGAGAGCCCATGTTCCGACGCACGCGCTTCAGCAAACAGTGGAGCAAGAGGAAATACAAGCAGGGATAGAAGAGCAACCCCTGCCCCTATCCACCTGCGCTTTTCCCCTTTTCTCACTGTTTTTTCGAAACTGATCCATATGACCGCTGCATAAATACAAAGTAAAAGAAAAAGCAGACGACCTCCTCCTTTCATACAGATCATTCTTTACAGCTTCCCGATAGTCAACGCCCCACCCGGGTTCAGACATGACAGCTTCTCTCCCTTTCGTCTGCCCTTAGTCATCCTGATGATATGCACACTCCGGAAGCTGTTTACTTGTAATCCTGTACCCATCCCGCCCCGTGGCAAATCCAGGAATCCCGGGTTATCTCTTTAAACTGAAAGTGTACATAAGCCGCACAGCTCTCCCCCTATGATTCAAAGGTTTCACCTTTTCTTAAATGACGCTCAATACATGTATGCAGATCCTCCAATCGCCTGTCATCCATTCCACTATCATCGTTTCTTAAAAAAACCCGCCACTTTTATGCCCGGACCCGTAGTTTTTAATAAGAAGTGAACTATATACTTTCATTTCCTCCAGAAAAAAAGCCCGGTTCATGAACCGGGCTCTCCTTCATTTATTCTTCTGTTACCTTCACAATCGTACGTCCGCGTGTTTTTCCTTCCAGAATATCTGAAAGGGTTTGAGGAAGCTGATCAAATGTGATTTCATTCTTCATTTCATCAAGGCCCTCCGGCTTCAGATCATCAGCGATCCGGTTCCAGATGGTTTTCCGTGTTTCGATCGGGCAGTAGACGGAATCGATACCCAGAAGATTGACACTGCGCAGGATGAACGGGAATACGGTCGTCGGAACGCTTGTACCCGCTGTCAAACCACTCACCGCAACGGCACCACCGTATTTTGTTTCACTTAAGATGGTCGCAAGCGTCTTACCGCCGACAGGATCGACCGCTCCGGCCCAGCGCTGTTTGCTCAATGCCCGTACTTTTTCCGGGGAAAGCTCTTCCCGTGGAATAATATCCTCTGCACCGAGATGCTTCAAATAATCATGCTCGGATGCTTTTCCTGTGCTTGCTGTCACATGATAACCGCGCTTTTTCAGCATAGCGACAGCCATACTTCCGACACCGCCGGTCGCTCCAGATACAAGGATAGAACCGTCGTCAGGCTTGACACCTGCTTCTTCAAGCTTGTGAACGGACAAGGCTGCTGTAAAACCAGCCGTTCCGAAAATCATTGCTTCCTGCAGACTCAGGTTTTCCGGAAGTGGTATAATCCAGTCTCCAGGAACACGCGCATATTCACTGTATCCACCGTAATGAGACACTCCAAGTTCATAGCTGGTTACGATGACTTTCTGACCTTCCTCATAGCGGGAGTCAGCAGATGATACGACCGTCCCGGCCAGGTCGATTCCGGGAACAAACGGATAAGACTGGACGATTTTCCCGTTCGGAGTACTTGCCAGCCCATCCTTATAGTTGACGCTTGAGTAATGCACCTGAATGGTGACGTCCCCTTCAGGCAGGTCATTCAATGTCAGAGACTGAATGTCTGCTGTAAAATCATCTTCTGTTTTATTCACTACAAAAGCCTTAAATTCTTCGCTCATGTGTAACCTCTCCTTTCACCTTTTCATAAGATCCAACTCTATCGTAAGGCATTTTATACTGACTGGTCAAATTATTCTATCCGGTCAGAAAAAAATATTTTCATGTCCTCTCTTCTTCTTGTATAATAGATGGTTAGTATAGGAGGTAAGCTTATGGCTAAGAAAGCAGAGCAGCGACGACAACAGATTTTGAAGGCCGCTTTTGAAGCAGTGGCTGCCAAAGGCTATGATTCTGTTACGCTACAGGATATTGCGGATTATGCGGAAGTGAGTAAAGGCGTCACCAATTATTACTTTAAAAATAAAGTGGATGTCTTTTCCCACTTATTGGAGTGGATTACCACACGCATCTATGAAAAAGAGGCCGCTTCTATTGAATTAAAGGAAACAGCCTTGGGAAAACTCGAAGCTTACATAGATCAGGTGTTTGTCAGTCCTGAAGAAAATAAAACGTTTTACAGCGTCTACCTCGATTATCTGTCTCAAATGAAGCACCAGGAACGCTACAGGCAGATCAACCAGCAATTTTATGAAAACTGCTGGTCCATCGGACGAGAAATCATCACGCAGGGACTGGAAGAAGGCGTCTTTCACATCGAGGATGTAGAACAGTCCGCCATCAGTATCCGCAGTATGATTGACGGAACCCTTATCCAATGGCTGATGAGTCAGGATGATGCCAAGCACGCCAGTTATAAATCCCACTGTCATCAGTCCGTCCTTCGTCTACTGAGGGCGTCCTGATAGAAAAACCTCTCAGGCAGCTGTCCTGAGAGGTTTTTCTATTTTATAATTCTTTCGTACCCTTGACGCCGTTAATTGAATAGCTTGCCGTCAATTCCGCACTAATGGAGTGGGAAACTGAGCAGTATTTGTCTTTGGACAATTGAATCGCGCGGACGACTTTTTCCTCTGGAAGGTCGCCTTTCAAATCATAATGGATGTGCATGCTCGTAAATTTACGCGGGTGTTCATCGGCTCTGTCACCACTGACATCCATATGGAAATCTTCAATTGGAAGACGCATTTTCTTTAAGATGGAAATGATATCAATACCCGTGCAGCCAGCGACTGCGTTCATTAATAATTCGGTCGGTCTGGCACCGCCGTTCTTCCCGCCGGAGTCCTCTCCAGCATCCATGTCGACCGTGTGGCCGGAAGGAGTATCTCCTGAGAACGCCATATCTCCATTCCATTGAACTTTAAATTCCATCAGCTTCATCTCCTTTGATAGGAAGGGTTTGTTTTATCATGCTCTTTCTGACTCCCCTTATACAGTACGGGGTTCCCTCAGAAACACCTCCTACTTTACCACAGCTTTTCTAAAAAGGGGCGGCACACGCTCACGATGCTTTTTTTATAGAAGAAAACCTGCCCCTCCAACCTCATACTGTCGTAATCAAAAGAAGCGAGGATTGTTTCTCTGTCCAGAAAAAAAGGTATGGACAGGTATAGGTGAAAGGAGAGTGGAATACGTGGAAAAGAAAAACAGACTCGTCCGCGATCATACCCCGGAGAAACTGAAGGATTCAGGAAAAACGATCCGAACGAGGCAGCTGGCCGGTCAAGAATACAATGAAACATTGAAAAAGAAACTTCTCGAAGTCGTCGATGACTATGCCCACGCAAAAGAAAACCGTAAATCCCTCACGAAACTCGCGGACATGATGGAGGTCATTCATGAATTAACCTATTCACATGGAGCGACCATCGAAGAGGTCGAACATATCCGTCAGCACCGCCGCAGGGAAAGAGGCGGATTTAAAAACCGCACCCTCCTGATCGACGTAGACGAATAAACAAGAGCGGTCCTTTTCCTCCCATCCTGCATTCCAAACGTTCGGCTATCGGAAGAAAATAAACCGATGCTCATGAACGTCCGCAGAAAAGCTGTGGCGTGTACACCTGAAGAAGCCGGGATTTTTGCAAAATTATAACATTGGCTTGGATGTTGTCCTTCCTGTTAAAATCGCTTATGATAGAAATAGTGATTTTTTTTAAAGAGGAGCGTATATATGAAACAATCCATTTACGGATTGACGTTTGAACAGCTGACCAGCTGGCTTGAGGAGCATGGGGAAAAGAAGTTCCGTTCCAAGCAGGTGTGGGACTGGCTGTACCAAAAGCGTGTAACAGAATTCTCGCAGATGAAAAACGTCAATCAGTCCTGTATCGACCTTCTGGCTGAGCATTTTACGATAGAAACATTGACCGAGGAAATTAAACAGGAGTCTCAGGACGGTACGATCAAATTTCTATTCAAACTGGATGATGGAAACGTTATTGAAACCGTATTGATGCGGTTCAACTACGGCCTATCCGTCTGTGTAACGACACAAGTCGGCTGTAACATCGGCTGTTCGTTCTGTGCCAGCGGTATTCTTCGTAAAAGCCGTGACCTGACAAGCGGAGAGATCGTGGAGCAGATCATGCAGGTCCAGCATCATCTGGATAAGCAGGGCAAGGATGAGCGCGTCAGCCACATCGTAGTCATGGGAATCGGAGAACCGTTTGATAACTATGACAACCTGATGGACTTCCTGAAAGTCGTGAATGATAAAAAAGGTCTTTCCATCGGTGCCCGGCATATCACGGTATCCACCAGTGGAATCGCACCAAAAATGTACGAGTTTGCGGATGAAGGCATACAAGTCAACCTTGCCTTATCCATTCATGCACCGAACAATGAGCTGCGGACACAGATTATGAAAATCAACCGGGCCTATCCGCTTGAAAAGCTGATGCCGGCCATTGACTACTATCTGGAGAAAACCAACCGTAGAATTACGTTCGAATATATTCTGCTTCGTGATGTGAACGATCATAAAAAAGAAGCCGAAGAACTTGCAGCTCTGCTGAAGGATAAGCGTCACTTGTCCTATGTCAACTTGATCCCTTACAACCCGGTCGCCGACCACCCTTACGAGCGAAGTGAGAAGGAAGCTATTCTGACGTTCTATCAGACATTGATGGACCGCGGGATTAAATGCGGGGTTCGTACGGAACACGGAACAGATATCGATGCCGCCTGCGGTCAGCTCCGCAGTAAGCAGATTGAAAAAGAAAAAGCACGTAAAAAGAAACAGATGCAGACAAACTAAAAAGGATGAGGCTTTCCAGCCTCATCCTTTTTTATTTTCAAGCTCCCGACCATACGTCTTTAGCCAGTCTGCCCTCTTTCTCCAGCTGATTGACCCAGTCAGCGGCAGCCTTTTCATCTGCATCCTTGACTTGTTGGTAGCTGTTCTTCAGGGTTTCCAGTACTTCAGGAGCCATCCGGCTTCCATCCCCACAAATATAGAGATGAGCGCCCTGTTCCAACAGTGGAATCAGCTTCTCCTTATCCTCATCCATGACGTGCTGGACATACCTCTTCGGCTGTTCTTCACAGCGGGAAAAAGCGGTGTTTAACGTAATCAAATTCAGTGCTTCCGCTTCCTTCAGCTCGCCTTCATAAAGGAAGTCCTGCTTCGGATGGCGGCACCCAAAGTAAACATGGGCTTCTCCCAGTTCTTTTCCTTCCTTCTGCAGATGTGTTCTCTGCTGAATGAATCCTCTGAAAGGAGCAATCCCTGTTCCAGGTCCGACCATAATGACCGGAGTCCGGCTGTCCTCTGGAAGATGGAAATCTGTTTCCGGTGTCCGGATAAAGCAGGCGATTTTATCAGCTGTGTCCAGGGAAGCCAGGTAATTGGACGCAATACCTTTGTACTCTCCTTTACCACTCCAGGCCGCTTCCTTCACGACACTTACGGTCAGGCTTACACGCTCTTTACCTGCCGTCGGGGAGCTTGAAATAGAATAATAGCGGACACGAAGCGGCGGAAGAAGAGCCAGGAACTGCTCAAATTCCAAAAGGCAGGAATCATATTCCTCCAACAGTTCGAGCATCGTCCGTCGCTTGGCAAGGATTTCTTTTTTATAGGCCTCTCCTTCTGTCAGACGCTCGAGTTCCTGTTTATGAGGAGGACACGGATTACTTGCCGCAAGGGCACGCAGCTGGGCCCGCGTCACCGGTTCTTGAAGTTCAACGCAGGAAGATAACAATTCTCCAAGCTGGACCGGCTGACCTGATGGCAGATGCTTCGCTTTTCCTGCCCCTTCCTTCAAAACGACAAAGGCTTCTTTTTTCAGTGAAAAACGGTCCACCACTCTGTCCACGAGGTCTTCATGGTTCTCTGGGACAACACCGATGTGGTCACCTTCTTGATACACAGTCCCTTCTGGCAGCAGAAGTTCCACGTGTCTTGTACTCCGTGCCCCAGCCTGATGAAGCTCACGGTTCTCCAATACTTCCGCCGTAAATGCCTCGTAAGACTGACCAATCGGCGTATAACTCGTCCCGCTCACATAGTCCATAGCAATAGAACTGGACTGATCGGACGTTTCTCTCACTTCCAATTCATAGAAGGAAGCGAGTTCATTCCAGAGGGTTTCCTGCCAGGCTTCCAAATCACCATCAAAATCTTCACTGGCATCTCCTTCGCCGCGGGAAAGAAGTCTTCCTGCACCTTTGGCTTTCATTTCTTCATCGATCCGTTGAGGGATCCGCTGATACGTAGCTGCCCAGTTTCGATCCCCACAGCCGAAGACCGCATACGTGACACCGGACAACTCCCCTGATTCAAGTGTTGGAATCCATTCCATGAACCGACGGGCGTTGTCAGGCGGGTGTCCGTTATAAGAAGCAGAAACGAACAGCACCGTTCCGTCTTCAGGCAGTCCCCCCACATAGTCATCGAGAGGCGCTGTGACGGTTTGGAAGCCAAGAGATGACCCTTTTTCCGCTATTTCCCTTGCCGTTCCTTCTGCTGTCCCAAGGTTGGATCCATACAGTACATACAAAGGCGTTCCGTGAGCATCCGATGCAATCGCTGGTTCTTCTATGCTGGACGCTGCCGGTTCTTTCGCCGGTTTTTGGAAGACGGATACTTCCTTTCTCGTCTTCACTTTCATCGTTAACCCTTCAGGCTTCAAAGTCAGCGTTTCTTTCACATCCAGCTCATAGTCCTCGTCATCCACTAAATCAAAGTGCTGAAGGACCATGCCGAGAACAAGTACGGCTTCATGAAGGGCAAACTGTTGTCCAATACAGGCTCTCTGGCCGTTCCCGAACGGTTTGAAAGCGTTGGACGGTACGGATGAAGGATCTTCAAAACGCTCCGGTCGAAAGACTTCCACATCCTCTCCCCATGCTGCTTTATCTCTGTGCAATTCAGGGATCAACAGAGTGAAGGCATCCCCTTTTTCCACTTCATATTGACCGCCAAGTGTCGTATCTTCCTTGGCGTAGACAGAAAATGCGGGCGCGGTGGGCCAGAGACGAAGAGCTTCATTCAACACCATCCTTACATATTTCAACTGCTTCACTTGTTTAAAGGATGGGGTGTCACCGCCCAGGACTTCATCTACTTCCGCCTGTGCTTTTTTCCGCTTATCCGGATGCTTCATTAAGAAATAAAGAGCAAAGGATAAAAGACCGCTCGTCGTTTCGTGTCCGGCGATGAGGAACGTAATGATCTGGAAACGGATGTTTTCATCTGAAAGACCCTCACCTGTTTCCGGGTCCACCCCTTTCAGCATATGGGATAGAAGATCATCTTCCCCCTGATCGCCTGCCTCTTTCCGCTCAGCAATTAAACCGTCCACAAGCTCAAACATATAATCAATATCTTCTTTATACTGGCGTTTAGACCGGACCATCAGCTTATCCTGAATGCCGAGACGCTGGGACTGACTCATCGATTCATCGAGAGCGCGGACCATTTTCTCAACGAACGGATGCATATCCTCTCTATAGAAGCTGTTGAAGCGGAAATTGAAGCCGCACAGGCCGATCGTATCAAGAGTCAGCCTCGTCATATCATCAGGAACCTGAACAGATTCACCTGCATTGAGCCGTGACCACTTCTGTACCAGTTGACCGGCGATGTCGACCATTTTATCGTGATAACCTTTCATGGCCTGCTGACTGAAGCTCGGAAGCAGGATGTTATGCGCTTTTTTCCAGTTGGGCTCTCCCGTTCCACTCGTAAACAATCCATCCCCGCCAAAAGCCCTCACCTTTTGCAGCGCAGGACCCACATGCTTGTCGAACCGGTTTTCGTCGAGGATTTCACCCGCTAAAGACGCACTGGAGATAAAAGTGCTCACTCTTCCGGGGAATTGAAACTGAAAAATGGACCCGTACTCCTCCGCCATACTCATGAACGACTGGATGGGTTTGTCTTTATTCAGCAATGGCAGGTTTCCAAGCGGCCCATATTCCTTCGGACGTGGTATTGTATTTGTTTTATTCACAATGATTCACCTCTTGTTAAAATTACGGAATGAACATTCATTCCGTTTTGTGTAAAAGAAATGCCCCATCAATGATGATGACGCACAGCATCCCAGCAGCTTTCTTCAACTCCATGAAGTAAATCCCTGCTGGCTTCCAACTCTTCGGATCTGATCAATTGTTCAAGTTCTAAAAAGCCACCGAAAATAATAGCAATCAAGGCGAGCGACGGCAGCTGGCGGATTTCTCCCCGCTCTTTTCCCTTGTCCAGAAAATCCCTGAGAATCTTCCAAAGACAGCTGAACTGTTTCCGGCTGGACTCATTCAGGAAATAAGCCCCGTTATGCGTCTTAATAAAATAAAGCGCATGCTCGTGCTCATTTGTGAACTGGACCATCCGTTGAAACAAATGATGAAACTGCTCCCTGCTCGAGCTTTCTTGAGGATATTCCTCCTCCAGCATCCCTTTGAATGCCTGGACATAATGCTGGAAAAGCGTATTCACAAGAACTTCCTTGTTCTCAAAATAACGGTAAATCGTTCCTGCGCCTACACGGGCATCCCCGGCAATCATCGGAATCGTCGTAGCATCGAAGCCGCGTTCAGCAAACAATTTCAAGGCGCTGTCTAAAATATCTTCTCTCTTCGTTCTGTTTGTGGGCATCGGTGTTTCTCTCCTTAACCAAGGAATGAATCCTCATTCCTATTAAAATCTTAGTATAGTTTATCATACCCCTCAATCAATCAAAGGACTCATATCTGGTAACTTTATCTAATTCCCACCCCTCATTTTTTCATAATTGTAAAATTATTCTACATCATTGTAAATTTTTGGTTTACCATCGGTTTTTTTGAGGAATTACCTCTATATAGAGAGAATTATATTACAGGGAGATGGTGAATCTATCTAAAAGGGGTTTTTCTATTGAAAAAGCTGCTTGCAGGTCTGTTTGCCATTGGTTTGATTTTCAGTAGTTTCGGAGCCGTAAGTGCCGATAATCATGACGGTGATAAAGACTGCCCTGATTTTGCTTCTGAAGAAGAAGCAAAAGAATATTGGGATGAAAAAGGCTACTCCGCCGAAAATGATCCAGAGCGTTTAGACAGAGATGGAGACGGTATTCCTTGTGAGGACCCAGACAGTAGTTCCTCCGACAGTTCAGAGGAATCTTCCGATGACATGTCCTCCGGAGATGAGGATGCAGCCGAAGAAGAAGAAACGATGTCCAGTGAAGAGGAAGGCGGCGAACTGCCTGACACTTCAGCACCGTACGCTACATATGCGTTGTTGGGGATGACTCTTTCTGTACTTGGTGGAACCGCTTTAGTCGTGCGCCGCAGGGAACAATAAAATGAATGACACCTTCTCCCCTCATGCTGACAGGCTCTCCTGCCTGTCTTTTTTATGCCATAAAAAGAAGCAGACGCTCTCCTCCGTCTGCTTCCATTCTTATTTCTGCACCGTGTCCTTTTCTTTCTTTTCCAGAAAGTATTTAATTCCAGCCACTGTACCAATGCCGAGCAGTGCATACTTCAGCCCTGTAATGACAGCGTCAGGATTCAGACCATTTTCCCAAAGCGAAAAACCGATACCGAGAAGGACGGCAATAATCGGAATAAATCGATTGGACACCCGTCGGGTCTGACGGATAGCGTACAAAACAACGGCCAGACCGATATACGGGGTGAAATCCATCATGATTTCCATCGTGCATGTCTCCTTCAAGTGAAATAAGCCTTCCTGCTATCAGCCTATTCACGAAGAAACAGCGCTAGACATGACCCGTTAATCTTCTATATTGACGATGACACAGCCGTAACCTTCTCCACTGTCAATGAGCGCATTGGCTTCTGCAATGTCTTCCAATGGGTAGATCTTATCGATGCGGTGGAGAAGCAGATTAGACCGCAGTGCTTCATCAATATCCTCGATGGCCTCCTGCTTCGCTTCTTCCGGCATGTCATAAACGATAATCATACGGATCGTTAAGTTCATAAACATCATACGCTTGAATGGAAGAACAGGCTCCGGGACGACCGTTGAGGAATATGTGGCAATCACACCTCCGACTCGGATGATGTCCAGCACGCTCTCCAGGTTCGCTCCAAATTCCACATCAATGACACGGTCCACTTTCCGGCCTCCGGTAAAGTCCAGCACCTGTTCAACCATATCATCAGATTTATGATTGACAACAAAATCCGCTCCTGCTTCACGGCAGTAGTGGCTGGATTCTTCATTACTCGCCGTCGTAATGACAACCGCGCCGGCAAGCTTCGCCCATTGGATCGCATAGTAACCGACACGACCGGCTCCACCCGTAATAAATAGTACTTCCCCTTCTACCGGTCCATCAGCAAAAACGCTGCGGTGGGCGGTCATGACCGGAATACCGAGGCAGGCCCCTGTTTCAAAGCTGACCTCTTCCGGCAGCTTTACAGCTCTCCGGCTTTCTACCGCACAATATTCCGCTGCAGTTCCATGCTGCCGTTGAAACTGGGCCTGATACACCCAGACTCTTTCCCCGATTCTCGCGTGGGAGACGCCGGGACCGACAGCTTCGATTACACCCGCCCCGTCACTGTTAGGAATGACTGGTCCACCATCCAGCAGATTTTGAAAAGATCCCTGGCGTTTTTTTGTATCAGAAGGATTCACTCCTGAAGTTTTCATTCGTATCAATACTTCTCCATGTCCGGGTTCAGGGGCAGTATACTCCCCTGTCTGCAGCACCTCTTCCGGTGCACCGAATGCTTCAAACCATGCTGCTTTCATACAAAAACCTCCTTGATTTTCTCCCCTTACTATACCCTGGATGCTGAAAATCAAAAAGCCCGAAGAAAGCAAAAAGGCTGTCGAGACCATTCCCGACAACCTGATGGAAACAAGATTTTAGTGCTTACTTAGGCAGCGTCGTCTTACGACCCAGGACTTTCTGGACGTCCGTATAATCCATTTGATGGGATTCGGCTACCTGCTTATATGTGACAAGTCCATTGACAACGTTCAAACCTTTACACAGGGCAAAACTTTCAAGACAGGCTTTCCGCCACCCTTTACCAGCGATCTGCAAAGCATACGGAATCGTCACATTTGTAAGCGCGACAGTAGAAGTCTGAGGAACAGCCCCCGGCATGTTTCCTACTGCATAATGGACGACGCCATGTTTCATATAGACGGGATCATCATGAGTGGTCACATGATCCACCGTTTCGACGATCCCGCCTTGATCGACAGCTACATCCACGAGCACGCTGCCTTTCTTCATCGTTTTGACCATTGCTTCAGTAACGAGCTTCGGCGCTTTTGCTCCCGGAATAAGCACGGCACCGATCACAAGATCGGATTCCTTTACAGCTTCGCTGATATTCAGCGGATTGGAAACGAGTGTATTGATCTGCCATCCAAAAATATCATCCAGCTGCCGGAGACGCTCAGGACTTAAGTCGATGATGGTGACTTCAGCTCCGAGACCAACGGCAATTTTAGCCGCATTTGTTCCAACAACCCCGCCACCGATAATGGTCACTTTTCCGCGTTTCACCCCGGGTACGCCGCCAAGAAGGATTCCGGTCCCCCCGAGCGGGCGCTCTAAAAATTGTGCGCCTTTTTGAGCTGCCATCCTCCCTGCCACTTCACTCATCGGCGTCAAGAGCGGCAGGGAGCCGTTATCGCTCTGCACCGTTTCATAGGCGATAGCCGTCACTTTCTTATCGGCCAGTGCTTTTGTCAATTCTTCATCCGCAGCCAGGTGCAGGTAGGTAAAAAGAATGAGCCCTTCATAAAAAAACCCATACTCCTCCGCCAGTGGTTCTTTTACTTTCAAAACCATCTGCTGACCCCAGGCTTCTGAAGCCGACCCGACAATCGTCGCACCGACCTGCTTATAATCGTCATCCGAAAACCCGGAGCCATCCCCGGCTTTGGTTTCCACGAACACCTCATGGCCCTGCTGAATCAGGTGAACGGCCCCAGCCGGTGTCATAGCGACCCGGTTTTCATTATTCTTTATTTCCTTCGGGATTCCAATACGCACACTGAAAACCTCCTGTCATTATCTAAAGGGTGTAGATAGCCTCGACCAGTGTATGGATCAGGAAGGTGACATCCTCCTCTTCAATCGATAACGGCGGCGCCAGAGTTAATATGTTATTGTAACCGGCTACCGTCATCCCATTCTTTCCGATAATGATGCCTTTCTCCTTACACCGATGGATGACGGCATTGACTTTTTCCACAGCCAGCGGTTCTTTCGTTTCTTTATCAGAGACGAGCTCGATTCCAATCAGCAGCCCTTTGCCTCTGACATCTCCTACATACTTATGCCCCTGCAGACGCGTATGCAATTCATTTTTCACAAGATCTCCCAGCTGGCTGGAACGTTGGAAAAGCTGTTCCTTCTCCATAATTTCAATATTTTTCAGTGCAACCGCGCAGGAAGCGGGGCTGCCTCCAAATGTATTGATATGCCGGAAGAAATCGTAAGTCTCTTCTCCACAGAAGGCTTCGTAGATTTCTCTTTTCACAGCGGTCGCTGACAAGGGCAGGTAGGCACTGGTAATACCCTTGGCCATCGTCACGATATCAGGCTGAACCCCGTAATTCATAAACCCGAACGGCTGACCTGTCCGCCCAAACCCACAGATGACTTCATCCACAATCATTAAAGCTCCGTGTTTTTCGCAGATGGACTTAACTTCCTTCATATAATTTTCCGGCGGAACAATGACGCCTCCCCCGGTGATAATCGGTTCCATAATCACTCCGGCAATCGTTTCGTTATACTCCCAGGTCATGACCTTATCGATATCCTCCGCTCCCCAGCGGTCAGCTTCACTATGTTGATTGCGGTATTCATCAGGCGGAGCTACATGAAGAAAACCTGATCCCAGTGGTTCATATTTATACTTCCGCTGGGCCTGGCCTGTAGCAGAGAGGGAGCTTGTCGAATTCCCATGATACGCGCGGTAACGGGAGATGAATTTGGATCGGTAATGATCCCCCTTCTGCTGGTGATACTGCCGTGTCATTTTGAACGCCATTTCATTCGCTTCGGACCCACTATTGGAAAAGAAGACGACATAGTCTCCCCCGAGCATGTCATTGATTTTTTCAGCCAGATTTACGGCAGGCTCGTGGCTTTCGGTCATCGGCATGTAGGACAATTCCTTCATTTGATTATAGGCGGCCTCCGCCAGTTCCTCACGGCCATATCCGATGTTTACACACCATAAGCCTGACATCGCATCCAGAAAACGATTGCCTTGCACATCCGTAATCCATGAGCCTTTCGCACTTTTCGCGATCATTGTATTTTCGGGTTTGTACGGCTTCATGGAGTGCCATACATACTTTTCGTCCTTTACGAACATATCATTCTGCACATCCGCTTTTGTCATGGAAAAAACCTCCCCATTCCTGGATAATTATTTGAATTATCTTAATTATCCAATATTAAAGAACGGGTTTCATTAGACATTGTGTTAAACCGTCCTCCGAACGCTTACACATAATGACAACACGGCTGTATGGAGGTCAGGCATGCAAGGCCTGCTGGTATTCATGAGCGACAAGCGCAAACTCGATCACCTGTCGTTTTTCACAGTCCATGAAGTCCGCTCCAAGCAGCATTTCCAGCTTCTCGAGACGGTGATAAAGTGTCTGCCGGACAACAAAAACCTTGTCTGCCGTTTCTTTCTTGGAACCGTTGCAGGCAAGATACACCCGCAAGGTTTCCAGAAGCTTCGTATTATGTTTTTGGTCATACTGTATAATCGGCTCTAAATATTCATTGACCAGCCCGTTGAGGTTGCTGTGTTTATGTACAAGGGAGATGAGCCGGTACATGTGCATATCATCATAAAAATATCTGTGCTGTTCAGGTGGAAGATTACTTTGCAGCGTCAGCGTTTCCAATGCGGTCTGGTAACTTTCACTGATATGATCCAGACGACGTATATATTTTCCGACGGCGATTTGGAAAGAAGCCACCGACGAATCATTCAGCATGCTGATTTTTTTCAGTCTGTCCACACCCGTCTTCATGCGGCTCTTCCAGTCCTCCTCCTGTTTTCGGTTCAAGAGGATGTACGTAACCAGCTGACGGCGCTGTACTGGAAAAACGTAAAATCCATTCTGATCAAAAATATTCTGCACAAGCATGTTCAAATACGTAACATCCGGATTGGTGCGCCGTTCGTCGGCCATGGTCATTTTTATGGTCACAGCCGCAGCCCCTGATGAAGGCAGCTGGATTTTGTAGCGGGGCAGACGGTTTTCGATTTCCTCTGTGGTATGCTCTCCTTCCAGCCACCCCATCAGCCATTCGGTTTCCTTCGCCTTTCGTTTTTCCTCCGTATACAATTCCCGGAGAAGGTACTGGGCGAGAGCGGTTGCTGTCCGGTCGAGAAGAAGAGATTCGAATTCCCCGAGCTCCCGTCTTCCACATAATAAATAAATGACAGCAAATTCCCGTTCCAGCACTTGGACAGGCTGTTGCAGCAGCCACCGTTTCCGCTGAGCGGGCGGGGCATTCAATTCAGCAAGCGCCTCCTCCCTCTCCTTATTTCTAAGCTGCGGCACCGTAACCACCGTGTGATCTTTCGTGACATATATCAATTGGCAGTTCACATACTGCTGCAGATTTTTCAGGATATCGAAATAGTTATCAATGGACAACAGACGTTTATTCAGACGCTGGGCATAATCCTCCAGGCTGGAAATCCGCTCATACTGATGGTTGATTAAATCGGCATGGATCTCCCGGGTGATTTCAATGAAGGAAACCTCCTTCTCGAAAACGATGACCGGGAAGTCGTGCGCATCTGCAAAAGCCAGAGCATCCTCTGATAACTCCTGAATAAACGTACCGAGCTCGATGCAGATGCCTGCGACGTTTCGTTCAACCAGCTGCTGAAGCAGCCCCAGAAGCAGGTGGTCATCATTTTTCCATCCAAAACCTGTAGAAAGAATGAGCTCTCCACCCTTCAGGTTTTCTCTCACTTCCGTCATTTCAAAGACATGCACCCATTTCACTGATTTCGAAAGTCCGGCGTGTCCCGATATGACTTTTGCCGATGAAAAATGGTCTCGTTTCAGAATGTTTTCAATAGACATGGAATCTTTCATACAACGCCCCCCTCTTTTTAACGTATACCAAAAGGCCGTGATAATCGAACATCTTGTAAGATAATCTCACACAGAGGCTGAATCCTTGGAAAGTAAGGGCTTGAACACACTTATATTCCCCCGTCGGTCAGAAAATCTCCCTTGACCGGTTCTGTAAGCGCTGTCATTATTCTTCATAAAAAAAACCGTCTCCTTCTATTTTAACAGGAACGGATAAAAAAGACAGAAAAAAAAAGCAGGGAGCCTGCCCCCTACTTCATTTCCTGTTTCCTCTGCTGCTGAAATAATATCGTTGAAAAATATTTTCTTGAATCCGGATGAAGAATATGAAGCCTCTCCACCTCCGGCTGGTCCGGATCACTGCCTTCGTACACAAACTCCAGGAAAGCTCCGCTTAAATTTTCAGTCACGGCTTTCATGACATACCCCTGTTCCAATAAAAAGTCGATTTTTTCCCTTTCTGCATGAAATTCACGATGGTCTGACATGTTACTCCTCCTTTTAAGCATCTGCTTTTTTTGTTAAATCCTCTGTCCCTGTTCGCTTTCCAAGCTTCTCTTCTACAAATCCCTCACCGATAACCCAATCCCGTCCAACTGTGATTCCCAAATACTCATCATCACTCGGGTTCTCGATCTCAGCCTGCGGATGCTTTTTAAAATACCAGTGCTTGGCAAGCAGATAGTAACAGAGCGCTCCGATCCCAAATCCTACGAAGAAGGACCATGTACTGAAGAGATAAGCGAATACACTGCCAATGACCCAGGAAATCATACCAGCCCAGTTTATCCCGCCGTCGTAGGTATACTGACCGCCGCTCTTATACAGATCCGTAACATTCATCCGGCGTCTTCTTAATAGATAGTAATCGGCAAAGATGATCCCGACAATCACAGATAGAATCGCCGCCGCTATTAAGAGGACGGGAATCAGCAGATTAAAAATACTCCACGGCTGTATGACCGTCCCGACAAGACCCGCTATGAACACCCCTGCCCAGAAAGGCAGTTTCGGGCCGCCGACGTTGGAAAAGATCGTTGCAGCCGGAACAATATTCGCACTCACGTTCGTCGACCACTGGGCCAGTACGATCATGAGAAGGAGAATCCCAAGGACAAGTCCGCTTGCTGATTCCTGCAGGGCGACGACCGGGTCAAAATTGGAAACCGCAATGTACGAGACAGCACCAAGCACAACGATAAACGTCTGTGTTAGAGGCAGACCGACAAGACTTCCGACCATTGCCCCTTTATTCCGCTTGAACCAGTTCCTCTCATATTTTGGAGCTTTAATGAACCGGGATATGGAGGAAATATCCGCCGCCAGCGTTGCCCAATATCCCATATTACTGACCACAACGATGACAAAAGCGGTGAAAGCCGCTCCACCGGTCACCGGGCTTTCCACCCATGCCCAGATGTCTTTGCCCTGTTCCGCCGCGGTACCTGTAAGGTTGAAGTACATCCATACCCCGATCAGAATAATGATCGGCGCGGCGAGGTCCGCAAATTTCTCAACAGCCTTGATTCCAAGTGCGGTATTAAAAAGCTGGAATAAAGCAAACAAAATATAACAAATAAACCAGTTATCAAAGCCGAATAAAATGTTTAAAATACCGTTAATAGCTGTAGATCCGAAGTAGGTATTGATTCCAAACCACATCGATGCAGCCACACCGCGGATGACGGATGGGAAATGCGTGCCGACGATACCGAAGGGAGCCCGCATGTATACGGGAAAAGACAAGCCATGCTCAATACCGATGTCAGCAGTCAGAGTGATGGCTAGACCGATCAGCAGCGTACCGAGAAGTGTTCCGAGGACAACCCAGATGAGAGAGATGGACTGGACCCCTGCTCCACCGATGGCGAATGCAGCTAAAACGACAGCCATCCCGACCCACATAAATGTAAATCCGAGGGTGCCGATTTTCTTCTGATCATGAGGAATGGGCATAAGGTCCGGGGACATTAAATGATTATCTTTCCTGCTCATGAAGCCGTCTCCTCCTAAGTTTACCTATAAATTTTTCAGCTGCCCGGCTGGTGCCGGACAGCCTTTTATTTCTGTAACGAGGACGGGTTACTTTTGGTAAAGCTTCTCCTGGGAAGACGTTGGACTACCGAACTTGGAACGCTTCACATACCGGCCGCTGCCGATTTTTCCGACAAACTGCTGGTCCTTAATGACGAATTCCCCACGGGAAAGGACGCTGACCGTCTGTCCGGTCACCTGCATGCCTTCAAACGGATTGTAATCCGCAGCCATGTGACTCGTCTCGACAGAAATCGTCCGTTCCACATCCGGATCAAAGATGACGATATCCGCATCGGCCCCAACGGAAATCGTTCCTTTCTGCGGGAACAATCCAAACGTTTTCGCTATTTTGGTAGAGGTAATATCAACAAATTCATTCAAGCTGATCCGGCCTTTTTTCACACCTTCTGAGAATAATATACTGACACGATCCTCAATGATCGGACCGCCATTTGGTATTTTAGTAAAGTCGTCTTTGCCAAGGTCCTTCTGTCCCTTGAAATCGAATGAGCATTGATCCGACCCGAGCGTCTGCAGATCGCCGGTCTTCAATGCGTTCCATAACACTTCCTGGTGGTGTTTTTCTCTGAGAGGGGGGGACCAGACGTATTTTGCCCCTTCAAAGTCCGGTTTTTCCAAGTAGCTTTGATCGAGAACCAAATACTGCGGACACGTCTCACCTATGACGTTGTACCCTTTCTTCCTTGCTGCAGCAATGGCTGATACGGCCTGCTCACAGGTGACGTGGACGACATATAACTGGGAATCGGCCAGTCCTGTCAATTCTGCTGCCCGATTGGTCGCTTCTCCTTCCACTTCCGGCGGTCGGGTCAAGGCATGGTAAATAGGGTCGGTCTGCCCTGCGTCGAGGGCCTTTTTCACTAAGTGATCAATAACGTCCCCGTTTTCAGCATGGACCATGACAAGCGCTCCTAGGTTTTTCGCTTGTTCCAGCGTTTTAAAAAGCGTACCGTCATCGGACTGGAACACATTTTTATACGCCATAAACACTTTGAATGAAGTGATCCCCTCATCTTCAATGACAGAAGGAAGCTGATCCAGCACACGTTCATTCATTTCGCTGATCATCAGGTGAAAGCTGTAATCGATGACTGATTTATCCTGAGATTTGGCATGCCACTGATCGATGGAATTTTGGAGCGGTTTTCCTTTATCTGTTAAACAGAAATCAATGACTGTTGTCGTTCCACCATAGGCCGCAGCAATGGTTCCTGTTTCAAAGTCATCCTTACTGACCGTACCCCCGAACGGCATCTCCAGGTGAGTATGCGGGTCGATCGCACCTGGGAAGATGTAGCGGCCGGAAGCATCCACAATTTCGGCCGAAGTTTCATCAAAACCTTGGCCGATCATGGCGATTTTTTCATCTTCGATCAAAAGGTCTGCCTGATACGTATCTGCTGCCGTGACAATCGTTCCGTTCTTTATAATTTTTCTCATCCAATCCCTCCATGAAATTACTTGATTAAATCAACGTTGCACGATGGAGTGGCTCCAATCGCTGCCTGCCGCTCGTTCCACGTCATCGGAGGCTTCCCGTTGGCGTACTCCACCATATCAATGGCTCCGTCCACCGGACAGACGATGCTGCACAAATTACATCCGACACAGTCTTCCTCGCGCACCTTCAAAATGTCCCGGCCCTTGTCATCCTTGAGCATATCGATACACTGGTGGGACGTGTCTTCACAGGCAATATGACACTTATTACAGTTGATGCACACATCGTTGTTGATTTTGGCAACGACCTGATGATTGAGATCAAGATTACCCCAGTCGGAATACTTTTCGACAGATTTTCCAACAAGATCCATGACCGAATCAAGACCCTTATCATCCAAATAATTGTCCAGCCCGTCAATCATATCCTCAACGATGCTGAAGCCGTGGTGCATGGCGGCTGTACACACCTGCACGCCTGTTGCGCCCATCAGCATGAACTCGACCGCTTCCCGCCAGCTGGAAACGCCGCCCATTCCTGATATCGGTACATTGATTTTCGGATGTCGGGCACATTCCGCCACCATGTTCAAAGCAATCGGTTTTACGGCAGGACCGCAATACCCTCCGTGCGCTCCTTTGCCGGCTACGTTTGGTACCGTATCCCAAGAGTCCAGGTCCACGCCGGCAAGACTGTTAATCGTATTGATCATACTGACCGCATCTGCGCCACCATTGACGGCTGCTTCCGCTGTAAACGTTATGTCTGTTATGTTCGGGGTCAATTTCACAATAACAGGGGTCTGCGCCACTTCCTTCGCCCAGGCGGTTTGTTTTTCCACCAGCTCAGGAACCTGGCCCGAGGCCGCCCCCATGCCGCGTTCCGCCATGCCATGGGGACATCCGAAGTTCAGCTCAAGCCCGTCCACCCCGACATCTTCCACGCGTTTAACAATTTCGTGCCATTTTTCCTGCGTTGGTTCGACCATTAAGGAAGCAATAATCGCATGATCCGGAAATCTTTTCTTCGTTTCATAGATTTCCTTCAGGTTCACTTCAAGCGGGCGGTCTGTAATCAATTCAATATTGTTAAATCCCGCCACACGCTTTCCACCATAGGAAACAGCAGCGAACCGGGAGGACACATTCAAGATTGGATCGCCAAGTGTTTTCCAAACAGCTCCTCCCCACCCCGCCTCAAACGCACGCTGCACCTGGTACCCCGAGTTGGTCGGGGGAGCGGAAGCCAGCCAGAATGGATTGGGGGATTCGATCCCTGCCAGATTTAATCGTAGGTCAGCCATAAGATTCCTCCTCGTAGTTTTGTAAAGTTACACCGCAGCCGTAGGCGTTGGAGAGAGCTGTTTATGAATCGCCATAGCGACTTCCTTGCCCTGCTGGGCAGCCGTTACGACCATGGCCTCTCCCTGCCCCTTCGCAAAAATGACATCGCCGGCAGCAAAGACGTTGGATTGGGAGGTTTTTAGAGTGACAGGGTCGACTTTAACGACGCCGCCTTCATGGTCCAGACCAAACGATTCAATTAAATCTGTGTAGCGCGTCTGACCGATGGCTTTGATCACCGCATCCGCCTCCATCAGGAATTCGGATTCCGGCACGGGTTCAGGCCTTTTTCTTCCATCTTCATCAGGGGCCCCGAGCTTCATCTCCACACATTTCAAATGAATGACATGTCCTGTCTCATTACCAAGAACTTCTACAGGCTGAGTCAGCCAGTGGAACTGTACATCATCCTGTTTGGCAAAATCGTACTCAAACTCATAGGCTGTCATTTCTTTTCTTGTTCTGCGGTAGACGATTTTCACATCCTCCGCCCCTTTACGGGCGGCACAGGTCGCTGCATCAATGGCTGTGTTTCCAGCGCCGATCACAACAACTCTGCGTCCAAGCAGTTCATCCGTAATCGGACCAGATTTGGTTTCTTTTACAAAATCAATCGCATCGTGTACGCCTGTCAGATCCTCTCCGGGGATTCCAAGCATCGGTACGTGGCCCATACCGATCGTCAAGGCAATCGCATCAAACTGCTCAGACAGTTCTTCAAAGGAAACATCTGCTCCAACCGCCGTATTCGTTCTAATCTTCACGTCCAGCTTTTCCACCTGGTCCACTTCCCACCGGGAAATTTCCTGCGGCAGCCGGAACGATACGATTCCGTATGTATCCAAGCCACCGGCCTCCTCTGCTGCTTCAAAAATTGTGACATCATAGCCGAAACGGGCAAGCTCCCGTGCGGTAGACAAGCCGGCAGGTCCGCCGCCGATCACAGCGATACTCATCCCATTCTTCTCTCCGGGTTTGAATAACAGCTGTTCATTTTTAATGGCCCAGTCTGTGGCAAACCGCTGAAGATCACCGATTAAGATCGGTTCTGTCGAGTGGTTCAGGACACAGGCCCCCTCACAAAGCTCTTCTGTCGGACAAACACGTGCACATGTCGCGCCAACCGGGTTGGAGGACATGATGGTTGCCGCAGATCCTTTCAGGTTCCCGGAAGCAATCTTTTTAATGAATTTCGGAATATCGATACTTGTCGGGCAGGCCTTAATACAGGGTGCATCATAGCAGTACAGGCAGCGATTGGACTCCTCCATCGCCTCCTGGGCATTCAATCCATCATGGACCTCATTAAAATTCACCTGCAGGTTTTCCAGTGATATCCCCTTGCTTTTCAACTGAGTCACGCTGATCCCCCTCTTTCAGTAAGATACGGATTTATAAAAAAAGCCCTGCATAGATTCTTTTCAGCCCCCGGCCCTATGCAGAACTCTCTGTTCAAATCATGATGTGTAGTTACGGGAGAAGCTCATCCATTTTTTCATACGTTTCCGGGCGGCGGTCACGGTAGAACTGCCATGTATCCCGGACTTCCCGGATGAATTTTTTGTCCATTTCCCCAAGGATGACCTCATCCTGATCCCGGCTGCCTTCTGCGACAAAGCTGCCACGCGGATCAACCAGGTAGGACTGGCCGTAAAACTCGCCCATATTCCATGGACCTTCATAGCCGACACGGTTGATTGCCCCCAGGTAGTAACCGTTCGCAACGGCATGGGCCGGCTGCTCCAGCTTCCATAGATATTCTGAAAGCCCGGCTACGGTAGCCGATGGATTGAAGACGACTTCTGCACCGTTCAGGCCAAGGACACGAGCACCCTCAGGAAAATGACGGTCATAGCAGATGTAGACCCCTACTTTGGCATAGGCCGTATCAAAAACCGGATAGCCAAGGTTGCCTGGTTTGAAGTAGTACTTCTCCCAAAATCCATATCCTTTGTCCCCAACGCCCACCTGTGGGATGTGGTGTTTCCTGTATTTGCCCAGGTAGGACCCATCAGCATCGATGACAGCGGCCGTGTTGTAATACGTAGCAATTCCTTCCCGCTCATAGATAGGCAGAACGATGACGACCGCCAGTTCTGCAGCCAGGTCCTGAAACAATTTCGTCGTCGGACCGTTCGGAATTTCCTCTGCAGCGTCGTACCATTTCGGGTTCTGCTCGGAACAGAAATAAGGACCATAGAAAATTTCCTGCAGGCAGATGATCTGCGCTCCTTTTTGTGCCGCTTCACGCACCAGCAGCACATGCTTCTCGATGGACTGCTGCTTGTGGACCTCTACAGGTTCACTTCCATCCACATCATGTGATGCTTGAATTAAACCGATCTGTACTTTATCTGACATAGTGCTCCTCCTCATACTGCTTTAATTTTATAAAATTCATAATATTTAGTTATTTAATCTTACCATACAGGTTTTTGTCGGAAAATCCATTATACAAAGTGTCAAAACCTTGCCGTACCCTGCTGGATACATTGTTAATGGCGGAAACAAAGAAGGAAGAAGCGTCCTATCTGCTTCTTCCTTCCTCCTTCCTTAATACCAGCGCTGTGTCAGCATTTTACGCTTTGTATAAAAGTTCAAGCCGTCTTTCCCATTGGCATGCAGATCCCCATAAAACGACTTTTTATTTCCGGAGAACGGGAAAAAGGCCATCGGTGCAGGTACATTCACGTTCACTCCGAGCATTCCCGCATCCATTTCTTCCCGGAACTGCTGAACCGCTTTTCCGCTGGACGTATAAATGACGGCACCGTTGGCAAATTCCGACTCGTTCGCCGTTGCAATCGCTTCATCAAGAGTATTCACCCGGACGATGCTTAAGACAGGAGCAAAAATTTCATCCTTCCATATTTTCATATCCTTGGATACATGATCAAAAATCGTTGCGCCAAGGAAGTATCCGGAATCATGCTCCCGAAGCTCTACCCGGCCGTCTCTGATCAAAGCCGCGTTCTCTTTTTCCCCGGCTTCAATGTAGCTCAGCACCCGCTCACGGTGAGCTTCACGGATTAATGGCCCCAGGGTTGTTTCATCATCGAGACCATTGCCAACATTCAACTGATCCGCTGCATCTTTGATTTTTGCCGCAAGACTGTCCGCTACATCACCCACGGCAACAACGACAGAGCAGGCCATGCACCGCTCGCCCGCACTTCCAAAAGCGGCATTGATGATACCTTCGACCGATTTATCCAGGTTACAGTCCGGCATAACTATGGAATGGTTTTTAGCGCCGGCCAGAGCCTGAACGCGCTTCCCATGTTGTGAAGCCGTTTTATACACATATTCCGCTACAGGCTGGGAACCTACAAAGGAGACAGCATCGACCTCTTCATGCTCAAGCAGGCCATTGACGACATCATGCGCCCCGTTAACAAGGTTAAGCACGCCTTTCGGCAGTCCCGCTTCATGAATGAGCTCTACCAGCATTTTTGCTAAAATCGGCGTCCGTTCCGATGGCTTAAGAACAAAGGTATTCCCACATACGAGCGCAAGAGGGAACATCCAGAGCGGAACCATCATCGGAAAGTTAAATGGTGTGATTCCACCGACGACCCCTACTGGATACCGGTACATCCCTGAATCGATCCCTTCGGCGATATCCGGAAGCACGTCCCCCATCATGAGACTAGGTGCCCCTGCCGCAAATTCCACACATTCGATGCCGCGCTGCACTTCCCCTGCTGCATCCTTTTTCGTCTTTCCATTTTCCTGTGTCAACGCTTCAGCCAGCTGATCACGGTTTTCAATCAGAAGCTGCTGATATTTGAACATGATTCTCGCTCGTTTCGGTACTGGAGTCTTCTTCCAGGACTGAAAAGCCTCTCTCGCTGATCGGACCGCTTGATCCACATCTTCTTTAGTTGAAATAGGGACGCGTGCAATGGTCTGTCCAGTAGCCGGGTTTGGAACTTCTTCCACCTGACCTCCTTCAGAAGGAACCCACTCGCCATGGATAAAGTTTTCAATAACCACCTGATTCGACTTCGAGAAAGTTGTCTCCATCATGTCACCTCTGGTTTCATATATTTTTTCACTCAAGATAAGTATAAATTCTGAATTTTTACACATCAATGGACGAAACGTTAAATGAATGGCCGTTGGAATGAACAGAATGACACGTAAATCCTATATCCAACACCCTGAAAGAATGGGAGGATAAGAAGCCGGCCCCGAGGGCAAGCTAGCGGAAGCGGGTCTGCACCAATTTTAACCATTTGTACATAGGGGGTTACGCATCATGAAGAAAAAGAAGGCCGTACAGCCGGAACAGCATCAAGAACGACAGCCTGGTTACGAGTATGAAATGAATCCGCTGCCGGAGTATGCAGATGAGACATATAGAGGAAGTGGAAAACTAGCCGGTAAAACCGCCGTCATCACCGGAGGAGACAGTGGGATCGGCAGAGCGGTCAGCCTGCTTTTTGCTAAGGAAGGGGCTGATGTAGCTGTCCTTTATCTGGATGAGCATGAAGATGCAGCAACCACGAAGAGCTTAATCGAGAAAGAAGGCAGACGCTGTGAGCTGTATCACGGGGATATCGGAGGACCGGAGTTCTGCGAAACCATCGCCGAACAGGTTGTAAAGACATTTAAAACCATAGATATTCTTGTCAACAATGCAGCCGTTCAATATCCGCAGACAAGTGTGCTCGACATTTCCAATGAACAGCTTCTGGAAACATTCCGCGTTAATTTCTTTTCCTACATTTATATGACGAAAGCCCTCCTGCCTCATATGAAGAAAGGATCCTGTATCATCAACTCTTCTTCGGTGACAGCTTATAAAGGGAACGATCAGCTCATTGATTATGCATCAACGAAAGGTGCCATCACCTCTTTCACCCGCTCCCTTGCCGGATCACTGATCGATCAAGGCATACGTGTCAACGGGGTGGCCCCCGGGCCGATCTGGACGCCGTTGATTCCAGCTAGTTTTGACAAGAAAAAAGTGTCTGAATTCGGTTCGGACAATCCCATGGGCCGTCCAGGTCAGCCGAGGGAAGTGGCCCCTGCCTATGTCTATCTGGCCTCCAGTGATTCCAGCTATGTTACAGGTCAGATGCTGCATGTAAACGGAGGAATACCCGTCAACGGATAAGAAAGCTGCGGAAGCGGCTTTTTTTCGTTCACCGAACGCTGTTTAACCGACTAACGGAATGGTGGACGTGTTATAATTATCCATAATTGTATGGGAAGGATGGTGTCGCTTATGGCCCGAACCAGTTTCTGTCATTGTTTCAGCAATCAAGAAGACCTCGCTCAAGGTACAGCATCCAACCGGACCTACCTTGCCTTCTGTGTAGTAACCGGCAGGGAAGGTGCCATTGAGTTCAGCTTTCAGACGACATATATCGATCAAAGCAAAGAACCTCCCTTTGCTACATTCTACGGGGTGTCCAGCGAATGGGAAGAGGATGCCTCACCAAAAAAGCTGCGGATCCACAGCCGTTCCCCGCTTACAGATGACGGTCAAACCCCGTGCGAAAAACCTTTTCTACGATCACAGGATCTCTTTTACTCGTATACCGTCAATTTGGATCTACATAAACTGAAAGCCTACCAAAAAAATCCCGATACTTATCTGACAACGGTTCATTCGAAGGTGTTGTATGAGGAGTTAAAGGCGGTGTATACCAGCATCTTTAAAGCAGCGCCTGTCGATACGGAGCATGATCATTTTATGATTCTGGTGGATTGAAACAAAAAAAGGATGGGTCCGGTCACTTTAAACGCTGATTGATCCGGTCCAATCCTTCCACTTTCGCTTTTTCTACGTTCAATTCTCTTTTCAAAAGTACATTCTCTGCCGTCATCCCGGCCAGGATCGATATGCCGATCAAAGTCCGCAGCATGCCCGGCTCCGGTACAAGGTATGTGACAGCAAAAACCGCCGCTGCGGCGCCAATTAAAAAATCTGCTAAAAACCCGAGATAAATGCCTTTTGGACGTCTCCGCCTCCTCGGGAAAACCAAAACCTTTCCGTTTCTCATCAAATGAGCCACAACGCCTGTCATCCCTCCGATACAACCGGCAATCAGGAGCGTGTCCACATTATTGATCCCCCTAAACTTAAAAAGGCGGCCGCTGGAAGATATTTAGAAACATAAGAACTATGCACTAATCATCCACCAAAGCAGGCCGCCTCGATAAGTCTTTTATTGTATAAACGAAAAGTTACTATAATGAACATGCTACCTTCAGTGTACAATATTCCAACAAGAAAATAAATACTTCTTTTCAATTTTGTTCTTCAAATAACAATAAATGTAATTTTAAGTTTTTTTCACATCAAGCAAGTGCTGGATTTCTCTTTCATAGTAATCCACTTCTTTTTTGGAAGTGGCCTCCATCATTCCCTGCAGTAAGGGTTCATAGTCTTTCTTCTCCACTTTGTCTGTAGATTGAAATACGGCTCTGCTCTCCTCATAGTGATCCAGAAACAATTGAAGCTTCATGTAATAGTACCGGGTTTCCTCCAATGAAACGGCTTCTCTGAAAGCATCCAGCAAATCATCGAATTCTTCATCTTTTTTCTTTTTCCCCATATCCTGCCTGCCGCACCTCCTGAAGAGATTTATTAAATGGAGCTGATTTCTATTTATTACCCATTATACAAGAATATGTAACGAACCACGTTAGAGAATCCAAATTTCTTCTAATAAAAAAAGAAATGGTACAGCCTCTCATTGACGAGAAACTGTACCATTTCAGCACGTGGGTTTGTATGATTCCGATTGGGCTCGAACCAACGACCTCCACCCTGTCAAGGTGGCGCTCTCCCAGCTGAGCTACGGAATCAAAATAATAGTGGGTCTTTCCTGGTGACAAGTAATAATATACTACGGAAAAATCGAAGTGTCAATATAGTGTGAAGAATTTTTTAACGGTTTGTAAATACGCAAAGGAAATGCCCCAATCCCTTATTTTACTATGTGATGCGGACAGCTGTTGATCGGTCTATGCCCTTTTCTTTTGCATACCTTCTCAAATCCCTGAAGGATTCTTAATACAGACACGCGTGCAGGACCGCAAACCAACAAAAAAATACCCATGTTATGCTGACCACCTCTCTTGGTTTTCACGAAGAGACATTCCGAAAATAATCAAAAACCTCTATGTTGTAGAACACGATATAGAGGTTTGCTGATGCATGGAACCTTCGTTCTTGTAGGTTTTAAAATTTCGTTCATAATAGAAAGAGAACGATTATACAGAAGGCAGGTTTTTCACATGAATAACAGCAAACGATGGATTGATTTGAGAGACAGTTTTCTTTTTCTTCCCGCCATTTACAGCGTGATTTCCATATTCAGCGTTGTGATTTCCATACTTCTTGATGAGTGGATTGTATCCAATTGGAAGGACGCCCTTCCCGATTTTCTCCTTACAGGCAGCTCAGTGGCTCAGACACTGTACGGATCGCTCGTAACTTCCATCTTAACGATGACAACCATCAGTTTTTCCACCATTATGGTTGTCCTTACAACCTATACCACTCAATTCTCTCCCAGGACACTGCAGGACTTTATGAAAAGCCGGATCACCCAGCACGTGTTGGGCGTTTTCTCCTTCGGCTTCATTTTTTCCCTGCTGCAGTTGTTCCTGCTTGGGAAGGATTCCGGATCCGGTTTAATCAGTCCGTTTCTAACCGTTTTCGTGTCTGTCGTCTGCCTTGCTTTCTTTATCATTTTCATCCACCACTCTTCCCGTTTCATTAAAGTGAACAATTTAATCGGAACCATTCGGAAGAGCACATCGGCATTGATCACCCGGACTTTTTCACAGAAAAATTATGACAGTTACACAGATTGGAACAAGGAAGATATTGAAAAACGAAAAAGCACAGACAAAGGAATCATTGCTACAGGGAAATCCGGATACGTACAAAGTGTCCACTACGCTTCCTTGATTCAATGGGCAGAGAACAATGACCTCTTAATGGAAACCGCTTTTTCCATGGGGGAGTATATACAGAAGGGTATGCCTTTGTTTTATTACTGGAGCACCTCGGATCAAGAGGATTCAAACTATGAAGAAGCCAGAAACTTTGTGGCCATCGGTAACGAGCGGGTCGACATACAGGATATCGAATTTTCCCTTCAAAAGCTTGTGGAAATAGCCGTCCGCGCTATTTCTCCGAGCCTTAATGACCCTCACACCGCTACCAACTGCATCAACCGGATCGGCTCCCTGCTGATTGAGCTCGCTGATGTGTATGAGCCGATCCGGTATTACCCGGACGAAGAAGGAAGTCTGCGTCTTATCGCAGAGCCCGTACCCTTCCGTGAATATTTGTATAAATGCTTCTATCAAATTCGGATTTACGGCCATCATGATGTGTCGGTCATGAACTCGGTGATGGAAGTACTGTACAAACTGGCATTTATACAAAAAGAGAAGGTGCAGGACGATGTGTGGCAGTTCGGCTGTTATATCATCAAGGCCGTCGATGTAGAGAATATGGACGAGCTTGATTTTGAGCGGTTTAACCATCAGGCACAGAAGCTGGCCGATGCGTGTGGTACAGCCATTTCCTTAAAAAGCAATGACGCTTCATAACCAGTGTGCCAAATAACAAAGAACCGTCCACATACCGGACGGTTCTTTGTTGTATTAATCGCTGCCGGATATAATCATATCGTCTTCCATCTCAGCAAGAAGGGTTGCAGGTGACACTTTATCACCTTTTTTAATATAAAGCTTTTTCAGGCTGCCGCTGATGCCCACCGCTACCTCTGACTCTGTCCCGTCCCGTTTAATAACAAAAAGGGGTTCCCATTCATAGACATACTCCCCGTTCTGGACGAGGATTTCGGTCACTTCTCCATAACACGGGGAAATGATTTTTTCCGGCCGCATGGTTCATTCCTCCTGTTCTTACCACGCCCGGTCCTGCCCAGGGCGTTTGAAACAGCATATGTGGGAGAAGAGGACAAGATGACCGGAAAATAAAAAGAAGTGACGCAGCCTCTCCCTGGATGAGAAACTGCGCCACTCCGGCACTTTGTATGATGATTCCGATTGGGCTCGAACCAACGACCTCCACCCTGTCAAGGTGGCGCTCTCCCAGCTGAGCTACGGAATCTTATGTAGAAATTTGTCGTTTTTTGCTGACAAAGATTAATATACTATGAATGACAATCGAAGTCAACATGATTCGACAAACTTTTTCAACAAGCCCACCTCCCCCCATGATTTGGGTTCTTGATCTGTTCCACTTTTTCAACAATTCTATGATAAAATAAGAAGTGCAACGTTTACATCGAATTTTAAGCGGGAATTTTTCATATACTTCCGTGCTGTAAGGAGGTGGTCTATTTATGGGTAGAGACGGATCCATGACCGAGTACACGATAAACAGTCAGTACTTAGACGAAGAAATGACCCTTCGTGTGTATACGCCGAACAACTTCTCTCCTCTATACAAGTACCATTTCTGTATCATGCAGGATGGAAACGATTATTACTCCATGGGGCGTGCCGCCACTCTGAGCGATAAGCTCCACAGGGAGGAACGTATGGAACGGACGATTTTCATTGGTATACATTACAAGGATAAATACGACCGCAGGGAGAAATACCATCCTGACGGCCCGAGACAGGGAGACTACGTCAGCTTCCTCATCCGGGAGGTCGTCCCATTTCTTGATGAACAGCTTCCCGGGTATAATATGGGAAGAGGCCGCACACTGGCCGGAGATTCCCTTGCCGGAACCCTTGCCTTAATGACAGCTGTTAAATTTCCGAATATTTTCGGAAATGTCATCATGCAGAGTCCTTATGTCGATGATCACGTCCTGGAAGTCGTCAACACGGGCCGGCAGCTTTCTTCATTAACCATCGATCACACCATCGGTCTGGAGGAAACGGACGTGGAGACGACAACTGGTGAGCGGATGGATTTTCTTGAACCAAACCGAAAGCTGAAGGATCTTCTACAGGAAAAACCGGTCTCCTATACGTACCATGAGCTGGATGGCGGTCATACTTGGGGATCCTGGCAGAAGGATTTTGAACGGGCTTTATTGAACATATTTAGTGGTGAATAAACGTTTTAAAATGGGACAATCAGGAGGTTAGTTCAATGAAATACGGAATAGCAGTGTTTCCATCAAAAAAAGTACAAGATGTAGCGAATTCTTACCGCAAGCGATATGACCCTCATTACGCGCTGATTCCTCCTCACATTACGATGAAAGAGGCGTTTGAAGCGGAGGAAGATCAGATTGAAAGTGAAATCATCCCGCAGCTGAGGGAAATTGCCAAGAACACAGAGCCATTCTCCTACGGGGTGTACAAGGTAAGCTCCTTCTCGCCCGTAACCAACACCATCTATCTGAAGATTGAACCATCCGATGAAATTTTTGATTTGAATGATAAACTTTACACTGGTGTACTGCCCGAAGAAAAAGATTTCGCCTTCGTTCCGCACATCACGATTGCTCAGAAGCTTTCAGACGAGGAATTTTCCGATGTATACGGCAGCCTCACCATGCTTAAATTCGATCTGCAGGATCAGGTCGATCGTTTCCAGCTTCTTTACCAACTTGAAAACGGCGCATGGAGTGTCTACGAGACATTCCGCCTTGGCAGAGGGTGAAGACTGTGGATATCCGTCAGGTCAGAAACAAACAACAGCTGGACGATGCCTACTCGGTGAGAAAAATCGTCTTTGTACAAGAACAGCAGGTACCTGAAGAACTTGAAATCGATGAGCATGATGAAGCGTCCCTTCACTTCACCGGTTATGAGAACGATGAACCGGTAGCCGCAGCCCGTCTCCGGTTTGTCCACGGATACGGGAAGCTCGAGCGCATCTGTGTCCTGAAGGAGAAACGAGGCCACTCCTACGGCAGACAGATGATTGAAAAGCTGGAAGCAGCCGTGCGTGACTATGGGTATGATAAAGCGAAACTCAATGCTCAAACACAAGCCGAAACCTTTTATGGGGCCCTCGGTTATGTCACGATTTCAGACAAATTCATGGATGCCGGCATCCCGCATGTCACGATGATCAAAGAATTGAATAAATAACCGGCTCCCGCCTATGGAAAGGCGGGAGTTTTTCGTTTATATTCCACCCCTTTTGTCTACAATGAAGCATAGAAGATCGAAAAAAAAGGATCGTGACGCTTCCATGGAATATATACAAATTACGGTGGAAACTCTTTTCGGGTTTGCCGCGCTGTTTGTGATGACTAAGGTACTGGGAAAATCCCAGATTACTCAAATTACAGCTTTTGATTTCATCTCCGCACTTGTACTTGGAGAGCTAGTGGGAAATGCCCTTTACGATCCTGACGTCGGTATTCTCGACATCGGTTTTGCCATTATATTATGGAGCGTCCTCATTTACACAACAGAGATGATCACAGAAAAGTTTAAAGGATCCCGGCAGCTTCTTGAAGGAAGCCCATCCCTCGTGATTTATCAGGGAAAGATTGACCGCGAGCAGCTCAAAAAAAATAAGCTGGATATCAACCAGCTTCAACATCTCCTCCGCTCCAAGGACGTCTTCTCAATCAGGGATGTGCAGTATGCTGTTTTGGAAACGGATGGAACCATTTCTGTGTTGAAAAACTCCCATTCGCAAAATGTCAGCCGAAGCGATTTGAACCTCCCTCCCCTTCCCGTCCCGCTTCCCCGCACCATCATCAGCGACGGGGAAGTCATCTGGGATAACCTGAAGGAAGCCGGGCTTGATGAGAAATGGCTGCATCATCAGCTGAAAGCCCAGGATTACGAGACGCCAGAGGAAGTGTTGTATGCAGAGTTCCAGGATGGTGACCAAACATTGTTTGTCATCGGCTTATAGCGGAAAATACCCACTTATGATCAACCAGACGATCTTGAATCACTTCTGCTTTTTTCAAGGTTACGGCATAAGCAGTCACAGCCGTCCGATATAAGAGCCACTGCCCGAGCGCAGGCGCCTGCACATCCCACTTCGTACAGAGAATAGAAATCAGCTCTTCGTGCGTCACCTCTCCTCCTGCTTCCACTGCCGACTGGACAGCATCGAGGATACGTTGATGATAGACGATATTCTGACGGATCGTTTCAGAGGGATCCGTTTCAAATGACCCGTGGCCGGGCACTGTCCCGGCAGACGGTATAGCCAGAAGACGCTCCAAACTGTGGATGGCTTCTCCGGCATCCACCAGAAACGGGATCCGGTGCTTCTGGAGCGTCTCCAGACTGAAATAACTATCCGCGGCATACAGGATATCCCCCGCTTTCAATGCAAGCTGGTGATGACTATGGCCCGGGAGTAGAAAAAGCTCGGCTGTGATATCGCCGAAATCGACTTGTCCCTCATCGACAACCCTGTCAATCCGGACAGGAGGGCCTTCAAGAAACTTATTACGGAGTTCATTAAGCGGAGCCACCCCGTTAAACAGATAGACCGGCTCCAGCGATGGATTGGAAAGGACCGACTCTTCCAAAACGGGGGCAGATGTATGAACGTCATAGGCATTCTGTACATAGGAAGCTCCGCCATAATGATCCGCATGGGCATGAGTGATAAATAGGTGGGTGAGAGGAAGCTGCCGTTTTTCCAGTTCCTTCAGCACTTTTTTAACCGATGACCGGTCGATACCTGAATCAATCAGCAGCCCTGTACTGCCTTTATGAATGTAGCCGATATTTACGGAAGAATGATCATAGAAGCACCAATCATTGATTTGTTTGAACGTCATCGTTACAGCCCCTTCAAGCGTTTCTATACAGTTTCGCTGAAGTAGCTGCCTTTTCCTGTTACAGCAGCATAGGTTTTCCCGTCGATGTTCTGATGCGTGGAAGATGCCTGCCTATGATTTTCAGCCTCTGCCGCATGGAATCCAGGCGTGGTGATAAACGGGCTGTTTTTCTGATAGACAAGGCGGTCCTCTTCTCTCTGCTGCCGACCGGGTCGTTTCGTATCGAGGCTTGCCTTGAAAATTTTATCCACAGCAAAGGACTGCTGGTGCTGATTCACAACTCTTGTCTGGTAATCCTGATACTGGTAATGATTCACAGGCAGAATATATCCCATCTGGAACGCCTCCTTTATCTTCCATTACCCCAAAAACACCGAATTGAACCAGGCCTATCCTTCAAAAAACTTCTCCATCTTCCCTGCATATTTGTTTAGAAATTTTTCTACATCAGTCATCTGTTTGGTAAACCTTTTCTCCCAAGCTCCAAAATCCTTTTCCCACTGCTGGAATTTCTTGTCCGGCTGTTTGATAATGCCTTTATATTTCGACGTTTCCACATCAATTTCCTGCAGGACTTCAAGCAGGGTCTTTTCCTTCTTTTTTTCCTCTTTCCCTGTCACAGGCGGTCTGTCCATGCATACAAAACCGACTGCAGACCTGCAAGAGCAAAGACAAAGACGAGCCACTCCCCGTAAGGAACCGCCAGATAAAATACGACCATAATGATGGAGGACCAGACACCGACACACCACTGACAGCTCAAACCTTCACCGATAAAACCTTTAGGCTCGACCCACTCTTCTTCCACCCCTTGATCGTTCGTAACCAGCTTCACATTGAAAAACGGACGCCTCATCCACTCCATAATGTAATCACGCACAATTAGGCGGGTCAGACGGAAACTCGCCAGGGCAAGCAGCAAAAATTCTGCGATGGATAACATTTGATATCCCATCCTTTCTAAAGAAGAAAAAAGCCACTACATACATCGTAGTGGCTGCTTACTCAGTTTAGAACCAGCGGAATCCTCCACGACGGTCGGAAGACTCATCATCATGGCGCTTTCTAGAACTTGAACTGCTTTCGTCCGCCCCGGCTTCTCTGCGTTTCCTTCCGAAAAACGGATCCACACGGTCACTGCTTTCATCACGGTCATAACGTCCGCGGTGCTGCGGCTCAATAATGACATTATCGGCTTTAATAACCAGGTCTTTCACATGAATGACCTTTTTCTTCTCAGACATTCCCCTCACTCCTTAATCGAATTCATTGTTACTCTATGGTTTTCAGCTTGGCCGGGTATAGTCGTCCGCCCATACCACACGAAAAACTTTGGGAATGCCTGAATACGGACAAATGCCCACACCGACAGCGATGACAGACATATTCTAGTAAAGACAATACGTCAATGCGTATGGAAAGGGGAAAAAACAATGAGCTGTGGTAAAAAATACGATTCAGGCTCCTGTGTTATTGATATCTTAAAAGACATCGTGGATGCTCAGAATGACGTCCTGCACGATTGCACAACGAGCTGTGAACAATCAATCGCAGACCTTCTGGGTGACAGTAACGGAGGATCAGGTTTCGATACAGTACCTGTTATTCTTTACTGTAAAGACGGATGCAAGCCTTTTAAAGGTTACGGTTCAAAACGCAGCGGAGACCGCTGTAATGTCAAAGGGAGCTTTTTCTTCCGCGTCAAGTCCGTAGACGACGATGGATGTGCGATTCTTGAACTTCTATTCTCTGACCGCAACGGAGACGATGAGGATTCAAGAGACGACGATCCGAAATCACCTGCTGATCAAAGCTGCCGCGATCTTCGCGCTTCAGGAATCTGCATCACGGTGGACTTGAACTGCTTCTGCCACGTTACCTGCCTTCCGGCTGCCAGCACGCTGTAAGAAAACAGGAAAAAACCGCGCATACAGGCGCGGTTTTTTCTGTTTCAAAAGCCCAGTAGACGAATATCAATAATCGTATCAAAGTCAATCTCCCTCTGAAATGGCCGCTGAAACACCTTCATATGGACTTTCCCATCCTGATAATCCGTAATGTACCCCCTGAGCTGATCTTCCTTTGTCGTCACTTCACATTTCATCTTCGGAACATGGGGAGATAATTGGAAGAAGTAATCCACTTTCTCCTCAAGGGAGAGCTCGTGGAACCGCTGCCTGCGCTCCCGGCTGGATACTTGCTTTTCTTCGTTATCCTGATCGTTTTCCACCTCTGGCACGTCTGTATTCTCCGGAAGTAATTTCGTTACTTCCTCTGTATGGGCGGCATGGGTTCGGCGCATCCGTGCTTCTTTTTCATATCGTGGTGTTTCTTTTGCAGCGGGCTGTTCGGAACCGCGTGACCTTACTGAGCGTTCCGTACGGAAACTCGTCTGCATAGGAACAACGGCAGGCTTTAGATTTTTCGGCTGAACAATGTAAAGCATCGGCTGCTTGGCAAGACGTTTTTCATCGGCCATGTTAGATCTCTCCTTTTCCAGTCGGTCATCATCTTATGTATATGCCCTGTCTTTCTCCCATGTTCATTTTCGACGATCATCGTGGAAGTTTCCGTATTATTTACACATTCTTTCTCTTGATCATCATCCGGTGAGGAGTGACGCGGTTATGACGATGATTTACATGGATCATTGACGGTCTAACATGGAATCCCTTATTTTTATTGAACAAAAAAAGAGTGATGTTCTTTGATAAATCAAAGAACATCACTCTTTTTAGATGGGACACCGTTGATTCCACAATGAGCGTCCGATGGTGACGCCTGCGGGAACAGCGCGAGCCAGATCCACTTGGTCAAGTAATCTTCTTGACCAAGTTAGCTGAGGCCGTGCCCGCGGCAAGCATCCATCGACAAGCGATTCATGAGAATCAACAACACCCTTTAACCACTTCTCTTGATAGGAAGCAGTATTTCAGCGGCCTCATCAAAATGGACGGATTTTTTCTTTAGTAAGCGACAGTACTGAATCCGGAGTCAACGTGGATGATTTCTCCTGTCACACCACGGGACAGGTCACTCATCAAGTAGTAGCCGGTGTCGCCGACTTCTTCCTGGGTCACAGGTCGACGCAGTGGAGCACGCTCTTCGATCACTTTCATAATTTCGTTGAAATCACCGACACCTTTGGCAGATAATGTCCGGATAGGTCCGGCGGAAATCGCGTTCACTCGGATGTTGTGCTTCCCTAAGTCATTGGCCAGGTATTTCACGCTGGCATCAAGGCTTGCTTTCGCTACACCCATAACGTTGTAGTTTTTCACAACCTGCTCTCCGCCCAGATACGTCAGCGTAACGATGCTTCCCCCGTCGGTCATCAGTGGCTGGGCAGCGCGCGCAACAGCCGTCAGTGAGTAGGAACTGATATTGTGGGCTGTCAAAAATCCATCACGGCTCGTGTTCAAAAACTCATCCTTAAGCTCTTCCCTGTTCGCAAATGCAATACAATGGGCAAGTCCGTGAATCGTTCCGACATCCCGGCCGATTTCTTCAAACGTCTGGATAATCGCTTCGTCGTTGGTCACATCGCACTCATACACCAGAGGTTCTTCCACTCCGTCCAGAGTCGCGGCCAAGTCCTGCACCGACTTTTTAAACCGTTCTGATGCCACGGTGAAAATCAACCGGGCGCCCGCTGCGTGCAGAGAACGTGCAATTCCCCACGCAATACTCCGCTTGTTGGCAACACCCATGACTACATACGTACGTCCTTCTAAAGAAAAGTTCACGCTGATTTCCCTCCTCAATCTTTCTCACAATTTAGTATTTGTTATTAGTACCTGCTCCTATTTTAAACCATCCACGTTTGAAAAACAAATTACGCTTTAGAAAACCTTTCACACCTTTTTTGAACCGTAAAAAAAAGGAAGGGGGATCTTCTACTTTATAGAAGATCCCCCTTCCCAACTCATCCATCAGTCCGGGCTGTGGAGTGTTCGGTGATGACGCCTGCGGGAACAATACGAGCCGAAGATCCACTTGGTCAAGCGACCTTCTTGACCAAGTTAGCTGAGGCCGTGCCCGCGGGCAAGCATCCGCCGATAAGCGGAACGTGATCATCCACCTTAACCTGAGTCAGCTCCAAAAGTTGAAAAGCATGTTCCCACAATGGGAACTCCCACTCTAACAAAAGCAGCATTCCTTCATCAGCACCATTCGCAGTATTCCAGTTCCATTTTGAGTTCATCCACATACTCGTTGGAACCTGTCACGATTAAGCGGTCCCCGATTTTCAACTCCGTATCGCCGTGAGGAACGATGGAATCTTTGCCACGGAAGATCCGGACCATGATTACGTCTCCGGTAAAAGGGAACTCCCTGATATGGACGCCGTTATACATGGAATTGTTCATATTGATCTGATAAAGCGCACTGTCCTGCTTAGTCAAAATATCAAGCACGTTCGGTGCTTCGATCATCGCTTTCAAAAGAGCCTTCGAAGACAGGAAGACACTGAAGACACTGATGCCAAGCTCCTTCATCTCTGTAGAAAGTTCAGGAGATTCGACACGGACAATGATCCGCTCCACACCTTGTTCTTTTGCATAGCGGGCGATTTCTGCGTTTCTTTCTTCGTCCCCTGTAGAAGCGACGACAAGGTCCACATCAAAGACACCAAGCTCTTTCATATTCTCCACGTTGTAACCGTCCAGCTCTTTGATATCAAAGCAGTTCCGGCTGATCCGCTCATCGATTTTATCGACTTTCGTATGATACAAATGCGTTTCATACGCGTTGATATCCAGTTCGCGCACGACAGGAAGGGTCATCCGGTTGGATCCGATGAAGGAAACCACCGTTTTATGGTCCTCATCCTCAAAGCGTCCGTAAACCTTTTTGAAGACGATCGGTGCGACAACGCAGGTCAGGACGGCTACGAGAATAAGCGCCCCTTCCATCTGATCGTCAATCATTCCTTCTCTTTTACCAATCGCAGCAGCGGCAATAACGAGAGATAAGGTGGACGTCAGAATAAATCCGGATCCGAACACCGTCTTACGGTCATACCACTTCGAAAGGATTAAGGCCGGAACAATTTTGGAAATCAACAGGGCTGCAAACAGCAGCGGAATCAATAACAGGACACGTGTATCCGTAAACAAACTCCAAATATCAATTTCTACACCGACCATGACGAAGAAGATCGGGATTAAGAAGCCATATCCGAAACTGTCGAGCCTTTTGACCATTTCCGGGTTCGGTGAAAGCAGAGAAACAAGGGTACCCGCTAAAAAGGCGCCCAAAATGTTTTCCGCACCCACAGTTTCCGATAAAGCAACGAGAAGAAGGATCAATGTAAAGACGGCACGCGTATCGATCTGGATGGTACCTTTGGCCATCGTCTCCACAAAGGATTGGTGACGAAACTTTTTCCCGATGTAATAGAAAAGCACACCAGCAGCAAACAAAATGAGCAGAAGCCACGTATTGCCGCCGTTCTCTCCATAAATGGAGACGAATACGGCCAATAGGATCATGGTAACGAGGTCGGCGATCACGGCGATCAGAAGGATGGTCTGACCGATCGTCGTTTTCATCATCTGCGCATCTTTCAAGGTTGGAACAACAACACCAAGGGAGATCGTTGAAATGATCAACGTCATGAGAAAGGCATTGTCTATGAATCCAGCCAGCACGAATATATAGGACAGCGCCAGGGAAATGATGAATATTCCAACAAATACGATGACCGCCACCCATACTGGATTCGGGGCGCCGGTTCCCTGGTTGACCGGTTTCGCACGTTTTTTCTTACTTGCAAAAATGGAGAAGTCTATTTCCAGACCACTCAGGAACATAAGAAAAATGAACCCCAGGGTCGATAGAATTTCAAGCCAGCTTCCCTGTTCAACAAGGTCAAATCCACTTTGACCTATAATCAAACCTACGATGATTTCTGCTACTACCACCGGAATCATATTCAGTTTAAACCGGTGGAGTAGGATGGGAGTAATAAATGCTGCAATTATGACAATAACCAGTGAAGTTACTGAAGCACCATGTTCCATACTCGCCCTCCTTCCTTCATATCAAAAAATTCATAAAGGCTGTTGCCATACCGAAGTAAATCAGAATGGAAATCAAGTCATTCACAGTTGTGATGAATGGTCCTGAGGCAACAGCGGGGTCAATGTTCAAACGATGCATGATAAGGGGGACGAGAGATCCTGCGAGCGTTGCAACAATCAGCGTTAATAAAATGGACAAACCTACTAATAATCCTAAGAAAAAGTTTCCCTGCCATATATAAACGATAAGGGTAATCAGCACACCACAGGAAACTCCGGTGATCACACCTGTTCCTGCTTCTCTCATCATCATTTTCCATTTTCCTTGTTTCTCAATTTCTCCTGTAGCAATTCCACGGACAGCAACAGCAAGCGCCTGTGTACCCGTGTTTCCACCCATACCGGCAATCAGCGGAATAAAGATGGCCAGAATGGCAACTTTATCCAACGTTTCCTCAAACCGCCCGATCAGGCTGGCTGTTAAACTCCCTAAGAATAACAGGATCACCAGCCAGGGAAGCCTCTTTTTCGCAGAGGCAAAAGCATTATCATCCGGACTGTCCACATCAGAAATCGCAGCAAGCTTCGAGTAATCATCGCTGGCCTCTTCTTCCATGACGTCCATAATATCATCCACGGTAATGATTCCAAGCAGATGATCTTGAAAATCGACAACAGGCAGCGCGAGAAAGTCATAATCCCTGACCATCCGGGCTACCTCTTCCTGATCTTCCCCTACTGATACCGATACCACTCGTTCATTCATGACATCGGAAATCAGCCAGTCTTCTTCAGAAATAATCAAATCCCTCAACGAAATAACACCAACCAGCCTTTTATCTTCATCTATGACATACGTATAGTAAATCGTTTCGGCATCAGGGGCTTCTGTTCTCAAATGGACCATGGCTTCCTTGATCGTCATACCGGCCCTTACAACAACAAACTCCGTCGTCATGATAGACCCTGCGGTTTTCTCCTCATAATGGAGCAGGTCCTTGATTTCATCCGCAGCTTCATCATCCATAATCGTCAAGAAGCTGGCTACTTTATCTTTATCTAATTCGTTGAATATATCAACGGCATCATCGGCAGACATTTCGGCGAACACCTGGGCGGCAAATCTTGGATCCATTTCTGAAAAGAAGGGTTCAATTTCCTCATAATCGATATGCTCCATCACATCTGCCACTTCTTCCGGTGACAAATAGGTATAGATCTGCATTCTTACATCCGCATCCAGATCCTCAAAAATCCGCGCCTGATCATAGGGATGCATCTCCAAAAATTCAGCACGGAACTGGTCGATATGTTCATTGAACAGGGCATCTTTAATATTTGCCCAGACTTCTTTCCGCTCGTGGTCATCTAAGTGTTCCATAAGCAGCCCTCCCCCGTGTCTATTTCGTTTTTGACCGTTTAATCTTAATTGTGATTCATAGGTTTGTCAACGAATGTCACGCAACTTTTAAATTCAGCTTCCGTACCGTCTTTACGCCTATCCGTAGTGTAACAGAAAGGTCCTTCCGGGATGGAATAACAGGCGGCCATGTTTATTATTCATCCCCGTGGGAAAAATATCATTCAGATTCCTTCACGCGGCTGCAATTTCTGCCCTTTTAAAACTCCTGCAGCCCCTCATTCCAATTACAAAAGGAGCGTCATTATGACCTATGATGTGATCGGAGATGTCCACGGCTGTCTCCCAGAGCTTGTTCAGCTGTTCGAGGAACTCGGTTACAACTGGAGCGACGGACTTCCCCTCCACCCGGATGGCCGTGTACCGGTATTTGTCGGAGATATCACGGACAGAGGGCCGGACTCTCTCGGGTGCATCCGGCTTGTGTACAGACTTGTCTATGAACAAAACGCCCTTTATGTCCCGGGAAATCACTGTAACAAATTGTACCGATTCTTTCTTGGAAACCCGGTCCAGGAAAAACACGGATTGGAAACGACCGCGGCGGAATACAGAAACCTGCCCGGGAAGGAGCAGCAAGTAGTGAAAAAGCAGTTTCTTCAGCTTTACGAAGAAGCTCCGCTGCATCTGATTCTGCAAGATACAGGAGCTGTCGTGGCTCATGCCGGTATTAAAGAGGAAGATATCGGAAGACAAAGCAGACGGATCGAAACATTCATTTTATATGGAGATATTACCGGGGAAAAACTCCCCGACGGACGCCCTGTAAGGAGGGACTGGGCTCAGGACTACAAGGGAAGCCGATGGATTGTTTATGGTCATACCCCTGTAAAAACGCCACGTTTTGTCAATAAGACCGTCAATATTGATACAGGATGTGTCTTTGGAGGAAAACTGACGGCTTTCAGGCTTCCGGAAGAAGAGGTGGTCAGTGTCTCCTCCTCGATGCCTTATATAGAAGAGAAATTCCGATACGATTGATGATATCCATCATAAGGTAAAAAAAGCTTGAGAACCCTATGTCCTCAAGCGAATAGATCCCACTCTCCAGGTGTTTCCGATACGAATGTCATCCTTTTCTTACTCCAGGGATGACGGAAGTTCAATTGGTAACAGTGCAGCGCCTGTCCCGGGATCCACGGGCAGGCGTTTCCACCATAGAGGGTATCCCCGGCAAGCGGATAACCCAGGTGTTCCAAGTGCACCCTGATTTGATGCGTCCGTCCTGTCATGAGCTGGAGGCGGAGCCATGTATACGCCCCGCTTCTTTTCTCCACTTCATAACGCGTCTCAGCCGGCCGTCCTTCCGGTGATGTTGTACGGCGGATAATCGACCCCTCCGCTCGTGCAATGGGCTGATTCACGATGCCTTGATCCGCTTGTACGCTTCCCTCCGCTACAGCTTTATACCGGCGGTCGATTTTCTTCATGCTCTGTGTCAGCAGACGATGGCTGTACGCGTGTTTAGCGGCCAGCATTAATCCGCTCGTGTCCTTGTCCAGCCGTGTGACGATGTGAACCGTGCACGGATAGTTTTCCTGGATGTATCGGTAAAGCAGGTAAGCCGCTACAGACGGTTCGTTTTTATCAAAAGCGGGGACCGAAAAAAGGCCGGCCGGTTTATTGATCACGAGTACATCCTCATCTTCATACACAATGGAAAGCGAACCTTCCATCGGCTCAATGGACCCGCGCTCCTCCTTTGGAAATTCCACTTCAAGGAGATCGCCGCTCCGCAGAGGCTGCCACATCTCCACCCGTTCACCATTGACAAAAACGCTGCCGCTGATCCGCACCTTTTTGATCAGCTGCCGGGAGAATTCTCCCGCTCCAAACAGGAAATCACGGCTTGAACAACCGGAATAAGCGGCGGTGATGGTCCACCGCTTTTTCACTTTAGACGGAGTATTCATCCGCAACGAAGGAGTCATGCACGCGTTTCCAGAATGGGAATGGACGGAAGCGTGCGAACCGTACTTTTTCTTCAGCCACCCGGCACTGAATCGACTTCACGTCTTTATACGTTCTTGAAATGTGATCGATGGTGAACAGGAAGCTGCGGTCATGAAGCGGCTTGAACATACATGTATGATGGCTCGGCAGGATCAGGGGCGACCCGATCGTACGAAAAACCCGGTTGTTGATGGAGGCCATTTCGGCAATCTGGAAGGCCTCCAGTGATGGGTGCAGAATCGCTCCCCCGAGCGCCTTGTTGTAAGCCGTGCTTCCTGAGGGTGTGGATACACATAAGCCATCTCCACGGAAGGTTTCGAAATGATCGCCCTTAATTTCAATATCCATCACGACAGAACCTTCGGATGTTTTGATCGTGCATTCATTCAACGCCAGGTAACGGTCTTCTTCACTGCCATCTTTCGGACGGATCGTCACCTCAAGGAGCGGATATTCCACTACTTGAAAAGGCGTTTTCGCTATTTCAATGATCAGTTTTTCAAGTTCTTCCGGCATCCAGTCAGCATAGAAACCAAGATGCCCGGTATGAATACCGATAAATGCGGTTTTATCCAAACGGTGGACATACGTATGGAAAGCTTCCAGAAGGGTCCCGTCCCCGCCTACGGATATGGCCAGTTCAGGCTCATCCTCATCATATTCCAGCTGGAATTCAGTTAAGTAATTCTTAATTTTTGAACGGATTTCGTTGGATTTCTGATCTCCCTTAGATAAGATCGAAAACTTCATCGTCGGCCACTCCTCTACATTTTTTTCGGGTTTTTCTTCTGTTCTTCTTTTCTTAAGAAAGCACGCTGGGCTTCCTGCACCTCATTTTTAATCTTGGACATTTCTTCATCTAATTGAAAGGCAGCTTCGCCTGCGCGCTTCAGACGGGATTTGATCTCTGCAGGTATCTTACCCGAATATTTGTAGTTTAACGAATGTTCATTGGTAGCCCAGAAATTCATCGCCAGGGTCCGGATCTGAACTTCAGCGAGCAGCCGCTTTTCCCCGTGAATGGTTTCAACAGGGTACTCGATAATCACGTGGAAGGAACGGTACCCGCTGTCTTTTTTTCTGGACACATAGTCCTTTTCCTCAACAATCCTAAAATCATGCCTGTTTCGCAGCATATTTACAACGGCGTAAATATCGTCTACAAACTGACAGACGACGCGCACACCAGCGATGTCCTGGATTTCCTCTTCAATGTTTTCAGGATTGATCCCTTTTCGTCTCGCTTTTTCCAATATACTTGTTTGTGGTTTAACGCGTCCGGTTACAAACTCTATCGGAGACTGTTCCTCCTCATATTCAAACTGCCGCCTCATGCCTTTCAGCTTTATTTTCAGCTCCTCAACTACCTGAGCATATGGGGCTATAAATATATCCCAATTCATTAAGCGTCCACCTTTATGTAACCAATCTTTATAGTAATTATGTGCGTTTTATCTTTCATTCATTGTATCATAAAGTTAGCCTGCTGAAGAAGCAGAGTGACCGAAGGAACTACAATACAGGAGGGGTTCTCATGACCCAGGAAATCGAAATTGAATTCAAGAACCTGCTGAAGGAAGAAGAATACAACCAGGTTTATCATTTTTTACCATTCAAATCAGTTGAACTTATCGAACAAACCAATTATTATTTTGAAACAGAAGATCTAAAACTGAAGCAGCACGGAGCGGCTTTGAGAATCCGCAAAAAAGCCGATCAGTGGACACTGACCTTGAAGCAGCCGCACCCGGAAGGTCTGCTTGAAACACATGATTCCCTCACAGAGGAAGAAGCCAATTTATGGATACAGAACAAACGAGTGGAAAAAAGCCGGGTGTTCAAACAGCTGCGTGATCTCGGCATTGATCCGGACCATCTGCACTATTTAGGTTCGCTGACGACAAGGCGGAAAGAAGTGGAGTATAACGGCGCCCTTGTTGTCCTTGACCACAGCCTCTATTATGACAAGGAGGATTACGAGCTTGAGGTAGAAGCAGAAAGCAGAACGTCGGGAAAAGCCGTAATACAGGAAATTCTTGAGTCCTGCAATATTCCTGAGCGGGAAACAGATAATAAGATCAAACGTTTCTACAACGCCAAGCTCGAATCAGAATAGTTGCTGTCAGACAACCCTCATTGCTAAAATGTTGAACAGACAAGGATGGGATGCTATGCAGCGAAATCAATCGTTTTACGATGCCGTCGGAAAAGAAAAAATCGACGAACTGGTGGAAGCCTTCTACAAGAGAGTCCAGCAGCACCCGGATTTGATTCCGATATTCCCGGATGATTTTACAGAAACCATCCGGAAACAGAAACAATTTTTAACACAGTTTTTCGGAGGCCCTCCCCTCTATATGGAAGAGCACGGCCATCCGATGCTGCGGGCCAGGCACCTTCCCTTTGAAATCACTCCTGCCCGGAGAGATGCATGGTTGTCCTGCATGTCCGGAGCTATGACAGAAGTGGATTTGGAGGAGCCTTACCGCTCTGCCATGTTCGACCGGCTCGTGAAAACGGCCAACCATATGATGAATACACCTGAGGATGAGAAAGGAGAATAGTTGTGGGTTGGAAAAGTTTAGATCGTGATCTACAGACAAACGGAACATCAAGCGGCTTTTTTAATTTATTGAAACGCCCTATAGAGATATACGTCTTCATCGACCCGCTTTGTCCAGAATGCTGGTCACTTGAACCCTTTCTTAAAAAGCTCACGATCGAATATGGACGCTTCTTTACCATCCGCCCGGTCATTAGCGGGAATCTTACTTCCTTACAGGAGAGTTACGGCAGAAAAGCCGAAAATCTGAAAAAAGAATGGGACCACACCGGTTCCAGAACAGGCATGTGCTGTGATGGGGATGTATGGCTTGAAAATCCTGTTGCCTCCCCGCTTGCGACTTCACTGGCTGTTAAAGCCGCTGAACTGCAGGGAAAAAAAGCAGGCATGCGCTTCCTTCGTAAGATTCAGGAATACGTATTTCTGGAAAAGAAGGATATTTCCAATGAAGAAGTCCTTATTGAATGCGCAGAAAACAGCCGTCTGGATGTTGCTGAGTTCAAACGGGATCTTCATTCTGATGCAGCCCGCCGCGCTCTTCAGTGCGACATGAAACTTGCTGGTGAGATGGAAGTGGATTCTACTCCGACCATCGTCATTTTCAATGAATCAGAAGAAGACGCCGGATTAAAAGTGACCGGCCTGTATTCGTACGATGTTTATGTGAAAGTGTTGAAAGAAATGCTGCAGAAGGATCCTAAGCCGGGGGTCAAACCCGATTTAGAGGATTTCTTACAGCACTATCGCTTTGTAGCCAATAAGGAAATTGCCGTCGTTTATGACTGGACGGAACAAGAAGCTAAACACGAAATGAAGAAGCTCGTCCTAAAACAGAAAGTACGCGAAGTCCCTGTGAAACACGGGGCTTTCTGGAAATATATCGGTTCATAAAAAAAGCTCCCGGAGAGGGAGCTTTTTTATGGCCTGATCATGACGAATTCGCCTTGATCATACATTTTTATAAAGGGGGACTGGTCATGAAAATATGGTTGACGCTGTCCGCGCTGGCTGTCCTGTTCATGCTCTTACTTTTCCACTTGTTTGCTCTGATGCATCTCTACCCTCTCTACATCACTTCCCCTCTCTTGTTTACAGCCATTTTCCTCATTGTGTCGGCAGCCTCCTACAAAAAAACATTCAAAGGCTTTCATTAACCCTGTTTCACGCTTCACACTCGTACGGTCGGCTGGTTGAAGAAAAATTTCCCCCTTACCGCAAGGGCATGAACATTCCGAAAAAAAAAGCTTGTAGAAAAACACAAAGTTTCTCTACAAGCTTTTTCCTTATTTTTTGAGAAGCTGCTCCATTTCATTGAGTTTTTCCTCAAAGACATCCAGGGCAGACGAAATCGGATCTTTCGATGTCATATCAACACCGGCCTGCTTCAGCACTTCAATCGGGTAATCACTGCTTCCAGCTTTCAGGAAATTCTTATAACGTTCGACAGCAGGGCTGCCTTCTTCAAGAATCTGTCCAGCCAGAGCCTGTGCGGCTGCATAGCCCGTCGCATATTGATAGACGTAATAGCCCATATAGAAGTGTGGGATTCTCGCCCACTCCAGACCGATTTTTTCATCGATGACAATGTTTTCCCCGAAGTATTTTTTGTTCAGATCATAGTAGATTTCGGTCAGTTTCTCAGCTGTCAGCGCTTCCCCATTCTGGGCCTGCATATGAATCGTGTGCTCAAATTCTGCAAACATCGTCTGACGGAAAACTGTGCCCCGGAAACCTTCCAGGAAATTGTTCAACAGATACAGCTTTTCTTTATCACTGTTCGTATGCTTAGTCATGTACTCATTCAGAAGAGCCTCATTGCACGTAGACGCAACTTCAGCCACGAAGATGGAATAGTTTCCATAACGGTACGGCTGATTTTCGTGCGTATAATAGCTGTGCAGGGAATGTCCGAGCTCATGGGCAAGTGTAAACAAATTGTTTACGTTATCCTGCCAGTTCATTAAAATATACGGATTTGTACCGTAATGGCCGGAAGAGTAAGCACCACTGCGCTTCCCTTTGTTTTCGACGACATCGATCCAGCGGTTTTCAAACCCTTCCTTCACAGTGTTTACGTATTCCTCTCCAAGAGGCTCCAGACCTTTCAAAACAAGATCTTTGGCTTCCTCATATGGAATATCCATCTCCGCTTCTTTGACCAGCGGCGTGTAAAGGTCGTACATATGGACTTCATCAAGATTCAATACTTCTTTTCTCAGTTCGACATAGCGGTGAAGCAGCGGTAGACGGTCCGTGACTGCTTCAATCAGGTTATCGTAGACGGATTCCGGAATATTGTTGTTATCCAGCTTCGCCTGTCTTGCACGGTCATATTTCCTGACCTGAGCATTGAAATTGTTCTTTTTCACATGTCCGCTCAGCGTGGAGGCGAATGTATTTTTAAATGCACCGAACGTATCATACATCGCATCAAAGGCCGCTTTCCGCACATCCCTGTCATCCGATTTCAGGAAGTTGATATAACGGCCGTGGGTGAGATCCACCTCTTCCCCTTGTTCATTCTTAATGGATGGGAAAGTAAGATCCGCATTATTCAACGCCCCGAAGGTCTGGGATGGACTTGCTCCAATTTCAGAAAAGCCTGCAAGGAGTTTCTCTTCCTTCTCACTTAAAACATGGGCACGCTGACGGGTAATCTCATCCAGCGTATGCTCATACAGCTTCAGAGGCTCATGCTCATTAAGAAAGGCCTGCACCTTTCCTTCCGGCAGGGCTAGAATCTCCGGCACGATAAAGCTCATTGCGGAAGCGATTTTCGTATAGAGATTTTCCGCTTTCGCATTCATTTCCTGATAATAGGCGTTCGTTGTATCCTGATCGTTGCGCATATGCGCATACGTGAATAACAGCCCGATTTTATTGGATATTTTATCCTGGAAAGATAAAAGCTCATATAATTGTTCAGCAGATTCACCGATGCTGCCCTGATATTTCTCCATTTCAGGAAGCATGGCTTTCGTTTCTTCAAGATCTTTATACCAGTCTTCATCTGCAGCATACATGGCTTCAAGGTTCCATGTTTTTTCTACAGGGACTTCTTCTCGTTTTGGCAGTTGTTTAGTAGATGACATCTGCATCCTCCTTTATTTCATTCCTCATCCTCATTCACTTCTCGATAAAAGAAAAAATACCTCCCCGCTGCTACATGATCTTTAAATTTTTCAGCTTGGCCAGCGTGGTCCGGTCATCCAGAAAGGCTTCCTCCATAGTAGCCGGGAAAGCAACCTCCCTGGTTTTCACCCACTTATTGTTCCCTGTTTTTTTCAGGATATTTAAGAGGCTGAGCAGCTCCGCATACTCCGATACAGGATCAGGCTTGTATTGATTAATTGTAACCGGAACTTCCATTTTCGGGAATTCCACCACTGAACCGATGGGGACCGGCGTAAAATGGTCTAATAAAAGCCTTGTCTGCCATATGTAAGGCTTTACACTCAACTGCACCTGACTCTCTACGGGAAGGTAACACACGCTTGGAATGAGGGAAAAGTGATACCCCTTCAAGTATAGATACTGCCGGAACTGCTTCTCCTTACTGCCCGGCTCCCGGCGGTATGTTGACCGGTTATTGTGCCAGGATTTTTTCCAGTGATGGAAAATGGATGGGAGTACGGCTTTCCGGCCGGGGGAGAAAATTTGAGGAAACGTGCTTTGCGGTAAGAAAAAGGAGTGAAATGAACCGGTAACAGAGGCTGGGGACAACCAGCGGAGACCGGATGCTGTCGTCATCGTCTTTTTGCGTGGGTGAAGGAAGAAGAGTTGATAACAAGAGGACCATTGGTATAAGAAGGATTGAAGAAAGGAATTAAATTGGAGAATATGAGGGCCTTTCTTTTTCCAGTGCCTCGGTCCAAGGATCCATAAAGGAAAGATCCCATGGTCCACGTACCCTTTTGTACGCTTCCATATGTCTGTAACTGGTATCGTAGAGCACTGATACTCTACAGCGACCTGCCGCTTAGAACCGTAAATGTAGACATCTGGCTGCTGTTGAATACCGGGAAGGTAACTTTCCAGTTCTACCTGATAACCCCGGGCTCTGAGCCATTGGTATATCAGCCACTTTCCAGCTTCATGCTCCTCTGATTCCCCGCCTTTTATCGAGGGACAGCGACTGTCCGGGAGATGAGCAAAGTGCGGTATCACTTTGGGTCCCGACCGGATCCGGACAGGCTCCCGGCAGGATGGACAATAATAAGCGCGCTCTTTCAATCGGGAAATATCGGAGAAGGATTTTTGATAAATGGACTGAAGCTGCTCTTGATCATTAAGAGCATACAGCATAAAGCATCACCTCTCCCCAATATTCGACATCCGGTCATTATCTCCTGCCTGCAAAAAAAATAAGCACACGATGGTGTGTGCTTGTTTATATTAATCAAGTGGGAAGTATTGTCTGATCTGCTGCAGGGCCTGCTCTTCAAAGATGACTTTCCCATACTCCTCAAGACGATAAACTGTCAAGGATGATTCGTGAGCATATTCCATCAGCTGGCTCAGCGTATTTTCCTGTTCGTCATCATTCATACGTTCATCATCGAACTGAATATACAGATAGTAACGGTCTTCGAAGTGGAATAAGCGCTGTTCCATTGATTCAGGAATAGATAGATAATGGCTGAGCTGGATAATATCTTCAAACTCATTGAATTTCAAGGTGAAAGTCAAGGAACCTTCCGACTCTTCTACTCCATCTTCCTCAGACTGCTTATAATCTCCAGATGTCTGGTATTTATCATCCAGGAGGGATTCAAGTTTTTCATCCAGTGGAACATCGACACCCTTACCTTCATCATTCGGCAGTTCAAGCTTTTGACCATCCTGGGATACTTGAGCTTTTGTAACAATCACTTCCAGACCTTTGTCCATAGCCTGGACTTGGATCCAAAGCGGTCCGTCCGCCTGAAAATTCTCCTTATCGTTCACTTCATCCATCATTTCCCAGAAAAGCTGTTCACTTCTTTCCCGGTTATACCAGATTTCTTCTCGATCAAAACCTCTTTGCTCTACATCCTGATATGTTACGTAAAATTTTACGGTATTCTCATTAATGCGTTCGATTTCCATACGTTTCTCTCCCTTCTAAACATGTTTTAAGGGGGAAGGGAATACTCACCCTTTGTGCTTCTTCCTAGACCCTTACCCTTCAGGCCTGAACTTCAACCGTAATAATGTGCCATGTAAGGGTTGATGTGATTCTATTGTATGACAGCTGAAGCAAAATGAAAAACAAATTGCTCGAATTCAGCATAGAGCTGTCCGCGTTCTGAATAGATTAGAACAGAGCCTGTAGTGAAGCGGGTTGATTTTTCATTTTAGCTTATTACCATTGGTTTGTCACTACGTAGCAGGAGGATTTTTTTCATGAACTGGGACCTACTTGAACCACTCTTCATCATTATCAGCATCGACATTATTCTCGGCGGCGATAATGCGGTTGTCATCGCTCTGGCCAGCCGGAACCTGCCTCCGGAACAAAGGAATAAAGCAATCTTCTTCGGAACAGGGCTTGCTATTGCTGCAAGGGTCCTGTTAACGGTGGTTGCTCTTTATCTTCTCCAAATTCCCTTTCTTCAATTAATCGGAGGGCTGCTTCTTTTTTACATTGCCATCAAACTGCTGACGGATACCGAGGAAACCGACCACATCAAGGCGGGTGACAGTCTTGCGGCGGCGGTAAAAACGATTGTGTTTGCTGATATCGTCATGGGCTTTGATAATGTCCTGGCCATTGCAGGCGCTTCCCACAATAATATTCTGCTGGTTATTATCGGGCTGCTCGTTTCCGTTCCTATCATTGTGTGGGGAAGCCGGATCATTCTTCATATGATGGACAAGTTTCCCCTGCTCATTTATTTCGGGGCCGGAATTTTAGCTTATACAGCTGCAGAAATGGTGAAAGAGGATCGATACATGATGCAGTATATGGAAGAGTTTCCATATATCCATCAATGGTTTGCTGTTATTATGGTCATTATCATTATTACTTTAGGGTATTGGATAAATAAACGAAAAGGAACGGCGATTTGACAATATTCAAGCCTAAAATAAAAACTGCGGCAGCTTAGGCTGTCGCAGTTTTTATTTTGTATTAATTAACGAGACGTTGAGCTTCTTTCAACTGGAATGTACGCACACTGCGCGGAAGGAAACGACGGATTTCGTCCTCGTTATAACCGACCTGCAGACGCTTATCATCAATGATGATCGGGCGGCGCAGCAATCCAGGGTTTTCCTGGATCAAATCAAACAGATCCTGCATTGGAAGCTGATCGAAATCAACTTTCAACTTCTGGAAAACTTTAGAGCGCGTAGAGATGATTTCTTCCGTTCCATCCTCAGTCATACGGAGGATTTCCTTGATTTCATCCAATGTAAGCGGCTCAGAAAAGATATTTCGTTCCGTATAAGGGATGTTATGCTCTTCCAACCAAGCTTTCGCCTTTCGACATGATGTACAACTTGGTGAGGTATAAAGTGTAACCATACAGAAACTTCACTCCTCAAATATTTTATGGTAGAGATTCAATTGCTTCTTTTTTTATAATCAGTACAATCTGTACTATGGTTCTACTATAACACAGTTGTCAAGTTTTTTCTATATCTATACGAACATATGTTATGAAAAAGCAATCATTTTCTGGTTCTTATACCCTTATACCACTTGTACATAGAGGTTAAACATCATTTCGGCATTTTTTCTTTCCATCTAGTTTATCAACTACTATGCAGTCATTGAAAATACCCGCCGGTAATGCAGCGGGTATTTTCCTTATGTCTGACGGGTTTTCCCGAGTTCGTCCAAAATATCCTCGGTGTCCCTTTTCTCGTCGTGGGTCAGCACTTCCTCTACCGGCTGATACGACTTTCCATAAAATTGTTCATCCTTATACGTATGGATTTCTGTGTACATTTTCTTCATCTGCTCGAAAATCTGCTCTTCCGATGCATCATCCGGTGACCAGTATAAAATCTCCATACTGTTCATTTCATTCGTTACAACAGAACGGCGGGTATATCCAATGGATTGGGCATGTGTAAAACCTTCCCTTTGATAAAAGCGGAGACGCGCCTCCGTATCAGAGTCTTCATAATCCACAGGTTCTACTTCAAGGATGATGGGTTTACCTTTGGCCTTCATCTTTTCAATGAGCTTATGACCGAGTCCCTGCCCCCGCGCTGCGGTGGAAACGTATACATAATCGATGAAAAGAAAGCTGTCGAATTCAGCATACATCAGGACGTGGTATTCCCCCTCATCTTTATAGTAGACATCGCTTTTTTCCTTTAATAAAGCTTCCATGTGTTCTTTTGACTTCATTTCCTCAACCGGGAAATATTCGTTCAGCTTTTCATACCAATTCATTGATCTACTCCCTTATCATTAGTCCCTTTCATTATAGCGAAAATTCCCAACCTTGTTAAATGCCCCGCTGTACAACCATTGGTGCACTTAGGCTTTACTTTCATTACTTACGTTATTCCCGGCGTTCACGGCCATTAACCTTGAAAATGCAGGCCGCCTTCTCCTGCTTGAATAAAAAAGCCTGTGTGAACCAGTTAGAGTTGTCCATTTGTCGTGTGAAGGGTCACTTTCCGCTTATCGGTGGATAAATGACGCGGGCACGCCCTCAGCTGACTTGGACAGGAAGGCCGCCTGCCCAAGTGGATCTTCGGCCCGTGCTATTCCCGCAGGCATCACCACCGAACGCTCCTCGTGCCGACGTTGGAATATAGAGGAGAGAGACTGTGCACTACGCAGGTTCGCAGATTCAAAAGAACGGCACGGGCTGCGCTATCGCCCTTGCGTGGAAAAGAAAAAGGAAAAGAACAGGGTCTGATAACAGCTGCCTGCCGGAATATGAAAAAGATTGTCCTCCATCCAGCAAGGGTGAACTGGGAAAAGGAGAGTCTTTTTCGATGTTAAAGAACGCCCAAGGAGCGGTGCCTCTTCACTCCTGCGGAAAAACGAGTGGTCCGTGATCGCCGAGCGTGGGTTTTGCGAGGAAGCTCGGTCGCTCGTCCGCGGAAAGGGAAGGGGCTTTCGCTCCTGGCGGTGAGAAAGAAAAAAGCTTGTAAAGAAACAGAGATTTCTCTACAAGCTTAAGACGGGAGACCCCGGTCTTTTTTATTCATTCATCGGTGTGTAGTCGACACCTTTCGTATAGTTATTCCCTGCATTCCATAGAAGGAACTCATCAATGCCGTTTTCATTCAAGGCTCTGATCTGTGCCTCTACTTCAGCTTTGCCATACTGTTTGGTTGGTCCGGAATACAACCAAGGGGCTTCAAAATCCTGAAGCCATGGACGGGAGGTTGGAGCTGGATCCAGCTTACCGAGAACTTCATTCTCCACTTTGGCGTATTCATTAATCAATTTATACGGTTCAGCATCCGGTTTGGATATACCAAAGTACGGACCCCAGTGACTTGGGTAGATCATCGATGAAATAACATCCACGTTTGAAGATATTTTTGAGAAGTTCTGTCCGATGTTTGGAGCTTCTTCGATGGTGGCTGAATATCCAAAGATATCCACAGACACATCGACACCGTAATATTCCAGCTCTCCACGGGCGAATTCTACAAAGTCGGTGACAGCCTGAACACGCTTCTGCACGTTATCCAGATCCATATCCGCATATTTCCCCTGCCCGTAATCCAGCTGGTCATCCCGGCTTCCAAAACCTTCAGGGAAACGGACGTAATCATATTGGATCTCTTCAAAGCCCATCTCTGCTGCTTTTTTAGCCAGCTCTACGTTGTATTCCCATACTTCTTCCATAAATGGGTTCACAAACGCTTCTCCTTTGCCGTTTTTCCACACCTGACCATTTTGTGTAAAGGACAGATCGGGACGTTTCTCCGCCAGCATACTGTCTTTGAACACAACGACACGGGCAATCGGATAAATGCCTTTTTCCTCAAGTTCCTTCAGCATCTGCTCAGGATCATCAATAAAAGATTCAGCCACATCAGCGTATGGCGAGCCTTCTTCAGGCTGGAACGTGATGTTTCCGTTATCCTCTTTGATATCGATGACCATCGCATTCAGTTCCGTGTCTTCCACCAGCTGCGTCAACTCTGCCATCTTAGCCCCGCCGGCGGAAGGACCCGTAACGTAAATGCCACGAACCGCATCCGGATATTCAAAGCTTAAGCCGGAGTTGTATGTAAACCTTGCGGCCGGACTTGGAACAGCCAGCTCCTTTAAGCCAATCTGCTTTTTCGTAAGCGTACCGGCATCTTTTCCATCTGCTGCTTCTGCATTATGTACTGGAATCATCATGCCCACAAGAAGTATACCTGTGAAAATCATGGTCCAGAGACTTCTTTTCCCCATTTCATCCTACTCCTATCCTATTATGTCTCTTATTCATTATAAAAGAGGAAGCTTCATTATAACAATAATGATATGAACTTTCCTGAAAAATTTGGAAGATTGCTCCCTTTTTCCTATATGCGTAAACACGCATGAAAAAGACTCTGCCTATGGAGACAGAGTCTTCTTTCTCTTTCTTATCTACCCGTACCATGCTCTCTTTGATACTGCTCAAATTCCTTCGTTGTACAAAGGACAAAATGTCCCGGGCGTACTTCACGGAATTCCGGTTCCTCACTTGTATCATGCTGACTCGGATCATATGTGAAACGTTCACGGGAACGTTCATAATCCGGATCAGGAAGCGGGATGGCGGAAAGAAGAGACTGTGTATACGGATGGATCGGGTGCTTATACAGTTCTTCTGCATCTGCAAGTTCCACCATCTTACCAAAGTACATCACACCGATACGATCACTGATGTATTTCACCATGGACAGGTCGTGGGCGATGAATAAATACGTCAGTCCGTTCTCATTCTGCAGTTTCTTCAAAAGGTTGACCACCTGGGCCTGAATGGAAACGTCCAGGGCGGAAATCGGCTCGTCCGCAATGATAAAGGAAGGATCCACAGCCAGCGCCCGGGCAATCCCGATACGCTGGCGCTGTCCGCCACTGAATTCGTGAGGATAACGGTTGGCGTGTTCCTTATTTAAACCGACCGTTTCAAGCAGCTCATGAACCCTCTCTTTTCTTGCATTCGAATCTTTTGATAGACCGTGGATGTCCATGCCCTCTGCGATAATATCCTCGACCTTCATACGTGGGTTCAAGGATGCATAAGGATCCTGGAAAATCATCTGCATTTCCCTGTTGAATTTCTTCAACTGGTCACGGGATTTTTTCCCATGCACGTTTTCGCCGTTGTAGAGGACTTCACCATCGGTAGCATCGTACAAACGGATGATAGTCCGGCCGGTTGTAGATTTCCCACAGCCCGACTCTCCTACAAGGCCGAAGGTTTCACCCTTGTAAATATCGAAATTCAAGCCGTCCACAGCTTTTACAACGCTGTGTCTTCCGGTTTTAAAGTGCTGCTTCAAATTTTTAATTTCTACTAATTTTTCCTTACTCATCGTTGTTCACCTTCCGAACCGCCGGATGTTTTCGCCATGCCTTCCATGCGTTTCTTCACTGCAGCTGGAGGGTCGATATCCGGAGCATTTTCATGAAGCAGCCACGTGGCAGCGTAGTGCGTATCGCTTACCTTAAACATTGGCGGCTCCTGTTCCAAATCAATTTTCATCGCATATTCATTCCGGGCTGCGAATGCGTCCCCTTTCGGAGGATTCAACAAGTCCGGTGGAGAACCTGGAATGGCATAAAGCTCTTCATCTTCACTATCGAGAGACGGCATGGACCCTAGAAGCCCCCATGTATAAGGGTGTTTCGGGTTATAAAAGATATCATCCACCGTTCCGACTTCTACAATTTTACCAGCGTACATAACCGCCACACGGTCCGCTACGTTGGCTACAACACCGAGATCGTGGGTAATGAAAATGGTAGCTGAATCCGTCTTCTTCTGAATATCCTTCATCAATTCAAGAATCTGCGCCTGGATCGTTACATCAAGAGCTGTGGTCGGCTCATCGGCAATCAATAATTTAGGATTACACGCAAGAGCGATCGCTACAACCACACGCTGCCTCATTCCACCTGAGAACTGGTGAGGATACTGCTTCATCCGGTTTTCTGCGTCTGCAATGCCAACAAGTTCAAGAAGCTCAACGACACGTTTACGTGCCTGCGGCTTGCTCATTTTCTGGTGTTTGATCAATCCTTCCATGATCTGGTTTCCAACCTTCATGGTAGGGTTCAGGGAAGTCATCGGATCCTGGAAGATCATGGAGATTTCCTTCCCGCGGATTTTCTGCATCTGCTTATCCGACATTTTAGCAAGGTCGCGTCCTTCGAAAAGGATTTCCCCCTGCTTAATGCGCCCTGGAGGCATTGGAATCAGCTGCATCAGCGCTTTGGTCGTAACGGATTTTCCGGAACCCGATTCTCCCACAATCGCCAAGGTTTCCCCTTTATTCAAATCGAAATTAACCCCACGTACAGCTTTTACTTCACCGCCGTAGGTGTCAAAGGATACATGTAAATCTTTTACTTTTAGTAATTTTTCCATTGGTTACACCTACCTCCTATTCACGCATCTTCGGATCAAACGCATCACGCAGACCGTCCGCTAAGACGTTAAAGGCAATCATAATTAAGGAAATGACAACTGCCGGGAACAACAAGATGTGCGGATAAATCTGCAGCGACTGGAAACCGGCATTGATCAACGTACCCAATGAAGCCATCGGCGTCGGCAGTCCTAAGCCGATGAAGCTTAAGAAGGCTTCAAAGAAAATCGCTGACGGGATCGAGAACATCGTGTTAATGATGATCAACCCAAGGACGTTTGGAATCAAGTGCCTTTGAAGAATCCGGCTGTCTTTAGCACCGAGTGTGCGTGAAGCAAGCACGAATTCCTGGTTTTTCAATTTCAAAACCTGACCACGGACAATCCGGGCCATCGCTATCCATCCGGCTATCGCAAGGGCAATCGTAATCGATAAGATCCCCGGCTCTAAAATCAAGATCATCAGGATAACAAGAACAAGGTTTGGAATACCTACGAGAATTTCAATAATCCGCTGCATGACGTTATCCACACGGCCGCCGTAGTAAGCTGAAATACCACCGTAGGCAACACCAATCAGCATATCAATCGCTGCAGCAAGGAAAGCAATGTACAAGGATACACGCGTTCCCATCCACGTACGTGTCCACTGGTCACGACCGAGACCGTCTGTCCCAAACCAGTAGTTTTCCTGAATATCTTTCGCAGCATAAACATCATACGTCGCCCTTACCTGTGCGGGCTCACCATTAGTACCGTCGTTAACAACTTCTGTTTCAATGAAATCTTCCTGATTGTTAAAGCGCATCAACGCTTTGGATTCTGCCTGCTCAAGCGTAGCGGCTGATTGGACGTCGGACAGCGTACCATCCATGCCCAGCCATCCAAGCCCTTCTACCTTCGGAGGCATTTTAGAACGGGAAAGGTCCTGTTCGTATACACCGTAATCATTCAAGTACGGTCCGAAAATTGCAAGCAGAGCTAAAATAACTAGCACAGCAAGGCCAATCATCGCTCCCACGTTTTTACGAAGGCGGATAAAGGAATCCTGCCAGAACGACAGGCTCGGCCGGGTAATCTTTTCACTTTCAGTATCTGTGGTATCCACAGGAACAAATAAATCTTTATTTGGTTTATGGTTTTCCATAAATGACTACTCTCCTTCTGCCAGTCGGATTCTAGGATCAATGACTCCATAAAGCAGGTCGATGACCAGGATGATGATGATGAACATGAAAGATAGCAGCAATGTTGTCCCCATAATGATTGGGTAATCATTCACATTAATCGCTTTTACAAACTGTTCACCGATTCCAGGTACGGCGAAGATGTTCTCAATAACCAAAGAACCTGTCATCAAGCTGATCGCCAAAGGGCCTAAAACCGTAATCAACGGGATCAAAGCGTTACGAAGACCGTGCTTGAATACGACACCGACTTTATTGACCCCTTTGGCACGGGCAGTCACGATATAATCGGAACCCATTACCTCAAGCATTTCTGTTCTCATAAAGCGGGCGGCAATTGCAATTGGGAAGATGGCCAACGAAGCGGTTGGTAGAACGGTATACTCCCAGCCTTCCCACAAGGCAACTGGAAACCAGCCGAACTTAACGCCAATATAAAATTGTAGAAGTCCTGCGAATACAAAGGACGGAATGGACTGACCCAGCACAGCTAAAAAGGTGGAAGTGTAATCCATAAATCCGTTATGGTAGATTGCAGAAACCAAACCTAAAAGCATTCCCAGAATGACTCCAATTACCATCGCCTGCACACCAAGCTGCATCGACGGGCCGATTCTTTCCATAATGATCGTTGAAACTTCACGGTTATCAAACTGGAAGGAAATACCCAGGTCTCCCTGTGCAAGATTAACCATATAATTGAAATACTGAATCGGCACTGGATCATCCAGGCCATACTTTTCCAAAACTACCTGTTGTTGTTCTTCTGATAATTTATCTGCAGCACTTAGGGGAGTACCTGGTAAAAACTTCATCAGGAAGAACGTTAAGGTAGCAATTAAGATCATCGTTATAACCAAGTAGATAAGCCGTTGAATAATATAACGAGTCATATTGAACACCTCCATTAGATAAACCACAGTCTATTCTCATTGCCTGAATTAACTGAAAGTTGTTTATAATCAGAATAATAGGTTGACAGGGAAAAAGAGAGCATATGCCAACTCGTTGGACATATACTCTCTTCCCTATTAAGCAAGCCTATATGTGGTTGGAATTCCTCAATTATTTACCTTCGATATAAGCATATTTGTACGTGTAGTCAGGACCCATCGGCTGAGCCATGACACCCTTAACATACGGCTTCCAAAGCTGAGCCTGTGCACGCTGATAAAGTGGAGCCAGTACAGCATCCTCTTGAATCAACAGTTTTTCTGCTTCTAGGAAAGTTTCGAAGCGCTCAACTGGTTCTTGTGCAAGTTCATTATTCGCTTTTTCAATCATGCCGTCGTAAGCTTCACTGGAATAGCCAGTATGGTTGTTACCACCATCTGTCACCCACATGTTCAGGAATGTGTTCGGGTCAATGTAGTCCGGACCCCATCCAGCATTCTGGAAGTCATATTCCATGTTCTTATCGCGCTCGATACGCTCTTTAAATGGTACAGACGTTACTTTAACTGTCAGTCCTTCAAGCTGTTCAAGCTGATCTTTCAGGTATGCGTCCATTTCAAGGGCCGTTTCTGTGTCACCGCCAAGGTATTCAAGCTCTACAGAATCCATACCTTCTTCTTCTTTCGCTTCGTTCCAAAGTTTCTTCGCTTCCTCAACGTTCGTTTCTACAAGCTCTCCGTTGATTTCACGGAAATCTTCTTCTGTTTCAGGGTGTTTCGCGAAGTTTCCAGGAACATCGCCGCCTGCTGGAACAGAACCGTTATTCAAGATAACGTCAATCATGCTTTGACGGTCGATGACCATCTGAACCGCTTGACGTGCTTTAACATTGCTCAGCATATCGCTTTCCTGATTCATCTTCAGGTAGAAAAGAGTAGGCTCTTCCTTCACACTGAATTCATCAGAAGTACGGTATTGATCAACAAACTCAGAAGTCAAGTTAACGCGGTCAACTTCACCTGTATCATACAAGTTTACCCCTGTAGCTGTTTCTTTAACAACTTTTACATTGATTTCTTCAAGCTGCACATTTTCTGCATCCCAGTAGTCTTCATTCTTTTCAAGCTTCCAGCCTTCCCCGTGATTCCATTCCGTCATTACAAATGGTCCGTTGGAAAGAAGGTTTTCGGATTCAAGCGCGTACTGTTCGCCTTTGTCCTCAACAAACTTCTCGTTCATTGGAAGGAACGTGCCGAACGTCGTCATAGACTCAAAATATGGAATCGGCTTTTCAAGTGTAACTTCGAATGTGTAGTCATCTACAGCTTTAACGCCAAGCTCTTCAGGAGGAACTTCGTCGTCAGCTACAGCTGTTGCATTAGCAATTACTCCACCCATCATATATGGACCGTATTCAGATCCTGTATCAGGGTTTACAGCACGCTGCCATGCGTACACGAAATCGTTGGCAGTTACCGGATCGCCGTTTGACCAAACAGCGTCTTCACGAAGAGTGAATGTCCAAGTCAAACCGTCTTCACTTACTTCGTGTTCTTTTGCAACACCCGGCTCGGGTTGACCATTCTCACCCAGGCGGTAAAGACCGTCTGTCGTAGATCCCAGCCATTGGAACGCAACAGCGTCTGTTGCAAGCGAAGCGTCCATTGTTGGAATATCCGCTGTATCCATCAAGCTAAGTACTTGTTCCCCTGAAGCTTCAGAAGAACCTTCTGTGTCTGATGAGTCCCCGCTGTCTGCAGAATCAGACGACTCGTCCGATCCGCCGGAACATGCTGCGAGGAACATGCTTAGTGCCAGTGCCAGGACCAGCAGCAGCCAATTTGTCTTTTTCATCTTTGAAAATGACCTCCCCTAAAAATTTTCAAGAAATTATTGTGGTATTTTGTCCACATATCGAATTATACAAGTTTTCTAACTATTTTGCATTACCTTTTTTTAATGAAAATTCCCAAATTCCCATCATTATTACGTTTCATTAACACAAAATAAGACCAAATACCTAGTTTATTTTACAAAGAGTTTGGAATAAACTCTAGTAAATATTAGCCTTTCTGTATAAAAAAAGGGGCTTTTTGATAAGCATGTGTTGTTTAGCGCAGTCCTACGCTAAAGCACATGTATGTTTTATACATTATTTTATGTTTATTAAATATTCTGTTTAATTAACAACTTTACTCTGCCTTCATACTTGCTCTCCATGCTATAATGATGGGTGAGTTTGTCAGAAAGGTGGAGACCTTGTGAGCATCATGAGAAATAAATGGATGATGACCGGTATTAATCTGGCGGTCGCTACTTTATTATTCATCATCCTCGCCCCTGTATACGATCTTAATCATTACATTAACCAGCTCTTTTACCTGTCCTTCTTCTATTTAGGGATCGGGTTGATGGCGTGGGTGACCCGCGGAGGTTTTTTTGATGGAATTACCTACGGGTTCCGGCGCTTCACCAATAGAATGAGTAAAAACGGGGATTATATGGACGACTGGCAGGATAAGCCCCTTCCTTCTAAGACAATCAGCGGCTCCTGGCCGCGCTTCTTCTTATTCCATGGTTTCGTCTTAATGGTGGGTTTACTTATTTTACTTGTCATTTACTATCTTCTATAGATACTTGCGGAAATACCGGTGTTACGCTATAATACAAAACTACTTCAAACATAAGATGAAAAGCTGGGAAGAAGATTAAGTACGGTTCATCTCCCCTCTCCAGAGAGGCTGTGGCTGCTGTGAACAGCTGAGGGCATGAACGGGAATTGGGTCTTCGGAGCTTCTGATAGACGTAGCATCGGCGTTAACGATTCGAGAGACTTTCGTTTGTTTAAACGAAAGTAATAAGGGTGGCACCACGGTCATTCGTCCCTTCCATATGGAAGGGATGAATGGCTTTTTTATATCCCTGCTTTTCTTACTTATAAACTAAACCAGAGGTGAAAAAAATGACAAAAACGATTTTTTCCGGTATTCAGCCGAGTGGAACATTGACGCTGGGTAACTATATCGGGGCTATGAAACACTTTACAGAGCTTCAGGATGAGAACAACTGCTATTTCTGTATAGTAGATGAGCATGCCATTACCGTTCCCCAGGACCGTTTGGAGCTCAGAAAGAACATCCGTTCTCTCGCTGCTTTGTATCTGGCTTCAGGCATTGATCCGGACAAAGCAACCTTGTTCATCCAGTCTGAAGTTCCTGAACACACTCAGCTTGGATGGATGCTCCAGAGCATCAGTTATATCGGAGAACTGGAAAGAATGACACAGTTTAAGGATAAGTCTGCCTCCGGAGGTAAGGACGGCGTTTCTTCCGGCCTCCTGACGTACCCTCCATTGATGGCTGCTGACATCCTTCTTTATAAAACGGATGTAGTGCCTGTCGGCGATGATCAGAAACAGCACTTGGAGCTGACACGAAACCTGGCCCAGCGCTTCAACAACAAATTCAATGACATTTTCACGATTCCGGAAGTGCGCATTCCTAAAGCAGGAGCCCGGATTATGTCCCTGCAGGACCCAACGAAAAAAATGAGTAAATCCGATGAGAACCAGAAAGGCTTCATTTCAATGCTGGATGACGAGAAAAAAATCTTGAAGAAAGTGAAAAGCGCAGTGACCGATTCGGACGGAATTGTGAAATACGATAAGGAAAACAAACCAGGCGTCTCCAACCTGCTTACCATTGAATCTGCCTGCAGTGGTGTTTCCATCAGCGATTTGGAAAAGAAATATGAAGGAAAAGGATACGGCGACTTCAAGCAGGGAGTGGCGGAAGCAGTCATTTCCGTTCTCAAACCGATTCAAGACCGCTATGAAAGCCTGATTGACTCGGAAGAGCTGGATGATATTCTTGATCAAGGTGCTGAAAAAGCGTCTTATGAAGCCGGGAAGATGATCCGGAAAGCGAAAAAAGCCATGGGCCTTGGAAGAGTGAAAAAGAAATAAATCAAAAACAGCCGGAATTGAGTCTTCTCAATTCCGGCTGTTCATATGTTGGGAAACGCGTTCATTCTCTCCGTGCCAGATGGTTTCAAAGAATGGTTGTCCTTTAACCATCTTCTTACATAATTCTTCATGAACCATTGACCACCCGCTGCATGTCCCTTTATACAAACGGTCCCAGGCTTCCTGTACACTGAACTGCTTGATGGACGCATATTGACCCGGATCCCATTCTGTGAGCCAGTAGCGTACTTCCTCAGGATGGTCCGAATTCTTCAGCTGATCAAGCGCCATCATAAGCAGCTGCTTTAACTGCCGTTCCCTGCGGGTTAAGCCGGCCATTTTCCGGGGATCAAGGGATAAAATATGATGCTCTTTCAAAATGTTTTTATCCATATAATAGGATTCCGGCGTTTTCCCCTGAACCATTTCAAAAACAAGACGTTCCTGCCTTGGAATCAGACGGCTCTTCTTGACCGGGAGGGTATAGCCGATGGTGTCAAAAACGACGACATCCTTACCATTCGTCACAACCGCAGCATAATCCACGGTCTGCCGCTCCTGGTTCTTTTTCATATACGTCTTCCCATGGATATCCTGAAGCAGTGCCGGCGGCAGATCCTGAAGGTCGTTTTCAATAAAATGAAACAGCTCATCATTCACAAACAAAAGTGGAATCTGATCGATCAATTCGATGCCGTCTTCTTTCCTCCACTCATGGAAACGGCACACGTTGTACCCGTTCTCTTCACCTTCAAACCAGTTCACCCATAGATCATGCATGTATAACATTACGGACCCTCACTTTCAATCAGTGATCTCTTTTGGTTACATTATGACCATTACTGGCTTTTTTATTCTTTCAATCCATATTTTAGAAAATTAATCATCCATTAAAATCAGGGCCGTTGTTATGAGTAGAATCCCAAGAGGAAACAAGTAACATTCCAGGCGGGTTCGGATCAGCAGGAAAAATTCAATCCAGCTGAGACCTGCGGGAACAAAGTTCAAATAGGTGATTGTGATCGTCCCTCCAGCCACAGCAAAACCGAAACCGGTTAACAGCAATAACCAATACCACACAGGCAGCCTCCTCCCTGCTCGTCCTCCTACAGCTATCTTATGAAGAAAATCTTCTGGAAATGCGCGGAAATACTGAGAAATCCCAGTCTTTACAACTCTTCCATTAACAGGTACATTATTTATCAGGTACGTTTCTACTTTGAAAGGATGATGAGGTTTGAGTAATTCCCGTTCCTTGCGGAAAAGACGGAATAAACGCCGCAGACGCAAGGGGATAATCGCCCTGTTCGCTTTTATATTGCTGGCCTTCAGCAGTTATACCGCTTACGAATTTTTAGCCGGCAAGCACCGTTCTCTCAATAACCAGACCGCATCGGCCGAGAATGCCTTCTCAGAAACGACGGAAAGCCTCTATAAGGATGAATTTAAAGGTGTCGATAATGGGGACGACCAAATGATGGTCCTCCTTCTCGGTATTGACCAGAGAGGTTCAGAAGTGTCCCGAACGGATACGATGATGCTGGCTCAGTATGATAAAAAGACGCAGAGTACGAAGATCGTTTCATTAATGAGAGATATGTATGTGGACATTCCAGGTCACGGCAAAAACAAATTGAATGCAGCTTTTGCCATCGGCGGACCTGAACTCCTCCGTGAAACGATCGCTGAAAACTTCGGTGTTGAAGCTGAGTACTATTCGATCATAGACTTTAACGGTTTTACCGAAATTGTGGACACCCTCTCCCCTGACGGAGTAGAAATCGACGTAGAGAAAGATATGCAGTATACGTCCGGGGACGGCTCAACCAATATTGACCTCAAGCAGGGAGACCAGACTCTATCCGGAGATGAACTGCTTGGTTATGTCCGCTTCCGTAGTGATGCTTCGGGAGACTTTGGCAGAGTGGAGCGCCAGCAGAAGGTGATTCAAATTTTGAAGGACGAACTGCTGTCTGTGCAGGGTGTTTTGAAAGCTCCCCGCCTCGTCGGCTCCATTCAGCCCTACATCGACACCAATCTAAGTGGAACAAGCATTCTTAATGCCGGGAAGGATATTCTTTTCCAATCTTCCGGGAGCATCGACATGATGAGTGTTCCGACTAATGATAACGTATGGAATGAACGGAAGGACTATCCGGTCGGCCTCGTGCTGAATCATGATTTTGTAGAGACCGCTCAGACGTTGGAACAATTTTTCGAAGAAGAAAAAGAGTCCGATGTGTCATAACGACACATCGGACTCTTTTCTATTAATCCTGATATTTTTGGAAGATCAGACTGACGTTGTGTCCACCGAAACCGAGGGAATTACTCATCACTGTGTTCACGTCCTGGTGACGGGCTTCGTTCGGTACATAATCCAGATCACATTCCGGATCCGGTGTTTCATAATTAATCGTTGGAGGCAGAATGCCATCATTGATCGCTTTCAATGAAATAACCGCCTCAACCGCACCGGCAGCTCCCAGCAGGTGACCAGTCATCGATTTTGTAGAAGAAATCGCCAGTTTTCCGGCATAATCCTGGAATACAGTCTTCGCCGCATGGGTTTCAAATTTATCATTCAGCTCTGTAGATGTTCCATGAGCGTTCAAATAATCGATATTCTCTGGTTTCAGGCCGGCATCATCGATGGCTTGAAGCATAGCTCTTGATGCTCCTTCGCCTTCCGGGGCTGGAGAAGTAATGTGATACGCATCTCCTGTCGATCCGTAACCTGTGATTTCACCGTAGATTTTCGCTCCGCGTTTTTTCGCAGATTCGAGCGTCTCAAGAATGAGAATCCCTGCACCTTCACCCATAACAAAACCATCACGGTTCTGGTCAAACGGACGGCTCGCAGTCTTTGGATCTTCATTCAAGGAAAGCGCACGGGCGGATGCGAACCCTGCGAAGGACATTTTGTTCATCGGTGCTTCCGTACCACCCGCAATCATAATGTCCGCGTCTCCACGCTGGATAACCTTGTAGGCATCTCCAATCGAGTTGGCACCTGAAGAACAGGCCGTTACTGTACAGGAGTTGATTCCTTTCGCACCGAGAGAAATCGACACCTGTCCTGCAGCCATATCCGGAATCATCATCGGGATGAAGAATGGGCTGACACGACGGTATCCTTTCTCCTGGAAGGTCTCAAACTGGGACTCATACGTTCCCATGCCTCCGATTCCTGATCCGATCCATACTCCGGTACGCGGCGCAATATCTTCTGTAATTTCAAGGCCGGCATCTTCAACGGCCATATGAGAAGCAGCCATGGCGTATTGGACAAATGGATCCATACGGCGTGCATCTTTACGATCCACCCACTTGGAAGGGTCGAAATCCTTCAATTCCGCAGCGACATGCACCGGGTAATCGTCTTTATTCACTTTTGTGATTTCTCCGATACCGGACACGCCGTTTTTAATACTGTTCCACATTTCTTCCACTGTATTACCGACAGGAGTTACGGCTCCCATTCCAGTAATGACGACACGTTGTTTATCCATGAAAATTCCTCCTTGGTTACTTACCCCATCGAAGAGCTACGGCACCCCATGTGAGACCGCCGCCGAATCCGACAAGAACTACTAGATCATTATCTTTAATTTTACCTGCCTTCACGTCCTCTGACAAAGCGATTGGAATAGAAGCAGAAGAGGTATTTCCGTACCGTTTAACGGCTGTAGACATTTTCTCTTCCGGTATTCCAAGACGCTGGCGGGCCGCTTCCATAATACGAATGTTGGCTTGGTGAGGCACCAGGTAATCAACATCCTGCTCACTTAAGCCGATCTTTTTAACTACGTTCACGGATGATTCCGGCATTTGACGGACCGCGAACTTGAATACTTCACGACCATTCATTTGCAGCTTTTCCTCAGGTTTCTGGTATAGGTGCTTACCGCCTGATCCGTCAGATCCAAGTTCGAAGGAAAGGATACCTTTGTCATCACTGACAGGACCGATAACAGCTGCACCCGCGCCATCTCCGAAGAGAACACACGTATTACGATCGCTCCAGTCCGTAATTTTAGACAGTTTCTCAACACCGACAACGAGTACATTCTGATAGGCGTTTGACTCAATAAATTGTTTCGCTGTTATCACCCCGTACATGAATCCTGCACAGGCGGCACTCAAGTCCATAGCGGCCACTTTTCTTGCTCCCAGCTTTTCCTGAAGTACGGTTGCGACCGAAGGGAAAGGCGTATCCGGAGTGACAGTCGCTACAAGAATCATATCGATGTCCTGAATGTCCAGACCGGCATCCTTCAAAGCTTCCTGAGAGGCGCGGACAGCAAGGTCAGAAGTGTCCATATCATCGGAGGCGATGCGGCGCTCTTCAATTCCTGTCCGCGTCCGGATCCATTCATCACTTGTATCTACTATTTTCTCCATATCTTTGTTGGTCAATACTTTTTCAGGCGTGTAGTGTCCTATTCCTAAGAATCCTGCCTTCATATGTTCATCCCCTTAAAGGTAATATCTAATATCAATTCTTATGACTTGGTACTAATTCTAATTCATACAGAACATTTCTGCAAGCACGCCGCCATCTCCTCCCCGTTCAAAAAAATGCGGTGCCTTCCATTTCTATAAAAAAGCCGCCCACATGGCCGGGGCTTTTGTTCATATTGTAGAAATAAGGAGGTGTATCATTGATGGCCAAGCGCAATTCCTCCCCCTTTGATGATTTCTGGGGGTTCAAAAAAGACGATGACCGTGAAGAGCAGGAAAAAGAAAAGGAGTCTTCCCTCCAGTTCCCCGACTTATTTCAGGAAGCTTCGAAAACATGGAAATCCATTTCTCCGATGATGAAGCCGTTTATGGATAAATTTAAGAAATGAACAAAAAAAGACTTTGAAGGCAGAAGCCTCAAAGTCTTTTTTCACTGCGGAAGCGTGCCCGTTTCCTTATAGTTTTCCACTTCCGCTTCCAGATTCTCCTGGAATTCTTCCGGAACGACAGGACTGAATTCCCCCATCGTAATCGCTCCTTCGCTGAAATCAAAGGTCAGTGCTTCTCCAGGAAGGTCTCCATTGATATAACGTTCCATAGCCAATTTGTATACTTCATCAACGTTTTGAACCGTGCTCGTCAGAACCGTTTGAGCAGCAATGGAGGACTGGTCTTCCAAGTAACCGACTGCAAGATGCCCATCTTCCCTCGCCTGTTCAATAATGGGCACCGCAAACAAATCACCCGCCGGGTAAAAAACGTCAGCTCCCTTGTCCTTCATTCTTTCATACTGCATAAGAGCAAGTTCTGTGTTTTCCCAGCTGTTCAAAAGAGCCACATCGACGTCTGCCTCCGGATTCTGATACTTCACACCCTCATAAAATCCTTCCACCTCGGGCTGCCATTCAAAGGCACCAATCAAACCAACCTGATCCGCCTTCGTCATTTCACCGGCGACCATGCCCCCGAAAAAACCCATTGCCCGCGCATCAAAGTTCAGGCTGGTTACATTTTCAGCGGCAAACTGACCGTTAAAGTATATGAAATCAATATCAGGATACGCTTGATGCAGCTCACGGAAGTAATTTCCATAGATATTGCTGTGTCCGAAAATCACCTCAGCTCCCTGCTGAACAAGCTCTTCCACGGCTTCCGCCGATTGCTGGTAGCTGCGGATTTCTTCTTTATAATAGATATCCACCCCATACTCTTCCTGAATCGCCTTCAGCCCCTGGTACCCCTGCTGTCCCCAGGATTTATCGTCAATCGAAGTTTCCACGAGAAGGCCGACATCGGCGTCCTTTTCATATCCAGGGAACCATTGGCAGCCAGCTAGAAAAAGAATCAGAAGCAGAATCATGATGACTTGATTTTTCAACGGTATGCACTCCTAAACCCCTGCGGCTAGTCTATCCCTTTATTCTACATCTTTTTCAAAGAGAACGCTATGCCGGGAGGGCAGGGGGTCAACAAAGGAGCTGCTGGCTGTGGAAGACGGCTTCGATCCGCTGTTCCATTAATTCCTCATCTTCGACATGGCTGGAAAGCTGAAAAGACTGATTGTGTAAAAGGCTCTTAAGTAAGTCGTTCAGAAAGTCTCCGATATACACCGCTTCTTTTTTCTTAATCCATGATTTCAGCTGGTCCTTATCTTGAATACCAAACCGCTGAAGGTCCATCCATTCACCGTACAGGGCGGGAAGTTTCACCCAGAGCGTTTCCCCGTTTTTCCGGACAAGGAGGTGATGATCGACATATTCCACAGAGGCTTCCTTCTCTGTCCCCTGCACGTGGTTTTCCTTATCTTCCTTTTGGAAAAAGTGTTGAAAATTACTGTTGCGGCCGACATACATATATAAGAAATCACTCTGATTCGTTTCAATAGGATCGACCCCGATCACTTCCACGCCTTCCTGAAGAAGATAGGATGTGATATGAAATCCAATCCAGTGAAAGCACGGCTGGACGGTTACAAGCATAGAAAATCACTCCTTCTTTATCTTCCTACATCCTATTCCACCTGATGTCTTTTCATGAAGCGATTTCATATTTCTTTTTTTTCGACATTCTGCTACTATAGAAATAGATTGCGTAAATGAGGTGAGTAACGATGCGGATGATATGGACAATTCTATGGGCTTTTGTATTAAGTTTTATGTCAGCGTATGTGATCAGCAACATGGCCGGAGGCAGTTTCGCTTTCAGTCAGGTGATTGTGATGACCATTCTTTTCACATTAGCCGCTGTTGTACTTGGGGACGGTCTGATCAAGGACGAAGCTTGAGCCAAAACGCTGCTATCTTCGGATGGCAGCGTTTTTATGTGTCTGAATAGCTGAAGATATGAATAAATAGACCGATTGTACATAAAAATCAATCAACGATATAGTGGATAAAGCTATGGTTGATCCAGGTGTAGGAGGAGAAAAACATGGAAGAAATATGGCTGATTATTAAATACTTATTTCTCGGGATATTCCAGGGGTTTACCGAACCCATCCCGATTTCATCAAGCGGACACCTCGTTATCGTACAGGAGCTGCTCGGCTTAAACCTGAAGGGGCTCACCTTTGAGGTGCTCGTAAACTTCGGCTCTCTTGTCGCCGTCCTGATCATATACAGAGAAGATCTGATCCGTTTGATCAGAAACGGCATCGGCTATATCATGACGAGGGACAGCAGGCAGAAAGATGATTTTGATTTCATCCTGTACTTGTTTATCGGAACAATTCCTGCAGGTGTTCTCGGCGTTTTACTCGGGGATGCGATTGAAACCTTATCCAGTGTTCAGACCGTTGGAATCACACTGATCATTACAGGAATCGCCTTATGGCTGATCCGTAACATGAAGGGCAGAAAAGGTGACGGGCAGATGACGTGGAAGGATGCGCTCATCGTTGGTATCGGACAGGCGGTTGCCTTGATCCCAGGCATCAGCCGATCAGGAGCGACCATTGTTGCGGCTATGTTCCTTGGCATGAAGCAGGAAACCGCGCTGCGCTTTTCTTTTCTTCTGTTCATCCCTGTCAGTCTAGGGACGATGCTGCTTTCGGTAGAGGATGTCATTGCGGATGCCGGCGGTTCTACAGGTACGTGGATTGCCTATGTTCTCGCCTTTGCCGGCTCGGTAGTCGCTTCCTATTACTCTCTTCGCTGGTTCATGAACATTATGGAGCGGGGAAACTTAAAATACTTCGCTTTCTACTGCTTCATCGTCGGCGGACTTGTCGTTTTATTCTTATAAGTGTAAAAGAGGCGTTTCACACAGGTGTGAAACGCCTCTTTATTTTGCAGAAAAATCCGGTGGATGTTCAAGAGCCCGCTCTTTCCACTCACCTCAATATGGAGGGGCGGGAATCCCTTCTTATTTCAGCCACCGCTTACCGGAGGAAGAAAGGCAATCGTGTCGCCTTCTTCAATTTTATGTTCCTGACCGGCAAACTCTTCATTGACCGCGACCATACTTGTTTGAAGCTGTTCACTTGGGTAGACTTCAAAGACCTTCTTTTTCACTTCCTCCACCGTCAATCCGGCAAGATCCATGTTAACGTTTTCCGTACCGGCAGCTTCTTTCAATCCGGCAAAAAACAACAGCTGATTCATCGGCTTTCCTCCTTCGTCGGCACTCCAGGTTTTGTTTCCTTCTGATTCCCGATCCACTCTTCGCCATCTTCCCAGTGTTCTTTCTTCCAAATCGGGACAATTTCCTTAATCCGTTCGATGGCATACCGGCTTGCCGCATAGGACGCGTCCCTGTGCGGGGTGGAAACAGCAATCACAACAGCGATATCCGTAATATCAAGGCGGCCGGTACGGTGGGCCATCACCGTTGTTGTGCCCGGCCACTGCTTCTCTATCTCGTCTGCAATCTGTTGAAGCTTCTTTTCTGCCATGGCTGGGTAAGCCTCATAGTGTAAATAGAGTGTTTTTTTTCCTTTTGTAAACTCACGTACCGTACCAATGAACGTGTTGATTGCCCCTGCATCCCTACGCGTCACCCTGGAAATAATCTCGCCGGGAGACAAAGGTTCTTCGGTCACCCATACTTGTTTACCGTTCACAGCTCTCCTCCCCTTTCGCCAGACGATAGACCTCCGACAGACGCTTTCTCCAGTCTTTCAGTGCAACCACTGGAAAAGGAACGCCCGCGGTCATCGCTTCATTCCATGTAATGACCAGCTGGATATTGTGCAGTTGATCGAGCAGTTCCAGATCTTCTTCCCTTTTGATGATGACGGCTTTCGGGTAGGCTTCGTTCTTATACCCTTCTACAGCAATTAAATCCGGATCAAACTGGCGGTATAAAAAAATAAGCTTGTCGAGCGTATAGTCCTCTTGATGGGACAGCTCAAGCTGAAAACGGCCGGGACTGTCGACCCCTGTCATAAAGGAACCCGCCTCATGAAGGCGGTAGCTGTCTGTTTCATGATGCATCACCTTCAATGGTTCTTCATGGGTATGACGTTTGATTGCGGCTACTTTTTCTTCCCGCTCTGCTCCAAAAGCAATCAAGTCGGAGAGCAGGGATGTTTTTCCGCTGTTTTTATACCCGACGATTTGGAAAACCGGCGCTTCTTTCATATCGTTCCCTCCCTCTCGTATTCACGAGCAGGCACTGCACGCTTCCTTATCCCAATCCAAATGCTTTACTTATGTAAAAACCCCTGCCGCATTTCATACGGCAGGGGGCTCACCTTTCATCAATCCGGAATTCCAAGAGCGATTTTCGCATAACGGCTCATGCGGTCCTTCGTCCAAGGTGGATTCCAAACAATGTTTACGGTAATCTCATTCAATTCAGGCAGATCAGCAAGTGCGCGCTTAACGTCCTGCTCAATGTGTCCTGCGAGCGGGCAGCCCATGGCGGTCAAGGTCATTGTCACCTTTGTGTCTCCGTTGTCTTCTATATCAACACCATAGACAAGACCGAGGTTGACAATATCAATGCCGAGTTCCGGGTCAATGACATTCTCAAGGGCGCCCATTGCGTTTTCTTCCAATGCAGTTGTACTCAATTTACTTCCCCCTTCACAGTATTTCAAACTCTATTATAAACAAAATATTGGAGATAATAAAATAATCCCGCTGTTACAGCACAAGTTCCAGCCAATTTACCATTTCAACCATTCCGAACCGGCTTACTTTATGGTCCCGTCCCACTTCCCTCAGGAAACGGATGTTTTCTGGATTTTTATACTGTTTGATCGCTTCATTATAGAAGTCGTACGAATGCTCAAACGGTACGACTGGATCGGCATCTCCGTGCCAGAAGAACAAGGGCCGTCCAAACAGTTTGTCCATCTGTCTGGAGAGGTCGATGCCTGCCAGGGAATCATACATCTCATCCAGATCCTCCTGACTGAGCGGCACATGAAGATCTGCCTTTTCAGCTCCTTTGATGGTGCGCTCTGCAAAGTCCACAATTTTCGGCGACCCCATCATGACCGCTGACGCCTGGATCCATGGATACATCGTCAAAGCTGCACTTGTCGTGATTCCACCCATGGATGTGCCTCCTACGCCGATACGACGGTCAAGGATCAGATCAAGGCGGTCAAGTTCATCCTTTAGATCCTGCAGATCTTTCAGGTTTTGATAAACGATGTCCCAGAACTTCATATCGAGTTCCTTTTTTGAAAGGTCCTCTTCCCTCTCTCCGTGAAAGGCGCTGTCCGGCAGAACTACACGGTAGCCCTTCTGCGCGAGCATATAAGCCTGTGGAAGATTGTGCTCCTTCGCACTTGTAAAGCCGTGAAAATAAATGAATACAGGGAGCGGCTGGTCCTGTTTTTCTGTATCTACAATGGTAAGTGCTGGTACGTTTTTGTATGAATTACGGTATATCCCTATCATTGCGGCTGGTTCCTTTCTGATAATCTTTACTTGGCCTTAAGGCATGTTTAATAAAAACGGTCTATAATTTATCGTAACACTGCGGTTCTTGATTGGAAAGTGTTAGGTCATCAAGGAGGATATTCTTTACAATCCATGACCTGACCGATAAACTATACATACAAAATGAGGTGAATAGTATGGAACAGCATTTAATTGCATTGGATTTAGACGGTACCCTCTTGACTGATGAGAAAAAAATCAGTGAAAAAACGAAGGGGATCGTCCAAAAGGCTATGGATCAGGGACACATCGTTGTCATCGCTACAGGCCGTCCACACAGAGCAAGCATTGATTATTATCATGAGCTTGGACTGGAAACACCGATGGTCAATTTCAACGGGGCACTGATTCATCATCCTTCCGATCACCGCTGGGATGCGATCCACTCTCCTTTAGGGATCCGCACTGCGCATAAAATCATTCATACCTGCCAGGAACTGGGCGTCAAAAACATCCTGGCAGAAGTAAAGGATCAAGTATACCTTGACCAATATGACGAGGACATCATGAGTATTTTCCAGACGAAAAATGATCCGATTACGGTCGGGCGTCTGCAGGCCAACTTAAAAGATGATCCGACTTCCATTCTCATTCATCCGGAGGAGGAAAAAATTAAAGCGATCCGCGCGCAACTGGATGAACACGCTGCCCTGATCGACCACCGCAAATGGGGCGCTCCCTATCACGTAATCGAAATTGTAAGGGCAGGGCTGAACAAGGCGGTCGGCCTGGATAAGATCTCCCGTTATTTCCACATCCCCCAGGACCGGATTATCGCTTTTGGTGATGAGGATAATGATCTTGAAATGATCGACTATGCCGGAGTAGGCGTTGCTATGGGAAATGCGATCAACGAATTGAAGGACGTCGCCAATCACATCACTGGCACGAACGAAGAAGACGGCATCGGGGCTTTTCTTGATCAGTATTTGAGCCTTAATAAACGTGCGATCTAAAGGAAATGGTTTCCTCGGTTAAAGCCACTGCTCTCAGCCATACTAAGCTTGAACGTGAAAGCGTTCAGGCTTTTTTTATGACAGGAGGGTCTTGTCATGGAGCAGCGTAAGCAGGACAGCCGCAAAGACAACAGCCGGGTGGAAGTGGAGACATTTGACGAAAGCATCATGGAGCCGCAAAGGCTGACAGATGCAGATCGTAAACAGATGGAAACCGACCGGCATACAGTAGGAGGGTTTTAACCATGGAGAAAAACCTTTTTGAAAATGCGCGCGATGCAGTCAACCGTTTCACCCAGCGTGGCGGAAGACATGATGCTACGAGCCAGCAGGATATGGAGGCGGCCAGACAAGCGATCCAATCTGCCTATAGCCAATGTTCACAACAGGAGAAACAACAGCTACAGCAGTTGGAGCAGCAGATGGAAGCCCATCATAACAACCTGCAGTAAATTTTTTATTCAGATCGGATTGATTTCCGTCTGTCCGGGGTATATCAGAAGTGCCCCCCCCCCCTAATGATTTAATAAAAAAGAAAAACACCCGTCCTGCGGGTGTTTTTCTCAGCTTGTAGAGAAACCTCTGTTTCTTTATAAGCTTTTTTCTTTATTACCGCCAGGAGCGAAAGCCCCTTCTCTTTCCGCGGACGAGCGGACGAGCGGACGAGCGCCCGAGCTTCCTCGCAAAACCCACGCTCGGCGATCTCGGACCACTCGTTCTTACGCAGGAGTGGAAGGGGCACCGTTCCTTGGGCGTTTTTTAACATCGAAAAAGACTCTCCTTCACCCCGCTCACCCTTGCTTGATGGAGGACAATCTTTTTCATTTTCCGGCAGGCAGCCGCTATCAGCGCCTGTTCTTTCCCTTTTTGTTTTCCACACAAGCGGTAATAGCGCAGCCCATGCGTTCTCTTGAATCTGCGAACCTGCTTAGTGCACAATCTCTCTCCTCTATATTCCAACGTCGGCACGAGGAACGTTCGGTGGTGACGCCTGCGGGAACAGCGCGAGCCGAAGATCCACTTGGTCCAATGGTTTTCTTGACCAAGTTAGTTGAGGCCGTGCCCGCGGCAAGCATCCACCGATAAGCGGAACGTGTCCCCTCAACACGACATGCGGCGAACTCTGACTGAATAACACAGGCTTTTTCTTCGGACTGCCGGATTGAATTCCGGCAGTCCTTTTTAGTGGGTTCCAAAAACTTCTGCGCTTTTCCTGAACCCCCCCCTCCCCCACCTGTATACAATAGCTGTAAGGAGGCGGAGAGAAATGGAACAGGATCAGACTTTCGGTTTATGGGTGACCGCTGCAGGGACAATCGCCTCGGCTGTCAGCATAACCATTGATAATGACGACCTCGATCTCATCGGTAACGTTCTTCAAGCATCCGGAAACGGGCTTGCTGCCAATGAAGACGGAACCTTTACACTCCGTACAGCCGGAAGCTTGATCCAGGCCTCAGGAAATACAGCCATCGTCTACAGCCTGCTCGCGGATCTGCCGGAAAACGAGGAGCTGACCCTGGTCATCCAGGGAAATCTTTTACAGGCACTCGGCGGAACCATCGCCTTTTCCGAAACTTTGAAAGGCCCCGCCAGTCGTTTTTCCGTCTATACTTTGAACGGTCAGCTGATGGAAGTCATCGGGAATTCCATGCAGGCCGTCGGGTCAGGAAAAGAACGGCGCGGGGAGGAAGCCCCCTCCCTCAACCTGATCGGCAGCTGGATCCAGGCCGGAGGAGCCGTTTTGTCCGCCCTGGCCGCTGAGGCGGATCGCATTCACGAGAAAAAGACGGGGAAGACCCCGCCTTTTACGTAAAACGATCATAGGATTTTTTCAAGGTCACGGCATAAAGGACATGACCGATCAGCCAGAAGAGAACGGCGGATCCATCTGTCACCGGTGGTGTTTCCTTAAGAGCAAGGATGGTAAGCGGGACATAAGTTAAGGCGGCAGGCGCTGTCAAAAGAGCCGCTGCCCGCCAATGGTTCCAGGACGTATTTTTGACCCGGTACATAAACAGCCACACATACACCAGACCGATGATCCAGGATATGATCATATGAAAAAACCACTCCATAAGTACCGGCCAGTCAATACTTCCGAACCACGGAATAAAGTCTACGTTCATCAACAGCGTATACACTTTATCCCCCGTAATCTTCTCGACGAACCACATGTACAGGCCAAGGACAATCCCAGATGTCGTTCCGATAAACAGTCCCCATCGAATCATAGGCTTCCTCCAGGTTTAATAGGCTTCCTGCTTCCTAAGTTCCCTCAGAAGATTTTCTAAAACCTGTCGAAGCTCCCGGTAATCCCCTTCAAGCATACGGAAATACATCGCTCTCATAAAATGTTTGCTGTTGTTGATAATGATGTCTTCCTTAGGGTCCTGCCACCCGTCTCTTATATAAAGGAGGGTCTCCAGCCATTCCATCCGCTCCACATGGTCAATTTTGCGGAACATCATCAATACAGCTGTGACCATTCTTTCTTCTTCATCAAAAAGGTAAGGCTGGTCGATGAGAAACTGTTCCCGGATGACGGGAAGCATATGGAGAATTTCCTCACGGGTAATTTCCTCACAGGCGGCTGTACTGTAAATCGCATCCGCCGCATGAGCCATGGCGTGGGCCCATCCCTTCCCTTCCACATAACCTCTGTGGTCTTTTTCCTGCTGCATGTATTTCTTCAAATGCTCCCACACCCGGTGGACATCCTCTTCCTTCAGGAAAGGAGCTTCCCTGTGCTTCTGCATAATGGGCGGAATCAGTAAAACGGAAAAGCTCCGCTTAAATACGGCATCTTCCTCCTGCTTGGACGTACCGATTCTGTAAAACAAATAATTTTTATTTAAGACGGACTGAAGTATATTTTTCAACTGGTCATTCGAATAATGACCACGCTCAATAAACGTTGTAAAAATGGAGTGGATCAGGTTATCTCTCAACTCAGGATGTACCGTTCCGATTTTCTGAAGCATCATCGTCGTCAATTCCTGCAGGTTCTGCCCCTCTGGAAGAGCATAATCGTTCTCTTTAATCGGCTGCAGAACTTCAATTAGTTTCGTTTCCATCTTCCACACCTCCTCAAACATTGCTCTCATTGTACCACAGATATTCCCATCCCACGCCTGATAACGTTTAGGAGTTTTGATTACATGATTTTTTTGATAGAATAGGAGCAGATGGAACAGAGGAGGATAATCATATGGCTATACAAGTACAGGAAACACCCAATCCGAATGCACGCAAATTCACGACGGAATCCATGATCTTTCAGGGAGACGGCAGTGTGTCCGTGATGCCCGGGCAGACAAGTGAGCACAAAATCATGAACGATCTAATGGAGCTGGACGGTGTCGATAACGTATTCGGCTTCCAAAACTTCATCACTGTGAACAAGCTTCCACAGGGAGACTGGGATGAGCTTACACCGAAAGTGAAAAGCACACTGGAAGAATACGGATATTAAAAAACAGCCCTGCCGTTTAGAACGGCAGGGCAGTTTTTTTATTCGGTCGTCTGTACCTGTTCAAGAGGAATATAGTTCAGATGAATCGGACGCCCGTCGTCTGAACTTTCCTCAAATAAAATCAGAGTAACCATGCCGTAGTCCGGCATATCCTCTTTCGGAATGGAGATATTGATTTCAAAAGGAGACCAGGAAGGGGCTCCCTCTTTAACTTTTACTGGTGTTGGGGATACCTGTACGTTATGACCGTCTTCCACACTGTAAAGGAAAGATCCTTCAAAAACGCGGGCTTCCCCCTTTACGACATACGACCCGTTTTCTCCTGATACCGTCACTTTACGGAAAGCTTCCCCTTTCCCGTACTCGGCCTCTTTCAATCCGGTTTCATCCGTTTTTGCTTCCTCTTCGGTTACAGCGTCCTTCCCTTCAAGGGTGAATGACTGTGTCACTTCAAAAGGATTCGCATCCAGCGGCTGATCGTTGATCGTATCCACAAGGAACGTCATCGTTGCCTCGTAGTCTCCCGGCTCAATATCAGCCGGCCACGTTTCAGAAGCCTCCAGAAGGCCTCCTGCTTCGACTTCCTCGGTCGTTAAACCCTGCGCAAACATCTGATCCGCGGAGTAGGTATACACCACTTCTCCTTCTTTGTCTTTCACCTGGATTTCATACTTCTGGCTTGAGGTGAAGCCTAGAATGACCGGGTCCTCCCCCGTATTCTTCAAGGAAAACTCAAACGAAACTTCTCCGGAATCCACAACCACTTCCGCATCCATAACCATTTGTTCGATCAGGCCCTCCATATCAATTTCCGTCTGCTGATCCTCGGTAATCTCCTCGGATGCCGCTTCTTCGCTCTCCTCACCTTCCGCCTGTTTGACTTCCGATTGGTTCGAGCATCCTGCGGCAAATAAGAGCGCTATTCCGAAGATACCGGCTAGCACGTTTTTCATGACCCCCACTCCTCTTTATGCTATTTAATGTATTCGTCGTTTCAGAGGTGGAAAAGTTACATCATTGATCGTCTTTTCGGAAAAAGCCGAAGATACCTGTCGTCTGAACGATGTTCGTAAAGGCTTTAGGATCCACATCCTGAATGATATGCTGCAGGTCATAAAGTTCATAACGCGTAATGACCATGATGAGCATGTTTTTATCCTGCTGGGTAAACGCCCCACGGGCAGGCAGTGTCGTAATCCCACGGACCATGTGCCCGTGGATGGCTTTTTCAAGATCGGCTGCCCTGGATGTAATGATCATCGCTGTCAGCTTCTCATGACGTGTGTGGATCGCATCAATCACCCTTGTTGTAACATAAAGCGTAAGGAGTGTATAAAGGGCGTTTTCCGGTTTGTAAAGCACACCGGCAATCACGATGATGGCACTGTTAATCATCAAGAAGTAAATGCCGATCGGGCGGTCTTTCATTCTCGACAGAATCATCGCAATAATATCGAGACCTCCCGTGGAAGCCCCCCATTTCAAGGTAATTCCTACACCCGTACCACCGATGACGCCGCCGAATACCGCGTTCAGGATGATATCTTCCGACAAATGCATCACAGGGATGACTTCAAGAAAGAACGTCGTAAAAGCAACAGAAATGGCACTATAAACGGTAAATCCCTTCCCTACTTTCATCCAACCTAAAATGGCCACCGGAATATTAAGTATGAATAAGAGCAGCCCGGTACTGACCGGAATGCCGGCGAAATCATTTAAGATACTCGTCGACAGCTGGGCGACACCTGTAAAACCGCTCGCATAAACGTTGGCTTCAATTAAGAATAAGTTCAGTGAAATCGCGTTCAGGACCGCACCGAACAAAACAATCAGAATCCTTTTTATTTCTACTGTAAACACCTAAAAACCTCCTAACCTCTATCATCTATTCATTTTTATCACCCGATGTAGGTAAAATCAAGTTAAACTTGAGGAAAACACCCTGATTTTGTCGAACGATGGTTTACTTTTTATTTTGACTATCTACAGGATTGTGCCTACACTAAACATACAAACTCTATGACAGTAGGTGACGCTAATGAACGTGCAGATTATTTGTGACTCGGCCAGTGACTTGAGCCGGGACACTGTTGAAAAGTATGGGATTACCTCTCTCCCTTTAAAAGTGATTATGAAAGACGAGGAATATGTGGATGGGGAGACGATTACCCCGAAGGATGTATACGACCGGATGCGTCAGGGAGAAGCACCGAAAACCGCTCAGGTCTCTGCGCAGACGTTCAGAGAAACGTTTACAAATCTCGCCGAAAAAAACCAGCCTTTCATTTATTTCTCCTTCTCCTCCGAACTTTCCGGGACGTACCAGACAGCTAAAATGGTCGAGCAGGAAATCAAGGAGGACTATCCGGAAGCCGCGTTTGAAGTGGTGGACACCAAGGCTGCCTCCCTCGGATGCGGTCTCATCGTTTTAAGAGCCGCAGAAATCGCCCGTGAGGGAGCAGACCTTGAAACCGTTCTGGAAACAGGAACCTATCATGCAGAGCATATGGAACACATCTTTACGGTCGATGACCTTGAATACCTTCAGCGCGGGGGCCGGGTGAGCCGGACAGCAGCTTTCGTCGGAGGACTGCTGAAAATCAAACCGCTTCTGCATATGGAGGGTGGAAAGCTGATCCCCCTTGAAAAGATCCGTGGATCCAAGAAAGTCTTGAAGCGTATGCTTGAAGTCATGGAAGAGCGGGGAGATGATTTAAAAAACCAGCGTGTGGCCATCAGCCACGGGGATGATTTCGAAAGAGCCGAACAGCTGGCAGAAATGATCAAGGACCAGTTTGGAACAGCCGATATTCACATCGATTATGTCGGTGCAACCATCGGCGCCCACTCCGGCCCGGGCACGATCGCTTTATTCTTTTTAAACGACACATATCAATAACTATTCCCTGAACGATGTAACCCTACTCCCTCTTTGCGCGTCTCATTTATAAAGACGGCCGGGGAGGAGATGGGCTCTACAGATCCCCCCTGTCCAAAGCGATTGGGGGTTTTTCTTTATGAAAAAAGCAGCATCCACGTTTTTTCTTTTTTTGTTACTTCTCTTCCTTTTTACGGCCTGTCAATCAGACAGGGAAGGTTCAGAGTCCCGCGAAAACGAAGATACAGCGTTGGAACAAGAACAGGCGACACAGCCTTCCGAGTCCGAACTTCAAGCCGATATGGAAAACGGCAAAGCTGAGGAAGGGACCAGCATCGGAGCGTTGATGGTGTATGAAGCTGTCCTCACTCTTGAAACCGATGATTTTGACCGTTACCAAACGAACATGAACAAAAGCATGAAGCAGTATGACGCGTACATGGTGGAAACATCCATTCAAAAAACAGACAGCGGCGGTCGTGAAGGACACATCACCCTGCGTGTACCGCAGCCGTCGTTCACTCCTTTTCTTGACGACCTTGAGGCCGCGGCAGGCGACGTGAAGGCGAGAAATATCAGCAGTCGTGATGTCACCAGACAGTATGTCGATCTGGAGGCCAGATTAATAGCGAAGGAAGAAATTGAAGCCCGTCTCCTTGGATTTTTAGAAGAAGCCGGAGCCACTGAGGATTTGGTGCGTATCTCACAGGATCTTGAGCGTGTTCAGGGAGACATCGAGTCCTTGAAGGGAGAAATGAACTTCCTGGAAAACCAAAGCGAGTATTCAACAATCACTTTGATGATCAAGGAAACAAACCTCTCTGTACCTGAACGTACGTCCCTCCATACAGGAGACCGCATCAAACAGGCGTTTTTCAGTTCCTTGAACGGACTTGCTTCCATATCTTCCTGGGCAGCGGTAGGACTCATCGGATACTCTCCCTTTGTCGTTCCGCTTCTGGTCGTCGGCGTATGGTTGATTCTCAGATATCGCAGACATTCCGGAAAAAATGAATAAAAAAAGCGTTCCAGCAGGCTGGAGCGCTTTTCATTCTCAGGCTGTCGAAAAAGTTGTCGACAGCCCTTGTTGTGAACTCGTTTTCACATATGGTTTGAGGCCGTACCCGAGGCAGCCCCCCGTCGATAAGAGACACGTGCCTGATCCCTAAATTAGAGGTGGGCCCACCTGAAGATCTATGCTTTTTCAGACGAACGGCTTTTTCTGCTCAAGATGATAACCGCCACGGTAAACAGAAGCAGAACGCCCCCGACAAAGCCGATGAACAGCCAGTTATAGCCGCTGTCTTCTTCCATGATGAACACATCCGCCGTTTCCCTGTCCATCGCCAGGCGGTATGTGCCATCCGACTGCTCGCGTACCACTCCGTCCTGCAGGAGGCCGCGCAGCTGGAGGCCGCTGTCCAAGTGATCCAGCTCTGCGGTTTTCGTTTCTGATGCATTGTTGATGGCAACAATCAGCGATTCTTCTTCGTCGCTGCGCTCGAAAACGATCAGCCCGTTGTCGTTATATAACTCTTCATAATCCCCCCGGGTTATCGCCGGGTATTGCTCCCGCATCGATGTTAATTTTTCAACCCGCTGCTTTAACTCTTCATTTCCAGCTTTCACATTGATCATGGGCGCTGCTTCAGGATTTCCTCCATCATCCAACGGCGTTTCGGAACCGTAATAAACGACAGGGAGCCCTGGTGTCGTAAAGATATAGGTAAGACCGAGACGCCAGCGGGTAATAGGGTTCTGCCCGTTTTCGACAGCTTCATGCGTAAAACGTCCGGTAAAGGGTCCATCGAGATGCTGGACAACGGCCTCACCGCTGTTGTCCACCGCCTTTCCTTTGACAGCCCCTGGTGCTGCGAAGACATCCCTGAGCGGCTGTGAAAATTCCTTACTGTCTGCCACGCTGGTTGTATACAAAATATCATCCAGATCCTCTGTCATTTCCAAACCGGTTTGTGACACAAGGTGAAACCCGTCCACCTCTGCTTCTTCCATCCAGAAGTTCATCGTCTCTTTTATGTAGGCTGCGGTTTCCTTATTGTCCATGTTCAGCTGTGGAAGATCGTCAAGCCATGACACTGGTGCTTCTGTCACGCCTTCCTTCAACCAGCTGCTTTTCGTTTCGTCTTCGAGCCACGGATGTTCAGCAGCTGTGAACAATGGAAGATCAAGCACCACGCTCAGGTCACGGTCATGGGCTTCCTGGACGAAAGCTCTCATCTCCTCCATCGTTCCGTACTGCTCCTCGACCGCCCGGAAGTCTGTGACCCAGAAGCCATGAAATCCTCCAGGCGCATTGGCCATCACCGGGGACAGCTGGATCGTCGTAAAACCAAGTTCCTCTATGTAATCCAATTGGCTTGTCATCCCTGCAAAATCGCCGCCTTGATAAGCCTGCGGGTCTTCAACGTCCACTTGTTCATCGTTGCTGCGGTCGCTGTTGAAAAAGCGGTCCACCGCGATATAATACACACTTTCATCCTGCCACCTGCGCTCTTCCCCTTCGCCAGCTGTGGAAACCATGCTGTTTAAAAGGAAAAAAGGAAGAAGCAGAAGGATTCCTGCTGCCTTTTTCATATTCCGTCCTCCCTCGACCTGAAAAAACACTCCTCTCTAAGGGTACCGCTTTCATATCTACACCGTCAATCCTGTGTTTACGGAGCGAAGAATTGGAATCTCCCTGCAGACAAAAACCTGTGCGGTGTTTTTCAACATCGCACAGGTTTGGCTGCTCATTCCTAGAGCTGGACGCGGTAGGTTCTGAACCAATGATCGATCTGACAAAGGTGGGCGATCAACTGTGGACCGGTCATCAACTGGCCGAACCAAGGGGTATCAATCGACTTCCCTTCGCTGTCCTTCAATTTTCTCACTTGATCACGGTCAAACAACTGAAACAGCGGAGCCCCGTCATCACTCAGAATATCTTCCATCCAGCGGCAGACGGCCCTCGTATAATCGGGATGAAAGGTCTTCGGATACGGATTCTTCTTCCGGAACAGCACCCGGTCAGGAAGGATGCCGCGCAGCGCCTGACGGAGGAGTCCTTTTTCCTGATCATTATGAAACTTCATGCTCCACGGCACATTCCACACATACTCCACCAGTCTGTGATCGCTGAAAGGAACGCGGACCTCAAGACTGGCTCCCATGCTCATCCGGTCTTTCCGCTCCAACAGGGTCTGCATAAACCAGTTCATATTTAAATACGACATCTCTCTGTGCTTCCGTGCATCCTCATTCTCACCGGTCAGGAGTGGTGTCTCTGCGATGGTTTCGTCATAACGCTTCAGCATATACCATTCAACATCGATGTCGCCTTTTAAATCATCCCGGATCAGGTGGTTTCGTTCATTCAAGGACCGGATCCAAGGGAAACCCTTCCGCTCTTTATCTTCTTTCCTGTAAAACCAAGGATAACCACCAAAGATTTCATCGGCACACTCTCCTGATAGTGCAACCGTGACATGCTTTTTAATTTCCTCACAAAACCAGAGAAGAGACGAGTCCACATCCGCCATTCCGGGAAGATCACGCAGTTCAACGGCCTGTTTCAACCGGTCCATCAAATCATCCGTAGCGGCTTCCATGATCGTATGGTCTGTCTGATGCTGCTGACTGACAAGCTGAATGAAAGCTTCATCCCTGTCCGGCTGGAAGGCATTTTTCTTAAAAAACCGGGCCTGGTCCTTATAATCAATGGAAAATGTCTGCAGCGTCCCTCTTTGATTCTGCTTATACATGTCGGCGGCGACTGCTGTAATGGCACTGGAATCCACACCGCCCGACAAAAAGGTTCCAAGCTTCACATCTGAAACGAGCTGGCGTGTGGACGCATCCATAAAAAGTTCCCGGACACGTTCCACCGTCTCATCAAATGTGTGTTCATGGGGGGCACTCTTCACATTCCAGTACCGTTTCACGGAAAGTTTCCCCTTTTCAAAAAGAGCGCAGTGCCCCGGGCGGATTTCCTGAATATCCTTGAACACGCCCCGCCCAGGGGTACGGGAAGGGCCGAGAGACAACAGCTCATGTACGCCGCTGCGGTCTACCACCGGCTCAACGTCAGGATGGGCAAGAATGGCTTTCATCTCTGAAGCATAGAGCAGTTTACCGCCTTGATGACTGTAAAAGAGCGGCTTCACTCCAAGACGGTCTCTGGCAAGGAACAACCGCTTTCGTTTCGTTTCCCATACGCTGAAAGCAAAAATGCCATTCAAATGATCGACACAATCCGGTCCCCATTCTATATAACTGATGAGCAGCACCTCTGTGTCTGAATGGGAAGCGAAGCTCCATCCTTTCGATTTCAAGACCGCGCGAATATCTTCTGTATTATAAAGTTCTCCGTTATAGCATAGAACAAACTGTTCATCCCCGGCGGTCCGGACCATCGGCTGCCTGCCTCCATCAGGATCGACGACAATTAAGCGTTGATGACCGAAGGCGGCGGATTCGTGTATCCATGTTTGATAATCATCCGGACCACGGTGTCTGAGTGTATCCGCCATACGGTCCAGTATAGAAGCTTTCCCCTCTGTCCGGGAATCACTGTCCACCCAACCGACAATTCCACACATCCTGCTTCACCATCCTTTTTCTAAACAGAAGTCTTTCGATAAAACATCCATGATGACTCACTATATGAATCAACCGGGGCTTCTATGAAAAAAAGGAACAAACCTGTTGACACCGGGAATGATAATCATTATCATTATATATGTAAATAACATCCGTTATCCCCCAAGTAGCGGACATAAGAAACAGAATTCAAGCCCCCTTTTACCTATAAAAAACGCTGCATGCGATTCGCGCATGCAGCGTCATTTTTATGCAGGTAAAATGCCCGCGCCAAGAAATCCGAAGCCGAGTACAAGAGCAATGACCGCAGCAACAAGCAGCTGGCCCCACCAGATCGCAGCCGGTTTCTTTTTCTTATATTTCACACAGACCATTTCCATTGCAGCGATTGCCCAGAGTCCTACGAGTACTTTTATGATGATCATAGCTCCGTACACGGAGTAGCTGGCAAACAATGAACCGCCGGAGTACAAGATCAACAGATAGAAAACCCGCAGAATCATATGCGAAATCTTCGCTGCTTTTTCTCTTCCTCCCCGTGCAAAAGTCGTCACAAGGGCGACAAGCACAAAAGCGATTACCCAGGAAGTAATATGTAAGTGCGCCATAATGGTTTCTCCTCCTTTTCCAACAATCTACCGCTATGATACCACGACTGCCTTCCACTTTCCTATCCATAACTAGGACGGATAATTTTTTCAATAGTAAGAAAAACACCGCATAACCTGTTATAATGATTGGAGATTGAATAGAAATGGGAGGGATCACATGTCTGTTATAAGCAGTCAAAACATTATCGATCAGACACAGGAATACGGGGCCAAAAACTATCATCCGCTGCCGATTGTTATTTCCAAAGCGGAAGGTGTATGGGTGGAAGATCCGGAAGGGAACCGCTACATGGATATGTTAAGCGCTTACTCTGCCGTCAATCAGGGCCACCGTCATCCGAAGATCATTCAGGCTTTAACCGATCAAGCGAGCCGCGTGACCTTGACTTCACGCGCTTTCCATAATGACCAGCTCGGTCCTTGGTATGAGAAAATCTGCAAATTGACACATAAAGATATGGCACTTCCGATGAATACAGGAGCTGAAGCTGTTGAAACCGCGATTAAAGCAGCAAGACGCTGGGCTTATGATGTCAAAAAGGTGGATGAAAACCAGGCGGAAATCATCGCCTGCACCGGCAACTTCCACGGCCGGACGATGTCTGCCGTGTCCCTGTCCTCAGAAGCGGAATATAAACGCGGCTTCGGTCCAATGCTTCCTGGCATCAAGCTGGTACCCTACGGCGATATCGACGCGCTGAAAGAAGCCATCACAGAAAACACGGCCGCCTTTCTGCTTGAGCCGATCCAGGGGGAAGCAGGCATTGTGATGCCTCCGGAAGGATTTCTTAAAGAAGCCTACGACGTATGCAGTCAGGAAAATGTCTTGTTTGTTGCGGATGAAATTCAGGCCGGCCTCGGCCGCAGCGGTAAAATGTTCGCCTGCGACTGGGAAGGCGTGACTCCGGATATGCTCATTCTCGGCAAGGCACTCGGAGGCGGTGTATTCCCGATTTCCTGTGTTGTTGCCAATAAGGAGATCCTCGGTGTGTTCAACCCGGGCTCCCACGGTTCCACGTTCGGCGGCAACCCACTTGCCTGTGCCGTATCGACCGCCTCGCTTGAAGTGCTCGAAGAAGAGAAACTGGCGGAGCGTTCCCTGGAACTCGGTACGTACATGATGGAAGAATTGAAGTCGATCGACAATCCAAAAATCAAGGAAGTACGCGGCAAGGGACTGTTTATCGGTGTAGAAATGACCGAACCTGCCCGGAAATACTGTGAACAGTTAAAAGAGAAAGGTCTTCTCTGTAAGGAAACGCATGAAAATGTCATCCGCTTTGCTCCTCCGCTCGTGATCCAAAAAGAAGATTTAGACTGGGCGATACAGCAGATCAAAGCTGTTCTTTCCTAATCCAAAAAACCTCCCCATACCTACGGGGAGGTTTTTTTGGTTATAAAGATCCCTCAAGGTCATCCAATGCCTTCAAGAGCTTCATTCATTTCCTTTTCCACGGAAGAGCATCCTCTTCTCAACGGAAACCACCCCGGACGACATTCTTCATTGTAAAATATGTTTCTTACTATCCGGTGCCTCAGCGGTCCTTAAAGAGAAAAACGTTCCTGCAGGATAAACAGAAAAGCGTTCATTGATGAGACCTTACCTGCGGCAGGCATCCACGATAAGGGACACGTGATCATCCAGACCATTCAAGCCCTTCCGCATTATTCAGAGTTCAATCCAGGGAGACAATTTTTTTCTGGTTCCACGGAGCGAGCACAATGGTTACAAGTCGTTCTTCATCCTGCTCCCACATCCGCCCCGTATTTTCTTCAATATAATAACGGTTCAGGCCGATATCCACGTGATGTATGGAGGCACGCTCATCTTCCCACAGATAACGTGCTGCCAGCACCACCTGCCCTTCCTCAGAATCAGGTCGTTCCGTTCCGGCCTTTTGAAGACCATAGACGCCGTTCTCACCTGCTTCAAGAAGAAGAAAAACCTTCTCTCCCCCATCCAAGGCTTTTTCTCCCTGCCACTGGTCTTCGGAAATTTCTTCGATATCATAACCGAGCTCCACATAATCTCCGTAAAAAGGGTCGCGCGGATCCACAGGAGCTGTTTTCAGCACCACTTTTTCGCCTACAACGTCCATCGCATAATAACCACCAGCCATCAGAAGGAGAAACAAAACCTGAACGGATACAAGTCCATAGAACCAACGCTGTTTATTCACTCTTCCTCTCCCTCCTTACGGAACGACCGGCGTTTCTTTTCCAGCCCATAACTGAGGCCGAATAATAAAAGACCTCCGACGAAAAAGAAGACAGAGCGGTCCATAAAGTCCCAGGCCAGCTGGAAATAAGCAGCCAGTGTCGTGAGAAGGAAGGCCGCTGTCCCTTTGTTCACCCAGCGCCGTACTTCTTGCTGGTAGCCGGAAACAAGCCATAATACGGCATAGACGAACAGGACGATCAAGGAAAAAAGATCTCCCGAGGGAAAACGGAAGACAGGGATGAACAACAACAGATCAATCCAGTAGTAATTCGTCGTGCTCAAGGCTGACCGGACAACAGCAAAGACGAACAGAACCGCCCAGATGAGAAAGAAGTAAAGAGAGGATTCCGTTAACGTTTCAGCGTATCCATCTCCAAGAAAGAAAATCTGCAGAAAGAAGACGGCGAACATAAAGACGACTGCTGATGTTTTCCATATTCTCGTCTGACCTTTTTGGATGATAAAGTCATCAGCGATATAAAGGGCCATCGATACGACGATCAGCCAGTAGTACGGATATCCGCCGCTGAAGACAAGGACAAGGGCCTGGATGTAATAGGAAGCGGCAAACACCCCTGCAAACGGAAGAGAGCGTGTCTCATACACCACCCACCCAAGACCCGCCAGCAGCAGGAAGCCGAGCCACAAATAAAAGTCTTGAAAAACCAAACCGCTGTAAACCTGACCGACGGTGATAATCACAGCAGCAGCGTAATAAAACATGCCTTCTCTCATAATGAAGTACAACCCTGCTGCTGCCATGGACCACAGCAGAAACGGAGACGCACTAAAAGCGGTATAATGATACATCTGGCCGATCAGGAAAATGGCTGCGCCGAAAATCAGCAGCGCCGTCAAAATGAGGCTCGAACCCACTCGGGGGGATTTCTTTTTGTACACCCTTTCCCCCGCCACATAAAAAGCGGACATGGACAAGAGAAGAACAGCCATCCGTCCCCAATCAGCCAGATAAGACCAGTTGGATGCTGTAAAGGTAAGAAAACCAAGACCAATGAATAAAGCGGCAAAAGTGAGCAGCACCGGCTTATACTGTTTTTCAGGGTAGTGCTCCAACAGTCTTTCCCGCTGGGCTTCAGTAATGATCGCTTCCTCCACCCACCACTCACTTTCTTTCAGCAGTTGATTACGCTTCAAATTCTCCGCCCCCTGTTAAGAAACCGCCTTTTTCCGGCGTTTATTCGGTTGTTTCTGTCCGTAGGTGAGGGTCCGCCACAGCCATTCCAGCGGGCCATACCGGTAGTTTTTCAGCCACAAACGGCTGAGGAATACTTGAACAATGTAAAACAGGACAACAATTATCATACTTCCTGCAGGCGGCACCTTCCCGTACAGCCCGAAACCGGCGGAATAGAAAAGCCAAAAGCAGAAGATTGACTGCAGGATATAGTTGGACAACGACATCCGTCCCACCCATACAAGTGGAGAAGCCAGTCTGGCACCTATTTCCGTGCGGAACAATAGAGTAATAGATAAGACGTAAAAGATGGCAGAAGCAGAGCCTCCGGCACCGTCCTGCATAAGGCCGAACCATTCCGGATTCCCATACAGGTGGGGGCCGGCTTTCAATGTCACAAACAGCATGCCTGTAACCACCCACACCTTGATGATCGTACTTCTATGGACGTCCGGCTCATGAAGCCACTGCTTTCTGCACACATACATGCCTAATAGAAACATCGGTACAAGACTCAACGCTAAAAATGGAAGATTGCCGGCGGCATTGGCATACTGCCAGTCTGTGAAATTCTGCTGCCAGATATCAAGCAGAGAGCCATTCCCATAATGGCTCAACGCACTTTCGATTGCGGACCTGTTCACACCCCCCTGTATTTGGTCACGGACCACGTAAAGAGCGAGTGTAAAGGGCAGGGTGAGAAGGCCGAGCAGTCCAAAAGCCCAACCAAGCAGAAAGCCGGGTGAGACTTTAAAGAAGGCCGGCAGGATAAGCCCGAGCACCCCGTAGCTGAGCAGGATATCTCCGTGCCAGATTAAAAACGCGTGCACCATACCGAAACCGGTTAAAACGAAAAGCCGTCTGTAAATGACCGGCATATGCGGAATTGCTTTTTCCTCGAGCCGGTCCTTCATCATCTGAATCCCAAACCCGAACATAAAGGAAAACAAGGTGTAGAAACTGGCTTGAAAGAAAATATCCACGATACTCTGAACCGTCTGGTCCACCGAAGAGGACCAGAATTCCTCCTGCCCGCCGTATAGGAAATACGGGGCGTTAAAGGCCGGGACGTTCACCATGAAAATTCCGAGGATCGCAAGGCCCCGGGCGGCATCAATCCAGTTCAGCCTGCCTGAATCCCCAAGGGGAGACGCTTGTGTATTCATATGTATTCCTCCTCTGACCTTTATTTTACTTTTCTTACGTTATTTAAACAACGAGGTTTCATAAGATATAGAAAGGAGTTTTTCTATGCCTGCCAAAGTGGGAGCTGTCAAAGTCATCTCTCTTTCGTCTTCAAGCATCTTCAATATCGGTGATGTATACTATATGGCTCCTCAAGCTGCCGCCAAGACCTTTGCCGGCGGCGGTTCCTTCAACACTGGCGACGGCATCCGCATCAACATCAACCGGTCGGATACGTTCGTCAATGACTCTGAAAATATCGATCAGCCTATTATAGGGAATGCGTAGGAGGAATGTTATGAACATAACGGTTCATCAATCGATTTACATTCACGTGTTGAGAATCGGCAGTGTGGCCAACTCTTCCGTCGTTCAAATTGGAAGCTCCGGGGTGATTCAGTCAAAATCAGAACTGTACAATTCCGGCGGATACACGGCGCCTGGAAAGAAAGCGCAGCCGGAAGACGGAGAGGTATCCATCCCTGAAGTCGGCCCTGGAACACTCGTCCCTCTTTCCATAACATAGCTGTCCCCTTTTTTTCATAGGATGGTACAGGGAGGTGAGTGGAGTTGAATCCGTATTATTCGTGGCAGGCATGGGTCGACCAGATGATGAAGCAGATGGAGCAGCAGCAGCAGATGATTGACCAGCTGCAAAAGAGAATTGATCAACTCCAGTCCACAGAACCCCCTGCAAAAACCGTCATTGAAAAAATTGAATACCACTTTGATCAGCTTAAAATTGAAACACTCGAAGGAACGCTTCAGATTGGTCTGACCCCGGGCGGCGGTGACCTTTCCGACATCGGGGATCTATACAACGGCCAGGGACAGCACCCCCAGCTGCCTCAAACGGATGAGCAGGCGCTTCACTTTCTGCACGAGTATATGGTTTCCGATATTCCCGGCTGGATGAACCAGTACTGCCGGGATCATGAAAGGGAGATTTCCAACGATCACAAGGAGCGGATGATTGCCGACATAAGGAAACAACTCCCTCAGCGACTTGAATATTACCGGAGTGAAAACCCGGAATCACCGCCGGAGAAGATTTTCCATCAAGTAAAGGCGGAGATTCAGCATTCCATTGCCCAGTATCTGGATAACCTCGAAGGAGATGGTCAAGGATGAATCACATCGTCCACAACTACGGGCTGCATGTAGGAAACATCCGAGTCACAGGGGTCGCAGCCTCCTCAGTCTTCTTGATCGGTGATAACAAAACCATACGTCTGCAGTCTTTTTTTGATACGCCACCGGAATCTTTGATTATCGGACCGTTCGAAGAGATGGATGCTGAAGCCGATGCCGGCATAGAAACAGAACGAGAGGATGAGCATCCGGCCGATGATTAAACGGATGGTCTATACGAACGATATCGAAATTCAATCTCTTGCGATCGGCTCCATCGCCGATATCGGCGATGTGTATAAAGCTTCGCCAAACTCCCGCGTGCTGGCTGTGCAGAAAGAAGGACCTGCGTTTGAAGAAGACGTATTTCAGTTTGATGATTTTTCCATTTTCTCTTTAAAAAGCCCTCCCCCTCCTCTTCCTCTGAATGTAGAGACGTTCACGTATCAAAACAATCCGATCATCATCCATAACGTAAGAGTCGTCGGTGTATCAACGGCGGGGATTTTTCAAACCGGTGGGATCGATCATATCGATGCGCTCAGTTATACGAAACATTTCCGAATCCTAAAGGATGAACCATAACCTGCACGACTGCATAGGTTGTTGGTATATGGCTTGAACCGTACATGAAAAGGAGGCACTGCTATGCCTGCGATTGTCGGTCCGATCAGCATTAACAGCGTAGGAGGTGGGGTCGTCAACTTCGGAGACTCCTTTTATTTATCTCCTAAAGCGACGTCCAAAACAAATGCCGGCTCCGGAGCATTGAATACTGGTAACTGGATTATTACCAACAATGGACTCAGCTCAACGAACCCCTTTGATCCGGACATTGCCGATCAGAATATTACAGCCAACGCCTGAAGCGGCACCTGTGGAAACAGGGGCGGCTTCTTTTTTAGACAGAAAAAAACCGGGGGCCTCCCCGGTTTTTCAACGTTTCCTTCGATTGGATTTTCTCGTCGTTATTTTCTTTTCCGGATCCTGCTTTTTCACCCATCGCAAATACTTCTGCATGGCAGGGTGATCCTTCAGGCGTTCAGGTGTGTGATAAAAACCAGCCAGCTCCGCATTCGTAAACAATGCATGAATCTGGCGGTGACAGGCACCGCACAGCCAAATCGTCGGTCCTTCCACACCACCGTACTGCCTTGGAACCAGGTGATGCTCCGTCGTTTTCACGGGTGAGCGTCCACACAGCTCACACGTTCCCCCCATCGGTCTCCACCTCCACCTCGAGTGGTCCATCGAAGAAGTACAGGCACGTATTCCGTACCGGCTGCTTCCAGATTTTTTCGAGAGCCGTTTTATATAACCCGAGCTGGGTCCGGTAACGATCGGCCAATTTCTGTGCGGCCTTCTCCCCCTGCTCAGGAATCTGGTCAGATTTGTAATCAAGAATCATCCATCCATCCTCATAAGGAATCACCACATCAATCACCCCTTGGATGAATACCTGCTCCTCTGTTTCTGTTTCCCACTTGGCATACACTTCGTGGGCCGGCAGCGTCAAACTGAAGGGGATCTCCCGTTCAATCGTCTCCGCATTCAGCACCATGGCTCCGACAGATGTATGGAAGAATTGCGCGACGGCTTCGGGGTCCACCGCATCGGCTTCCTCCCTGCGCATAATTTCCTTGAGCACCAGGTGTTCCACATACTCTTCTACTTCGGCTGCTGTCCATACTTTTGTAAAAGGAAGATGCTGCATGACGGTGTGCATGGCTGTTCCCCGCTCCGCTGCTGTCAGCTTTTTCTCCTCCTGCATGAAACGCGGGCGCCTGACAATCGGGGCACGGTAAGGAGTTAACAGCTGGTCACCGGCGTATTCATCAAGCGTCTCCCGCTGGCGTTTCATTTCCGTTACTGTCTGCTTCGCTCTCGTATAAGCGGCCTGCTCGTGAGGATAGACAAAGTTCAGCCGCTCCACATAAGAAGGATCCACATCCGCTTCCACGTCCACCTGCGTCCACTCCTCGACCGCCGTCTGCAGTTCTTCATCCCGCTTCTCCGTCACTTCGTCAAGCACATTGAATTCACTCCCGTGGGCGATATGAACCTTCCACTGCGAGTGGTCATACTGGATGGCTTCAGCGGTCTGCACTTCCATTTCTCCCCGGAGCTCATCTGCCTGGTGGTGGCGGATCAAGGCAGGACCGATCCAGTCAAGGTAGGATTTTGCCTCGAGCCGGTCATGTGGAGGAAGGACCCAGTCCTTGACGTCGGCCGCCAGCTGCCACTTTTTCTGCTTTTTATCAAAAGAAGCAACATTCCCCACCATAACAAGCTTTTCCTTCGCTCTCGTCAAGGCCACGTACAAGACCCGCATTTCCTCAGCCAGAAGCTCCCTGCGCTTCGCTTCCTTCAACGCGTGATAAGCAAGCGTCGGATACATGAGCCGCTTCTGCGGGTTAATATATCTTGTACCGAACCCGTAATCTTTATGAAGCAGGTACCGGTTTTTCAAATCCATCATATTGAACTGCTTGTCGACAGCTCCAAGAATGACAAACGGAAATTCCAGCCCTTTACTTTTGTGAATAGTCATGATCCGGACAACGTCCTCCTGCTCACCGAGGGCCCGGGCCGCCCCGAGATCATCGCCCCGCTCTTCAATCCGCTCGATAAACCGTAGAAAACGGAACAATCCCCGGAAGGACGTTGCTTCATAAGAACGGGCCCGGTCATACAAGGCACGGAGGTTGGCCTGGCGCTGACGTCCACCCGGCATACCACCGACAAAATCGTAATAGCCTGTTTCTCTGTAAATCTCCCAGATCAACTCCGACAAGGCCCCCTGGCGTGCCCGTTCCCGGAAGCTTTTCAACAATTTGAGAAAATCATCCACTTTACGATCCAGCTCATTATTTCCCACATAAGCCTGCATCGCTTCATAGTAGGTGGAGCGTTTTTTCGCCAGACGGATCTGCGCAAGCTCATCCTCATTCAGTCCGACAATCGGCGATTTTAATACCGAAGCTAGTGGGATATCCTGCATCGGGTTATCAATCACCTTCAGCATACTCAGCATCACCTTGATTTCGATCGCTTCAAAATATCCGGTTGAAAGTTCCGCATAAACCGGAATCCCCTGCTGTTTCAGTTCATCAACGATTGTCGGAGCCCAGGTCATGGAACGCATCAAAATGACGATGTCCCTGTATTGGATCGACCGTTTCGTTCCGGTCTCCTTGTCGACCACCTGAACAGGATCCCCACCTTCATACCCGAGCCAGCGCCGGATCATTTTTCCGTAGGCTCGTGCTTCCAGCTGCGCCTTTTCCAAATCTTTGTAGGCTTCGTCATCTTCCGATTCCCCTTCCTGGGACTCTCGGTCAATAACAAAAAGCTCAGCCTCGGTATCATCCGAAGTCAATTCATCATAAATCGTGTTGCTGTAAATGAGTTCGGCTTCTTTCTCATATTCCATCTCCCCGACTTCCTCGTCGAGCACCTGACGAAAAATGTAGTTTGCCGCATCCAGCACCTGCTTCCGGCTTCTGAAGTTACGGGCGAGATCGATACGCTCCCCCACACTTCCTTCCGCAGCGTAAGCCTTGTATTTATTTAAAAACAACGAAGGTTCGGCGTGGCGGAAACGGTAAATGCTCTGCTTCACATCCCCCACCATGAAGAGATGACCGGCGTCTTTTCCCTCGGTCAACAGGCGGAGCAGCGTCTCCTGCACAAGGTTGGTATCCTGATATTCATCAATCAGCACTTCAGAAAACTGGCGCTGAAAGCCCTCCGCCACCGGTGAAGCCGCCAGTACCTCAGAGGAGGCGGATTCATCAAGAAGGATATTGAGGCAGTAGTGTTCCAAATCGGAAAAGTCGACGATCGCCTTTTCTTTTTTCAACTGCTCGTAGCGCTGCTTAAAGTCCTTAACGATGATGACCAGCTGTTCCATGACCGGATACAGGTCCTTCATATCCTTCAGATAGCTTTCCAGGGTGCGGGAAAACCACTCGTCCCTCAACTCATTCCACCGCTTCTTATACCGGTCGCGGATTTTCTTCGCTTCATCCTTTTTCTCTTCATCTGCGTCCATTTTCTTTCTGGAAAGAGCTTTGAATTTCTGTCCTTCCATGAACGCCTGAAGCTCAGACCACGAATGGGCAAGCGCCCCCTTCGCCTGCTGGATGAGTTCAAGATCACTTTCTGCGGTTTCTCCGTATGCATACGGGCCGTCCGGCTCCCTGGTAAGATCGAGCATCTGCCGGGCCTCGGTTTCCATCGCCTTCAGCTGGCTGGATACTTCCTGCTTCAACAGGTCGAGCCACACCAGCTGTTCTTCTTCCTCATCTTCACGCACATCATACATGGCTGCCATTTGATCAAGCCATTGGTCCGGCCACGGGTTCTGTGTAGCAAACGTATAAAGATCAAGCACGAGTTTTTCCACATCCAGGTCGCTGCGGTCGCTGGAAAAGCGTTCCACAACGTCAAAGAACCGTTCCTGCTCTTCTCCATCTCTGCCGTACCAGTCCTCAAACAGATCCTCCAGGACTTCCTGCTGGATAAGATCAGCCTCCACTGTGTCCGCAATACGGAAGCCGGGATCAAGGTCCAGCATATAGGCATACCGCCGCACCACGTCCATACAGAAAGCGTGCAGCGTTGAAATCGACGCATTCTGCAGCAGAGCCAGCTGCTTTTTTAAGTGATGGGAGCCCGGATTGTCCTCAAGGGCTTTGGCAAGCGCCTGTCCGACCCTGTTCCGCATCTCCTGAGCGGCCGCATTTGTGAAGGTCACAACAAGCAGGGAGTCGATATCCACGGGATTCTCCTTATGCAGCAGCTTTTGAATGATCCGTTCAACGAGGACGGCCGTTTTCCCAGAACCAGCCGCCGCTGCTACGAGGATGTTGGAGCCGTGCGAGTAAATGGCCCGTTCCTGTTCTTTTGTCCAGCTGACCATTATGAATTCTCCTTCCTTCCAGACAGTCGTGCCAACACATCGTCATCGTTCAAGTCCTGCAGTTTGCGGTAGTCGTTCCCCTCAAGGGTCGGATCAAACTGACAGACGGAACGGAACGAGCAGTGTTCACACGCGACCTGCTGTTTCTTCTGATAGGGATCCAGTTCAATTGTTCCATTTGTAATTTTCGTCCCTGCCTGACCCATCAAATCGCGGATATAGGCTTTCAGCTGTTCAAAACGTTCGGCATCGGCCGTTTTTGAACTCTTGTAAAAGCCGCCGTTCGCTTTCAGAGCCGCCGGGACAATCTGGCTGTATCCCTTGTCAAGACCAGTGTCCATCATCTGGACAACGCGTTCATTTTCCAGCAGGAGCCCCTGCATTTTGAATTTCTTAAAGATTTCTTCTTCTATCTGCTGATCCTGCAGCAACTGTTTCCCGGTAATCATCGGGTTGTGTACGTGGAAGTACAGGACCCCCGCCGGTGAAGCATTCATGCCGAGCCACTGCTCCGCATTCGTCAGGACGACGTCCAGATACGCGAGCATCTGCAGAGAAAGGCCGTAAAAAACGTCGACGAGATTCAAGCCTTTACTGCTTGATTTATAATCAATGATTCTAAGAAACAAGTCTTCCTGAGACAAAGCTTTGTCGACCCTGTCAATCCGCCCGCGCAGCATCAGTTCATAGCCGTTCGGCAGATCAAGGGACAACGGTGGGAGCTCGGCATCGCCTGTCCCGAAACCAAGCTCAAGACCCACGGGGGAGAAGCTGCTCTTCCGGGCCTGTTCACTGAGAACGAAAGCAGCTCTCGCAATGACCTGTTGAAGCTTCTTCTGAATATATTGATAGCGGTTGGAGCTTTTCAATATTTGGTTCTGCAGAATTGGAGCAAGGTAGCTTGTCGCCCGTTCCGCATACTGGTCCGTCTCCGGACGCTGCAGCTGGGAAAAATCGCGCCCTTCCTCCTTGATCCATTCGGTAATCTGCTTCAGCGCTTCATGGAATAACTGCCCGATATCCGGAGCGTCCAGTTTATACGTGCGCCGCTCCTCCAGGTTTAGACTATGCTGGGCAAAGTACTGGTAGGAACAGCGGTGATACGTCTCAAGTCTGGAGACACTCGTTTTCAGCTTTTTATCAAACAGCTGGTTCGTCGTTTCCTCTTTCAAATCGACCGGCTGATTTCGATAAAAAAGGCTTTGCAGCACACGGTTCGTCAGCCCGTGGGCCGGCTCATGATCGATGTACCAGTTGAGCAGTTCCCACCAGACCGGCTGCATCATGTAGCCTTTCAAATATCTGGAAAACTGTGCCGTCAACGCCGATCGTGTTTTTGCCGGATTGGTAATAAACCGGCGTGCATCGTGGAGATCATCCGGCTCCTGCCACATTTCATGCTCGGTACAACGCGGGAACAGTTCTTCGATCCGCTGAATGAGTGTCGCCGGTACTTTCGATTTTCCTTCTTCGTTGCTCAACGGATAACTCACCCATAGCTGCTCAGAAGCCATCGTCAAAGCAAGGTACACGTAAAAACGGTCGTCCAGCAGCTGCCGGCTGCTTCCGTCAGCAAGTTTCAATCCGTGCTCAGCGAGAAGCGAGCGCTCCTGTTCGGAGATCATTCCGTCACCGGGCGGCTTCATCGGCCACATCCCATCCGTCACACCGAGCAGGAATCCGGCTTTGATACCCGTCATCCTGGAACGGTCCACACTTCCGATAATGACATGGTCCATGCTCGGAGGAACGTGGGCAAATGTGAGAGCCTCCAGTCCGCTGTCCAGCGTTTTCCGGAAGACCTGCAGCGACATTTTTTCCTCTCCGGCCATTTCCACCATTTCATCCAGCAGCTGCAGACATGCGTCCCACACCTGCTCCTGTTCACGCCCCCGCTCAATTTCTCCACGCTCATCATAATCGTTCCGCCACGTTTCCAGCTGTTCCGGAACACGAAGATTTTCAAGCCATTTATACAGCACCCCTGCTCTGCCTTCAATCGACTCTGCCGCACGCAGCTGTTCATCGAAGGACTGCAGAGCCTCACGTACCTGCTCCCGGTAAGCGTTGATCCGGTCCTGTTTTTCCTTCTCCTCATCCGTCTTGGACGCCTGTTCAAACCCGCGGAACCGCTGATATACCCAAGGTTCTTCCGAAAACCATTGACTTCGGGAACGTATGCCGTATTCAAGCACATAGTTCTCCAGTTCATCAATGGCATCCTCCGTCAGCGGCCAGCGCGGATGGGATGCTGGAATAAATCCGGTCTTTAACAGACGGAACACCGCATCATAACGGAAGTTCCCTTCCACCACGTCTAGTCCCGAACGAATCAGTTCAATCATTGGATGATTGAGCATCGTCCGTTTTTCATCAATAAACACAGGAATACCATAATCATCAAACAAGGTTTCAATCAAACTGTGATACACATCCGGCTCCCGCATCAACACGGCCATATCCTTAAACCGATAGCCCTGGTCGCGGACAAGCTCAAGAATTTTCTGCGCGACACCTTCAACTTCCGCCCGCGGATGGACGGCTTCCGAAATCGTTACAGGGACCTGACCAGGATAAGACTCAGCCGGACGCACATCATAATACTTTTCCAAATGAAGGAAGGCAGGATTATCTTTCATCCTTCCCGCGGTATGATCAAGCACCTCCACGTCATCGACTGGCGTGCCCGCCTCCTCGGCCGTCCTTTTCAGGTCAAGGTAGGTCTGTTTCGTCTCATAAAACAAATCCAGCTCTGAGTTCCCTGTCTCTTCAGGGTTTTCGGTCGTCAGAGTGACGTGGACGTTCTTCACCTTTTTCAATAACGCTTCGATGACCCCGTATTCCTGGGGTGTGAAGCTGTGGAAACCGTCAATATAGACTTCCGCATCTTCTAAATAACCGGCTTCCCCGATTTTTTCAGATAGAAGCTGAAGCTGATCCTCTCCGTCTATGTACTGCTCTCTTAGAGCATCTACTAGTTTGTCGTAAATATAGAAAAGGTCGTCCAGCTTTTCCTTCAGTCCTTCTTCCTGACTGGTGGAGTGAACGAACTGCTCCAGCGCATCCATCTGGGAACGAAGATCATCAGGCGTAATCCGGTACCGTTTGAATTCGGTAATGATTCCTTCCAGCTGAGCAATGAACCCCTGCTTCTCAACAGCCTTCTGAAAGACGCGCCAGTCGGATGTGCGCTCTTCTACAATTTTCCTCAGCATCATCTGAACACCTGTTGAACTAATAAACTTCCTCGTTCCCCCGCCCGTTTCCTGAAGCACACGCCAGGCCAGGCGTGAAAAGCTGAAGACCTGGGCTCTGATCGATCCCTGCATGCCTTCGCGTTTCAGCAGCCCGTATTCCTGCTGGAACGTCATTTGGTCAGGCACAATATAGACAATGGCCGGACCGCGCGGGGCTTCCTGCAGACGCTGTTCGATTTCATCGAGGCAGCGCGTACTTTTCCCCGCTCCCGATCGGCCGATTAAAAAACGCAGACCCATCTTTTCCGCTCCCTTCTTTTTTTCCATACTGCTTCTATTTTACCACTTTTCCTCACCAAATGAAGAATCCCGTGACTCCGCAAAAGGAAGGTGTCCCCTCACCTCTCGTAGAGAAAGCCTTTGTTGTTGCTTCTGTCCCTTCAGGAGCACAGATCCTTCCCTTTCCGCAGACGAACGTCCAAGTCTCCTCGAGGAAGATCACCCTGACGGGGCTTTTTCCGCAGGAGTAGAAGGGGTGGCTCCTTTCGGGATCGAAACAGGCTCTTCTCCACCTGATTCGGATCACGGCAATATTTTTTATGGGATGGAAAATGGACGTCACCAGTACCCGGACACGGACGCTTTTAACCCTGTTGAAAAATAAAAAGGGGATCATCTGTTAAACAGATGATCCCCTTTTGTCAGCATCTCATTGGGTAAAGGCCTATGGAAGGTTTTGCAGGGTCGTCTGCAGGAACAGATCATCTCCCTGCCCAAGGTCCGCTGAAGCCGTTTCCCGGCTATTTAAACTGTAATCCAAGCTGACTGAACGGCCAGTAGCGGACATCCACTTTCCCGACAACCGTCTCTTCCGATACAAAACCGAAGTAGCGGCTGTCCAGACTGTCTCTGCGGTTATCCCCCATGACGAACAACTGCCCTTCCGGTACCGTTGTGGACCCTGTCACTTCCTCCAGCGTGAAGTCCTCCGTAAAAGGAAGGCCGTCACTGGGACGAAGATCATCAAGGTAGCTTTCATCCATAAGGACACCGTTCACGTAGAGCTGGTCATTCTTAAACTCTATTTCATCACCGGGAATGCCGATGACCCGTTTGACATAGTCTTCATCTTCATTAGCATGGAACACAATGACCTGCTGCCTGTCTATCTCGCTCCAGTCATACACGGCTTTGTTCACCATCAAAAGGTTGCCGTCATACAGAGTGGGCTCCATAGACTCCCCATCGACGACATAACTCGCAAATAAGTAGGACCGGAAAACAAACGCCAGCAGAAGGGCAAGCAGGACAGTCCGTATCCATTTCAGGTATGTTTTCATGGTCTGCTCCTCCATGTGTTGGTCTACCCACATTTTACCCGCAATGGAACGAACTTAATCGTCACGGTGCACTTTCCGCTCTGCCTTCCTCTGAATCCGCCCCTCCAGATATTTTCCGAGAATCCAGAATAGAAGAATACAGATACCGACGACAATCGATTTCACCGGATTCTGGGCGAATGAGGCAATGCTTGAGCCCACATAGGAGATGGTGAAGATCATCACCGATTTTCCTAATAGAACAGCAAGAATAAACTGCTGGCGGCTGACTTTGGACAAACCGGAAACGACATTGATGACCGCGGAAGGCGAAAAAGGAAAGCACATGAGCAGAAACAAAGGCCCGAAGCCGTGTTCCTCCACCCAGACGACGACCCGTTTCACCTGCTTCTGTTCTGTAATGGCGCGGAACGGCTTTTTATCTCCGAGCCTGCGGATGATGAGAAAAACACTGACCGCACCGATCACCGAGCCGATCCAGGAATATAAAAATCCGCGGAACAGCCCGTACACCACTGAATTGGCCAGCACAAAGGCCACTAAGGGGAGAACAGGAAGAAAGGCTTCCAGCAGTGGAAGAAGAATGCCGGGAAGCGGACCGAGGCGATCCAGCTCCTCCAGCTGGCGGATGATATAATCAAACAGCTGATCGTTCTCAGCTAAATGCCGCCATTGATTGATTTTTTCAAATACAGCATCCATGATGAAGCTCCTTATGTACACCTATGAAGAGGGGTTTTCTTTTTATTTTATAGGATAGGTATCCCCTCTGCCCAGTCTGTTTAATCAAGATTCCCGAGACTTTCCCCCGCTGCCACTTTTAACCTCTTCGAAAAAACAGGTTGCATAAAAAGGATGTCTGCGTGGTATAATACAAAACAAGAACGTTTGTTCGTATTCGGAGGGGAATGACATGAGGTACTTAAAACAGAAAGAATTGGATCTCGCTTCCCGCTACTTGTTTTTATCTATGGCGGTTACAGTCATCAGGCAGGATCGGAAACACGTGGAACAGGGGAAATTTAAAATAAAGGAGCCGTACATGGAGCTGCTCGGTAAAATGGAGCTGGAAGCGCGCCAGGAACGAAAAGAGCTGAGAAAACAGATGGATGCCATGAAGATCCAGGTTGTGGAGTCCGGACGCAATGATTCCTTCACGTCTTTTCTATTCCTTGCCCACGGCTATGAGGAAAAGCGGAACTACTTCAACCCGGCCATCCGCAAAAAGGTGGAAAACATTCTTTTTGAGCTTATGAAAAGGTCTCAGCAATCCGGTCCACCCGTCGCTCAGAGGCAGCCGGCCCACCACGAAAACGGTCTTCGAGAATAACGCGCAGATGAGCTGTGCGCTGCACCTGATTGGCAAACATCCCGTCAGAAACAGGAAAATTGACGGATGTTCCTTGTCCGAAATGGACCGTCGTCGTTTTATCACGCTCACCGTTAAAGGTCCGGATATATTTGTGGGCGACCCAGGAGCATTCTTTTCGTTTCGGGGAAATAATAGGGAAGAAATAAATACCCATAGCTTCGGAGATGACAATCGGAGGTTTATGCGTGTAGCTTGTCAATTGTTTCGTCCCGGCCATGCGCCCGTCCAGACTGCTGGCGAAATAGCGGCAGGAATCATCCACGATCGTACTGGGAGCCGCGTGCACATAGAAGCGCCCTTCCCGCTCTACAACTTCGGTAAAGACTTGTCCATTATCCTGCTGGACAGCAACCAGCGCCATCGTCTTCGGGTTGATTTCATATTCTTTTTTCTGCACATGCGTCATCCACAAACACCCTTTCTCATTTAGACAGCGGTAACTCTCCCTGCAGGTCGATCTTACCGCTTTTCTTCTTCAATTTACCAAAAACCACGAAAAAAGTCTAAACATTCTCAAAAAAATATCCATATCTGCTATACTACAGTTAACAGCCGCTGCCTTCCGGGGAAGCGTCTTTCTTTTCTTCCCCCTTCTGTCCGAAATCCGGATTGAGCAGTGTAAAAACCTCAAGTTCAGGCTGACCTTTCATAACAGGCACCTCATTCCCTCCATTCCAAAGAAAGGAGACTATTCATGTGGAAACGTAAAAAGAAACATTCACAAGACGGCAGAAAACAAACATTGGAAGTCCGTGACTTATCGATCCACGATGTCCGTAAAGCTGTTCACACCTTCGCTGATCACAAACCAGGAGATGTTCCATTGAGTGTCCTCATCAATCAGGACCTGACACTGGACTATGATCTACTGGCTCCATATCTTGCGGGGCTTCCGGAAAAGAACTACTATATGTCCAGAGAAACCTATGAACTGTTTGAAGAAGACGACCTGGACTTAGCACAGGATCTGGACCTCGTTCAACATGCGGTGGATCAATACATGAAACAGACTCAGGAACTTCCTGTCATTGATCATGACCCTTTTAAACGGATAAATTATTATAAGCTGGAAAAACATAATTTGTTACAGCGCCGCCCCAATCGCGACTTTTATCTCACAGACGAGGAGTTTATGATTACCTACAAGAAGCCGGAATAGTAGAAAGAGAAAAAAAGACAAAAAAAGTGCCAATGCTTCATAGGAAGCATTGGCCAAAAGAGACGACTGGTTAACTTTTGAGTGAGGGAATAAATTGTTTGAAAAGTTCTTCTGAGAGGGAAGATTCTTTTCATTACACTCATCAGTAACAAGTTACTGACCCATTTACGACAACCAATCGCAAATGGTTTGAGATCAATAAGCATCACCGCTTATCTGTTTTTATTGTAATATATCTTCCGCTCATAATCACCGAAAAAAAGTTGCGGTTTCCCGCAACTCCTTGCGTATTTACTAAGAAATGACATTTGACCTTCCTTTACGAGGATTTGATCAACTCGTCCTGCTCTTCCTTCCACACCGTCCCTTTCTTCTCATAATCCCGCTGCAGAGACTCCAGATCAACAAGAGATCCGTGCGTCTGCTTTCGAATCCTGCGTACCTCTTCATGGGATTGCTGGATCTTATTCTGTACAAATAAGTCCACAATCAAACCATCCAGAAAGTAATCAGCTATTGTCCAGCCCTCAGAGATTCGGAGGTCCACATCGGCGAATTCGCCGATGTCCGCCATTTCATTTGCAAACTTCCGCAAATGCTGTTGGGCCATATGAACAGCTTCTTCTGCCTCATCCATTCTGGAATGCTTCACAGCTGTGGTGAAAAGGCCGCCGCCAAGCATATCAGCCATGCCCCAGTTTTCCGCTTTCGTCAAAAACTCCGAGGCCGTCTCCAAAGCTTTGTGCGCTTCCCTGCCTGCCTGCAGGGCCTCTTCAATTTCTTTCAGCTCTGCAAGAAGCTGCGAGCGCTTCTCACTGATTTCCAGCAGCCGCTGTCCTTTATCACCTCCCCTGGAAACGAGTGCGTCTTTTCTTTCCTCGTAGAGAGTACGGTAGCGCGCCCGCACACCGCTCAGGCTCTGCATTCGTTCTTCGATATGGCGTATTTCCCCTTCTATGTCCTTTCGTGACTTTTCAGCCTCCCGCCATTTGATACCAGCCTCGACCACTTCCTGCTTTTCTTTTTCCATCCGGTCCTGCTTTTGGCCGGTAAGGACAACGAATAGATGACTCAAACGGACACCCTCCAGCTTTTCCACATCCTCTTTTTCCTCCTCCAGTCTACGAGCGAAGCGGGCTTCTTTTCCGCGTGCCTCCTGAAGCTCTTTTTCCAGCTGGTTATGTTCACGTTCTAAACGTTTCAGCCTATGTACGTCCTTTTTGGCTTCCATCAATCGGGATAATTGTTTCTCCACGATTCATTCCCCCTTTCCTTTTTTACGTCCCCACCCACATGAACGTTTCACATCCATGAAAAAAAGACGGCCGCAAAAGGCAGTCTCAGCTTGTAGAGAAACTTTTTTCTAGTGAATCCAAAGGAGCGATCACCAATACTTGGTCATGGATAGAATTTTCCGCACGCAGGCGGCAGTAACGCAGCCTGTACTGTTCTTTTAAAACGGCGAAGGAGCTATGCTCAACGTTCTCTTTTATCATAGGATAAAGCTGTCTTCCCACAGGCATCGGCACAAGGAGCGTTCGGTGGTGACGCATGCGGGAACAGTGCGAGCCGAAGATCCACTTGGTCCATTGGTTTTCTTGACCAAGTCAGCTGAGGCCGTTCCCGCGGCAGGCATCCACCGATAAGCGGAACGTGCCCTCTCACCATGACATACGGACAATTCTAGCTGGATAGGACGAACTTTTTCTACAGATTGAGACTGCCGTAAAAGGCAGTCTACTCATCCAACAGGCTGTTTCCAGAGATATGATCTGACACGATATCCACAAGAAAATCACCTTCACGGAGGAGTTCCCCACGTCCGAACGCTTCAAAACCATCTCCACCATAAGCCAGATACTGGGTGACAGCGACCGTATAGGTCTGCTCGGGATCCACCGGTTCACCGTCTTGATCCCGCAGGTTATAGACGGAAATCACATCGTCTTTCTTTTCCCACTGATACGTCATTCCTGATGGCTGAACCCTGTTCGTCCGTCCTTCGCTCCACTGTTCAAGCAGCGCGTCTTCAATCTGTTTGCCGGTCATTGCCAGACGGACCCCATAATGCTTGAATGGAAGCGATGAGTGCAGGTCCACAGCTTGAATGGGACCTTGAGGGATACTTTGACGTATCCCACCGTGATGCACAAATGCCATATCCGCCTGCATGTTCTCCTTCAGTGAATCGGCTACAAGCTCACCGAGTGCAGAACGGCCTTTTTCATCCTTCTTCCTCGACAAACCATGTTCCGCCTCTCCCAGCACCTGGTGATACTCCTCTTCGATCTGAGCCTGATACGGCTCCAGCAGTGCCGTTGTCTCCGGATCCGGGTCCATCCCTTCGTGGTAAGTCACAACAATCTCCGCTTCTTTATTAACGATATCTTGAGTTGCCGGGTCAATCGTCAAATCCACTTTGGAAAATGCCCGGCCGTACGAATAGGCCTGAACGATCAGTTTTCCATCTACTTCAATATCCGCATACGTATGGTTATGCCCGGCAAACAGGACATCGACTTCATCATCAATGGCTCCAGCCATCTCCACAAAGGACTCGGATCCTTTTGTACCGGACTTGTCAGATGCAGCCGATACATGACCAAGGACAATAATGGAGGAAACCCCTTTATCCTTCAATTCCTGAGCCGCTTCGTTGACCGCCGTCACTTCATCCGTAATCCTGATGCCTTCCAAATTCTCTTCCAGGACATAATCCCTCGTGTCTGTCGTCACCACTCCAATAAAACCGACGGGTACACCTTTGATTTCTTTAATGATGTGGGAAGGTAGCAGCGGCTCTCCTGTCGATTCATCCACGACATTTGCAGCAGTATAAGGTGTTGTCGAACCAGAAAACGTCCCTGTCTGCTTATGCCATCCCCCGTCAAGCAGGCGCGTCATTTCCTCTACTCCTTCATCAAGTTCATGGTTCCCAAGTGTTCCAACATCAAAGCCCACCCTGTTCATCCATTCGACCGTTGGTTCATCCTGAAACAATGAAGAAATGGGCGGGCTTCCACCAATCATGTCCCCTGCGTGAACGATAAGAGAGTGAGGGTTCTCCTTTTCACAGGCTTTTAAGTAAGCGGCCAGGTATTCAGCACCTCCCGCTTTCTTTCCATCAAAGGTCAGTTCTGCCTCCAGCTGACCATGCAGATCGTTGACACCGAGAAGCTGAATGTCCACACGCTCCTCGGAATACAGCGTTTCAGCAGCCAGCAGAAAACCTGTAACAAGCAGCAGTCCTAACAGCAGCGGCATTCGACGTTTGAACGTTCTCATACACCCACCCCTTCCTTATTCCTCTTTAAAATATCAAGAGAAAATAAACGGGGTCTTAAGTTCTTATAAATCATTGTTAAATTAAAGAAGCCGCACCGGCTGAATAAAACCGGAACGGCTTAAAGATTAAGAACTGGTGAGCTGTTCACGTAAATTCTTTCTTAATATTTTCCCTGTTGTGTTCTTCGGCAGTTCATGTAGAAACTCAATCCGGGACGGCCATTTATACTTGGCGAGCCGCTCACGGCAGAAAGCGAGCAGTTCGGCTTCCCCCAGAGACGGATTCCTGGAAACAACAAAACTGATGACTGTTTCCCCAAGCTCCGGGTGCGGCGCACCGACGACCGCCACTTCCGTAATATCCTCATGGCTGTATAAAACCTCTTCCACTTCTCTTGGATAGACATTATAGCCCCCGACAAGAATCATATCCTTCTTCCGGTCCACAATGTAGAAATACCCTTCTTCGTCCACACGGGCCATATCACCGGTATAAAGCCAGCCATCTCTAATTGTTACAGCTGTTTCCTCCGGCATTTTGTAATAGCCCTTCATCACGTTCGGCCCTTTGACAATCAACTCTCCGACTTCTCCGACAGGAACATCCTCCCCTAGTTCATCCACGACGCGGTTTTCTACATTTTTTATATTTCTCCCTATTGATCCAGCTTTTCTCGGGCGGTCCAGCGGGTTGAAGGCCGTGACCGGCGAAGCCTCCGACAATCCATACCCTTCTGAGATCCGTACGTGAAACTGCTGTTCAAAAGATTCCAGCAGGGATACAGGCAGCGATGAACCGCCGGAGATGGACAGACGCATATGGCGGAAGGTCTGTACCTGATCTCTTCCTGTCTGCTGCAGATAATTGTACATCGTCGGCACTCCGGCAAACACGGTAGCTTTATATTCATCTGCCACAGCAAATACTTCCTGAGGGGAAAACTTCGGAATGACGAGGATGGTCCCCCCGTTCATAAGCGGTGCATTCAAACAGACGGTCAGGCAGAAAACATGGAACATCGGCAGTGTGGCAATGACCCGGTCCTCGGAAGAAAACTCCAGGTAGTCCGCCACATCTGTGGCGTTGGAATATAAATTCCGGTGGGTCAGCATCGCACCTTTCGGCTTCCCGGTCGTTCCTGAGGTATAAAGGATGACTCCCGTGTCTTCATCCTCAAGCGGCGGGCCCTCAAAGGCCGGACTGCCTTCCTCCACCGCATTTGTAAACGATTTCATTTTTGGATACAGTGAAGATGCGGATAAATCAATACCGCTGTTTGTATCGGCAGCAAAATATTGCTCCACATCACTGTGATGATCCAACTGTTCAAAAATTTCCAAAAGGACATCCATAGTGATGACAGCTTTGACATCTCCATTCTTTAAAATGTATCCAATTTCTGATGCTGTGTAGGTCGGATTGATTGGAATAACGGTCGTTCCCGCACGGAGGGCTCCGTACAAGCCGATCATAAACAGAGGACTGTTCCCACTTACCAAAGCCACATGGTCTCCTTTTCCATAGCCAAGCCTGGACAACGTTGAAGCGAATTTCGTTACGGACGCATCGAACTCTTTGTAGCTGACCGAATGACCTTGAAAAACATAGGCATCCTTGTCAGGGTTTTCTCGAGCCGTCAGCATCAGCTGTCCGCTTAAATTCATGCATGCTCCCCCTTATCATGAATGAATAATCATTCACTATTTGTTTTTTCTAATTAATTATAAAATACTGAAAACTTTTTATCAACTTATGTCTAAACCTGAAATATGAAAAACCCGGCCCCTCCAAAAGAGACCGGGAATCTTTCAATAAAGGATATTCAAAAAGTCTTCTTTTGAGATTTTCCCTAGGTAATAGGAAATATCCACCTCATCCAAGGCTTCAGAGATAGCCTGGCGTTCATACCTGCATCCGATCAATGTATCCTCGATCACATGGATATCACCGACACCGAAGAAATCTCCGAACACTTTTGCATTCTGGATGGTACCTTTAGACACATCAAGACGGACATCATAACTTCCTGCTCCTTCGATCCGCTTGGTGTGCTGGATGTTGAACTTCGGAGAACGGCCGTAGTTCCAGTCCCAGTTTTTATAGCGCTCATCGGCGAGTTTATGGATGTTGTCCCAGTCTTCCGCAGTCAGCTTATACTGTGGTACATCCTTCACATCCTCCACATCAAAAATATAGCGGAGAATCAGATGTTTGAACTCCTCCATGGAAATCGGCTCTTCGAGAAATTCAGAGATGTTCGCAACGCGGCTTCGGATCGATTTGATTCCTTTGGATTTGATCTTTTCTGTTTTCACATTCAGCGCAGATACAACGTTTTCGATTTCAGAATCCAGCATCAACGTTCCATGACTGAACATCCGTCCTCGTGTAGAAAACTGGGCATTTCCTGAAATTTTCCGTCCATCCTCTGCGGTGATGTCATTTCTTCCGGACAACTCCGCATTTACACCGAGTTTTTTCAAGGCTTCTGTCACCGGCTTCGTAAATTTAGCGAAATCATGGAAGCTGTCTCCGTCATCCTTCGTGATGAAGCTGAAATTCAAGTTTCCGAGATCATGATAAACGGCTCCCCCACCGGACAGGCGGCGTACAACGTGAATGCCGTTATCTTCTACATAATTGGTGTTGATTTCCTCCACCGTGTTTTGGTTCTTCCCAATAATGATGGACGGTTCATTGATATAGAACAGTAAGTAGGTTTCATTAATATCGAGATTTTTTAAGGCATACTCCTCGATCGCCAGATTAATCCTGGGATCATTAATTCCTTCGTGGTCTATAAAAAGCATGGCTTTCATCCTTTCCAGTCCTTATTCCATGTACCATTGTAATCGTTTAGAAAAGGAGAAACAATCTATTTACTCCAGGATAAACCTTCCTCTGCGAGCTGAATAGTTCCTTGAAAAACGTTCTGGGCTTCCTGGCGCAGGCGGGTATGATCCCCGAAATGCGGGAGATGACTGAGCCAGAGCGTATCCACCCCGGCATCCCGGGCGATGGAGGCAGCTTCTGTACTGGTCATATGCCCCGGACCGGTCCCGTCCATTCCATGATAGAAGTTCGTATCTGTAATCAAAAGATCCGCCCCTTCTGCAAAATCCGCCCACGCTTCGAAATAACTCGTGTCCGCTGTATAAACAATCGTGTTGTCCCCATCACTGATCCGCATACCATAACAAGGAACAGGGTGGGAGGTTTTTTGAAAGTCAATCGTAAATGGTCCAAGTTTAAGCGTTTCTCCAGGGTCATAACCGACGCCTTCTGTATACTGATGGCTCAGCCGCTCAAACTGCTGTTTGTCTTCTTTATGACCGTAGATATAAAGTTTCTGATTTGTTTCATGCAGAGTGCTCTGTACGAGCATCGCATACTGCAGCGGTCCGATATCCGCTATATGGTCATGATGGTAATGAGACAGAAGGACGGCATCAAGATCCATCACTCTTTTGTACTGCTGCAGGCGTGACAACACACCACTTCCGCAATCGACAAGCATCGTAAATCCATCCTTCTCCAACAAGTATCCGGAGGTCGCACTTCCTGCCGCCGGGTAGGCTCCCCAGTATCCGATAATCGTCACTTTCACATGATCCACTCCTTTTTCAAAAAATTCCGCCTAAATATGCTTTGTTTTATAACAGATGGTTGATTTCTGAATATTGTTATAATACAATGGTTTTACATTAAAAATACTTGGAGGCGATTTACCATGATGAATGTTCTTGAGTTTTTCCGTAACCTGCCGAAAAAGCACTGTGCTCAATGTGGAAATGTCATTCAGGAAAAAGCCGACTGTTATGGTAATGTTTGCGACGACTGCGACCACCCTGCCCGTTAATTCCAGTATTCCACAAAAATCCATAGAGTGAACCTATCATTTAAAGCAGCTGGCATCAGCTGCTTTTTTTATGGATGCCATAAAAAAAGCCATTCGTAGAAAACTACTGAATGGCTGCCTCTCTGCGTTTCGTTGAATTTCTTAATAGAAGCTGATGGGGATAGACATACCGTTTCGGTGCAATGGCTCCCGGATGAAGAAGCTGCTGTATGAGTACTTCCACCGTTTTATCCGCCATTTGTATGACCGGCTGCTGGATGGTTGTGACAGAAGGTACCATCAGGAGCGACACCATCTGATTATCAAACCCTACCACGGCGAGGTCCTCCGGCACCTTCCAGTCTGAGGAAGAAGCTTCATAGATTAAACCGGCCGCTACTTCATCCGATCCAGTAAATACCCCGTCAATATAAGGGAAGTCGCTGCGAATCAAATGAAAGACCTTCTGTCCGTCACTGACATCAATCGCCCAGTCGATATTAAGCTCATCGAGAAAAGGTCGTCCATATTCCTCCAACGCCTCAAGGAATCCCTGCTTCCGCATAGCCCCCAGATGACTTTCCGGCCCTCCGCTGGCGTACGCAATATGTTTACACCCCTGCTCCAGCAAATGAACAGCGGCTTCATAAGCGGCTGTTTTATGATCCATATGAATCATCGGAATCGACGCATCCTCCATGTATTCATTACAGAATACGATGGGACCGGACTCCAGATAAGGTTCGACATCCTTCCAATCATTGACGAGGGAAGCCATAATGACACCGTCCACCTGCTTTGTTTTCAGCAGCTGAAGATAGTCGATTTCTTTTTTGCTGGAATGGTGGGTCTGGCAGACGATCACCTGGTATCCCCATTCGGATGCTTTCTGCTCCATCGCTTCAATTAAGTTTCCGAAGAATGGATTGGTAACCCGGGGCAGCAGGACTGCTATGGTTTCTGTTTTCTGGCTGCGCAGGCGGCGCGCAGATGAATTGGGGACATACCCGAGGTCCTTCATGGCCTGGACTATTCGCTGCCGCTTTTCTTCAGTCACGTATGGCTGATCATTAATGACGCGGGACACCGTCGTCCTTGATAATCCAGCCAATTTCGCTACATCTTCAATCGTAGCCATATCTATTTCCCCCTTGATGCTATTTGAAAACGTTTCCAATTATTATCATACTAAGCCTTGTCGTTTCATGCAAGCCCTTTCATAAGGTTGCAGGCTTCTATCAGGAAGGCTGCATATAAAAAAAGCTCCCCGTTGATACGGGGAGCTCTTCTCGTGCCATTATACAAAAAGATGTGTGAGAACCTTCTCTACGGCCGCTTCTCCCTGGTCAATACAGTCAGGAAGACCGATGCCGCGGTAGGAGCCACCGGCCAGGTAAATGCCGGGCAGCTCTTTTTCCATAGCTGCTGTAATATGCTGCAGCTTTTCCTTATGCCCCACCTTATACTGAGGCATCGCATCATGCCAGCGTGTCACAACAGAAAAATCCGGTTTTTCGGTAATGTTCATCGTTTTATTCAAATCCTTCAAAACGATGTCCTGGATTTCTTCATCCGTCTTATCGACGATTTCCTGATCCGAAGGCTTACCGACATAACACCGGAGAAGCACTTTACCCTCTGGTGTCGAGTGCGGCCATTTTTTATGTGTCCACGTACAGGCGGTGATCCGGAAATCGCTGTTTCTCGATACGACAAAACCTGTGCCGTCAATATCCTTCTTAATGGCTGATGCATCGAAAGCCATAGCGACGTTGGCCACCGATGTGGCATTAATGTTTTTAAACGGCTCAAGAAAGTCCAAGTGGGACAGCATGCGCTGAACAGCGAAGTGGGGGACGGCCATGATTACAGCATCCGCTTCCTTCACTGTTCCATTACTGAGCATAAGCTGATAGCCATCATCCTGTTTCTCGATATGATTCACTTGGACTCCCGTCTGTACCGTTCCCGGATGCAGCTGCTCTTCGACCGCAACCACCAGGGAGCTGAGCCCGTGTTTCAGGGTCCGGAACATGCTCGGTTTCTTTTCGCCTTTTTTACGCTTCGGTATAGAAGTGGTGCGGCGCAGTCCCTTGATCAGGCTGCCGTGCTCCTGCTCCATCTCATAAAACTGCGGGAAGGTCGCCTTCAGGCTGAGCTGGTCGATGTCCCCGGCATAAATGCCGGATAAAAGCGGCTCAATCAGGTTTTCGACCACTTGATTCCCTAGTCGCCGCCGGAAGAAAAGTCCGAGTGACTGATCCCCCTCCACCGTCTTTCTGGGCTTCACAAGATCCATCGACGCCCTGATTTTCCCTGCCGGCGTAAACAACCCGGAAAAAAGGAACGGACGGATCCGGGTAGGAATTCCCATGTAGGATCCTGCCGGCATCTTGTGAAGCCGTCCATTGACTAAAATGTAGGACTGACCGGTCCCATTGGGAACAAGCTCTTCCCCCAGCCCCACTTCACGGGCCAGGCGTCCGGCGCTTTCCTTCCGTTCAAGAAAGGAGTCGGGACCGCGTTCAATCGTGAACCCGTCCCTTTTCACAGTCTCTATTTTACCGCCCAGACGACTGCCGGCTTCTATGAGTGACACATCGAGAGGGATGTCTTTTTCGGCTGCTTTTTTTTGAAGATAATAGGCGGATGTTAATCCTGTGATCCCCCCGCCTATGACCACGACTTGTTTTCGTTCCCCCATAGCCTTACTGCTCTTTCGCTTTATCCAGCACGACATCAGCAAGAGTGTCGATGAACTGTGGATGCGTATTCGGCATTTCAGGACGGTAATAGCCTGCTCCGATTTCATCACAGACAACCTTACACTCATAATCGTTATCGTATAGAACTTCCAGGTGATCGGAAACGAAGCCGACCGGCGCATACACAAAGGTGGTGTACCCTTTGTCATGATAGAGATCCCGTGTCAGGTCCTGTACGTCCGGACCAATCCATGGATCCGGTGTATTCCCTTCACTCTGCCAGCCGATTTCATAATTGGTGATGCCAGCAGCTTCTGCAATCAGATCCGCTGTTTTCTTCAACTGATCCGGATATGGATCGCCGCCTTCCAAAATCTTCATCGGCAGACTGTGCGCCGATACGATCAGGCAGCTGTTTTCTTTTTCTGCTTCATCCATTTTGCCGTATTCCGCTTCCAGGGCCTGCTTCCAGTAGTCAATAAAGCCCGGTGCATCGTACCAGCTTTCCACAGAACGAATCGTGATGCCATGCTTGTCAGCTTCTTCTTTCGCACGTCCATTATAGGATTTCACGCTGTACGTGGAATAGTGGGGAGCAAGCACAATGGAAACCGCTTCGTCGATGCCGTCTTCGGCCATCTGTGCCACCGCATCTTCCACAAACGGTTCAATGTGCTTTAAGCCAAGGTACATGTGAAATTCAATATCGTCCTGTTTTTCATTCAATGCGTTCTTCACTGCTTCCGCCTGATCATCCGTAATCCGGGCCAGTGGAGAAATGCCTCCGATGGCATCATAACGATCACGCAGATCCTGAAGAAGCTCATCCGATGGTTTTCTGCCCCGGCGGATGTGTGTGTAATAACGCTCCAAATCTTCTTCCTTATAAGGAGTTCCATAAGCCATTACTAAAAGTCCCATTTTCTTTTGTGCCATGCGGCTTCACCTCTTAGTTCTTTTTTGAATATGTGTGGATTAAATCGGTCAAACGCTTCAATGTTTCCGGTTTGATATCCGGAGTCACACCATGTCCAAGATTAAAGATGTGGGACGGATGCTTCCTTCCCTCATCAATGATTCGTTTGGCGCGCTCTTCAATGACGTCCCAGTCGGATAATAGAATCGTCGGATCCAGGTTTCCCTGCAGCGGTTTCGTCACCCCTGCGTTTCTTGCTTCCGTAATCGACATTCTCCAATCCAGACCGATGACATCGACAGGAAGATCATCCCATTCGTGAATCAAATGACCAGCCCCGACGCCGAAGGTAATCAACGGAACATTTTCCTCCTTCAGTTCAGAAAAGATCCGCTGCATCACCGGTTTGATAAAAGTCCGGTAATCTTCAACGTTCAGGGAGCCCACCCACGAATCGAAAATCTGGATGGCTTCGGCTCCGGCTGCCACCTGAGCTTTTACATATTCGATCACCATATCAGCAAGCTTATCCATGAGAGCAAACCATGTCATCGGCTCACTGTACATCAATGATTTAGTTTTGCTGTAGTTCTTGGAAGGTCCACCTTCAATCATATAACTCGCCAATGTGAAAGGCGCTCCACTGAAGCCGATCAACGGAACCGTCAACTGTTCTTTCGTAAGCAGACGAATGGTATCCAGAACATAAGGAACATCCGCTTCCGGATCAATGGTTCCAAGCTTTAGAATGTCGTCCTTCGAGCGGACTGGATTATGGATGACGGGACCGACCCCTTTTTTGATCTCGACATCCACACCAATCGCCGGAAGGGGGGACATAATATCCTTATACAGAATGGCGGCATCCACCCCGTACTGCTCGACAGGCAGACGTGTGACGTAGGCGCACAATTCCGGTTCATGAGTGATCTCAAACAATGAGTATTTCTCTTTTAATTTGCGGTACTCAGGCTGTGACCGTCCGGCCTGACGCATAAACCATACGGGTGTATGATCGGTTTCTTCACCGCGGAAAGCTCTCAATATTGTGTCATTCTCAATTTTCTTCATGAATAAGACTCCTTTTTAACGTTCATCAACGACCCGTTTTCAACTATAACATTTATCGGAAAACCATGTCGCTGTATAAGTGGTTTGTCACGATTTTGTACGATTTTAAAAGTCCCAGTTCAGGCGTACAGAGTTGGACGGCTGTCCTTCTTTACCTGTGAGCGGGTCGGCGGGGACGATGTAGTAGCGGGTCTCATCAAAAACGCTGAACGCACTGATGCGGAACTCCCCTTTGCCGGTCACTTCCCCGACTTTAACATCCTCTCCCTCTTCTTCCCTGAAAATACGGTAAATAATCCGCTCATCCTCCGGTATGCTCCACGTAATCGTCCCACGCAGCGTAGCCAGTCCGCCCAGGTTTAGATTAGCCTCCGCATCTGTAATCACCGGCAGGGACACAGGATCAGGAAGACTTTCCACTCCATCCGGCTGTTCAAACGCTGTCCCAAGCTCCTGCTGCTGGTCCACTTTCGTTAAGATGCGTTTCATCATGCGGGCCGGATAGGCACTGCTGCCTTCCAGACGGCTGCCTTCTTCATTGGAGTCATACCCCATCCAGACGGCTCCGGCATATTCCGGGGTATAGCCGGCAAACCAGACATCTGTATCCTGCTGTGTGCCGGTTTTCCCAGCCAGGGCTTTCGGGTAGTCACCGGAACTTGCGGTGCCATCCTCAACGACCGTCTGCAGAATTTCCGTCAAATACCAGGAAGTCTGAGCGTCAAACACCTGCACCTCTTCCGGTGTATGCTCATGGATAACCTTTCCCTCCCGGTCTGCCATCTGCTTGATGGTATAACTGTCTTTTTTCACTCCTGACTGCGCAAGCGCCCCGTAAGCCTCTGCCATCTGAATAGGTGTAAAGCCTTCAGAAAGCCCGCCTAAGGCAATCGCAAGCCCTTCGTCCTTTGTAGAAAGGCCAAGCTTGTCTAAATACGTTTTCGCGTAAGGGATGCCGATCTGGTCAAGCAGCCACACTGCCGACACGTTCTTCGATTCCACAAGGGCTTCGTAGAGAGACACCTGTCCTTCATACTCATCGTTGTAGTTTCTTGGATTAAACTCACCAAAGGCCTGCCGTTCATCCGACAGCAGAGAATACGGGTCATATTCATCCATCATGAGGGCCGGGCCGTAGACCGCGAACGGTTTGATCGTTGAAGCCGGCGGCTGTTTTGAAAGAACCCGGTTATAGTCCCCGTGTACATAATCCCGTCCGCCGACAGCGGCAGCGACGGCTCCTGTCCGGTGATCTGTAATCGTCAGTGCCCCTTCCACAGGACCTGCTGTACCGGGGATATATTCGCCGTTTTTCATTTCTTCGGCAGCAATTTTCTGAATGACCGGATCCATCTCCACGATGATCTGATAACCGCCCCGCTTCAGTTCATCCCGGGAGATATGATACTTTTCAGCCGCCTCCTGAATAACGAGGTCGACGTAACTATTGGACCACGTCTCCTCCGTATCTTCATCTCTTTCCACAGCTAACGTCGTGCCCTGCATCTGTTTCAGTACAGCGGCGTCAATGCTTCCTACATCATACATCCGTGCCAGCACAACGTTCCTTCGTTCTTCCGCTGCTTCAGGGTTTTCAAAAGGCGAGTAGGTATTCGGCGCTTTCGGCAGCCCTGCCAATAGTGCTCCTTGAGCGATACTGAGGTCTGAGACCGAGGTTTGGAAGTAGTGGCGGGAAGCGGCTTCAATGCCGTACGTTCCTCCCCCGAAATAAATCCGATTCAAATAAAGCTCCAAAATTTCATCTTTCGTGAAGTTCCGCTCCAAATAAAGCGCAGCCATCACTTCTTTCGTCTTACGCATCCACGTCTTTTCATTGGTCAAAAATACATTTTTTGCCAGCTGCTGCGTGATGGTACTGGCTCCCTCCACCTTTTTCATGGCAATGATATCCTTATATACAGCTCGTAGAATACCTTTGAAGTCTACGCCGGAGTGCTCGCGGAAACGGCTGTCTTCCACGGCTGTAAAGGCTTCCTGCACATGATCAGGAACCTGGTCGATGCTGACGACCTGCCGATTCTTCGTATAGATACGCTCAATCACTTCACCATCGGCTGTTTCCACTGTCGTCATTTCATCAAGGATTAAATCCTTCTCATTGACGACGAAGCGCCCGCCGAAGTAGATCGTCATAAAGCCTGCAACTAAGAAAAAGACAAGCACTCCAAGGCCGAGGAGCGGCCACTTCCATTTCTTCACCCAGGAAGGAAGCTTGTCCCATTGTTTTTTTAATTTCACTGCATTTCGATCCTTTCTGTCTGTCACCTTCCAGCTTGCCACCCTTCAACCGCTATTGATACACTGAAGATACCGAAGGAAAGGAGACATCGCCTATGAAAGTTTCAATGACAAGTGGTACACTGGATTACTTAGCTAAACTGCGGGAGCAGCACCCTGACGCCTCCATTTTCTACATGCAGGATCAGGATAAAACCCTCGCTTATTATGAAGGAGACGGTCCTTCGATTTTCTCTGAGGGCCGGGATTATGAAACGGTCGACCATGTCGGGGACGTCCAGTCGGAAGGGTATGTGGTCATGAACAACATCCCCGTCAGTGAAGAAGGACGCCCGGTATTTGAAGATCGTTTCAAGCAGAGGGCAGGAAGCGTAGAAAACCAGGAAGGCTTCCAGGCCATCCGTATCCTCCGCCCGCTGAAAGGAAATACGTATGTTGTCTTCACCCAGTGGCGGAACCAGCAGGATTTCGAAGACTGGAAGAATTCCAAATCCTTTGATGATGCCCATAAAAAGTCCGGACCGAAACACGCGAAGAAACCTTCCTTTATAGACGGAGACGCCTATATTACACAATACCGTATGATCCAGCTTGAAGACTAGCATAGCAAAAGTGAGCGGCACACGCCGCTCACTTTTTTATTCTTCCTCGGAACCATTGAGCACTTCATCCTGGAAAAATTCCTCAAATACCGTTTCCGGCTGTTCTCCGACAAGCCTCGCCTGCTCTTCGCCATTTTCATAATGAACAAGCGTCGGCGTTGATTGAATTTGATACTCTTCTCCCACACTGAATTCCAGCAAGTTCATTTTTTTCATATCGATATCCAGATCCTCTACGATCGGCACAAGCACAGGGGTTGTCCGCTGGCAAAAAGAACAGGTCGGGCTGTAGAAATATACGGTAACCGGATCTCCCGATTCGATTTCCTCTTCCAGCTCATCCGGCAGAATCTGATTCTGATAATTCGGATCGTCCAGCTGGTTGATTGTAGCCTGGTCCAGTTCTTCCTTTCCATAAGGATTATCAGCTGTCTTTTGATTGTTCTGGTAATTAACAACAAAGATAAGGACAACAACGAGAACAGCCAGCACACTGGCAAAAATAATCATGCCTTTTTTCATGAACGACGACTTCCTTCCTTTTTCACTACACGCATGTGAATGATAAAAATGATAATAAAAGCGGTTCCCGCTAAAAACGGAATGGTGATAAAACCAAACACGTTGATATACTGGCCGCTGCAAGGCACAAGCCCGCACGAATCTCCGGCAGACAAGGCCGGGATTTTCTGCAGGCTGTAATGCCACGCAGACACGAACATCCCGATACCGCTCATAAACAGCCCCGGCAGCGCAATCGCCGCATCCTTTTTAACCAGGGCCGTCCCGTATATGAGAACGAGCGGGTACATGAGGATACGCTGATACCAGCACAACTCACACGGCGGAAAGCCGAGCACTTCTGAAAAAAACAAGCTTCCGGCCATGGCAATCAGAGAAACAGCCCAGATAACAAACAGCCGGATTTCATGATCCTTCTTCATACAAGTCTCCCTTTCTCTCTCCTACCAGTCATTATACTCGTGTATCTATTGAAAACAAAGGGTTTATCCATATATAAACCGCTCCCATTACGCCTGTACCAAACCACTACGATGGGCATAAACAGCCGCCTGCGTCCGATCCTGCACCTCAAGCTTACTCAGCACATGACTGACGTGGGTTTTCACTGTTTTTATGCCGATGTAAAGAACATCACTGATTTCCTGATTGGTCATCCCTTCTCCGATACATTTGAGAACTTCAAGCTCCCGCTTCGTCAAATCCTCATGCAGGGATTTTTCTTTCCGAAACCGGGTCATCATTTTCGTGGCGACTTTCGGTTCGATGACATTTTCTCCCGCGAAAGCCTTCCGGATCGCGTCTGCGATTTCATCAGCCGAGGAGGTTTTCAGCATGTAGCTGAAGGCCCCGGCTTCAAGGGCGGGGAAGACCTTTTCATCGTCGTAATAGCTCGTCAGAATGATAATCCGGCACTTTTCGGTTTTCATAATTTCTTCTGTGGCTTCTATACCGGTTCCGTCATCCATAATCAAGTCCATGAGGACAACATCCGGCTTCTGCTCCTGCACTACGGCCGCTCCTGCTATGCCGCTGGATGCCTCCCCTACAATATCCAGGTCCTCTTCCGTACTTAAATAAGCAATGACGCCTTTGCGTACAACATCATGATCATCAACGACTACTACACGGATCATCCTGTTTCCCCCTCCATTGTAAAACGGACAGGAACACGCAGATCGATATGCGTCCCCTCTCCTTTCCTCGACCGCAGCGAAAAAATGCCGCCGATTTCCTCACAGCGCTCCTGCATCGTTTTCAAACCGTAGGAAGCTTTGTTTCCCTTTTTTTCTTCTACATGAAAGCCTGCTCCATTGTCGGAGATATGTAAGAAAACTTCTTCCCCATCGCTCGTGCAGGTGACTTTCACTTCATCCGCCCCTGCGTGCCGCAGAACGTTGGATAAGGCTTCCTGAACAATACGGAAGAGCTGATCCTCCATCGTTTTCGTTAAACCTTCTACATCCTCCATATCCACGTGAAATTCAATCCGGCACTTCTGTTTCAATTCTTCGATTAAAGCCGCCACCCCTTCGGTCAAAGATTCCCCGGATAAATGCACCGGTCGGAGATGAAGCAGCAGCGCTCTCATTTCCGTCTGAGCCTGGAGCGCCATCTGAGTCATATCCCCCACCTGCTCTTTCGCACGGACAGGGTCACGCTCAAAGATCTTTTCAGCCGCCTGTGCCATCATGGTCAAGGCAAACAACTGCTGACTGACGGCATCATGAAGATCCCGGGCCAGACGCTGCCTCTCTTCAATCGCTGCTGCTTTATGGGCGGATCGGGCGAGCTCCCCTTTTTCGTCAGCCAGCTTCAAAAGGGCATCCTTCTGCTGCTGCAGCTTTTCACCGAGGGTATTCAATTCATCTCCGAGCCCGGCAATTTCATCATCCTCCTGAAAGTAAATCCTGGACGACAGCTTCCCTCTCGCCAGCTGTGTGATCATTGTTGAAATATAGTCGAGACGCTGTTTCATATCCCCGCTCGAACGAAACCCGGCATACAGTGCCGTCAAAAAACCGATAAAGACATACACTACAATAAACAGCAGAACCGCTCCCGCTTCCAGCCACGCTGGATCAAACCAAACGTCGACGGACAGCAGGACAGCCAGCAGGATCAATGTATTTAGAAAAAGGCCGTAAAGATGAGAGCGGATGAACATGTAGCGTACACTGTTTAGTTTTTTCAGCACCGCTTTCCCTCCCTTACACCTGAACCACTTTAATGGAACCGGCCGTTAATTCAATCTGGATGGTCAGTTTCCGGCGGGCTTCTTGATAATCCCGTGTTTCATATTGAACGAAGCGGTTGATTCCGTCCGCCTTCTGTCCGGCCACCTTAATATCTCCGGCTTTCACTTTTGCGTCCACACGAAAAGGCACCTGTTTTGGTACAAACATGCGCACATCACCAGCCCAGCCGGCCACGCGGATCGGAATATCCTCATCTGGAATAAAGGCTTTTGTAAAATCGAACTTGTAATCACTAACCGCGCTCCAGACGTTCATCGGCTCTACCTTCCAGTTTTCCTCTGTAAAGGATAGATCCCCGACCGCCATCGTCCTGGATACAGGCAGTGGTTTATCAAAATAGCGGGAATCGCTGCCTCTGCTTCTTCCCTTCATGATCCCTACCCCGATATACACGAACAGCAGCGGCCAGAGCTGCCAAATATCCCAGAAGCGGAAAGTCATCACTCCCAACCGGTCCAGAATCAACAGTGCCGCAAAAACGGTCAAAAATGATCCGGTCACCCAGCTCCCCGCTTTATTGAAAAGAGCACCGCTCCACATTCTCAACCCAAACAGCAGAATGACAAACGGATAAACCATACCCCAGGATAGATTCATTTCCAGGGAAATGATGTTCATATTCGTTAACAAAAGAATGACTCCGGCTCCGATCAAAAGGAAGGCCGCAATCCCTCTCCCAATAGCTGCACTCATAATATCACCCTTTTCTCTTACGTAAATGATTCGACAAAAACGGTATAAAAACCTTTCCTGGGCCTGTATTCATTATATCTGTTCCATAGAAAGGGGGAACCCCGCTGCAGAGGGGCATCTCTTCCGACTTGAGACGGAATTTAACGTTTAAATGGAAAAGGGGAGGGAAAAGTAATGGATGAGACTAATTAAGAAAGGATGTTGTTGCATGGATGAAAAAATGAAAGCCCTCATTGATGGACTGAATGAAGACCTTGCGCATGAGTATGCCGCTTCCATTATGTACACCTATAATGCGGCGGTCGTAACAGGACTTTACCGTTCCGTTTTAAAGCCGTTCTTCGAAGAGGAAGTCGCCGATGAACAAGGGCACGCCTTATATTTGGCTGAAAAAATCAGTACACTTGGAGGCACACCGACAACAACACCGGCAGAAGTGAAACAGCTGAAAGAAGTTCGTCCAATGCTCGAGGAAGCACGTGAAGCGGAGAGACAGACGATCCAGCGCTATGAAGAAAGAAAACAGCAGGCAGAGGAACTGAGCCTGACAGAGCTTTCCGTCAAGCTTGATGATATGATTTCAGATGAAACCCACCACATGGAAGAAATCAGCCGCCTTCTCCAGGATTCCCGGCTGCAGGATTAATCTTCTATCAACGGCACCAACCCGTACGATGAGCAAACATCGTGCGGGTTTTTTATGACCGCCGAACAACAGTCCCTCTTCACTGCAGTCTTTCTCTTTCTAAGAAGGCACTGTTATTGCTTGGTGTTGATATTTAACATGTGAGCTCCTATCATCACCCCTTTCTGTCATGGGATTTGTATGAGGCGGCCTTGGGAATGACTCCCTTTCCGTGGGGTACCGTGAGCCTCCTCAGGCTGCGCCTTCCGGGGTCTCACGATGTACCTTCATCCCACAGGAGTCTCGCCATTCCCAAGGCCGCCTCTTCAAAGAAGGGTAGTTAGAAAGGATATAACCGAAGTCCGTTACACTACTACGAAAGGGATGGCAGGGAAAACAGGTAGACTCCTGCGGGAAAAAGGAACAAGGTGAGACCCCGGAGAACGAAGTTCGAGGAGGCTCATCGTTCCCCGCGGAAAGCGGACGGTTTTCCCTGCCATCCCATGCTCTGAGTAAACAACGGACCGGACCCTTAATTCCAGACGGAAACGATTTAGTAATCGTTTAAAATATCAACCACAGACTTTAACAGAGCTTTTAAGAAAAGCATGCGTCCGGGATAAATTTGAGAATATTCAGAAGCTGTATTACAATTTGTACAACCACAACATAAAGGAGAATGCGACATGAGGGAGAATGTTTTTCAAGCCATCGACCGTCAATACGACAAAATGGTGGAAACACGCCGGTATCTTCACCAATATCCGGAGGTTTCTTTTCACGAGGAGAAAACGGCGCAATTTATTGCAGATACATATGAAAGACTGGGCATTCCTTATGAAAGCCACGTCGGCGGCAACGGTGTCGTCGCCACGCTCAAAGGCGGAAAACCAGGCCGGACGATTGCCCTGCGTGCCGATTTTGATGCCCTGCCGATCCAGGAGGAGAATGATGTTTCCTACCGCTCCAAGCATGATGGGGCGATGCATGCCTGTGGGCATGACGGTCATACGGCAGCTTTGTTAGGACTGGCCGAAGCTCTTGCCCCCTATCAGAGCGAACTTCCGGGAACCGTGCTGTTCCTTCATCAGCACGCGGAGGAATATGCCCCCGGAGGTGCCAAGCCGATGGTCGAGGCGGGAGCCATCGAAGAAGCGGATGCCGTCTTCGGAACGCACTTATGGGTAAATGCACCGACCGGAGTCATCCAGACGTCTAAAGGTCCGTTTATGGCTGGAGCGGACCGCTTTGAGATTACGATCAAAGGAAAAGGTGGACACGGTGCTCAGCCGCACCAGACGAAGGATGCCATCGTCATCGCTTCCCAGCTCGTGACTACGCTGCAGCAGGTGGTCAGCCGCCGGATTGACCCCCTGAAAACAGCGGTCGTTACGGTCGGAACTTTGGAAGCGGGCGGCGCCTTTAACGTGATCGCTGACTCAGCCAAGCTGACGGGGACAGTCCGGACGTTTGATGCTGATGTACAGGATCTGATCATCAGCGAAATGGAAAAAATCACAAAAGGTACGTGCCAGGGGTACGACGCCGACTATGATTTTCTTTATGAAAAGGGGTACCCACCGGTCATCAACCATACCGATGAGGCTGAAATCATCCTGGAAAACGCTCCTAAGGCAGACGCTTCCCTCGTTACCGAAGAGGTGGATCCCGTTATGGCCGGAGAGGACTTCGCCTATTACTTATTGGAGAAACCGGGTGCGTACTACTTTACGGGAGCTCAAATCCCTGATCATTACTACCCGCATCACCATCCGAAATTTGACTTTGATGAGTCTGCCCTGCCTCACGCTGCAAAGACGCTGTTTCAGGCTTACATGAGCTATCAGGAAAAACACCCGTCCTAAAGAAAACGTAGACGAAAGGACTGTAATGCTGTTTCACCAAGCTGCTCCAATAAACGTCCATTGGCCACAAAGCCGACGACGGCGCCGATGCCGGGGACGATTTGGAGCAGCTTTACTATATCAAGCGTATCTCTGTACTCCATCTGGATCGTTTTCCAATCCACATTCTTCTCCTCAAGCGGAACGTCCTTCCAATTCATCACTTTTTCCTTCGCCTGTTTCCTCACGTCATCACTGGAATAAGCCAGCATAAAGACGTGCAGTAAATAGACTCTGTCCTCATACGAATGGATGTTCATCCCGCACACCTGGGCCGCATCGAATAAAAACTTTATCTTGATACTTAACAGCAGCGGAAAGTCGGCAAGGCCCAGCCATATGCCGCCGAACCCCGTCCCGGCTCCTTCCAGTGAAGCGGTTCTTTTGTACTGCTTCAGCAGTTCCTTAATCTTCTCCTCCCGCTCTTCCCACGTCCAGTGGTCTTCGACATTCACAGGCCTGACGTATTCAGAGGTGGTTAAGGCGGCTTCCATCATGGAACGGACACTTTCCGTTATCACCTGATGGATGCGGTCGGGAATCGTATTGTTGATCCGCTGCTGAAACGGCTTCGAGGTCCGCTGCAGAAGAGCGGACCGTTTATCGAGCGACCGACTCCACCGTACGGCTTCTTTTTTCACCTTTTGTTCGTAGTTCAATGAACATCCTCCTTTTAAAAAGAAGGCTGCTCTCCGCAGCCTTCTCCGCTAGTTTAATCGTTGTTTGACATACGTTTGTACGAACGCATAACTGAACAAAGCACCGAACACCCAGACACCAATCATCCCCGCCCATTGGAATTGAAGAGCAAGCAGCATCCCGAAGACGGCCGTCTGGAAAAGCATGATCGTTTTCAGCCATTGCAGGACCGCCTTCTGCTTCCACTGTTGATGAACGGGATAAAGATCGAGCCAGATAATGGTTCTGTGGTGATTCCAGAGGGTCATCATCTGAAACCCGCTCAAGTATAGAAACAGCAGAGCGAATGCTCCTTTCACCCAGACGTTCGGGACAAACCAAATGGCCAGCCCGCCAATAAGAATCAGCCGGAGGTACATGCCTAAATAATCGCTGCTTCGGACGAATGTAATCCGGAACAAATAGGTGAAGGAGTGGTCCTGACGGAAGGGAATCCTCTGCACGAGCAGCCGGACAAGCCCGTGCCTTTTCTTCACGGTGTTTTTCAAGTGCGGCACATCCGTGAACATGTTGGCGATCCGGTAAAAGGCACGCATCCGCTGCTGGTCCTTTTCAACGAGCAGGTCCCAGACGAGTCCGGCTTTTTGACTCGCCAATGTATACGTGTACAGGACGAGGGCGGCAAGAAGGACAGTTACGATTCCGGCAAACACCCAATCTCCCCGGGCAAGAAAGAAAAAGATGAAGCCGTTCAGGAACGCCTTGGCCACCTGATCCACCAGGCGGATCCGGCCATTTCTTTCCTTGAGCATCCACCAGTTGGAAAGCATGTTCCAAACCTTCACAACAAGGACGACCCCGATCATCATGAAATAATAGCGGCCGCCCAGAGATGGATAAGATGCCAAATATAACGGGCCTAGTGCAGCCGCCACAAGAAAGATTAAATAAAGCTGGACGATGTAACTATAGTAGAGACACCGCTTGAAGTAATCATTCAGCTGATACTCAGCCGGAAGGAGAAAGACAAGGTCCGGCTCTTTCAGCAGCGTCCGCACCGGACTGTAGCCGGCGAGAAAACCAAAAGCGACAGCGATAACGAAAGCGGTGGGGAAGTTCTCTGGAAGATTCTGAAGCCACTGCTGGTAATAATAGGCTGAAGCTGAAATAAAAAACAGCATGGCCACAGCTATATGCCCGTTGAACATGTATTTCAAGTAGCGGCTCGTTTCCTTAATGTGTCCGGAAAAACGCGCAGACCAGAATTCCTTCGCCTTAATCATGCTGCTCTTCCTTTGTAAGCTCGACATATATATCATCCAGGGAAGCGTGCGGCCGGCCGAAGGATTGTCTGAGCTCCGCCAGTGTCCCCTGCGCACGGATTTCTCCGTCGTGGAGAATGACAAAACGATCACAGTATTTCTCAGCCGTCGCCAGAATATGGGTCGACATAAGAATGCCCGCCCCCTTCTCCTTCATATCCACCATCATCTGCAGGTAGGATTGGATTCCAAGCGGATCAAGGCCGACGAAAGGTTCGTCCACAATATAAAGCTCCGGCTCTATGAGGAAGGCGCACATGATCATTACCTTCTGGCGCATTCCTTTCGAGAAATGGACAGGGAACCACTTCAGTTTTTTCTCCAGACGGAACTCCTTCAATAGTGGATCAAGGCGCTTCTTAAAAACATCTTCAGGGATGTTATAAGCCATAGCCGTCAGATGAAGATGCTCATAAAGGGTAAGCTCATCATAGAGAATCGGCATTTCGGGAATATACCCCAGCTGCTGCCGGTACTTCTCGGGATCCTCATCAAAGCGGGTTCCGTTAATAGAAACCGTTCCCTTCTTCGCCTGCATCAATCCGATAATATGCTTGATTGTCGTACTTTTCCCCGCTCCATTCAATCCGATCAACCCGACGATTTCTTTCGGTTTCACATCAAGACTGATGCCGTGCAGGACGTTTTTATGCGTATAACCTCCGTGGAGGTTTTCAATATGTAACAAAGACTGCATGCTATCCCTCTTTTCATTGGTCCATCTGAGTGAATTTTATCATATTTTCCATTTGGACACACGCCGCCGGGGCTTTCCACTAATGGGCGGCTGCCGCTTCTTATGGTACAATACATTCAATCATGAAAGGAGTGTCAAACATGGCAGACTCGTGTATCTTTTGTAAGATTATTGACGGAGAAATCCCTTCCGCTAAAGTGTATGAAGATGAAAAAGTGTATGCTTTTCTTGATATCAGTCAGGTAACGAAAGGGCACACGCTCGTCATCCCCAAGGCGCACTGCAAGGATATTTACAACACCCATCCTGACACAGCGGCTGCTCTTTTCTCCAGAATTCCTAAAATCGCCAATGCCATTAAGGAAACGTATGAACCGGTTGGCTTGAATGTGCTGAATAACAACGAAGAACCAGCAGGGCAGTCTGTTTTCCATCTACATATTCATCTGATTCCAAGATATGGGGAAAACGATGGTTTCGGAGCAAAATGGGAAGTCCATTCCGATGATTACTCCCCGGAGCAGCTGCAGGCAGTTGCCGGTGAGATCAGCAGCCGGATTCCTCATTAACATCAAGTATCGCTTTTGATTTTCGGCGGTGATTTTTGTATAATACAGGTATGCGTTCGCAGGCGGTCAGAAGGACACGTCTGGAATGTCATTTAGAAGAGATTAGAATAGTTGAGGAGAGATGTTAAATGAATATTCGTGTATTAGTTATGTTGTCCCTGCTTGTTGGTATTGGCGCTGTGCTTCACGCGGTGGCTCCACCGTTTTTCTTCGGGATGCGTCCGGACATGATGCTGGCCATGATGTTCCTGGGCATACTGATGTTCCCGAAAGCCCCTTATGTACTGCTTCTGTCATTAGCTACCGGTTTTATCGCTGCTTTGACAACGACAGTGCCCGGCGGCCAGCTTGCCAACTTGATTGACAAACCATTGACAGCTTTCGCTTTCTTTGGACTTGTACTGCTGACGAAAAAAATCTCTAACCATAAACTGACGCAGCCGATTCTTGCCGGCATTGGAACAATGATCAGCGGATCCATTTTCCTTGGCGTTGTCCTATATATCATCGGCCTGATGGAAGCGAGTTTCGGTGTCATGTTCGCCACAGTCGTTCTCCCGGCTGCGGCCTTCAACATCTTGTTCGTCGCCGTTACGTACCCTGTAGCCATGAAGATCCTCAAGCGTTCTTCCATGGGAGGGCCGGTCCGGCAGGCATCGTAACCTTGTCAGTCAACAAAGGCACTACTTTTTTGTAGTGCCTTTGTTATACTTAAAACGACAGATGCTTTTTTATCATTTTAAGGTTTCATTCTTACATATTAAGAGAAAATAGAACCATGGAGAAGGATCTGAAAGGAGATGGACGGATATGCCAAATGGAAAATCGTTAGCTCTGGGCATTTTAGTAGGAGGTGCCGTAGGGGCCGCGTGCACACTTTTTAATGCCCCTTCATCAGGAAGGGATTTCCGTGAAAATGCCAGACTGAAAAGCGAAAACTTGAAGAATACCGTGCTGAGCCTGAAAGAGGATGGCATGCAGCTCAGAGACCAGATTACTCAGACGTCCAAGGAAGGTGCTGAATTAATCAAAGAGCTTTCCGAGGATGTGAAATCCTCCATTGAAAGCTGGAAACGCACCGTCGAACCCCACCAGAAAAACATCCAGAAATATTTGGAGCAGATTGAAGAGAGTCTGAAGGAGCTGGAGGAAAAAGCGAAGGCCGATCAAAACACCGACCCTTCCCAGCCAAGCCATGAGATCATCAACCATCAATAACCTAAAAGCCCCCGCCAATCCAAACGGGGGCTTTTGCATGCTTCAAAGTCAATGAGCAGGGTGTACCATAATAAAAACCCGTGCAGGGATCAAGATGTCTTGATTCCTGCACGGGTTTTCGATCATGATTTACAAATTGTTTCAGCTGTTATTCCGCCGCTTTCAGATCCTCAATAGAGTCAACATCCATATAGGATGGAACGACAAGGCCGATTTTAGCCCCTTCCAAGTTGGCACCAAGGTCCACAATGCTGTCCTCGTGTTTTTCATACTGACTTCCGTGAGTGACCGGCAGCCACGCTGCGACCATTCCGGAAGCTTCTCCAGAGGCTACAGACTCCCACATCGGTCCGTTATCCAGAGACGTCAACGTTACGTCAAAGCCTTGCTGCTTCAGCACTTCTCCAATGACATGCGTAGAAGCAATTTCAGAATCCCACATGACATAAACCAGCTTCACTTCAGTTCCATCGACTTCTTCCGTCCCTTTTGTCCACTCCGCTACAAGATCTTCATTTTCCTTGATCCATTTTTGTGCGGCTTCTTCTTCACTGCTGCCTTCATTGATATCCAGCATCACCGATTCCATGTCTTCGGTTGTCCAGTTGAACTGGTCCAAGATGTGATAAGCGTTCGGCTTGTCTTCTTCCAAGCCTTCGCGAACCATCGTCTTAATCTGCTCTTCTTCACCGAAGACACCCTTAGGATCTTCTAAATATTTCAGATCATATTTAGAAAACTTCCAGTGCGGTGTCCAGCCTGTGACAACCACCGGCTCTTCGTCCTCATATGCTTCCCCAAGTGCTGCTGCCATAGCCCCTGAGGAGGATGTAGATACTTCCCAGCCTTCCAGGTTGCCATACTCTTCCACAGCTGTCTGTGCTTTACTGACGACACCGGCACCCGCTTCGACTCCGGTAATCTCATAATCCATTTCTTCCCCATAGCTGACCTCTTCGGATGAAGAATCACTCCCGGACGCTTCTTCTTCTGATGACCCACATCCTGCAGCAATCAATGTCAGTGACACCCCTGCTGCCATACCTAAACGTTTCCAGTTCCACATGTAAATCTCTCCCCTTTGAAAAAATGTGTGTATTAGAAAAAGACGATGGTCTTTTTTCTCCTTACTGCTCGCCACGCTGTGTATTCAGGTTTTGAGTAAAACGGTCAATAATAATGGCCAGGATAACAATTCCAAGACCTGCGACAAATCCTGTCCCTACTTCGGCACGCTGCAATCCGGTAATCACCGTCTGCCCCAGCCCTTTAGCCCCGATCATTGATGCGATAACAACCATGGAGAGGGCAAGCATTACCGTCTGGTTGATTCCAGCCATAATCGTTTTCTTTGCCATCGGCAGCTGTACTTTGAACAGCTTCTGAACACCGGTCGTACCAAAGGAGTCAGAGGCTTCAATCAGTTCATGGGACACCTGTCTGATTCCAAGGTTTGTGAAACGCACGGTCGGCGGTGTCGCAAATATAACGGAGGCAAAAACTCCGGGTACCATACCGATACTGAAGAACGCTACGGCCGGGATTAAATAAACGAAAGCCGGCATCGTCTGCATAAAGTCAAGGACAGGAGTGAAAATCTTCTCCACTGTCCGGTTTTTCGACATCCAGATTCCCAGCGGAATACCGGCAATAACACAAATCAAACTGGCAAACACCACAAGAGTGAAGGTATTCATTAACTCTTCCCACAGCTCCTGGTTATGGATAAACCAAAGGCCAATGACAGAAAAGGCCGTCAAACCGAATTTTTTCCCGGAAACGAAGAATGCCAGCACCCCGACGATGACAATAAACAGCCAGACAGGAATGCCCATCAGCCAGTCTTCGGCTACAAGCTCGATGAAGTCACCGAAATCATTTTTAATAAAATCAAATAAAAATCCGAATGTTTCTGTTGTTAACTCTGTTGCATCTGAAACCCACTGGGCTACTGGAATTTTAGGAATTGATTCCATGTAGATTCACCTCATTTCCTGCGAGTGCTGCGATAACAGCGCCACGTACAATAATTCCTTTAAGCTTCCCTTCCTCGACTACTGCCACTGGCACGGGAGCATCATGGATGATGTCAAAAATCTCCTGCATCGGCGTAGAACCCTGAATCTGCGGTACATCTGTGCGCAGAATTCCTTTCAAGTTCTTCACTTCCTGCTTAGCTGCCTCGGATACATCATCAGCTGTGACATACCCATGAAGATTGCGTCGGCTGTCAGTGACGTAAATCGTAGAAAGGCCTTCTTTACGCATTCTTTCCAAGGCGGTTCTCGGTCCGTGCTTCTCCACATCCACAGTCTCCGGCCGTTTCATAATATTTTCAGCGGTCAACACTTTCGAACGATCCACATCCTCTACGAATTTCTCGACATATTCGTTGGCAGGATTAACGAGGATTTCTTCCGGTGTTCCGATTTGAACGATCCGTCCGTCCTTCATCAAAGCGATGCGGTCGCCGATCCTTAAAGCTTCATCAAGATCGTGCGTAATGAATAAGATCGTCTTCTTCATCGTTTCCTGCAGATCGAGAAGCTCATCCTGCATTTCCTTACGAATCAATGGATCCAAAGCAGAAAAAGCTTCATCCATTAAAAGAACTTCAGGATCATTGGCAAGAGCGCGGGCAAGTCCAACTCTCTGCTGCATCCCCCCGGAAAGCTGGCCCGGGAATTGGTGTATGTATCCGCCAAGACCGACCAATTCAAGAGACTCCTCGGCTTTTTTCTTTCTTTCTGATTTATCAATACCTTGCACTTCAAGGCCGAACTCTGTATTTTCAAGAACGGTCCGATGCGGGAACAATCCGAATTTCTGGAAGACCATACTGAGCTTCTGACGTCTGACCTCTCGAAGGGAACGGCTGTCCATCTTTGCTAAATCTTCCCCATCAATGAGCACACTGCCTTCCGTCGGCTCGATGAGACGGTTGATCAAACGTACGAGTGTGGATTTCCCACTACCCGACAATCCCATAATGACAAAAATTTCTCCCTCTTCGACGTCAAAGGAGGCTCTGTTGACACCTACCGTATTTCCGGTTTTTTCTAGAATTTCTTCTTTCGTTTGTCCTTCATCTAAGTATTTCGTCGCCTTTTTGGCGTTTTTACCAAAAATCTTTGATAAATTTTCTACTTGTATAACCGGCACGTTTTTCACCTCATCTTTTAAAAATCTTCAATCTGTGACTTTGAACTCATCACCTTATACACTGTAACCTGTTTGCAATGAAAAGTTCAAACATATAATTCTTTAAAATAAGCACAAAAATTACGTACAGTTCAAACTGTACGTAATTTAACAGATGATATGCTCCAGATTCCGTGGTTTTTCGACAAAATGCTTGTTCATTTGTAATTTTTATTGGATTACCATTTATAGTAATGTAGTCGTAGAACGGAAAAAGGAGGAGCATATGGGAGGAAACGATCACCACAACCTGGAAGACATCCATACGAAAGTCATACACGAATTTTCTAAAACCCTGGAGATGTTCGGTTTATCCATGGCTGACTCCCGCTTGTTTGTCACCCTTTACCTTCATCCGTCACCAATGACGCTTGATGAGATGAGCAGCGAGCTGGGAAAAAGCAAGACAGCCATGAGTACTGGAATCCGGAATTTATCCGATCAAGGACTGGTTGAACGTGTGTGGAAAAAAGGGGTTCGGAAGGATTTATATACATCCACCACCAACCTCTACAAAACCTTTATGACTTCCTACATACAAAAGTGGCAGACAGCTGTGAATGAACAGGAGAATGAATTAGCGGCTGTAGATGAGCAGGTGAAAGTAAACGTGCAGAACTGTGTCAAACAAGAAGAAATGGATGAAGCAGAGTTTCTGCAGGAACGCATGAGGGAAATGATCCATTTTCACACCTGCCTTTCCAAGGCGCTCCAGAGCCTTCATCCAGATCCATTTTGAGCTTCTCACCAGTAAACATAGGTTTACTGGTATTTTTTTATCATTTTTCTGTTATTTACACCTTGTCAAATACACAATGTTTTATATTATTATAAAGAGGGAATAGAATATTGGAATAGCACATTCTAACTTTCCTATTGCCGCCATGTCTGGCACAATAGAATTAAGAATATACCTAAAGAAGGTGAAATTGGTGAAGGAAAAGATCACAAAGCGAGAAGCCATTTATTATAGTCATAAAATGGCACAACTGTCCAAAGCGCTTTGGAAAGCCATCGAGAAGGACTGGCAGAACTGGATCAAACCTTTTCAGTTGAACATCAATGAACATCATATTCTATGGATTGCCTACCACCTCAAAGGGGCCAGCATTTCTGAAATATCCAAATATGGTGTGATGCACGTCTCCACTGCCTTCAATTTTTCAAAGAAAATGGAAGAACGCGGACTCCTCCAATTCTCTAAACGTGAGAATGACAAAAGAAATACCTATGTGGAACTGACTCCTGAAGGAAACGACCTTTTGGAATCCACGCTCAATGAGTACGACCCAGACGACAATTCGGTGCTCAAAGGCGTGATGCCGATGACCGAAATGTTCGGGAAACTTCCTGAGTTTCTTGATCTATCCGCCTTGATTAAAGAGATTTACGGCGATGAATATATGGAGATTCTGGAGCGTTCTCTTGAAAATATTGAAGAAGAGGCTTTAGTTAACGAGCCGACGGATTTGGAAAAGTACAAACAAAAGTCGCAGAAGTCACGTTCTTCTTAACTCATTGGTGCTTATCCCTTATAAATCCGGACTTATATGCTGAAAACCCCTTTCCGTTTTTTCATTGGAAAGGGGTTTTTTATGTATAGGACAGAAGCAGCTCTGTCAGCTCTTTATAATACCCTTCTTTTTGAAGGGCTTCGAGAGAATCTGTAATGGGAAGCTTCCAGCAGACCATCCCAGCGTAATGAAAGAGTAACGAAGAATGATCCAGCAGCCCCTCCTCCTTCTCTTCCTTATAAAGGTCAGAGAGCGTCTGCAGCAAGTGCATCGTCTCGTTATATTCCATTTCTGTTAAATCTTTTTCAATCACTAATTTTGTAAAAGGATAGTGATCGATTTCTTTGATGCTGCTCAATAATTTCAGTTGAAAAGAAAGAGTGTCACAAAGATTCACATTCTTCATACTTTTCCCTCCCCTCTCGCTGTCACCCTTGTCACAGCAGGGTTTCAGACCACCTCGTGATCAAGTGAAATCTTCAGTGGTATTTTTTACGAAAAACCTATTGCTTTTTGTCTCTAAACATACTATTATTCGTCTTGTGCTAATAAAACGATAGAGAAAACGTACTCCTATCATATCGATAATCATAATAAAATCACAGCATTTTTTGTAGTAAGGGGGGATTCTTATGATGAACTGCTGGAAATCAGTGAACATCAATAAAGAATTCGGATTAAACCGTGTTTATATCATGTCTATTCTCACCGGACTATTGTCCTTTTTAATTCTTTACCTGCCGTTTTCCATGATCCATGCGACGCATGATATGAACGATCACGGTTTTATACCGCTTCTGGTCATTCTATTCTTTCTGCCGTCCATTCACAGGCTCATGCATATGCTGCCTTTGATGCTCAGCTATAAACGACTGCGGGTTCACTTTAAATTCAGGAAACGCTGCGTACCGACATTCTCGTATCAATGCAAGACGAGGCTGTCCAAACCGATGTCCATGACGATGGCACTGGCACCGACTTTTTTGATTACTGTTCCAACACTAGTCATGAGCTACGTCTTCCCGAATTACTTCGCCTATCTGGTGCTGTTTGCCTCTGTGAATATCGGCCTGTCCTTTTCAGATTTTCTTTATGTCAGCCATTTCGCGAAAGCACCGAAAAAATGCATCATTGAAAATGCCAAAGACGGCTACGATATTCTCATTCATCAGCCGAAAGCATAAAATCAAAAACAGCGTTCATTGGAGCGCTGTTTTTTTGTGACCTGGAACGGGGTTTTCCTGTTCAATCCAGGTAAACTTTGATAGAGTAGTTTCATAGGGAATAAAGGAGGTTCATCAACATGGCATTTGGTTTCAGCTTGTACGCGCTCGTCATTTTATTCGTGTTTAATTCACTCACACATTCCTTATGCTTAAAAACGAAAATGTCGAACGAGAAGCAGACTCGTGTATTCCGAACAATTAATGTGCTGATCACTATTTTACTCATTTCATCCTATGTGGAAGTCTTAAATACACTATAATGACCCAGGCCGCTGATCCCTTCAGCGGCCTGTTTTATATTCGATCAGATAAGGAAAGACTGAGGGTGGAAGCTGCCCCACCCTTTTTCGCTGAACATTATAGTATAGGACAGGGAAAATGTGTTATATTTACTCATAGGCTGTTTATTTAATCTCTACGTCATGAAAAAATTACAAAATGTTTTAGGAGTGTCATGTACATGAAAAAAGTAGCCATTACTGCTGCCTTGGCGGCAGGCGTTTTCACCCTTTCTGCTTGTTCATCAAACGCGGATGACTCGGAAGTCGTCGTTCAAACGAAAGATGGAGAAGTAACGAAGGAAGAATTCTATCAGGAACTGAAAAGCCAGCATGGTGATCAGGTACTTCAAAGCCTTGTTATGAAAGAAGTTCTTTCCAACAACTATGAAGTGTCCGATGAAGCGGTTGAAGAAGAACTGCAGACATTGAAGGACCAGTATGGGGAACAGTTTGAAACCGTTCTTGAACAGAATGGCTTCGCTGATGAAGAAGCCTTCAAGGAAACCATCCGTATGAGCCTGCTTCAGGAACAAGCAGCAGCTGAAGATGTCGAAATTACTGAAGAAGAAATGAAACAGTACTATGAACGCATGAAAACAGAAGTAAAAGCAAGCCATATCCTAGTAGAAGATAAAGAAACCGCTCAAGAAGTGCAGAAAAAGCTTGATGACGGTGGTGACTTCGGAGAGCTTGCCAAAGAATACTCCACAGACGGCTCCTCTGAAAAAGGCGGAGATCTCGGCTGGTTTGGCCCAGGACAGATGGTCGCTGAATTTGAAGAGAAAGCCTATGAATTGGAAAAAGACAGTGTCAGCGAACCTGTCGAAACACAGTTCGGCTACCATATCATTAAAGTAACCGACAAACGCGAAAAAGAAGATATCGAGTCTTATGAAGATACGAAAGATGAAATCCGACGCACACTTGTGAGCCAGAAGGTCGATCAGACACAGCTTCAAGAGAAAATGGATCAGCTTGAAAAAGACGCCGAGATTGATGTGAAGGATGATCAATTCGAAGGTCTCTTTGACGATTCATCTGAGGAAGACGAAGCAGCAGAAGAGGAATCAAGCACGGAAGGAGAAAATACAGAAGAATAATAAAAAGCCGGGTGATCCTTCACCCGGCTTTTAGTTTGAGGTCATTCTCCGTTTTCCCCGCCGCTCTTTTTCCTGCTCAATCCTCTTCAAATACACCTGTCCCTCTTGTTCAATAAACTCCTGCTCCAATGTATGTTCCGCCCTCATAGCCCGGAAAGCCATATAACCACTGAAAAATATAAAAGCCACACATAGAAATACCCAGACCGGCAAACCGAATAGCATCCGCTGTTCCTCCCTGCCCTGTTTACCATTAGCTTATGTATCAGCATGACTGAATATGAACAAGCTCCCCTCCAGCAAAAAAACTGCCCCGTGCTTTTCCATTCAATGCTCGGAAAAGCCGGGACAGTCCTTTTATGTTATTCACTCTTCTGATCGATTTTCGGAACGTATTTAAAAATTTCCCCGGATTCAACGACATGGATGAACTTCATCAGCCAGCGGTAGTAGTTCTGGGCATATTTTAAACGGTCGATATCCACCTGGATTTTCTCTTTCAACTCTTCATCGGAAGTGCGGTTCTGAAGAGATTCCAGTTCCTGAATCGCCTCGTCCGCCTCTTCAATGTTCGTTTCTGTATGATGTCTCCACCTGCTCCCGAAAAGGGAAGTGAATGACTTATACCAGTCTTCCTCCGACTTGTACAAATCTTTCCGAACCCCTTTTTTAAAGGAAGGTTCCACCATTTTCATATCAGACAAAGCCCGGACACCTGTGGACATACTCGTCTTACTCATCTCAAGAGCTTCGCGCATGTCATCCAGCGTCATCGGCTCCTCGGAGAAGTACAACACTCCATACAGTCGTCCTATTGAAGGAGTCACCCCGTAGAGGCTCATATTTTTAGCAATCACCTGAATGAATTGTTCAATTGTTTCTTCGTATTTCGTCCAGTCTTTATTATTTGTTTCTGGCAATGGAAACCCTCCATTTGCATAATGCTCATGTAATCTTAGAACATTTTATCATTAAAGTCCTGAGATTGCGACCTAAACCTCAATTTATTTTAACTGCTGAATATTTGCGTCTGTAAATACTTGCTGAAGGTCACTTCTCCAGGAGAAAAACAGCACCTGGTGACGGGTGGATACGCCCTGTAGAATCGTAGTCATTTTCTGCAGCCGGCGTTCATCAAAATGCACAAACGCATCATCCATAAAAAAGGGAAGCGGCCTTTGGCCGGCCATCGTTTCACCCAGGGCCAGACGCAGCGATATGTACAACTGATCGCGCGTCCCCTTCGATAATTCTCCGGGGGCAAAAAGCATCCCTTCTGAATCGAGCACGGTGATCCCTAGTCCAGGATCATCAGCAGCTATGCTTTCATAGCGGCGGTCCGTCAATGCCCGGAAATAGTCCTCAGCCGCTGCCAGTACAGCAGGAAGATAGGTCGATTGGTAGGACTGTTTGGTTTCCTTTAAAGCCTGCAGGGCAGCCTGATAACCGGCCCACTCCTTTGCCATCTCCTTCAGTTTCTCTTTCTCGGCCTGATAGTGGTGGGTCAGAGCTGAACGCTCATCAGAATTCTCCATCTGATCGAGCCGGCTGTGGATATCCGCAAGATGCTGCCGGGCTTTGGACTGCTGCGTTTCCAGATGCTCGATATCCCGTTTAATCTCTCGGATATCTGTCAGCAGCCGGCTTTCCTCCGGTACTTGATTCCATACATCCGCATGCGCCTGATCCTCTTCGGACAACAATCCATCGATTTGAAACTGATACCCAGCGACGTCCTCTTGGAGTTTCCTTACGGTTTCTGCCTCTTCCGCTCTCTTATAGAAGTCTTGCTCGCTCTCGACCCCGCACTCGCCAAAAAGCTGATGGCATTCTTCAAGATAACCTTGCAGTTGATACGTGATTTTCTTAAGACGGCGTTCCAACGCTTCCAGGGCTTCTTTTTGCTGATGGACATCCCTTTCCAACTGCTCCTGCTGTTTGATCCATCCGCTCAATTCGTTCCAGCCTGTACGGACAGTATGATCTAATATTTCCCAATCTAAACGTCTATGAAACGTTTTCAATTCCTCAGTCATTCCGTCCTGTTCCCTTTCCAGTTCCTCTATCCGCTTCACTGCCTGAAGATATTCCACTCGCTTTTCACGAAGCTGAACGACTTTATGAAATAACTTCTCCCAGTGTTTCACATCAAGTCCGGTTAGAAACGGATAAAGGCTTCGCTGCTCTGTCACTTGAGCTTCCAGGCGGCGCCGGCGCTGCGCTGCGAGACTCTCTTTTTCCTGAAGGCGGATGTCTTCATGATTCAGCTGCTTCCACTGATCATGAACATGCTTCCATTCCGTTCTCCGTGTTTCATATTCCCTCAGCTTCTCCCGCGCTCTTTCCACATCTTTTTCTCTGCTATCTGAGATTTGAGGCTGGACATTTTGTAGAAGGCGGGAAGCATAGAAACTGAGACCGATGGATAACATCACTCCAAGCAGCAGCCATACAACACTTCCGCCTCCTATAAAGAGCGCTGTCCCGCCTAATAGGACAGCGACGGCTCCAACAAAAAGAGCAGCCCTGTTTGGACGGACCCTGCCGGCTTTTCCACTGTTCCTTGTGGCTCGGTTGGCCGCAGCCGTTTCTGAAGCTTCCTGAATTTTGTATTGAAGAGCAGCCGCTTCGTCTTCACCAATCATCTCTTCTTCCAATTCAGCTTTCTTCGTCTCTACATACTGAAACTCCCGCTCCAGATCCATACTTTGATCATGAATATAGGCCCTTTCCTGAACCAATGTCTGTTCTTCGTTTTTCAACTCCCTCCACGTTTCTTCTATATAAAAGGGAAATGTGTAATCATCAAGATCGTCAACGGTCAACGGAATATCCAGCGACTGGACTTCCTTGGAGAGCTCTTCCTGCCTGTGCTCTGTTTCCTTATGCAGCCGGTCTTTCTCATAATCGAGCTTTTCTGATTCCGGGCGTCGCTTCAAAAGCAATGCCGCTTCCTCGAGTCGTTGAGGATGGTAAGCGGCCGCCAAGGCCTTCAGCTTTTCCTTTCCGGCTTCGACATCCGAAGTGAGGAGCTTCTTTTCTGATTGCAGGGGAAGGATTTTTTCCTTGAGCTGCCTGTATCTTTCCATTCCCCCGTCAGGAAAAACAATGAACTCCCGGCGTTGCAGTTCTTCCAGCCCTTGATGATAGTTCACAAGTGCCGGCCTGGCCTTCAATAATTGTTCCGTCCGGTAGAGGTCATTCGTTTTCTCCCTCCAGGCCATTCCAGAGGCTTCGATTTCCTCGATCGCCTGCTGCTTTTCCTCAAGCAGGTGAAGATAGGCCTGCTCCTCTTTTTCAAGCGATCGTGTCTTCTTATAAAGGTCTTCCACTTTATGAAGCTGCTCATTGATCACGGGTTTTCTGCCCTGGGGTTTGAACCGCTCCTCTACTTTCTTTTCTAGCCATCTTTCTGTGCGGCTGATCCGATCCGATCCGGTGAGACCGATATCCAGCAAGGTTTCTCCAAGACTTTCCGCAGACAGTGTTTCCAAATGGCGGAGGTCGTCGGCATTGAAACTGAAAATCGCTTCAAAGCTCTCCCGGTCCAGACCATTCAACTGGTCCCTCAGCCATTCTTCCCCATGCTCTACTCCAAGAGAGGTGCGGCAGACCGCCTGTCCTTTATATCGGTCATGAAATCGTTCGACTGTCACGACTTCAGCTTCTGCCGTCTCTACAGTGATGGTACCTCCAAGTCCTCCGCCTTGTTTAGGCATATAAGCTTCCCTCTGTTTAGGCGGCAGACCGAAAAACATGTATAAAAAGAAATGATAAAGGGTCGATTTCCCCGCTTCATTTTTTCCTGTAATGATGTTAGGCCGGTCCTCAGCAAAGGATAGGGAGAAGCCGCTCCATTTTCCAAAGCCATGAATATATAGATTATGTATGATCAAAGCCGTCATCCCCGCTTTCCAATAATTGGTTTACCGCCACTGCTTTCGCTTTCTCCAACACTTCCGCCTGCTCCTTTTCATTAAGGGAAGGAACGAACCGCGACATCTTTCTGTGATCGTACAATGGAGCGAGCCACGAATCAAAGGCTTCATCGTCTGCTTCATTCACTTTCTTCAGAAACCCTCCCGTGAAATGAGGACCGTGAAGATCTTCTTCAGTCCAGCTTATCCTCTCATCCAGGCGTACATCCTCAATCCACACCCAGCCGTCTTCGGTAACGTCTTCATTTTCGTTAACGATATCCTTCCATTCATCCATTACCCCCGAGGACCACCAGCGCTTCCACTGATGGCCGCTGCCTTCGATCGTCACAGAGAGCATCACAGAACCGCCGCTTTCCGCAACGTGATGTTTCACATTCTCTAATACGCGCTCCAATTCGTTCGGATTTTCCAAGTGTGGAACAGGAACGGTAACACTTTCATACACAAAGCTGTGCAGAGGCTGAAACCTGTGCACCCATTCCCCCTCCTGTTCTTCGATGACGTAACATCCTTTCGGCCCCTGTTCTTTCTGAGACCTTCCCTGCGTATTTCCTGGATAGATAATCAGCGGGTCTGCAGATAGAATTTCCCGTTTATGGATATGACCGAGCGCCCAGTAATCCATCCCCGTCCGCTTTAATTCCTCCAATGTGAAGGGAGCATAAACATCGTGATCCGTATTCGATTCCAGGCTTCCATGAAGCATAGCAATGTGATACGGGGGATGTCCCGTCTTTTGAAACTCCTGCGCTTTATGCTCCTTCACCACCCTTGTCTCGTAAGAAAAACCATAAATATGCGCCAGAAGCTCCCCCTGCTTATAAAAAGGAACCTCCTGAACACGCTCGCTCTCGAATAGGAAAACATTTTCGGGAAAGGAAACCGCGTGCTCCGTTCCTGACGTAAAGTCGTGGTTTCCAAAGCTGACGAACACATCGATTCCGTGCTTCTGCAGCTTCTCAAAACCCCGGCGCACATGGACCTGGGCCTTCAGGCTGCGCAGTTCCTCATGATAGACATCCCCGGCAATCAACAGGAAATCCGCCTCTTCTTTTATACATACTTGAATAAGGCGGTCAAAGGCTTCAAAGGTTCCCGCCCGCAGCCGTTCAAGCAGTTCCTCAGGGAGATGGCCTTTCGTCTTAAACAGACTGTCCATATGCAGATCTGCACTATGGACAAATGTAATTCCATTCCGCATAGCTTCCGCTCCTTCGCTCCATCTTTTTCTTTATTTTAACAAAGCACACCCACGAATGCACGTTCGCTTTCAGGGGTCCAGCGCAAAAAAAGACCGCCCCGTGAAGGGCGGAAACGTTCAGGATGACTTTTCTTTTTTCGATAGTTGGAGGGCTGCTTTAAGATCCTTCAAAGATGATGATTTTCCGTAAAGGAGCACGCCTCCTCTGTAAATTCTTGCCCCTATCCATCCGAGCAGCGCAATCGAACCGATCAGCACGGCTAAAGAAAGGGAAACCTCCCATACAGGGACGTCGAGCATCCCGACTCTCAGAAACATAATCAACGGCGTGAAAAACGGGAAATACGAGCTGATGGTAATGAAAGTCGAATCCGGCGAGGCCAGACCGAACATCGCAATCATAAAGGCAGCCACGATGAGCATGATCATAGGAGCAGTCATCTGCTGGGCATCCTCCAGACGGCTGACGAGAGACCCGAGCGTTGCTGCAAGGGTGGCAAACAATAGGTATCCCAGCAGGAAGAATACGACCGCATAAATGATGGTGGAAGGCTGAATCGTGGTCAGCCCCAGCCCATCAATAAATGAGGCGCTCCCCGACTCTATCGTCTGCTGGATACTGAAATATCCCGCGGTCAGGAAGATGGCAAACTGGGTTAAGCCCACGAGAGCGATACCGATGATTTTAGCAAACATCTGGGAAACCGGTGACACACTGGAAATCAAAATTTCCATCACCCGGCTGGACTTCTCCGTAGCTACTTCCGTAGAAATCATCTGGCCGTACATGATGACGGCAAAGTACATAAAAAACAGCATGATATATACGATTCCGCGCGTCTGATTGAGTTCCTCCGCTGATTTCGCCCGTTCCTCCAGGGCTTCCAGTTCAAACGATACCGGAGTGGATATCTGCTGCAGGGTTTCCGGCGCCACGTCTGCTTCTTCGGTCACCTGTTCGATTTTCACCTGCTGCAGGGCCTGGCGGACAGGCTCACTTGCTTCTATATTCGCAATCTGATTGGCAAAGTACGTCGCTTCGGGGAGTTGATCTGCCCCAGTCCGGATGTGTACGACAGCCTCATAACTTCCTTCTTCTACTTCCTGCTTCGCCTCCTCCAGCGTCCCTTCATAAGTTTCAGCTGCTGCTGCCTCACTGGAAGCGAGACTTCTTTCAAAAGCCGCCGCCCAAGCTTCACTTTCGGAAAGAACGGCAATACGGTTTTCATCTTCGTCTCCGCTGAACTGTTCAATGATGGATTGAAGGTTGGATACAGCGAAAATAAACACGAGCATAATCAGCGTCGTAATTACAAAAGATTTGGATTTCACTCTATTTTTATATGTATGGCCCATCATAATGAAAAACTTATTCATAGGAAGCCCCTGCCTTTTCAATGAAAATATCATTCAGTGTCGGTTCTTCCAAGTCAAAGGTGCGGACAAAGCCTCTCCCATGAAGGGATTCAAAAATACCCGCAGCTGCTTCTTCCGCAGTGATTTGAAGCTCGCACCCTTCTGCAAGGGGCTTGTATTTGGTCACACCCTTGAACGACTGTAAATAAGAGGTATCAAAATCTGCATGAATGCGGATGTTTTTCTTTCCGAATGACCGTTTGATCTCCTTCAACCTGCCGTGAACGACGGGTGATCCATGATGAAGGATACAAAGACTTTCACACAATTCCTCCACGTGCTCCATACGGTGGGATGAAAACACGATGGATGTTCCAGCTTCCTTCAATTCTACAACGGCCTCTTTTAACATTTCTACATTGACCGGATCCAGTCCGGAAAAAGGCTCATCCAGAATAAGCAGCTTCGGCTTATGAAGCACGGCCGATATGAATTGAATTTTCTGTTGATTACCTTTGGACAACTCCTCCACTTTTTTCTGCTTATATTCCGGCACTTTAAATCGTTCCAGCCAGTGGTCGATTTCCTCCACTGCATCCTTTTTGGACATCCCTCGCAGTTTAGCCAGGTACACAAGCTGGTCTTTCACTTTCAATTTCGGATACAACCCTCGTTCTTCAGGAAGATAACCAATCAAATGGCTCTCCCCATAGCCGATTCGCCCCCGATTCCACGATATCTCTCCTTCTGTCTGATCCAGCAGCCCAAGGATCATACGGAACGTCGTCGTTTTGCCCGCTCCGTTGGCTCCAAGAAAACCAAAAATCTGCTGTTCAGGTATTTCGATGGATAAGTGGTCCACTGCTGTGAACGAGCCGAACTTCTTTGTAACATTCTCCAACCTCAAAGTCATTCCTATAACCTCCCCTTTCTGTTTATCTTACGTGCCTGTCCGCCCGGGAGTTTCAATTTCTCCACAAATAAAAATGAAGAAACTTGAAGCTTTTTGCAGGAATTTCGCTTTCCCATGACAAATGTAAATAAATGAACAACTATTCATTCGAGGGGGACATCCATGAAACGCTACTACTTAACCGTATTCGAAAAAGACGGGACAAATGTACTTGATGAGAACTTTGAAGCTGAACATGACGAGGAAGCGAAAAAAATAGGGACGGCCAAACTGACGGAACATGGATACAGTGAGTTTACCCACCGCTGCGTGTCTCCTGATGGACGGCTGGTTCTTTTCCACCGCTGAAAAGAGCCGCGCTTAACGGCGCGGCTCTTCATTATTTTCCATGAAATTCTGGATTCCTTTTTTCCATAAAAGCCTGAACACCTTCCATGTGATCCTCTGTATGCCTCAGCATCCATTGAGTTTCCCTTTCCTCTGTCAAATAGGTCTGGAGCTTTTCCAAACCATATTTATGATAGATCTCCTTCGTCGCAATCATCGATCGGAGCGGACGGCGGCTCCAATATTCCGCAAGGTCTCCGGCTTCCTGCTGGACCGATCCTTCAACAACCTGGTCGATCAGCTTGTATTCATAAGCTTCAGCAGCCGACATCCGCTCCCCCTTCCAAGTAAAATGCTTGGCCTGATGGGTGCCCAGACGTTCCTGAAGCCAGAAGTGGCCGCCCCCATCCGGAGCAAGTCCGATGCCGATGAAGTTCATGGACAACTGCGCCCCTGCTTCCGCCATTACATAATCAGCCGATAATGCAATACTGAGTCCGAGCCCGACGACAGGCCCGTGAACAGCGGCGATCACAACCTTAGGCATCGTATAAAAAGACTTGACGATATATTCAATGTCATCCATCACCTGATCGTAAACGTCACGGTCAGCCGCTTCCTTCATCATAGTAAGATCCCCGCCGGCGCAAAAGCCGTCTCCACTTCCCGACAAAACAACAACCTGAGCCTCTGAATGCTGCACCTGATCGAGAACGTAGGCAAATTCAGCTAACTGCTCCGTCCCGAGCGCATTATACTTTTCTCCCCGGTCCAACGTAATGTGTACAACATTATCCTTTTCTTCAACCCTAAAGTGGCCCATTTTTCTCCCCCTGGATTCAAAAATGTCTTCTATTCGTTACCTTTCGCCGGCGCGTATCTTTTCTCCTGCAAAGGTCGACAACATTCCATCCATCATGCAGAAAAAAACATAAAGACAACCTCCTGCTGAAAAAAATACCCGGTGCTTTTCAGGCATAAAAAAAGAGTCTGCAGAAAACACATGGTTTTCTGCAGACTCAGACCACCGTAGAAACGGTGGTTCATCTGTATTACTGCTGCGGCTCTTCCGGATTACCGTAAAGCTCTTCCAGCGGTTTTGTAATAATACGGCTGATATCGTTGATGACAGTGTTCAGGCGCTGTTCTTCTTCCATCAGCTTGGAAATCTGTGGATGCTGCTGTACAAGTTCTACAACTTTACGTGCCTGTTCCACTTCTTCTTCAGAGATTTCCTCTCCCTGCATCTGTTTTTGTTGAAGCGTGATTTGTGTCTGACGGAAATCATCAAACATTGTTTTCGCTGCTTCGTCATTCATAACCGCTTCATATGCTTCTTTCAAGCTCGTGAATTCTTCACTGTTGCGGATTGCTTTTTCCAAATCATAAGCGTAATCGTATAGGTTTGCCATAAAATAAGCCCTCCTGTAATTTCGTACTTCTAACATTCCTTCCCCACTATAACAGACTCACTGAAGTCTGTATAGGAATAGGGTTTCATCCGATGACCATGACGAGAGCGGCCTGCAGCAGACCGATCAGTCCACCAAGAAGAGCTCCGAGATATGTGATCATCTTGAATTCCCTTCTCGAAATGCCAAGGACCATCTCCTCGAGACGATCCACTTGGAAAGCCTCTACCTCTTCCTTGACGACTTCCTCCAGTCTAACGGATTGGATCATTCCTTCCACTTTACCGGAGATAACATCGACGGATTTTCTAATGAGGACCGGAATCCATTGTTTGGTTACCTTCTCCTGAATAGGAGCGGTCCAGTCAGCAATCGAACGCTCCATCCATTGCTCAACGGGAAGAGCCTGTGCCGCCGTCTGCCCGATCAGACGCCCGATTTCATTAGAACCGATTCGTTCTTCCACGGATTCAAGGGGCATATCGAGCCATTTCTCTTTTTCTGCATGAAGCATCGTTTTCAACCATTCATTCATTTCGCTGTCAGACACATACTTCAGGAGAATCGGATATAGACGTTCAGTCAGCCCATCCGGTCCTAAAAAAGAGGAAATCATATTTCCAAGAAAACCTTGGTTGTCCAGGTAATTATCAATCAGGGCGGAGACTTTCTCTTTTCCCTCCGTACTCCGGAAATAATTCTCGATACTTTTTTGGATGTGTTCGGCGGCCTGGTCAACGCCATGATCCACCTTCGATGTCCATTCCGGAGTCAGCAGCTCCCTGATTTCCTGCTGCCTGTATCCATCCATCAGCTTATGGTACCGTTCTTCGATCCAAGAAGCCGTATTCGATCTAATTTCCTCTGAAGCCACATCGATTTGGAAATCCTTCAGCAGGGATTGGACGGATTTATTCTGCTGCAGCCATTTCAACGCTTCTTTTTCAGCCAAGGAGGTCATCTGGCTCACCAGAGCAGGTTCAGTCAATTTACGGCGGATGCCCTCGGGTGTAAGAAGATGATTCACGACCATCTTCCCGAGCTGCTGTGCTAATTCATTCTGTCGTTTAGGAATAAGTCCCGGCGTGAATGGCACGCGGAACTTCCCGATATATATCGCACGGTAAGGGCGGAAAAGCATCTTAATCGCGAGGGAGTTCGTCACTCCACCAATCAAGGCCCCGATCCCCATCATTAAAAGAATCAGAAGTATTGGATGCATCGTACAACCTCTTTCTATCGTAGTGTACCAAGTATAATGGAAAAATGCGGCGTGTGCCAAACGAGAGAAATGAAAAATATCCCCTCTCATGATTCCTCTTTAAACGGGCCACCCTATAGGTAAGGAGGTGAACAAAATGAAGGAGGAAAAAAAGCAGGCCGCCGAAGGAAAAGACCAGTTTGAACTGGATGTTGACCGTATGATTAATGAAGGAATGGCCGGCGGCACCGTAGCCCCGGTCTACGGGCGCGAGCAGCTTGGGGAAGCCCATGAAATCCCGGTTCAGGAGAATCGAAGAAATGATCCTGCAGAAAAATAATAAAGCTGTCTCTGATGGACCCTCATCCATCAGAGACAGCTTTATTTCAGCGGCTTTTCACAATCATCTGCACAGCTTCATTGATTAAATCCTCGGCAGATTCTCCCTCTTCGTGAGCAACGCGTATACATTCCTCAAGGTTTTTCGCTACAATATAACCAATCGCGCGGTCCATGGCTGAACGAGCCGCAGACAGCTGGGTGATGACATCTTTACAGTCTTTTTCCTCATCCATCATTTTAAGGACACCGCGCACCTGCCCTTCGATGCGTTTTAACCGGTTTTTCGTTTCTTGTCCGTAGAAACTCTGTTCTTTGACGTGTTCCATTCCGATTCCCCCTTTCCGTCCGACTTATCATGTATAGGGATCAATTGACTTTGCGGATTTCTACATTGTATTACTATAATAGTAAATATCCTAGTAAAAAGGAAGAGATTCATGTCTGTCATTCATCAACTCCAGCAGATCTACCCCTCCATGAGGGTGATTAACGAAGCAGAAGCCGGCGACTCAGACCAGTGGGACTATTTTCTGACGCCGGAAAAAGAACTCATAGCCATCCCTAAAATCGAAAGGAATAACCAGGAAGCAGAGCTGTTATCCATTTTCCTCACTCCTTTTGAGAAAGATTCCATGACCGAGACAGAAAGGGAAACAGCATGGAAGGAACTTACCTCCTCCGGCAGCCAGTATGCAGGCATGTCCTGGCCGCAGTCCTACCGCTTCATCCTGTTTACGTTTGATGACACCGGCACTGAAAAAAGCACGATAAAAGAAGCGCTTCAATCTCTATTTCCGGAACGTGTGCCTCTGATCTGGCAGTCGGACCGGTCGGGGTATATAGTGGAGGAAATCTTCTCGAGCGGACAGGAGGTCCTTTCGTTCGAAGGGATTCCGGATGTTCTCATGAGTGACTTCTACACAAATATACGTTTTTTTACAAGCCATTTCAGTTCTGACTTAAAAGAAGCCCCCTCTATTTTGAAATGGTCGCTCAGCGGAGCCGATCTGGCTGATCGATACCACCTGCCCGCTGTCGCTTCCTACAAGGATATTATTCCCTATTTCTACATTGACTACCTACCTGAAGCCTATTGGCACCAGGTAGAGCAGTCGATCTTCCAAGAGGTGCTGGAAGATAAGGAACTGCTTCAGACGATCAAGGTTTTCCTTGAAACCGGATCCAACACATCCCTCGCTGCTAAAAAGCTGTATATGCACCGGAACAGCATGCAGTATCGTGTCGATAAGTTCATCGAGAAAACAGATTTGGATATCAAGGATTTCAAAGGGGCGGTCATCACCTATCTTGCTCTTTTACATCTACAATTGTAATTCGACAAAGTGCACAAAACTCACAGTGGTGAGTTTGTGCACTTTGTCCATTTACCGTTTTCAGAAACTTCGGTACACTGAAACCAGTTGAGAAAGCGATTTCAAAAACAGGGGGAGTTTCCAATGGCAGAACTTAAACTGAACAATATTGATAAAGTGTATGATAAAAATGTGAAAGCCGTCGACGATTTCAACCTTCATATCAATGACAAGGAATTCATTGTTTTTGTAGGTCCGTCCGGTTGTGGTAAATCGACAACACTCCGTATGATTGCAGGACTTGAAGAGATCACCGGCGGAGACTTCATGATTGATGACAAGCGCATGAACGATGTAGCACCAAAAGACCGTGACATTGCCATGGTATTCCAGAACTATGCCTTATATCCGCACATGAACGTGTATGACAACATGGCCTTCGGTTTGAAACTCCGCAAGATGGATAAGTCGGAAATTGAACGCCGCGTCAAGAACGCCGCACAAATTCTTGGATTGGAAGCTTTACTGGACCGTAAACCGAAAGCGCTGTCAGGTGGACAGAGACAGCGTGTTGCCCTTGGCCGTGCCATCGTCCGTGATGCAAAAGTCTTCCTTATGGATGAGCCTTTATCCAACCTGGATGCCAAGCTTCGTGTACAAATGCGCGCTGAAATCCAGAAACTGCACCAGCGTCTGCAGACAACGACCGTCTATGTTACTCACGACCAGACCGAAGCGATGACGATGGCTACCCGCCTTGTCGTTATGAAAGACGGCATCATCCAGCAGGTTGGTGAGCCGAAGGAAGTCTATGATAAGCCTGAGAACGTGTTTGTCGGAGGCTTCATCGGGTCCCCGGCTATGAACTTCCTGCACGGAACGCTCGCTGATGGTCACATTGAACTCGGAGAAATCAAAATTGCCGTACCGGAAGGAAAAATGAAGCCTCTGAGAGAACAGAGCTACATCGGAAAGGAAATTATCCTCGGTGTGCGCCCGGAAGATATGCACGATGAGCCGCTCTTTATCGATGCCAACCAGGATAAGAAAATCACGGCCGACATTGAAGTAGCTGAGCTGATGGGCTCCGAATCCTACCTGTATTCCAAATTGAATGACCAGGAATTCATCGCCCGTGTCGATTCCCGTTCCGATATCAACGGTGGAGACCAAATTACCTTGGCGATTGATATGAACAAAGTCCACTTCTTTGATAAGGATACAGAAAGCCGTATCCGCTGATCATAACAAAGCAGCCCTACTCAGGGCTGCTTTGTTTTTTATGGAGACTGCATGTTACTGAATGACTCCAAAAACGGTAAAACCCGGACAATGTCTGTACAAAAACAACGCCCGGACTATACCGTACCTGCAACAGCCTATGTTGTCTGAATGTCCTGCAGACCACAGGCTTCACACACAAAAAGGTGAACACATTCATCCTGAAGGGAGGAATCGATATCACCATCAACAAGATCTGTATAGGTAAGATCCAGATAAGGGCTGTATTCATCTAGAAAATCAGTCACCCTTCCCTGATCCTTCATCCTTCCCTCACACTTAGGGCAGGAGCGCTGCGTTTCTCCCCACCCGTTACAAAGCCCGCATTCGTACATAATTTGTCCACTTCTTTCACAAAAATAAAGAGGAAGGGCGCACCCTTCCTCCTTCGTCACACGTATTTATTTTTGGTATCCACCGAACTGCTGTTCAGCCATTTGTACAAGACGCTTAGTGATTTCTCCACCTACAGAACCGTTAGCACGTGCTGTAGAATCTGGACCAAGCTGTACGCCGAACTCTTGAGCGATTTCATATTTCATTTGGTCTAGAGCTTGTTGTACACCAGGTACAACCAACTCGTTTGAACTGTTGTTGTTAGCCATGTGTCTCACCTCCTGTCCTGTGTAATCGTAGTATGGGTCGGAGGTTTTGTTTTTATGTCAAAAAAGATAGTGGTAATTAATGGAGAAAAACAACAGACACATGGCTGGATTCCTTTTACTTGGCGTTTGGTTTTGTCATGGCTTTTGGATCTACATAATCCTCGAACTGCTCTTCGGTCAAAATACCGAGCTCCACAGCTGTTTCTTTCAACGTCTGGTCTTTTTCAAACGCTGTTTTTGCTATTTTCGCGGCATTCTCATAACCGATATGAGGATTCAAAGCCGTGACCAGCATCAGGGAATCACGCAGATATTTTTCAATCTGTTCATGGTTCGGCTCAAGGCCGCTGACACAACGCTCATCAAAGGAAACCATGCTGTCAGCGAGAAGCTGGGCGGACTGAAGGAAATTATGAGCAATCACCGGCTTGAATACATTCAATTCAAAGTTCCCCTGACTGGCAGCAAAACCGATAGTAGCGTCATTTCCCATGACCTGAGCCGCAACCATCGTGACGGCTTCACTTTGAGTCGGGTTCACTTTGCCAGGCATGATGGAACTTCCAGGTTCATTCGCCGGAATCGTTATTTCTCCAATGCCGCAGCGCGGACCGCTCGCAAGCCAGCGGACATCATTGGCGATTTTCATCATATCCGCAGCCAGAGCTTTCAAAGCTCCGTGCGTATGTACAAGTTCATCATGGGATGTGAGGGCATGAAATTTATTCGGTGCTGAAACAAACCCTTTGCCGGTCAATGCATTGATTTCAGCAACAACCTGTTCTGAAAAATCTTCATGCGCATTCAGACCTGTCCCGACAGCCGTGCCTCCGATAGCAAGTTCTTTCACATATTCACTGCTCTCGATCAGCATCTTCTCCGTCTTTTCAAGCATACGGTGCCAGCCGCTGATTTCCTGCCCAAGCGTAAGAGGTGTCGCATCCTGAAGATGGGTTCGGCCGATTTTCACAATATGATTAAACGCTTCCATTTTTTCTTGCAGCGTGTGCTTCAACTGAGTGAGTGCAGGTAGGACAACATCCTCCACTTTACGGACGGAAGCGATATGCATCGCTGTAGGATACGTGTCATTTGAGCTTTGTGATTTGTTGACATCGTCATTCGGGTGAAGACGCGTCTCTCTCCCTTTCGCTTCCAGCCACTGATTCCCCACATAGGCGATGACTTCGTTCACGTTCATATTCGACTGCGTGCCGCTGCCGGTCTGCCAGACCACTAACGGAAAATGTTCATCCAGCTCACCTGCAATGATTTGGTCCGCAGCATAGCCTACAGCCTCCGCCTTTTCCTCTTCTAAAAGTCCAAGAGCGGCATTGGCTTTCGCTGCGCTCTTCTTCAAGATGGCAAAGCCTTCGATGACTTCCTTCGGCATTTTTTCATCACCGATCGGGAAATTCTCTTTACTTCGCTGCGTTTGTGCGCCCCAATATTTTTCACTTGGCACATGAATTTCACCAATTGTATCTTTCTCCACGCGGTAATCCATGAAAAATCCTCCCTTTTCAGTTCTTTCTATGCTCTTTCATTGTATCAAGAATCTTTTGAACAATCACCTGAATGACGGGTGTTTTTGACAAATTTCCACGTTTCTATTTCTGATTATTTACATTTTTCAGATAATAGTCTATACTTAGGCTATCAAGCACAGGTTAAACAAACCTCGCTTGACTTCTCAAGTGGGTATAAAGTGGTGAAAAGAGCCTTGGAACGGCTCTTTTTTTTGCTTTGAAACAGGAGGTAACGACCAGGTCGAACATTTGGTCTCACATTCTATTTAATGATGAACTTTGTGAGAGGGCTGCCTCCCATCCCCTGCTCCGTGCAGCACCGAACAGTCTGCATATGGGCGCCAAGGGTCCGGCCCCTTTCTTTAAAACGAAAAACATAAAAAAACGTTTCTTGGAAGCTGTATAATTACTGACGGCACCGGGAAAGGGTGCGGGCAGCGCAACGATTAAAACAGCGGCTGACTGGGAATAGCCCCAATAACTCGCTGCAACCAGCGATTGTACTCCTTTCGCTGCCACGTCATAATAGAACACAGGCAGCACAGCAGCCATAATAGTGGTGGCAGACGCTGAGTTCCCAAAATTATATAAAACCCAGCTGCGCACAGACTTTTTCGTGTCAGCCATCCTCCCCGCACTCTTTTTAATCCTGTGAAAAGCAGAAGAAAAGAGCGGAAAGGTTTCTTGATAGAAAAATTTACAAACATTTGAGGTGATCCATATGAAAATAGCCGTAATCGGTGGAACAGGCCGTGTAAGTACCCATTTCATCCGCCATGCCCTAAGCAGGGGCCATGAAATAAAAGCATTGGTCAGGAACATTCATAAAGCAGAAGAAATGCTGGAAGGGGCAGGACTTGTCCAAGGAGATGCAAGGAATCAGGAAGATATCAGAAAGACGCTGACAGATTGTGAAGTCGTGTTCTGTGGATTAAGTACGGATAAGTCCGATACCCTCACAACAGCCGTCCCGCTTCTGACGGATGAAATGGAGCGTCAAAGCTTGAAAAGGCTGGTGACAATCGGGACCGCCGGGATCCTCGACAGCCGCTTTGAGGATGGAAAGTACAGGTTCGAAAGCTCGGAATCCAAACGGAGTAAAACGTTCGCGGCAGAAGAACACGCCGAGGTTTACCAGCATTTACAAAAAACCACACTCGAATGGACGATTGTCTGTCCGACCTACCTGCCTGAAGGAGACGTTCAAGGCGGCGTCCGCTTTGAACTGGATAGGCTTCCGGAGGATGGTAAAAAAGTGACCACCGGAGATACGGCCGTCTTCGCCTACCAGACGCTTATAAACGACCAATTTATGCAAAAACGTGTCGGCATCTGCTATTAAAAAAGAAGCCGTTTCCCATCGGGAAACGGCTTTCTGTTATTCTGTCTCATTGACCGGCTCGTAACCGAAGAATTCCTCTAAGGTCACCTGCTGTTCATGTACCTCTGCCGCTGCTTCTTTACCAACATAGCGAAGATGCCACGGTTCATATTTATACCCGGTAATATCGTTGTTTCCCTCCTGATAACGGACGACAAACCCATATTCATAAGCATGGTCCGCCACCCATTCGCCTTCCGGGGTATCACCGAAAGCCTGGGTCAGTTTAAACGCCATTTCTGCCGAAGTCACATCCATCGCCAGACCTGTCTGGTGTTCACTTGTTCCCGGACTCGCAGAAAACGTATCGGTTTCTTCTTTCCCATACACTTCTACGTTCCGTTCATAAATTTCTTTCTGACGTTCATACGAACGATAGCCTGATGCGGCTACAAGTCCAAGCCCTGCTTGGTCCGCTCCTTCAAAAAGCTCCTCCAGCGCATCAGCCGCCTCCTGCCTTAACTGCTTTTTCGGATGGTCTTCCTCAAAGGAAAACGGCACATCCGGTACGGTTAAATCCGGAGGAGCATAGCCGTCTGGAAGTTTCCGCTGTTTGTTGACGACGACTTCGACACTTTCAGGATCACCGACTTCAATCATTCCGTTGGATAAGACGGTATCCTCATTTTGAGGCGCCTCTCCTGATGCTGGTGTACCTTCTTTTTCATCCTGCTGTGCGGTGGATGAGGCAGGTGCTTCCTCTGCCTTATGGTCATCCGAACTAAGAGGATTGTTGGAACACCCGGTTAATGCGGCCCCTATCAAGGCCATGGTAAGTATTTTTTTCACTCTAATTCCCTTCCTACTTTCAAAGATGCTGTAACAACTATAACATTGTCAGGAAGAAGTTGTATATCCACATCTCTACCTAATAACAGGTCTATGACATGCCATATAAAAAAGCCGCTGTCACTCCAGCGGCTGTGCTTTATTCCCATGTGAACGGCTGATACTGCAGGCTGAGCCGGTCGAACGCTTCCCGGTCGCCGCTGTCGATAGCCTGGTTGATTTCTCTATCTAAACGATCCTTATTGAATTGATAGCTGAGGTGATCCAAAAGCAGACGCGAGGCTAGTTGGATTCCAAAAGACAGTTCTCTCTTTGCCGTAATCTCTTTCCCTTTGTAACCGGGGTTCCGACGAATAACGTAATTGATCTTTTGCTTTCTCATGAGATTACCCCCTTCATGCTTTTTTTCATTATGCAGGATTTACTAGAAGAACGCAACAAGTTTTCTGAATATTTAGTTATATCATTCCCCGATTTCTACTTTCATAAACCTGCTGAACCGCTTGTTTACTAGGGAGACCGCACACACAACCGTCTGATATTTTTTTGAACTTTCTATTTCCTGTGTCCGTATATATAAAAAAAGGACGCAGCTTAACGTCTGCGTCCTCCCTCTTTTCCTTATTCTGTGAATTTACCCGCAATTTCAAGAGTACGGTTGACCTGGTGGCGGACAGCTGCTTCCACATCTTCTTTCATATTGCCTTCCCCGTCTACACTGACACTCGTTCCGTATGGATTTCCTCCAGCTCCAAATACCGCATCATTGGTGTATCCTGGAGTGGCAATAATGGAACCCCAGTGGAACATCGTTGTGTAAAAGTTGAGAAGGGTGGATTCCTGACCGCCATGAGGATTCTGTGCAGATGTCATTGCACTGATGACTTTGTTTACAAGCTTCCCTTGGAACCATAATCCGCCGGCCTGGTCCATAAATTGTTTAATCTGCGCCGGCACATTTCCAAAGCGGGTCGGCATGCTGAAGATAACAGCATCTGCCCAGTCCAGATCATCAACAGTAGCTTCAGGTACAACATCTTTGGTAGCTAAGTAGTGGTCCTTCCAAGCGGGATTCTGCTCTATAGCTTCCATCGGAGCAAGTTCAGGGACACGGATGAGCTTCACTTCTGCATCGGTTTTCTGTGCTTCCTCTTCCGCCCACTTGGCCATTTTGTAGTTCGTTCCTGTAGAACTGTAATAAATAATCGCAAGTTTCACCTCAGCCATTTCTTATCTCTCCTTTAATGAATTTCGAATTTTATGATTTTCATTGTTGCTATTCCCCCACTTCATTTATTTAAAACTAAAGAATCTCCAAATCGAGATTATCCTTAGTTTGACCTCAGGCAATGTACATGCATGAGGGAAGCTTTTTTTCTCTGGACTCACCAATGACCGTTTTGGTAAGCTAAAACATGCTGTAAAACAGAGGATGGAGGTGACAGGCGGATGAGTGAATACGAAAATTTAAAGAGAGGCGAACGGGGAGCCTGGGTCAGTATCATTGCCTACCTTGTTCTGGCTTCTGTCAAGCTGCTGGTCGCCTATACCGGAGAGTCTGAAGCTTTACGGGCGGACGGCTTGAATAATACGACGGATGTAGTCGCCTCCATCGCTGTACTCGTCGGACTGAAAATATCTCGCAAGCCCCCTGATGAGGACCATCATTACGGACATTTCCGCGCAGAGACGATTGCCTCTTTGATTGCCGCCTTCATTATGATGACTGTCGGAATCGAGGTCATTATAGGAACCGTGCAGGACCTCATTCATCAAGAAACAAGCCAGCCGTCGCTTTTGACTGCCTGGACCGCTCTGGGAGCTGCCGGAGTCATGTTCGGCGTCTACCGCTATAACTTAAATCTCTCACAAAAAGTGAACAGCCCCTCCCTCTATGCGGCCGCACAGGACAACCGATCCGACGCGCTTGTCAGTATCGGAGCCTGTATAGGTATTTTCGGGGCCCAACTCGGCCTCTTCTGGCTCGATCCTCTGGCTGGCTTTATCGTCGGTTTGATCATCTGCAAAACAGCCTGGGACATCTTCAAGGAAGCCACCCACAGTTTGACCGATGGTTATGAGGAAGGACAGATTGAACATATTCGTACAACGATTTCCGGCCATCCAGACGTCTGGGCCGTTAAAGATGTGAAGGCAAGGTTACAGGGCAGTCAGACGCTTGTTGAAGCAACCATTCACGTAGACCCTCACATTACGATCCAGCAGGGTCACGAAATTACGGATGAAGTGGAGGCCCTCTTAAAGAAAGAGAATGACATCCGGTATGCCCATATCCACATTGAACCTTACGAAGAATAAAAGCTCCCGCCTGTCATCTCCAGGCGGGAGCTTTTCCTATACCGTCAGCGCTTCTTCCAGTGTATGGAGATCTTTCCACCCATACGCCGTTTCTTCATAGGTACCTTGACCAATCGTCACTTTTTCTGCTTCTACGGGGTCCGCTCCATACTTTATGTAAAACTGACTGGACGGATTCCGGGTCAACACCCAGACAAGAAGCGATTGATAACCAGCCTCCCCCATTCCACGTACAAAAGTCTGCAGCAGTATTTTTCCATACCCTCTCCCCTGATACTCATCAAGGAGATAGATGGCGTAGATTTCTCCGTCATACCCATAGTTCTTCGTCCGCTCTTTCCCCCCGGAAACGAAACCAACCACCTGTCCTTCATCATTTTCGATGACGAAGGCAATCTGACCATTCAAAGGTTTTCGTAGAATGGTTTCCCATAATGTGATCCTATGCTCAAGCGTTGTATTACTGATATCCCTTTCATCAATCAGATCCTTATATGTGGATTTCCAGCTCTTCACATGAATGTCCGCTATAGTCGCGGCATCTTCAAAACGCGCTTCTCTGACACGAGGCATTCCGTTCACCTTCTTCTTATTTATTTTCTTTATTGTAACAAAAAGATGATGCTCCGTACGGCATCATCTCTTTGTTCACAATTATCGACAGGAAAAACTGGAGATCCTGCGTGTATCGAACCCCGAATAAACCCACTGCTGCTGACCGGGACGCCAGCGATAACCCGCTACAGATGTTCTTCCAATGTAGGTTGGATAAAACCAGAAAGACCTTCCATTGACAAGACGGATCCATGTATAACGGTATAAACAGCCATACAGGGAGCCGGGGTCAACGGCATACAACTCTGCTCCCTGTCCTCCGGATGGAGGTGCTGGAGGTGGAGGCGGGAGCATTCCGCCGGGGCCCCCAGGTCCGCCCGGTCCACCTGGCCCGCCACCGGGTCCTCCAGGCCCTCCAGGTCCACCACCGGGTCCGCCCGGTCCACCTGGCCCACCGCCGGGTCCTCCAGGTGGAGGCCCTTGGGGCGGCTGACCACCAGGTCCTCCAGGAAATCCGAAGATCTGCCCAAAAGGAAAGCCAAATTGTCGATGCATAACGATCAATTCCTTTCTCGGAAGTATCCCTATACGATATGCATCCACTGGGCGGGTGTGCTTATACCGTTAATAGAAAAACAGTCCCGATGGCTCCCAAAACTACAAAGATGATATGTATATTCAGCCAGGCCAGCAGCACAGCAGCAAGACCCGCGGCGACCCCTACCTGCGGAGCATCCGGTTTCACTGTCAGGATGCCGGGAAAAATGAGCGCTCCTAAAGCTGCGTACGGGATGGCGTTTAACCATCGATCCACCCAGCGTGGAAAAGTAGCAAAATCCACAATGAACGCAGGCAGAAATCTGGGAACAGCTGTAACGACGGCCATCCCAATAATCATCCAGATGATCATGATTCCTCCTCCTCTCCTAGAATCCAAATCCCGCTCAGACCACCGGCAAGCGTGCCGGCAACAATGGCCCACCCTTGATTCATCCCCATCCTTTGACAGAGATAATTAATGAGAAGAGCGGTTACAGCGATCATGGCAATCCGCCCATTTCTTTTTACGGAAGGGATTAAGAGCCCGATGAACATCGCATAAAGAGCTACACCCATGCTGTCACTCAGCCTTGCAGGAATCACATCACCAAGCACCCCCCCTAAAAAGGATCCTCCCACCCAGGATGCGTAGGCAGTCAACATAAGGGATGCGTAAAAATAAGCGCCATAAGGTTCAGCAGCTTCCTTTTTGTAGAGGGTGGAAACCGTAAACGTTTCATCTGTCAGCCCAAGGGTTAACGGTAGCTTGGCGCGAAGAGCCATCGTTTTCAACCGGTTCACGAAGGAAAGCCCCATCACGAAATGGCGGAAATTCAAAACAAACACTGCCGTAACAATTTCAACAAACCCTGTCCCGGCAGCAACCATTCCAACAGCGAGAAACTGGGCAGCTCCAGCAAACACGAGCACGCTCATCAATGTCAATTCCAAATTCGTCATGCCGGATTGTCCAGCGAGCACCCCATACGTCAAAGCTACTGGCAGGTAGCCGAGCATAATAGGGAAGCCGGCCGTGATTCCTCTCTGTACCATATGCATCCGTGAAGAGGCATGGGAGTTTTTTAAAGCATGGGTTTCCATAGGGCACCTCCTTTCTAAAATTTCCACTATTATACCCAATTGGAGCGGATGATGGAAAGATTTTTCAATGAAAAAATGTTGACATCGAGTTAGTGCTCTTATATTATAAATGCAACTTACTTCATTACTGAAAAGCGTTTAAGCAAAGAAGATTTTTTGTATCAAGTACTCCGCAGTAAAAGGCAGTCAGACAGCCAGCAGAGACCGGATGGATGGTGAAAATCCGGGCCGGCTTCCTTTGAATTACAGGGTACGGTTCAAATGATACAACCACAAGAGCGGGTAAAGAAACGCTTCTTTACCAATAAGGGTGGTACCGCGGAGCGATGCTTCGTCCCTTTCTTTGGGACGGAGCTTTTTTGTATGGATTAGAGGAGGAAGAAACATGTTTCATTTACAGCCAAAACAACTGCCATCATTGGTAGAATCCATAGTTATGCTCGTTCTGACTATTGGAGTAATCAGTTATTTCATCATCTCCCTGCAGACCGTTCCACATATCCCGATTCTTTTAGGCATTCTCTTTATGCTTACGTATGGTTTATTAAAGAAAAAATCCTTTAAAGACCTGCAGTACGGAATGACTCAGGGCGCGCAGACAGGAATGGGAGCGGTACTCCTGTTCTTCGTCATCGGTATCCTTATATCCAGCTGGATGGCCGCGGGTACCATTCCTGTCCTTATGGAAGCCGGATTTACGATTGCGGACGGCCCTTGGTTCCTGGCCATTATTTTTGCCGTTACGGCTGTCATCGGTGTGGCTCTCGGAAGCTCTTTCACGACAGCTGCTACCGTCGGTGTGGCCTTCATCGGCGTGGCCGAATCCATGGACGCCTCCCTTGCAATGACTGCAGGAGCCGTCGTCTCGGGCGCATTTTTCGGAGACAAGATGTCACCGCTCTCTGATACAACCAACCTTGCTTCCACTGTTGTAAAAGTGGACTTGTTCGATCACATTAAAAATATGGCTTGGACAACAATCCCCGCCTTCATCATCACGTTCATTCTGTTCATCTTCCTATCTCCGGACAGAAACCCGGATGTTGAACAGCTCGATAACTTCCAAAACGGCCTGGCTGCCTCAGGACTGATGCACTGGACATCCTGGATTCCAGTCATTGTCCTCGTTGCCATGACCATGACCAAGCGTCCAGCCTTTATTTCTCTGGCTGTCAGCAGTCTGACAGCTACGGTTCTGGCCGGGTTTAGAGAAGTCCTGCCGTGGACGGCTTTATGGCAGACATGGTTCAGTGGATTCGAAGGAAGCACAGAGGTGGAAGTCGTCAATGAACTACTCACAAGGGGCGGGATGAACAGTATGCTCTTTACGGTTTCCCTTGTGATTTTAGCACTGGCGCTCGGCGGTTTGTTTTTCGTCACCGGAGTCATTCCCGCCATCCTGACTCGTGTACAGGATTCACTGAAATCCGCAAGATCAGCGACACTTTCCACCGCATTTACAGCGATCGGCATCAACATCGCGATTGGTGAACAATACCTTTCCATCCTGTTGACAGGGGAAGCCTATCAGGATGTATACGAAAAAGCGGGACTCGCACGTAAAAACCTGTCCAGGACTCTGGAGGATGCAGGAACAGTCATTAACCCTCTCGTCCCATGGAGTGTATGTGGTGTATTCCTTTCCGGTGTGCTGGGAGTACCGGTTCTTGATTACCTTCCATTTGCATTCTTCTGTCTGTTATCCCCAATCCTTACCATCTTGTACGGATTGACAGGAAAAACGATAGCTCCGGCAGCCACTCAGTCTTATCATAAAGCGAACTAACCGGAAGCGCCTCATTCCTATGAGGCGCTTCAACTTTTAAAGCTGGAATAGGAAAAAATGAATCATCTACGGACAGCGGAAGGAAACACAGCTATATGAAAACAGAGACGTATCCATTAGAGGATACGTCCTTTTTCTATTGCATAATCCGCAGGATAATTCCTCACACTAACCTGTAGAGAATCCGAAAGGGGTGACAGGTGTGGACCAGGAGCAGCATGGAGAGCAGCAGGATCATCATTTAGATATGGAACAGGCAGAAGCTGAACAAGTTCTTGACGATGTCGCCTTTTACCGTACGTTGATTGTCAATGTCATCTTTATAGGAAAAGAACAGACCGATGACTGGGTCCTTGTCGACTGTGGAATCAGCCGTTACAGCAGAAGGATCATAGCGGCTGCGGAAAAACGCTATGGATCCAGGCCTCCAAAAGCGATCGTCTTGACCCACGGCCATTTCGATCATGTAGGTTCAGCAAAAAAACTGGCAGACCATTGGAATGTCCCCATTTTTATTCACCCAATGGAAATGGATTATGTGACCAATCAACGAGATTACCCTGTCGGTGATGCCACAGTTGGTGGAGGATTTTTTGCTTTAATTTCCCCATTCTTCCCTACACATCAGCCGGATTTGAGCCGCTATATCCATGCCATACCGAACGACGGGAAACTCCCCTTCCTCCCTGACTGGCAGGTCATTCACACCCCCGGTCACACACCGGGGCATGTCGCATTATACCGTCCACACGACGGCACCCTTCTCGCTGGAGATGCCTTTATTACTGTAAAACAGGAATCCAGCATGGCCGTTTTCATTCAGCATCAGCATGTTCATGGACCCCCGGCCTACTTTACGCACAATTGGGAGGAAGCTGAAAAATCCGTACAGAAGTTAGCTGCCTTGAACCCGGTCACCGCGATCACCGGACACGGACTTCCTATGGGAGGGGAAGACCTCAGCCATCAGCTCAAGGAGCTCGCGTCCAATTTCCGCGAGCTGGCTGTTCCTAAGCATAAACGAAAGCTTCACTAGACGACGAGCTTATCCGAGCTCGTCGTTTTCCTTTTGCAGGACATTCGTCAACTTTTCCAGCCCCTCCAGCAGTCTGGGGCTTGGACGGCAGAATAATGATTCCTCCAGGACATGGATCCTGTCGTTTTTTACAGCCTTCATGTCCAGCCACCCCGGACGTTTCCTAAGAAGATCCGGGTTCATTTTCTCTTCCTTCACCCCCACCCATACCATGCAGATATGGTCAGGATTACGATTCTTGACTTCATCCCAGTCCGTTTGAAAACTGGCCGTATCCTGATCTGCAAAGACATTTTTAGCTCCGGCCAGACGGCTGATTTCGGTCAACCAGTTCTTTCCACCCGGAGTGAAAACCGGCTTGGGCCACCATTCCCAGTACAACACAGGCTTGATCTCAGCAAGAGAAGCCTTTTCCTTCAAACGATCCAATTCATCCCTGTACGCATCCGCTCTATGATCGGCTTCCTCTCCCATCCCGAGCTCCCGGCCGACACGGCGGACGTCCTCCCCAATTTCTGACAGGCTGTTGGAATCGATGATGATATAAGGAAGTCCGGCTTTTTCAAGCCCTTCAATATTTTTTTCCATGCCCGGTACAGACAGCGAAGCCAGAACCAAGTCCGGATTTAGCTCTGCTGTTTTTTGTATATCTATGGATAAATCAGGGCCGAGCTTCGGGAGCTTCCTGATTTCCTCCGGATAATCAGAATAATTATCGACACCAACCAACAGGTGGGTCTGATTCAGATAGGCGACAATTTCAGTATTGCTTGGACATATCGACACGATTCTCACTTTTCCACCCCTATTAACAGAATTGTCTGATGTTTCATTTTCTTATATTATAGCTTATATTTAATGTATGGAAAAAGAAAGAAAGGGATGAGCCCATGACCACGACACTCCTTGATTCAACAAACGGAATAGTGGAATTTACATATATCGGAGAAGGTCCTCCTGTGCTGCTGCTCAAAGGCGGCCACTGCAGCAGAGATACAGATTTATCCCACAGCAGTCTCGTATATGAAGGATTTTCACTGCTGACGATTTCACGGCCTGGTTACGACTACACAGAACCCTCGACAGGACGAACTCCTGACGAATTCGCTGATACAATCGTTGAGGTGCTTGATTATTTACGTTTGGAACGCGTCCATGTCATTGCTGTATCGGCAGCAGGGCCAAGCGGAATCGCTCTAGCTTCCCGCTACCCGCAGAGGGTGGACCGGCTTGTCCTCGAAGCAGCGCTGACGGGGGCATGGGATCGAAAGACCCGGAGAAAGGCATTGATGATGTTCGGCCCCGCAGAAAAAATGGTCACAGGCAGCCTCAAGTTTATGCTTAAGCTTTTCCCTGACCTTGTCATGAAACAGCTTCTTGCTGATATGACCACCGAAGATGTGGAGGATTACCTCAAGCATTTATCGGCCAATGACCGGCGCTTCATCTATGATATGCTCGCCACCTCCCAGCCCGGCAGAGGCTTTATCCTTGACCTTGACCATGATGTAACAAACCTGGATGAGCTGAATGTACCTGTTCTCGGCATGTACTCTCAAAAAGACCGGAGCGTCCCTTATACAAACGCTCTGCTGTTGAAATCGACGGTACCCGATTGTGAAATCTACGAGGTCAATGCTGGCAGTCATTTAATCTGGATTGGAAAAGATGCTCATGATGTTTGGAATAAACGGCTGGAATTTCTAAATCAATCCTAAAACATTCGGAGGGATCACCATGGATGATGTAAGGTGCTCACAAATGCTGGATCGTTTCTTAACGTTTTATGACCAGGCTTATCGAGAACCCCCTCATAAGCGTCATGAATTATGGATGGAATATTATGATTTCCCTCATACACCGCCGGGGTATCAACAAGGCCAGCTCGCAAAGGAAATGGTGGAGTATGCCTGGAACAAGTACTATTACGTCTATGATAAAATTCAATATTTCGATATCAGTCCGCTGGAATTGAATGGGCACGTGGATCATATTAAACAAATTCTGCACAGCACCACCTACGTTGATGTAAACGTTCTCTTTTTTGTCGGAACATTTGAAACGGATCCTTTCATCATCCAGGAAAATCATCAATACATTCTCTGCTTCCCTGTCGAACTCCCCGGTGGTCAGACGCGTTTGATTCAGGAGCTTGCCAGGGTCGTTCACTGCCGCCAGTCCGGACTCGCCCCCAGCCATACCCGTACCCTCGGACAGTTGATCTTTCAGGAGGGGCTGGCCATCCACACGACATTGGAGGTGCTGGAGGAAAGCGGGATATCAGATCCTTACTTCAGCTGGGATGAAGAAAACTGCAGCCGCGAACCGAACCGGGTCATGATGAACATCCAGCCCCATCTGCACCGCACAGATTACGAGGCCCTCTACTCCTTTACCAAAGGTACCGGTGCGTCAGGATTTGAAAAAGAAGCCAATTACACAGGGTGGCTTGTCATCCAGCACCTTCTCGAGCAGGGAAAGCCGCTGTATGAACTGGCCCGCATAGCCCCTGAGGAAGTCGATACTCTTGTGGAGCGTTCCCTGCTTTCATTAATGAACCAGGCCTATATGACCCAGCCCCAGGAGTAAAAAGGAACTTTTTCGTAATAGGGCTTTCATTCCTTTTGCCCATCTGTTATACTATGGTTAATTATTCGTTGTTCGATGAGTGTCATGCAAGAGAAGATGTTTCGCAAGATGTCGTCTTGATGGACTTGAATGAGCAAGAATAGTAATACAATGTGGAGTTTCTCCACGCAGGAGGTTTTTGTACATGGTCGAAGGTACAGTAAAATGGTTTAACGCAGAAAAAGGTTTCGGTTTCATTGAAGTAGAAGGTCAAGACGACGTCTTCGTACACTTCTCCGCTATTCAAGAAGAAGGTTTCAAAACTCTTGAAGAAGGTCAAGTCGTAACTTTCGAAATTGAAGAAGGTCAGCGTGGACCACAAGCAGCTAACGTTCAAAAATAAGAACGTATAAAAAACTCCCCTTTCGAGGGGAGTTTTTTTATGTCTTGTTTTTAAAATAAGGCTTTGTTATTGCTTGGTGTTGTTATTTAATATGTGAGCTCAGATCACCCCTTTCTGTCATGGGATTTGTATGAGGCGGCCTTGGGAATGACTCCCTTTCCGTGGGGTACCGTGAGCCTCCTCAGGCTGCGCCTTCCGGGGTCTCACGATGTACCTTCATCCCACAGGAGTCTCGCCATTCCCAAGGCCGCCTCTTCAAAGAAGGGTAGTTAGAAAGGATATAACCGAAGTCCGTTACACTACTACGAAAGGGATGGCAGGGAAAACAGGTAGACTCCTGCGGGAAAAAGGAACAAGGTGAGACCCCGGAGAACGAAGTTCGAGGAGGCTCATCGTTCCCCGCGGAAAGCGGACGGTTTTCCCTGCCATCCCATGCTCTGAGTAAATAGCGGACCGGACCCTTAATTCCAGACGGAAACGATTTAGTAATCCGTTTAAAATATCAACCACAGACTTTAACAGAGGTTAAAATAAAAAAGGAACAGCTCACAGCTGTTCCCTTTTTATTTATTCATCTTCCTGTTCAGTCAAGATGACAGGGCCTTCTTTTGTAATGGCTACTGTATGTTCATACTGTGCGGATAACGTCCCATCAACCGTTCGTGCCGTCCAATTGTTCTCATCCATCTGACTTGCCCAGTCTCCAATGTTAATCATCGGCTCGATGGTAATGACCATTCCCTCTTTCAGACGTGCTCCTTTGCCGGCAGCACCGAAGTGAGGAATATAAGGATCTTCGTGGATCGATTCACCGATTCCGTGTCCTGTGAAGTCGCGGACAACCGAATACCCTTCTCCTTCCGCATAGGCCTGGATCGCATGGCCGATATCACCGATTCGTTTACCCGGTACAGCCTGCTCGATTCCTTTATAAAGAGATGTTTTCGTTACATCCATCAGTTTTTGAGCTTCTTCGCTGATTTCTCCCACCGCATGTGTCCAGGCGGAGTCAGCCAGGTAGCCATTTAAGTTGACGACCATATCGATGGTTACGATATCGCCTTCCTTCAACTTCTCATCGCGTGGGAATCCGTGGCAGATTTCGTCATTGATGGATGCGCATGTTGTAAATTCGTACCCTTGATATCCTTTCTGCTCTCCGGTAGCCCCGCGTTCGGCTAGATATTTTTCCACGAAGTTTTCGACTTCCATCGTTGTAACACCCGGCTTTATGAAGGTGCGCAATTGTTTATGGACATCAGCCAGCAGCTTCCCTGCCTCGTGCATGTTTTCAATTTCTCTTTGACTCTTACGTTTAATCATAGTGATACAATCCTCTCTTTTTTCTTATTACGAATGCAAGTATCCCTCTGTATGATAACGAAAAAATACCGCCAAAACTACCCCGGAGCCTTATTCGACTGTCCTGATGACCTTTGCAGGGCTGCCGGCGGCGAAGACATTATCCGGGAGATCCTTAGTGACAACCGCCCCTGAACCAATCACGACATTGCTTCCAATGGTAACCCCCGGGTTGATAATCGCTCCTCCTCCGATCCACACATCATCACCGATGGTAATCGGCCGGCCTGACTCCAGCCCTTTTGCTCTCGTTTCCCGATCCATAGGGTGAAGAGCTGTGTACAGCTGTACGTTTGGTCCAATCAAGACACGGTTTCCCACCGTAATTGGACATATATCTAAAAAGATACAATTGAAATTAGCAAAGAACCCATCACCTACATGAATATTGTAACCATAATCGCAGTAAAAAGGCGGTTCGAGGGACATCTCCCCGGCAATTGTTCCAAACAGGTCTTCGATCAGCTGACGGCGGTAATGCTCCTCTGTATTCTTCGTCTGATTCAACGCATGGGTGATTTGTCTGGCGCGCGACCTTTCCATCACCAGCTCATCGTCCCACGGTTGATACAACTCGCCCATTAACATTTTTTCCTTCTCCGACATGCCATCCCTCCTGTAGTCCTGATGTCTTTACTTTACCATAGTTTTCGGCTAGGCTAGGAACAACAAAAGGAGGCAAAGCCCATGGAGACGCGCGAATTGAACCGTTCAGATGCAGAAGCCTACTTTGAGTTAAGACTCGAAGCTCTGCTTACAAACCCGGACGCTTTTATTACGACCTACGAACAGGAAAAGCAGAAACCGAACCCGATCGAAACGACCGCGGAACGGCTGGAGAGTAAAGACACCAGGACCTTCGGACTTTTTTCAGGAGAAAAACTGACAGGGGTAGTCACACTGGTACGGGAAACACACCCGAAGTTCAGACATAAAGCATCCATCGTTGCGATGTACATCACACCAGAGGTAAGGCGGACTGGAGGAGCCATGCTTCTGCTGGAAGAACTGATCCAGCATGCCCGGGCAGTGGAAGTCGAAGTCCTTCACCTCAGCGTTGTTACAGAAAACACCCCGGCAAGAGAGCTGTATCGAAAGCTCGGTTTTCGATGCTGGGGCGTGGAGAAGCAAGCAATCAAACTTCCCACAGGTTATTTAGATGAGGAGCATTATGAACTTTTTCTGTAAAATTGAAACGGATAAAAGCTACCGTTCGTATACCATTCATAAGCTCCTGAAAAAGGAAGGGATGGAATGATTGAAATCAAGCAGGCAACCAAAAACTTCGCCGGTAAAGCAGCCGTCAAGGACTTGGATTTGACGGTGCCGGACGGGAAAATCTTCGGCTTTCTCGGTCCCAACGGTGCAGGAAAGTCGACAACGATCAAAATGATGACGGGGATCCTGCCCTTGGATGCAGGCTCCATATCCATGAACAGCGTGGATATCAGCACAGACCCTATGAAAGCCAAGCATCAGTTCGGCTATGTTCCGGACCGCTCAGACATTTTTCTCCGGTTAAAGGGAATGGAATACTTGAATTTTATCGGAGATGTTTTTGATGTACCGCCAAACGTCCGAAAAGAGAAAATTGAATACTTAACGAAAAGCTTCGACATCTATGAAGCACTGAATGACCAGATTCATACATATTCGCACGGGATGCGTCAGAAAATCGTTGTCAGTGGTGTACTTCTGCATGATCCTGATGTTTGGATTCTTGACGAGCCGTTAACCGGCCTTGATCCTAAGTCTTCCTATACTTTGAAAGAAATGATGCGGGAACACGCAGCCAAAGGAAAGACCGTCTTTTTCTCCACCCACGTGCTGGAAGTCGTCGAACAGTTATGTGACGAGGTGGCTATTATCAACAAAGGACATGTTCAATTCAGAGGAAGTATGAAAGAAATGAAGCAGCAGTTTCAGGAGGACAACAACCTTGAGAAGCTGTTTTTGGAGCTGACACAAAATGAGTAACACGTGGAAGCTGATGAAGTTGATGGTGAAGATGCAGTTATCCTTCGCTCACCGCAGTACAGCAGAAAAAACAGGCTACCTCATCTTAGCAGTCATCATGATCCCCTTCGGGCTGTTGATTCTTACACTGTTGAACGAACTGATCGCAGCCATGTATGCCGCCTTCAGCCCGACAGGGGGTGAAGCGGTCATCCTTGGGGTTTTATTTGTCTTAATGACCGTTTTTTACTGTTTTATCAGCATAGGTACGGTTTTATCATCTTTTTATTTTGCAGAGGATGTGGAATCGTTTGTACCACTCCCCTTTCACCCTTATCAAATAGCAGCCGGAAAAGCAGCCGTTCCATTTCTGTCCCTTTACGGGGTGAATGCGGTCATTCTGCTCCCCGGGCTTGCGTTTTACGGCCTCCACAGCGGTGCGGGACTGCTTTATTACAGCTCCGCCTTACTTGTGTGGCTTCTGCTTCCGGTGCTTCCCTTTGTTTTGACTGCCATTGCCATCATGTTCATGATGCGTTTTGTCAATATCTCGAAAAACAAGGACCGAAGCAAAGTCATTGCTGGACTTCTTGGTTTTGGATTTGTTATCGGAATCAATGTTGTGATCCGTCTGGAGGGCGGCAGTCAGAATATGTATCAATTGGCGGCCGAACAGGGGGACCTGCTCGGATTAGTGACGAAGTTTTTCCCTACTGCTTATATAAGCAGTTCAGCCCTCGCCGCCCCTGCGTCCATTCAGGGCATCCTTTTTCTCGTATTGATGACCGCACTATCCGCAGGAGGGATTGCTCTCTTCTTCACTATCGGCCAGAAGCTTTATTTCAAAGGCGTACTCGGTTTATCCGGTGGAAAAAGGAACACGTTCACTGAGGATACAGTCGAAGCTTATGTGAAGAAAAAGCCTTTGATCTACAGTCTCTTCAGAAAAGAAGTCCTGTTGATTTTACGCACCCCCACCTTTTTCACCCAAGTCTTTGTGCAAAGTTTGATTCTGCCTGTATTGGCCATTGTTCTGATCATCATGGAAATGGATGGACCGCTAGGGGGAGCAGGCACACAGCTGGCAGAAATGAATGGAAAATTCGTCATTCTGGCCTCTGTCGGTCTTTCAGTAGTTGTTTTCGGATCGAACCCCGCTTCCATCTCTTCGATTTCAAGGGATGGGAAAAGCTGGTTCAATCATCTGTATCTGCCTATTCCACCTTCAAAGGTAATCATGAGTAAAATGCTGACGGCCTATCTGCTGAATGCCATCTCCTTGGTTATTTTGAGCGCAGCCGCTTTATGGGTCATAAAAATCCCTCTGTCAATCTGGACAGCGTGGTTCATCCTGTCCCTCCTCATAAGCTGGATTGCCTCTGCCGCCGGCGTGATGGTAGATCTATACAGCCCCAAGCTGGACTGGACAGATGAGCGTGAAGTATTCAAGGGGCGTTTCATCGGAATTGTTCCCCTCGCCATTGAAGCCCTTGTCTTCGGCGTGATTCTAGTGATTGTGTGGAATATCAACAGTCTGCAGGGTCTTTGGCCGGTAACAGGCGCATTATTGATCATCTTTCTGCTGCTGGTGTTTCTTATGCAGACGGCCATGAGGAAGTTAACAGAACGACGCTACCACAACCTGCTGTAAGCAAAAAACAGGCAGAAGAGACCGCCTCTTCTGCCTGTTTTTATTTCACTATCATAACTGGGCATTTGGCCCGTTTAGCCACCTTGTGACTGACACTGCCAAGAACCATTTCCTGAAGAGCATTCAATCCCCGGCTGCCGATGATGACGATATCAAAGGCATGATCATTGGCGTAATGAACGATGGTTGGCCCGGGTTCTCCATGACGGATGACAATTTCGTAAGAGATATCTTTCCCCTGGAGGACGTCTTCGATCGGCTCCAGTCTTTCTTTCCTCTTCTGATCGATCACTGTTTTATCTCCCTGTGTCAGGACATCGGTTTTAGACTGGTCGACATCGACCACATAAATGATGGTGATCTTTGCTCCCATCTGCAGTCCGGCAAGCTCTGCCGCTCGTTCTGCTGTACGTATGGAATGCTCAGACCCATCGGCCGCAATCAATATGTTTTTATACATGACCGCTTCCCCCTTTTTTCATCATTTTACCATGGAATGTGAAGCCCATGTAAATAATTGAAGATACGCACCCTCCCCCATATATTGGAACCCCCGCTTTAGAAAAAATCCCGGCTACAGACAAATAAGAGTTTCATAGAGATATTTGAAGAATAAAAGAGAAAAAAGTTTATTTATGCGCTTACATGGGGTTATGTAAATCCTTCGATAGGTGATATAATCTGAACGTTCTTGCCGGAATTACGTATTGCCAAGGGTAATACAGACAAAATTTAAGAGAGAGGTGCGCAATTGAACACACAAACATTAAAACAACAATGGTTTGGAAACGTAAAAAACGATGTGCTTTCAGGTATGGTCGTCGCCATGGCCCTTGTTCCTGAAGCGATCGCTTTCTCTATCATCGCTGGAGTCGACCCCATGGTAGGATTGTACGCTTCCTTCTGTATCGCTGTTGTCATTGCTTTTGTAGGGGGACGGCCTGGAATGGTTTCGGCCGCAACAGGAGCGATGGCTGTGCTTATGGTGACGCTTGTGAAGGATCACGGACTTGAATACCTGCTGGCCGCCACTATTCTGACAGGTATCCTGCAGTTTATTCTTGGTGCCTTAAGAATCGGACAGTTCATGAAATTCATCCCGAGATCGGTGATGATCGGTTTCGTAAACGCCCTGGCCATCTTGATTTTCTCGTCCCAGCTGATTCACTTTGATGGCGCAGGACTTGCTATGTACGCCATGGTTGCCGGGTCTCTTGCTATCATTTATCTCCTGCCAAGGTTTACAAAAGCTGTCCCATCTCCGCTTGTTGCCATCGTCGTCATGACGATTATTGCCGTAACAACAGGAGCCGGGTTTAAGACCGTTGGAGATATGGGAGAACTATCAAGCACGCTTCCAATCTTCCTTGTACCTGATATTCCAGTAAACTTTGAGACGCTGCAGATCATTTTCCCGATATCGCTGGCTCTCGCCTTTGTAGGACTTCTTGAGTCACTGCTTACAGCTCAGATTGTCGATGATATGACAGATACCGTAAGTGATAAGAACAAAGAAGCCCGCGGACAGGGCATGGCCAACGTCGTTTCCGGTCTGTTCGGCGGAATGGCCGGATGTGCGATGATTGGACAATCGGTCATCAACGTATCCTCAGGAGGACGCGGCCGTTTATCCACACTGGTGGCCGGTGTCTTCATGATGACATTGATTATTGCCTTTAATGACCTTCTTGTACAGATTCCAATGGCTGTGCTTGTCGGTATTATGATCATGGTGTCCGTGGGAACCTTCGACTGGAGTGCCTTGACGAGACTTCATAAAACACCGGTCACAGACACGGTCGTAATGGTAGTGACCGTTGGAACCGTTGTTTACACCCATGACCTTTCCAAAGGCGTACTGGCTGGTGTCATCTTGAGCGCTATCTTCTTTGTGTCCAAGATTTCCAAAGTCCACGTCGAAGAACATGTTGAAGAAACAACAAGCAGGATTGTTTATCACGTATCCGGACAAGTCTTCTTCGCTTCAACGGACAGCCTGCTGAAGCATTTCGACTTTAATGTAAAAGCCGATACGGTCCGGATTGATTTCACTGATGCCCATGTGTGGGATGACTCAGCCGTAGCTGCGATTGATAAACTTGTCCTGAAGTTCAGAGAACAGGACAAAGAAGTAGAAATCGCCGGGCTCAACAAAGACAGCTCCCAGCTTGTCAAAAAGCTGGCGGTCCATCATAAAGCGGATGCTTCCCTATCCAATCATTAAACAGAAGAATCCGCTGCAAAGTGAAAAGCAGGCATTGATGTACATCAATGCCTGCTTTTTCTTTTTTTCCACTCACTCCGGAGAACCGCGTAGACGGACGAATCCCTCCAAGCGCCTTTCACAAAAATATCCTCCCTCAGCGTCCCCTCTTTAACCATTCCGATTTTCTCGAGCACCCGCTGGGACGCTTTATTTTCCGGACTGCTCAGTGCTGTAACGCGATGTAGACCGCACACGTCAAAACTGTACGCCAGCATCAGACGACAGGCTTCTGTCGCGTATCCCTGTCCCCAGTAATGATGGTGAATGATAAATCCAATTTCACCGACACCATCCCAGTCCTTGATATTCAACTCAATATTTCCAATCACCTGATCTGCGGCCTTTTCCACAACCGCAAATACATAACGCGAGCGGTGTTTCTGCCTGGCGTCAATCAGTACCTGACGGACAAAAAATTTGCTGTCTGTTTCTGTGTGCGGCCCCCAGGGCTGGTATTTAACGGTATCCGGATCTGAAGCGTAGGGATGGAATTCCTCCCAGTCTTCCGGGAGAACCTCACGGAGATAGAGGCGCCTCCCTTCTGCCGTTACCTGAATCCCACGATCATCCGACGGAGTCAGATCAAACGGTATTCTGGTGTTCGTCATACGTTTGTCCTGAACGCATCCATCCATGCCCGGGGATGTTCTTTCACTAAAAATGTCCGCACGCCTTTCATGGTATGAAGGTAAAGAAATCCCGAGCCCTGGGAAAATTCCTTGTAGGACACATCATGGACGTCCTTAAGCTGGAACGTTTCATCCGGGCATACGACTGAATCCTCATATAATTCCAGGCTTTCCTCCCTTTCTTCATAAAGCTGTTGATTATTACGGATGGTCCGTGTTTTAACAATGACGGGATGAGCACAAATCACACCAATCGTCCCTTCTCTATTTTGTCTGTCTCCATTATACACGACTCCTCTTCGATTTTAGGATTGAAGCAATTCTGCTTTTCATCCCTCTTGATTTGTATTAGGATGGTAAAGGTGTTTTTGAACAACCTAAGAACAACTGGAGGAACATCAACCATGACAAATCGTAATAAAGGAATTGTACTACTGCTCATATCAGCGTTCGGTTTTTCCATGATGGCTGCCTTAGTCAAGCTGTCCGGAGACGTCCCAACCGTGCAGAAGACACTGTTCCGGAACCTCGTTTCCGCTGTCATCGCTTTTGGATTTGTACGCTATAATAAAGAGCGTCTGTTCGGAAAGAAGGAAAATCAAAAGCTTCTGCTTTCCAGGTCCGCCCTCGGTACCATCGGGATGGTTCTATACTTTTACGCCATTGATAACCTTGTGTTGTCCGATGCGGATATGCTGAATAAACTGAGCCCGTTTTTATTAATTATCTTCTCTGCCATCTTCTTAAAAGAACGGACGAGACCGTACCAGCTTATCGCCATTGCCGTAGCTTTTGCAGGAACGCTCCTTATTATCAAGCCGGCATTTTCACTTGAATTCATCCCATATGCGGCCGGCCTGTTTTCTGCGGTGTTCGCTGCAGGAGCCTACACGCTGCTCCGCGTCCTTGGGGATAAAGAGAAATTCTACACCATCGTGTTCTACTTCTCTTTTTTCACAACGGTAACCCTGCTGCCGTTCACGATCGCTTTCTATGAACCGATGACAGCCAGGCAGTGGGCCTATCTGCTGGGTGCCGGTGCATTCGCGACGCTCGGACAATTCGGTCTGACGATTGCCTATAAATTCGCTCCAGCCCGTGAAATTTCCATCTTCTTTTACTCCACGGTTGTTTATTCGGCCCTGATCAGCATTCTGCTGTTCGGCCAGATTCCAGACCTTCTAAGTGTTGCTGGTTATTTCACTATATTTGGTGCTTCCCTTTACATGTTTTTGAAAAACAATAAAGAAGCAAAAAAGCAGGCGAAAGCCTCATAAACAAGAAAAGGACGGAGCCGCTGTGCTCCGTCCTTTCTGTTCTATGAATCAGTCCCCGCTGTCTCCTGCATCTCCGCTGTCCGCTCCCATAATTCCAGGTGCGTAGAACGAGGCATCCCGTTTTTTCTGATGCAGGCTTGGCTTTTGCTGCTTCCTTAATGGATTTCGTATAAGGTAGACAAAAACCATGGTGAAAAAGATAAGGACGCCTCCAAGCCCGAGTATGGTTTCCCACATGTTCTCTCCCCCCCTTTTTCTTCTTTACGAATCAGCTCTCCTTTAAGATTCAAAATATTAACAAATTATAGACACCTTCCGCTTCCTTTGGTATATTTAAATAATTCATAAAAGGAGGGGCTATTGATGATACCTGAAAAACTAAACCAGGGGGATGAAATACGGGTCATCTCTCCAGCCAAAAGCTTGTCCATCATTGCTCCCGAACAGCAGGAGCTTGCTCGCCAGCGCTTCAAAGACATGGGGTTTACAACCAGCTTCAGTACATACGCAGCAGAAGCACCGACGCTTTTTTCCAATCCTGTGGAACACAGAATCTCGGATATTCATGAAGCTTTTAAGGACCCGGCTGTTAAAGCTGTGCTTACAACATTGGGAGGATACGACAGCAACCAGCTGCTGAACCGATTGGATTATGATTTAATTAAAGCCCATCCCAAAATTTTCTGTGGATATTCGGATATTACAGCATTGTCCAACAGCATCTACCATAAAACAGGTCTGGTCACTTACAGCGGCCCACACTTTTCTACTTTTGGAATGGAAAAAGGTCTGGACTATACGCTGGAGCATTTCCGGACCATGTTAACAACAAACGATCCTGTGGACATCGAACCAGCCGCTCATTGGAGTGATGATGCGTGGTACCTTGATCAAGATGACCGTACGTTTTACCCTAATCAAGGCCCCGTCGTCATTCAGGAGGGAAAAGCATCCGGCACGTTGATCGGAGGAAACCTGTGTACGTTCAATCTGCTGCAGGGGACCTCCTTTATGCCGGAGCTTGCCGGTACGGTTCTTTTCTTGGAAGATGATGAGCTTTCCAATCCAGAAACCTTTGATCGCGACCTGCAGTCGCTGATTCATCAGCCTGGTTTTGATCAAGTGCAGGGAATTGTGATCGGCCGGTTCCAAACGTCTTCAAATATGGAATTTGATACACTGACCGCTGTCATTGAAAGCAAACCGGAGCTTGCTCACCTCCCTGTCATTGTTCAAGCAGATTTCGGCCACACCAGCCCGATTTTCACCTTTCCCATCGGAGGATATGTAGAAATACAGGCCGGAAAAACCCAAGTCAACATCCGTCTCCACGGATAACAAACCGTTTTTTAAAGCTGCGGGGTGTTTTCCACAGCCACCAGGAGAGCACCAATCCCTTTCCGCCCCGGGATCTATTGGGCTCACGTGGAGCGCACGGTGGTGACGCCTCCGGGAACGTCGTGAGCCGATGTGGATATTCACATATCAGGGACAGGGCCACGAAAAGACAAATCCTTTTATATAAGCAGAAACCCCTGTTTCTTTACAAACTTTTTTCTTTCTTACCGCCAGGAGCGAAAGGGGCACCGCTCCTTGGGAGTTATTTAACATCGAAAAAGACTCTCCTTCACCCAGCTCACCCTTGCTGGATGGAGGATAATCTTTTTCATACTCCGGCAGGCAGCCGTTATCAGCGCTGTTCCTTCACTTTTTCTTTTCCACGCAAGCGGCCATAGCGCATCCCATGCCGTTCTTTTGAATCTGCACACCTGCATAGGGCACAACCTCTCTTCTCTATATTCTAACGTCGGTACGAGGAGCGTTCGGTGGTGATGCCTGCGGGAACAGCACGGGCCGAAGATCCACTTGGGCAGGCGACGTCAGCTGTGGGCGTGCCCACGGCATTCATTCACCAACAAGCGGAATGTGACCCTTCACACGACAAATGGACAACTCTAACTGGTTTCCACAGACTTTTTCTACAGTCAAAAACCACCCGTACAAGGGTGGTTTTTAGTTAGTTAACGAGGTCGTATAAGCGGTACACTTGTCCGTTCGTAATTTCCTGACCCAGTAGATTCATGAGCACCTCAGCCACTTCCTCCGGAGAACGCAGGACATTTTCTTCCTTCATCTTTTTGAATTTATCCACATCGGCAAACGCGGATTCACTGGAAGAACGGATTTCCTGCTGCATATCTGTATCCATGACCCCGGGACTAAAGGCTAGAATTGTATGGCCGCTGCCCTCCTGCTCAAGAGCAAGCGTCTCTGTAAAACGATTCAATGCAGCCTTGGAGCTGCTGTACACACTCCAGCCGTGGATACTCTTTTCAGCAGCTCCGGACGTAACCATCACAATGCCAAGCTTGACGCTGGCTTCGGACGCTGCTGGAAGCAGTTCATTAATAAGCAGGATCGGAGCTGTCACATTAATCTGCATGTGCTTCTGCACCGCTTCAGCATCAAGATTCCCTGCTGTTTCAATCGGTTCCACCACACCGGCATTGTTGACAACGTACACGTATTCCGACTGTTTATGAAAAACTTTCTCCTTTACGACAGCTGCAACATTCTTCAAATCGGCAGGATCATTCAAGTCTGCCTCGATGTGCTCAAAACTTCCAGCTTTCTCCTCATTCAGAGCATCCAGTTTTGCATTTCCTGAACGGGAAATCCCTAAGACGTGGACGCCCTGCTTCATGAATTTTTCTGCCACCGCTTCCCCAAGTCCACGGGATGTGCCGGTAATGACTGCATATTTCATGTCATATCCTCCTTCTTCTTTCCATAGATAGAGGGAGCCGATCCTGTCCCTCTTCCAAAGCCGGCTCTGCTTTACATCGAACTTTTCAAGCGATATGATGAACAAAGCAAATGTGTTCGTGCAAAGGAGCCGATCATGAAGTATTTCTTTCTCTTCATTATTTACGTTGCGGGCCTGGTCGTGTCGAGTCTCGGCCTTGCCCTGATTATAAAATCCGGCCTCGGTGTAGGGCCGGGGGACAGCATTGCCGTTGGTTTGTCCATGCATTTACCTGTCACTGTCGGAAGCGTGATGATTGCCGCCTTCATCATCCTTCTTCTCGTCAACGCGCGGCTTGAACGGAAACGTCCGCAGTATGAATCGTTAATCCCGATCATCCTGCGCGGCCGTACCCTTGATCTGTTTTTGTACGGATCTTTGGAAAACCTGGATGTAGAGGTATGGTGGGGCCAGTGGGGCATCTTCAGCCTCGGCCTCCTCGCCACAGCTGTAGGGATATCGGTATACCTCCGCACCCCGTTCCCGCGTATCCCTCTCGATCATTTCATGATGATCATGAACGAGAAAACCAATCAGTCCAAAAGCTCCATCCGGATCTTTTCCGAATCGGGAATGGCATTAATCGGCTTTTTACTGGGAGCTCCTGTCGGCTTTGGAACGTTGATAGTGGCGATTCTGCTCGGCCCGCTTATTCAATGGACCTTCCAGTGGGCCCGTCCCATTGCCAGGCTCTGGTCAGATTCCGAGAAACAGGCCGCTCAAAAAGCGTGATGCTCTCATCACGCTTTTTTTGGGAGGTTATTTTTCAAAAGTTAAGTGAGTAACCCCTGTTTCTTCAAGTTTCCGTCCGATTTCTTCCTCGATTTCCATCCGCTTCTCCATCTGCTCTTCTGTGAGTTTATCGCCAAGCGGACCATAGATGTTCGTCAGTTCTTTCTCTGAGAGCTTTTCCACCAGCTTGTCCCAGAAGCTGAATTCGTCATATTCCTCGACATGGGTATCCATCAGCCTGGATTCATAGTCCACATCAAGATCATGGACACCCAGCTGCTCATGGTGCGTAATCTTGTCTTCCAGACCGCCCTCTTTATATTTTGACAGAACGGCTTCCCGGACGTCCTCAAACTGCTCATCCAGCTCCATTTTTGTCGAGTTGACCATCCATGTTCCAAGAAACACCGCTTCTACAAGCTTTTCATATTGGTCCTGCGTTAAATCCAGCTTTACATTCGGCACGATTTCCGCCCCTTTCCTTGATTTCATCTGCATTATAGCATACGTAAAACCACAGCACACAAAGAAAGCCGGCAGCGCTTCCGTCTGCCGGCTGTTTTTCATTTATTCCGCTGCTGCTGTAGAGAAGAGGCATGCCTCTTCCGGAAGTCCTGCATCCTGCTCATAGCACTTTTGAAGCGTCCGTGTAACCGGACCCGGCTTTCCATCGGCGATGATCAGCTCATCCACTTTTAAAATCGGCATGACTTCAGAGGTACTGCTGGATAAGAAGACTTCATCCGCGTCCTGCAGATCTTCTAATGAAAATGTTTCTTCAATGAATTCGATGTTCTCCTGCTGACAAAAAGCTTCTACACGCATCCTTACACAGCCGTGAAGAATGTTCTTTTTAGCTGGATGGGTATAGACCTTTCCGTCCTTGACCAGATAGGCATTGGATGAACTGCACTCGGTCACTTCCCCATCTTTATGAAGAATAGCTTCATAACTGTCCTTCTCTTTAGCTGCCTGTTTAGCCAGAACATTTCCAAGCAGGTTCAAACTCTTGATGTAGCACCAGTCCCAGCGTACATCATCATGTGTAATGGTGGTTACCCCATTTTTCAACTTCTCCTCAGGTCTTGGGAGATCTTTCACATAAGCGTAAAGGTTCGCCTCAATCTCATCAGGAAAGACATGATCCCTTGGAGCGGATCCTCTTGTGATCTGCAGGTAAACCTTGGCATCACCAGTGACCTGGTTTTTCTCAAGCAGCTCGTCAAGCTTGGCATACAGGTCCTCTTTCTTATAAGGAACCTGGATTTTTATAGCTGCTGCGGAACGATATAACCGCTCCACATGCTCATTTATTAAGTAATACCGGCCGCCGTAAATACGGATGACTTCATAAATACCATCCCCGAACTGCAGCCCACGTTCTTCAAACGGATAGCTCAGCTCATCCTGTCCGACAAAATCATCCTGCGTCAAAATATGGTTATAAATCGTCATTCTTTACCTCCTCAGCATTCCATTACAGATTAAGAACTAGTTTAACAGAAAACGCGGACCATTTGTTCTTTCTTCTGTAAATCTTTCTGCAACACGAAAAATACACGGCGCACACCCTTGAAACAGAAGGATTGAAGACCTTCCTAACAACAGGGTATGCGCCGTCTTTACTGGATGTTTGGTTCTATTTCAATATCCGCTTCCACCAGGGGAAGGTGATGCGGTGTCCGTTCTCCTTCTTCCTTTTTCATAGGGTAGAAGGCTACATGAAGGTTTTTCAACGTGTCATCATAATGAAAGTCATCAAACTGCACATAGCGGAATGTGGAGAAGGTGCCTTCTACAATGCCCTCGGTTTCTGCATTATAGGTCGTTCCATTAGAGTCCACCGCTTTGACGAGAAATTCAATTTCTCCGTCTTCCAACAGCCAGTCCACGTCTTCCATCTCGATCAGCGCGTCTTGGTTTCTATACCACATCCCGAAATACAACCCTGACGAATCATTACGGCTGTAAAGCTTCGTAACAAGGATGCCGTTTCCCAGTTCACTGACTTTGCTCGTTAACGCCTGAGGATGCTGCCTGGGCTCGTCCATCATCGGATACAGGCGGTCTTTCGTAAGACCATTCAATTCCCGGTTGTCAAAGAAAAACACGACCGCAAGCGTAAGGACAGCCAGAAAACCCAGAATTGCAAGACGGACGTTACGCATCATGCCACCCCTTCTGCAAACGTTTTATTATTTCCTTATTATAGCAGATGCAGCGCCCTTTTCATGAAGAAAACTGCCCTTTTTCAAGAGCAGTTTTACACTTACACATATTTTTTCTGAACTTTTTTACCACTGTAGCTGAAGATGACATCGCGCCCTTCCACTTTCGTCTCCATATGCACCGGGCGTCCCCACAATTGATACACGTAAGGAAGCGTCTTCTCCAGGTAACTGACGTCCAGCTCCACGTCTTCATAATGGTGCTTCAAGTAGAGCTCTCCGCTTTTCACGTAGTCTCCGTCCTGCACGGTTAAATAGGGAAAGCCACCGTTGACTCTCATTGTGACAAGCTGATCACGGACCGCTTCATGATCTTTATCCGTAATCTTATATTTCTGCCCCTGTTTCTGGAACAGGTACAAATCTTCACGGCGGACAAGCTCTTTCGTTAAATAGTTGCGGATAAAACTTTGATCGGATTCGATCTCTCTGACTTCGTACATCTTCTCGCGGCCCGTCCCTGGAACGACGCCGTGCTTTTTCATCTCTTCTGAAGGATTGTCATAGCGCTCCTCGATATCTTCAAAGATCTTCAAACCTAAGTAATAGGGGTTGAGCTGGGTTTTGGAAGGCTGGACAACACTTGCGTTCAATTTCGCAAACTCGATCGACTCGTCGCTGGTCAGATCCATTTCACGTAAGATTCTCGCATGCCAGTACGAGGCCCATCCTTCATTCATGATCTTCGTTTCGAGCTGAGGCCAGAAATACAGCATTTCCTCCCGCATCATCGTCAGGATATCCCGCTGCCAGTCTTCAAGCTCCCGGCTGTACTGTTCAATAAATAAGAGCAAGTCCTTCTCCGGACGAGGCGGAAACTTCTTTTTCTTTTTGAAACGGGGCTGATCCTCCGATGAGGATTCATCAATGTTCCATAAGTCATCATATTCCGTAAGCAGTGCTTTTTCTCCGCTGCTTTCCTCATCATCCACCGACCATGCCAGCTTCGGCCTTACGAGAGAGGGATCGATATGTTCCTGGATCGCCAGGACCGCATCCAGGAAGGACTCCACTTCTTCCTTACCGTAGAGCTTATCATAGGCAGCAATCCGTTCCGCTGTGGCAGCCATACTTTCAACCATGTCCCTTTTCGTATTTTGAAAACGGGCATTGTTTTTAAAGAAATCGCAGTGGGCAAGAACGTGAGCGACAATCAGCTTATTTTGAATCAGGCTGTTGGAATTCAGTAAAAACGCATAGCAGGGGTTGGAGTTGATGACGAGTTCATAAATTTTGCTGAGCCCGAGGTCATACTGCAGTTTCATTTTGTAATACTGCTTTCCGAAGCTCCAATGGGAAAACCGCGTCGGCATACCATAGGCACCAAATGTATAAATAATATCATCAGGACAGACTTCATAACGCATCGGGTAAAAGTCGAGCCCGAATCCCTTGGCGATTTCCGTAATTTCCCGGATCGCGTATTCGAGCTTTTTCTGGTCATCTGGTTTCAAAGATGCCCCCTCCTTCAGTTTCGCTTACCTTACTATATGAACAGGAAAGAGCGAACATGAAGGTTACGGGCATGTTATATCCACCCGCTATAGAATTTTAGCCATCATGTATTCATCCACAAGCTGCCCGTCCACCATCAGCGTCCCCTGCTTTCTTCCTTCTTTTATGTATCCATGCTTTTCATAAAACCGGACAGCCCTTGTGTTCCGAACCATCACAGTAAGCTCAAGACGCAAGATCCCATGGTCCCGCGCCCATGAGTCTACATAATCGAACAGCTCATCGGCCACTCCCGTCCCCTGCACCCTTTTCTTCACCCCTGTAATGATCCCTGCCGCATGCCGGTTTCTCGGAGCAGACCCTCCTAATACCGTGACATGCCCGTTCAGTCCCCACTCGTCTTCAGAAAGAAGGAGCAGTGATCCTTGCTGTTCTCTGCAATGCTGAATCATTCCTTCCACACGATCGAGCGTCCACGTGCGTTCATCCCTTCCATAAAGCAGGAAGTCTGTCTCTCCCTCAAGTTCTGCCATCAGCCTTTTGTAACGTCCGGCATCATTTCTTTCCGCTGTTCGAATCACAGGCTTCCCTCCAGAATAGGTTTTTCTACAGCTTAACAGAAAACACCGGCAGGCATCCTTTATACATAAAAAAACCAGCTTCCCGGAAAGGAAGCTGGTGTATCCATTAGGAACGTTCATCTGGGAATATGCGGTCGACCATTTCTCCGAATTCACGGAAAAATCCCCGCACAGGTTCGCCATTTTCAACATCATCCACATAGTTGTTCGTCAAGTCGACGAAATCAGGGTTTGTAGAAATATATACGTTGTTGATATCCTGGTCGGAATTTTTCACCGCTTCTTTGATCTGTTTTTCCATTTTATCGGAGACTTCGTTTTTATCTCCTGCTGGATTATCAAGTTCAGCGGCAACGTAGGCGTTATCACGGGTTTTCAACACGTAGGCGCGATCCACCCCGTCCACATTTTTGATAATACGGTTGGCAGCATCTTTAGCTACATGGTAGTTCGTATTGTGGACCATGCCGCGGTCATTGTCGTATTGATTCGCTTTCCGGCCTTCTTGATACATGTTGTCGGCCTCACGCTCAAAAGTTGTATTTTCAACTCCATTGTAGTTACCGTCATTGCCGGCTTCCTGTTCCGCCTGACAGGCGACAAGAGAACCCGCTGCTAATAACCCAAGGGCAAGTGTCTTAATTTTCATTGGTATTCCTCCTTTCCGATTGCTTTTAGTATGTGTGACCAAAACGCAAATATGCGGTTGTAAAATCAACCATAAGAAAACCCAGATCCTTGCAGGACCTGGGTTTTCTTTCAAACGAAAGGAAGACTCCACCATATATGTATAAAGATAAGGTATACGAAAAGAATAGCATTAACAAACATCAAAGATGCTGGGACAAGTTTGAAGATTTCCTCCGTTTTCTTATAGCTCATCCTTAAGATGATAAAACCGCCCACAAGCAGGAGATACAGACTGATGAACCACACCCAGACATAGGAGGTATCACCATCCAATCCCGCTTCATATCCGATCCCATAAACAAGCCAGGGCACAAGAAAAGCAAGAATGGCCAGGATCATAAAACGCTGACCGCTTTTTATGTAATACAGCGAAATGACGGCTCCTGCCAGGGATGCACATCCAATCACTTCACTGATCGTAATCATGACTCTCTGGACACTGTCGGCTTCAGCTGTTACAAAGCTCAGGAATAAGAATAAGCTGAAGGCGGCAAGAAGTCCCGTGTGCGCATAAAGCTGCTGTTTCTCCGACATCCGAACGTCTCCCTCCGTAGATATAGCAAAAACTTTCCATTCCATCATAACAAAATTTCCATGGATCTGCGGAAGAAAAACGCATTTTTATGTCGAGTCTGGAAGAACTGTGACGATCTTTCAGTGTGGGGATGACCGCTGATGGAGATACTAAAAACACTTCTTTCATAAAGGAAGTGTCAGCGATGAATACGTACGATTATGATAAGGCTCTCCATTATATGATATGGGGACAGTGGGATGATCTGCTTGTCCTTATGGTCCGGACCAATGATGAACTTTTGTCCAAAAAGATTGAAACCTTTCTGCATGCCTGTTATTACCCGAGCCGGCACAAAGACCGCCTCCATTCACACGAGGCCCTGCTCAGCTATATCGATCATGCTCAAACCACAACAATGGAAAGCCTTTCCTTATAAAAAAAAACCGCAGAATTCGCTTCTGCGGTTTTCTCATTTCACGTGTTTATCTTCGCTCCTGATTCGCTGGACAGCCATAGGCGATGTGTCATCCAAAACCGTTGTGAACGCACGCGCCCATTCTTTTGTCCATTCAACATCATCCAATGACTGCGTGTCGATAGAGACATGCACCATACCCGTTTGAACCTGGCAGGGACCAGCTTCTTCCATGACAGCGTGGACAAATGCTTCGACCGCCGCCAACCCTGAGGAGTTAAGGACAGACTTCTGCTGGACAGGGTGTTGAAAAGCCGTAATGATTTTTCCTGACCTCTGCTGCTTCATAGCTGGAAACACCGCCTTGACGGGAAGGAAAATTCCCTGTACGTTCCGCTCATAGGTACGCTGCCACTCTTCCACCGTGACGCTTTCCAAAGAACCGGAGTCCTCAAAATAGGCATGGGTGACAAGGACATCCACCCTTCCAAAGGCATTCCGGGCAGCCTGGACAACATGTTCCATATCGTTTTCTTCTGTGACGTCCGCCTGAAAAGCAAGAACACGTCCAGCTCCCTTCTGCTCCAACACTTCCTTAAATAGAAAAATATCCTCCGAATAACCAGTTACAGCAAGGGAGGCACCTTCGGCCGCCAGCTGGAGCGCCGCCTCTCTTCCCATGCCTTCTGCCGCTTCAGTTACGACGGCTGCGGTATTTCTTCTCATAGCCATTCCCCCTTTTTAAAAACCTTCGTGATTCCCATTACTTGTTTTTTCCATATGTTCATCATATCAAACCATACCCAGTGGCCGCTTCTTATTTACAGAAGATTCACATAGGATTTCTGATTTGAAATATATGAATTGAAACAGTTCATAATTCGATGTATGATGTACGGGAAGAGGTGTGGCCGATGAATGGATTTGAAAAGCGGAAGGAAAGAAAAAAGCGCAGCATCCTCGATGCTTCCCTCTCCTTATTCGCTGAATATGGAGTACAGAAGGTCAGCATTCAGGAAATCGCAGCAAAAGCCCAGGTCTCCCAGGTGACCATTTACAATTACTTCGGTGGTAAGGATGAACTCGTTTTTGAAACGATAAAGAAGTTCTTCTACGAGCGGTTCGAACAGTTTCGGCTTATTGTACGGGACCCTGACCGGAGCTTCAAGGCTAAAATCAACCATGTCATATTAGAAAAGAAAGAAAATATTCTGCATCTGGACCCAGGCTTTCTACAAACCGTTCTCACAGATCACCCTGGAATTCAGGAGTTTGTTCAATCGTTTACCCAGAATGAAACCATCCCGCTCTTAATGGAATTGATTGAACAGGGAAAAAAAGAAGGAGACGTACATCCCGATATTTCTTTCCGATCGGTTTTGTTTTTTATCAACGCTTTTTATCAAGCTCTGCAGTCAACGGATCACTTGTTTGATGAATCGATTGCAGCCTTTACAGAGGAAATTACCCATATGTTCTTTTATGGGCTGGCAGGTGACCAGAGTCAGCACTTGAATCAATAGAACCATGAAAAAAGCTGTCGAATAATTTTCGACAGCTTTTTTTATCGTCACCCTCATGAAGACACGAAGGAAATGTCACGAGGATCTTGGAGGCGATAAGGCCCCGCTGTATGATAGACCGACATGCAGGCAGCCCTGGGTTTTCCGAGAGCCTGGATGTCATATCAGCTTTTTTTTAACGCCACTTTTTCACATACCATTGAATCAAATCATTGACCCGGCTGCCGAATAACTTCTCTCTCCAATAAAGGTCTGATGTCTGGGATACGACATTATTGCGCGCGGGATATGGGTGAATGATGTTGGAAATCGATTGGAACTTTTTATTCAGCGCTTGGACGGTTCCTACTTCCTGCATCCATTCGCCTGCCCCTTCGCCGACCGCATGGGCCCCCACAATGCGTCCTCTGCTGGTCGTCAGGATTTTCACTAAGCCTGTCGTGTTCCGTTCCGCCATAAACCGGTCATTATTTTCCAGTTTCGTCTTGAACGTCAACAGTTTATCGCCGTATTTTTCTTTTGCTTCCTTTTCTGTTAAGCCGAGGTGGTAAATTTCCGGCGCCGTGTACACCACCCATGGAATCTTCTCATAGGAAGCTTTCCGGGAAAGACCCAGCACAGCGTTGGACACGGCGATTTTTCCTTCCATGCCGGCGACATGTGTGAACGGCATGGACCCGTTACAATCCCCGACGGCATAGATGTGATTCTGTGACGTTCTTAAAGAAGCGTTGACGGTAACCGCTCCTTTTTCTGTCTCCACGCCTGCATGTTCGAGCCCGAGACTACCGGTATTCGCTTTTCTTCCTGTCGCAACAAGAAGCTGTTCAGCCTCAAGCGTGTTTTCCACGCCGTCTTTTGTATAAACGACCTTGACTCCGGTCTGCGTCTTCTCAATGCGGTCTGCCTTTGCATTCGTCAAGATGTTCATTTCACGGGAAGCTGTCTGTTGGGCGATCCCCGCAATTTCCTCGTCTTCATTAGCGAGGATCGTATCATTCCCTTCCAATACCGTCACGTCTACACCAAGACGGCTCATGGCCTGGGAAAGTTCAATGCCGATAATCCCGCCGCCGATAACCACCATGGATGCCGGCCGCTGACGCAGAGAAAAAATGGTTTCGTTCGTTAAGCAATCGACCTCATCCACTCCTTGGATCGGCGGGATGAAAGGGGAGGACCCTGTCGCGATGACAATCCGCTTGGCCGTGATCGTCTTTTCGCCTACGCGGAGTGTATGCGGGTCTTGAAAGACAGCTTCTGCTTCATACAGATCGATGCCCATATCGATAAAACGGTCTTTAGAATCATGGTTCTGCACATCCTCTACCGCTTCAGCCACACGCTCCATTGCTCCACTGAACAGGTGATCGTAGTCCTCATTAGAGAAGGATTGATAGTGAGAACTGGTGTGAACCTCTTTCGCAGCTTGTATGAGGGCTTTGGACGGCATGCACCCGTAGTGAAGACAGTCGCCTCCAAGGTTCGGCTTTCTTTCAATAAGAGCCGTTTCTGCACCGAAGCTTGCAGCTCCTGCGGCGACGGTAAGGCCTCCTGATCCGCCCCCGATCACCGCAATTTGATAATCATAATCCATCGTCTATTTCCTCCTCATGCTTTCGTAATGTTCTGAGATGCCATTCATCCGCTTCCGGTTGACCCCCATATCCGAATACCCTGTACGGGAGGCGGAACGGAAGTGGATCACCTGTTCATCCTGATCAAAATAAAATTCCACATCATCCTTGAATTTCATCCATTTAGACTTGACGATGCCGTGGATATAATTTTCTGTTTCCGTTTCAATCGTCGTTCTCTCCATCTGATGGAGCACTTCCTTCATGACCTGCTTAGAGGTTTCCAGATCATTGGTAAATGGAAGAGCATTCATCTTTTTATCCTGCTGGTCGGTCTGTGTGGACACACAATTGGGGGAGGACGGACATTCTGCCAGACGGCCGTCTTTTACACCCAGATACGGTTTACTCATCACTATTCCTCCTTTTACTCACACTACCTCTATATTCACTCAAAATACAATAAAAAAACACTCCCCAATAAATCAGGAGTGTTTTCAGTCACATGGAATACTTTCTTAAACACAGGACATGCCTTTTACGGTAAGGTCTCCGGGACAGGATCATTCCCATTATTACTGGTGGCGGGACTGCGGGAAGACCGGTCTTCATGATGAAGGTCGAATTCTGCTTTCCCGGGAAGAAGCTCCGGTTCTTTTTCCTGATCGCCACCAGGAGACTGTCGCTCAATGGAGTTCTGCGGTTCTACTTTTGGATGGACAGGGACTGCATCAGAAAAATCGTCAGAAGATTCACTGGTATCCTTTTCACCTTGAGATGCCGGTTTTTGATAAAAGGATTGTATGATTTCTTTGTCCGTATCATCAATGGTTTCCGGGATATTCTCTGTGTCTTCGTTCAGATTCTCCTCATCCGTGAGCCGTTCGGCCATCCATTTATTCACAGAAAGATCGTCGTCCTTGGCCTTTCTGCGCCATTCGTCCGGAATAAGGTAGGCCGCTACAGTCATCTGTTTGGACTCCTCGTTCAGCGTACCTTCCATTTCTTCTAAGTATTGGTGATCAAAGTCTGATTCCAGATAGCTGATGCCGATGAGCACCTGGTTCCCCTCATTTACAAAACCGTTATCACGGCTCGCTTGAATCAGGTCCATTGTTACATCCGAAGCATCTTCCTTCTTCCAATCTGAAAGAAGAGCGACAATTTCCTCCGCTTCAGCGTTATTCGGCTCGATGTCGAGCACCTGCATTCGATCATTCAACTTAAGTTCAACACTAGGGTTGATGTCTATATTCATATAAGCAAAGGCCTGGTTGCTGCCATGCCAGGAGTATGCGGGAATTAAAACCATTAGAAAAAGCACAGCCGCCACGACGGCTTTTGTATAACGGTACTGCAGCATCTCTGACCACTGCCGGGCCGCTTTACTTGAGGGGATGGATTGAAACTGTACTTCTGTCCCCACTTCTGCATGAGCAATCGTAACAGCTCGATAAAAGCGGCCTTCATTCGTCATGACAATCATATACTCTTTCTTACGCTCCATGACAATGCCTGTTTTCACATGCCCACTCCTTTCAAATAGTCCTTAAGATAAATATAATCCCCCTTAAAAATGAGTACGAGAGCAATGATGAATTTCCGATTTCTCTCCAGTGTCTTTTTACTGACATCCACACGTTCGACTAAATCCTTAATGGGAAGGCGGCCTTTTTCAAGTACCTGTGCGCGCAGATCGTGATCATCATAAACGAGTCGGGCCACTTGTACCGCTGATTCCCTTGCGTCCCGATGCTTGGGAGATACTTCAATCAATTCTTCAAAGGAAAGCCTGTACCGCTCCAGCTCCTGCTGGAATTCAAGGATCTCCTCCCTGCGGTGCCAAGCTTCCGTCTCCAATTGATGCCGCTCTCTGGCTGCGGAGATTTCCAATGGATTCTCCATCTGTTCCTCCTCATGGAAGTCCTCATCCAAAGAGGTAACGGGTGGACGCTTCTGCTCATTACGGATATAGTCGATCACTTTCCGTTTGATTACAAGACGGGCGAAGGATAGAAAGGAACTTCCTTTGTTCGAAGAGTAGGATTGAATCGCTTCATTGAAAGCGAGCAGTCCAATACTGAATTCATCATCTCTGGCAGGGTCTATATATCTTTTACACACTTCAGAAACACTTTTGGCGATAAAAGGTTGATACTGCTTGAGCATTTCGTTTCTTGCTTCGTCATCTCCCTCTTTTGCGGACGCTACTTGTTCGTCCAGGGAGGCGTCGTTTTTGTGAAAAAGACGTTTGATCAACCTTTACCACCTCCAGCCTACTAATGTTTTCGTATAAATCCGTCTATTTCTGGGTGTTTATCTATAAATTGTTTCATTTATGTTACAGATTTGTATCAACCAATATGCCTGAAGTATGTGTTTGAATGGGTTTTGGGCATAGATATTGCATGTAAGCATGACCATTTTACTCAAAGAAAGGGGGACTGGTCTACCACATGAGGTTTACATTTTATTAAATAATCATTTCAAAATTCAGGCCATTCGTCCCCTTTTCCATCCACCTTTCGCCAATGGGACCGTATTCTACACCAAATGACAAAACTATCATCCAGTTTCCCACACCGGAACAGGACTTTAGAACTAAAAAAAGAAGCTCCAATCATGGAGCCTCTCCTGACTGTTCATAATAATAATCAATCGGTACAGCCAGTCCGACACGTCCTTCGTCTTCATCATTCATTGTAGCATAAACGACGGCGATGACATCCCCTTCCCCGTTGATGACTGGACTACCGGAATTCCCACGGTAGATGGGGGCATCCAGCATGAGAACCTCCTGCTCCATACCGGAAACGTCCGTATAACCGAGCACATTTCCTTGATTAGCGATCCCGGAGAAACGAAGGGGGTTTCCAATGAAATAGACATGCTCATCCCTCTGAAACCGGGTGGAGGCGGCAAGGTCCAAGTGGGGAAAGCCTTCCTCCCCATCCGCCTGCAGGACGGCGAGGTCCACCTCAGGGTAAACGGCTTGAACCTCAGCACTAAACAATCCCTGCTCAGGAAAAGCTACAGCAATCCGCTTTTCCCCTTCGATGACATGATGATTCGTCAAAATCGTCCCGTCTTCAGATACTGCAAAGCCGGTGCCCTTACTCTGCCCTGCTTCTACAACGACGACGGCCTCTTTGTATGTTTGAATGGTTTCGTCATTGGATAACCGAGCCGAGGTCATCAGGAAATCCACCGCCGGAATGGAAAAGGTATTGGGCAGAGCTGCCGTTACGTTGACAACCATAACCCCGGCAATCAGCCAGAAAATCCATCTGGGAAAAGGACGCTTTTCTCTGCGCTGTTCCCTTTCTTCACGATCCCGTTCCAGTGCTTTTCGCTTTTCTTCCTGCACGAGATCATACAACTCTTCTTCATCTATTTCTTCATACAAATCCTCATCAATGATGTCTCTTTTTTTCTCATCTTGATCACTCATCGGATTTGCCTCCAACTCTTTTGAATTAGAGAAGCCCATGATCTTGCTCATGCGTTCTCCGCTTCATCATTGTATCACGGTTATGGATGAAAAGCCGACCAGCAAAAACGCGGTGGACATTTCCCGGGAAATACGACATTATTTTTGATAGATCAGTTTCCATGCTGTGAACCATAAAAAAACATACGCTCCGGACGTATGTTTTTCCTCGGTAACCTGCGGGAGGCTCATTCAAAACCCGCTCGGCAATTATATAATTTTCTGACCTTCCAGAATGACGATGGCCAGGACAAGGATGATGATGCTGACAAAAACAATGGAAAGCGGCCGGGAAACATTGGCTCTCTGGACCTCCTGCCATCGGACGGGACGAATGCCGCTGATGGAAAAGATCATAACGGCCGCAAGAATGATTGACATGATGTTGACTGTGACAAGCAGGAAGGCGCCGTAAGCTGACACAAACGCCCCGTCACCGATGGACATGCCAAGGGCGACAGAAGGCGGCAGTAATGCAACCGCTACCATAACGCCGACAAGGTTCCCGGACAACCGGTTGAGAAAAGCAAGAGCCCCCGCTGCCCCGGAAGCTACGCCGAGCGGGATGTCGATCAAAGTCACCTTTGTCCGGTCCAGGTACTGACTGTTTTCCATTCCAGCATCCGTCACATAACCAAAAAGAATCGATATGGCTAATACGATGAGTACACTGTATAAGGAAGACAGAGCAGACTTGCCGAGCAGCTTATAGTCTCCAAGGATGGCAGAGAAGGCAATGGAGATGACGGGGCCGATCATCGGCGCGATTACCATGGCACCGATAACGACCGCTTCACTGTCTTTGATGATCCCGACTGTTGCCACGATCGCTGAAAGCACGATTAAAAGAGAATAGTTCCAGGAAATCCTGCTGTTTTTTTCTGCTGCATTCATAAGCTCATGACGGCTCGCTCTCAGCAGTTTCGCTTTTTCTGCCTCCTGCTTCTCTCCTTCTTCCTCCACCGATTCATTGATGGTTTCCTTGGATAAGTACGTCTGGACAGGGATCAGCATCGTTTCAAATCCTTCAACGACGTTTGAGACTCCCTCCAAATAGTTGAGGATTTCCTCGACATCACTTGTATCGGCGAGCATCCGGACGAGCATGCGCTCTTCAGACTCGCTGGAAATCCAATAGGACCGATGATCGTATTGTTGAAGCTTTTCATTGATTGATTCAAAGTGCTTATCCGGGATATAAACTTCTATCAGCTGCACATTCAACAGACCATCCTCCCTGCCGGCACATTTTTTATTAATGTCCCACAAAGAGAGAAGCGCATACGCCTCTGGTCCATTAAAAGCTGAAATCACCAGCCACGGAGGCTGGTGATTTCTTTATGCATCATAATCAAATTCATCTGGATGCTTACCGATACGGTCCCCACTGTGCAGTTCGTCGATACGCAGCATTTCATCGCTCTTCAAGTCAAAGTCGAAAACATCAAAGTTTTCTTTCTGACGATCCGGATTGGACGACTTCGGAATAACGACGACATCATGCTGCAGGTGCCATCTTAAAATAACCTGAGCCGGGGTTTTTTGATAGTTTTCAGCGAGCTGTTTTAAAATCGCGGCATCAAAATAGCGGCCTCGGGCTAACGGAGCCCATGCTTCCAGCTGGATTCCTTTTTGATAACAGTAATCAGCAAGCGCTTCCTGGTAGAGGGCCGGGTGGAATTCCACCTGGTTGACCATAGGGGTCACTTCTGCACCCTTCATCAGTTCATCGAGGTGATGCTCCATAAAATTGCACACCCCAATGGCTCTGACACGCCCCTCATGGTAGAGTTTCTCCAACGCTTTCCACGTGTCTTTGAATTTCCCGGGAACCGGCCAGTGAATGAGGTACAAGTCCAGGGTCTCTACTCCCAGTTTATCAAGACTTCTATTAAAAGCTTCCAGCGTTTCTTCATATCCCTGTTCGTCATTCCACACCTTCGTAGTAATGAACAATTCATCCCTGGGCACCGCACAGGCTTTTATTCCTTCCCCAACCCCTGCTTCGTTCCCATAGAATGAAGCAGTGTCAATGTGGCGGTAACCAAGGTCGACAGCGGATTGAACCGCTTGCTTAACTTCTTCTCCATCTTCCATTTTATAAACGCCAAGACCTACACGCGGAATTTTCACACCATTACTTAGAACGGCTTCCGAACGGATTCCCATCAATAAAACTCCTTTCATTATTGAAAAGCGGTCTGAAAAATGCAGTCCTCTGCATACACCATCAGCTTTATGACAGGATGTACCCTTTATGGACGGGAATCTAAACTTCTACGAAGAGGTCCGATTGGATGAGATGAAGCAGAAAGTCCTCTTTTTCTTCTCCAATCATCAGCAGCCTGTGAAGGGGACGGGTCATAGCTACGTACAGCATTTTCAAATCAAGCTCCAACTCCTTGAAAGGATCGTGGTCGTTATATAAAAGAACAGCATCGAATTCAAGACCTTTGGCCATATAGGCAGGCAAAACCATCCGTTCAGACAAGCTTTCCTCCCCTTCTCTCAAAAGCTTAAAAGCCATGCCATAAACCTCCAGTTTTTTCTGGACATCCTCAGCTTCCGCCATCGTTTTTGTAATGATGGCAAAGCTGGACAGCCCTTCTTCCACGAGACCGAGGCAGTAGGCATTGACTCTTTCCTCCCATCCATTTCTGAGAGGAAGAAACTGTGGAAGAGATCCGTGACGGACGACAGGCTCCGCCCGCGGCAGAGAGACCGGAAGATAAGTAAGCAGGCCGTTCGCAAGATCCATAATTTCAATGGTTGTCCGATACGTTTTCTGTAAGGTTAAATAAGAGGCTGAAGGAAAGATGTCCTCGACCAATGATTCCCAATTGTCAAGCCCCCTGTATTGATAAATGCCCTGGGCCAGATCTCCGACAATGGTAAACAAGTCCGTTTGACAGGCCCTGCGCAGAGCATAGATTTCAAAATAGCTGTAATCCTGTGCCTCATCAATCACCACTTTTTTAGCTCGGTCATCCGGGTGGATGCCTTTTAGAAATGTATAGAGATAAAGCAGAGCCGCAAGATCCTCGGAGTAGACATATCCCTCTGCAAATGCCGCTCGGGAACAGCGGCGGACCGCTCTCCATTCTTCGGTATCCTCAGGGTGGACGCCCAGAAATACGTCCTCCTCAAACAACCTTTCATACGTCCTCTCTATAGGAAAAGACGGGTACTGCTTCATAAAGGAAGCGACTGCCGTCCGTGCGGCCTTTTTGATCTCAGCGAGCCGTTCCTCTTTTCTTGTAATCAAGTAGCTGACTCGAATTTTCCGTTTATCCGGATCCTTCATTCCGTACAAAGCCTTATCCAGTGCTTCATCGTATTTGGCAGCCACCTTTTCAAGAATCTGTTTTTTCTTACGCCGCAGTTCACTTTGGAGAACCGCTTTAATTTTTTTCACCCGTACCTCATAAGGAAAATAGCTGTATTCCTCAAAGAACAGACGGTTGATGGCTCGAGCATTTTTTATCCGGAACTCCGAAAGCATAAAATCCTGATTGATGGTGTACTGCTTTTTCAATGATTGGATATAGGTGTCCATGATGGTTTGGAATTCCTTCGATCCTTTTAAACTGGCGGCAGTAACCCCATCCCGACCAATAGTACCTTCAACAGCCTGTGTGAGCACATCATGCTGAGTAATGACCGGCCTCTTGATCCCGGCCGTATGAACGGCGTAATCCTGGAAAGTGGACTGTCTGGCGCGCTGCACCCCCAGTTCAGGAAGTACTTCTGAGATATACTGGATGAATAGACGGTTGGGAGCGAGAATCAGCATTTCGTCCGGCTTGAATATCTCCTTCATCGTATAAAGAAAGTAGGATATGCGGTGCAAAGCAATCGTCGTCTTTCCACTTCCCGCTGCCCCCTGGACAATGATCGGCTTTCGAAGATCCGCCCGGATGACACGGTTCTGCTCTTCCTGAATCGTCGAAACAATTTCGGATAAGCGCCCACCGGCGTTTTGGGAAAGGGAGTCCTGCAGGAGATCGTCATTAGCCGTTACGTCTATGTCCCGGTAGTCAATCAACTCTCCTTCTTCAATCTGGTACTGCCGCTTTAAAGAAACTTCTCCCTCATACCGCTCGCCCAACGCCTCATAGCTGACCTCCCCAAGCCGTCCTTCGTAATAGACGTTAGCCAGCGGGCTCCGCCAATCCAGGATAATGGGAAGCTGCGTTTCCCTGTCGAACAAGGAGACCTTCCCTATGTAGAACTGTTCTTTTTCGGGATTTTCTTTCCGGTGAAAATCGATCCTGGCAAAGTAAGGCTTACGTCGCAGACTTTTCAAATTATCCAGCTGGTCGCTGGACATCTTCATAAAGTTGGCGTGGGAGAGCATTTCCTGATACCGCAAACTGCTGTCCTGGAAATCGAGGTTTTCCAGCGTATCCCCCTGGCGCTCCTTTAAAGAGGCACGACCGCTTTCCTGGGCAGCAATCATCCGCTCCATATAAGCCTTCGTAAAATCCAGACGATCCTTCTCATACTGAAATTCATTCAAGCTGAATCTCCTCCCTTCCATGAATAGCTGCGATCAACAAATCTAAAAACAGAGAAAACCAACATATCACACCCTTTATGGAAGCGCAATCAAAACTATTGTAAACCTTTTGGGAGCATGAAAAAAAGCTTGTAGAGGAAATTCTCTACAAGCTCGGTATGAAGGAATCCTGTCGGTTACCTCTGCTTTTCCGGTGCGAGTTTAGGAAGCGGCCGCTCAAAAATCATATAAGACAACAGCCGGAGGAAAAGGGGATACAATGCGATCACCCCAATGATATCTCCGATGCTGCCCAGAAGATCAGTACCAAGGAGACCCACAGCCAGAATCAGCATGACAAGGAGATTGACGGAGCCCGTCAAACCGTTTACCGGTTTCCAGACGCCCGCAACCGTCCGGGTGTCCTGTACAAGTTTTTCAAAACATTGATAATGATAGGGACGCAGGCGGAACCAGCTGGATGCCGTCACCAGCTCATCCCTGTCCTTGATTTCTTTATAACAGTAGCGGCACATATTGGATTTCACAGTATCTACTCCTGAAGATAATTTTTCATCAGCAAACATTCGTTGCCTTTTTCATTATACCTCAGACAGTCCATAACCCGAAGGATGAGCATAATGCCCCGGCCGTTTTCATCCAGATCCTCCATTTTCGGAAACCAATGCCTCACATCGCTCGATAGTTGATAAGGCCGCCAGTCAAAACCTCCGCCCTGATCGTAGACCCGTACGACGAGACGGTGCTTTAGAAAGTTCACCTTCAGCAGGATCGGGTAATCTCTGTTCTGCCCGTGTCCGTGCTCCCAGGCATTCCATACCGCCTCAGATATACTGGCGTCGACGAGCAGCTGATCACTCCCAAAGTACTTGGCTAAATAGGGGTGGTATTTTTTCCGGATCGTCCTTATTTCTCGTGGATGTCTGATCTGTGCTTCAAGAGACGTCTTCATGATTCAACCTCTCCTCTGCTGAATGAGTAAAGAATGACTAATGTGGTGATTTGTCTACATTTACCTATTCCCTTTTATGTCGCCCTATAAAAGGTTCGATCGTTTTTTTCATAAAAATGGAAAAAAACTTCTTTACTCTTTCTTTCAGCACTCACTTTTCAAACGCCTGAATGAGTCGTATAACCCTTTCTTTCGTCTGTTCACTCTTATAATCCTGCATACTTTCCAATATTTGTTGTTTATTCTGCATCAACGTCTGAAGATCCGTCGCAAAACGGTCCCTGGTCATCTCTTCCTCTTCCAGCTTCATCGCATAGCCCTGCTTGACAAAGGAATCGGCATTCAGGATTTGATCACCCCGGCTGGCCTTTCGCGACAATGGAATAAGAAGCATCGGTTTTTTCAATGCTAGAAATTCAAAGATGGCGTTGGACCCGGCCCTGGAAACGATAAAGTCCGTGGCTGCAAATAAATCCTTCAACTCGTCCTGGACATATTCAAACTGGGCATAACCCGGCCGCTTCAATGAGTCATCCTTGTTTCCACGTCCACAAATATGAATGATCTGCACGTTCTGCAGCAGTTGATCCAGATTGGAGCGGACCGCATCATTGATGACCTTGGAGCCCATGCTTCCTCCCATGACCATCACGACAGGTTTCTGCTTATGGAAGCTGCACATAGAAAGACCTTTGGAGCGACTGCCCTGGAACAGCTCTTCCCTGACAACGGCTCCAATAAATTCACCTTTGTCTTCCGGAAGGTGCTTCATCGTTTCCGGGAATGTAGCCAGAATCTTTTTCGCAAACGGGAAAGAAAGCTTGTTCGCAAGACCCGGCGTGTAGTCGGATTCATGGATGAGCGTGGGAACGCCCTTTAATCTGGCAGCCATCACGACCGGAACCGAAACAAACCCGCCTTTTGAAAAGACAACGCCTGGTTTTCTCTTCCGGATGATAGACAGAGCCTGCATCAGGCCCTTGGCTACTTTAAAGGGATCCTTGAAGTTCTCCTTCGACATATATCTCCGGAGCTTTCCTGTGGAGATTCCGTGGTAGGTCACTCCTTCCAGCGGTTCAATCAACTGCTTTTCAATTCCTTCATAGGAACCAATATAATCAACGGTATATCCCTGCTTTTGAAATTCCGGGATAAGAGCGAGGTTCACAATGACGTGACCTGCCGTTCCTCCGCCTGTAAATAAAATACGCTTATCGTTCATGATTGGATTAACGTCCTTTCTAAGATCTTTCTTCTATGGATAAATGTGCTATAATCCTCATATTCCTCTAAATTGCATTGTAACAGAAAAGGGAGATCATCATGTATGAAACTCACACAATAAAAGAGAAAATCAAACTATTTCTAATCATTTTGTTTCCTATTTTAATTACCCAGCTCGGCATGTACGCCATGAACTTCTTTGACACCGTCATGTCCGGCAGAGCGGGACCAGATCAGCTCGCTGGTGTTGCAATCGGGTCAAGCATCTGGGTACCCGTTTTCACAGGTCTGAACGGTATTTTGATGGCGATTTCCCCGATCGTTGCTCAATTAAAAGGCGCCGGGAGGGAAAAAGAGATTCCTTTTTCCGTCAAACAAGGGGTCTATCTGGCTGTCCTGCTGGCCGTAGTTGTAGCAGGGACCGGTTGGTTTCTACTGGACCCCATCTTGTCCCTCATGAATATCGAACCTGAAGTTGCCCGCGTGGCCCGTTATTATCTAGTCGCCCTTGGAACAGGTATCGTGCCTTTATTCGTCTTTAATATCCTTCGTTCCTTTGTGGATGCTCTCGGACTGACAAGACTTTCCATGATGGTCATTCTACTGACACTCCCACTTAATCTCTTATTCAACTATGTGTTGATATTTGGTAAATGGGGCGCTCCTGCTCTTGGAGGTGTAGGGGCGGGGGCCGCTTCGTCTCTGACTTACTGGGTGTCTTTACTTATCCTCGTCCTGATCATCCACCGGGTAAGACCATTGAGACGCTATGAGATCTTCAAGGCATGGAAACGGCCATCGCTGCATGAATGGAAAGATCAGCTGAAAATCGGTGTTCCCATCGGGTTCGCGATTTTCTTTGAAACGAGCATTTTTGCTGCGGTGACCTTCTTCATGACGGTGTATGACACCAATACGATCGCTGCGCACCAGGCAGCGATCAACTTCGCTTCGTTTCTGTACATGGTACCGCTCAGCATTGCCTTCACTTTGACGATCGTTGTCGGATTTGAATCAGGGGCGGGGCGCTACAAGGAAGCCCGCACCTATTCCTACCTGGGCATCGGACTCGCTGTATGTATGAGCGTCATTGCCGGCCTCATCCTATACGTATTCGATGACAGTGTGGCAAGGTTGTACAGCTCTGATGAAGCTGTCGTGGAATTAACAAAGACCTTTATTATTTACGCGGTATTTTTCCAGCTTTCTGATGGATTCGGAGCCCCGCTTCAAGGCATCCTCCGTGGATATAAGGATGTGAACATTACATTGGTGATGGCCTTCGTTTCCTACTGGGGAATCGGGCTTCCGAGCGGATGGCTGCTTGCCAACTACACAGCTTTCGGCCCCTACGGCTACTGGCTGAGTCTGACCATCGGCTTAACAGCCGGAGCAGCAGCCCTGTTTACCCGGATGGTTCTGCTGCAGAGAAAACAGCTTCGTGAATAAATAAAGCCTCCTGTAAACGAACAGGAGGCTCAAGATATTGAAGAAATACCATAATCGTGTAAACCGTCACATCCAGCTTTTCGGTGGATGCTTGCCGCGGGCACGGCCTCAGCTACCTTGATCAAGTGGATCTTGAGCTTGCGCTGTTCCCGCAGGCGCCACCACCGAACGCTTCCCGTGACTTCACTAAATGATGAGCAACGAAGAAGTTTTTTCTTTTTCAACAAGATTGATGTGAAAAATGTACCTTAACACAGCCATTCAAACTTAACGAAAAACGTTTACTTCAACTTTGACAAAAGTCGTGTAGAATCACTTTTAATGTTCAGGCGTCTTATTATGATTTTAAGTTCATAACCACGAGACGTTCTTCTGTCATATCCTCCATCGCATACTTCGGACCTTCCTTGCCGGATCCGCTGTCCTTCACACCACCATAAGGCATCAGATCCACGCGGTATTGAGAAGAATCATTGATCATGAATCCTCCAACTTCCACGTTTCTAGCCGCATAGAAAGCCGTGTCTACATTCTGGGTGAAAATCCCTCCCTGCAGACCATAGCTTGACGTGTTGACGTCTTCGATACAGGCTTTTATGTCAGAGAACGTTTGAATGGTGACTACTGGGGCGAAGATTTCTTCACAAACCACCTTCATATCGCCGGTCACGTTGGTAAGGATGGTCGGTTTCAGAAGAGCACCTTCGCGTTCCCCTCCATAAACGACTTCCGCTCCTGCTTCCTTCGCTTCCTCGATCCACTGCCCGGCACGCTCGGCTTCATCCTCACTGATCATCGGCCCTACGTCCGTTTCCGGATCATTCGGGTCGCCGACCTTCAGAGATTCAATCGCCTGGATGAACTTGTCCTGAAAAGCATCTTTCACATCATCGTGAACATAAATCCGCTGCACCGAGATGCACACCTGTCCGGCGAAGGCAAAGCTTTTAGCCGCAATATTTTCCGCCGCTGCCTCTACATCCGCTTCTTTATCGACGATTACGGGCGAATTGTTCCCAAGTTCGAGCACCAGTTTGTTCAATCCTGTGTTCTGCTTCAGCTTCAATCCTACTTCTGCGCTTCCTGTAAACGTATAGAGATTAATGCGGGGGTCCTGCATCATCTGATTACCGACCGTCGATCCGGAACCTACAACGACGTTGAGCAGCCCTTTCGGGAGTCCTGCCTCTTCAAACAAACCGGCCAGTTTCAGAGCGGAAATCGGCGTTTTACTTGCCGGTTTCAGTACCACTGCGTTCCCTGCGGCAATAGCTGGGGCAATTTTGTGAGCGACGAGGTTGATCGGGAAGTTGAACGGACTGATGGCTCCAACGACACCGACCGGAACCTTGATTGTAAAGGCCATGCGGTTTTCCGATCCAGGTGCTGCTTCAACCGGGACCCCTTCCCCATGAATGCGTTTCGCCTCTTCAGCGGAAAGTTCAAACGTCTGGGTCGCACGATCGATTTCTGAGCGTGCCTGCTTCAACGGCTTTCCAGCTTCGTGGGTAATCGTTGCCGCTAAGTCTTCCTTATTTTCCTGCAGAAGTTCACTGACCCGCTTCAGCACTTGATAACGTTCGTAAGGAGAAAGCTGGTTATTCCGGTACGCATCGGATGCAGCCGCAACAGCTTGATCGACCTCTTTTTCAGAGGCTTTAGCCACATGTGCATAGGTTTCCTGTGTATATTTATTAAGGACCTCCTGTGTTTCACCGGTTTTGATCCATTCTCCATTTATGAACAGTTGATAGGTTTCCACGGTCATCTCTCCCTTATCTAAAATGTCTATACCTGTTTATTTCCTCAATAAAATATCCGTAAACGTCTCCTTGAAGAAACTGGATCTTCTATGATGGGGGACAGACACTACAGGTTCCGTTAATCAATCGGGTCTTTCGCCTTTCCATAACGGAGAACATCGTAAACGGCCATGCCATCACTCGGTTTACCATTATCATTGCGGTAAGGGAACAAAGAGAAAAATATGAAGTAGATGGAGAAATAAGCATACTGGTAAAAAAACAACGTGGAAGGCAGGACATCAATGGTGATTAAATAATTGATGAGCAGGATAACCATCAAATTGAAACCACTACCGGCCAGATAGATGGCGACATGTGCCCACGTTTTGTTGTAGGTCAGAGAGTCATACTGGCACCAGCCTTCCATGAAGTATTTCTTTTTCACTTCCAGAGGTCCGATGTGAAAGAGCGTCTCTCCTGTACCGAGACAGAATTTGATCTTTCCACCGAATAATCGTGCTGTCCATACGTGCCCGGCTTCATGAATAAGGGTGACCAGCGGGAGAATGAGAAAAAAGTTAACGAAAAACATCGGAAGATCACTGAGCGTAAACATGGATGCGTCCTTCCTTTCTATAGGGTTGAGTCATGTCTGATTAAAGAGACATAGCCCAACATAACACACGAACAAAAAATATCCTAATATAACTAAAAAGCACTTCGCATCTCTTTCCCACTTAAAAAACAATGTTTCTCTATAATATCTGGGCCCGGAATCTATTGGTTCATGCATCGATCGACGGCGGGTTTGATGACAAAAAAAAGTCTCAATGGACGCATCCATTCAGACTTTTTATACGATTACAAGAAAAGACCGGCAATTGTTGCAGAAAGCATAGATCCAAGCGTCGCACCGATCAAAAGCTTCAAACCGAAGCCTGATACGCGGCCGCCTTTTTCTGGATCGATCCCCTGAACGGTACCAGCAATGATCCCGATGGAGGAGAAGTTGGCGAAACTTGTAAGGAAGACCGTCACAATACCCGCGGTTTTCGCAGATACACCGTCAAGCATAGACTGGAATTCAAGCATGGCTACGAATTCGTTGGTCACGATTTTCGTTCCCATAATCGCTCCGGCATCCAGAACCTCAGCTGCCGGAATCCCCATCAACAGGCCGATAGGAGCTATGATATATCCAAGCAGCTGCTGCAATGTAAATCCGCTGAACAACGCACCGAACATTGCGTTAACCAATTCAAGGGAAGCAATGAAGGCAATCAGCATAGCCGCTACGATCAAGGCGATTTTACCACCATCAAGGGCTCCGTTACCCATGGCTTCAAAGAAACTCTTCGCATTGGAAACATCCTGGATGTCAACTTTATCTTCTTCCTTGGACACTCGGACTGGTGCAATCAAGGAAGCGACAATCAACGCACTAAACATGTTTAACGGCAGTGCAACAAGGATATATTGATCCGGGAGCATATTCAGGTAAGCCCCTACAATGGAAGCCGACACAGAACCCATCGCTGACGCACTCACAATATAAAGACGGTTGTCATTCAAATTGTGGAACTGCGATTTAATCGCAATCAACGCTTCAGACTGACCGAAGAAAATACTGTTGACCGCGTTAAATGATTCGACTTTAGGAAGACCTGTGATTTTGGAAAGTCCCCAGCCGAGATACTTGATAATAAACGGAAGTATCTTCAAATACGTAAGAACAGACAAAATGGTAGCGAAGAAAATAATAAGAAGCAGTACGTTAAAGAAGAACACGCCGCCTTCTCCAACCTCTACACCACCAAGCACGAAGTTCACACCTTCTGTACCAAAGGCGATAAGCTTGTTAAAGCCCCAGGAAATACCGGTGATGATCGCCTCACCGATTTTGGTATTGAACATGAACCACGTAATCAGCAGCTGGACAGCGAGCATAATTCCAATACCCTTAAAATTGATATTTTTGCGGTCATTGGACATTAGAAAAGCGATTCCAATAATGACGGCAACTGCAAGAATTCCTAATAGAATATCCATGAAAAGTCCTCCCCCTCTATTTTTGACAAAAAAGCTAAAATGAAAATGCTTACATCTAGTAATTCCACTATGGATTTTATCAGGTTGTCAGACGTCATGCAAGGTTTATTTGTATGAAATATAATACATTTCTGCTATTATTGTCGTTCTGTTGTGTAATATGTCGCATATTCTTAAAATTTATCCATACAATCAAGAAAAGTAAATAAACCATTTTTTAAGATTTTTGTATTTTTCTTAACAAAAATAGAAAATAAGGGGCTCCTATCACAGCTGTAAATATTCCGGCCGGGACCTCTGTAGGAGGAAACAAGCCCCTCCCCAGACTGTCCGCCGTCACAAGAAGAAGGGCTCCCGTTAAGGCGGAAGCCGGAAGCAGATACACATGCCTGTTCCCAACCATCTGCCTAGCAATATGAGGAGCAATCAACCCGACAAATCCAAGGGTTCCGACTACAGCCACAGAAGCCCCTGCCAGAACAACAGCCAGAGCAAGAAGAGACAGCCTCGCTTTTTGAACCGGTTCTCCCAAGCCCTCAGCTACATCATCACCTAAGTTCAGGACATCCAGCTTCCTGGACAACAGCCATGCAGCAGGCGCCCCGATCAGAATAAACGGAACGAGCATAAGGACATCCGTCCAATCTTTCCCCCATACGCTGCCCGTCAGCCAGACGAGAGCTGCGTTCGTTTCCAATGGAAATTTGATGGTAAGAAATTGAATGCCTGCCTGACACACTGCCCCCAGAGCAATCCCTATTAAAGCAAGGGTTGCCGGCTGGACACCCCGCCTGAAAGCAAATACATACAGACCAAGCATGACGAGAGCGGCTCCTGAAAATGCCGCGGCCGGAAGCACAAGTACCGGCAGGCCCGGGTACAACAGAATTACAGCGGCAGCAGCCAGGCCGGCGCCTTTCGTAATTCCGATTACATCAGGCGAGGCAAGCGGATTTCTGATGACACCCTGAAGAATGGCCCCGGATAACCCGAGCCCTATTCCGGCTAACAAGCCGACCACAATACGTGGGAGACGGAAGTTTTCAATAATGTACGCCTGTCCTGACGCCTCTTTGCCAATGATATATTCAAAGATCCCTGCAGGACCGATCCATACTGCACCTACTCCTATCGATAAATAGATCATGACCAACAGCAGCATCAGCAGCATCCCGAGCCATCTTTTTGGTGTTCGAATCAACGAGTTCATCCGTTACGACCTCCTCTGCCGGCCAGATATAAAAAGAATGGAGCACCTATGAGTGCGGTAACGATCCCCACCGGGGCTTCCCCTGGATAGGAAATAAACCGGGAGAGCACGTCTGCAGACGTCAGCAGTACGGCTCCATAAAGCGCAGATACAGGCAGCAGGATCCGGTAATCAGGACCAAGAAGTTTACGGATTATATTCGGAATGATCAATCCAATAAATCCGATCGGTCCGGCTACAGCTACGGATATACCCGCAAGAACAACGACCAGGAGAGCCGCCCCTCCCCGGATCCACCCGATTTTCTGCCCTAGTCCTTGAGCGACATCATCACCAAGACCGAGTGTCGTCAGCGGTTTGCCTAGTATACCTGCACCCGCTAAGCCGACAGCGGCCCAGGGAAGAAGCAGGTTCACATCTGTCCACGTCCGTCCGTCAATCCCTCCGGCAAGCCAGAACAAAACATCTTCCGTCGATGTTTCATGAAACAATACAATGCCCTCAATCATGGATGAAAGCAGAAGGTGGATGGTAATGCCGGATAAAGCGAGCTTTACAGGAGTCATCCCTCCTCCTGTTGAAGCCATATAATACACAGCAGCGCCACCGGCTGCCGCCCCTAAAAATGCCCCATAAACGAGCGTCCCAGCTCCTAACCCCGGAAAAAGGACGACACCAATCACAACCATCAGGGACGCCCCGGCATTTACTCCGAAGACCTGCGGAGAGGCGAGCGGATTATTGGTAATCGCCTGCATGATAGCTCCTGCGGCAGCAAGACACATCCCGATCACAATGCCCGTCACCGCCCGCGGAAGGCGGATGGTGTCTATGATGGAAGAGGCTTTACTTCCATCAGGGGAAAACAGAAGGCTCAATACCTCTGAAAAAGAGATTGCGTAAGCTCCAATACTTAAACTGGCCGTAAAACTGGCCAGCAGCAAAAGGATGCCTACTACGATGACCGTTCCTGTTTTAAAACGGTGTAAGGTTTGATTCACACGACATCCTCCTCTTTCCTGCATCCTTACATAAAAAAAGCGGAGGTATCCCTCCGCTTGTTACTTACTGACCCTCATAAAGATACTGAACGGCATCTTCTAAAATTTTCTCTGAAGAAATCAAGCCGCGGAAACGTGACCACATGTTGCGATCCACTTCATGGACTTCTCCATTTTTTACAGCGGATATGTCCCGGTACAATTCGCTGTCTTCCCATTCCGTAACAACCGTTTGATCACCTGAAGACATATGGAACATGACGTCAGGGTCAAACTCTACGAGCTGTTCCAGGTTGATTTTGTTGTAGCGGTCATCGCCGCTTTGGATCGCATTCTTCAACCCAATGGACTCAAGGAGTGAACCGGTGTAGGACTCCATATTATGAGCAAAGTAGCCGCTGTCAGCGACAACAGCAGGCAGAACAGTCCGGTCCTCATCCTCAGGCACCTGACTGCGCAGTTCTTCCATCGTTTCTTTATGTTCAGTCAGTACTTCTTCTCCATGTTCTTCCATACCCACAGCTTTCGAAACCGTCTGGAAGCTGTCGATGATGCCATCGTAATCGGCGGCCAGTGAAGGAAGAATGATCGTTGGAGCAATCTCAGACAACTGATCATAAATGTCTTTATGACGCTGCATGTCCGCAATGATCAAGTCCGGCTGAAGTGAACTGATCACTTCAAGAGAAGGCTGCTTCCGTGTACCGACAGACGTATAGTCATCAATTTTCTCACGGATCGGTTCTATGATCCGCGCCTCATCATTATCGTCGGCAATTCCGACAGGTGATACACCAAGAGAAGCCAGGTTATCCACGAAAGAAAACTCGAGGGCTACGACTTTTTCAGGCTGGCCGCTGATTTCCGTCTCTCCCATCTCATGTTCAATCACCCGTGTTTCCTGCTCACTGGAGCCTTCCCCATTTGAGCTTTCCTGCTGTTCCCCTTCATTCTCACTGCCACACGCGGCAAGCAGAAGTACAAGGAAGAAGAGCCCTATGTAACTCCAATACTTTTTCATAAACATCCCCCTATAATTGATAACCATTATCACAAACTCATTCTATCATAATAAGAATTCTCCGCCGTGTAAAGGACCGAAAAAAGAGAAGGCGCACCTGCACCTCCTCTAATGTCCACTCCTATTTAGTGATAAACATTTGTGTCCAGTAATAGCCGTAACTTCCACCCTCTGCATAACCGACACCGATCTGGGTCAACCCAGGGTCAAGAATATTCTTCCTATGGCCGGCGCTGTTCATCCAGCCCTCTACCACTTCCTGTGGTGTGCGCTGGCCGGCAGCGATATTTTCCGCTGCTTTCTGGTAGGAAACATTAAAATCATTCAACATTTGAAACGGAGATCCATAGGTCGGGGATTGATGAGAAAAATACCCCTTCCCTGCCATATCACGCGACTTATACCTGGCGACCCTGGAGACCTGCCAATTCGCCTTCAAAGCTGGAAGGCCATTGGCTGCCCGTTCTTCATTTGTTAAATCAATGACCTGGCTTTCCACAGACTTGATGTTCGGCTTTAACGGGATCGTCACCCTGTCACCGGGATAAATTAAGTCCGGATTATTGAACTGGGGGTTGGCATTGATAATTTCCGAAAGACCGATTTTGTATTTCCGTGAGATTTTCCAAAGGGTATCTCCACGCTTAACCGTATACGTATCCGTCTGCGCGTGAATGATTTCAGGACTCATTGAGAACAGCAGTACGATCAGCAGTACAGCCGTACCGATCCATTTTTTCATACGATCATTCCCTCCTATTCATAGCTATAGTTTGGTTCAAGAGAGGGAAATTATGTATAAAAAGGAAACAAAAAAACACCTGCCGTTGGTCAGGCGGCAGGTGCACATGTATTATACCATAGGGGAGGTATAAACCATTTTATTAATGAAACGAGTGAGCCACTTCAACCAAGTGCTGAGGTGTCACACTACGTTCATTCATGTCATCAGGAACAGCAGACTCTTCGGGACACAAGCCGATTGAAGATGCCGTTCTTCGTCCATCCTAGCTTTTCGGCAGCACGGTTATCACGCATCCTCTGTGCTGAAAAGAACATGGTTTCGTTCCCTTCAATATACAGGCAGACGTGAAAGGGGTAAAGCGTGGAAGCACAAGCGGCAGATTCAGACTTGAACGTGCCTGCTTTTCTCATCCGCAGGAACCCTTTTACCGGAATGCAGGAACTGAGAACGATTCCGGCGTACAAACCCAGTCGTTTGGACTGCTGAAAGAACGTCCTCCAAAATTGTTCTACTCTACAGACGAGACTCGACTTGAAAAGGTTTCAGAAGGAAGGAAAAAATCCATATCTTTTTCTACCTAATTCATGATGCCATGTTCAATGATCTTGATATCGAAGTGAGGCACAATCGCAATTTCAGGATATTCGTCACTCCATTCCACCTCATTCCAATAGTCAGGATGGTACGCTTTCACTCGTCTTCCAATCCCGAACACATCACTGTTCGCTTCCTGAAGCGTAGTGAGTATTTTTTTTGATTCCTTCGTGAATACATCAGTAAGCTGCTCTTCCAGCATTTTAATTTTTCCTTTCACATAGAGATGATCGGACGGGTACTCGACCACTTTCAACTCCAGGTTTACATGAATATCAGCCGTCACCCCATCATCAACCGTCAATTTCATTTTCCTTTTCATTTTATTCACTTCAACGGTCGCATAGCTCGTAATCTCATCATTCTCACCAGAAACCTTCTCCGTCAGACGGGCGATTTTCCCTTTCTTTCCCTGAAGCAGCATGTATAAAGTGGACTTCTCCGCTGGAATCTTCTCTCCTGTGTACGTTTTTTCATGAAATAAACCCATCCCGCTGAAATTGATGGCTCCATTCTGTTTGTCAAGCTGGATGAGCGGAACCGAAAAATCGATGCCGGGCTCAATAAGCTCCGCACATAACAGCTGCAGATTTTCCCCTGTGGTATGGGTCGAAGAAGCCGCTGTTTCCAGCATTCCTCCGAGATATTCGCTGATTCTGGTCTCTCCGGTCGCTCTCAGACGTGTGATTTCCTCTGCTGTACCTTTTTCCACAACCGCCATATAGGCATTCAAGTTACTTTTCGGATCTCTGTACATATCGTCCAGCACAGGGAAAATCCCTTCTTTTGCCAGCTCTTCTCCAAATACGACCACCCTGACCTTGGACGGATCAAAATTATCTGAAATCATCATGTCAATTTTATCTCTCGCTTCTCTCGGTGTATGAGCTTCCGTGGAGAGTACATTGATGAATTCCTGACCAGGACCCTCTGAGCTTCGGGTAACCGTGGGGATGGATACTGTCTGCCGGATAGCCTGTTCTTCTCCGGTATCGAATCCCATCGAAAGAACAAGGCTGATATTTTTAAACTGCCGCTCATCCCAACAGCCTGTCAAAAGAATAAGTGCAGTCAGGATCAATACCCCTTTCCTCATCTTATTCACCTTCCTTGTACCGTTTTTTCCTCACATAGGACAACGGCAGCATGATTAAAGGAATACCCAGCGAAAAAGCGTACCCCATACGAAGGACCAGTTGATTCAACTGCTCTGTTTTCTGAATGTCATACCCGACATAAAGGGTCAAAGCAAGGACGATGATACCGACTATGATTCCGGCTGTCGTTTTTGTACAAATCGGGCACAGGTGGCTTAAACCAAGACCCGCCATGTATAAATAGGTTCCAAAAGTGGTAGCCACATTTACGACCCATATGGATATAAAAAACAAGTCAAGTCTTGCTATAATCGGAAGTTCAAAAGCTTTCAGCATGTATAAAATCGGTTCCGGGACAAGTGTGATTTCCTCTGTGCTGAAATACGTGAAGCTGACAAACACAATGATGAAATAAAACAAAAACACAAAACTGTGGGCATACAAGATCACCTTCAGTTTTTCTTTGTGCGTGCCTAACACCTTGGAATAAATCACAAGCGATACGATATAACCGAAGAACGAAAAAAACGCTTGATTCACTGCGCCCAACACTCTGCCCCATCCACTTTCGAGTATCGGAAACAGATAAACGATATTCATTTCTTTTGCAGAATATAAGATCACTCCAAATAAAATGAGGATTAAAACAGAGAGCATGGTATACAATCTGCCCATGACAAGCAGGCCGCCGGAGATCATATAAAAACAGACGAGAATCATTAAACTAGCAGTAATCCACAAAGGTGTATGAGGAAGCACCCATAGACTGATCATCCGGCTGTACAGAATGATGATCAAAGTCCCCACACTAATAAAATAGAGGACGAACCCGGCACTCAGCACACGCCCTCCCCATGTGAGAAAGATTTTTTCATTGATCCTGTACAGCGAATCTTCAGGGAAATTTCTCGCCGTCCCCCATATCGCCAGGAGAACGACAGGAAGGGCCGAAGCTCCTATAATCAGGGATATCCATCCATCCTGCCTGGCTGCACTATGAAGTTCAAAAGGAACACTTAACACTCCAACACCAATCTGGGTCTGAATGATAATAAAGAAAAACTGACGTCTGGAAATTTTCTGATCATCTATCGGATTGTTTTTTTGAAGAGGCTTCTGCCCCGTCCGGCTGTTGGTTTGGTTTTGATCCTTGCTGGTCACTGAGCTTCCACTTCCTTACTGGATTCAATGCGTCAGGCTTTATCGCATGCGAGTCTTTCGGTCTCGTTTTCATCATAAACATCGGAAGGCGGACAAACGTATCCTTGAGATCTCCAAAATTGAGCGGTGCTACCGGAGCAAGATAGGGTACACCAAAGGACTGCAGCTTTGTCAGATGGATAATAATGATAAGCATCCCAAACACAATACCGACAAACCCCATTGTTCCGGCCAGAACAATTAACGGAAACGTCAACAGACGAAGCGCTGTGCTCAATTCATTGGAAGGCACTACAAAAGAAGCAATCGCCGTTAAAGCGACAACAATAACCATTAAATTGGAAACAAGCCCCGCACGTACGACCGCATCTCCGATTACGAGCCCCCCTACGATACCGATGGTCTGGCCGATCGGCGCCGGCAGCCGGACCCCGGCCTCACGGATCAATTCGATAATCACGACCATGACCAGCGCTTCGATAATCGGAGGATAGGCTATTTCATTGATGGAAGCCTTCACAGGGATGATCAGTTCATCAGGGATGACCTCAAAATGAAAACCGACGATAGCAATGTAAAATGCCGGAAGGCCGACGGCAATCACAAAACTGAACAGTCGGACAAGACGGATGAATGTTCCTGTGAACCAGCGCATGTTGTAATCATCAGACGCCTGATAAAACATGAAGAATGTGGATGGGGCAATAAGCGTTGTCGGAGTGCCCTCAGCCATGATGGCCACACGGCCTTCCATTAAATTGCCGACCACTCTGTCCGGCCTTTCTGTATGAAGCATCTGTGGGAATGGCGTATTCGTTTGATCCTCAATGTATTCTTCAATCAGGCCGGGACTGTGCACCATATCCGTTTCGATAGAGCTGACCCTTCTTTCCACCTCCTGAACCAAGGAAGGATCTGCGATGCCGTCCATATAAATGATAGCGACATTTGTATTGGTGTATGTGCCAAGCTTGATGTACTTCACGGTTAAATTCCGATTTTCAATCCTTTTTCGGATCAGGTTGATGTTAATCATGATATTTTCGATGAATCCGTCGTGCGCCCCGCGGATGACCCGCTCGTTCTGCGGCTCTTCCGGTGTCCGGTTATAGCAGGACGTCACATCAAAGAGGTGAACTTTATTGGAACCATCCTCGATATAAGCCGCCTGACCACCAAGCAGATTCGTGATCACTTCTTCAAGGTTTTGAGTAATCCGTGCACTTCTCAACTTGGAAATTTCGTCAATCTGGCCGTTTTCGACAGGGGCGAAGATTTTTTCAAACACCTTTTCCTGGTCAGACAGTGATTCAAAATACAGTAAAGCCGCATTCCCTTCATTGAGAACACGGATTTTCAAATCATTGGACTTATGAAAATTGCTTAAGAGGTAATCAACATTCTCCGATAATTTCTTGGAACTCAGCTGTTTACGACCATGATTATGATCGTGCGCCAAATCCCTGTCCTGGAGTCTTGTATGATCTCCAAAGAACAACCGCTTAAAAAATCCCATGAGCATCACCTGTCCTTAATCTTCCAATCGGAAAGGAAAATATACCCGTAGGAACATAAAAAAACCTGCCTGCCTTTTTAAGGGCACGCAGGTTCAGGATTAATGACCAGGGAAGAAGGCCATCTGCAGGATGAAGATTAAAGCAAACATGTACAGCATCCAGTGGACTTGCTTTCCTTTGCCGACGACAAGTTTCAAAATCGGGTACGTAATGAACCCAAATGCAATCCCTGTTGCAATACTTGAGGTAAGCGGCATAGTAAGGATAATGATGAAAGCCGGGAAAGCATCATCAAAGGATCCCCAGTTGACTTTTGCCAGCCCCTCCATCATAAAGCAGCCGACGATGATCAACACCGGAGCAGTTATCGCAGGCAGGCCGGAAACCGCCCCTACAACAGGTGCAAAGAACATGGAAACAAGGAACAGACCGGCAACGACCATCGTCGTCAATCCTGTCCGTCCTCCTGCTGCTACACCAGAAGAAGATTCAATGTACGCCGAAGAAGGACTTGTTCCGAACACGGCACCGACCGTTGTAGCAGAGGCGTCCGCCATTAAAGCTGCGCGGGCTCTCGGAAGACTTCCGTCCTTGCGGATGAATCCAGCCTGCTCGGCTACACCGATCATCGTCCCCGTCGTATCAAAAATAGTCACGAGTAAAAACGCAAAGATCACAGTATAAAGCCCGTTGCTGAACACCGCTCCAATATCCATATCCCAGAAAACGGGAGCTGGTGGTGTATCAACAAAACCATTCAGTTCAAGCTGACCGGTGAAAAATCCAACAAGGCCGGTAATGAACATGCCGATAAATAGTCCGCCGGTAACTTTTCTTGCGATCAGGCCGAGTGTAACCATAAGACCAAAGACGGTCAGAAGCACACCGGGAGATGTCATGTCTCCAAGGGTGACAAGCGTTGTATCACTCTCAACAATAATTCCGGACATGCGCAGTCCAAGAAACGCAATAAACAGACCGATTCCGGAGGTTATGCCGTATTTCAAGGATGGCGGAATCGCCATAATCAACGTTTTTCGAAGACTTGTTAAACTTAAAATAACAAATAGAATCCCAGCAACAAAGACGGATCCGAAGATGACCGAATAGCTGACATCCTGCTGGACCACTTCTGTAACAAAATAGGCGTTCAATCCCATCCCGGGGGCGATGGCAATCGGATAGTTGGCTGCAAAGGACATAATCAGCGTTCCTGTGACAGCAGCAATGATCGTCGCCATAAACACCTGACCGAACGGAACACCCGCCCCGGACAGGATCGCAGGGTTTACAACGACAATGTAGACCATCGTCAAAAAGGTCGTAATTCCCGCAAGTATTTCAGTTTTTATAGTGGTTTGGTTCTCTTCCAAACGGAATAATTTATTCATCAATGTTAACACCAATCTTTCACGTAAGAATAGGACGTCTCTTATAGTAATAGTAAAACGAACAAAAATCAACTGTAATTTATTAATGTTCGTGTTTTTATTGTAAACAGAAAAAAACCAGTGGAAAAATTACTTTTCCACTGGTTTTTGATTGGTCACAGCATCAATATACCAGCCCATGACCGAATCGGTATCTTTTTCCTCCAGGTAGTAGCAGCGCGCCACCGCTCCGCCTCCACCTGAGGTAAGCGTCACCTGAATAGTAGAAAGACCGGAACGCTTCTGCAACAGGGTCTGCTTCTTGGATGCGGCCTGGATGCGGAACCTCTTCATCAAGTAGGTCTGCTTGATAATATTTCTTGAACGCAGACTCAACTGGGTACCATCAATCGTCCACCCTGCATCTTTATAGGCAAGCAGGCCGAAGCCCGCTAGCGCCGCGACAGCTGGAACAGCCAGTAACCCATACGGATAAAAGTATATGCTGACCGGTATGGCCGCCAACACCCCGAGCCACGACTGCCGGATCATGTAACGATATTTCGATCTGGCTGGTGGCTGTTTGAAATCACCCGCAACCTGATAATCTTCGAGAATCATCTGGAGGACTGCTTCGATTTCCTTTTTCCGGATCATTGGAAGCAGTTTCAACTGATGTTCATCGTTCTTCATGATGGAACCACCGGCACTGATGATCGTAACCGATGCATACCCCATTGGCTGGCGGATCAGGTTTTCATCAATCCGCACCCCTTGAATCCGGTTGAGCGGGATGGTCATCTGCTTTTTCTCCAGCCATCCCCGGGTAATAATCAGGTCCTCTTCCTCCAAGTAGACAGAGAAATACGCATAGCGCATGATCGTAAGGAGGATCGATATCCCATAAGCAATCAAGAGAACAAAGAGGACGGTAACAGCCACCATCAGAACACCGATCTGAATCCAGTCCAGCAGTTCTTCATAAATCGCCCCGACAGGAAGAATGTCCATGAACTGGGAAAAGAACACGGCCACACCGGAAATAACCACTCCCGCCCCTCCGGAAGTGACGGCCATAAGGACAAGATCCTTCATCGTCATGCCGAACACCTTCTGTCTTGGCGGTTCTACCGGTTGTTCCCCGGCATTCTCCTCAACGGTTTCTTCTTCCTGGGCCGCCCGCTTCTGCTGAAAGATGAGCGTCTCCAGCTCTTTGGCTTCTTCGCGGGTAATAGCTGTCAGTTCTGCCTCCGCTCCTTGTGTACCGGTCGCCCCTGCCGTTTCCACAGAAACTTTCACTAATTTCAACGGGCGGTGGAAAATTCCTTCCGAAAAATCAAGACTCTGGATTCTCTCCACAGGAATGTAGCGTTTTTTCCTGAAAATCAACCCATATTCAATACGCAGTTCTCCATCTTCCATCCAATAAGAAAAGCGCAGCCAGCGGATGACTCCTGAACCAAGCACAATCACCAGCAGACCGCCCCAGATGGCCAGCGGGACCCAGTTCCAGTCCCCACTGAACGGGCTCCCGTTGATAAAGATCACCACAATCAACGGCAGCGCCGCATCTTTCAATGTCTTCACAAAATTGATCAAAGCAGAAATAGGATGGAGCTTCCGTGGTTCAAACATCATCCTCAGCCACCCTTGCCAAAGAAGAAATCGACTGGCGCAGACGTTCTGCCTCATCTTCATCAAGCGCTGGTATTTTATGTATCGTCGCCGCTGTCGATATGCTGATGGTGGAAAGTCGGTATTTCCGGAGCAGCGGTCCCTGCTCCGTATCTACGTGCTGAACCCTGACCATCGGTACCAATGTGCGGGTAATGATGAAAATGCCGTGCTGCAGATCGATGTTCTGTTCACTGACCTCATAGCGCCAACGTTTCCAGCGAAGGCCTGGAATCAACCAGATGAAAAGAACGGCATCCAGAACGACCAGTCCTCCTGCTCCTGCCGCCAGCCACCACGGCCATTCCCAGAGGAACACCGTAACGGTTAAAGCCGTTGTGATAAGTAATAGAATGAAGCTGTGTATGACGCCGTATATGCGCCATAGCGTTAAAGCCCGCTTAGAAATACGTTGAGCCGGCTGATTATTCATACGTCCACCTCCTGTACTATCTGTACGGATATGCGAGCCCATTCGTTTCAAACAAACAGAAAGCCCGGCATCCGGGGCCCGGCTTTCTGTTACTTTCTCCCTTGGGATAAGGCTTTCGACTTTTCTGTTGTGGCCGTCATCCCTTGAATAATGGCCTTCCTGAACCCAGCTTCCTCCAGCTTGGTTACACCGGAAATCGTAGTGCCTCCAGGCGTGCAGACGGCATCCTTCAATTCTGCTGGATGTCTGCCTGTTTCCTTGACCATTTTCGCAGCCCCCTCGACCGTCTGGGCAACCATTTTATAAGCCTTGTCCCTCGGAAAGCCCTGCTGGACAGCGGCATCCGCCATCGCTTCAATCAGCATGTATACAAAAGCCGGGGAAGAACCACTGACCGCCGGCACAGCATCCATGAGTTTCTCTTCAATGACTTCCGCTTCCCCAAAGCTTTCATACAGCTCGAGCACTTCGGCCAGATCTTCCTGTGTCACAAAAGCATTGGGACAGAGCGCACTCATACCTGCACCAACCAATGATGGGGTGTTCGGCATGGAGCGGATGACTTTCACATTCTTATCAAACGCCTCTTCCATCGATTCAAGTGTAATGCCGGCAGCAACCGTAATGACTACCGTATCATCGGAGACCTCTTCACGGATTTCCTCAATCACATCTCTGTACACATATGGCTTCACGGCCAGAAACAGCAGGTCGCTTTCTGCTGCCAGCTTCTTATTATCATTGGAAATATGTATGCCGTACTCATCGGCCACAAAATCGATCGTTTCATCAGACAAAGCGGTCGCAGCGATATGTCCCGGTTCCACGACCCCTGCATCAATCATGCCCTGAATCATGGCCTGGCCCATCTGACCGCAGCCGATAAAACCTATACGTTTCTTCACCGTACATCCCTCCTTGGTGATTCTTATTGTATAGGAACTTTGTCGAACACACAATTGCTTCCCGCTTCCACTAATATTTTCTAGTAAAATGATCACGTTTTTATTAGAAAAGGTTTACAAATCAGCATTTGTTACCTATAATAAAGACTGTATTCTTCATATCATAAAGAAACGCCCAAAATATCATAGCTGCTACGAGAAAAGCCGAGCTGTTTAAGCTCGGCTTTTCTCGTTGTGTCCGTGATCTTTAACGGCTTCAAGAACTTTCTTGACTTCTTTCTTGTTTTTTCTGGAAACTAGAATGTATAACGTATCCCCCGCTTTTATTTCCGTCTGTCCGTATGGTGTAATCACATCACCTTTACGGATAATGGCATTAATCAATGCCCTGTCCGGCAGCTCCATTTCCTCAAGCTTCTGCCCGACGACGACATTCCTCGGAGTAACCTCAAACTCAATCATCTCTACATTCGCTTTTCCAATTGAAATCAGTTCCAAAGAATGAATCGGATTGCCAAGCTTGTCGGAAACCAGTTTGAACCGGTCTGCCATCCAAGTAATCGAGGACCCCTGGATGAGCGCTGAAGTCAGGACCGTGAAGAAAACGACGTTGAAGATCACCTGGCTGTTTTCGATGCCGGCAAGCATCGGGAAAATTGCCAGGACGATCGGAACTGCTCCCCGGACACCCGCCCACGATAGAAACACCTTTTCCTTCCATGAAAACGAAAACCCGGATAGACTCAAAAAAGCCGCTGCCGGCCTGGCAATAAAAATGAGCACCCCGGCAATCAATAATCCACTCGACATTACAGACCACGTAAACACCTCTGAGGGAGTGACAAACAACCCAAGGATGATGAACATCAGAATCTGTGCCATCCAGCCAAAGCCTTCATCGAATCGAAGGATTGAATAACGGTAGGCAAGTTCCGCATTTCCGATAATCACCGCAGTTACATAGACGGCAAGAAGTCCACTGGCTTGAAGAAGAGAGCTTGCCCCATAGGAAAGAAAGGCGAAACCGAGCGCAAAAAGTGGATAAAGCCCACTGGAATCGAGGTTGATTCGGTTTAAAGCGAAACTCGCCCCCCACCCGATCGCAGCACCAACAACGACCCCCGCTCCCATCTGCCAGAAGAAGGAACCGACCATGCCGAACATGTTGACTTCATCAACCGTCAGCAGTTGAATGAAGCTGATCGTCAAAAACACAGCCATTGGATCATTCGTCCCTGATTCAGCTTCCAGTGTAGCCTCCAGCTTCCCGTCTACATTTTTCCCTTTCAGTACAGCAAAGACGGCTGCAGCATCTGTAGAACCGACGATCGCTCCAACGAGCATCGCCTCGACCCAGCCGATATGAAGGAAATATTTCGCTGCAACAGCGACGATTCCTGTCGTCAATACGACTCCGAGGGTCGCAAGCGTCAACGAAGGGGCGAGGACAGGACGAATATCTTTCCACTTGGTCAGCATTCCACCTTCAAACAGAATGATAATCAAAGCAATGACACCGACAAGCTGGGCGATTTCCGGATTGTCAAAATCAATAAAACCCAGACCCTCGTTTCCGACCATCATCCCGACAAGAATAAACAACACAAGAGACGGGACCCCGAGCCGGGAAGAGAATTTCGTAACGATGATGCTGACAATGAGCAGCAGTGCCATCAGCATAATGAATTGATTGGACTGCAGAATTTCTTGAATCATAGAATGAACTCCTTATATGTAGGATTACCCTTTTCATTATACCAAGGAGTTTCCATTCCCGTGTACTTGTAAACCTTTCGCACAAAAAAGGGTGCCGAGAACTCTCTCGACCCCCTCTTTATGTCAGCTACGTGAACATTTCCTCGGCCTGCTCGCTGAAGAAATGCTTCATCGAATGAAAAACGTCGGCTTTTCTGCGTAGAATGTAATAACGGAACTTATCATGTTCGATGGATTTATAAGCCTGCATCAAGCTGGAGGAACGGTTATACTGATTCACTTCCCCGTACCCGAACATCTGCGAAACTTCAATCAACTGTTCAATTAAACCGAGACATCGTTTATTATCAGAGGTCAGATTGTCACCATCAGAAAAGTGGAACGGATAGATGTTGTAGCGTTCCGGCGAATATTTAGTCTCAATAAGCTCCAGCGCTTTCCTGTAAGCAGATGAGCAGATGGTTCCTCCGCTTTCCCCTTTCGAAAAGAAATCCTCCTCGCTGACGACTTTCGCCTGCGTATGGTGGGCTACAAATTCAATATCCACCGTTTCATAGTTTCGGTTCAGGAAGCGGGTCATCCAGAAAAAGAAACTTCTGGCCATGTATTTTTCCCACTGCCCCATCGATCCACTGGTATCCATCATGGCAATGACGACTGCTTTGGACTCCGGTTTGGTCTTCTCATTCCACGTCTTGTATCGGATGTCCTCCGGGTAAATCGGTGCAAAAGAGGGTTCCCCCCGAAGCGCATTCCGCTTGTAGGCTTCAAGCATTGTCCTCTTCTTGTCGATATTGCCGGTCAACCCCGTTTTACGGATATCGCTGAATTCAATATCCGTATGAAGGATATTGTCCTTTTCTTTCTCATCAAGATTAGGAAGGGTCAGCTCTTTGAATAAAGCCTCTTCCAACTCAGCCAGCGATACCTCCGCCTCATAATAATCGTCTCCCGCCTGGTCACCAGCGCCGTCTCCATCGCCGGGCTTCCCTTTAGCGGGCTGCGGGGCCTGGGCCACCACATCGCCAATTTCGCTGTCTCCCTCTCCTTGTCCCGCATGCTTATTCTTTTCATAATTGTAGCGGATTTTATATTCATCTAATGAACGTATAGGAATCTTCACGACACGCTTTCCATTGGACATGACAATGTTCTCTTCGGTTATCAAATCAGGCAGCTGCTTGCTCATGGCATCTTTGACTTTTTCCTGGTGTCGACGCTGATCGTCGTAGCCTTTCCGATGGAGGGACCAGTCGTCTTCGGCGATTACAAAACTCGTCTCTTCATCCATGTTATTCCCTCCTAATCGAGTATTACTCTATCGTATGCAGGTCCACGTGAATGGATGAAACATATTGGGATATGTAAAGATTATTTGTTATTTCCGCCTATCTTTTTCTCTTATTTCTGAGCCCTTCTACTAGGTTTTCTCATAAAAAAGCCCCTGCAGCCAGGCTGCAGGGGACTTTCATTTCCTATTATCCTTCTAAAAGAAGGTCGTACGGATCTTCAATCATTTCTTTAATGCGGCGCAGGAACTGGACCGCTTCTTTTCCATCAACGATTCTGTGGTCGTAGGAAAGCGCAATGTACATCATCGGACGTGCTTCAATGCTGTCATCAGGCATGACTTTCGCGCGCTTCTCGATATTGTGCAGCCCAAGGATTCCGACCTGAGGGGAATTCAGGATCGGTGTAGAAAGCATGGACCCGAAAATTCCACCGTTTGTGATGGTAAAGGAACCTCCTTGGAGATCCTCCAGCTGCAGTTCTTTATTCCGGGCCTTCGTTGCTACATCAGCGATTCCCTTCTCAATACCAGCGAAATCAAGGCGGTCGGCATCACGGACGACAGGAACCACAAGGCCTTCTTCTGTCGAAACAGCCATTCCGATATCATAGAATTTCTTCTGAATGATTTCGTTGCCTTGAATTTCTGCGTTCAAGTTCGGGAATTCCTTCAAGGCACCGACAGCCGCTTTCGTGAAGAAGGACATAAATCCGAGCTTCACATCGTGTTTTTTCTGGAAGGATTCCTTGCGGTCACTGCGGAGCTTCATAACGTTCGTCATGTCCACTTCGTTGAACGTCGTGAGCATTGCTGCTTCCTGCTGGACCTCTACAAGACGCTTGGCAATCGTTTGACGGCGGCGGGACATTTTAATCCGTTCCACCGGCTTATCAAACTGCGTCTTCTCCTCTTCCTTTTTCTCTTTCTTCGGCTTATCGTTAGACGATGATTTCGGCTCTTCCGACTTGCTGCCACCCTTAGCAGCTGCATCGACATCTTCCGGACGGATGCGGCCCAGTGGATCACGGGCAGAAATACTGCTCAAATCAATGCCGAGTTCACGAGCACGCTTTCTGGCAGCCGGAGTGGCCACAATATCTTTATTCCCATTGTTCTGTCCATTGGAGCCCGCTGGCTGTTCTTCCTGCTTGGACTCCTGTTTCTGTTCCTGCTGCTGAGGCTCTTCCTTCTGTTCAGCTGCAGATGCTTCTGCCTGCTGATCACCGGAGGAATCCTCAGAAGATGCGGAAGCTTCTCCGTTCTCATCCACTTTGGCGATGACGTCTCCGACTTCCACGTCATCTCCCTCTTCCTTGAGCAGTTCAGCAATAACTCCGTCTGCATCCGCGTTCACTTCCACATTGACCTTGTCTGTTTCCAGCTCAAGAATCGGATCGCCTTTGGAAACGTGATCGCCTTTTTTTACAAGCCATTCGGCTATCGTGCCTTCAGTTATGGATTCAGCTAATTCAGGTACTTTGATTTCCTTCATTTTGTTTCTCCTCCTTTAGACATCTGCAGCGCTTCAAGAATGATTCGATTCTGCTCTGTTTTATGGATATTCGGTTCTCCAACGGAAGGGGAAGCCCTGTGCGGACGTCCTACAAATCTATGGATCTGTCCATCCTTCAGGAGTCTGTGGAGGATCCCCTCCACGAAATACCAGCTACCCATGTTCTGCGGTTCTTCCTGGACCCATACTAGTTCTTCTAAATTCGGATAGGTTTCCAGCATTTCTGCCAGTTTTTGATCCGGGAATGGATAAATCTGTTCCACCCGGACAGCATCGATGGTTTCAAAGGTTTCGTCCATGCTTTCCACTTTGTCTTCGATATCCACCATGATTTTTCCGCTTCCTAATAGAAGGGTTTTCACTTTTTCTTTATCTTTATTCTCAGATAATCCCGGCTGCATCATGAGCGACTGGAATTTCCCATCGCTGAAAGCAGCCCCGTCTACGGCGACTCTTTGATTGCGCAGCAGGCTTTTCGGTGTCATCAATACGAGCGGACGTGCCTCTTCCTGGTTGCTGATGGCCGCCTGTCTGCGGAGCAGGTGGAAATACTGGGCTGATGACGTGACATTGGCCACGGTCCAGTTGTTTTCTGCAGCCAGCTGAAGGAAGCGCTCAAGGCGGGCACTGGAATGCTCCGGTCCCTGTCCTTCATACCCGTGCGGAAGCAGGAAGACCATATTGGATTTCTCGCCCCACTTCGCACGGCCGGCGGCAATAAACTGATCAAAAATGACCTGCCCGGCATTGGCGAAGTCACCAAACTGGGCTTCCCACAGGACAAGAGAATCGGAAGCATGAACACTGTATCCGTACTCAAATCCGATAACCCCGGCTTCCGATAACGGACTGTTGTGAATATCAAAGGACGCTTCCGCCTGATCCAGTCCGTGGAGCGGACAGTAGGTTTCATCTGTTTCCACATCATGAAGGACAAGGTGACGGTGAGCGAAGGTTCCACGTTCCGTATCCTGACCGGTAATCCGGATCGGGATGCCATCTTCCAGTATAGAAGCGAAGGCCAGAGCTTCCGCTGTCGCCCAGTCCACTTTCTGCCCTTCATCCAGCATTTTCGCACGGCGCTGAAGGATTTTCTCAAGCTTCATAAATCCATTGAAGCCTTCCGGACGTTTCAGCATGCCTTCGTTCAGTCCACGCAGACGCTCAATATCCACGGATGTCTGAATTTCGTCCAGATCCCTTTCCACGCCACTCGGGCGGTCTTTCACATCAGGAGCGGCCGTTTCATGCTCACCCATATTGTTGTAGATATCCCGAAGCTTTTCTTCAATCTCTTCTTTCATCTTCGTCAGTTCGCCCTCTTCCACAACACTTTCATCCTGAAGCTGCTTCTCAAAAACAGCGGCAGCCGTTGGATGCTCGTCGATTTCCTTGTACAGTTTCGGCTGTGTAGAGCGCGGCTCGTCCATTTCGTTGTGTCCGAAACGACGGTACCCGACGAGATCAATCAGAAAGTCCTTATGGAACTTCTGACGGTATTCATACGCAAGCGCCATAGCAGAAAGGCATGCCGCTGGATCGTCGGCATTCACATGCAGCACCGGTATTTCAAAGCCTTTCGCAAGATCACTGGCGTATCTTGTCGAACGTCCGTCTCTGCGGTTGGTCGTGAAACCGACAAGGTTGTTGGCGATGATATGGACCGTTCCCCCTGTACGATAGCCGGGAAGGTCACTCATGTTCAGCGTCTCTGCGACAACCCCTTCACCGATAAAGGCTGCATCCCCGTGGATCAAGAGGCCGAATGCCTCATCTTCATCCATTTTCGCATAGCCCGGCTCCCTGCGGTCATCCTGCGCCGCTCTTGTAAAACCCTGGACGACAGGGTTGACGTATTCCAGGTGGGAAGGGTTATGGCTCAGCGTCACTTTCGTTGCCGACTGCTCGCCGTTTTCGATCTCTCTCCGGGCTCCGAAGTGATACTTCACATCACCTGTCCACCCATAGTTGATTCCCATCGAACCTTCTGAAGGAACGAGCTCCTTATCAGGCGAATGATGGAACTCAGAGAAGATCCGGTCATAAGGCTTCCCGAGGATGTGGGCAAGAACGTTCAGTCTTCCCCGGTGGGCCATGCCCATCATGATATGTTTAATGTGATCGCCGGAAGCCGACTGGATAATATGGTCGAGCATCGGCACCATAATATCAAGGCCTTCGATGGAAAAGCGCTTCTGTGCCACAAATGTTTTGGCAAGGAAGTTCTCAAAGCCTTCCACTTCAGCCAGGCGGTACAACAGCTGTTTCTTTTCTTGGTTTGTCAAAGATACCTGATACGACCCTGTATCGACTTTGTCCTGCAGCCATTTTCTTTCATTCTCATTATTGACATGGCCGAATTCAAAGGAAATCGTCCCCGCATATCTTTCTTTAAGTACATGGACCACTTGGAGGGCATTGTCCAGTTTCATAGGCGCGTCCGGCCAGACCCACTCCGCCGGCATAGCCTCCAGATCCTTCTCCTGAAGTCCGTAGGTTTCTAAATCAAGCAAATTTGTTTTAGGTCGCTCGTCACTTCCTACAGCATAGATATTCGCCTGCAGATGGCCGTGACGACGAATAGCCTCAACAAGTTTCAATGCCGAGGTGATTTTCGCAATGTCCCTTTCCGAAGGAGACGCAGCGCCGTTCGTCTCAACAGACGGGCTAGTCTTCATCCAGTCAGGTGCCCCGTGCTCGTCAAAAATATCCTTCAGTGAAGGATCGACAGCACTTGGGTTTTCTTCATATACTTCGAATTGCTCTTCGATATACCCCATGTTGGGGCCGTGGAAATTATCCCAAAATCTTTGAGTGGAGCCTTGTTTAGACACGTAGAATACCTCCAAGTAGTTGTTGGCTAAAGTTTCCTCGAAAACGTTTCCAAGTCCACATACTATTATAGAATTGAAACGCTTACGTATTCAACAAATTTCGCTTATTTTTCTCAAATGGTAACAATTCCATTATAACAAGAAAGGCGCACCCTTTGGTACGCCTTTTTACTTTTTACTGGTAAAGATTATTCCTCATCCTCAAGAACCCGGTAAGCCATATCGAAAAACTTCATCTGGCTGTTGATACGCACCTGGTTTTTCTCAGGCTGTACGTACTCATAACTGCCGTCGTTCTTCTGCTCCCTCGCCTTGACGTTATCATTCAGCATGATGGACAGGATTTTCTTCAGACGGGTTTTCACAGAGGGCTCGTGAATCGGGAAAAGCAGTTCAACGCGTTTCACCATATTTCGAGTCATCATATCCGCAGAGGAAAGGAACAGGCGGTCGTCCCCGTTGTGATGGAAATAATAAATCCGGCTGTGTTCCAGGAATCGTCCGACAATGCTGTACACGCGGATATTTTCACTGACACCTTCAATGCCGGGCTTCAAGCAGCAGATCCCCCGGACGATCAGGTCGACCTGTACGCCTGCCTGGGAAGCTTCGTACATTTTCATGATCAGGTTTTTGTCCGTAAGCGAGTTCATCTTCGCAATGATCCGCCCGTTTCCGTGCTGCTTATGGAAGCGGATTTCATTGTTCATGTAGCGGATAAAGTCATTCCGGATATCAAATGGAGCCATAGACAAGTGATGGAACTCCGGTTTTTCGGTAAATCCGCTCAAGTAATTGAAGAAGTGCGTCGCATCAATCCCGAACTTCCGCTTCGAAGTAATGATGCCCATATCGGTATACAGAGAAGCCGTCTGGTCGTTGTAGTTGCCGGTACCCAGGTGGACGAAGCGCTCGATCTTTTCTGCTTTTTTCCTGACGACAAGGGTGATTTTGCTGTGGGTTTTCAAGTAAGTCATGCCGTATATGACGTGACACCCGGCTTTTTCGAGCTCCTTGGCCCACTGCACGTTGTTCTCTTCATCAAACCGCGCCTTCAGTTCCACAAGCACTGTCACCTGTTTCCCCTTTTCTGCGGCCCGCTTCAAAGCGTCTATAATCGGTGAATCTCCACTTACCCTGTACAGCGTCTGTTTGATGGCCAGCACGTATGGATCGTCTGCCGCTTCCGCCACAAAATCGACGACAGGCTCAAAGGATTCATAAGGGTGGTGCAGGAAGATGTCGCGGTTCTCCGCTGCTTCAAAGATATTCTCCTCCCCCTCCAGATCACGCGGCGGCTGGGATATCAGTGTCTCGTAGTAAAGGTGGTCCTTCACATCGACAAACGTTTTATGGAACTTGAACAGGAACGTGAGATCAAGCGGACCGTTCGCAATGTACAGGTCATCACGATGAATTTCCAGGACGCTGAGCAGGAACTTGACCACTTTCTCATCGTACTTTCCATCCCTGACTTCGAGGCGGACAGCTGCCCCCCATTTGCGCTTTTTCAATTCCTTCTCGATTTCCTTCAGAAGATCCCGGGCACCTTCCTCATGGATCGTCATATCCGCATTTCTCGTTATCCGAAACTCTGTAACAGACTCCACTTTGTATCCTTTAAACAGTTTACCCATAAAATGGCTGATAATTTCCTCAAGAAGCACATATTGGTATTTATTTTCATGCTCCACCTGGACAAATCGATCGAGTACGGCCGGAACCTGAACAATTGCGGTCTTTGTTGTGTTCTCCGGGTCGATATCATCTTTGATGACAACAGCAAGGTTGATGGACTTGTTAAGAAGCATCGGGAACGGACGGTAGGCATCCACAGCCATCGGTGTCAGCACCGGGAAGATTTCCTCGTCAAAATATTTTTCGAAGCGGTTGATTTCCTCTTTCGTCAAATCCTCTATGGAAAGCAGGGAGATGCCTTCTTTCTCCAGCTCCGGTTTCATCGACTGATAAGAGTCATACTGCTTTTTCACGTTGTTATGGTTGATTTCCGAAATTTTTGCCAGCTGCTGCTTCGGCGTCAGCCCGGCTTTGTTCTCCGGCTTGTTGAAACCGGCTTTTACCTGGTCCTTCAACCCTGCTACACGTACCATGAAAAATTCATCCAGGTTGGAGGAGCCGATCGCCAAAAACTTTAAACGTTCAAGCAAAGGGTTATCCAAATCAAGAGCCTCATCCAGTACACGCTCATTAAAAGCGAGCCAGCTCAGCTCCCGGTTGTTATAAAATGATGGATTGTTCAATTCCTGCGTCTTGTTTTCTGTTGACATGCCGCACACCCTTTACACATTTATTCCACTCTATATGTTAGTACGTCTCTATATCCTCTATATAAAACAGGTGTTAAGGTTTTGTAAAAAAATGATGAATTTTGCTGAATTATGTTTTCTTTTAAGGTAGAATATTCCGAAATTAACAGTTGTTAATAAAAAGAAGCCCGCAGCGGGACTTACTTTTTATTTTCCACAAAAGACAGTTCTATAGTCTTTTTCAGTGACTTTTCCAAATGTTTTTTCTGTTTTTCCGCCTGATATTCTTCTGGCATCCATTCGCCCGAACAGTGACACGTAATATGCAGATCATGACCTTCCTTCGTCAACTCAAGGCTTTGAATCGTCTGTCTGCGGGTGCTGTCCAGGCTGTAGCAAAACTTCAGGAGGGAACCAAGAAGACGGAGCTTCTTCTGTTCATCCTTTAAGAACCACTTCTTATACGGCTGAAGGAACTGCTTGAAAATCGTTTTGTTCTTATAGGAGGCCATAAGCGCCATCCGCAGCCTCTCCATATGCATCAAGCCGTCAATCGTCCGGTTGGCAAGCAGGTAAAAGGTATGCTGGGCACTCGCTTCGCTGTCGATATAATCCCCCAGGTTGAACACATAGCTCGCCCTCTTCACTTCCTGCCAGTCCGAATTCTTCAGGGAACCGAGTCCTTTTTCATGGAGTTGACTGAAAAGCTGATGAGCCAGATGCTGGACATGCTGGATCTGCTTGACATTCAAGTCATAATCATTGATCAGTTCCTGAATGCTCTCCTCCAGCACGTTCGGAAAAACCGACGTCCCCATATCCTTCGTCAGCTGTTCAAAAAAGACACCGTCCCGAAGCCCTTTTCTACTCAGAATGAATCCGGAAGCCTGCATAGTATCATAAAGGGAATGGAACACTTCCGTCGCCGGCAGAATAATATCCGCCCGGTCTTTGGACAGCCCTTCCACCTTCTGCAGCTTCTTCATCGGCAGGGTGAATAAATAATTTTTAATAAAAGCGAGGTCACTGTCTTTCATTTTATACTGATGAAGGCCGGCCAGCGGGTACTCCTTCAAGTTTTGGTCGATCTGTACAAGGTTCCGCGCTCCACCGCCGATTCCGATCAATGGAATATCCTTCTTCTGCAGCCACGGCAGTGATTTGAACTGGTCAAGCAGGTACCGGCGCAAGGCCGCGAATTCGTTCTCGGTCGGCAGTTCATTTTTGAAAAAGTCCTGCTTCAGCGTCAGCGCTCCGAACGGGAAGCTGTAGGATTCGATCAATTCACGGTCTTTAAAATATGTAACTTCGGTACTTCCCCCGCCTATATCCACGGTGATCCCTTCTGTAACCGGAGTGGAATTCACAACGGCCAGGTATCCGTAATACGCTTCTTCGTGATCCGATAAAATGCGCATGTCAAAACCGGTATGCTTGGAAACCTGGGTGATGATCTCCTCCTGGTTCCCCGCCTGGCGGATCGTAGCCGTAGCGACACATACCATTTCCTCAAGCGTATACGATTCAGCGACTTCCTTGAAGCTCTTCAGTGTCGTCTGCAGCGTCTGCAGCCCTTCGGTGGATAACAGACCATCCTTTGTTAAATGGTTGCGCAGACGTGCGACCGCTTTTACGTTCTCCACTTCACGCAGACGTCCACCTTTATCACGCAGATAAATCACTAGACGCATCGTGTTTGAACCCACATCAATAATTGCATAAAATTTCCTGGCCATGATTTCACCACTCTTCATTTTTTGACATTATAACATAAAAAAGACCACCCTCTTATAGAAAAAGAGGGCGGTCTGACAAGGGATTACCTGTTCAACAGGCTGCCTACATATTTCAGCAGTTCGTTCGCTGAACTGGAGTTGTACCCATGCTCATCGACAAGCGTGGCTACAACCTCGTTGATCTTCTTCAACTGCTGCTCATCCGGCGTCTTCGTGGATGTCGTAATCTTCACAACATCCTTCAAATCAGCGAACAGCTTCTTCTGAATGGCTTCGCGCAGACGCTCATGGGACTGGTAGTCGAACTTCTTGCCTTTTCGTGCGTAGGCGGAGATACGAATAAGAATCTCTTCACGGAAGGCTTTTTTCGCATTTTCCGAAACACCGATCTGTTCTTCGATGGAGCGCATGAGACGCTCATCCGGGTTCAGCTCTTCTCCTGTAAGCGGATCTCTCAATTTCGCCTTGTTGCAGTACGCTTCGACGTTATCCAGGTAATTGTCCATAAGCGTAACGGCGGATTCTTCATAGGAGTACACAAATGCTTTCTGCACTTCTTTCTTCGCAATTTCATCATATTCTTTTCTCGCCAGGGAAATGAAATCAAGATATCTCTCCTTGTCCTCACTGGAGATGGAGGCATGACTTCCAAGTCCATCCTTCAAGGAACGGAGAACATCCAGCGCATTGATTGATGTCAGTTCTTTCTTAATGATGGTGGATGATATACGGTTGATCACGTAACGTGGATCGATCCCGCTCATTCCCTCATCGCCATGCTCCTTCTTCAATTCCTCAACGTCGACATCGCTGAATCCTTCAAGAATTTCTCCATCATAAAGTCTCATTTTCTTCAAGACATCAATGGACGCTTTTTTCGATTCTTTTAATCTCGTCAAAATCGTGAACATCGCAGCCACTCTCAACGTGTGCGGGGCAATATGCACATCACGGATGTCACTTTCCCGGATCATCTTTTCATAGATCCGTTCTTCCTGACTGACCTTCAAGTTGTACGGCACAGGCATGACAATCATTCGGGAATGGAGCGCCTCGTTTTTCTTATTGGCAATAAAAGAGCGGTATTCCGCTTCGTTCGTATGAGCTACAATCAACTCATCCGCTGAGATAAGGGCAAAGCGTCCAGCCTTGAAGTTCCCTTCCTGTGTCAAACTGAGCAGGTGCCAGAGAAACTTCTCGTCACACTTCAGCATTTCCTGGAACTCCATCATGCCACGGTTGGCCTTGTTCAATTCACCATCGAAACGATAAGCGCGGGGGTCCGATTCCGAACCAAATTGAGCAATAGTCGAAAAGTCAATCGAACCGGTCAAATCGGCAATATCCTGGGACTTCGGATCTGACGGACTGAAGGTACCAATGCCTGTACGCTTATCCTCTGAGAAAAAGATCCGCTCTACTAGAACATCCTCAATCCTTCCCCCATACTCCGTTTCTACACGCATCGTATTTAACGGAGACAAACTTCCTTCAACACGGATGCCGTACTCATCCTGAAAATCCTTGCGCAGATGGCTCGGGATCAAATGCAGCGGGTCTTCATGCATCGGACAGCCCTTGATGGCAAAGACGGCCCCCTCATCCGTATGCGTGTACTCCTCCAGCCCACGTTTCAGCAGGTTCACAAGTGTGGACTTCCCGCCACTGACAGGTCCCATCAATAATAGAATACGTTTGCGGACATCCAGCCTTCTCGCTGCCGGATGGAAATACTCCTCCACCAGCTTTTCCATCGCTTCATCCAGTCCGTAGATATCATCATCAAAGAACTTATAACGCTTATGATCATGCGCTTCTTCCACACCAGCACTTTTAACCATATTGTAAACGCGGGAATGAGCGGATTGTGCTAAATACGGCCGCTCTCTCAACAGCTCCAAGTATTCAGCAAACGTTCCTTCCCACTTCAGTTCTTCCTCGTATTCCCGGTGGTCTTGTATCTTCTTTAAAATGTCCACTTCGCGACCTCCCCCGTCGTAAGAGACGAATTTTAATACATCCTATGCCTGGCTCATGTAAAACATGTGTGATTCAAAGAAATGTGGAAGCGGCTTGGTCAGTCCCGACAAGCATAAGACCAGCACCGCCGTGGAGTGCTTTTCTCCACAGAGGTGATGGACTTATGACCTCGAGGGACTAGCCGCTGCAACTGGACAATGAGACTGAAATGCGGAGGCACCCCGGTAGATGCGACAAGCATAAGACAAGGATCGGAGTGAAGCGTTCTTCCTTCGCACAGATCATTGACTTATGTCTCGAGCATCTGGGTGCCAGAGCTGGACAACAAAAAGAAATGTGGAAGCGGCTTGGTCAGTCCCGACAAGCATAAGACCAGCACCGCCGTGGAGTGCTTTTCTCCACAGAGGTGATGGACTTATGACCTCGAGGGACTAGCCGCTGCAACTGGACAATGAGACTGAAATGCGGAGGCACCCCGGTAGATGCGACAAGCATAAGACAAGGATCGGAGTGAAGCGTTCTTCCTTCGCACAGATCATTGACTTATGTCTCGAGCATCTGGGTGCCAGAGCTGGACAACAAAAAGAAATGTGGAAGCGGCTTGGTCAGTCCCGACAAGCATAAGACCAGCACCGCCGTGGAGTGCTTTTCTCCACAGAGGTGATGGACTTATGACCTCGAGGGACTAGCCGCTGCAACTGGACGACAAAGAAATGTGGAAGCGGCTTGGTCAGTCCCGACAAGCCTATGCAAAGAACCAAAACATCAATCATGAAAGAACTCCAGGAATCTCTCAACTACAACAACGAATCCGTTCGACTTGTCCCCATGCGGTGTTGCCTATCCAGTGATTTCACATCATTTTGACCTGCACCCTGCAGGGTAGAAGGACAGCCCCTCTACTTAAACCTATGCCGCAGCCCGCCATTTATGAAAAAAGAGGACGGAATCAATCTCCGTCCTCTTCCACATCTTTCCCTTCCATATAACTTTTTCTTTTGGCAAGTCCCATGACGAGGAACAAAATAAATAAGAATAAATTCAGCCAGCGGTAATCGTCGTAAAAAATAGCAAGGATGGCCCAGATGGATGCACTGATTAAAAAAAGCACGCTGGACAGCAAGGTTTGATTCATCTTAATCCCTCCTCTTCTCATTATATAGGCATATTCCGAATCTGAGGATGCAAATTATTCAGCCTAAAGTCCTAATAAATTCCTCAAAGAATGATTTACTATATTTTGACATGCCTCTGTCCGATTGTTAGAATTGTTTTGACTATTTTACTTTGATAAAGTACTCACTCAAAAAGAAAGAAGGACTGCATATGGAAACATGGTACTTTGTCGATTCAGGCCATTGTACACCTGCCATCAACATGGCACTGGACGAGGCCCTTATGAATTGGCACCGGGAAGGGGCCATCCCGCCTGTTCTGCGTTTTTACGGCTGGGAACCTGCCGGGCTGTCTGTTGGTTATTTTCAAAAAGTAAAAGGAAAAATTGACTTGGATGGTGTTCAGAAGCATGGGTATCAGCTCGTCCGCCGCCAAACGGGCGGCCGTGCGGTATTACATGACCATGAACTTACATATAGTGTCATCGTATCGGAAAAACACGAGGACATGCCGGATTCCGTGAAAGAAGCGTATCTCGTCATTTCCAAGGGCCTGCTTGAAGGGTTCAGAAACCTGAACATTGATGCAGACTTTGCTGTTCCTGAAGGCAAGCTGGATGTGAACGGCTCAGCTGTCTGTTTTGAAGAACCGTCCTGGTATGAATTGATTGTGAATGGAAAAAAAGCGGCCGGAAGTGCACAGACTAGAAAACGCGGCATCATCCTGCAGCACGGGTCCATCCCGATTGAAGTGGATGATGGGAAGCTTTTTGACATGTTTGTTTACAAAAATGAACGCATCAAGGAAAGAGCCCGCAAAGCTTTCGGCAGCAAAGCCGTTGCCATCAACGAAATCCTCGAAGAGCCTGTCTCTTTCGAAGAAACAAAACATGCATTTAAACAAGGGTTTGAAAAAGGATTGAATGTCCACCTGGAGCCCTTCCACCTGTCTGAGGAACAATGGGACGAGGTAAGGAAAATCGCCCGGGAACGCTACGAAACAGATGAATGGAACTACGCCCGCTGAGCGGGATAAGGAGTGGTGAACGTGAGTAAAAACCAGGAATACATAAGAAAGCCGGAATGGCTGAAAATCAAGATCAACACCAATAAGTCCTACACAGGCCTGAAAAAACTGATGCGCGAAAAGAAATTGAACACGGTGTGCGAGGAAGCCCGCTGCCCGAACATCCACGAATGCTGGAGTGAACGGAAAACCGCTACCTTCATGATCCTGGGTGATACATGTACACGCGGATGCCGCTTCTGTGCCGTTAAGACCGGGCTGCCGAACGAACTTGACTGGGGCGAGCCGGAGCGTGTTGCGGAATCCGTTGAAATCATGGGATTGAAACACGTCGTTGTTACAGCGGTTGCCCGTGATGACTTGAATGACGGCGGTGCTGCTGTATTCGGTGAAACGGTGAAGGCGATCCGCCGACGGGTACCGGGATGCACGGTAGAAATTCTTCCTTCTGATATGAAAGGTGATTATGAAAGCCTGCATACCTTGATGGAGGGTGAGCCGGATATTTTCAACCACAATATTGAAACCGTCCGCCGTCTGACGAAGAAAGTCCGTGCACGCGCCATGTATGACCGTTCTCTTGAACTGCTCCGCCGTGTGAAGGAAATCCGTCCGAATACACCGACGAAGTCCAGCCTGATGGTCGGTCTTGGCGAGACGAAAGAGGAAATCATCGAAGCAATGGATGATCTGCTTGCTCATAACGTAGACATCATGACCATCGGCCAGTACCTGCAGCCGACGAAAAAACACTTGAATGTGGAACGCTACTACCATCCAGACGAATTCGAGGAACTGAAGCAGATTGCCCTTGAAAAAGGATTCAAGCACTGTGAGGCAGGCCCGATGGTCCGCTCCTCCTATCATGCGGATGAACAGGTGAACAGCACCTCCGCCCAGCGGCGGATCAAATACATGCAGGGCTATGAGTCCCAAGGGAAAGAACTCGACACGACGAACTTCTAAACAAAATCCCCTTCTCCTGATTAAGGAGAAGGGGATTTATTGATTACCAGAAACCTCCGTACGGGGGACGGCCGTAATAGCCTCCGCCTCCGCCTCCATAATAAGGCGGGCGTCCGTAATAAGGAGGTGGATAGCCATAACCGCCGCCGCCGCCAAATCCTCCATACAAACCAGGAGCCAGGGCACCGCCTAAAAAGCCACCCAGTAACCCACCGGCAAAGGGGCCGAAAAAGAAGAAACGCTCTTCTTCATTCCGAAAGTCTTCTTCTATTCCATAAGGATAAGCATATGGGTACTGATTCACTCGTTCTCCTCCTATCCATTCCTGTGGTTATTCACCTACTCTTCACTCTATGTCACCAGCCCGGCCATCGTATAGGCATCTGTCACCTGGGATAGGATAAAATTAACTGTAAGCCCATTCACACCTCGAATAAAATGGGGTATACTTAAACAAGAAACGCTTGTCTGGCTAGAAAAGGAGGACTATTCATGAATGTAACCTTGATTATTCTCGTCTGCCTCGCATTTTTGACAGCTATCTTCTCAGCTGGATATGATACGAAGCCAGGGCCAAGAAAGTAAAAAAACGCACCCCATGGGGTGCGTTTTTTCATGCCTTATTTGATTAATCCCGGAAAACCCTGCTGCAGTAAAGCATTGAACAAAATAATCGATGCGGTATTGGATAAGTTCAACGAGCGGACCTCGCCGGTCATAGGAATCCGGAGGCAGCGGTCTTCAAGGCCTGTTAAGAGCTCCTTCGGTATGCCGTCACTCTCTCGTCCGAAAACAAACAGCTGATCTTTTTCCGCATCACTGAAATCAAAATCAGCATACGATTTCGTTCCGAAGTTTTCAATGTAGTAGAACTCGCCTTCTGGATATTTCTCATACAACTCTTCTATCGAGTCATAGTAATGGACCGTCAGTTTGGGCCAGTAATCCAGACCCGCGCGGCGCACCATTTTATCATCAGTCGAGAAACCGAGCGGCCGGATCAGATGCAGTTCACTATTTGTCGCCACACAGGTCCGCCCGATATTTCCGGTATTGGCCGGAATCTCCGGCTGAAAAAGGACAATATGGTTAGGCATCACTTTCACCTCAGTCTAATCGTAGTCAACCAGACCATTATACCATATCGATCACCCGTTAATTCTGAAAAATTTATACTGAATATCCGGCGTGTAAGCGGTAGAATCCTCGTAGGCCCAGTAGCGGTGCCGGCTGTTTGATGTATGAGCGTTGACCAGCGGCATCCCCTGGGCATCCTTTTTCACAACAAAAGTATTATGATCATACCGCCCGTTTCCTTGAAAGTCATAACAGATGACATCCCCCGGCGCGAGCTGATCCGCGGAGGATACTTCCACAGCTTTCAAGCCTCTACGCGATCCACTTAAATACCAGCGCAGTGCATGAGCCACGGTCCAGCTGTAGCTCCACGTTCCATTCCCGTACCACCACCCGCGCGTCCGGTCCCCGGCTCCCCTCATCGGGGCACCGCCGGCCCGCAGACATTGGGAAACATAATTGGTACAATCAACTTCAAACTTTTTATAAGCCGGGTTGTAGCTGTCCCACCAACGGTCAGCATACCGCACTGCCTCCCGGCGGTTGTAGTCGAAGCGTGGATCATCCACCGGCTCTCTCTCCCCCATCTCGAAGGTCAAAGGCAAAGAAGAATCCCCGGATGCCGGAATCTCCGTTACGACTTCGTGATGAACCCACTTCCCTTTGGTCCACTGTCCACGACCTGTGTAGAACCCTTCTTCTAAAAAAACATGGCGCCCACTTTTTACAAGCATGGTCAAATGCAAGTCATAAGCAACATCCACCACGTGATCATAAGCCTTCCTGTGATAAGGATAAATGCGGAAAGCCATCCGCTGGAGCTTGTGACCACGCGCTTCCATGCCCTCCATTTTCCGCTTTAACCACCCTTCTTCCTCCTGATCGAAAACCCGGTCCAGCACTTTCTGCCAGTAACGCTTGATTTCCTCCGTGCTATTCATCCGCTTCCCCCCTCCTTCAGTATATGAAGGGGGCGTCAGGCCATGAAAAAAAGCCCCCGCAGGGACTTTTAATGTTGTATAGCTGTATGCTGTTTTTCAAAATCCAGCAGTTTTTCTTTTTTGTCCAGTCCGCCGGCATAACCGACGAGCTTTCCGTTGCTTCCAATGACACGGTGGCACGGCACGATGACAGAGAAAGGGTTTTTATTCACGGCCCCTCCAACAGCACGGATTGCCTGCGGAGAATGCAGCGCTAAGGCTACATCCTTGTAGGATCGTGTTTCACCAAACGGGATTTGGTGCAGCAGTGTCTTCCACACTTTCCGCTGGAAATCTGTTCCGTAACAGTTGAGCGGAACATCAAACGCTGTGCGGATCCCCTGGAAGTATTCCTGCAGTTCTTTTTCTGTCTGAACAATCAATGAATGATCGGGGTCATAAACCAGTTCACCTTTTAGAAAATGCTTCCTTTTCCAAGATTGATAGGTTGGGAGTCGATCTTCATGGTGACCAAAGTCAATGCGGCAGACTCCTTCATCATTGGCCAGAACAGTCATAGCCCCCAAAGGAGTTTGAAACGTGTCGTAATATAGAAAAGAATGATGGTTCATAGCCAACCCCTTCTTTATTAACAGTTTTTTCTATTATACTAGAGCTCTAGTGGATTGAAAAGGTACAGGAGTTGATTACGTTTGAAATTGCAGCCCTTTTTCCATTTCATACAAGACCTGTTCATCTTCTTCCTTTTCCATCGCTTTCTCAATGGCCTCAAAACAATCGGGACGGCCGATTTTCCCGAGTCCCCACGCGGCGGTTCCGCGTATGACCGGTCTTGGGTCGTGATTCATTAAACGGATCAATTCATCAACGGACGTTTCGTCACGATAATGAGCAAGCGCCAGAATCGCATTCCGCTGAATCGGCTTTTTGCCCCGCCACGAGCCGGAAATGAACCCGAATTTCTCTTTGAACTCCCGATTGGAAATGGACAGCAGCGGTGTAAGCTTCGGCTTGACAACCTCCGGATCCGGCTCGAATTCTTCATGATTATGAAAATCTTTCTTCCGGTTCTTTGGACAGACGGTCTGGCACGTGTCGCAGCCATAGAGACGGTTGCCGATCACTGTGCGGAACTCATCAGGCAGAAAACCCTTCGTCTGCGTTAAAAAGGCGATACAGCGCTGAGCATTCAACTGGCCGCCCTGGACGAGGGCTCCGGTCGGGCAGGCGTCCACACAAATGTTGCAGTCGCCACAGCTGTCATCCACCGGCTCATCGGGAGCAAAAGGAATATTCGTTACAAGTTCTCCTAAATATACATATGAACCAAACTCCGGAGTGATCACGGCACAATTTTTTCCACTGAACCCAATCCCTGCACGCTCCGCTACAGCACGATCAGAGAGCTCCCCTGTATCCACCATGGATTTCAGTTCCACTTCCGGAAACCTCTCTTTTATGAAAGCACCGAGTTTGTGCAGCCGGTCCCGCAGCACATCGTGATAATCCTGTCCCCAGGAGGCTCGGCAGAAAATTCCCCGCCGTTCTCCCTTCACACTGCGCGGTGCATCTTTCATTTTCGAAGGATACGCAAGAGCAATGGAAATAATCGACTGTGCGCCCGGCAGAAGGCGGCCGGGCTCGGTCCGCTCGTCCACCTCCCCCTTTTCGAAACCAGACTGGTATTCGAGTTCCTGCTGGCGTTTCAAACGGGCTTTCAATTCTCCGAACACATCAGCAGAAGCAAATCCGATTTTATCGATGCCGATTTCTCTGCTGTAGGTGATCACTTCTTCTTTAAACTGATGAAAATCCACCCGGACGTTCTCCTTTCTAACGGATATCTTTCACGGCAGCTGTCCGAATCCGGTTCATAGCTGCTGCGATTTCAAATCTTCTTGGTCTGGCCAGCTCCCCTGGATGCTGGTCTTTAAACGGACCGAAGGAAGCGAGGCCTTTCGTGTCCAGCTGTTTTTCAATATGATCCAGAAGTTCCGGCAGACTCTGCTCAGCCTTCAGCCGGCCTTTTTTATCGAGATGCAGAAGGATATCGGCAATCAGACGTGTCTGTGAGGCATCGACCAGTTGTTCTACACCGGAAAGGTCGATATCTTCATGACCCATCAGCAGCTTGAACAGTCCTTTAGCCTGGACTTTTTCCTTCTTCCCTTTTCTCGTCTGCAGCGTATTCGGAAGAAAGGCACGCTGTGGAACGCTGCCGAAGCGTTCTTCTCCGGCCGTTTGTCTTTCTGACGGATACTTCTCGGCAATCTCTTTCGCTTTCTGCGTGACGTTGACCGGGACATACTGATCCATCATGATAACGTCATCCGCTGCCTGGAAGTAGTCGCCGGAACCTCCCATGACGAGAATCGTAGAAACATCAAGATCGTCTCTCATCTGTCTGATTTTATCAATGAACGGCGTGATCGGTTCTTTTTCCTGTACGACAAGCTCCTGCATCCGCTCATCACGGATCATGAAGTTGGTGGCACTGGTATCTTCATCGATCAGCAGTGTGCGTGCCCCAGCCTCAAGCGCCTCCATAACGTTGGCCGCCTGGGAGGTGCTTCCGCTCGCGTTTTCCGTAGAAAAAGCCGTCGTGTCCGTTCCGTGCGGAAGATTTTTAATAAACGGCGAAATATCCACCTTGGTGACCTGACGTCCATCTTCTGCTCTTACTTTCACACTGTCCGGATCTGTCAGGACATATTCACGTCCATCCCCTTTAATGTGAGGATACACCCCGCGCTCGATGGCATTCAAGAGGGTACTTTTACCATGGTACCCACCACCAACGATGAGGACAATCCCCTTTTTCAAGGCCATCCCTGTCAGCGGCTCCTGACGATGAGGGATAGCAATGGAAACACGGTTCTCCTCAGGGCTTTCAAAGGGAACGGCTTTTTTCATCGGACGCTGGCTCACTCCGCTCTCCCTTGGAAGAACCGCCCCGTCTGCCACGAAGGACATCCAGCCGTTTTCACGCATCGCCTCTAAAAGGGCATCGTGCTGATCGGCAAGCTGACAAACTTCCTCCAGCTCGCTGTCTTTGACAGTAAACACAGACTGCTTCAGCATTTCCGGAATCACAGAGAAAAACAGCTTTTCTGCCTGCTTTCCATTAATGCGCCGACCATTTGCGGGCAGGCCGACCGTCAGGCAGATGATGATGTCTTCAGGCATCAGGGTAACCGCTGTCCGCTCTAAAATTTCCTGCCCCGGCTGATCGATGGCGACCATTCCGCTTTTTCCTGATCCCTTCACACTGAACTGGGTTTTCTTAATCGTATCCGCTGCCGCTCTCGCAAAGGTATCTTCTGCGTACGTTTTTCGACTCTTCGTCTCTTTATATTCGGCAGGAACAGGGCGCCTGCTTTGAGGCACCTGTATCCTGATTTTCGATGGAGCCGCAAATGGATCTCCCTGCACATAGTCTATATGAAGCGTATAATCCTCAAAACTGTACGTCCCTTGAATCTGCTTATATCCTTTGTAACTCTTTCCGTCGATCTGCTTCAGCATCGTTTGAAGTTTTTTCATTCCGGCATCCTCCTGTCTTCGTTCTATTATAGGTTGTATCCATTTTTCCGCATTAAAAAACGCAATGCTTCGTTACCCATTTAACGAAACACTGCGTTGGTTCACATAAGTATAAAAAATAAATGCATCACAATAGTGAATGGAGCGGGTGAAGGGAATCGAACCCTCATCATCAGCTTGGAAGGCTGAGGTTTTACCACTAAACTACACCCGCATATAAAGAGCTGAGTTGTCCGTACAACTTCCCTCATCTATATTTGTTATGATAACATCCGAATTCTATCGATGCAACATGATTTTTACGTTTTTTTGTCGAAATCTTAATAGCAGCTTTACAATGTTATGGGGTTATAGTTTAAAAGCCTGATAGGCCTACCATACCCGGATGGAATCTTTTTTATACATAAAAAAGCAGACTGCCGGGTGAAGCAGTCCGCCTGGAACTAATCCTTCTGCTTATGCTGGAAGACGTAGATGATGGAAAATACGAGAAAAGCGGTGAAATGCAGGGAGTCAATGAAGAGTTTAAACAGCTCAAACAGATCGGTTGTATTCATCTCAATCACCTCCACAATCCTGATGGACGAGGATGTGTGCGGGAGGGTAGCTGCATCTGGAGAAATATTCTGGCGCATCCACTGCCGGGGTCTTCTTATTGTCCCCGGACGTGCCGCCTTTATGTATCACAAATAAAAAGAAGAGCCATATTAAATGGCTCTACCTCTTTTTAACTTACAGAATTAAAGTGTTTTTCAAAGCAGCGATCAAGTTTTCAAAATCCTCATTCACTTGGGCAGCGACATCGTTTTTCTTGTACTCCTCATCCTGCTCCATGGAACTGACGGGTTCAATGAGCACTGTCCGGTTTTCCATAAATACGATTTCAATTTTTCTAGGAGGTGTGTTTTCATTGAGGCTGTAATCGTCGAAGTACTCCTTCATAGAAATGATCTTGTCCGCAAACAACGTTTCCTTTTTCAATGACATATCCGGCGATAAGCTTAAGGCTGTCAGCGTGCGGTCATTTCTGTTCACAATAAACAGGTGCTGCTGATCCGAATCCAGAACTTCAAGGCAGCGGTAATTGTCTGACTCAAAGATTTCCTCGGTAAACTCCAAAACAGCGGCCGTTCTCAGTTTACTAAGCTTGTCTGTACTCAACCTATCTTTTACAGCAATGGACATAAATGAAGAACCTCCTTATTTGTTTTACATTCTCCACATCCCCGTTTTATCACCATGAAAAACGGAAAAACGGCAAAATAAACAAAAATTACCATGTCATTGATGATGACTCATTCCAATGATTCACGATTTCGACAAAACGTGAGGAGGCTCGCTCTTACCTGACAGCCAATCTTAAGACAACCGCTCGGAAATCAACTGGAAGGAAAGGACAGCTTCCTTATAAAAGTCGATTTTCTTATCCTCCATCATCCGGTCCAGTTTGGCCTCAGCACTGGAAGCAATCTGCTCAATCTTCTTATCATCCGTAAGCTCAATCAACCGCTTCAACATCTGCTTCTTCTGCTTTGTATCTTCTTCAATTGTTTTCCACTGCTCTTCCGTTTCCGCTTCCAGATCATTCAAATCCTCCGTTACCCCTTTACCAAGGCCGGATACGAGTTCTTTCATTTCGTCATTGTCTTCAATCGTTCGGAGCATCTGATTATCCACGCGTTCATAATCCGGACGGTTCTCCTCTTCTTCGTCTTCCTGTTCAATAAAAACCTTCTCATAGCTTTGATCCTGTTGAATAATCGTCTGGGCACTTTCCGCTTCCCCATGATTCTCCCGATCCATCTCTGTCAGCTGCCACACACCAAAACCAAGGAGTGCAATCCCAAGAATCGATGTTCCCTTTACAAACCTGCTCATATCCTCTCATTCCTTATTGCGCATATTTTCTCTGAATTTATATTTTTCCGACAAACACATGTCATCTAATTGTAACATTCGTTGAAAATACTGTAAATGAGCATAAAAAAAGAGAAGTCTGTCATAGACTTCTCTTTTACAAGTTTTCAATAAATAAACGGATCACATCAGCTCCACCAATGACGGTCCCAAGCGTACTTCCCAGATTTGCAAGCACGACAACAAGCAGAATTCTCGTTACTTTGTTCTGCCAGAAGCCTTTTACCGTCGTGACATCATCGGAAAGGGATTCAAAATCCCCCACATTCGGCCGTCGGAAATAGGCTTGTACAATCCCGGCAAACCAGCCGGCCGCAAGGAGAGGATTCAGCGATGTAATCGGCGCAAGTAAAAATGCGGCCACAACCGCGAGCGGGTGTGCCAAAGCTGCCGCTGCTCCTATCGCTGAAAACGACCCGTTCCAAAGGATCCAGCTGATCGTCTGCTGGGTACCCGCGGCTGGATTGGAGAGGAATGTATATAAAATAATTGATAAAATTAATATCGGAATCGACCACCCGATGATTTTCGGCGCTTTTGATTTAGGCGGCCGCTTTTTCAACGCTTTCAAATCATGATCGTTATAAATCTCTTTCTTAATCCCGGGCACGTGGGCCGCTCCGAGTACAGCAACCACTTTCTCTCCGGGCGCATCCTTGATTTTCTGTGCGAGGTACTGATCCCGCTCATCAATCAACGGCTTCTTCAAGTCCGGGAAATGATCGGTCAAATCCTGAAGCATCCCATCCAGCATATCCTGGGACTTCATTTTCTCCAGCTCTTCCTCGGAAATTTTGTCATTGCTGAAAATGCCGTAGAAGATCGACATTAAGAGCTTCGACTTTCCACTCCAGCCAAGATTGCCCCAAATCCGGGAGAATGTCACCTGAATGTTCCGGTCGGCGAGCACCAGCTCAGCCCCTGCGTCTTCCGCAGATTCAATCCCTTGGATCATCTCCTGACCCGGCTGAATGCCAAACTGCTTCGCCATCCGCTTCTGAAACGATGAAACAGCGAGGTTCACTAATAACAGCGTCGCTTTTTTACTTTTAATCACTTCAAAGATATCCGTATTCTTCCACCGGTCACCGTCCCTGATAGACTGGTAACGCTGTTCGTCCAGCTCCACACAGACAGCATCCGGCTGTTCCTGTTCAATGACCTGCTTCACCTGCTCCGCACTTTGTCTGGAGACGTGAGCCGTGCCGATCAGGATATATTCTTTTCCTTCTATCGTTAATCTGGTCAAGTTATCTTCCATAGCTGTCATAAAACCTTCCTTTACCAAGTACTCGCCCTCCTGCCTGTTTCCCACAGAAACAGGACCCTCTCCATTGTATCAAAGATTCTGACCTTTTTAACAAAAAGAAAAAGCCAGAGGCCTCTCTGACTCGATCTTTTCGTCCTATTCAAGATCCTGCATGATGCCGGCCGGCCAGCTCCCTGCTGATTTTCTCCGCAATCCTTGAAATATCCTCTTCAATACGTGCCGCACTGAACCTCAGTACGGTCCACCCGTGATTTTTCAAAAAGGCATCCCTTTCCCATTCCATCTCCCACTCATCAGGAGATACCAAATACTCGTGCTCCACAGCTTCGATCGCAATTTTCAATTCAGGAAAAGCCATATCGATAATGAATTCCCCTTCCTGATAGTACTGCTGTGGATGCAGCCCATACTTGGACAATTCGCTGTGAAGCTTTTCTGCCAGCGCCTTCTTGGACACTTCCTTTTCAACCAGCTGCTTTTCTTCAGCCTGACGGCGACTTGAAAAAATAAGTCCAAACGAGAACAATAGAAATAGAAAGAACAACAACGTAGGAAAAAGTGTAGAATTCGTCATGTTTATCACCCATTACTATTCTATCCACCTATCCCCCCTTTTTATTCCTAAGGAGGCATGATTGTCCTTCTGCGGCATATAAAAAACCGATGCGGTCTTCATGACAGCATCGGCCTTCTCTTTCCTTACATCAGTTTACGTTCATAAACCACTTCGTTCGTTGACACATCCAAAGCATCCACGTTCAAGCTTTTCACCTGACCGTCCTCCGGATTTCTGGATCCCCACAGACGGATATCATTTTTCAAATTGTGATCATAAAAATCCACACGTACCGTCCGCAGTCCATCCTGCTCTTTATACACCCAGCACTCCTTGAACTCCATCGTCTCTTTCGGCTGGCTCAATATGTAGTCATTCAAGACCTTTTCAAACTCAGGAAAATCAATTTCCCCTTTTTGCAGCCCTTCGGCTTCAAATGAAGCAAACTCTGTATAGTGGTGAATTAAATCTGCGTTTTGACCCACGTCTATTCCTCCTTCACATTCTCTATCCATAGGTTTACCCGTTTCTACCAGGAAGAAAACGAGAGAATAGAACAGGTGCCCGGCTTCACGCCGGACACCTGTTGTTTATACCCTCGCTGCCATCTCTTCCAACTGTTTGACAAGAGCTTCACACTTGTCCACGTTACGCGCATCCGGATGCGGTTTACCGAACGATCCGATGTCGTTATCATAATATTCCCCTGAGGCATCTGCAAATTCATCAGACAAGGCCGCCCGGCACAAAATATCTGCACCAATGTTGATATCGCGTCCTTCTGTTCCAAAGGCCTTTTTCACCATTTTGCTGCCCAGAAGGGACATAGGATTCACAGCAACCACAACAGGCTCCACCCGCCGGGCCATTTCATACGTCCACATCGTCAGCGCCAGCTTACTCTGCGCATACGCCTCTCCATCAGCAAGCTTCTTCTTCCCGTAAAGAGCCTGCTCATCCACCGGCGACTGCGCAGCCGAGGATAAGTTAACGATACGGCTTGAAGCATCCATAAGCGGAAGGAGTGCTTTTGTCAGCTCATAGGGAGCCAATGTATTCACGGCAAAGCGAATGTCTAGTCCCTCGGCCGTGACAGGCTCCGTGGCATTGTATACGCCTGCATTGTTGATTAGAACGTCCAGGTAATCATGGTTGGCTGCGACTTCCTTTGCAAACCTTCTTACCTCACTCATTGAAGACAAATCAGCCACATACTGATCGATCTCCTCATCCCCCAGCTCGTTGGCTACGTCAGCCAGTTTCTCTGCGCTGCGGCCGTGCAGAAGCACCTCATGGCCTTCCTTGACGAGTCGTTTTACTGTCGCAAGGCCGATGCCATCTGTTGCACCTGTGACTACGATCTTCATTACCATCTTCCTCCCTCAATAACGATCCGTACTTCTCACATTCCCTAATCCATCGGTAATGGAACCACCTGATTAGATTCAGCATTTCCTCCTGAAATATTCAAACGGAGAGAGAGTCTTTCTTATGATATCCAGTGTATAACGTTCGGGAATGTATGCAAAAGGAAGTGTACTAGACTGGAAGAGTTCCTTTATGAGTAGGAAACCATACAAAAAAGACGATATCTACAATAAGTAGATATCGTCTTTCATTCAAGCTATTTAGTACCGGTGGCCGGGGTCGAACCGGCACTCCGTGAGGAACACGATTTTGAGTCGTGCGCGTCTGCCAATTCCGCCACACCGGCAAATAATCTTATGGAGGCGGCAACCGGAATCGAACCGGTGATAAAGGAGTTGCAGTCCTCTGCCTTACCTCTTGGCTATGCCGCCATAAGATATTCAATTATGATTGTATCATATTCAGTGGATCCTGAATATGTGAATGTATGGAGCGGGAGACGGGATTCGAACCCGCGACCCCCACCTTGGCAAGGTGGTGTTCTACCACTGAACTACTCCCGC
>NZ_CAMZMV010000004.1:0-446010 GCF_947311855.1 Halobacillus sp. Cin3 | reverse complement strand
GATCTTCCTCCACGGAGGTGATTGACTTATGACCTCGAGGGACTGGGCACTGCAGCTGGACATCCCAGAAATGCGGAGTCACCCCGATAGACTCGACATGCATAAGACAAGCCCTGCAGTGAAGTGATCTTTCTTAACGTAAGGGATTGACTTATGTCACGAGAGTCTGGGTGGCAGAGCTGAACATCCCAGAAATGCGGAGCCATCCCATTCAAAACCCTATATCCCGAGAGCGGGAACCTGCCAAGCCTTCCGATCAGAACTCGGGAGGCTTGGTTTTTATCCGCGTAATTAAAGGACTCTTCCCCGTTCATGTCGAAATAAGGCCGTAAGGAATATCAGTTTCTTTTCACTTTCCATGAATTGAAAGGTTTTAAAATTTCCTATAAGGTTAAAAAAGTGGATAGAACATGTGAAAAGGAGACTAACGAATGAAACTATCAACAATATTAAAATGGGTGACCGGAGGATGTGAAGCGCTTCTTGCAATTCCATTCATCGGGGGGTTATTTGTCGTTGGAAGCGGATGGAACGCCCTCCTCTTTATGTTTGTGGCCCACTTGATTACTCTGATTTTTGCCGTACGGGATAATCGGACTTATGCGGGCAGTGTACTCGGAATGATCACAAGTGCCCTGGCGTGGATACCGGTTCTCGGCTGGATTCTGCACTCCGTTACCGCCATATTCCTATTAATAGACGCCGGACGCGCGACCAGTTTAGATAAAAAAGCATAAAAAAAGGGGACATCCAATGTTTACTATTATTTGTTTTTTCAGAGTAGAACAGCGAAATATAGACAAATTTTTGAAAATCACCAAAAAGTCTGGAGAAATCCTTGAAAATCACGGAACCCTTGAGCACAACATTTATTTTGCCCGCGAGTTAACCGGAAGACAAGGTTCCATGGGACTGCTGAACCTTGTCGAAATGGAAGAGAATGAAGAACTATTCCTCGGCCAATCGGTTTTTGAAAGTGAAGAGCACTACCATAACGTTATGAAAGAAGTCGGTTTTGATGATATGATCCACTATCTGGATGGGAACATCAAAGATATTGTAGAAATGAATCGTGTCGTTACATCAAGCTTTACAACAGAACGCGTTGCGGAAACCAATTAATCACGGAGGTGCAGGTTGATGAGAATCGTTGTATTTGGTGCAGGTGCTCTCGGCGCCTATTTTGGGGCGCGCTGGGAGGAAGCTGGTCATGAAGTGATTAACCTCGTACGGGAAGGCCGTGCAGAACAGCTGGAGAAGAATGGTTTGAAATTACATAGCGAAATGGGCAGCTATGAGTCGGACACTCCCATCATCGCCAGAAGTCCAGAGGAAATCCACGAGCCTGATTTGGTGTTTCTTGCGGTTAAAGGATATCATCTGCACGGGACGATGGACTGGCTGAAAGCCCTCGTCCAAAAAGGAGCCAAAGTATTTCCAGTCCTCAATGGTATGGAACACATCAGCATTCTCCAGAAAGAGCTGGGGGAGGAAGCAGTCCTCGGCGGGCTCTCCTATATCATAGCCACTCTGGATGATGCCGGACATGTCGTCCATACAAGTGAATTCCATGATTTAGTATTCGGTCCTCTTCATCCATCCCAGCAGGCCATCTGTGAAGAGCTGGCTCTTGCCTGCAATCAGGCAAATATGACCGGAACATTGAGTCCGAACATCCTTGAGGATATGTGGAAAAAGTACATGTTTATTACAGCTTTTTCAGGTATTACAACAGCTGTCAATCAACCCATCGGTGTTGTCCGAAGCTTTCCACAAACCCTGCGTATTGCCGAGCGCATGCTTTCAGAGATGAAAGAACTGGCAAATGCCCATAAGATTAACCTGACAGATGAACACGTTCAAAACGGCTTCGAAAAACTGCGCAGCCTCGGAGAAGATATGACGTCTTCCATGCACCAGGACCGCAGGAAAGGCCTGCCTTTGGAAGTAGAGCATTTGCACGGAGGCGCACTGCGTCTCGGTAGTGAAGTCGGTTTATCCCTTCCCTACATCGAAACGGTCTTCGGAATGATCAAACCCTATGAAACGTTCCAGCAATAACAAATACCGCAGCGGACACCTGCCAGGTGACTGCTGCGGTATTTTATTTCGCATAATCTTCGACATCCGGACGCTTGCCGTACTGAAGTTCCCGGATGGACAACCCAAAATCCATCTGCAGGTGAGGGTAATCCTTGAAGTTTTCCCAGTCTCCTCCCCACGTGAATCCAAGATCCTTAGCTGTCTCTACAACTTCCATCCAATCCGATTGCCCATTGTCATTGCCGTCATAATTCATATCCCAGACGACACGCCCATCTTTCGTTTCAATGGCAAAGTCTATAGCAAGACCATAATTATGATAAGATTCCCCGCCTTCTGCATAGGTCACAATTCTGCCATCCTCAGATCTCCCCTGCTCGTAGAGAGTATCCTGCTCCCCGACTGACCGATGACCATCTGTAATGACGACAGCAATCCCTTTCTCTTCGGCACGGTTGACAAGTTTCACTTTATTCTCCTGAACAACAGGATGAAGGGTATCAGGAATTGGTACATCCTCTTTCTGCAAAAAGGAAGGCCCTGCTTCATTTTCAATATATGGAATCACATAAAAGAACAAAAAACCGATTCCGATAATTCCAAGAAGGAACTTCAGAAAGTTTACTAGAATCCGCACACATGTCTCTCCTCTTCCTCTTTAACTTGAGAATACCACAAACCCTTTCCCACGGAAACGAATCACACTCTGCCAATGTTTTGCATAAACAAAGCAGACGAGAACAGGAAAAACTCTTTTCGAAAGGATGAGGAGCAATGATATAATAATAGGAGATTCGACACAGGCCGGGAGAAGGATGTACATGAAACGACTACTAAGAAAACCAAAGCGCACACTCTATGAATTGTTGATGGTCGGCCTTGCCGCGCTGTCCATTGCCACCATATGGCAGCAGACAGGCTACAACAGTGTTATAGTCTGGTCCACGTGGTCGATTTTTTTCCTCGACTTTCTTTATCGATTAATAACCAGTGAAAAGAAGTGGGAGTTCATCAAGAAAAACCCCTTCATCGTTATAGCTGCTGTTCCGCTGGATGCAGTCTTCCAAGTGGCACGGGTGGCCCGGATTCTCCACCTGCTCCGCCTGAAATCAATGACGAAGTACTATACCATGCCTTTTATCCGCTTCCTAAAGCGTCAGCACCTTTCAGGAGTACTTGGAATCACCTTCCTTCTCATCTTCCTGCTGATTATCCCTCTAAACTTGTACGAAAAGGAGCTGGAAACCTACGCGGATGCGATGCAGAGCGCTATCCTCTCGCTCACTTTTTTCGGAAGGTCGGGATTCGAACCGGAGACAGCTGCCGGTCATACCATCATCGTCATCTTCACTATCCTCGGTGTCATCATTCACGGATTAATCATCAGCACCGCTGTCGATTACATCATGCAGATCCCATTCATCCAAAACATCAAACAGAAGTTCACCAGCAAATAAACTGCGGGCGGTCAGCCGCTCGTTCCTGTCTGTTAAGCATTTGCCGGCTACGGTGCTTTCCGCATGAAGAGTTTGCGGTGCGCGGGAACATCTTAAAAGGGAAGGTCTTCTATTTCACAGGAGAGCTTCCCTTTGTGTCGTTCTAAGCAAAAAACTTACATGCTGAAGAGTCCAGTGTGCGATGGGCGTTTAAGAGATGGCAGAAAAAGGAATAGACAAGCAGAATACTATCATCGATGGAGGTGGACAGCTGTATGGCTGAAAAGAACAAAAAACAGAACAACCGTCTGGCAGAGGATGATCAGAGCTTCAAGGAAAAGCTGGAGAAAGAAAAATTGATAGATAATGTCCCTGACGAAGAAATGCGTCAAAAACTCGCTCACGACGAAAAGAAACATAAAAAATCCAAGAACGATTCACTTACGGAAGAAGAATTCGATGAGGACATGAAGCCTGATCAGAAGGACTAGGTTTATTTTTCAATAAGCTGGGGAATGCTTATTTATGTACCGACGCCGCTGTTCAATCCGTAAATCAAACACACATCATGGTAGACGATACTCAAAACGATATTTGACATACATCAACTTCTAATCTATACTAGGTATTGATGCTCGTTAAAAGAGCAATTCGGAAAAAGAAAGAGTGATTTGTATGAGACTGGCATTCTGCTACGTTTTGATACGACTTAATCACACTGGATCAGCTTCGGAGCTGTAAGGATGCAATAGAGGTAGGGATTGCGTCGTTTAAGTTGCTTAAAAACTACCATGTAGAATTAAACAACCGCGGCAATACCGTGGATGAATCGATCCACGAAGACTTGTTTATCTAACACAAGGTGAAAAACTTCAGATATTTTCCGAAAGTACAAAAGCGCATCGGGCTATTCCCCGGTGCGCTTTTTCCATAGGAGTACGTTTAACCTTTTTTCTCTCATGGTAATATAGCCATAGAGGGAAGGAGTTTTGATGATGACCGACTACTTAAGCCGTATAGAGCCTGAAGAAGTGCGCTTTTTTATGGATGTTTCAGAATTTAAATCGATCGTATCGGAAATGCTTGGTGAAGCACGGCACATTGTGCAGGTGGAAGTGAGCTATGAGATTGTAGAAAATCCCGGCACATCTCCCTTGATTCGTCCCATGATCCAATTGACGGAAATCAGCCGCTTTACAGAAGAAGACCGCCACAAGGTTCTGCAGTCCGGCTTCTCTATTGATCGTGAGCCTTTTGATAACGGGGATTATGCGATGGAACAGATTTTTGGAACAGAATACACGATTGCTCATGCTGAAGAGGATGATGACGGCGCTTTTTTCACCATAGAAATGCCTTATCGATATTATTCTGCATTGGCAAATCCATAAAAAAGGTGCCGTCTATAAACGGCACCTTTCTGCTTGTATAGAAACCCCAGTTTCTTTACAAACTTCTTTCTTTCTTACCGCCAGGAGCGAAAGCCCCTTCCCTTTCCGCGGACGAGCGCCCGAGCTTCCTCGCAAAACCCACGCTCGGCGATCTCGGACCGCTCGTTCTTCCGCAGGAGTGGAAGGGGCACCGCTCCTTGGGAGTTCTTTAACATCGAAAAAGACTCTCCTCCACCCTGCGCAGCCCATGCCGTTCTTTTTAATCGGCGTAGAGCACAATCTCTCTCCTCTATGTTCTAACATCGGCACGGGGAGCGTTCGGTGGTGATGCCTGCGGGAACAGCACGGACCGAAGATCCACTTGGGCAGATGATCTTCCTGACCAAGTCAGCTGAGGGCGTGCCCGCGGCATTCATCCACCAATAAGCGGAATGTGACGCTTTACACGACAAAGGGACAACTCTAACTGGTTAACACAGGCTTTTTCTACAGCCAAAAGGTGCCGTCTTTTAGACGGCACCTTTCTGTTTGTCGGCTTTTTATTCGTGTATATGCTTGACTCTTCCAACCTGCCCATCCTGCAGACGCACTTTAATGCCGTGCGGATGAGACGGAGATTTAGTAAGAATGTCCTTCACTTTCCCTCTTGTCAGCTTCCCTGTCCGCTGATCCTGCTTCAAAACGATATCCACCTCTGCTCCAGTCTGAATATCACTGCGTTTTTGTCCACTCATCGGAATCCTTCCTTCCATCTGACCATTATCCATTTATCTTACCACAGGCCTTGGAAAGAAAACATAGCAAAAGCACCCGGATCCGGGTGCTTTTCACTGATCAGCTGGAATAATTGTATTGATTCTGAATGGTCCCTTTTTCCGTATGAATGATGGCTGACGTCCCTTTGTTCTGTGCAATCTCCTTCGCACGATCAATCGCATCCTGCTTGTTCTCATAGATTTTCGTCGGTTGTTCGGCTCCTTCTGCCTTGACAGCCCAGCCGTCCTCATGAGGAACAACGTGTTCTGCCTGGTTCTTAGATTCAGCCACTATGAATTCCTCCTTTATATAATGTATAAAAACAATATCCTGTTTCCACCCATTTTAAACATAAAATTCCATCTCAAAAAGATTGTTTATTCTGAATGGACCCGTCTTTCTTATGAATAATCACCTGAGTCCCTTTATTTTCAGCGATTTCTTTTGCACGACTGACTGCTTCTTGTTTGGTTTCGTAAACATTGGACGGCTTTTCTGCATCCTCCGCTTTGACAGCCCATCCCTGCTCGTGAGAAAGGACATGTTCGCCTTTGTCCATCAATTCCGGACGCGATTCTGACCCCCCACCCTGATCTTCTCCCCTGCTCCTCAGTGCCTTGTCAGTCATCTGCTTCACTTTTTTCCGTTCTTCCTCGCCCGCATGGCTGCTCCATTCCTTCGCCTGTTCAATGGCAATCGGAATGGCTCTTCCTTCCTCATACCCTTCATCCAGCATAGCATTGGCGATGTCTATGGCCTTTTTCCGGACAGCTGTATTCAGATTCTTCAATGAACTTGGGTAATCGTCGTTATCCCATGGCATCCTTGCCCCCTCCATTTCCTTGTTTATTCCTTTATTCCATTCAAGCCCTATCCTTTAACCCTTTGCTGTAATGGATTCTTAAATTGAAAGCGGCCTTAAAATAGGCTACGATAAGAGGTAAGGATTTTTCAGCCTTACGACAAAACTCAAGGAATAAAGGAGGTTATTGTATGGATTGGTCCCTGCATCCCTTAGGTGATCAGGCGGTGTTGATTGAATTCGGAAACGAAATCAGTGAAGAAATCAATCAGACTGTGCAGGCGGCAGCGAGCAGCCTCGACGAATGGCAGCCGGAATGGATGATCGAGTACATCCCCGCTTTTACGACGGTGACGCTTTTTTATGATCCTCTTTACATAGCCAATCATAAAACCTCACGGAACCAGCTCCCCTACGATTGGGTTCACCATCAGGTATCTCAATTTTTGTCCACTTTAACAATCAAGGAATCCGGGTCGGCCCGGACGGTGGAAATCCCTGTCTGTTACGGTGGCGAGCTCGGCCCGGATCTGTCTTATGTGGCTGAGAAGAATGGGTTGACAGAAGAAGAAGTCATTGAAAAACATATGAACGGAGACTACTTGGTTTATATGATCGGTTTTGCACCCGGTTTCCCCTATATCGGCGGTATGGACCCAGCCATTGCAACACCCAGGAGAAAAGATCCTCGTTTGAAGATCCCATCCGGTACGGTCGGAATAGCCGGCGCCCAGACAGGCGTCTATCCTTTGGAAACACCAGGAGGATGGCAGTTGATCGGTCGAACACCATCAAAGATGTTTGATCCATCAAACGAAGAATCTCCCACTCTTCTACAGGCTGGAGACCGGATCCAATTTAAAAGGATTACCCAAGAAGAGTATGAAAACCTGAAGGAGGGCGGAGAATGATACATGTATTGAAACCCGGACTCCTTACGACCATTCAGGACTTTGGCAGGTACGGACATCAAAAGCACGGCGTCATTGCCAGCGGGGTGATGGATCAGGAAGCTTACCGGATTGCCAATCTTCTGGTTGGTAATGAACAGCACGCCCCTGTTCTTGAAGTTACGTTAATGGGCCCTGTACTGGAATTCCAGCAGGACGTCTGCCTATCCATCTGCGGCGGCGATTTGACTCCGATGGTAAACGGAGAACGTGTAGGGACATGGAAACCTCTTTACATAAAACAAGGCAGTGAACTTCGTTTCGGAAAACCGAAAACCGGCTTCCGTGCCTATTTGGCTGTGGCAGGCGGATTTGATATCCCTCTTACAATGAACAGCGCGTCGACTTACATCCGCGCGGGTATCGGCGGACATCAAGGACGACCGCTCGAGAAAGGGGATGTTCTTGAACCTTCTGATTTTTCTCACCTCTCCAATCGTGTAATGGAGCAGCTGAAAGCAGACACCGGCGACTCCAGCTTCCATGAGGCTTCCTGGTACGTCGGACATGACTTCAACCACAATGGATATACAAAGGATCCAATCCGGATTATGCCGGGGCGGGAATATGATTGGTTTGATGAAGAAAGCCGGGGCCGCTTGACGAGTGAGACATTCAACATTGATTCCAAGTCGGACCGTATGGGCTATCGGTTGACCGGGTGTCGGTTATCGGCTGTGGAAGAACGTGATCTTCTCTCAGAGGCTGTAACCTTCGGGACCATCCAGGTGCCTGCCGAGGGAAATCCGATTATTCTTCTCGCAGACCGTCAGACGACCGGCGGCTATCCAAAAATCGCACAAGTCGCTTCTGTCGATCTTCCAAGGCTTGCACAGATGCGTCCTGGAGAATCCTTTTCGTTTACGATGATCACCCATGAGGAAGCTCAGCGCTTGTATCTGCAGCAGGAGAAGGATATTAAGCTGTTAGCGCGGGGCATTGAAATGAAATTAAAATAAGGGGGAATACGCATGTACGTTGTTGATTTGAACTGTGATATGGGAGAAAGCTTCGGGTCCTACACAATCGGACGGGACGAAGAAATGATGAACTATGTGACTTCCGTGAATATCGCCTGCGGCTATCACGCTGGTGATCCATCCATTATGAAGAAAACCGTACGCATGGCCATCCAGTATGGTGTAGGAATCGGTGCACATCCGGGCCTTCCGGATTTGGCTGGTTTCGGCCGCCGACCGATGGAGATTTCACCAGAAGAAGCATATGATATGGTCGTTTACCAGGTCGGTGCGCTTCAAGGGTTTGTCCAGGCGGAAGGCGGTCAGCTCCAGCACGTCAAACCACATGGCGCCCTTTTCAATATGGCCGCTAAAAACCGCCCTCTGGCTGACGCTGTTGCCAAAGCAGTTTATGATGTGGACGCCTCACTCATCCTGTTTGGGCTGGCTGGCAGTGAATTAATCCACGCAGGTAAGGCTGCCGGATTGAAAACAGCAAGTGAAGTCTTTTCTGACCGTACCTATCAGCAGGATGGCTCTCTCACTTCACGCCGGGAACCGAATGCTCTGATTACCGATCATGAAGAAGCGGTTAATCAGGTGATTCGTATGGTCAAAGAAAGAAAAGTGTCAACGCTTCAAGATATCGATATCGATATCGATGCAGAAACGATTTGTATCCACGGAGACGGCGCAAGCGCTGTTGACTTCGCGAAATACATACGGGAGGCTTTCGAGGAATCAGGCATCCAGCTTGAAGCTATTGGATCGGTCTTATCACGGTAAGTAGAAAGGAGAACAACATGAAACAACAATCGACCAGAAGTCTCCTCTTAGGGGCCGCTTTCCTTATGGCGACCTCCGCCATCGGGCCGGGATTTCTAACACAAACCACACACTTTACCGAACAGCTTGCTGCGAGTTTCGGTTTTGTCATCCTCATATCCATCATCATTGATATTGGTGCGCAGTTGAACATCTGGCGGATCATCGCCGTTTCGGAAAAACCGGCGCAGGATATAGCGAACAGCCTTCTGCCGGGTCTCGGCGTTTTCTTATCCATCCTCATTGTAGCCGGAGGTCTCGCTTTTAATATCGGGAACATTGCCGGTGCCGGACTGGGGACCAATGTCCTTTTCGGCATCTCTCCTGAGATGGGTGCTCTGTTCAGCGGTATTGTAGCCGTCGCCGTCTTCCTCGTTCGGGAGGCTGGTAAAGTGATGGACCGGTTCGCACAGATTGCCGGTTTTATCATGATCGCTCTTACAATCTTTGTTATGTTTTCAGCCAACCCGCCTATCGGGGAGGCGGCTGCCAAAACATTCGCCCCGGATACGATTGATTTCCTGGCGATTGTCACACTAGTCGGTGGAACCGTCGGTGGATATATCACCTTCGCAGGGGGCCACCGTCTTCTGGACGCCGGTGTAAAGGGACAGGAATCCCTGGGGCAGGTAACGAAAAGCTCCGTATCGGCGATCGGAATCGCTTCCGTTATGAGGATTTTCCTTTTCCTCGCCTCTCTTGGGGTGGTCGCTTCCGGTGTGACCCTCGACCCATCCAACCCGCCGGCCTCTGTATTCCAGGCCGCAGCAGGAAATATCGGATATAAGATTTTCGGCATTATCATGTGGGCGGCCGCTGTTACTTCTGTTGTCGGTGCAGCCTACACATCTGTCTCTTTCATCCGTACATTCAGTAAAACCATCGAGAAGTACCACAAGTGGTTTATCGTCGGGTTTATTGTCATTTCCACCACGGTCTTTGTTTCCATCGGGAAACCTGTCAAAGTTCTGATTCTTGTCGGGTCTTTGAACGGATTAATCCTTCCGATTGCTCTCGGGGTCATGCTTGTGGCCGCTTATAAAACGAAGATCGTCGGAGATTACAAACATCCACTCTGGCTTACAATCTTCGGAGCCCTCATTGTCATTGCAATGGCTTATATGGGCGGTGTATCCTTGATTCAAGGTATTCCACAGCTTTTTGAATAAATAGAAAAACGGGCGGTCCGCTGGGTTCCGCCCGTTCTTTGTATCACTCATCTTTCCAGCTGCTGGGTGGTAAACGGCATCAAAAAAAGAAAAGGAGAGGATTTTATGAGCGAACGTGAAACGTGGGAGAAAGTAGATGAATACGTCATCGACCGGCTGATCCCGGAGGATGAGGCAATGGCTTCAATCACAGCCCTGAATAAAAAAGAAGGTCTGCCTTCCATCGGTGTCTCCGCTGCGCAGGGGAAAATGCTCTACCTTTATGTCAAGATGAAAGCAGCCCGGAGAGTTTTGGAAATCGGAACGCTTGGCGGATACAGCTCAATCTGGATGGCTAAAGCACTGCCGGAAAATGGAGCGCTGACCACTCTTGAGTTTAATCCAAAACATGCTGAAACAGCCGCCATCAACATGGAAAACGCTGGTGTGAAGGATAAAATATCCATTCACGTCGGGCCTGCTCTCGAAACGCTTCCTATGCTCGAGAATGACGAGCCCTTCGACTTTATTTTCATCGATGCCGATAAGGAGAACAATCCCCACTATATCGAACACGTATTGAAACTGTCCAAACCAGGAACAACCATCCTGGTCGACAACGTTATTCGGAACGGTAAAATCCTCGAGGAAGACAGCGGATCCGAAAGTATCCATGGAATCCGGCAGATGTTCGACCTTCTCCACAATCACCCTCGTCTGGAGAGCACCGTCTTCCAGACAGTTGGGAACAAAGGTTATGACGGTTTTCTACTTGCGGTTGTCGAATAATAACGGAATTTATCCTAACTATAAAACCTGCCGGATGATCGATTGACAGCGGTCGTCCTGCAGGTTTTTTTCTTTTCATCAACAAGCAGGTTATGAAAAACGCAGGTGAATAACGGTCCGGTCATCAATCGGAAGCCGGTGTTTCTCTAAATAGGAAGTAAGATCGCTGATATAGGAGCGTATCCCTTCCTGCTTCATTCGTCTGCATGTCTCTTCCAAAGAAAGTTCAGGGTGGAATAAACCGTCACTTACAAGCCATAGATCTTCAAGCTCTTCAACTGGGTAGGAGCCTGAATCAAGATGGGTCATCACCTCCGGCATACCGTTGGCTACCGTATAACCTCCTGGTATGTTGGCCAGGCTCCGGTTATACTGAAGCTGATGTAGAAGCACGTCGTAATACGGCTCTTCCTTAACCTGCAGCCCCTTTTCTCTGTCTTTCTCTCTTTTCATTTTTGCGCGGGCGCTGATTCCTGCGACTGTATCTGTCGTGAGCACATGAACTGCGCCCTTTTTATCACCGGCCATAATCATACAATCTCCCAGATGAGCATAGTGGAAATGCCTGTGTTCCAATTTAATCGCAGCCACACACGTCGACCACCGCTCCTCTCCTTTGGACGTATCCACTCCGGCTGAAACCATCTCTTCAAACAAATCGATGTTGGCCTCCTCCACTGTTCTGATCAAGGAATCTACTCCGTCCATGTTCTGCATGTGTTCTCTGAAACGATGGGCAGCAAGATAGGCGCCGTTATGACCATCCTGATCTTCAAACGAAACAAGCGGCGTAGCTCCATCAAACACGCCGTAAACACCGGCACCTTCATGAAGAACATACGCATCTTCGCTTTCTTTTTTGGCGGGACTTTTCAACTGGACAACTTCTACCTGATACTTCATATATCCACCGTCCGTTTGATCCAGTCTTTTTTAAGCATGCCGTAAACCACATGATCTGTATACTCATCATAGAGGAGGGCGGCGCTGCGGATGAGCCCTTCCTCTACAAAACCGAGACGCTCAGGGACAGCTCTGCTTTTTTCATTCTGCTCCGCCGCACGGATTTCGATCCGGTTCATGCCAAGCGTATGAAAGGCATAATCAAATAATTCCCGGCAGGCGCGTGTCAACAGACCTTTCCCTTTAAATTCCTCTCCCATCCAGTAACCGATGCTGGTCTTTTTGTTGTTGTAATCGAGTTCGTGAAAATCAACAATCCCGGCGATCCGCCCTTCCCAAAGGATACAGACCGTCCAGCCATTATTTTCAGCATATCTCTTTAGACTGCTTTGGATAAAACCCCGGGTGTCCTCCACCGTCTTCGTGAGATCAATCCACGGAAGCCACGTTCGAAGGTGATCCCTGGATTGGTCCGATAATTGAAAGAGTTCTTCTGCGTCTTCGTGGCCAATTAATTTCAATGACAACTGATCATCAACTGTATAGGTAAACAAGATAATAGCCTCCTTTATTTCTGCGTGTCCTGTGTATTCGACAAGTTTCCAATTGATTCCTCCCTGTCCTTGGATCCCCTTCAAGAAAGGGACAGATTCTCAGACGCACCGTTGAAGATCCATAAACATAGAAAAGCTGCCGGGAAATTCCCCGACAGCCCTAAAGCAGCATTATGGCTTAAGCACCAGCTTTCCTTTCGTTTTTCTCCCCTGCATCAGTTCATGAACTTTGGCCGCTTCCTCCAATGAATAAACGCCGCCTACCGTCAAGTTTACATCGCCGGTATTCACTAGTTCCAATAAGTGGTGAAGGCTTCGTTTAAACATTTCCGGCTTTTTCATAATCTGCGGGAGGAAAAAACCGATGACGGATAAGTTTCGGTTCATCAACCCGGAAGGATACATTTTTGCCGGATCTCCACTGGCTACCCCATACACGACAACACGACCGAAGGACCGCATACACTTCACCGTTTCGTGAAAAATGTCTCCTCCTGCCATTTCCAGAGCAACATCGACCCCGCGGCCGCCCGTCATTTCAAGAACATCGTCCCGCCAGTTCTCCTTCGTATAGTCCACCACTTCATCGGCTCCAAGTTCAAGAGCCAGCTGCCGCTTCTCTTCTGTACTTGCCGTTGCAATGACTTTCCCTGCACCAAACTGTTTCGCCAGCTGCACCGCAAGCGATCCTACTCCTCCTGCTGCAGCATGAACAAGGACCGTTTCTCCGTGCTCCATCCGGCCCATCGTCGTTAGAATGTGATAAGCGGTCAGTCCCTGTAGAGGAATGGCCACTGCTGTTTCATCATCCACCTCATCAGGAATCGGAATGAGCGAAGCGGCCTTCGCTTTCGCATACTCCGCATACCCACCGGATTCAATCAAAGTCACGACACGGTCCCCTTCGTTCACATCCTGGACGTCGGATCCGACAGCTTCCACAACACCAGCCACTTCAGCACCAGGTATAAAGGGTAGTGGTGTCGGAACCACATAGGCCCCTTCTCTCCGGGCCGTATCGGCATAGTTGACACCGACAGCCGATACTTTGACAAGCACTTCATCCTTAGCCAGAGACGGCTTTTCAACATCCACTTTTTCAAGGACGGATGGACTTCCATATTGTTTAAATTGAATAGCTTTCATCATTTGCCCCTCACTTCCCTGTAAACTGCGGTTTCCGCTTTTCCTTAAATGCAGCTACACCTTCTTTATGATCCATTGTTTCAGCCATCATTGTTTGAGAGATCCGCTCCTGCTCCAGGATAGCGGCAAGGTCGGATTGATCGGATTGATCAACAATTTTCTTCATCATACCGATGGCCCTCCCCGGCCCTTTGGCCAGACGAAGCGCATAATTCATCGCTTCCTCTTCCAGCTCGCCAGCTGGAATCACTCTGTTGACGAGGCCCCACTCTGATGCTGTCTCAACCGGAATCGGTTCGGCAGTAAACAGCAGCTCTTTCGTCCGGTACGGCCCGATGAGACGGGAAAGGAAATAGTGACCGCCGCCATCGGAAATCAAGCCGACCTGCGCAAAGCTCAAAACAAACCGGCTTTCTTCAGCTGCTAGAATCTGATCACAGGCAAGAGCAAGATTGAATCCTGCTCCGGCCGCATACCCATGGACGACCGCTACGACCGGCTTCGGTACATCTTTGATCTTCAGAATCAGTTTATTCAACTCACCGACATGATCATACAAATGCTGGGCCGAGGCTTCGCCCATGCTTTTCACATCGCCGCCTGCAGAAAAAGACCGACCTGCTCCGGACAGCGTAATCACTTTCACTTCCTCATTCCTGGAGGCCTCTTCCAAAGCTTCCATCAAACCACCGATCATTTGATCAGAAAATGCGTTCAGACTGTCCGGGCGGTTCAGTACACAGGACATGACGGGTCCATTGATATCCACAGCTACATGATCATTACCTAATTTCATCTTCATCTCTCCTTTTAAACTTTATAGTGACCGGATTCTACCATCTGTTCAGCAAGGCGGCGGTTCCGATCCAGGCTTCCTTCAAAGGAATACACACTTAACAGGGCTGCAGCACTCCTCAATGCCTTCATCCGTTCTTCTCCTCTAAGGAGAGAAGAAAACAAGCGGCCTACAGACCGGCGGACGTTTTCAACGGAGCGCTCGATGACGGTCTCTGCCAGCTGCAGGTGAAGACTTGAGCTCCCACTGCCTTTTTTGGCACGAAGAACGCTGGACTCGGAGCGGTAGATTTCAATGGCTATGTCTGCCAGCTCCATCAATGTTTCCTGCTCATCTTTAATGGCGGATCCATAAATTTTATAAGCAGCTCCAGCGGAAACAAGATATAAATCTTTACACAACGCGACCGCCTCTTCGAGCTTCGGCACAGGGCCCTGCTCCCGTTTGTAACCACCTGTTTTCAAGGAATCATCGGCCTGTTTCACTAAGGCATGTGTATCTATTTCCGCTTTTCCGGCTGTTTGGAAAAAGGCCCCCGGGATAAGCAGACGATTAATCTCGTTGGTTCCTTCAAAAATGCGGTTGATCCGCGCATCACGATAAGCTTGTTCAACCGGATATTCCTTGATGAACCCCGCCCCTCCGTGAAGCTGCACCGCTTCATCTACGACACGATCCAATGTTTCAGATCCGACAATCTTGCAGATGGCCGCTTCCATACGATGCTCGTTCATCGCTTTGGCCACAGCCTGTTTGTCTTCTGTATCATAGTGGCCCGCGAGTGCTGATTCAATATGCCCTGCTGTCCTGTACATGACCGATTCAGCCGCATATAAATCCGCGGCCATCCAGGCCAGTTTCTGCTTACTTGCCCTGAAATCCGTGATTGCTTTTCCAAACTGCCGCCGCTCGGAAGCATGAGCAAGAGCGAGCTGAAAGCTGTACTTCGCGGCACCAAGCGTCGCAAACCCTAAGTTAAACCGACCGAGATTCAACACATTCAAAGCAATCAAATGCCCCCGGCCGACGTCTCCCAGAAGATTCTCCGCCGGGACCTGACAGTCTTCCATAACGACCGAGCAGGTGGAGGATCCTTTGATTCCCATTTTGTCTTCCTCCGGCCCGATCGACAGCCCCGGCAAATCCTTTTCTACGATAAAAGCTGTAAAATGCTCTCCATCCACTTTCGCATATACGATGAACGTATCGGAAAACGCGGCATTTGTTATATAGATTTTCGTTCCATTAAGCACATAGTGCGATCCGCTCTCGTTCATGACAGCTGTCGTTTTTGCGGATAAAGCGTCCGACCCTGCTTCCGGTTCTGTCAGGCAGTAGGCACCTATAAAAGCTCCGGAGGCAAGTTTCGGCAGGTATTTCTTCTTCTGTTCCTCCGAACCGAAGTAAGTAATCGGCAGAGTGGCGATACACGTATGATTGGAATGGGCCACACTGTAGCCGCCGGCGCTCCCCAACGCCTCCCCCACGATGCCTTTGCTGATTTTATCAAGCCCGAGACCACCGTACTTTTCCGGAATGCTGTGAGCCAGGAGCCCCAGGTCCCCTGCTTTTTTCATCTTCCGGGCAACGAAGTCATAATCGCCTCGTTCGATGCGTTCCCTGTGTGGACGCACCTCCCCTTCAATAAACTGACGAGCGGTCCGTCCAATCATCCGGTGCTCTTCCGTCTGATCCTCCGGGGTGAAAACCGTCTCTGGATCCACATCAGAAGTGAGGAATCGACCACCTTTCCATTCATGTTTAACTGGATGCATAATGTCCCTCCTTGACTTGTCCTGTTATTTTGTCGTAAGCAAGAACCGCTTCAACCACTCCTTCCTGTGCAGCGAAGTCGATCTCCGCAGGATCGAGACCATGTTTCATTAGCCAGTTTCCAATCCGGCAGGAACGAAGCAATTCCCGGGCCTCACCACCGCCTTTATAAAAATGCAGGGATGTTAACGCCCCATCTGAAAGCTCCCAATTTCCATCCTGCTGCATATGATGGACAAGACTTCCTGCTCCATAAAAATCCTCCATTGTAAACAGACCGCTTGAACCAGAACATATGATCACAATGGTTTCCCCGCTGTGAGATTCGTTCAGATGCCTGGCCGTTGACGGGTTGTTGAGCAGCGATGAGGCATAAAGATCTGCCGCTTTTTGAGCCTTGTGAAGTGCGACCGTACCATTCGTAGTCGTCAAAATAAGATGTTTACCTGCAACAAATTTTTTCAGTTGATTTCGTAAAGGCGGATAAAACCCCTCAATCGTACGACCTTGATCCTCGCCGGCAAGAAGGAAGGGCTGGTCAAATGCCTCTGCCGTTTTCCGAGCTAGCTCAGGACTGTAAACAGGGAGCACAGACAGCGCCCCATCAGCTATCGCGGCCGTCATTGTCGAGGTTGCAAAAAGCACGTCAAAAACCACAGCTGTTTTCCCGGTCAGCTTTTCAGGTTGTATGTCTTCCTTTTTGAAAATGACTTCGATTTTCCCCATACCTACAGCCCCGCCGTTTCTTCCGCATGATGAATCAAGTTATTGACAAAATGATTCATTTGGGCAAATCTTAGATCCTCTGTCTGACCATTTTTATACCGGAAGTAAATCTGCTGGATAATTCCAGCCAGCTTAAAGTAAGCAAATGTCAAATAGACATGGATGTCGTCAACATTCCGGCCACTCTTCAAAGAGTAAGCGTTTACAAATTCATCCCTGGTAAAAAAACCTTCCTTTACAGTGACCGGCGGTCTACCCAGCCCTTCCTGCAGCATCGGTGGATCATCGGATTGGATCCAATAGCTGAGCGCTGCTCCCAGGTCTGCAAGCGGGTCTCCGACGGTTGTCATTTCCCAGTCAAACAGCCCGACCATTTCAGCATGATTCTGCTTACTGAACATGGCATTGTTCAACTTGTAATCATAATGAATAACAGAAGCTGCTCCGGATAAAGGGATATGATCCACCAGCCACTTCTTCAGCCGTTCTCCTGAAACAACATCGTCCGTCCGCGAACGGTCGTACCGTTTAATCCATCCGTGTACTTGACGCTCCATAAATCCATCAGGCTTCACCATATGGGCGAGTTCTGTTCTCGAATAATCCACAGCATGAAGTTCGGCAAGCTTGTCCACCATCGTCTGTGAAATCCGCCTTCCGAGCTCCGCATTCCCTTCTACCCCCTCTGGAAAATGTTTATCATAGACGATTCCTTCTCTACGTTCCATAATGAAAAAAGGGGATCCGATCAAATCACCAGATTCAAAGAGAAAAGGTCTCGGGGCCAGTGGATAAACTGGATGAAGCGCCTGGAGTACGGTATATTCCCGCTCCATATCATGGGCCTTTGGAGCAACCGGTCCAAGCGGCGGACGCCTCAGCACAACCTTCCAGTCTTCTCCCGCAGAAAGCTCATACGTTAAGTTGGAGTGTCCGGCACCGAACTGTCTGATGGTAAGCTCCTCGTCCGGCATATTCAAGCGTTCTTTCAAAAAAGGAATCAAGATCTCATAATCCAGCTCTTCACCTTTACGCACTGCCTGCGTATCTTTCGTATCGGCCATCCGACCCCTCCTATTTCACAACGGGCTTATGCTCCTCCAGACGCTTTCTCATTTCCTCTGTAAATGGCAGGCTTCTCTGTTTTTCAAAATCAAACTGCACGATGACTGAACTTCCCTCAGCCACGACTTCCTGTGAATCTTTCTCCACCATCTCCTGGATCAGATGAAAACTGGAGTTTCCGATTTTCGCTACGCTGCTCTTTATGATCAGGGTCTGATTGAAGTACACCTGCTTAAGAAAATCACATTTGGCAGAAGCCAGAATGAAATTCCACTCCTCCCCGACAAGCTTCAGTTCTTCGAAAAATCGAATGCGGGAATCTTCCATGTAAACAAAGAAATTGCTGTTGTTCACATGGCCGAGCATATCCGTCTCACAAAATCGTACTGTTACCTCTATCTCGTGCATGCCCTACTCCTCCTACTGATTCACCTTCGTTTCATACGTATAAAAGCCCTTCCCTGTCTTCCGGCCCAGTTCACCCGCTTCCACTTTCTCCGTCATCGTTCTTGGTGGAAGGTTGGCAGGATCGCCAGTTTCGTTGTACTGCTGCTGCATCACATAACAACCGACATCGATGCCTGACAAGTCCATGAGCTCGAAAGGACCGATCGGATGACTCAATGCCTTGCGGGTGATTTTATCGATATCCTTGAAGTCCGCGTACCCACCTTCATACAGGCTCACCGCCTCTTTCTGGATTGCAAAAAGAATGCGGTTGGCAATAAAACCTGAAATCTCTTTCTCCAGTAAAACAGCCGTACGGTTCAACGCCCGGCAGACGTCCATAGCGGATTCTGCTGTCTCCTGTGATGTATGCTCCCCTTTGACCACTTCCACACAGTCCATAACAAGGGGAGGATAAAAGAAGTGCATGTTACAGACCTTTTCTGGACGTGAAACCACATCAGCGATTAACGAACTGACAATTGTAGAAGAGTTGGTAGCAAGCACTGTATGAGAAGGGACAACCTCATTAAGCTGGGCAAATACTTCCCGCTTCACATCCAGCTTTTCCACAACGGCTTCGATGACAAGGTCAGCTTCCCCCGCCGCTTCCCGCAAGTCGGTCGTAAAGGAAAGACGCTCAAAGGCTTCAGCTTTTTCCTGTTCAGAAATTTTGTCCTTGTTCACCCATTTCGCCATGATCTGCTCCAGCTTGTCCTTCGCTTCCCCTAAAGCATTGGGACGGACATCCTGCACATACGTATCAAAACCGGCAAGCGCTGACAGCATGGCGATTTGATGCCCCATACTCCCCGCTCCAATTACTGCGATCTGTTTCATCTTCATGCGATTCCTCCTCTAAAAACTTGAAAATCAGCCTTTTTATCCCGTGTAAGTCTGCCCTTTACCAAGCCGTTCTTATCAGCACGAAGCATGCATACCGCCATCAACGACAAGCACATCCCCTGTCACATAATCAGACGCACGGGAAGCCAGGAAAAGAGCCGCTCCTTTCAAATCCTCATCCGACCCGAAGCGGTTGAGAGGGGTGCGGTCCAGAATGAATTCTCCTCCCTGTTCCAGTAGTCCTTTCGACATTTTGGTAGGGAAAAATCCAGGAGCAAGGGCATTCACTTGAATATTGTGGGCTCCCCACTTTACAGCAAGGTCCTTCGTGAAGGTGATGACCGCCCCTTTACTCGCGTTATAGCCGATCGTATCCATGAATCGAGGGTCTGCTCCGCCAAGCCCCGCTACAGAAGCGATGTTAATAATCTTGCCTGACTTTTGATTCACCATGATCTCTCCGACCTTCTGAGACATTAAGAACGTCCCTGTCACGTTGACATTCATCACTTTTTGGAAGGCTTCCAGCGGCATTTCCAACGTTGGCGCCCCCCAGCTTGCACCGCTGTTATTGACGAGAATATCAATGGTGCCGAACTTTTCCACCGTTTTTTGAACGACATGCTCAATGTCTTCTACGTTTGTTACATCACAACCATAAGCGGCTGTCCTGACTCCGTATTCTGCTTCAAGCTGCCGGGCGGTTTCCTCACATGCCTCTCGTTTCCGGGAGCAAAGGACGAGATTCGCGCCCGCCTCTGCAAATCCTTCAGCCATCTGTTTTCCAAGCCCTCGTCCCCCGCCGGTTACGAGCGCCGTCTTCCCCGATAGATCGAACAACTCCTTCACATGCATCAGCTCACTCCTTAAAAGTTCAGTTATGTAACATACCAAACGGTTAGTATGTTTCCATTCTACTCTCATTATTCTGAAAATTCAACCAGAAAATGAATGAACATTCACCTTTTACACATGCAAACAAGAAGGGTTCTGTCCCATTTTTTATAGAAAAAAAACACAAAAAGAATGCCAGTGTACGCTGGCATTCTTTAAACGGAAGGTCTTCCTTGTATATGCAGGCTACAGCTGCCGCTTTTCCTCCCGCTGTCCTATACCTTATGCATCCACCTCTCCCCCCGGATTGGCCTTTGTCCTATATCAGGCTCTAACAGGACGGAAGCACAGCCCTTTTTTCCTGTCCGGAATAGAATATAAGAGATCGAATAGAAAGGAGGATACTGCCTTTGAAACACAATTCTTACAGCTGCTGCTCCGTAACAAGGACGGTGGCAGCCATCATAAAAGATCAGAAAATAGTGGCCGGTCGTCACTCTGAAACGAGCTGCCGCACATCAATCGCAGCTCTGCGCGGTGATTATCAGCACCGACAAGGAAATACGACCATTCCATTTATGTTGTACTGCAAAGATGGACAACGCTTCTGCGGTAATGGGATCAAAGAAAAGGAGGGCAGATTTGTATGCTTTACATCTTGTATATTCAAAGCGGTCAGTCTCTCCCCCGACCACTCCTGTACTGTTCTGGAGCTGCTGATTCAGCACGAAAGTCCTTCCTGTCACAGCTCTTCCCACTCCTATACAGGATCCGGAACATGTATGACAGTCGACCTTTCCTGCTTCTGCTCCATCCGATGTTTAGGAACCACTACTCCAAGGAAAACATGGTAGACGTAGATGAATAGATCTGCACCAGTCCGGAGGTTGTTTTATTTCCTTACTCAGCCGCCTAAAGATGGAAAATACAAGGGATACCTTATATAATAAAATTATCTATGATGCTCTCCGGATTTTATGAGAGGCTCAAGTAGAGAGAGGAGCTTCCCCATTGAAAGCCAACTTAGCATTTCGCGAATTTCTATTGAAGAAAGCGTCGATTCTAACAGAAGAATGGTATAATTCCCTCGATCAAAGTTCGGTTTCCGGCGTCTACGCCTCCCGTGATCAGGCAACCATTGAAAACTTGAAATCCCAAAACTTTGCATTTCACAAACACCTGGCCGAAATCTTCACTCTGGATAAAGAGGCATTTCTCGCTCACATGAACGACTGGATCGTGGAAATTGGACGGGACCCCCACCATCTTGAGACCCCTACACACGAAATCATGCGGGAATTCATGCGTGTCCGTATCCAATACCTGGATTTCCTCAAGGAATTCATTGAAACCCAGAATGTCAACGTAGACAGGGATAGAGAAACACGCTGGACCCGTCTCCTTGTGGATGCCTTCGATCAGATCATGTACCAGGTGGTCGAGGAAAAATCCAATTACTTGAACCGTACGATTGAAAAACAGCAGTCGACCATCAATGAATTGAGTTCTCCATTGATTCAACTGTCGAATGACCAGGCACTCCTGCCTCTTGTCGGAAACATTGATACCGACCGGGCCGCTGCCATCCAGGAGAATATACTGAGAAAATGCACCGACCAGGATGTAGACTTGCTGTACATAGATTTGTCAGGAGTCTATCTCGTGGACACGATGGTTGCCCAGCAGATTTTCCAGCTGATTGACAGCCTCCGCTTGATCGGAGTATCCTCAACGGTCGTCGGCATCCGTCCGGAAATTGCACAGACCGCTGTTTCCCTCGGCCTCGACTTCAGTCACGTGACGACGACAGCGACGTTATCGCAGGCAATGGCCGGTCAAACCTTTTAAAAAACCAGCTTGTAGAGAAACTTATGTTTCTTTATAAGCTTTTTTTCTTTCTTACCGACAGAAGCGAAAGCCCCTTGGCAGTTCTTTAACATCGAAAAAGACTCTCCTTCACCCCACTCACCCTTGCTGGATGGAGGACAATCTTTTTCATATTCCGGCAGGCAGCCGTCATCAGTGGCTGTTCCTTTACTTTTTCTTTTCCACGCAAGCGGCCACAGCTCAGCCCATGCCGTTCTTTTGAATCTGCGAACCTGTGCACACGAGGAGCGTTCGGTGGTAATGCCTGCGGGAACAGCACCGGCCGAAGATCCACTTGGGCAGGCGACCTCCCTGACCAGGTCAGCTGAGGGCGTGCCCGCGGCATTCATCCACCGATAAGCGGAAAGTGCCCTTCACACGACAAATGGACAACTCTAACTAGGTAACACAGGTTTTTTCTACAGCCAAAAACCAGCTTCCTGATCAAACAGGATGCTGGTTTTTTAATTCGAAGATCATACGCTCCAAAAACGGAAGGGTATCGTTCTTCCCTTTCCACACCTTTTGAAGCCACACAGACTCCTCTTCTATTAAGTGAATAAGAACATTTACAGCTGTAGGATGCTCCCTCAGAGACAAGTGCTGGTACACCTTTTGCAGCTTCTTTTTAACCCCGGCAGGAAGGGATCGATCTGCCGTTTTCAATCCAAGCTGCGCACGATCGGGAGCATAATGCTGGAGAAGGACCTTCGCTGCATTCAAAGCCAGATCATTCAACATTTTACATGCCCACATATCATTCCCGCGATCGGAAGCTTTTTTATACTGCAGTAAAAAAAAGGTGACATCATCAACCGCATCCTGAAAATCATGTTCATCTAAATAAAGCTGCTGTTCCTGTTGATGCTTTTCCATTCGTCCTTCAGGATCGTACAGCACCCGAATGTAATCCTTATGGATAAGCGTTTCTTCTGTAACTGTAAATAGATCCACGTGCAGGAGGTTATCATAAACCGCAATCACCTGTGGAGCAATGATGAAAATTTCATCATAAAACAAAAGGGGTTGATAACATAAAAGATGTGTTTTTCTCTTCTTTAGAAATGCATGCTGTTCCTCTTCATCCACAAGGACGTAAAGATCCACATCTGAATGGACATGTTCTTCCCTTCTGCCCATGGATCCTTTTAAAAAGACAGCCTTAACGAGTGAATCCCCTTTTAAGCTTTCCAGCAATACCTCTACAGCCTCTCCCTGCCTCATCGCCACCCCTCCTGTAAAAATATGATTCCAACATCATACAATGATTGGGGATTAAAGTAAATGACCACAGGAAATGGGAGAAATAAAAAGTGAGTCCCCTTTCCTATGCGCCTCCTTGATCAAAAAGAATCTTCTTTATTCAGTCATCCGAGCCACAAAGTGTTTCGTCCTTAAGCGCAACGTTTCTTCGTTATCCCTGCTGTTCCAACCCATTTTTCAGTTACATAAAAAAAACAGGCTGTCGAGAGAATATTCTCGACAGCCTGAAAAATGCTGATCTCCGTTTATCGGATTTGACCGTTTCCTTTCATGAGGAACTTAATCGTTGTCAATGCCGGCAGTCCCATTGGTCCGCGGGCATGAAGTTTTTGCGTGGAAATACCGATTTCCGCTCCAAATCCAAGTGCCCCGCCATCTGTAAAGCGTGTGGACGCATTGTGATAGAGAGCCGCTGCATCAACAAGCGCAAAGAAGTGATCGGCAGCTTTTTGGTCTTCTGTGACAATGGCTTCAGAGTGCTTCGTTCCATACGTTTCAATATGCGCGATTGCATCTGTCAGATTGTCTACAGCTTTCACCGCTAGATCTGTGCTCAAATATTCATTAGCCCAGTCTTCTTCTCCAGCTGGAACAGCGCCTGGAATCGTATCAACGATGTGCTCATCGCCATGAACAGCAATGTTGTGCTCTTTCAATGCAGCGATTAAGGCATCTTGATGCTCTTTCAACCAGCTTTTGTGAACAACCAGCGTTTCTGCTGCGTTACAAACAGCCGGACGGTCGGTTTTTGCGTTGATCAAAATGTTCAGTGCTTTTTCCACATCCGCCTGTTCATCGATATAGATATGGCAGTTGCCGACACCTGTTTCAAGAACAGGAACCGTGGCGTTTTCCACGACAGCCTGAATCAAACGTCCGCCTCCACGTGGAATCAATACGTCGATATGCTCTTTCATTGTAAACAGTTCGTTCGTAGCTGCACGATCTGTAGAAGCGATGAACTGTACAGCTTCTTTAGGCATCCTCGTCTCTTCAAGTCCTTTGTGAATGACTTTTACAATAGCCTCGTTTGAGTGAATAGCAGACGAGCCGCCTTTCAGGACAATCGCATTGCCTGATTTCAAAGCGAGTCCTGTAGCATCGACGGTCACGTTCGGACGTGCTTCATAAATCATACCGATCACACCGAGGGGAACGGTCACTTTCTCTACCTGCAGTCCATTTTCCAGCGTCCAGTCTGTCAGGACCTGCCCCGTTGGATCTTCCAGTTCTGCGACGTCACGAAGCCCCTGGGCAAAATCCTGCACTCGTTCTTTGGACAAGGAAAGACGGTCCATGAACGCATCCGTAAAGCCTTGCTCGCGTCCATTGGCCAGATCTTTTTCGTTGGCCTGCAGAATGCTTTCGTATTCACGTTCAAGTACATCAGCCAGATGAAGCAGCGCTTCATTCTTTTCTTCTTTTGAAAGGATCATCAGCTGTTTGGATGCTTTTTTCGCTTCTATTGCCTGAGCTTCCACATTTACATTCATAGTTACAGTCATCAAAGACCTCCTTGAGTATTTTAAACGCCTACGGGCATGGATACTTCGAGATGGCACACAAAATCTTTCTGTTCAACGGCAGCCTTATCATAAGACTCGAGTTCAGGTTGTGTCAGATTGATCATGTTCTTCATTTGTTCAGAAGAATAGTTGACTACGCCTAAGCCGATTTCTTCACCGTCCAGATCATGGATTCGTACCACAGCACCTTTTTCAAAGCGCCCTGTGACATGGTGAACATTCGCCGGCATCAAGCTCTGTTTCATGTCGACAACCGTTTCTTTTGCACGGTGGTCAATGATTACTGTGCCTTCCGGTCCGGAGTTAAAAGCAATCCACTGTTTCTTCTGATCGAGGTTCTCAGCATCGGTCGTAATTTCAAAGTACGTGCCTACAGCATCCCCGTAAACCGCATCATAGACGATGTTCGGTGTATTGGCCTTTCCTAGGAAAGAAGCGATACCGGAAGCCATGGAAATTTTGAAGGCATCAATTTTCGATTTCATGCCGCCTGTTCCGACCGCGCTTCCCGGATCACCTGCTGCAGCTTCAATTTCAGGGGTAATCTCGTGGACTTTATCAAGCAGTTTTGCATCGGAGTTTTTTCTAGGATCAGCATCATAAAGTCCATCAATATCTGATAGGATAATCAGCTGATCAGCGTCGACAAGGCCGGCGACCTTTGCTGAAAGGGTGTCGTTATCTCCGAACTTCAGTCTGTCGATCGTAATGGTGTCATTTTCGTTTACAATAGGGATAATTCCGCGTTCTAGTAGGACATTGATGGTGTTACGTGCGTTGTTGTAGCGGTTTTCATCAGAGAAATCACTGCGCGTGATGAGGATTTGGGATCCCATATACCCGTGGGATAGGAATAGATCAGAGTACGATTCCATTAAAAGTCCCTGACCGATGGATGCGGCTGCCTGTTTTTCCGGCAGAGTGCTTGGACGCTCCAGGCATCCCAGCTTCCGGTAACCCGCGGCTACCGCGCCTGAGGAGACAAGGAGGACTTCATGGCCGTCGTCCTTCAAACGGACAACTTCATCGACAAGTTTTTCAAGTTTACGACGGCTGATTTCACCGTGCGCACTGGTTAATGAACTGCTTCCAATTTTAATAACGATTCGTTTCTTAGTTTGACTCAACATATCACTCCTGTTTAACAATTTTGCGTCAGTCAGCTGTATTTATCTACTGCCTACGAGAAGTCCTTCAAGTTCTGCACTTAGTTCTTTGGATCGGGAAGCTGCCCCGCGTACGGCCTCTGAAATCGCTTGACCGCCACCGCTGGCTGCAAGCGCATCGAGTCCTGCTGCCGTTGTACCATTCGGTGAAGTTACGTTCTCCCGAAGCTCTGCCGGGGACTCATCACGTTCCAACATCATCTTGGCGGCACCAAGCAGTGTCTGTGCTCCAATTTCACGAAGCGTTTCCGGATCCATCCCTTCTGAACGGCCCGTTTCTTCAATATGCTCCATCAAATAGTAGAAGTAAGCAGGTCCGCTTCCGGCGATTCCAGTGAAGACATCCATCTTCTCTTCTTCTATGACGAAAACTTCACCAATCGAACGAAGCAGCGCTTTCGTAACTTCGACGTTCTCCATGTCGGCAAACTGCCCGGGGCACACGGCCGTGGCTGATTCACGCAGCATGCTGGAAGTGTTCGGCATCACGCGGACCACCTCCTGGCGGTCATTCAGACGATCTTCCATATAAGAAGTAGAAATACCGGCAAGAACAGATACAAGAACTTGGTCCGGGTTCAATTTATTTTTCAAGTCTTCCAAAACAGCGTCAATATCTTTCGGCTTCATCGCCAGAATGAACTGATCCACTTCAGCGAAATTCAATTCATCTTTTAATACTGTACGGACGCCGTATTTATATTGAATGTGGTTTAAACGTTCCTGATTACTTCGGTTGGTTACAATGATCTGTTCAGCTGGAATATTACCCGATTCCACCATTCCTGAAATCATCGCTTCTGCCATAGATCCTGCACCTAGAAAAGCAATCGTTTGTTTAATCATTTGGGTTAATCTCTCCCGTTCGCATTTTTGTTCGCTTTTTCTTTAAGACGTTTTTCATCATAACACTGGCAAAAACAGATTCAAGGGCTTTTCTACAAGTCGGGTCTATATTCGTCAATTAGTCCGTGTAAACGGTTTCAAAGAGAGATATTTCGCAGTCATCGCTTCTCATCGGAAATAATCTCGTCTCATGGATGTATTTGCGCCTTGAATTTTTAAGAAATGCTCGACAAAACCGAATTGTTGGAATAATCATTTATTTTCTCTTTTTCTTTCCCCACTCATCTGAAAAACCGCCCATTCCTTTTTTATGCATAAAAAAAGCTGCTTCTGGTCAAAGGACCAGAAGCAGGCGTTCAGCTTTCGTTTATAAAATGATTTAATTTAGCGAGCTGCTGATTGAGTTCACCGATCGGCACGAAGCGGGCTTTCCGGAAGAGCTCTTTCCCTTCCGAATAGACAAGAACGGCCGGTACAGTCATCACAGAGTAATGACCGGCAACCTGGGGTACTTCATCTGCATTCACGTGGCGGGCCTTTATGCTCGGATAATCAGCCAGCAGATCCTCCACTTGAGGTAGAAGACCATGACAAACGGAGCAGCCCGGTCTGGATACATAAACAATCGAGAGCATTTCCTCATTTACAAAAGCATCTAAATCTTCAATGGAGTGTATATAATCCATTTGTCTCACCTCGAGTTCATTATATCAGCTTCTAAACCAAAATTCCTTTCACACGCTTCTTTCTACTGAAGACGTGGAGGGAAAGGCTGCTCATGATGTTTGTTTTCGACTTCCTTAAATAAATCCTCACCGGGCGGGCTTTCTGAGGAAGGCTGGACTGCTTGATCCGGATGCAGCTTGGAAGCCAGCAGATGAAGCTGCTGCTTTAAGTCTTCCACGTCCTGCTTGGTCGCAGGCTGCTTACTTTCTTTCAGCTCAAAACCGAGCTGGCCGTTCGGCTCAAGGGTGGCCGATTTCAAATCTTGAATACAGGAAACACTCGACTGACGGAGTTTCATTTCCAATTGGTCCACAGTGAAACGAAGCTTCTTCAAATTTTTTTCATTCAGCTGGCCATTTTCAATAATGGAGACCGATCTTCCTGTTAGAAAACGTTCCATAAAATCAAATTTCACCTGGGAATATTCCATCGCCATCAGGGTTAGGACAAGCACACCTCCGACACCAAACGTCACCCAGATGTTTTTTCCTGCTACCGGCTGAATCAATAACGACCCAATGGCAATCATAATGACCGTCTGGGACAAGGTCATCTGGGAAATCGACTTCCGGCCGGCGATGCGCAGAATAATCGTACCTGCAAGAATGATTAATACAGCTTTCCATATCCAATCCATAAAAGACACCTCGATTCCATACGAAGGCTGAAAACCTGATTTAAAACCCGAACCAGCTTCTCAAACCGTCCGCTTATGTACCCAATCGTTTCCTATCTCCTTCATACGTTGTCCTGAACAGATGAAAATATCCCCTTCCGCGCCACGGCATCCAAGATTCAGGAAATAAAAAAGCTTGTAGAAAAACAAGGTTTCTCTACAAGCAGAACATCGTTCCCCTATTCTTTGTTCCGGTAAAGCTTCCAATAGCTGTAGTCATGGACAGCGATCCCCGCATAGCCGGGGTGTCCGGAAAAGCTTTGGTTCAATCCGTTCAACTCCTGTTCCATCTGACCAGGTGCGCTGTCATAGAAAGTGGTATAACTGCCTTCATCCGTCTTGATGACATTCACAGCAATAACCACCGATTTATCTTGATTGGCTGCCTGTTCAATGAGAGGGGAAGCAATATGTTTAATTCCGTTTCTTCCTTCCGTATAATCCCTGTAAGCCATAATCGTCATGGAATCCAGTTGAGACAGCATCCATGAGCTGAGCGATTCACTTTCCCCCGGCACTTGTAAATCATTCACCCAAAACGGAAAATCTCCACTCAATTGAAGATCCTGGCCTGTTTTTTCAACTTCTTGTCTTAGGAACGTGACATTACCCATCCATTGAGCAATCACTTCATCCCTGGCCGCATCCCACTCAGGCAGAAGGTAAGGCTCAATATCCATATGGATCCCTTTGAATCCTGCTTCATTTGGAACGTCTTGATTATAATTCCTGACCAAAGAAATAAAGGTAGAGAGACTATCCTGATGTTTGTCCAGCGCCCAGTTAGGATCACCACCAAGGGCATACACTTGGATATTATGGGCGGAAGCTTCTTCTATAAACGCCTTTACACGCTCCCTGTCCAATCCTTTTATACTGATGTGCAGATAGATTAAATTCACTTCCTGCTCTTCAGCGAATTCTATATTATCCTCTATGCTTCCTTCCATCTCGTCCAAATCCCAGATCCAGGTAGCCTTCACTTTTGATGGCTGACTCATGTATATGCCCACCCCAACGATGAGAAGAAACAGCATGACCGATCCCATGATGCTTTTTCTTCTGGAGAATTTTTGTTTAAAGAAAGACCTTTCAGCATTGAAAGGTCTTTCTTTCTGTAATTTAGTTAACATAGGGCAGAGAACTGATATCATTGGTTCTTGAGAAATTTTTTACTTTTGTACGATCCGCCGCTTCATAATTCTCCAGATCCACGTCCGGACCGATGATGCAGTTCGTTCCTATTTTCGTTTTTCCTCTTAAATGCGTCCTCGGTTCAATCACCGTATCGATGCCGATAGTTACGTCAGCACCTATGTAAGTAGAGAAGGGATCAATAATCGTTACTCCATTTTCCATATGAAATTCAATGATGCGTTTCTGTAATATCTTCTCCGCCTTCGCAAGCTGGGTTCGATCATTAATGCCGAGTCCTTCTTCAACGTCCGGCATCCGGGCTGCTGAGATTCGCTCCCCTTTTCGCTGCAGGACCTCAATGACGTCCGGCAGATAATATTCCCCCTGCTCATTGTCCGTTGACACAAGATCCAAGGCTTCGAATAACAGCTGGTTATCGAAACAGAAAATACCTGAATTCACCTCGTTGACGGCACGCTCCTGCTCGGAAGCATCCTTTTCTTCAACAATCCTTTCCACCTGTCCCTGTTCATTACGAATAATCCTTCCATAGCCCGCGGGGTCGTCCGGCTGCATTGTCAGAATGGTAGCGGCTGCGTTTGTCTCCTGATGAAGTTCCAGACAATCAGCTAACGTTCCGCTGGATATGAGCGGCGTATCTCCCGTAATGATCAGCGTACTGCCTTCACGATGACCCAGCTGCTCATGAGACATTTTTACGGCATGAGCTGTGCCGAGCTGTTCCGCTTGATAAGCATAATCTACGGTCGAACCCAGCTGTTCCTGTATTCGTTCACTCTGATGACCCACGACGGTAACGATCTCATCGATGGAAAGGTGCTTCAGCTGATCAATCACATGTTCAACCATAGGTTTTCCACAAACCTTATGAAGAACTTTCGGAAGATCGGATTTCATCCTTGTTCCTTTACCTGCAGCTAATACAACAGCAAACGTTTCACTCATCTTTTTTCCCCCATTCTTATTTATTCCTCGATCGGCTGGATGATTGGCCTTAACTGCTCCATTACCTCATCAATAATCTGACGGTCGGTTTGGATGCTTTCGTTTTCCACCTTTTCATATACCCCCAGCATCAGCCCTTCTAAATTACTTTTATTCAGTTTTGTCTGCTGCCGTTCCATGACCTCCATCATTTGGATGCCTACTCGACCGTAACGCTCTTCGCAAGGTTTCTTGGTTTGTCGACATCGTTACCAAGAGCGAGCGACGTATAATAGGCGATTAATTGTAAAGGAATGACCGTCAGCAGCGGTGTCAGAATGGATGGAGTGTTCGGAATATAGCACGTTTCATCTACATACTCCCATATATCCAGATTCCCTTCTTCTGCGACCCCCAGCACCTGCGCTCCACGGGCTTTCACTTCCTTAACATTCCCGAGCATTTTCTCACTCACTTCATCCTGTGTAATTAGAGCAATAACTGGTGTGCCTTCTTCGATCAAGGCAAGCGTTCCGTGCTTCAATTCCCCTGCTGCATAAGCTTCCGAATGAATATAGGAGATTTCCTTCAGTTTCAAAGATCCTTCCAGCGCTACCGCATGATCCAGTCCCCGCCCGAGGAAAAAGACACTTTTGGCATCTTTAATGGAATCACTGTACCAGCGGATTCCCTGAGAATGCTCCAGCATGCCCTCGATTTTCTCCGGCAGTTCGATGATGGACTCAATCAGCTGCTTGTATTTTTGTTCCGTGACGGTTTGTTTGCTTTCGGCAAGATACAGACCTAATAAGTAAAATGACAGCACTTGTGTGGTGTACGCTTTTGTAGAAGCTACAGCAATCTCAGGGCCGGCCATTGTCAGAATCACTTCATCTGCTTCACGGGCGATGGAGCTTCCGACAACGTTCGTTATGGCCAGGACATTCGCTCCAAGACGTTGACTTTGACGCAGTGCGGCCAGAGTATCTGCTGTTTCTCCAGATTGGCTGACAACAATGACCAATGTCTTCTCGTCTATGATCGGGCGTCGATAGCGGAATTCCGAAGCCACTTCAACATCGACTGGAATACGTGTCAGCTCCTCGATCACATGTTTACCGATCAATCCTGCATGATAAGCTGTCCCACAGGCTACAATCGTGATTTTGTTCCATTGCTGAATGGTTTCAGGTGACCACTGCAGTTCCTCAAAGTCCACACGTTTCGCTTCCTGATCAAGACGGCCGGTCATCGTTTTCCGAAGTGCCGTTGGCTGTTCGAAAATCTCTTTCAGCATAAAGTGGTCATACCCATTTTTCTCAGCCTGTTCCATATCCCAGTCCACACGGAAAATATCGCGCGTCAATTCCTTTCCTGTCTCCGTTTCCATCAGCGTGACCCCTTCTTTTGAAAGGATTGCCATCTCGCCGTCTTCCAAAATATAAACATCACGTGTATGTTCAAGCAGAGCGGGGATGTCGGAGCTGATCAGGGATTCTCCATCGCCGGATCCGATGATGAGGGGACTGGCTTCACGCACAGCATACAACCGCTCTGGATCATGCTCAGAAACAATTCCAAGCGCATAGGCTCCTTCCAGTCTATCTACCACTTTCTGGATGGTCGATACCATTTCTCCATCATATAAATGAGAGAATAGGTGTGAAATCACTTCGGAATCCGTTTCAGAAGTAAAGGAATAGCCTGCCTCCTTCATTTCCCGCTTAATTTCCATATAGTTCTCAATAATACCGTTATGGACGACAGCAAATTTGGATTGCTCATCCAGATGCGGATGGGAATTCTCATCTGAAGGACGCCCGTGTGTAGCCCATCGTGTATGACCGATTCCGATCGACCCAGCAAGCGGAGCCTCCTCCAATTTTTCTTCCAACACTTCGAGTCTTCCTTTAGACTTCTCATGCTGAAGGGTTTCCCCGTCGTTCAATGCGATACCAACAGAGTCATAGCCGCGATATTCCAGCTTACGCAGTCCTTCTGTTAATACACGCTGTGTTTCTTTATCTCCAACATATCCCATGATTCCGCACATTGTCGTTCATCCCCTTTATAATAAGTAGTTTTTAAGCTTTCTGTGATTGATTACAGAGCAATGGATTCGTGCTGTTTTTTGTTCACTTTCGAAGCCGTCCCAAGTTTATGAATGTGTGGTTGATCGAAGGCTTGGAAAGCGTTTCTTGTATCTACAATCGGAACTCCTAATTCCGCCAGTTCATGATAATCAAAGTCGCTGTGGTTCGTGACCATAACGAGGCAGTCGTACTCTTTCAACTGTTCTTTATCATAAGGAACCGAGTGGACGACTTCTCCATCATCATCCAGGAAGCTGTGGGCATGAGGGTCATGATACTCCACGTTCGCTCCGTTTTCTTTGTATAGTTCATAGAGATACAACCCCGGTGATTCACGGAGATCACTGATATTCGGTTTATAGGCCATACCGAGAATAAGGATTTTAGAATCATTGATGGACTTCCCATGAATATTCAATACCTGTGACGTCTTTCCAACGACGACGTCCGGCATATTGCTGTTGATCGACTGGGCCAGATCGATGAACTTGCTATAGAAGCGGAATCCTTTGGCTTTCCAGGACAAGTACATCGGATCCAGAGGGATACAGTGACCGCCGATTCCCGGTCCCGGTTGGAACTTCATAAAGCCGAATGGTTTCGTTGCCGCTGCATCAATTACTTCCCACACATCGATATCCATACGTTCACACATCATTGCAATCTCGTTGACAAAAGCAATATTGACGCTTCGGAACGTATTTTCAAGAAGCTTGGACATCTCTGCAACTTTTGGTGATGTCACAGGAACAACGTTTGGAATGTAATTTCTATAGAGAAGCCCTCCGACTGTATTACATTTCTCTGTCATACCGCCCATAACTTTCGGCATGTTATGCGTGTTGAAGGACTGATTCCCAGGATCCACTCGTTCAGGTGAATAACAAAGGAAGATATCTTCGCCTTCCACGTACCCCATACGATTGAATTCCTTCAAAATCAGCTCTTCGGTCGTCCCCGGATATGTGGTACTTTCCAGCGTCACGAGCATCCCTTTTTTCATAAAGGGCTTCATGCTGTTGATCACGCCTGTAATATAGGAGGTATCCGGATCCTGGTTCTCACTTAATGGGGTAGGTACACAAATGCTGACAGCATCCAGGTCTTTAACGACTTCATAGTCACTTGTTGGAAAGAACCGATCCGTGGCAAGCGCCTGCTGCAAATCGTCATCCGCAATATCGTTGATGTAGGAATGCCCTTCACGCAGCGACTCAATCTTCTTCTGGTCCAAATCGATGCCACATACGTTGAATCCTGCTTTCACCATTTCGACAGCCAGTGGCAGTCCGACATACCCCATACCGACGACTCCGATGTTTGCTTTCTTCATTTCAATCTTCTGAGACAGCTGTTCAAAATATCCCATTCCTGATCCCTCTCTTTTTATAAGATTTATTTAGAAACGCTCACGAGTCTTTTCATCCGTGCTTCAAGCTCTACAAGTGAAAAGGGTTTGGTCATATAATCGGAGACACCATAATCAAACGTGCGCCTCACGTCTTCTTCTAATTGTTTATTTGTAAGAACTATGATTTCTGTCGACTTTTTGGAATCTTCGTCGATGTTCTTGATTTGATTGATGAACTGATAGCCTCCCAGAGCGGACAGATTGATTTCCGTAATGACAAGATCCGGCAGGACATTTTGATAAACATCCACACCCGTTTTCCCGTCTTCTGCTGTATGGACGATATACCCTTTCCCCTGCAAGTAGTTTGTCAGCAACTGGACTAAGCTTTGATCACTATCGACAAGCAGCACGGATTTCGTTGATTGATCCTTTTCCTTCTGTCCTTGATAAACATGGATATCATTCGTTTGGTGATTTCCATCAATGATTTTCCAAAGCATATCAAACATCATTTGTTCTGCGTGGTCGCTGTTTTCAGGAAAGCTCCCCACCCATAAATCTCCGGTAAGCTGGCGGTTCCGGCTTAACACATCTTTCACGTGCAGCGATAGAAAATGGGTATATGCCAAGGCACAGCCATCTAGCAGTATGCCAAGAATCTTTTCCTGTGGATCGTAACTGACTTGAAAGGCGGTACCCGGCTCTTCCTTTTCCAAATACGCTTCCATTTCCCTGACCCCTGCTTCATTCATATCTGCACGGGCCAGAATCATCCCGCATGATAATTGGCTGCTCTGATAATAGTGAAGAAAATGATTAAACGATTGAATGATCCGGGAACCAATATGAGTCGCTGCCATTTTCCACCCTCCTTTTTTTTTAGTTCGGCTATGCGGCCTTTTCCTTGTCTTCGTCCTCATTCCAACTGGTTCGTACCATCGTTCCCCAGGAGTTGTTTTTCCGCATAAAGTCGATATGACCGAGGAACCTCCATAAAATCCCCAGTTGACGGTATCCGAAGAACATCAAAACCGTGTACAAAATCATCTTGAAATAATCGCGTACTCTCGGGTAGCGCTGAAAGGCCATTTCCTCCAAAAGCAGTGAACCTAAGCCAAGCAGTGTCCCGTACAGAACATTAATCAGCATGAAGATTCCCATGAGCTTCCATCCGGTCATGTCCATGAAGCTGTAGCCGAGAATGGCGAGAAAACCTGTAATTCGGAAATAAGGGCTCAAAGTTTCAAAAATAATGTTATATGGGATCGTTAACATACCCATAACCTTGTATTTCGGACGCATGAACATGAAGCGCCCTTCTTCAATCATATTTTTCAAATTTCCACGGCCCCAGCGTTTACGCTGACTGCCGAGAATCTTGAACGTGTCGGGAGCCTGCGTCCAACAGACCGCATCCGGACAAAAATCGATTTTGTAGGGAAGCTTGTGATCCAGCATGTAGCGGTGAAGCTTAATGATAATGTTCATATCCTCCCCTGGGTAACCCCCGCGGTAGCCTCCGACTTTTACAACGTATTCCTTCTTAAAGACACCGAAAGCACCGGAAACGATAATCAGGCCATTCACGTCACTCCAGCCGATCCGTCCGCCGAGAAACGCTTTTAAGTATTCCACCGTCTGGAACATCGGCAGCAATTTTTTCGGAAGATTAACCTGCTTCACCATCCCGTTTTGGATGCGGCAGCCGTTGGCAATCCGGACGTTACCCCCAATCGCCACATTCTCCTCAGGATTTTCCATATACTTTCTGGCAATCCGGATCAGCGCATCTTCTTCGAGTAAAGAATCGGCATCGATTGATGAAATCAATGAGTAATTCGATAAGTTGATGCCGGCATTCAGGGAATCTGCTTTTCCACCATTCTCTTTATCTACAAGATAGAGGGTTGGATAATCCGGATTGTAGTAAACCCCTTTGACCTCAGCTGTAGCAATCGTATCTTTGATCATATTCGGGGGATGATATTTTAATTGGAACTCCTCGATTAAGGTATCGAGAGTTTTGTCTCCCGACCCGTCATTCACCACAATCACTTCAAACTCCGGGTAGTGGAGCGCCAGCAGGGATCTGACATTTTCCTTAATGGTCAGCTCTTCATTGAATGCAGGCACAAGAATGGAGATCGGCGGGACATGCTTCGATCCGGACAGGGCCTCATACTTTGAGTAGAAGGTTTCCTTCATAATTCCAAGTATTCTCCGGAAGGAAAATAAGATAATTCCGAAGTAAATGGTGTTGATTGTAACTACGTAATACATGGCAAAAATTCCATAGAACAATAAAATTTCCCGCATCCTTCATCCTCCTTTCTTACATGACGTTTGTTAATGTCTGGTGATTTTCAAAATACTTCTTGTATAGAAACTCTTTATGGTTGTGACTCATAATATCCTCGACATGAGAAGATGCGGCTGCTGACTGCTTCAAATCTTCTTCGATGAATTCTCTGGCCAAAGCCCTTCCATGCTCACTTCCATTTCCAACAGCCAATTGACACAGGGCTTCAAACCCTTCGTCTCCCATACGGACTAAACTGGCTGCACTCGCACGAGCGACCATCCAGTTTACATCTTCCATCCGTGTTGATAACAAGGGAATGTATTGGATGAGACCAGACCTCCCAATCCATTCAGCAAAAAGTCTGCGAACCTCCCAATCCGGGAAAGCAAGATAAAATTGAACATCCTCTTCGGATAAATCGACTGAGGAAATCAGCAATTTGGCCGCATTCATACGAATGTCACGATCATCCGACTTCGTCAGTTCCTGAATACGATCAGGCAGATCAGCCTTCACGCTGTTCTGAAGACCAATAAGCCCCAGCTTCACATATTTTGGATTCTTTTCATGCAGGAATGTGATAAATAACTGTGTTAAATCAAGTTCGGATTCCCTAGTGATGTCTGCTGTCAAATGAACATCCTGCTTCCCATTCTCAATAAGGAAACGCAGCAGATCACCCATTTCACTTAACTGTGTAGCCGTTTGGGCAGCCGCCCGTGCATAAATGAAGGAGGAAGAATCCACACGCTTCTTATACAGCAGGGAAAGCAGAGAAGATGTAGCTTCCGGAGCCCTCAATGCTCCAAGGTGATACGCGGCATCCAACCGGACAAGCGGCCGATGACTGCCCAAGCGTTTTAAGTTGTGTTCGACCAGCCCGAGATCCCCGCACAGCCTTAACAACCGGTGCCGGTAAACCCCATCCAGGCGATTGATCCATTGGACAAGCTCGCTTTGCAGCACTCGGCGTTCAAAGGTTGTCAGAGAGCCGCCGGGGGTTCTTAACCGATCTTCTTCTCCTAAGTGCATTTGCACATAATCCAAATAATCTTTATGTCGAACCAGACATTGCGCTCTCCGCTTTTCTACACGTTTTTTATTCCATTTCAAACTCAACGTCGCCATAATGAATATAGTCATGAGAATGAGTAAAACCCCAATCATGTAGTAAGCGATTTGAACGTTGATATACATGGAGAACCTCCTTCCTTATTGTTCCAACCCCTGTAAGGCTTCTTTCATCATGTAATAGCTCGCCTTTCTTTTTTCTTCATACGCTGTTTCCTGCCATTTCTTCCATTCGTAAAGCGGATACGCCTCTGTTGAAACAGGGCTGCTTAACCCAAGGATTTCCTCTCGTTCTTTGTCATAGATCCAGGGGAGGAGGCGGATGCCATCCACCGTCTCCTTAGGGAGATTCCCTTCCATCTGCTCAGAAGAAGGATAACCGACCGCCTGTTTTGTACTTGGATCTGAGAAACCTAACAGTCCCCACGGAATTCTCATCTCCAGCACACGGCCTTTGATTTCCCAGTCGGCCTCTTCCTGATTCACAAGGGATGCACGGTTCATCTGCCCCACCTCTACGTCTTCAAATGGAATTTCCTCCTGTGTCAATGGATGCCTCAATGGTAGACTGACAGCCATTTTCCAAGGTTGGAAGGTTCCCTCCTGACCGCTGCCGGAAGCTTCTTCATAGAGACGCGTATGGAAATCATACGTGGGTTCAATCAACACTTCACTTTTTTCCCATTCGCTGAGACGTATCATTGTCTCCAATCCTTCTTCCAGTTGAACGCCTCGGAGGAGTGGAGGAGTATCTGTTCCTCCATCCACACTATCGACACCGATATAAACGGACTGTTTTTCCAAGTCGATGTCCTCTGGTAATCTGGCGGAAACGTACACATATCCTTCATCATGGGTCAGGTTCAAATCGGTGAGCGGTGTAGCAGTTTTCTCCACGTCTTTCTGCTCCAGCTCCCGCCAATCATCGAGCTCTCCATCAATCTTCACATCATCAGCTTTTCCCGGGTACATGCCTAAAACGCCGTAGGATTCTTCGGCAGATAACGCGTTAAACCAGAACGCCTCCCTGTGGTCCGTACTCGAAGGCATGGCATTCCACGTTTTCTTAAACCACTCATCCTGCCAGGTGAAAAGCAGGGCCCCCGAGAATCCTTCGTTGTATATATGGTGAAGCTGATCGACAGCATGTTTTCCCTGTTCTTGTTCACTATGCCCGCCCTGATCACGGCCGAGAGGGCCATTGTGAGCACTTCCTCTTGATGAAGGAACTCCGAATTCACTGATCATGACAGGAAGCCCATCATGGTAATCTTTCAAATCTTTCAAGTATCCGAGGTATGTATCTACCTTTCCATCTTCATTTTTTACGTCGTCGTACTGATTGGTGAATCTTAAAAAATCCGGATAGTACGGGTAAGCGTGATACGAAGCAAAATAGCCGGCATCCCAGTTCGTTTCCTCGATATGTGTGGGATCGACACTCACAATATCCTCTCTTTTCTGGGGTTCCTGCGGATGTTCCAGAGGATCCGTTGTCATCCAATTTGTAAAGGTCATCGGATGCTGCCACCCTCTTTTACTTTCCTGCTCTGCTGTGTAATCTAAAAGTTCAGCTAACCAGCTTTCAAAGGGGGAGGCATTTTCGGTGGTTCCAAAATATGTGCCACTGAAAGCTGGATCATCGCTGTGTTTATCATTGGTCTGTTGAACAAGATCTGGACTCCATTCCGTTCCAATATGCCAGGCAGCCAAATAAGGACCGGCATCCGCCGTATAGTCCCCGCTTGCTTTCCCACCCTGCTCAGGTATCTGGATATCTCCATAAACCGCTCCTGCAGCATGATCAATCTCCTGTTTAAAAGCCTGCAGCACACGGTTGGATAAAGCATCTCCCGTGTCATCCATGATATTCACCGGTGACCAGACCCCCTGCATGAAATAAAGAGGATCCCCTTGGGCAGCTTCGTTGTACTCCACCAGCGCTTCATAGAAAACAGGAGGGTGGATCGTATAAATCCGAATTGTGTTCACTCCCATTTCATCGATCATTTCAAACCAGCGGAGGTAGTCGTCTTTAGAAATGGGAAGTTCTCCTGGGAAATGGCCGGGCAAAGTGGCTCCCATGTTTATCCCTTTAATAAAAAGCGGTGACCAGCTTTCATCCCGATAGACTTCGAATTGATCGTCCTGCGTACGAAATGTCATCTGGCTGCCATTTTGAAGCTGTTCACTTTCTGTCATCTTCGTTGATCCCACTAAAAACCAGCTGCCAGCCACTGTCATAAAAAAGAGAACAGCGAGCCCTTTCCCCTTCCATCTCATTTATCTCCCTCCTTCGTATTTTGCATTAGAGAAAAACTTTTTAGTGTTGCAAACTTAATGTAGAGCGTTTAGATTGTTAGTGTATTGCCTCGCTACGTTTATAACGCTAACACGGGGGTCCGGACACTTCATCGAAAACCCAGTTTCGGAACAGCGAATTTCTATTTCGGCACCCCCCGCAAAAATCCGACAAAATCCGACCTTTTTTCATCAGGGGGGTGAACTCCGGGTTCAGAAGCGGGGATAGATGAACCGCTTTCAATAATACCCGGTTCAACAGTTGCGGGACCCCCGGATTAAGAGAGAAAAACAGAAGAGCACATTTGGCAGAAGTCCGGTTAAAAACTCATCACTTACACACTTGGAGGTAAACAATGAATCGAATCCTATGTCTATCTTTAATGCTCACCGCCCTCTCGCTCCCTCTCTTCGGCTTTTCAGAATCAGAAGAATACACAAGGGCCATGTGGGTGGAAAAAACGGAACTAGGCGAAGAGGAAGAATCCATTCTGGAGACCGCCCAGCAGAACAGCATCAATGTTTTATATGTGAAAGGAATAGAAGAAGATCCACAGGTAACGGCAGACTTCATTCAGGAAGCAGACAGCAAAGGGATCCAGGTCCATGCTCTTGGCGGAGAACCTTCGTGGGCCTTGGGGGGAAATCAGGATAAATATAAAGCCTTTGTGGATGAGGTTATGGAATACAACCAATCCGTCTCACCGGACCAGCAGTTTGCTGGTATTCATTTCAAAGTACAGCCCCAATACTTGGAGGAATGGTATGACGACCAGCCCCGTGTCCTTCGTGAATGGAAAGCGAATATCACAGCAGGGATTCAATCAGTCCCGGAAGACAGTACACTTGAAATCAGTCATTCCATCCCTTTTTGGCTGGATGAAATGGAAACACCCGGACAATCTGACGTTCCTTTTAATCATTGGTTGATTCAACAATTTGACCATACGACAATTCTTGCCTTCCGGGATACGCTGGAAACGACCAACGGGATCGTAGCCTTGACCGAGAATGAATTAGAGGCGGCAGACCAGGCCGGAAAACAGATCCTCGTCGGCATAACGACAGCAGAAACCGGAAGGAATTGGACGACCTTCTTTGAAGAGGGGCCGGAAAGTATGCATATGCACCTCAATCTGATGGATAAACACCTTGGGGAGCACAGCTCCTATGCAGGTTATGCCATCGATGATTATGCGAATTTAAAGCAGCAGGAAGAAACACCTTCTGAAGAAGACATGGAAAAACAACAGAAACGAGGAACATACGTATGGGAAGCCGAAACCCTCATCAATGAAAAAGATAAAATTCTGGATTTTGCAAAAGAAAATAACATTAATCTGCTCTATACACGTCTGGATCTAACCCAGCCCTACAGCGCCTATTCCCACTTCGTGGAAGCTGCGGATGCAGCCGGAATCGAAGTACATGCCATGGGTGGACACCCTTCCTGGGCCCTGAAGGAAGAAGAACACCGAATTTTAAAACTTGTGGATTATGTGAAATCCTACAATCAGGATGTAAACGAAAACCAATCCTTTGATGGTATCCACCTGGATATCGAGCCCTATGTAGAACCCTCATGGTCCACCGATCAGGCATCTGTATTGAAACAATGGATGGGTAATTTGGAACGCTTTGTAGAGGAAACGAAAGAAAATTCGGATTTGGAGGCCAGTATGGATATGGCCATGTGGTTTGATGACATTGAAACCCCGGGCTCCCCGGAAACGCCTTTTAATGAATGGGTGATCGGATTGATGGATCACACCTCGGTTATGGCCTTCCGTGATCAAGCAGAGGGCATCATTCAAGCTGCGGAAAATGAAGTCAACTTTTCTGAAAAACTTGGGAAAGATATTCTTATTTCCGTAGAAATCAAAGAAAACCCTTCCCACCCACATATTTCGTTCTATGAGGAAGGAAAAGAGGTGATGGAGAATCAGCTTTCCCTCGTCGATGAGGCATTCCAATCCTATTCCTCCTACCAGGGCTATACTGTCCATGCCTATCGATATTGGGATGGTGCCAAAGAATAAGTGAAGAATGCAACTGAAAATCCGGACGAGCATCTAAGCGTCCCCGGGAAAAACGACAGGCTATGAAAAATAAAAGGGGGATCTTCTTTATAAAGAAGATCCCCCTTTTATTTCTTACCGCCAGGAGCGAAAGCCCCTTCCCTTTCTGCGGACGAGCGCCCGAGCCTCCTCGCAAAACCCACGCTCGGCGATCTCGGACCACTCGTTTTTCCGCAGGAGTGGAAGGGCCACCGCTCCTTGGGAGTTATTTAAAATCGAACAAGACTCTCCTTCACCCCGCTCATCCTTGCTGGATGGAGGACAATCTTTTTCATATTCCGGCAGGCAGCCATGATCAGCGCCTGTTCTTTCCCTTTTTGTTTTCCACGCAAGCGGCCATAGCGCAGCCCATGCCGTTCTTTTGAATCTGCGAACCTGCTTAGTGCACAGTCTCTCTCCTCTATATTCTAACGTCGGCACGAAGAGCGTTCGGTGGTGATGCCTGCGGGAACACCACGGGCCGAAGATCCACTTGGGCAGGCGGCCTTCCTGACCAAGTCAGCTGAGGGCGTGCCCGCGGCATTCTTCCACCGATAAGCGGAAAGTGACCCTTCACACGACAAATGGACAACTCTAACTGGTTAACTCAGGCTTTTTCTACAGACAAAGGGGGATCTTCTATATATAGAAGATCCCCCTTTTCAACATTTGGTAAAACTACACCCATAGGTCCATAGATGCCGATTCTTGAGCCCGTTCAATCCATATCATCCGTGATAATCCCCCACTGCTTGGATTTCAACACAGCTTCCGCTCTTGTCTTCACCTTCAGTTTTTTGAAGATTTCCGTTAAGTTGTACTCAATCGTCCGTGGACTCTTAAAGTAAATCTGAGCGATTTCTCTGTTGCTTTTCCCCTTGGCAACCTCTTTGAGGATTTCCTGTTCTTTCGGCGTAACCGAAACGTCACGTTCAGGCAGCTCATGTTCAGGCGTTTCTTCAACACGGACCTCATTTTTTCTTAGTTGTTCGAGGAGGGAGACGGGAACAATCGCTTTTCCCTTCACCCCGTAACGGATCGCTTCAATCAATTCTTCCCGCGGAGCCGTCTTGCTGATAAACCCCGACGCTCCAGACTCCACTAATGTATTGAAATAAGGACCCACATCATGACCTGTATAGATGAGTACCGGCGAAGTATGTCCTTCAGACCGTACATGTTTGGTCAGCTCGATGCCATTCATCCCTTTCATACGCAGATCGAACAGCAGAATCGAAAAGCTCTGCTCCCTTAAAATCTCCAAAGCCTTCCCAGGGCTGTCTGCAATGGTTACAACCATATCACTCTCTCTTTCAATGATTAATTTGGACCCTTCACCAATAGCCGGATGATCATCCACCAATAATATTGAAACCATTCAACCTCTCCTCTTCTCCAACCTTTTTCCAATCGTTTCCTTTATCCATCCGCCTGAATCAAGATGGCGGCTTCAACTCCTGAACCTTCCTGTGAAAAGAATTCCATACTCCCTCCGAGGCTGTTGACTCTCTGTCTGATTCCCGTTAAGCCCATGCTTTTTGCTGGCGACTTCTGTTGATTATTCTGAACGCCCACTCCATCATCCTTATACGATAACATCACCATATCCCCATCATTCTTCAGTTCAAATTCAATCAAACCGGCCTTCGAATGCTTGGACGCATTATTCAACAGTTCCTGAGCAATGCGATAAAGCGTAAGCGCTTGTTCATCCCCAAGGTCAGCTGTGAAATGGTTATAATGATAGTCAATACGAAAGTCCTCCCGCTGACGGTAATGCTCAATCAAATAGGATAGTGCTTCCACAAAACCTGTTTCCTTTAAAAAAGGAGGGCGCAGAAAGGTGCACGTTTCCCTGATCTGACTGACAACCCCGAGCAAACCTTCCTGTACGTCAGAGAGCTCATCTTTTACATGACGATCCAAGTGTTCCAAGGCTGCTATGTCTTCCACTTTCCGATACCACACCAGCTGTTCCTGAAGAGCAGAATCATGCAGATCGGCGGAAAGTCTTGCTCTTTCCTCTTCCGAAAGCTTAAACATGAACCGGAGCATCCACGAAGGTACACGACGTTCGTCCTGGATCGAACTTTTTAAATCTTCGGTCACCCCTTCGATCAATTGAAAATTTTCATATACGATGCTTGTATATTGAACGATGGTTTTCAGCCAACGCTGCTCATCCTGATTGAACGGCGTCCGGTTGACTTTTTGTTCAATCCATAAAATATCGACCGTATCATGCTTCTCACTAAGCACATACCCTAATCCATCTTCCAATAGAAACGGCATTCCTATGGACAACGACTTTCCTTTATAGGAGATATAAGTCTGAATCAATTGGTAGGGGATGGACTCATCTCCCGCAATCAGATTCATCTCATTTTCTATTTTGTCATAAGAGAAAAGACAGGCATGCTCTACTGGAAGCACCTCTTTGATTTCACGCAGCAGTCTGTCATCCAATTCTTCTTTTTTCAATATTTTTGCTACATCATAGGAAAATCGATCAAGACTTACCTGATAGTTAAACTTGTCTCCAAACAATTTGGAACGGAGAGAAAACTTTTCTTCAAAATAGAAAAACATTATCAATAACCCGTAGGTTAGAATCCCCAGCCTGATCCACTGCAGATCATCCAGATTCGTAAAGAAGACGAGCAGAATCATAACCACAGCCGTCAATAGGAAAGAAATAACCGCGTAGTAACGTAAACGGCTGTTAATAAAGTCGATATCAAATATCCGATCAGTCAGCACGAGGTAAAGAAAAAAGATCGGCAGAAAGATAAGAAATACCGCGGTTACAGGCGCAGGAATCAATTCAACTCCGACAACCGCATTAGGCAGCGCTGTCAGAAAGATAAAAGGAAAAAACGAGACGATGATTCCGAAAATCGCATTTTGAAAAATCGACTTATGTAAGGTTTTCCGAAAAGTCATATAGGAATACAGGAGAACACTCAAACCGAAAAGAATCTCCATGGAAAAAAGAATCAACTGTGTATTGCGGATCACTTCATAGTGCCCCAGCGACATCCAGAAAATGGATAGCGCATCCATAAGAACGACGACCAGATTAATAGAGTAGACCGCAGCCAATAGGCGCTTTTTGATCAAGTGAATCTCGTATTTCAGGAAATATTGATAATGAAAATGCAGAAACAGCACAGGAACCATCATCAAGCTAAAGCTGTTGATTATCCTCGCAATACTATCCGTTCTCGCTGAGGCGCCGGCACTCAAATACCCAATACCAACAGCCAGAAGAAAGGCGATCAGATAAAACGCAATCGGGTCCTCCCGTTTTTTTACATAAACCTGTAAAGAAAACGAAAATAAAACGAAAAATACAACCGTCGGCAGTATGGTATGATAAAGCAGCGTATTATAGTTCACCGGGTTTTGGACCTTATATTCCAACTCAGTTCCTTCTCTCATGACCTTCATCTGGTTAAGGTTACCGATCACCCCGTAGTTTTGAATGGAGTGGTACGTGTCCGCCTCCTGGTGGTTGACTTCAATAACATGATCTCCCGCTTTTATTTTCCGTTGAGCAGCCCAGCCGATCGAATCCACTTTCGTCACGATCAAGGCGCCTTCTTCATTCTTACTGACGTCAATACCTACATACGTTTTCGTCATCGTCACGAAAACTAAATAAAGAGCAACAACAAAGATAAAACTAAAATAAAAGATAAATCTCTTGCTTTTTATTCGAGCCATTCCCATTCCCTTTCTTTTATAACGTCAAAAAAAAGCCAGAGCATCTCTGGCTTTCAGGATCTCTATCATGGATTACTTCCAGTAACACATTCTCCACTCTATGCCCTGGAGATCATCTGATGCTAATACATCAATAAGGGCTTCCTTTTCCACTTCAGAAACACCTGGGAGGTCGGCTTTTCCCTCTTTTACAGCATTCATGAGCGTTGGATTTTGTACAATCTTCTGAACCAATTCAAATAGCATGATTGTTTCCTCCTTATGCAAGATCCATCTTTTATAAATCTTCAATCCTCTTCCTCATTTGTTCCTTCCATTCCTGGCCTGCCTGGAACATGTCCAGCTCCCGGGACGCCTGCCTTTGATGTTTGCGGATCAGCACCTGGATATAGGGTATGACAGCTGACCGGGATACCCACTCAAATAACGGCTGCTTCCTATCTGTGATAAACGATCGATCGACGCGGCCTTCATAGTAATCACGTATCCACCCTGCTTCCTCACTCCTTTCCTGTAAGAGCAGAAATACAGGAAGCGTCCACTTCTTGTTAATGAGATCATTCTTAGAATCAAAACGCACAATGTCCTGCAGGTCATTCACTAATTGAGCCGCAATTCCAAAACTCTCAGCATACAACCGAATTCCTGAAAGGTCTTCATTCTCGCAAAAAGCTGCTCCAGCCATACAGGCACAAGCCATCAGCGAACCGGATTTCCGCTTGATCATCCTCAGAAACTCTTCCTCCGTAGAAGCTGATTCATTCAGGTCTGCGTGCTGGCCATTCACCGCCTGCAGGACCTGCTGATGCATGGCCTGAAGAGCATCCGAAGATGTTTCTTTTTGAAAAGGGGACGCTTGCATCAGCTGCATGCTCAGCATTAAAAACCCCGTCGAAATATTCATGGACGAGGCACTAGAGACCTGACTCCAAGGTTTATCTCCAGCATCTTCATCCTGAAGATCATCCAGGATATCGAGAGCCAGAATTAAAAACTCGATAGCTGCCGATAAAACATACACACCTTCCTGCTTCTCCCTGCTATGGATGTGAAAGTGCAGCTGTGTCAACGGCGAAAAGGAAAACCCTTCTGCTTTCTTATAGGAGATAAAACGCTCGGCCAGTCGGGCAAGGCCGGCTTCGTTCATATGAGTCTTCACCGCTTGAACCATCATGCTGTATAAATGGTCAGGTGAATAACTCGGAAACATTCCCATACGTCACCTCCCTTTCCAAAAAATGTGTCGATATCTGATTGCAAAACAACACTATCACATCCAGAATAAACGTCAAAAGGTAGTAAAGTATTATGTAATTAGATAGAAAATTCTTCCCCCATCTTCCCTTGTGTACGTCCTCCACTCGTTTGTGACGGATTTACTCTCTCATAGGCTTGTGAGGAAATGTTACCTTTTTGTCATACAGATGTAATCCTTTCGTTATAATCAGAGTTTCCTATTCATGCTTGAAAGATGTTTTTCAAATACTCCTTAAACAGCACAGCAGACGTACATCAGTGCCCCACACCTTTAAGCATTCATGAGTGTTTTGTATAGACAAATGATAAGCCGCCTTTACTTATCAGGCTGTCTTTGCTTAACACCATCGAAAGGTTCATTTTCTGACCGCACAAAAGAAACCGCTCTCATTCATATGCGTCTTTTTACACACGCTATTTTCCGTGAACAGGACTATTATAAATTTATGGGAATTAAAAGGGTTTAAATACCCAGTTTGTAATGTGACAATTTATGAAATTTTTTCTAGGACCACCCGTTTTGAAGGCCTATTTACTGTATTTTTACAAAGCACGACTTCTCACATTGACGTGTATCCCGGACAGCCCTCAACATGGACCATTCATAAATGAAACATTGCATCATCGCAGGAAATCCGATATAATCTTTTCAACTATTCAAAATCAATGACAAAGAGAGTAGCCGGCAGGAAGGTCACAGCGAACCGGGGGTGGTGGAAGCCCGGATGTCCTTCTGTCGGTGAACCGGACTTTGGAGATGTTCTTCTGAAACAGAAGTAGGAAGATCCGGGGGCACCCCGTTATCAAATTCAAGCGGCTGATTTATATTCAGCTATAAGAGTGGCACCGCGAGCCCAGGCCTCGTCTCTTTTTTTAGAGACGGGGCCTTTTTATATGGAAAAGGAGGAGTATAGATGGAAAAGCAGATGACAGCACTTCAAATATCTCACATACTCGGAGAGGAATATCCACGCGAATGGGTGGAGTCATTGATAGAGGTCCCGAAAAAAGCATCCTTTGGTGATGTCTCCTTCCCCTGCTTCGCTTTAGCCAAGTCGATGCGTAAAAAACCAGCCATCATTGCCGGCGAAATCGCCACCAGACTGAAACACCCTGTCTTTGATCAGGTGGAGGTCCAGGGTGGTTATATCAACATCTTTTTTGACCGCGCGTTCATTACCGAACATACGTTGAATCAAGTCCTTGAGGACCCTGAAGCTTATGGCAGCCACACCTTTGGGGAGGGGAAAAACGTAGTCTTTGATATGTCCTCTCCGAACATTGCCAAACCCTTCTCCATGGGTCACCTCCGCTCCACCGTCATTGGAAATGCCCTGGCCAATCTTATGGAAAAGTGCGGCTATACTCCCGTAAAGGTCAACTACATCGGAGATTACGGGACACAGTTCGGAAAACTACTGGCCGCCTACACCCGCTGGGGCGATCCAGATGTCGTCGAAGCTGATCCAATCAAGGAACTGACTAAGCTATATGTGACGTTCCACGAAGCTGCCGAGAAAGAACCTTCCCTCATTGAAGAAGGCAGAGAATGGTTCAAGAAGCTGGAAACTCAGGACCCGGAGGCGCTCACCCTTTGGAACTGGTTCCGCGAAGCCTCCCTGAACGAATTCAACACGTTATATGAAATGCTTGGAGTGGATTTTGATTGGACTCGTGGAGAGGCTTATTATACAGACAAAATGGAGCCTGTCATCAAACTTTTGGATAAAAAGGGTCTGTTGGAAACATCAGAAGGAGCGGATGTGGTTCAACTGGGAGATACGATGCCACCATGTCTAATCCGTAAAAGCAACGGTACCACTACCTATGCCACCCGTGATCTCGCTGCCGCCATCGACCGCTACCAGTCTTATCCTTTTGAAAAAAGTCTATATGTTGTTGGCAGTGAACAATCGCTCCACTTTCAGCAGATGAAGCTTGTATTGAAAAAGGCGGGATTTGAGTGGGCAGACCGATTGGAGCATGTCTCGTTCGGGATGATTCTGCAGGATGGAAAAAAGATGTCTACGAGAAAAGGGAAGACGATTTTGTTGGAAGAAGCCCTGGAGGAAGCCGTAGCCCAGGCGCTCCTGAATATGAAAGAGAAAAATCCGAACCTCACGAACCCTGAAGAAACAGCGCGCCAGGTCGGAGTTGGAGCCGTGATTTTTCACGATTTAAAGCAGGATCGACGTCATGACATTGAATTTTCTCTCGAGGATATGCTTACCTTTGAAGGAAATACCGGTCCTTATCTGCAGTACACCCATGCCCGTGCATGCTCGCTTTTACGTAAAGGCAGCTTTTCGGCAGAAACTCCGCAGCCGGCTGGTGACGACCCTGAAGCCTGGCCTTTAGTGAAAGCGGTCCGTGCATTTCCGGAAATGACTCAAACGGCCTGCTCGACCAATGATCCGTCTAAAATTGCCCGTTACCTGCTGGACCTTGCCCGAACGTTCAATCACTATTATGCCAAATCAAAAATTCTCGGCTCCCCTTCCCAACAGGAACGCCTGACGCTCGTTTATGCATTTACCGTCGTGCTGAAGGAAGGGCTGCGTCTGCTTGGAATGGCTGCACCAGAACATATGTAAATCAGGAACATTTCCAACATCCGCCCGCTTTCTATTATAATGAAGGTAAGACTTTAATCAGGGGGCGGATGTTCAATGTATCCTTTGTACTATGCCATCATCATTGTTTTGTCGATTACCGCTTTGGTCGGTACGGTTGTCATTGCCAAAAACATGGACAAGTCAGAAAACCAGCTGAGCCCGGAAGAGGATCTGCAGCACTTGAAATCCGATAATAAAGACCAAGGCAGCATTCCTTTACTTTCCACGATCTACGCGATCACTTTTGTAATCACTATTATTCTTATCTGGATTTTTATTTTCTAGGGCCTGTTCCACTCACCATCAGGTCCTTTTTCCAGTGCCATGCTTTTCCTAACCCCCGTTATCCACTGCCTACGCTTTTTCCCCATAGGAAATGATATGGCCCCAAGCTTTGCAGTCCTTGTATTCCCCTTCCTCTGCGCATTGACTATTTTTTACATAATTTGCGTAGAATGCACACATACTCTATTTAAAAACATGTTATCTTTCAAGCAGGTCTATGAATATCCTAATAACAGAATGGTCACAGCTGCTTGGATGGAGAACGGTTTCACGGCAGGACAATCAGGGATTACCCAAGGAGGAAAAAGGGAATACACTTATCCCCCACACTCCACTGCCTAGAAATAAAAAAGGAGATGGCAAATGTGCACCAGCCCGATTTGTTTCAAAACCTCACGCATAAAAAAATGGGATTTCCAGAAGTGTTCTCACATATTTTAACATTTATGAAACGGGAGCCTGTCGGGAATTACCGTTTGATGGTAGGAACAGATTCACAAGTTCACCCATCCCGCACGCTGTTTATTACCGGAGTTGTCATTCAACGGGTAGGAAAAGGAGCCTGGGCCTGTTATCGCAAAGAAGTCATCCCCAGGGAAATGACTACCCTGCATGAGCGGATTTCCTATGAAACGTCTTTAACAGAGCGGGTCGCCTTCCTTTTTACAGAAGAACGAAAAAATGAGTTGATTGATATCGTCCTTCCTCACATCTACAAAGGTGCGACATTTACAATGGAAGGACACATTGATATAGGTTCCGGTGATCGGAACCGGACAAGAGTCTATGTAAATGAAATGGTGGCGAGGATTGAATCCCTTGGTATGGAACCAAAAATCAAGCCGGACTCGATTGCCGCCAGCAGCTATGCGAACCGATATACCAAATAACCTCCCTAAGGTTGTTTGAAGGAGAGGAGCATTTTATGTATCAAAAGGCTGTGACATCCCTCGTTCTGGGCATCATGTCCATCTTCCTTCCTCTAGCCGGATTAATTACAGGCATCATCGGCATCGTGATGGCCAATGCCTTCTTACGCAGCGAAGAGGAGGAAAAAGAAAGCGGCCGTCACTTTGCGACAGCAGGAAAAATCTGTTCCATCATTGGCATCTGCATCCAGGTCAGTGTCCTGCTGATGCTGGCAGCCGGCTTCTACCTTTTCGGATTTTTCCACTCATAAAAAACGCCCTCCACATACATGGAGGACGTCTTTTTGGACTTATGCGTTTACTTTTTTCAGCTCTTGGAGAACTTCAGAAGGTTCCGCACGGTCTTTATAGTCAGATTTTGTATATTCGTATACAACCGTACCATCTGTATCAATGATGTAGGTAGCGGATACTGGAAGCGTCCAGGAATCGTCTCCATTATGCTTGTCTACATTCAATCCTTTATCCTTATACACATCTACAAGATAATCCGGAAGCTCATAAACAAGGTTGAACTGCTGAGCAACTTTGTTTCCAACATCACTCAATACGTGATAATCCAGGTCGTTTTTCTCCTGAGTAGTCATGGATTGATCCGGCGTCTGCGGGCTGATGGCAATCAGCTGAGCTCCTTCATTGTGGATATCATCCATGATTTCCTGATACGCACGCAGCTCCATGTTGCAGTAAGGGCACCAGCCGCCGCGGTAGAAAGTTACGATAGCAGGACCCTGCTTCAGCTGTTCGGACAGCTGAACCTGACCGCCTTTGGCATCTGGAAGGATGAAGTCCGGGGCTTTTTCTCCTTTGGAAAGACCGTTCCCCTCTTCAGAGGCTTCCAATTCATTAATGGCGTCGCTCATTTTGTCCTGAACTTCCTGGGAAGCATTCTGTTTGAATTTCTCGATGTATTGGTCAAATTGTCTGCGCATATCTGTCGTCATTTGAAAAACTCCTTTATGATCAATTTCACTCTTCATTATACGAAGAATCCTCTTCTTCATAAAATGAAACGTCTTGTCTCGTTAGAATTAGGGCTAAACTCACAGCAAGAATACCTGCACTTAATTTGCCCACGATCACCGGAAGTATCATATCCGGCTGGACGCCGGCCACAAACGCGAAGTGGCTTCCGAATACAAATGCCCCGCTGACTGCAAAGGCCGCATTGACCGTCTTCCCTCTATCGTCCATGTCCTTCATGACGGCAAGCATCGGCAAATGATGGGCAAGCGATGCGATGAACCCTGTCATCGATACTGCATTCATCCCGAGACGTCTTCCCGCACGGGTGAGCACTTTTTCGCCGTGCCTGCTGATAAACGCCACCAGCGGATAAGCCCCTGCAAGTGTGACAGTAATTTTACCGACGATGAGGATCCCTTCCGATAAGGGAGCCATGCCGGGGAGAACTGTTATGCCTGTTAACGTTTCAATAATGATAAGAGCAAGCCCTGAAATAATAATGATTTCGACCGCTTTGCCGAAGTAGGAAAACAGACGTATGGTCAAGGCTGTGAAGAGCCAGAGACCGGCGGCGATAAAAAGGGATAGAACCATGGCCGGAAGCAGATTTCTAAGCATCCACCCCGTTTCATAGCCGGCTGTCCACCCGCCGATGAAACAGCCGATCGGAATCGTCACCATTCCTGCGAGAATTCCCTTCGCGAAAAAAGGATGATCCTTTTTCGCTACAACGGTCAAGGCAACTGGAATGGTAAACACAAGCGTAGGGCCCATCATCGTCCCAAGCAGAGCCCACGAAAAAACAGCCGCTTCTTTGTCTGCCGCGAGCGATTCCGCCAAAGGATAAGCCCCCATGTCAATGGCAAGCAGCATAGAAGCAAACATAGAAGGATCCGCTCCAACAGCCTGGAACAAGGGAGTGACGACCGGCGCGAGCCATCTGGACAGCACCGGGGCGAGAGAGATGATCCCCACCATAGACAAGGCCAGTGGACCCATCATCATAAAGGCTTCATAAAACCGCCATCCTAAGGCAAGGCGGTGATTCAATATGTAGTAATCAAGAGCTCCAAGAACCATAAAGGCGCACATAACTATAAGAATGATGTCATTCAACACAGGCTCCCCTCCTCTCTCCATCTCCTTCATTCTAGTGAACTTTCTCCCATAAAAAAAGCCTGTGTTAACCAGTTAGAGTTGTCCATTTGTCGTGTAAAGGGTCACATTCCGCTTATCTGTGGATGAATGCCGCGGGCATCACCACCGAACGCTTCTCGTGTACGCAGGTTCGCAGATTCAAAAGAACGGCATGGGCTGCGCTATGGCCGCTTGCGTGGAAAAAAAGGGGAAGGAACAGTCGCTGATGACGGCTGGCTGCAGGAATATGAAAAAGACTCTCCTCCATCCAGCAAGGATGATCTGGGTGAAGGAGAGTCTTTTTCGATGTTAAAGAACGCCCAAGGAGCGGGGCCCCTTCCACTCCTGCGGAAAGCACGGGCGCTCGTCCGCGGAAAGGGAAGGGGCTTTCGCTCCTGGCGGTAAAAAAGAAAAAAAGCTTGTAAAGAAACAGAGGTTTCTCTACAAGCTGATCCCCTCAGTGAGGGACTTTTCATCAGCCGATGGAGCAGGCCGCAGAGCCATGTTTTTGAATGTATTTCTGGTGATGCTCTTCCGCTTCAAAGAAGGAAGAAGCCTCTTCCACTTGTGTAGCGATCGGACGCTTAAAGACGCCCTTGGCACTCCATTCACTGATTTTCTCTTCTGCAATGTACTTCTGGCTTGCATCTGTATAGAAGATCACTGAACGGTATTGATGTCCTACATCAATACCCTGACGGTTTACCTGTGTCGGGTCATGGGCTTCAAAAAAGATATTGACCAGTTTTGCATACGTAATCACAGCAGGGTTGTATTCGATGCGGACGGCTTCCGCATGACCGGTATCCCCCTGCTTCACTTCTTCATAGGAAGGATTTTCGAGATGTCCTCCGATATAACCAACGATTGTGCCCGTTACCCCTTCGAATTTCTCAAAAAATGCTTCTACTCCCCAAAAACACCCTGCGCCGAAAATTGCTGTTGCCATATCTACATCTTCCCTTTCCTTTAACGCAACTTCTATCGAGAGCCATGACGGGCATGCTGATATGCAAAAAACCCCTTTTCTTATCCACATAAGAAAAGGGGTTCGTATCAATCCGTACGATCCTCTCATCTCTTAGGATGGTATTCATCCTACAGGAATTGGCACCGTTCTCGTCAATCCGTGGATTGATTCGATGGTTGCCGGGCATCAAAGGGCCAGTCCCTCCGCCTCTCTGGATAAGAAGTTTCCGTTATTTATTTAATGTTGATTATCATCATACTACGTTTCAGTAACGAAGTAAAGGATGAATGATGATTCTTTTTGTATCATCATTGTATTCACACTTTAGCATGACTATGCCAGTCCACGCAAAAGAAAAGACTTACTGGCTGCCTGTTGTATCTATTTCTTCATACGGCTGGACGATGACAAAACCTTCTCCTTCGAACTGCATTTGGATAGATTCCCCGCTCCCCCGTCCAATAAACGTTTTGAAGCTCACATCCGTCTTGAAATTCGGCTCCAAATGTCCGGACCAGGCCACGGTTGCATGCGGGTCTGTAATGACCGGCTCTCCGGGGCGTACGAGCAGTGTCAGTGGTTCGTAATGGGAGGTGATAGCCACACGCCCGCTGCCATTCAAGGTCACGTTAAACAGACCGCCGGAAACCATCCCGGCCACTTTTTTCATCAGCTTGATATCCCAGTCGATGCTCGGCTCAAAGGCGAGAAGATCGTTACCGTTGACTGTGATGGTTTCATTATCCAAGTCAAAAATCGTAATCTTTTTCCCCTGATCAGCGAGGTACAAACGCCCGCGCCCTGTCGCTTTCATCAGTGAACTGCCCTCTCCCGTCAACGCTTTCTTGAACATTTTTCCTACGCCGTGCTCCAGAATCCCTTCCCTCTCAAACTTGATATCCCCATTATAGGAAATCATGGCCCCGGATTTCGCCCAGACCTGATCCAACAGGTTCACCTCGAGAATACGCGGGGTTTCCAGCTCGAAATAATCATTTTCTGAATCATCCTGTTTCGTGGCCCTGATAAACTCTTCAATCGAATAATCTGACATGACAGATTCCTCCTTATATGTAGGTTATAGTTCTATACCACACCAAGGGGTGGGTTAGACCATTCATGAAACCTTTGTCTATGGTTTTACGTTTACGAAAGAGGAAAGGTTTCATCACCACCTGCCAGGGGAATGGTCATTTTATTTGATCTATGCAAACAACCTAAGGACGAGGAGGACCTGTTTATGTATGGTCTTGATGAGAAAAGAAAACAGCTGCTGGAGTATGCTCATTCCATCTCTGACGAAAAGGCAGCACGAAAGCCCGGGGAAGGAAAATGGTCGGTCCTGGAAATTCTGGAGCACCTGTACCTGATGGAACAACTTGTCGTCTACCAGATCAAGCAGGCAATAAAGCAGGGAGATATCCAGCAGACTTCCGAAAAACCGATCCACCGGACGACGGAAAGGCATTACAAGGTGGAAGCCCCTGAGTCCGTCCGGCCTGAAGGTACGTTCCAAACGATTGCAGAAGCCGAGGATGGATTGAAAAAAACAAGGGAAGCCACGTTATTCCTCATCCATAACAAAGATGAAGAAACATTGAAGAACCGCGTGTTTCCACACCCCGCTTTCGGAGACATGGACTTGACCCAGTGGATTGAATTCATTGGCTGGCACGAACTCCGCCACCTTGATCAAATGAAAGAAACAGTGGAAGCTTTATAAACCTGAAAAAAAAGACAGAGAAGTAAATCTCTGAGCTTTCAGTTGCAAGAAATCCTGTTTTTTATCGTGCGTCCAGGAACGCAGACCACTCCCTTTCGGCGGATAAGTGGAACGTGACCAAGCAAACAACGTACAGGTCTACTGGATGACAAGTCCTTGTCTACAGTTAAAAAGCGCAGAGACGAATCTCTGCGCTTTTTCTATCTTTGGTTTTCCTATTATTTTTCAGGTTTCATTTCTTCGCCGTTTTTTCCGGTGTAACGGAGACCCCATCCCGTCCATGCTGCAATCAGCATAACAATCAGCAGGAGCCATCCTTGGAAGACATAAGGGAATACTTCACCAGGGGAAACGACTGGTAGGAAGTCATACTTGTCTGCCGCTCCCTGAACCGTGGCCCAGGCAAGCAGGACACCACCACTCCAAGGGAAAATATAACCTAAGGAAGAGGTCACTGTATCTAGGAAGTTGGCCCGCCGGTATGGATGGATATTCAATTCCTTCCCGATTTTCCTCACAAACGGAGCCGCTGCAATTTCAGCTGCTGTGTTGATTGTGATGAAGACATTCAAGAAAGCCACGATACCAAAAATGGCCAGTTCAGCTCTGCGGACTACACCATTGATGATGCGGAGGAAGAAGTTCTTAATCACTTCCATCGTCCCCCCTACTTCAAGCATGTAAGCCGCCGCAAGAATGAACAAGATTAAAATAGCCATATTGAAATATCCGCTGATTCCATCAATAAGGGCCCCTTCAATAACAGGGTCCCCCGCTTCATTAAAATGAATATACAGCACTTCCTTTAAGGATAGGCCACTCAAATATATGAAAACAACAGATGCAAGGATCCCCCATGATAAGGAGGTCAGAAGATGCTGGCCTCTCAGCGCCAGTACAAGAACGAGTACAAATGGCACCAGCATCAACAGACCGTTGGGAGACACCTGGCTCTGCAGGTCATTGACTACCTGCTGGCTCCCTTGTTCCCCACCGCCGCCGAAAACAGTGAAAAGAATCATTGCCGGAATAGCAGCCGCCATGGAGTATTTAAAACGGGAACGGACCACTCCAGGTACATCCGCTTCCTGTGTCGTTGCAGAAACGATCGTTGTGTCAGAAACAGGCGCCAGGTTATCACCGAACACGGCTCCACTTAAAATTGCTGCAACAAGCAGCACAGGATCCGCTCCTAAAATGACACCAGCTGGATACATAAGCACACCGAACGTGGCTACCGTACCGTACCCGGTTCCTACAGCTGTGGAAAATAAGCCGGCAAGCAGGAACGTAATACCGACAAAAGCTCCGCCTTCCAGCCCGGTTTGGAAGCCGAACCATATCAGACCATCCACCAGTCCTCCGGCGGACAGCATATTTGCAAACATGCCGGCCCAGAACCAGGCAATGATCGAAACGATCCCCACTGGCTGAGCCATCCCTGTAATCAGACTCTGCGCATAATCTGACCACTTCGATTTAGTAAAGAACAGCCCGAGGCCGATTCCAATCACAATGCCTAAAACAAGTCCCTGCTCTGTAACAAGACCAGCCACACTTAAGACAATCGCCCATATGATAAAGAAGACCAAAGGAATCGTTGCAGCAAATACCCCGCCATGGAATTCCAGGCGTTTGATTTCTTTTTCCCCTAAGGCTTCATCGATGACTTCTTCATTTCTTCCCTCTTGATCTGCCATCTGATTCCCTCCTCAAAAATTACTTAACCTTGTATAGTTTACCACCTGATATGATGGAATATAAACAGCTGAATTGTTACCACTTTAAAGCAGGGCAGGGAATGTACTGGAAAGCACAGAAACCTCTTTTCCCTAATAAAATTTAAACGGACCATTGTTTATAAAGGAGTTTATTTATGAAATTAAGGCATGCAAGGTTGGAAGATTTTGAAACGATCAGTCAATGGATTGGAACAAAGGACGAGCTCAAACAATGGAGCGGCTCTGGTTTTGAGCACCCTCTCTCCTTGAAGCAGTGGGAGAAATACTTGAATGAGGAGGACCGTCAATCGTTCACAGCCTTGTTGGAGGACAGCCCGGCCGGACACATTTCCATCGGCCGCATCGAACGTCTTAAAACAGGAAGAATCGGTCGTGTGATTACAAATCCCGATCACCGCGGAAAAAAGGTTGCCACCCAGATGCTGCGTGAAGTCACAACCTACGCCTTCGACCGACTTCATCTAAAGACCGTCACCTTAGGCGTTTTCGCCTTCAACACCCCGGCTATCCGCGTATATGAAAAAGCGGGATTCTCATTCAAAGAACAAGATAAAAATAAGGAAATGGAGGACACCCATCCCTGGCACACACTGGAAATGGTCCTCTCCAAAAATGAATGGAAAAATTAGCGGATGTTTCCATATCATTTATATCTTTGTTTTCTGCTGTAAAAAAAATTAAAATAGAAAAGAGGGTTCTTTACTCAGAGCATAAGGCAGCGCTTACATGTCTATAACCAGCACACTTTACGAAAGCATGCCTTCCACCTCGCTGCTTCCATATAAAAGCACAGGCTCCTGCTGAACATTTGACTATACAAATAATTCTGATAATATTATGAAGCACAATACTATCCATTTTACAGATCTGACAGGAAGGTGAAATTGTGACAACGCTTAACAGTACGAACGACCACACGACTCCCCTGAGGAGAGATATCCGATCCCTTGGACAAATGCTTGGAAACATCCTTGTCCATCACGGCGGTGAAGAATTATTAAATAAAGTAGAAACCATCCGCCAGCTGACCAAAGACTTACGACAAAACCCTGAACAGCATACTTATAAACAGCTGAAACAAGAAATCCAGAGCCTCGAGCCGCCTATGCGCTCGCAGGTCACCCGCGCATTCTCCATCTATTTCCATCTTGTGAATATCGCTGAGCAGAACCACAGAATCCGCAGAAGAAGAGAATATCAACTCCGTGAAGATCATGGGGCGCAGCCTTTTTCATTGGAAAGTGCCGTGATTAACTTGAAAAACAACAACTTTTCGAAAGAGTTGATTCAGGATGTGCTCCACGATCTTTCCCTTGAATTGATCATTACCGCACACCCGACGGAAGCAACCAAGAGAACCGTGCTTGAAATCCAGAAACGGATTGCTGCAATCCTTCAAAAGCTTGATCACCCGCAGCTCACAAAAGGAGAACGCGAAAGTCTTCAGGACAGCCTCCAGAACGAGGTGACGGTTCTATGGCAGACGGATGAACTCCGTGAACGCAAGCCGACCGTCATGGATGAAGTACGGAATGGATTGTACTACTTCGATCAGACCTTGTTTGATGTTCTTCCTGATATTCATCAGGAGCTTGAAAATCGACTGGAAGATCATTTCCCTGGAGAAGACTGGGACGTACCGAATTTCCTCAAATTCGGATCCTGGATTGGTGGAGACCGTGACGGAAACCCTAACGTGACTCCTGAAATCACTTGGGAAACGCTTGAGAAACAACGGCAGCTGGCTTTAAAGAAATATGACCAGGTGCTTGTGGAGCTGATGAAACGATTCAGCCACTCTTCGACACAAGTGACCGTGACCGAAGCTCTGAAACAATCGATCGAGGAGCAGGAACCTCTTCTTTCTGAAGAAAAGAGATGGCGGGATGACCGGGAAATCTATCGCCGGAAGTTTGCCATCATCCTTGAACGGCTGCGTCAGGTAGGCCGGTCTGAGATTGGTTACAAGGATGCAGATGAACTGCATGAGGACCTCCTCCTTATTCAAGAAAGCGCCCAGACCCATCAGCCGAACCGCGGCGAACTGAAGAAATTGAGAAAGTTGATCCGTCAGGTGGAAATGTTCGGCTTCCATCTCGCTACCCTGGACATCCGTAATCACAGCGGAGAGCATGAAGCTGCGGTTACCGAGCTGCTCCGTAAGGTTGGAATTGAAGAGGACTATTCAGCTCTCTCTGAAGAGCGGAAGCTGGCCGTTCTTCAGGATGTATTGAAGGACCCACGTCCGATTTCCCTGCTGAACGAGGATTATTCAGAGTCCACCCAGCAGATGCTGACCGTTTTCCAAATGATCCGTAAAGCTCACCTGGAGTTCGGTAAACGCTCCATTGAAGTTTACTTGATCAGTCATACAGAAGCCGCAAGTGATCTTCTGGAAGTTCTTGTCCTTGCTAAAGAGGCAGGTATTTACAGACTTCACGCCGACGGCACTGTGGAAAGCAACATCAATGTTGCCCCGCTGCTGGAAACCGTGGACGATCTCGTTGCCGGACCTGAGATTCTTAAAACTGTATTTGATATGGACATATACAGCCGTCACTTGAAAAAGCGCGGCAGCTCACAGGAAATTATGCTCGGATATTCCGACGGCAGTAAAGATGGTGGAACACTCACGGCCAACTGGCGTCTGTACAAGGCTCAGCAGGAAATCCGTGAAATGGCCGAGGATTATGGTATCGGTCTCAAGTTCTTCCATGGCCGAGGCGGCTCATTAGGCCGCGGAGGCGGACCATTGAACCGCAGCCTGCTGTCACAGCCTGCTGAAACCCTTGGTGAAGGAGTGAAAATCACCGAACAAGGAGAAGTGCTTTCTTCCCGTTATCTGCTTCGTGACATTGCTTACCGAAGTCTGGAACAGGCAGCCTCCACTCTTGTGGAAGGAGCGGCCAATGTCTCGAAGGAATCAGAGCAGGGCCACCATCGTGAAGACACATGGGAACAGGCCATCGAAGAAATTTCCGAAGTATCTCTTAAAAAATACCAGGACCTTGTCTTCGGCGACCCTGAATTTCTTACGTACTTCAATGAAGCCACACCGCTTCAAGAAATCAGCGGCCTGAATATAGGTTCACGCCCAATGAAGCGTAAGGACAGCTCCAAGTTTGAAAATCTGCGCGCCATTCCTTGGGTCTTTGCCTGGACACAGAACCGTCAGCTTCTCCCTGCCTGGTACGCCTCAGGATCTGGTCTCGCTTATTATGCCGATCAGGGCAGCGAACAACTTGAACAACTGCAGCAGATGTATGAAAACTGGCCGTTCTTCCGTTCAACCATCAATAACTTACAGATGGCCTTGACGAAAGCCGACATTCAAACGGCTCGTGAGTATACCCAGCTTGTCCAGGATGAAAAGATCGGAAAACGCATCTTCAATGAAGTCGTTGAAGAATATGAGCGTACGAAAGAAATCCTCCTCCGGATTACAGGGGATGATGAACTGTTGAATCACCAGCCGACGATCAAGGAATCCGTCCGTCTGAGAAATCCTTACGTCGATCCATTGAACTTCCTGCAGGTGGAGTTGATTAAAGAGCTCCGCAAGGAAGAAGATCCAAACGATGAAATTCTAACAGAAGTACTGTTGACGATCAGTGGAATCGCTGCAGGACTTCGTAATACAGGTTGATCAACAAAACTGCCGGCCAAGCGCCGGCAGTTTTTTTTGTGTGGTTCATCAAATCCGCTGAATTGGACATAGTAAAACAGACATCAACCACATAAAGTGAGGGAATCATCATGATTAGTATCCTATTAGGACTTGTTTTACTCATGCTTCTCGCCTACCTGGGCTGGTCCATCATCTGGATTGCCCCGCTCGTATCAGGATTTGTCGCTATTCTAAGCGGAATGGACATCCTCCCTGCCTATACCGACACGTACATGCAGGGATTCGTCGACTTTGCGAAAGACTACTTCCCCATCTTCCTATTCGGTGCGATTTTCGGAAAGCTGATGGAGGATACAGGGGCTGCCCAGTCAGTCGCTCATAAAATATCCAGTGTCATTGGGAAAAAACGTGCCATACTGGGGATGCTGCTGTCGGCTGCTATCTTAACCTACGGCGGTGTCAGTCTGTTCGTCGTCGTTTTCGCTGTTTATCCTCTCGCTGTAGCGATGTTCAGAGAAGCGAATGTTTCAAGAAAGCTGATCCCGTCCACCTTCGTTCTCGGCGCTTTCACATTTACGATGACCGCTGTTCCGGGTACACCACAGATTCAGAACATCATCCCGATCAATACATTCGAAACCAATACGATGGCAGCACCGATCCTGGGCATCGTCGCCGCCTTAATCATGGCTGTCGGCGGATACTTTTATTTAAAATTCCGCGAAGGCCGGCTGACTAAAAATGATGAGACCTTTACAGAGCCTGAAGGGGATAACCAGGTGAAAAGTGTCAACGAGGAAGAACTTCCAAACTGGATTCTATCCACCATCCCCCTCATTGCAGTCGTAGCAACGTTGAATATATTTGATTTGAATATCCTGACCGCCCTGCTCATCGGGATCCTGCTGATTATGGCGTTTAACTGGAAAGATTATAAGGACTTTATCAAAGCTATTAACGGTGGTGCCTCCGGCTCGGTTATGGCGACCATCAATACGAGTGCGGCTGTTGGTTTCGGGACAGTCGTTACCGCTTCCCCCGGATTTGATACAGTGAAAGACCTTATTTTCAGTATTCCACTCAGCCCTTATTTTTCAGAAGCTTTCGCTGTCCAGCTGTTAGCGATGATCACCGGCTCTGCTTCCGGTGGTATGGGAATCGCTTTGGAAGCGCTCGGTCAGGAGTATTATGATATAGCTGTGAATCAGGGACTCAGCCTGGAAGCCTTCCACAGAATTACCTCTGTAGCTTCAGGCGCTTCCATCCTTCCTCACAACGGGGCACTGCTGACTTTATTCACAGTTACCGGCCTGACCCATAAGGATTCCTACAAAGACGTATTTGTAGTGGGCTTGGTCATTCCAATGATTGCAACCATAGCCATCATCCTGCTGGCAATGATGGGAATCAATTAACCCGGCTGCCGCAGACGTCTCCAAATGATCATATAGAAAAAAGGGAGGAACTTCTCATATTTAGAAGTTCCTCCCTTTTTTCATCTAAGTCATTTAAAAACCCTGCACAAGGGACAAGGTTTTCCTTTATGGATTTATTGAACGGTATACCCACCGTCAATGACTGCAGCCTGACCAGTAATGCTTTTCGCTTTGTCACTGACAAGGAAAATGGCGTAGTCAGCAACCTCCTGTACCTGGAGGAGACGTTTCTGCGGGACCAGTGGATAGATGACTTCTTCCAAGGCTTTTTCTTTCTTAATGTTCCGTGTGTTCGCCAGGTCCTCCAACTGATTCTGAACAAGCGGCGTATCCACATAGCCCGGGCAGATGGCATTGACGGTAATGCCGTCATCAGCTCCCTCCAGAGCCGTCACTTTCGTCAGTCCGATGACCCCGTGCTTGGCACTGTTGTACCCCGCTTTACCGGCAAACCCAATTAAACCGTTGATGGAGGCCATATTCAAGACACGTCCGTACCCTTGCTTTTTCATATGAGGGAAGGCGTGCTTGATTCCGAAAAATGGGCCTTTGAGCATAATATCAAGAATCAATGCAAACTTCTCAGATGGAAAATCCTCCACTGGAGCCACGTGCTGAATCCCGGCATTATTGACAAGAATGTCGATACTGCCGAATTTACTGACCGTCTCTTCAATCGCATTTTTCACATCTTCTTCTTTCGCCACGTTGGCGACAACACCTTCGACAGTAAAGCCTTGAGAACGAAGTTCCTCGACCGATTTGTCCAATGTCTCCTGATTAATGTCATTTAACATAACTTTGGCACCAGCTTTTGCAAATTCCGTAGCAATTTCCAAACCGATGCCTTGTCCTGATCCTGTAATTAAGGCAGATTTTCCTTCTAACACGATAATTCCTCCTTCTAGGTTCATCACTCCTTACCTTTCCCACTTTTCCGGAAAAATGCACAAAAAACTCAGCCTTTGAAAGGCTGAGTTTTTTCTTCAGTATAGTTTTCCCTGGCGGTACATAATGTTGGACAATTTCATAACGGAGTGGATATAGCAGTTTTGACGAAGCGGGAACGGGTCTCCGAAGAACTGCGGAAGAATCGTATCCATCGTATGTTTCATTTTATCGAAAAGCCGTTCAAATACTTCGTCTTCGTTCATGAAACGCGCCTCTCTTCCCTGTACCCATTCATAGAAGGAAACGATCACACCACCGGCATTGGCAAGGATATCCGGAATAATTAAGACACCATTGTCCGCCAAGTGCTTATCTGCTTCCTCTGTTATAGGTCCGTTGGCTCCTTCAACAATAATTTCCGCCTGGATATCCTTCATATTGCCTTCGTGAATCTGATCTTCCAGCGCAGCAAGGAACAGGACGTCGACATCCATGGTAAGCAGTTCATCCCGATCTCTGATTTCCGCTTGAATTTCGTGCTCCTCCAGCTGCTGATCTTCGGTTGGAAGGTCTCCATCGTTTTGATTCGTGAATTCCACAAGTGCTTCAATATCCAACCCTTCACGGTTGTAAAGCATGACGTTTGCATCGCTTACAGCGACCACTTTGTTGTTTAAGTAATCACATTTCCTTGATTCAAGCGCGGCGACAGATCCCAGATTTCCGAAGCCCTGGACAGCCATTTTCAATTCTTTATCGGCATGATCCAGAGCCGTTTTGGCAAATATATTATCCGTTCCTTCCAGCCAGTCCTTATTATTCTTCAAGAAGTCATGCAGCATATAGCGGAACGTAAAGTAGACACCTTTTCCTGTTGATTCCCGGCGTCCCAGCGATCCACCATTCACAATGCTTTTTCCTGTAAAACTGTTGCGGTAAGGTTCTCCCGGATGAAGCGCCTTGAACTCCCCCATCATCCAGTCCATTTCCCGTTCTCCCGTTCCTACGTCAGGAGCTGGAATATCCTTATCAGGCCCCAGGATATCGTTAAAATACTGGACATATTTTTTACAGATCAGGTTCAGTTCCTTCACGCTGTAATCTTTCGGATTGATTCCGACGCCGCCTTTTCCTCCGCCGAACGGCAGCTCATGGAGGGCATTTTTCAACGTCATCAGCTTAGCGAGATTGGCCACTTCGTCTTCATGGACCGATTCATGGAAGCGGATCCCGCCTTTATATGGGCCTACCGTATCGCTGTGCTGAATACGAAATGCTGGAATACGAACGATCTGACCGTCCTCCATGGGTACTCTTAAGTATGATTTATGCACGTGATTCGGCGTGGACAGAAGGGCCACCAGCGATTTATACGCCTGCTCCCTTGACTGGTACTTCAGGTCCGGTAGAAAATCTTCATCTTCCATAACTGCTTTCAGTGACTCTTCGATGATTGATTGTTGTCTCTGCATACGTAAAGCCTCCGATCTAATGATAAGGTCCTGTGCTGATTTTCACTCACTAAATTACCCATACCCTAATTTTTCCACGTGAAACGTTTCCTAACCATTAAAAAAGCTCCCTAAATAAGGGAGCTTTTGGCTGTAGAAAAAGCCTGTGTGAACCAATTAGAGTTGTCCATTTGTCGTGTGAAGGGTCACAATCCGCTTTTTGGTAGATGAATGCCGAGGGCATGCCCTCAGCTGACATGGTCAGGAAGATCGCCTGCCCAAGTGGATCTTCGGCCCGTGCTGTTCCCGCAGGCACCACCACCGAACGCTCCTCGTGCCGACGTTAGAATATAGAGGAGAGAGAGACTGCCCACTAAGCAGGTGCGCAGATTCAAAAGAACGGCATGGACTGCGCTGGGTGAAGGAGAGTCTTTTTCGATGTTAAAGAACTCCCAAGGAGCGGCGCCCCTTCCACTCCTGCGGAAGAACGAGTGGTCCGAGATCGCCGAGCGTGGGTTTTGCGAGGAAGCTCGGGCGCTCGTCCGCGGAAAGGGAAGGGGGGTTCGCTCCTGGCGGCAAGAAAGAAAAAAGCTTGTAAAGAAACAGAAGTTTCTCTACAAGCTGAAGCTCCCTGAATAAGGGAGCTTTTTGTTCAACCTAAAATATTATATCCAGAATCTACATAAACGATTTCGCCGGTTACTCCACGGGAGAGATGACTCATCATGGCCAGCGTCATATCGCCGACCTCTTCCTGTGTCACATTTTTTCTAAGCGGAGACGTTGCTTCAATCTTGCTGAGAATTTCATTGAAACTTGGTACACCTTTCGCCGCGAGCGTACGGACAGCTCCCGCAGAAATCGCATTTACACGGACCTGCTGCTGTCCCATATCTTCAGCAAGGTATCGTACAGCCGCTTCAAGGGAAGCTTTTGCTACACCCATCACGTTGTACCCTTTCACCAAGCGCTCCGCACCAAGATAGCTCATAGCTATCAATGAACCGCCTTCTGTCATATACGGCCGCGCCGCTTTGGCTACCGCTATGAAGGAATAAGCACTCGTATCATGAGCGAAGGCAAAGCCGTCGCGGGACGTTTCGATAAAATCGCCTTTCAAGTCTTCCGCATGGGCAAAGGCAATGGAGTGACAGACACCGTGGATCACACCTGCCTGCTCCCCGATTTTCGCAAAGGCCTCCTGAATGCTCTCATCATTGTTTACATCACACTGAACAACAGCTTTCGCCTCGACGCCTTCTTCTTCAAGAAGCTTCTGCAGTTTTGTATAGCTGCGGTCTTTTCTATATGTAAAAATGACATTCGCTCCTGCCTTGTAGAGGGACCTCGCTACGCCCCAGGCAAGGCTACGCTTATTGGCTACACCCATCACGACGATGTTCTTATCTTTCAACTGTAAAATGTCTTCCATAATTACCTCCAGTGAATCTTTTCTCGACTACTTATCTTACCATATTTATTCGCCGGGCTCCTCTAATTCTACATGAGCAAATCTTCCACCTAAAGAGGTAAAACGAAGGCCCGGGGTGACGGCCAGCGGTTGGATGAAACAGGGACCATCATAGACAAAGCTATGGAATTCCCCATGTTCCCCGCATAGATCCACCTCTTCAGGAAGAGCATCCAGAAAATCCATGTCGAACGTCCTTCCAGCATATTCTGCAGGCAGAACGTCGGTATCCACGGTCGTCACGATGCTTTTAAAGCCAAGCTGGATCAAAGTCTCTACTGTTTGTTTTGCCGGCTGTTTCCACAAAGGAAATATTCCTTCCATCCCTATTTTATCCATGAGCTGCAGGCGGTAATCTCTGATATCCTCAAGAAAAAGATCGGCGTAGACGATAGCAGAGACACCTTCTTTCCTCAGCTGCTCCGCTTGTCGTCCTAACGCCTGCTCGTACTGCTCATTGGAGGCCTCTTCCGGAAGTTCCACCTCGTATAAGGGCAGCTGCAGTGCCTTACCCTGGCTCCTCATCCATTCCGTTTTCACTTCATGGACCGGAAGCCTCTTCCTTTCCGCAGAAATGGTTGAGATCAGCCCTTTTACAGTATAGGCAGGGTCATTCAACATCAGATATAAGGCAAGAGCAGAATCCTTCCCGCCGCTCCATGATACAACCACACGTTCCGTCATTGTGCTCCCCCTATCTCCGTTTTCTTCCATTCCAGTAAGCCCCGTCTTCCATGTGGACAAAAGGCAGTTCTGTATCCACTTCTCCATAAATCATCGTCCGTGCTTCATCTTTACCTGCAAGCCAATGATGAAAGTCCAATTCCACCGGCTCCTGATCCCCCCCTAAGGCAAACCATGCCTTTCCTTCCTTTGGGAGGTAGCCGGCTGTATGAATCGTGCCAGCCCATTGGTCATAGAGATCAGAAAATACACCGCCGGCTGTATCATTCATCAGACGGAAAGCATCGTAAGCCTGGGAAAGCTGTTCACGTCCGGTCTGGATAGCCTCCATCCGCCGTTTAGAATCCACCAAATGGTTCCGGTTTTCCTCTACCATGATTTCAAAATGGTTGGTACACACATCCGCTTCCCTGACAGCCGTTCCACGCGGAGAAGCTTCCACAACATACGTACGTCCGCTCGGATCAAAGACCGTGTAGCTGAACGAATGACGATGGGGGATTTCTTTCAGCATCGCCACGGCTTCCTCTACATCCGCACAGGTTTCAAGGATGATTCTTCCAATCATACAGCAGATAAACCCATCTCCCGGCCGCTTCCGATGCATAAAGTTATAGCCGAGAACGAGTCCCTTTTCATTCATTCCATCCATACGGCCGGTAATTCTCTGCGTCGGGCCGATCGTGCTGTATCCCTGGTCTTCCGGTTGAAACAAGGCGTAACGCCCCTCATACGTTTTCGGCATATAATCATAATTACGGATAAAATACCCATCCCCTGTCATGATGGAACAGCCGCTTCGTTTATAGTCGACCCGGTAGCCGCCGAATTCCATCATCACTCGTTCCATCGGCCACTCCAGGGCATCCCTGAGCCCCAGAAGTTCATCCCAAATGCCCGGAGCAAAGCGGGTAATCGCCTCCTTCACTTCTGATTCTTCTACTGTAAAACGCGGGATACGTACCTTCCACTGTTTTTCCCGGTTTTTTATCGTCATCGAATTTTTCAGCTGCTTCCCCTGAAAATATCCATAATCATAATGGGAGCCTCGAAATTGTATCACCCTGCTGTATACCTGCTTCATCATCTGACCCTCTCTTTTTCTGAATTAGCTTCATTCTACTATGTCTTCCTGCATCAGAAAAGACATCCATATTCTGCCACAACCAGGAATAAATGCGCCATTCATATAGTTTTTCGACGATTTTTTTGATACGCTAATGATTGTAACAAATGATAGAAAACGTTTACGAAAAGGGAACGCAGGGGATTTGAATTTGTGAAGGTGGTGGAACAAAAGTGAAAAAAGTTGTCATTTTAGGTGGGGGATACGGCGGCATGAATGCTCTTCACGGGCTGCTTGACGGCGTAAGGGATGATGTACACATCACCGTTATCGACCGAAACCCATACCACTCATTGAAAACAGAGTTTTATACCATTGCTGCAGGCACGGAATCCGACCGACATGCCCGTGTAGACTTTCCAGAGCATGAGCAGGTGGATTACGTTTTTGATGAAATCGAAAACATTGATGTCGAAGCCGAGCACGTCCGCGTGAAAGGCGGCCTTGAGCCTGTTCCCTATGATTATCTTCTCATTGGACTCGGGTGTGAGGATAACTACCACGGCATCGAAGGGGCGCAGCAATTTACAGAAAGTGTCCAGACGTTCTCCAAAGCCCGCAGTGCCGGCTATTCCATTAATAACCTCGGAGCATACGGCAAGATTACCGTTGTAGGTGCCGGGCTGAGTGGCATTGAGGTCGCTTCTGAGGTACGTGAAAGCCGGCCGGATTTGAACATCCGCCTGCTTGACCGGGGCTCTTCTGTATTGAAAGCTTTTGATTCAAAGATTCAGGAATATGTGGAGAAATGGTTCAATGACAATGGTGTCGAGGTTATCCACCATGCCAATGTGGAGTACGTCGAACAAGACGGGGTCTGCAACAACGGTCTTTGCTATATCAATGATGTCACAGTATGGACCGCTGGTGTACGTCCGAATTTCCTCGTACGAGAGCTTCCTTTTGAAAAAGATGATCAGGAAAAAGTCATCATTAACGATTTCTACCAGGTACCCTCTCATCAAAATGTCTATGTCGTAGGAGACTGTGCGTCCTCCGAGTACTCTCCAAGTGCACAGCTGGCCGGCCAGCAAGGCGAAAAAGTCGCAGATGTCCTTCGTGCCGTTCTCCAGGACCGCGTACCGGAACGTCCCGGCGACGTCAAACTGAAGGGGTCCCTCGGGTCGCTTGGAAAAAACGACGGATTCGGCAATATGCTCCAAAAGCCGATGACCGGTGTCCTTCCCCGTCTTGCCAAGTCAGGAGTCTTGTGGCTGAGCAAACGCCATTAAAAAGAGATCGATCACAAGGTGTGATCGATCTCTTTTTTTATACATAAGATTTCTCAAGCAGGCCGCCAAAATAACGGGCAAGCTCCAGCATGCCGTAAGTACCGGCCGCAGCCTCGGCATCAGAATTGTAATTCGTGTTTGTATTAACGTCGTAGGTGTAAAGGTTTCCTTCAGCATCCTGAATCGCTTCGATTCCTGCAACCTGAACGTTGTTCTCTTTTAAAAATGCCTCATAATGATCGACAATGTCCGGACGATAATTTTTCAGAATCTCAAACTTTGCTTTTGGTGCTTCCGCTTGTTGATCTGTCGGGCAGTAAAGGTCTTCGATGGTGCAGGCATCAGCCGGGCATAACTCGAAGCCTTCTGATGTATCCACTTTCACCCCGTAGACAAACTTCCCACCGACAAATTCATGGCGGACGATGTAAGGTTCGGGAGCTTCGATATACTGTTGAATCAGCGTTATTCCATCGACCGGTTCCTCAAAGGACGGGCCGTCGATATATTCTCTCAAAGCTTCAGTCGAATGAAACAATTGGACCCCCTGACCTTTTCCAGCACGGTTATGCTTTGTGATGAAAGAGGACTGATCAAGCTTGCGGGCCGCTTCAAGGATGTTGTATCTGCCCACGGCTGTGATGGTTTTCGGTGTTTGAATACCTGCCTGATTCAAAGCCATGTACTGATTGACTTTACTTACCTCAAGACGCAGCGCACGGCTGCCGTTGATCACCGTCCGGCCGTGGCGCTCCAGCCATGCAAGGACAGCCTCAGTATATTCCGGTGCAAAACGGTGGTTTCTCGTATGAGACGATGCACTGATCCTGTTATAAAAAATGCCTTCCGGAGGCTCGCTTGTCAGATCAAGCGTCCCTTGATCCAGATGCCATAGTTCGTAGGGAAGATTCAATTCTTCCAGCCGTTCCGTCAAGTGGCCGGTCCATTCGTCGTTTTCATGAAGTACATATATTTTACTCATGCCAGGACTCCTTTCATTTCGATACTTTCTTTATTTTATCATAAAATCCCGATAAAGTTACTAGGATATGATCCATCCAACGCCCTTTTTATCGGCCCTCCAAAAAACAGGATATCCATAGACAAAAAACACCCTCCACGATGGAGGGTGTTGAGGTCAACTTGCTTTCGTTGTAAGGACACGCTGCTGTTTCTGCATTTTGTTTTTGATCACCTGCCACACGAACCATGTGAAGACGGCTGTCCAGATGACGGCGCCTAATATCATGGATGTGGAGTAAGCAAGGCCGAATCCTTCCGGCGCATAAAAGATGTAGGTACTGACCACCGCAGTCATAAACAGCGCCGGCACACTGCAGATCCAATGGAATTTCGCCTGCTTCATCAAATACATGGCTCCCGTCCAAAGCATGACGGTGGCCACCACTTGGTTCGACCAGCCGACATAACGCCAAAGAAAGCTGTAATCCATCTGTGTAAGCATGAAGGTTGGAATAGCGACAGGTACAGCAAGGAGAATCGACGCCCATTTTCCATTCCATTCTTTATTCGTAAACCCTTTGAGAAGATCCACCAACATCATTCGGGACGACCGAAGCGCTGTATCCCCTGTCGTAATCGGAAGGATGATAACACCGAGAACGGCAAGAATACCACCGAGAGTTCCGAGCGTAGATGTACTGATTTCGTTGACCACGCCGGCTGGTCCACCTGCGTCAAGGGCCGTTTGAAGCTCACCTGTGCCCCCAAAGAAAGCCATTCCAGCTGCAGCCCAGATCAAGGCAATGATGCCTTCGGCAATCATTGCGCCATAAAACACTTTTCTTCCTTCGCTTTCTTTTTTCAACGTCCGGGCAAGAATCGGGCTCTGAGTACTATGAAACCCTGAAATGGCACCACAGGAAACGGTAACCATCAGCAGCGGCCAGATTGGAAGCTCCTGAGGATGAAGGTTCTCTACGGTCAGGTTTGGAACCGGGTTATCAAAGAAGAACAATCCAATCCCGATACTGACTGCCATAAAGATAAGAATCGCCCCGAAAATCGGGTACACTTTTCCGATAATTTTATTGATTGGAAGAACAGTTGCTACCAGAAAATAAGCAAAAATAAGCAGGATACATGTAAAGAAACCAAGCGGTGTAACCTCTGCCATCAGCTGAGCCGGTCCTGCAGTAAATGCCGCGGCAACCAGCACCATCAAACCAATCGATAGAATATTAATGACGACACGCGCAGGGCTTCCAAGATATTTCCCTACAAGGCCGGGGAACTGCTCACCTTTATGGCGAAGAGACATCATTCCAGAGAAGTAATCATGGACTGCTCCTCCGAAAATTGATCCAATAACAATCCATATAAATGCAACGGGCCCGTAAAGAGCACCCATAACAGCACCAAAAATCGGTCCAAGCCCAGCGATATTGAGGAGCTGGATCAAACTCGCTTTCCACCAGCTCATAGGCATGTAGTCAAATCCGTCATTCTGTTCATAGGCCGGTGTCGTCTTTTTGTCATTGATGACAAAAATGCGTTCGACCACCTTTCCATAAACCAAATAACCGAGAATAAGTAAAGCAACAGATGCGATAAATGTGACCATCGCTGAGCCTCCTTCCAAATGAGAATATAAAAAGTATTCTAGCCGCTTCTTTGTCGAATAACAACCCATTTTCTGAATATTTATTTTTTTATTCTTTTTTTTCTTGAAGTAAAGCGTTTGCACCTTGAAACCATACAAAAAGAGCCTTCTGCTCGATGCAGAAGGCTCTTTTTATGTATGAAACCTGCCACCCTGTAGGAATGGTTAAGTTTCCCGCAGTCGTAATGATCGCAGGGCGGCATTACTGATAATTTAACACAACACGTCGAAAGCATCAAACCATGCAGCTCTTCGTATGTAAAAAGGCTCACTGGTTTGAGCAGTGAAAGCTGTCCTCATTTCCAAAACGATTCAGAAGGTCGTCCAGATCCTGGGAAATGCGCAGCAGTTCCGGATCCTCCGGATTTTTATTATATATGTCATACATGTGTTTTCTTAATTCTTCAATCTGCTTTTCAAGTCTTTCTTTATACGACATGCCCTCAACTCCTTCCTCAATCATTTTCCCCGTTTCCAAAAGCCTAAACCGCAAAAAGGGGGATCCGTTCCTTTTAAAGAACGAAGGACCCATGTTAACTGCCGGCTGATAACGCTATGTCCAAAGAAAGAAACGTGGTAAACTTTAGCCACATACATAAAAGGAGGCAGAACCATGTTCCAAACGATTTCCACTACCCAGGCACCCGGTGCCATCGGACCCTACTCCCAGGCGGTTGACCTTGGCAGCCTTGTTTTTCTTTCCGGCCAGATCCCTCTGGACCCAGACACGATGGAATTTGTATCCGATGACGTCACCGAACAGACCCATCAGGTTATGAAAAACTTGAAGGCCGTTCTGAAGGAAGCCGGTCTCGATTTTTCCCATGTAGCTAAAATGAATATCTACCTTGCTTCCATGGATGACTTTGCTGCTGTGAATGACGTATATGCAGGCTATTTGAAAGAACCTTATCCTGCACGCGCCGCCGTTGAAGTCAGCAGGCTGCCTAAAGGAGCCAGGGTAGAAATTGAAGCCGTAGCTGTTCGAAAATAGCCAAAAACAGAGCCTGTATTCCGGCTCTGTTTTTTTAGTCTTCATCTTTAACATCAGGATCTTCCGGAATAGGGCTGTTCAAATACTCCTGAATCAATTCCCTGTAGTGTTCCATCTGCTCCAAATGCTTGGAGAATTGATGTTTATTGATCAGCCACTGCTCTCCATCATGGACCGTTTTAATTTTATTATGATGAATCAGATACTCGATATAGTCATCAGGAAGCTCCAGGTATGCAGCAGTTTCCTTTACAGTCATATACATAGGACGCCCCCTTTCTCTCCCCTATTTTAACATGATTTCCACCACGAGCCGGTTTCTTTTTTTCCCACATCGGGAAATACTTTTCTAAGCAATCATAAGTTAAAGAAGGAGTGAACAAAAAAAGATGGCTTCTACATTTACATCCTCAAGCAATACAGATGCTCAACAAACCAAGGAGGATATAAAACCATGGATCCGCCGGCTGGCCCGATTCGGTTTTATGGCCAAGGGAACGGTATACATGCTGATCGGCCTCCTGACTTTCATGGCGGTCATCGGTGTCGGGGGCGGAAAGACGACCGGAACATCAGGGATGTTCCGTACCGTGGCTCAAGTAGCTTTTGGTGAAATCCTGTTATGGGGTGTGGCCATCGGTCTTCTCGGCTACATTATCTGGCGTTTGATCGAAGCCGTTCTTGATCCGGCCAATAAAGGCAGTGACGCAAAAGGGATCATCACCCGGATTGGGTATGTCGTAGCTGCTGTCATTTATGGTGGTATTGCCTACAATGCAGTGAAAATCGCTATGAATGCAGGCTCAAGCGGGGGAAGCACGGAGAAAACCATGTCCGCGCAATTATTATCCCAGCCCTTTGGTCAATGGCTCGTCGGAACTATCGGTATCATTACGATCGGGTATGCCGTCTACGAATTTTACCAAGGATCCACAGGACGTTTTATGAAATCTTTCAACCATGGTGATATGGACAAGCATCGACGGAAAGTAGCTGAAACGAGTGGACGCTTCGGTTTATCTGCCCGGGGAGTCGTCCTTGGCTTGATTGGGTTTTTCTTCATCAGGACCGCTGTGACGTCCAACCCTGATCAGGCTAAAGGCATGGACGGTGCTCTTTCTGAAATATCCCAGCAGCCCTTTGGACAGGTCCTTCTCGGTATTGCTGGATTGGGACTGATGCTGTACGGCATCTATCAAATCGTCCGTGGGCGTTACACACGCATGAACTTCGGCGCAAAATGATTGCTTCAGACTTGATGTATGACGTTCGCGGTTGTGCTATACTAAGCCTACGAATGACATCAGGAGGACGTTATGCTTACATTTGAAGAAAAAGTTGCAATCATTGAAGAGTTTTCAGAATTAGACCGGAAAGATGTCTCGCTTGGACGAGTGAATTTCCACTATGAGGACAGCCTTTATGATAAGAAAATCATTGTATACCGCCTTCATCCAAATGGTAACGGCTTTGTCTATGCCGGTGAAATCGAAGGCGCAGACACGGATGAGCGCGGCATGATCAATATTAAAGACTACAGCGCCGATGCTTTGAAAGATTTAATCAAAGAGGCGATTGACTCCCTTTCCTTATCCCCGGCTGAAAAAAATCCGGTTATGGAAGAATGGCTGAACGATCGCGATCAGGCATTAATTTTATTAAGAGAAGAAGACGGCTACAACGTCTATGCTGATGAAACATTGGAAGGGGCATTCAACTCCTACCAGGAAGCAGCGTCTTTCCTTGAACAGGAAGGATTCAGCCGTCTTTAAAAAAGAGCCCTCCCAGGCTCTTTTTTTTGGTTCTGCTGATCCAGTCTGCATAAGCTGTAACAAAGGAGGTCTGCGTCATGCAGCATTACTTCAGGCGGCAGGCAGAAACGGCAGTTGTTACAGCTTTTGCTCACGGAGACGTCAACGGAGACTCCATCACCGACTATGTGTACTTGACCGGGTATCAGTCTACGGACAGTCCGTACGTAACCGGCATTACGCTCATTATCCAGGACGGGCGCACCCAGCAGTTTTACAGTATTCCCCTCATTACAAACACTGGATATCAACCGCGGCTGTTTTTAGGTGATTTCACGGGTAATGGCATCGATAATATTTTAATCAGCATGGACTCAGGCGGAAGCGGCGGATTTGGTTATTACTATGTCTATGCATTCTTAAACAATCAGCCTTCTCTTCTATTTAATTATGAGACCTTCGATTCTTTATTTACGTATACCGTCACTTACCAAAATGATTATAAAGTGAACGTGACGAATGAGACACTCGCCCTGTCTTTTATCATTGACCTGAGTAACCGCAGTGAGGACTATCTTTCCGAAATCTATGCCGATGACGGGACACTGCTGACCCCGATCCAAGGATCAGTATCCGGACTCAATCAGTTATATCCCGTCGACTTCAACGGTGATGGTGTATATGAATTATTCGCATTCCAACGAGTCATCGGACGGTATAATGCCGATGGTCTCGGTCTCATCCAAACGCCCCTTTCCTGGAATGGGCAGCAGTTCACCCCTTTTTCCAATCAACAGTACCTCGCCGTTTCCGGACAGTCATCCGAGTAAAATAAGTGTAGAATCAAATGCTCAGACTGGGAAATTTTAAGTTATAGAACGATGAAAAAGGGTATAGGTACAATAATGCTTATCGGAAGGAGACCAAAAATGGACAGTTTAAACCAAAGACTCGCGCAATACTTTGAAGATAACCAGACAAAACTTGTCAGTGAACTGCTTCCCGCAACATTGGACCAATTAGAAATCGACTATACCGATCAGGAATTGACTTATCACTTCGATATGCTGTCCCTGCTTCTTGATCGTGTGGCGAGAAGTCTTCTGCAGCATCCAGAGGAAACCAACGCCGCCGAAATCGGTTATGATACGAATAATTACCTCTATTCCCAGGGGGTGCTTCTCAAACAGACCGTAGATGTCCTTTGCGTTTTCCGCCTCTCCTTGATGAAGCACATGAGGAAGTCAGACATGATCAAGGAAGCGAAGGTGGAAGAAGGCTTTCTCGTCACCGAAGAAGTCGTGACTGCCTTTGATGCAGCGATTCGTGCCACCACAGATAACTATAATAAATTGAAAGAACAAGAACATGAGAAAATCGAGAAGGATTTAAATGAAGTATCGACTCCCGTGGTGCTTATTGATGAATTTCAGGCTGTGCTGCCCCTGGTGGGAGAATTCTCACCGGACCGTTTTGAAGTCGTTAAAGATCATACCCTTCATAAAGTGAAAGAATACAACCTGAGGCTATTGTTCATTGATTTCTCAGGAATCGCCACGTTTGATGATGTATTCATTCATGACTTATTCAATCTAACGAAAACCATCAAACTGCTCGGTACGAGGACCGTTCTGACCGGCATCCGGACAGAAATGGCTATGGCTGCCATCGATTCAGAAATCAGCTTCAAAGAGCTGGAAACCTACAATGATTTGAAACAGGCACTGCTGACCGTCAATCAAAACGGATAACAAGCTTCATTTGAATATGCCCATTGACCTATTCCCACTTTCCTACATAACCAATGGTCAATTTCAATTAAGAAAAGCATCAAGCCAGGGCTTGATGCTTTTTCAAATGCTTTACTTCTGATTTGCGTGAGAACGTGGAAACCTGAACAGAATAGCAAGGATTCCAGATAACGCCAGTAGAATGGGATAAAAGGCGAACGGTACAATACTGACGGGCGATATACTCGCTACACTGGCAGCAGATAAAATCTGCGCCCCATACGGAATCAATCCCTGCACAGAGCTTGAGAAGATATCAAGCACACTCGCCGATCTTTTAGGGTCAATCCCGAACCGTGATGAAATTTGTTTAGCAAGCGGACCCGCCGTAATAATAGAGATCGTATTGTTCGCTGTCGACACGTTCACAGCGGCAACAAGACCGGCGATGCTGAATTCACCGCCACGGCTGGAGCGGGCACGACTGCTGATTTTTTCTAATAGGAAATCGATTCCACCATTTCTGCGGATCAGCTCAACCAGACCTCCGAGAAGGATAACGAGCAGAGAAAGCTCCTGCATTCCGGCAAAGCCATCCCCAATGAGAGTGATGAGTTCCATTCCTGAGAAATCCCCCATCAGAAGGCCGATCAGCCCGGCTGAGATCACTCCTCCCATTAAGACGAAGATGACATTAATCCCCATCACCGCAAATACGAGTACTCCAAGATAAGGAAGAACTTTGATGATTTCAAAGCTTTGATCTCCTTGGGTACTCCCGGATGCACCAGCGGTCAGCACACCATATATAACAGCTGTGACAATGGCTGCTGGAAGGACGATGAGGAAGTTGGCACGAAATTTGTCCTTCATCTTCGTTCCCTGGGTACGGACAGCCGCGATTGTCGTATCAGAGATAATCGATAAGTTATCCCCGAACATCGCCCCGCTGATGAGCGCTCCCAGAGTTAATGGAAGGGCCGAACCTGTCTGATCCGCAATACCGACTCCAATCGGCGCCAGCGCGACAATCGTTCCCACAGATGTCCCCATGGAAATGGAGATAAAACACGCAATAAGAAACAGGCCGACAATAAGCAGCTGACCAGGCAGCACCGCCAATCCGAGGTTAACCGTCGAATCTACGGCTCCCATCCCTTCAGCGACAGTGGAAAAGGCTCCGGCAAGCAGAAAGATAACGACCATCAAAATAATATTGGAATGCCCGCCTCCTTCTGTAAACTGCTGCAGTTTTGTCTGGAAATCCGTTTTTCTATTCATAAACAGGGCTGTTAAAATCGCTGCAAAAATAGCGACAAGCACCGGCATTTGGTAGAAATCTCCGGTCCATATCCCAGACCCGATAAAAAGGACAATAAAGACGAGAAAAGGAATTAAGGCTAAGCCATTTCCCTTGATATTATTTTCTTTTTCCATACATGCTCCTTCTTTCTTCAAGATTAGAATCCTTTCATACTCTACCCTAATTTCCGCGTGGATATCAAGCATCAGCAACATTCCAGCCGCAGAGAAGGATAACTTTTTTATAACATTGAAGGATAAAAGCTTTAAAGGCCCCCTGAAAATGAAACAAAGAGCCGAAACCTATGAATGTAATGACCTCCCCTATTGAAATAAAAGGCGCCGCTGATATTCAGCGGCGCCTCTTTTTATGAACAGCGTATTTAGAAGAAGAAGAGATGAGCCATCAATGCGGCCACAGGCAGCGTGATGACGGTCCGCTGCAGGAAAATGATGAACAGTTCAAAGAAGTTGATCGGAATTTTAGATTTGATTAACAGAATGCCAATTTCCGACATGTAGATCAACTGCGTAAGAGACATGACTCCGATTATGAAACGGGTCAGCTCTGATTCAATCCCGCTCCCTACAACAGCCGGAAGGAACATGTCGGCAAACCCGACGATCATCGCAGGAGCTGCGGCTGATGCTTCCGGAATCTGGAGCAGCTGCAGCAGAGGAAGAAATGGATAGGATAAATACGTGAAGACAGGTGTGAATTCCGCAGCTACCAGCGCAACCGTTCCAAGAGCCATAACCAATGGAATCAATCCAAGCCAGATATCCAGTACATTATAAACCCCTTTTTTCACAACCGTTCCAGCACTTTTCACTTGATTGGCTTTTTCCACCGCTTTTTCCAATCCCCATCTGAATGAAGAAACTCCCTCCGGAACGACTTCATCAATCTGTTTGCCGACCGGCCCGTAGTACGTTTCTTCTTTTCTCGACAGGGGAGGAATACGCGGGCAAATGACCGCGGCTACTATACCACAGACGACGACTGTAAAGTAAAAGGCAACAAATCTGTGATCGATATTCAGGAATTTGGCGATCACTAAACTGAAGGCAATGGAAGCAATGGAAAAGTTCGTGGCCACCACAGAAGCTTCACGTTTAGAATAATATCCTCCCTCATACTGCTGGGTCGTCAATAGAACCCCGACAGTCCCGCTTCCCATCCAGGAAGCCATCGCATCGACCGAAGACCGGCCCGGAAGCTTAAACAAGGGATGCATGACTTTCCGCACCACAGTACCGATAAAGTCCATCAGTCCAAATTCCAAGAGCAGCGGCATAAACAGGCTGGCGAACAAAAACCAGACCATCAATACAGGGATCAGATCGTTCAATACGACACCGCCGGTCAAATCCGACTGAATCACCGCCGGCCCCGTCTGTGTGAGAGTCAAAACGGCAAAAACGGCCCCAAGGAAACGGAAGGCCATCCAAAGCGGTCCTACATCAAATAATTGAAACAAGAAGGCCTCCGGTTTTCTCTTTTCCACGGGAACGAATTTCACGAAGAACGTTCCGAGTGTCGATAAGGCGATGACCCCTGTCATAAAAGCTGGAATATAAGCAGCAATGGCCCCTTGAAGTCCGTCCGCGAGAATTCCGAGCCCGATCGTTACTTTACCATTAATAGAAATAGGTACGAGAAATAATAGAATCCCGATGATAGAAGGAAGGATGAATTTCATCCACTGCTTCGTTGTATAAGCAGATGCTCCTGCTGTCTCTTTCGTTTTTGCCTGTTGTAGTTCCATTCTTCTTCCTCCTCCGACATTTTTATAAGTATAAGTGCATAAATAAACATTTCTGATATTAAGTAACTATACAATCTATCGAATAAAAATTCAATAGGTGTTTGATATCTCTGAAACTCTCGACCTGTTTAGAGGACAGCATAAAGAAAAGCCTGGAAACGGGTTCCAGGCTTTTCTTTATTTAGAATAATATAATTGATAGGTTTGATAACTGTGCTTCAAAATGACTTTGATAACTGTATACGTTGGTACCGCTATAATCATTCCTACCACTCCGTATAAAGGAGCAGCGACAACAAGGAGCAGAATGACGGTGAGCGGATGAATATTCAGCTTCTCTCCAAAAACATACGGGGCTACAAGATTTCCTTCGAGCTGCTGCACAACAACGAATATGATGACAACGTAAAACGCCATGGATGGCTCCTGCATCAGGGCCACTCCGATAGCAGGTACTGCCCCGATGACAGGACCTACAAAAGGAACGATGCAGGCGAACGCTGTAAAGAGTCCGAGAATAAGAGCAAAATCAAGACCGATGATGACATATCCGATATAGGTGAGCACTCCGTCAATCGCCGCCACCGTTACCTGTCCGACGATATAGGAAGAAACGGTTTTATCTATATCTTTCAGCAGCTTTTCTCCCCGGGGCTTCAGTTTCTCAGAGAGCCCTTTCTTTAAGAAAGGCAGAAGCCGGTCCCCATCCTTCAGTAGAAAGAATAAGACGAACGGCACGATAACAAGCACGGAGGCTGCCCCGGCAATGGTTGAGAAAATGTCTGACATATGACTACCGATCTGCTGGGTCAGTCCGCCGAAGTATTCCGTCACCCTTTGCTGGATATTCGCTCCGGATACCATCCCCATGTCATTCTTCTCTAAAGTGTCCGAGGCTTCTTCCGCGGTCTTTTTCACCTTGTCAGGGAGATGGGATATATTGTTGATTTGTTTTTGAATCGTTTCATACAGGGCCCGGCCGGCCGCATATAACACCCCGCCAATTGCAGCAAACACCAGCAGGATCGCTGCCGGTTTAGGAAGATAACGCGTCCGGCTTAAAACGTTGACTACAGGCCGGAGTATGTAAAAGAGAAAACCGGCGATCAGCAGTGGATAAAACAGCGTACTGAAAATAGTCTTTACCGGATCTAGAAAATCCAGCTTTTCAAGAAAGTAAACGAGAATTAAAAATAATACGGCCCCTGTCACATATTTAAAATATGGATGCTTGATCCACATAGATATCACTGTCCTTTTTTCTTGTCCTATTCACCTTTTCCCCCTCTGATAAACAGAGATGATTATAATCTTATAGAAAAAAGCAGGAACAACCGGTGCCTGCAGCATTTCATGAATCCAGCAGCCACAAAAGCCATCTTCCCCACCGACTTTCTTCATTTTAATGGAATAAGATAAAAGATTCGGGAAGGTGACACGTATAATGGAACATCTTCTCACACTCTGAAAAAAATTATGTTAGATTTTCTAACATAAAGAGTGACAATTATGACAATTCCTATTAGACTGATTATAACTTAAACAAAAAATGGAATCCGAACGGGAGTGATGTATAATGTCCCACCACTTGCGAGCGGCCGTTGACCAAATGAAAGAATACTATATTCAAAAGTTGATTGAAGCCGGCATCTATCAGGCTGCTGATGAAATACTCTACACCCTCACCTTGACTGAACTGGAAACGCTTGTAGAACGATTGAACCGTCCTTAGCCGCCAAGGAGGAGAATGTATGTCGTATAAGCATAAAAAGGTTATTTCTATCGGGACGGTCAATGAACTGACCGGGCTTTCCCTGAGACAGATCCGTTATTATGAAGAACGCGGACTCATTTACCCGGAGCGTACCAAACGCGGAACGCGCAAATACTCTTTTTCCGATGTAGAAATTCTTCTACAGATTGCCGATAAACGCGAGGAAGGTGTGCAGACTTATGAAATCAGGAAGGATCTGCAGAAAACGAAAAAAGGCAAAGTGATGGAACGAATGCTGCGCGGACAATTGAATGCGCACTTCAAGATGAACAAATAACACTGCAGGCAGTCCCGGACACCCCTAGGTCCCGGGGCTTTTTTTCTGCACAAAAAAAACCGCCCTCCTTTTATGGGCGGCTTTCCATGTCAAAATATAATGGATAATGAAGGCTGCAGCGTTCATTGAACCTGTGGCTGCAGGAAGAACAGCTCGATGTATTCATATATTCTTGAATCGTCATCTCATATCCGCAGTTTCCGCAGAGAACCGCCCGCTGGTTCCATTGTTCCCGGGGCCACCGGGACGGCTTGTGACCGGCATGTTCTTCGTGGCAGGACCAGCAGGCATAGTACGTTCCACAGCAGTGGAATTTCAAAGCGATGATATCGATATCGCTGTGGTAATGGACGCATCGTGTCTGAGCGTCCACTTGAGTTCCTTTAACATCATGCATCGTATCCTCTCCTTCCCTTTATCTTATCACGTGAAGAAATCAGATCAGGCATCTTTATAAAAAGGATAAAGTATGAACAGAACAATGAGAAGAAAGCCTACACTCAACACCCCATACCATTGAAATTTCTCCCACAAGGTGCCCACGGCTGTACTTCCGATGGCCACTCCGAGATAGTAGCTGATCAAATAAAACCCTGACGCTCCGCTCCGGTGATGGGTGGCTGTTTTGCTGACAAGCGCGGAAGCCATCGAGTGAGCCACAAAAAATCCCATGCACAAAAGCGACAGTCCAACCATGATGCTCCAACCTTCTCTTACAGCAGTAAGAGCTGTCCCTATCAGGAAAATCACTACACCGGAGAACATAACCTTCTTCAACCCGGCCTGATCCGAGATCCTGCCCGCAGCTGGAGGAGCGAGCACACCGAAAAGGTAGGCAAAGTACGTGAAGGCAATCCATTTCAACGGCCAGTCGAACGGGTCTCCCTCAAGATAAAAAGGCAGATACGTCCAAACCGCCGTAAAAACAATCTGCATCAAAATGCCAAGGAGAAACAGCACAAGCAGCGGCCCACTTTTTAAATGGATCAGCATGCCCTTTAAATCCACTACAAGATTTTGTTCGGCTTTTTCAAAGAAACGCTCCTTAGGAAAAAGCCAGAGAAACAGGACGGCAGCCAGTACTCCAAAAGCCGAAAACGACCAAAGGGTCATCTGCCAGTTAAATAAGTCAGTCAAGTAACCGCCGATGACACGTCCTCCCATGCCTCCCAGGGCATTACTGGAAATATACAAGGTCATCGCAAGACCGATATGCCTGTATGACACTTCCTCTCCCAGATACCCCATGGCAGCCGCTGGGATACCAGCCAGGAAGAACCCTTGTATAAAACGGAGCGTCACCATCCATTCAAATTCCGGCATGATCGGGATGAGGACCAAACTGAGAGCTGTGAAAAGGAGAGACCCCCGCATCACAAGCGCCCGTCCGTATCGATCCGCAGCAAAACCAAGAATGAACAGACCGAAAACCATAGCCGTAACACAGACCGACATCAACAAACTGGATTGTGTAGCTGTAATATCCAGTTCCGATGTAAAAACCGGAAGCAGCGGCTGAAAGACATAAAGGGTTGAAAATATAGACAAGGAAGCGAGCATCAGCGCGATGGTCACACGCCAGAAACCCGCTTCTGATGGTGTATAAGGTTGATGCTGTGCAGCAGTCGCTTCCATGACATCCACTTCTTTCTATGAGTTAAAACGTTCCGGAAAAGAGGCCAGGTCCAGATCCCATACCATTGGGAGATAGAAATAGATAGCCAGAGTGATCAGAACAACAGCAACGATATTCAAAAGAAACCCAGCCTTCGCCATATCAGGAATGCGCAGATACCCCGACCCAAAAACAACGGCGTTGGGAGGTGTAGCGACAGGCAGCATGAACGCACAGCTGGCCGCCATGCCTGCAGCAATCATTAAACTGTACGGATGGACAGAAATCGCACTGGCCAGAGAAGCCATAATCGGAAACATCATCGTGGCCGTCGCTGTATTGGACGTAATCTCTGTCAGGAAAATCACCATAGCTGTGACAATGACGATAATCACCAGCAGATTGACACCGTCCAGCACGGTCAGCTGGGTCCCGATCCACTCCGCCAGACCGGTTTCCTGAAATCCTGAGGCAATGGCAAGGCCCGCCCCGAACAAAAGGAGTATCCCCCATGGCAGCCCTTTTGCTGTATCCCAGTCAAGCAGATAATCCCCTTTTCTGTTCGACGAAGGAATGAGGAACAACAGCACAGCAGCTGTCATGGCAATCATCGTATCGTTGATATTTTCGTTGATTTGAGCGAGAAAAAAGGAACGGGAAATCCAGGCGGCCGCTGTAAGCGTAAAAACAGTCATGACGATTTTTTCCTCGGATGACATCGCCCCCAGCTCTTTCCTTTCCTTGTTGATCACCTTGCGTCCGCCCGGCAGTTCCTTAATTTTCATCGGGTAGGCGATCTTTACTAAGTAAAACCACGTTAAAGCGATGAAAATAACCGAAACAGGGGCACCAAAAGCCATCCAGCCGGCAAAGCTGATCTCAATATTGTACGTCTGCTCCACGATTCCTTTGAAAATCGTATTCGGGGGTGTCCCGATCAGAGTTGCCAGTCCACCGATGGAAGCACTATAAGCGACACCAAGCATGACGGCTTTCCCGAAGTTAAAATTACTGTGATCCACGGTTTCTCCCTGTTTTTTCAGTTGTTCAGAAGCCTGATAGATGACAGCCATACCGATCGGCACCATCATCATCGCTGTGGCTGTGTTGGATATCCAGGCGGACAACAGCCCGGTCGCAACCATAAACCCGAGAACAATCTGTTCTGTACTGGTCCCGACCGCATTAATAATGAACAGGGCAATTCGTTTATGAAGGTTCCATTTCTGCATGGATAATGCAATAAGGAAGCCGCCCATAAAAAGAAAAATCGTATTGTCACCATAAGAGGAAGCTGTCGTTCCCCCATCAAGCCCTCCCGTAATCGGAAAAAGGACAAGGGGAAGCAGGGATGTCGCCGGAATGGGTACAGCCTCGGTAATCCACCATGTTGCAATCCAAAGGGTGCTGGCAAGAACCGCCACCGCGCTGGAGGACAATCCATCCGCCTCCAGAAATAACAGCGTGATCACAAACAAAAGCGGCCCAAGTACCAGTCCGATTTTCTGTCTCCTATCAAAAGCTGGTCCAGGGTCTTCCTCGCTGGAGGCCGACGGTGCATCTGCACTTCCTGTGGAACCTGCCCCCCCTGAGGCGAATGTCAGCAGCTCCTTCGCTTCCCGATGAAGCACCCACATCCGATTCCATACGTTTTTAAGTAAAGCTGTTTGACTCATGACCTTCCCCTCTTTCCCGCACATTTTTTGTCAAATATGTATGAATATTTACAAATTTTATCACAAGGTACCCTTGAATGTAAAAATAACGCTTACAAAGAAAAGAACTCCTGCCCCAATCATCTACTTCTGAGGCAGGAGATTCCATTATTTATATAGGAGGTAATCTTCTCTTAAATCATTGAAGTCTTCCAGGTCTTCTTCCCACTCTTCCTGGATATCTTCCACCGATCTGCCGTTTTCGACGGCGTCACGCACCCAGCCATTCCCAATCAAATAATCAAAAAAGGAAATACCCGAGCTGTTCTCTGCTCGGAAAGCAAAATCATCCGGATACAGATCATGAATGGTCTTTACGAGTGTCAGACCTGTTTCCACTGCTTTGTATTCATCCCGGTCGGTCACATGAATCTGCACGCCATGAGATAATTCTCCAGCATGCTTGGAAAAGGATGGGGTAAAGGAAGCGGCACGGAACATTACACCAGGCAGATGATTGGCGTTCATGGCCGCAGCCAGTTCCGTACTGTTTATGAATGGCGCTCCGATCAGCTCGAACGGCCGGGTCGTGCCCCGCCCTTCCGATACGTTCGTCCCTTCGATCAATGCCGCTCCCGGATACACGTAGGCAGTGTCCACCGTCGGCATATTCGGTGATGGAGCAACAAAGGAAAGACCTGTATCGTCATAGTCCATCTTGCGCTTCCACCCTTTCATTTGCACTACTTCCAAGTCAGCACCGATGTCATATTCCTCGTTGAAAAGCAACGCCAGCTCCCCGACTGTCATGCCGTGACGAAGCGGGACAGGGTAATTCCCTACAAACGATTGATAATTCATATCCAGCACCGGCCCCTCCACCGTGTCACCGCTGATCGGGTTGGGACGATCCAGGACAATGAAAGGAATGTCATTTTCCTGTGCCGCTTCCATTGCATAGGCCATCGTATAAATGTACGTATAGAAGCGTGTGCCTACATCCTGGATATCAAACATCAGCACATCAATATCTTCCAGCATCTCAGGAGTCGGCTTCCGGGTCTCCCCATATAAGCTGTAGACAGGAAGACCGGTCTGTTCGTCTGTGTAAAACTTAACATATTCCCCGGCCTGAGCACTCCCTCTTACTCCATGCTCCGGGCCATAGAGAGCCGTCAAATCGACATCCTCATCCTTATGGAGCAGGTCGACAATGCTGTTCAATTCCTTATCCACACCTGTCGGATTCGTAATCAGGCCGACTTTTTTCCCTTCAATCAGGTCTTTTTTATCATCAAGCAGGACTTCCACACCAAGCTTAAGGGCTTTTCCATTTTTATAATGTCCTTTATGCTTCCCATTGCTTCCATTGTGATCCGCCATCACAACAGAAAATGTCGTCCAAGTCATGATCAACACAAGTGCTGCAGCCAGCCATTTTTTCAAATGAACCTCTCCCCTTTGTTAAGAATTCAGTCATTCATTCCTGTTCCATATTCATACAGCACACCATTTTCCCCTGGAATGGTCACCGGAAGTTTTCCTGAAGGATGGTTAGCCCCGAAAATAGTCGACGCAGTGGCTGTGAAACTCGCATCCCTGAACCCGTATTGAGCGATATAAGCGTCCACTTCTGGATAAGCCATCACATCATAAGGATTTCTGATCCCGACGCCGATGACCGGTCCTTCGGCGATCTCCAGAATTTCCTGCATCCGCTGCATCTGCGGGTGATTCTGTGATCTCGTCCAGACATTATACGTATAGGTGCCCGCAATGACATAATCCGCTTCTTGAAGAGCCGTCCGCTCTTCGGACGTAAAGGCCTCAGAATTGTGATCGATCAACGTTGTCCGGTCATGGATCTTCTTCACAGCCTCTGCTAAGGAGGAGCTGAATGAATCACCGACAACGACAATATGATCGTCTGTCTCTGCCTGCAGCGGCAGGACTTCCTCGTTCTTCACAAGAGTGATGGATTTCTCTGCTGCTTCCTTTTCCACCTGTCTATGTTCCTCTGAACCGACGACTTCTTCTGCATGCGCCACTTGATCCTCAAGCGCAGGCGGCTGTTCAGACTTGATGATTCCCCGTTTGATTTTCAGAGTGAGAATCCTCTCTACAGAATCCTCAATGGTTTGCATATCTATATCTCCTGTGTCAACAGCCTCATAAATTCCACCCGCCACTTCTTCGAGTCCTACCGGCATAAGGACGATATCAGTTCCGGCATTAATGGCGCGGATCACTGCATCCACAGGCCCGAAATGTTCCTGAATCGCATTCATATTCAACGCATCTGTAATGACAAGACCTTCGTATCCCATCTCTTCACGTATCAGACCCGTCAGCACTTTTTTAGACAAAGTGGCCGGCAGAGCGATTTCTTCGCCGTCCTTTTTGGAAACGACTTTCGTATCATCGATTTCCGGGAATGTGACATGAGCCGTCATGACAGCATCAACCCCGGCATCCATCACCTGTTGGAAGGGATACAATTCCACTTCTCTTAATCGTTCCTTGTCATACGGTACTTCCGGAAGGCCGATATGGGAATCGACAGCCGTGTCCCCGTGCCCCGGAAAGTGCTTCGCTGTGGCGGCTACACCTGTTTCCTGAAGTCCTGACATATAAGCCTGTCCCATATCTGCTACAAGCTCAGGGTTTCCGCCGAAGGACCTTACCCCTATCACCGGATTATCCGGGTTGTTATTGACATCCATATCAGGAGCCAGGTTCATATTTATACCAAGAGCAGACAGCTCTTCCCCGATCGCCCGGCCCACATCCTGACTGATGTTTTCCGAACGTGTGGCTCCTAAAGCCATATTCCCCGGGAAATCCGTCCCGGACTGCAGACGAGTCACAATTCCGCCTTCCTGGTCAATCGTGACAAGCAGTCCATGTTTCTCAGCCGCCGCTTGATAGTCCGCCACAAGCTCTGTCGTCTGAGCGGTTGTTACGACGTTCTCCCTGAATAAGATGACTCCGCCAAGATGATACTCTTTTACGAGATCCTCAATTTCAGGAAGCATTTTCGTAACATTCTTACCGTTCCAATTCCGGAAGTCCGGCATCAGCATCTGACCGACTTTTTCTTTCATCGACATGTTCTCCATCGCATGCTGAACCAGGTCGTATTTCTCTCCTTTATTTTTTTTAATTTGGATTTCCGACTGTTTTTTACCACCTTTAACGTAGACGAAAATCCAATCTTTATCCCGTCCATTCGATACAGCAACCCAGGACCTTCCAGGCTTCCCTGTGAAGGTCAACTGACCCTTGTCATCCACCTGGACCACTTTTTTATTCGAAGCTGTCCATGACAGCCCCTCTTCGACCTTTTTAAACGACCCATCACCGTACACATGTAAGGCCGTTAAGTCGAACTGTCCACCCTTCACAGTCACATCCGCCTGCGGGACATTTTCGAGGAGCATAAGTTCCGGTCTCTCCAATACCTCTTCTGCCTTTACAGACCCTTGTCCGGGGGGAAGTACAAGACCGAGCACCAGCACAAACAAGGCACTCCACTTTCCGATTGTCTTCATCTGCCATTCCTCCTTATCCTTATTTATTTGTAAAAGGGCCACGGGTATCCGGAGCCGCTTCTCCAAAACGATGAGATCGGAAAAAGCCGGTTTATGTATCGATTTTTTGAAAGCGTTTGCAAATTGTAATAAAAGCGTAACGAATTATGATATAGTCGTCTATACCACTTTAGGCCCTGATCAATCGCAAACTCCTATTTTTCCCATCCCTTCCTAATGCGTCCATTGAATCATTTTGAAATTTCATGTCAAAAATGACGAAATTCATTGTAAATAAAGTACAAAAGGCATCCCCGTTGTCAGGAGTGCCTTTTTCTTTACCGGCTGTACGTACCGATTTCCTCCAATGCGCGATCCGTCAGTGAGGTATCTACGGCTTTATCAAAATCAACGTCCCCACTTATGGCACCGTTCTCTTTGTACATCGTAAACTGCTTTTGAATATCTTCAACAAACATCCGCCCATTGGGATCAAGACCCGTGACACCGACCTTCTTCCATATGGCCGGGTCTTTCAGAGCTGTATGTTTCGTCATCATCCCAATCACTTCATCCAATCCTTCCCCGTATAGGAAGGCGTCGTTATAATCACGGATTCCTTTTAAATACGCCGCCATGAACCGGACAGAAACTTCTTCTTCTGTTTCAACGAAGCCTGGTGATCCGAGAACCATGGCAATTTGAGCATCGGGAGCATAATCGGTCGCATCTTTAAAGCGGACGTGAAGACCCTGTGCCTCTCCCTGGGTAATTAAAGGTTCGATCTGCAAGGCTGCATCGATTGACTTGCTGCCCATTGCTGCCAGCATATTCCCGAAATCGGACATCAGGACGAGTTCGACATCATCTTCTGTCAGACCGGCATGCTCAAGCATTCGTTGAAAAATGTAATCATCGACAGCATTTCTTGAAGAGACCGCAATCCGCTTCCCTTTCAAATCGGCATACTCCTGAATCTCCTCCTGCAGATCTTCGCGGATAACGAAGCTGAAATAAGAATTCCCTTCAAAGTAATGCCCTTTGTCGGCAATGATCTTTACATCAATGCCCTGAGCGATCGCGTTAAAGAAGGACGCTGTCGATACACCACCGGCAATATCCACTTCTCCAGCAGCAAGAGCCGGAAGCATATCATCACTATTGGCAAAACTCGTAAACCGGATATCGATATTGTAATCTTCAAAATACCCTTTTTCCTTCGCAATGTAAAAGCCGGCCCCGGAAGCCGCACCATCCTCTGCAATGACAACCGTCGTTTTCTTTTCAAGCGGCTCCATATCTCCCGACGGAGGGCTGCCATCTGTCTGTTTCTCCTCCTCTACGGCCCCACAGCCGAACAGAAGAAAAAGGAATAATAAAAACGAAAGCAGATAACAGACTTTTTTCACCATCATATCCCGACTCCTTTCAAATAGGGGAACGCGACTGCTGCACTTCGTTCTGCAGATGATTCCAGACGCTTACAAAATGAGCGGCCATTTCCGGGTCAGAGCGGATCTGCTCCATCGTCCGCGGTCTTGGTGACTGGATGTGGATTTCCTTAACGATCCTTCCCGGCTGCGCACTCATTAGAAGGATCCGGTCACTGAGAAGGAGGGCTTCATCAATGCTGTGGGTAATAAACAAGACCGTCTTTTTGGTTTCAGCCCAGATCGTCAGCAGCTCTTCCTGCAGGATGAATTTGTTCTGCTCATCCAAAGCAGCAAATGGTTCATCCATCAGAAGGATTTCCGGGTCATTGGCAAATGCTCTTGCAATGCTGACCCTCTGCTTCATCCCGCCCGACAGTTCACGGGGATATAACCCAGAAAACTTTTCCAACCCCGTCTTTTTGAGGTAATACGCTGTCCGTTCCTTTGTCACTACATCAGGCGTGCGTCTCATCTTCAGACCAAAGCTCACATTCCCTTCCACTGTCAGCCATGGAATGACACCCCGTTCTTGAAAAACCATCGACTGGAGCGGGCGCCCATCTTTCTCCCTTGTGATGGCAAACGACCCGGCACTCGGCTTTTCCAGCTCCGCCAATATTCGGAGCAGGGTCGTTTTTCCACAGCCGCTCGGGCCGAGCAGGCAGATGAATTCGCCGTCCTCGATGTTCATCGATATGTTTTCCAGCGCTGTTACCTTCGCATCTTTTTTATAAAAAACTTTCGTTAAATTGTTCATGACGATTTTTGTACTCATTGGATCACCTCCATGGAAGAAGCTTCACCTGCAGGCCGCGCAGCAGAACAGAGAATAGGTAGCCGAAGAACGAAATTACGATCAGCCCGACATACATCTCCTTCAACAGAAAGGCTTTATAGGACGTCCAAATAAGATAACCGATCCCTGAATTTGCTCCCATCATTTCAGCAGCCACAATCGTCAACAGGGCAATCGCCTGCCCCATCTGGATACCTTCGAGCATGACAGGCAGAGACCCCGGGAGGGCGATTTTGAAGAAAAACTGCCTTGATCCCGCCCCGTAATTTTTTGCTACATCCAGATAAATCCGGTCTATGTTCGTCACCCCGGCCACGGTGTTGATGACAACTGGAAAAAAGACACTGCCGGCAATTGTTACTATCTTCGAAACTTCGCCGACCCCAAACATAATAATGATGATCGGCAGCAGCGCAAGCGTAGGGATGGGCATAACAGCCATAATCAACGGAGAAAGAAAATGACGTGCCGGTGAATACAATCCCATAAATAGACCGATCGCCACCGCCGGGATAACCCCGAGTAAAAATCCTGCTGCAATCCGAAACAACGAAATCCCAATATGATGAAACAGCTCACCGCTCTGTCCCAGCTCCCAAAAAGTGAAGAGAATCGCACTCGGGGGTGGAAAGAAACGAGCATCAATCCATCCCATCCGCGAAAAACATTCCCAGAGCAGGAGCAGGAAAATCGGTGATGACACCGTCAGAGCCTGCTTCAAGCGGTGCTGACGCTGTCTCTGCTTCCATTCCTGCCGTTCCATTTGAACCGGATCATCGCGGATCTCCTTAGCGCGATGTATCATCTTTCACCACCTCAATGGATACTGTATGTGCGAAGGCCCAGATGTGTGAGTTTTCCATTTGTACCCTTGTTAAACGAGGTGCCTCGTTATACAATGGTTTTAGAATAATTTGGAAAAGGTGTGAATCTATGGACCGGGAAATCATGAAAGGCAGCATCGATATTCTCATGTTGAACTTAGTCAACCGCAGAGACATGTATGGTTATGAGATTGTCAAACACCTGAAAGAGCAGAGTGACCAGCTTTACAATATGAGCGAAGGCACCCTCTATCCCGCTTTGAAACGCCTGGAGCGCAAAGATTGGCTGACATCTTATTGGTCCGAAACTACCGGAGGACGCAGAAAATACTACCGCATCACCGATGAAGGCCGCACCATCCTGCAGCAGAAGCTTCAGGAATGGAAAAGTGTCAGCGACCTCATTTCTAAGACGTCGGAGGATATGGCATGAAAAATATTGAAAAGCATGTCAATCACATATTGAAGGAAATGCAGAGCACAAAAGAAGAACGGGAGGAAATCAGGGAAGAGTTGACCACTCACCTTACGAGCGCCAAACAAAAGTATATCAAAGAGGGGGAAAGTGAAAAAAGAGCGGAGAAACTGGCCATCAAGGATTTCGGGGATGCCGGCATGATCGGCGGCGGTATCCAGGAAAGTCTGTATCCTTTCCAACGGGGGCTCCTTTACATGATCGGGGCCGGTACCATCCTGCTTGGTATCTTCATCCACCTCACTGCGACGTTCTCGTTCGGGGACCCTTGGCCGGGATGGCTTGCCATCCAGATGTCGCTCGGAATGCTCGTCGTTTTGACTGCCATCAACATATCCTGGACCGGCCGGCATTATTGGTCCGTCAATGTGATTGTGTTCCTGACGATATTGTGGAATGCGTTCAACTATATGGTCGTACCCCAGTTTTATCAGCTGCAGGTCATCATCATAAGTCTTTTTATAGGCATTCTTATCCTCCTATGCCTGATCTTCATCGTACGGAATTCATATTACGCCACCACGAGTCCCTCTGCTGATAAAAACATACGGACGATGACGACAATCAGCCACATCATAAATATAATCTATGGCTTGATGATTTCAGGTGCCGGTTTGTTCATCACTTGGGGTGCACTCGTTTTCGGGGGCATGAATGCCATGGTATTTATGCCTCTGACAGCAGTGGCCGCCTGGCTGGCTTTTTACAAATATCAAATGAACATGATTGGAAGAAAGCCTGTCACAGCCATTTTTACCGGTCTATTGTTCTGCGCTCTGATTGTAGGCCTGCCACTTACACTATTAAGTTGGATATAAAGGAGGGTCTTTATAATGGATCTGCTTATTACGCTGGCCTGGTCGGTCTTTTTCATATTCCTTATCATTGCAGGATCGCTGGTGTGGATGAAAAAAAGAAAGGCCCTGCTTCTAACCACGCAAGCCTTGACCGGGTACGGAGCTTTCATCCTTATGGTTGGTTTACTGTTTCATTTAATCATAGGCATTTACGGAGTGATCTTCCTTCTTTCCGGAGCCGTTTCGCACGTTTTATCGAAAGACTATGCTAAAGGAAGGTGAACCTATTGTCGCTGATAAAGAAAAACATCCTGTTCATCAGCAGTATGGCCGTGCTGTTCGGCTTGTTGTACTGGACCGGTACATTCGCTGATTCTCCCGGCGGTCCGACCGGCCTCGGGGAAGCCCCTGATCTTTCCCATGATGATGAAACCATCGTCTTCACCTACCATCAGGACGGACACGGAAGTCTGTACACCGTTTCTTCCAGCGGTGGTGAAGCCGAGCGGTTGACGGAACCGGAGGAGGAAAAAGACGATACGCGTCCCGTTTTCGCTTCAGACGGTAAAATCGCCTTTCTCCGTCAATGGGAAGGCGATGTCCACCACCATCAACAGTTGATGCTGTGGGAGGAAGGGAAAACCACTCCTCTGCTTGATGAGGAAACGTACGTATCAGATATGAGTTTCTCTCCGGACGGCACCCAGTTATACCTTTTGAAAAATGAAGAATATAAGGACGTCTATGATGATGGCCGCACCCAGCCGACGGAATTCGATGTCTATAAACTGGCCATCGAATCCGGAGATATGGAAGAGGTCACCGACTTGAATTCGGTCTCCATCAATTCTCTGCAGGTCATCAGAGAAGAGGAGCTGCTTTACAAACTGGATTATGAAAAGCATGCCATCGAGCGCCTTCAATTACCATCCGGAGAAACGACGACGATGTGGCCGAAATCCCTGTCCTATTCGAAAGCCCAGGAGCCGGTCGTCAGCGGCCCGCGCTTATCCCCTGATGGAAACACGGTCGCCTTTTCCGATGTGGCCTCCACAAATGAAAAAGGCACCTTCGAATATGAAATCTTCACGATGACTCCCAATGGGGAAAACATCAAGCAGATTACAAAAAGCTCCGTTCAGGCAGGGCATCCCCTGTTTTTCCGTTCGTCTGAGCAGATTCTCTACACGATCGACCGGAACTTCGCAGGACGCGAACCCCAACGGGAATACTGGACTGTCGACACAGATGGAACAGACCGGAGACAGCTGAACATCACCATTCCATCTTCCGAGCAATAAAAAAAGCCCCGGAACCGGGGATCAGGAATGCCGATTACCAGGTGAAACCAACTCTATTCCAAATAGATGTACATGAAGCAGCCTACTAATGTCACGAGGAGCGTTCGGTGGTGACGCCTGCGGGAACAGCGCGAGCCGAAGATCCACTTGGGCAGGTGGTTTTCCTGTCCAAGTCAGCTGAGGCCGTGCCCGCGGCAGGCATCCACCGATAAGCGGAACGTGACCCTCCCCATGATAATAAGTGTTTATTCTACAATGCAGAACTTTATTTATCTTTATGCTGCTCGCTGGCCTCGATTTCTGAAGTAAGCTCTTCAATTTTCGTTTCCAACACTTTCATAAAAGTACTCTTATTGCCGGCCATATGTTTAGGGCGGATGGCTTCACCAAAAAAGGAAGCCATCTGATCCTCCATTTGGTGAAGGAGCTTTTCCTCTTCCTTCTTCCTTTTATCGGCAGCCGTCTGCCATTTTTGGAGTTCTCCTTTTAACTGACGAACCTGCTCCTGCTCGACTTTGTACTGCTTTTTCATCTCTTCCAGTTCCTTTTTCCGCAGAGAGGCATCTTTTTGGAGAGAAGCTTTCTCCTGCTTTTCTTTTTGAAGCAGGCGCTGACTTTCCAAGTAATTGTTCATTAAGAAGGCTTGGTCCTGCAGAATCCGGCGTGTCCGTCTTCCCTCTTCCACGAACAACTTTTCCAATTCTGCGGCCTTCTTATGCCATTCCTTTTGTTTCTCCTGCTCCCTTTGGATCTCCACTTTCAGTTCGGCATAACTTTTCTGCAGCATGGACGTATCCCGCTGAGACTGAAAAAAGCGCTGCTGATATTCCCCAAGCTCGGCCTCGACCTGTTTCCTTCTAGCTTCTTCCTGTTTTTCAGATTCTTTCAGATCAACGACATGGGCCTGCCACTTCTTGATTTCTGCTTTATAATGCTCTTCCTCCGTCCGGGCTTTTTCCAGCTGAAGTTCGTACGTCTGGTTTCTTTTAGCCAGTTCACCTTTCAGCACCGCTTCTTCTTCCGACCAGCGACCGCTTTCCTGCTTCAATTGTTCATTTTCATTTTTCAAACTCTCCAGCATGGAGTAGTGATAGTTTTCCTGATAATCTTGTACCTTTTTCTTATATTTATCCAACTCTGAGCGGTAATAAATCACTTTCTGCTGCAGTTGTACAGCGTCTTTATTCATCACTTCCGCCTCCTCCATCCATACATTTCATCCATAGGCAAACGTTGTCCATCTATCCTTCTTTTCTATCCTATGAACCTTCACGTATAAATATCACCACCCTCACAAGCATCATCTTCCCTGTTTGGGTCAAAGCGCCGTTTCGCTTTCATCACATGTGCTTATGATAGTAAAGAAGGGAGGGGAAAGGATGAGTCACAACGATCAACCTAAGAAAACGGATGCTGCGCCTTTACAGAGACCTCCACGCCGAAAGCCGCGTAAAGGTGGCTGCTGTGGTAAACGCCGATAAATAAAAAACGTCTAGGAGCTTGACACCTAGACGTTTTGCATGTTCTTTATGCGGCTGGATCAATAAGGGTGTAATTCCGATTTTCTCCGATGATTTCTGTTTCTTCAGGAACACGGATATAGACGGCCTCCTCGCCCCACTCGATACGGCTTCCCCACTCCCGGCCCCCGGGATTTTGGGAAAACTGAGTAAAAGGAAATTCAGAGGTGAACATTTGGTAATGGACATCAACCGGATTTTCCACGCTCACCGTCAAAGTTTGCTGATTCATGACCAAAGTCGGTTTGAATTCTTCCTGGACTTTTAAACCATCCACGTAGATCGGCGAGCGGTAATAAGAGGCTTGAATCTTCCCGGTTAGATCAGAAGTTTTTTCTATGAAAATACCCGGCCCACCTTCGTTTTCCACATAGGCTTCAAGTGTCAATGAGTGATCCTGAAGCTCAAAAGACCACTCTTTGACAAGGGTATCCTTGTTTACCTCATCCACTTTTCCCTCGGCAATCAACATAGGGATGGATATTTCTGATCGGTTTTTTGAATGTGTGCTTTCCTCATTCATTGAAGCTGTTGTTTCAGAAGGAAGGAAAGTAGAGACAATCATCGATACCAGCAGAAGGACGAAATACCCTCCAAGCATCCATAACCCCGTTTTCCCCTGCCCCAGGCGCATTTTCATTGTTCCTATAGAAGAAAACGCAGTGACGGCGACGACCAGTGCAAGAATAAGTATAGGCAGCAGAACCATCATCTTTTCACTTCCAATCGGTTTGAGATGAGAAAGGCGGTAACATAAGCAGCTGTACTGACAGCCAGACTCTTCATGATAAACAGCCAGAAATTCTGTTCAGAAAAAAGGAATTGGAAAAAGAAGCGATCCATGGAGTACCCTGCGCTTTCCAAAGAAATCAAGAGGCCGATAAATAAGACGGGAAGCAGGATAACGAACATTTTGTTCCACTGGACTATCATCCCCGCAGCATAACCGAAGCCTGCAAACATAAAGATGGTCAGGATGAGCGATACAAGGCCCATGACATAGATTCCTGCTCCTTCTGCCCCGTTATTGCTCAAAAGCTCCTGTGAGGTAAAAAGAAAGACAACCACTTTTAAGAGATATCCAGAGAGCGAAGCTGCGAACCCTGCAATCGAGCAGATGATCCACAAATAGATAATTGTAGACAACGTACCGCTCGTGCGGTTCGTAACAAACGCAAAATCATCTTCTCTGTAGGCTTTGGTTGTCAGAAGCAACGCGGTTATAAATCCCCAGAAAATCGTGAAAATCATAATCATATCTGCATTGTAATACTCAACCCGAATATTGTAGTTCATTCCGCCAGAACTGCTCATTCCTGTACCATTCAACGAGAAAAGAACGGCCAGAAGCTGAATGACCACTAACGACGTAAACACGCTGATATAGGCACGCCATTTATAGCTGACTTGTTTTTTGACCACTTCCGCTGTTGATATGTCCGCTGAATACATCATCCAAGCCCCCTTTCCCATTTGCTTCTTCTGTCATATAAACGAAGGCATCGCTCGCTGAAACGGCTGAAAGCTGGACACCATTCCGCTTCAACTCTTCTTTTTCCACCGTTGTTAAATCATTCTCAAGGATGATGGTCTTTTCGTAAGGACCCTGCTTCTCTTCATATAAGAAAACCTTATGCTTCATCCACTCCGGCATGGATTCGTTCCGTCCGGATACCGCAACCGCATAGGATTTCATGTCTTCCATAGAGGTATGCAGGAGAAGATTTCCTTTTTGCAGGACGATGATCTCTTCCAAAAGATCCTCCACCTCCTCAAGATGATGAGTGGATAGTAAGATCGTCCGCGGGTATGCCAGATAGTCTTTTAATAAGGCTCTGTAAAAATCCTTCCGAACCGCGGCATCCATCCCTGTAGTGGGTTCGTCAAAAATCGTAAGAGCCGAACAGGAGGCCAGGCCGATAATCATATTAAATGTGCTCTCTTTTCCTTTGGACAGCTCGTTGTGATGACCTTTTGGGTGAAAACCGAAATAGTCAAACAAGTTCATCGCAAGTGTATGATCCCAATTATGATAAAAGCGGCGTCCCTCCTCTAAAATTTCCTTTAGCGTTAAGGACGTTGGAAAATTCATCTGATTATCAATGTAGATACTGTTGGCCGATACCAATAGATTGTTGAACGGGCGGTTCCCATAGACCTCAGCTTCTCCATCACTTTCTTTCAAAAGACCTGCGAGAATCTTTAACAAGGTCGTTTTCCCTGCTCCGTTCCGACCGGCAAGACCTATGATTTTATTCTCCTCCATGGAGAAGGATACCCCATGGAGTGCTGTTCTTCTGCCGTACTTTTTCGTGACTTCTTTGCATTGAACGGCTTTCATTCTGATCCCCCCTTCCAGGAATTCCGGATAAGTTCAATAATCTCATTCTCTGACATTTGAAGATAACCGGCTTCTGTCACCACATCGTCAATCAACTGCTTTAATGTCTGGTTCTTCCGTTTCTCGATAATCATCTGCCTTGCCCCTTCGGCAACAAATTTACCGATTCCCCGCTTATCATAAAGAATCCCTTCCTCTGCCAATTTTGTAAGCCCTTTTGCCGCTGTTGCGGGATTGATATTGTATATGTCCGCCAGCTTATACTGCGAATAAACCTTCTCATCCACGTTCAAACCGCCATTCATGATTTCACTTTCGATCCATTTTGCGATTTGTATATAAATTGGTTTCATGCCATCTGTATCCAGGATCACTTTGATCACCTTCTCTCCGAATGGGTGCATTAGTGTTGTAATGTAGTATATTACACATTAGTTCTTTTGACAATAATATCCACACAAAAAAAGCTGATCTTATAAAAGATCAGCTTCCTGCCACCGGACAATTTGAAAATCAGCTTCGTTTTTGAAGGTCCACACAGAGTTTCTGATACGCTTTAGACTCCTCCATCATCTGTTTATCCTGATACACTTTGGCAAGCCATTGGAGAGGCTCAGGACGGTCGGGCTGAAGCTCCATCTCCATTTGGAAACATTCCAGAGCCTGATCCAGCTGGTGGAAACTATAATACCCTTCCCCAAGTTCAAGAAGGTGATCCAGATCACCCGAAATCTCTTTCATCCGCACGATTTTCTCAAACGATGGGGATTGTTCAGACAAAGGTCGTATTCTCTCGATGATTTCTTCCATCTCCATCTTTTCAAACAAGGCTTCGATATATTTCTCTACCAGGTGTCCCGTCGATTCCGGTAGAACTGGAAGGACTTTTTCCAAAAGGATATGAACCGCATCAAGGGACTGGCGCATGTCGATTTCATCAAGCATAGCCGCGGCCGATGCCATTTGATCTGAGTGCGGTTGGATGTCAAAGCGTTGAACAATGCCGGCCGATGGTTCTACTAAACGTTGGTCAAGATAGCGGTCAAACAGGAAATCCGTGACTTGATCATAGGAAGGACGACTGGATATGAGTGGTTCCAGCAAGGACATTTGGTCCTCGGGCTCAAAGGTGTCCTTCACCAAATGAAGGAACGCTGCTGATTCTTCAGCAGATAAGGATGGGGGCAGGGAGTTGATCCTGTGGACAAGGTGTTCCACTTCCCTGTTTTCGTTAAGAAGGAGGCGTGACTTCTCTTCCATCGATGCATGTTCTTCGGCGTACAAGCGGTCGCGTTTGAATAAGGAAGCCTCCTGCGTTTCGTAAGCTTCTGATGCGGAAGCAAAAGCGAGGTCATGGCTGATTTCCTGTACGAACCGGCTCTCAGGCGCCAGACGCACCATTTCCCGTACAATTGTGTAGGATTCAAACATTTTCCCTTCCCGTCTACACGTATAAAAGATAGCTTTAATATCAGCAAGCAGTTGTTTTTTAGGAATAAAAGATTCAAAGAGAGTGAGGATCCGGCTTTGTTCCTGCCTTGTAAAATGCCGGGCGGCTTTCTTTTTCAACTGGGGATAGTTGATTTTCTGAAGGGGTTTTTCCGCGTCTATCAATCTGGTCAGGAGGGGATTCGGCTGGTCATAAACCAAGCCTTCTTTCCATACACGGGAAGCGTAGGAGGTCCGCTTCATCTTTTTAGTCTTAACAGCCGTCAGGAAGGTCTGCTTAAAAAAGAACAGCAGCCAGCAGTTTTCATCATCATATCCTTCTATCAGCTGTGTCTGTTCAAAAAAGGCAGCCCGCCCCGCTTTTAAACGTAAAGGCTGTTTCTGCTTCGGAATCGACAGGTGTATCATCGTCATACAATCAACCTCCTTTAATTCTACCTTCACTATACCATAACTTTTTCCAATCCCTCCAACTAAAAAATATAAGCCAACGCCGTGCGGCAGGCACATCCTCCCTCTTGCAGCACGGTTGATAGAAGGTTTACCTTGTAACACTGATGTTACATATGTAACAAATCCCCTCCCTTACAAAAGCTGTCAAGGCGCACTTTTATGAAATTTATAATCGAAATGGATAACTCTTCCTAAACTTCCTTGTGCGCTCTATTAAATTATGAGACTATTCTGTCCACGCCGCCGTTGGGTTCAGTCGTTCTTCCCCAGGGGTTCTCCCCATATGCTCTATCTCTCAGAATGGTAGTTTCCAGATTCAACCTCCTATATTACATGATCTTGATGGTACGATAGAGTTGTTCCAAACAACACAACTCATCAAGGAGGAATTTCAGATTATGAAAAAGCCACTTATTCTGACAGGCGCACTTGCGCTGTCTCTACTAGCATCACCAGCCACATCCCTTGCTTCTACAGGTGAGGTTCAGAAAGACTATCAGGTTCAAACGAAAACCATTCAAATAGATTCCAGTCAGGTGAACGACTGGGTAAAACAAAATGAAGAGGCATTGAAAAATGGTCAATATGATCAATTGGATGTACAGTCTCTGCTTAAACAATTCAATTGGAATGCCCAGCCTTCTGAGCAGGCACCCGTAGAAGAGCAGCCGGCTCAGCAACAGGAGCCTGCGCAACCGGCACCTGAAGAAGCAGCACCACAGCCGGCACCTGAAGAAACAGCAGCACCAGAGGAAGAAGCTCAAGCGCAGGACTCCGTCCAGGAAGAGAACGCCTCTTCTGACGTATCCGCTTTTGAAAAAGAAGTGGTGGAACTGACAAACCAGGAACGTGAAAAGCAGGGACTTGAACCACTGAAGCTTGATACAGCACTAAGTGGAGTCGCTGATGACAAATCTCTGGATATGCAGAACAATGACTATTTCTCCCACAACAGCCCGACGTACGGTTCTCCATTTGATATGATGGATCAATACGGCATTGATTACCGTACAGCCGGTGAAAACATCGCAATGGGGCAGACGTCTCCTGAACAGGTTGTCGAAGGCTGGATGAACAGCCAGGGACACCGAGAAAATATTATGAACCCTGACTTCACCCACATCGGTGTAGGTCACGCCGAAGAAGGCAACTACTGGACACAAATGTTCATTGGTAAATAACAGCCGATAGAAAAAAGCCACCGGATTTCCGGTGGCTTTTTAGCTTATAGAGAAACCTTTTTTCTAGTGACTCCAAAGGGGTGGTCATCAATACTTGGTCATGGATAGGATTTTTCCCACGCAGACGGCAGTAACGCAGCCGGTTCTGGTCTATTGAAACGGCGAAGAAGCTATGCTCAACGTTCACTTTTATCATAGGGTAAAGCTGTTTCCCCACAGGCATCGTCTTGAGGAGCGCTCAGTGGTGACGCCTGCGGGAACAGCGTGAGCCGAAGATCCACTTGGTCCAATGGTTTTCTTGACCAAGTTAGCTGAGGCTGTGCCCGCGGCAGGCATCCACCGATAAGCGGAACGTGTCCCCCTCAACACGACATGCGGACAACTCTAACTGGATGACACGGATTTTTCTATATCTATCGGGTAGGTCTTTCGTCCAAAATGACTTTTTTTCTTTTTTATGGGAAGAAAAAGTATTGCCTTTTGTCAGAATATTTCATAAAATCAATCATACTTTAACTATATCAAATAAGAAGGAAGTGTTCGTTTGAATAAACATACAGTGAGCCACCTCTATCATGTCTGCCCCCTGTGTCAGGGAACAGGGGCTTATAAGGAATATGATGACAGCAAGGCCAATATGATTATGGATCATTACAGCCGCGTCAATCATGCCAGTGAGAAAGCGGCTTGGAAACTGGCCGTCGAGGAAACCAGTTATGAAACCAAGTGCAGCCGCTGTCACGGAAGCGGTCACGTATTGAATGATGAGGGAGAGGAAGTGTACAAGGCACTGAAGCAGTTCGCTTGAATCCTCCACGGAAGACGGGCATGAAGCCCGTCTTTTTTTATAGGTTCTCCTCCAACAGATGAACAGCACGGTCTGTTGTTTCTTTCATGGTATCGGCGATTTTCCCATTATCAGCCGTCAACGACTCCACTGTTGCACTCATCTGCTCCATCCCGGCGCTCGACTCTTCGATGACGGCTGCCAGGTCTCCGCTCCAGCGATCAATTTCCGTACTGCTTTCTACAACCCGGCCCGCCGCTTCATTCGTTTGATCAAAGCTCTGATTGATGTTTATAAGCACGCGGCTCAGCTCCTGGAAGGTGCCGTGTATATCTGTAGAAGAAGATTGTATCGAAGACATCTTCTCTACACTCACCTCCATCTTGGATAAGGTTTCCGTATTGTTCTGGCTGACTTCAAAAAGATTTTCAGTGATTTGATCAGCCGCCCGCTTGGTTACTTCTGCAAGCTTGCGGATTTCTTCAGCGACAACAGAAAAGCCCCTGCCGGCTTCCCCTGCTCTCGCAGCCTCAATGGACGCATTTAAAGCGAGAAGATTCGTCTGCTCTGAAATTTTCTTAATATCTTTAGAGAAGCTGTCGGTTTCCTTTACTTTTTCACTAAGTGTATAGAAGGTTTCTTTCAAGTCATGGATAAACGCGTGAACCTCCTCCACCCCTTTGGTAAACCTATGTACCTTTGTTTTTCCTTCTCCGGTCAATTCCCCTGCACGGCCGGTCTCTTCCTTCAAAGTCTCCATAAGACCGCTCAACTCTTCCATTTCGGAACGCGAGGAACTGGACTGGTCGGAAATGGCTGTAATCTGTCCGCTCTGATGATGACTTCCAGCCGCTACTTCCTGAATGGCATGCCTCATTTCTGCCTGCGATACACGATTCCGCTGTACATGCTCGTTCACTTTGGACAAATCATCAATGATCACACTTACATGCTCTTCCAGTGTACGGCGTTTTTCCAGTTCCACCTTGGAGCGTTGTTCGGCTTCCTGAAGGAGCTTTCTGATAAATGTATCCTGGCGGTTGCCAAGGTAGATCAAGACTCCGAGAAGAAGACCCATGAGGATGTAGACCAAAAGGATTGTCGGTGCCTCCTCAAGAATGGCGTCCTTGTTGACCGTACTTAAAAAAGTGCCTGTAAGAATCGTGACCAATCCGAGTCCATATCCAAGCGCAAAGACAGCCGCCTTGTAATGAACGACAGAAAAGATGGCCAGGAAATAACTTACTAATATAATGGTCCATCCCCCGCCCGTCACCCATATCCCGGCCATTGTAAATACCTGGACGAGAACGACGCTGACGTAAGGGAACCAGCTGTCTTTTTTCATAACAAATGTAAGGACCGTATACAAAAGCGTATACAAAAGCGTTTCTGCGCCGAACATCGCCACAGCCGCCATGTCTTGTTCTACGAAAGACTTCAAAAAAGCAACCACAAGTGAGATCCCGAAACCAACAAATAAAAGGCCGTTCTTCTTCTTCATGTCCTTATGCTTCATTGCTTCTACGTTATTCATACTCACCTCTCCTTATGGCCGGATATCGGACTTAAACACAGTGAACCCGTCATCTGCCATGACCGTTGTTCCATTGATGGAACGGGACGCATCAGAAGCTAAAAAGGCCACCACTCCAGCGACTTCCTCCGGCTCAATCAGCTTCCTCGTCAACTGCTGATGCTCCATATATTCCAGAAGGCCGGCTTTTCTATAACCGTCTACAATTTTCGTATTCACACCACCGGGTCCGATCGCGACAACACGTATGCCGTGTGGAGCAAGTTCTAAAGCCCCATGCTTTGTAAGCGTGACGACAGCTCCTTTTGCTGCCTGGTAGCCGGTAATACCAAGTGTTCCTGTAAATCCGAAAACAGAAGCATTATTGATAATCACACCCTGCACATCAAGCTCTTTCATTTTTTTCGCTGCAGCCAGCATTCCATAGTAGACCCCATGCTGGTTCACATCGACAACCGCGTGATAGTCCTCAGGGGTATGCTCAAGGAAGGGCTTATTGACGCCGATCCCTGCATTGTTGAACATAATATCAATCGTCCCATAGGCATCGACAGCGGTTTTCACCAACGCTTCCACCTGATTATAGACAGTCACGTCCGTTTTACAGAACACAGCTTCTCCGCCTTGTTTTCTTAATGCTTCAACGACCTGCTCTCCTTGGTGCTCATTGATATCCGCCAGCACCACCCGTGCTCCCTGGCGGATCATCTCCTCCGCAGCAGCTTTCCCAATTCCATCGGAACCACCGGTAATAACAGCCACTCTACCTTCTAAATTCATATGCTCATCTCCTAAAAAGTTCTATCTTCTACTATATCGGCAGGATGGAAGATTATTGAAGGATGACTGCCTCTAATGAAAAAAAGAAGCAGGGGTATGCTAGCTTATAGCTGGCTGAGCATTTACTTTGAATTTGAGACAAAAAGAACGTACCCTGAAAGAGCTTACGATAAGGAAAGGTGGCAGAAGAAATGCTTTTTGATTCATTCCATTTAGATAGTAAAACGCTCCAAAACCGTTATGTTGTGGCACCAATGACGCGGATCAGCGCAGAGGCTGATGGCCGTGCCAACGATACAATGAAAGAATATTACCGCCGTTTCGCTAAAGGCGGCTTTGCAGCCATTATCAGCGAAGGCATCTACACAGATCAGAGCTTCAGCCAGGGCTACAACAATCAACCAGGTCTTGCGACAGATATTCAGGCGGATGCATGGAAACCCGTGATAGAAGCTGTTCACGATGAAGGCTCCATCATGATTGCCCAGCTGATGCACGCGGGAGGCCAAAGTCAGGGGAATGCTTATACAGATGAAACCATCGCTCCATCTGCCATAGCCCCTAAAGGCGAACAGCTTGGCTTCTACGGGGGATCAGGTCCGTTCCAGACGCCTAGAGCGATGGATGAACCAGACCTGACGGAAACAAAAATGAGTTTTGTCGACAGTGCCAAACGCGCAAAAGCTGCTGGTTTTGACGGTGTGGAAATCCACGGGGCCAACGGCTATCTGCTGGATCAGTTCCTGACTGATTACTTAAACCACAGAGAAGACGCCTATGGGGGGGCTGTAGAAAATCGGCTCCGCTTCGTCCTTGAGGTCGTCGATGAGGTGCTTGCAGCGGTAGGCGAAGACTTCATTGTCGGTATCCGCATCTCCCAAGGAAAAGTAGCTGATCAAGCCCATAAGTGGGCCGGCGGGGAAAAAGAGGCGGAAGAAATCTTCGGTACACTCGGCAAAACAGGTCTTGACTATATCCACGTCACAGACGGTGATGCTTCTGCTTCTTCCTTCGGTGAGGGAACAAAAACACTGGCCGAAGCAGCAAAAACGTTCAGCGGAATTACAGTGATTGCCAATGGTCAACTCCAGGACCCGGAGAAAGCTGAAGCCCTCCTGACTTCTGGAAAAGCCCATCTCGTTTCAATTGGGACCGGAGCTCTTGCAAATCCGGATCTTCCAAACAAAGTGAAGGACAACAAAGAGTTGAATGCCTTCGATTTCGAGAAAATCCTCCTGCCTCAGGCAGAAGTGAAAGAAGTAGAATTGAACGATGAAATATACACGAAAGAATAAAAAGAAAGGCAGCGGATTCCCCGCTGCCTTCAGCTTGTAGAGAAACCTCTGTTTCTTTACAAGCTTTTTTCTTTCTTGCCGCCAGGAGCGAAATTGACAACGCTCCTTGGGAGTTCTTTAACATCGAAAAAGACTCTCCTTCACCCAGCTCACCCTTACTGGATGGAGGACAATCTTTTTCATGTTCCGGCAGGCGGCCGTGATCAGCGCCTGTTCTTCCCTTTTTGTTTTCCACGCAAGCAGCCATAGCGCAGCTCATGCCGTTCTTTTGAATCCGCGAACCTGCTTAGTGCACAATCTCTCTCCTCTATATTCTAACGTCGGCATGAGGAGCGTTCGGTGGTGATGCCTGCGGGAACAGCACGGACCGAAGATCCACTTGGGCAGGCGATCTTCCTGACCAAGTCAGCTGAGGGCGTGCCCGCGGCATTCATCCACCGATAAGCGGAAAGTGACCCTTTACACGACAAATGGACAACTCTAACTGGTTAACACAGGCTTTTTCTACAGCCAAAAGGCAGCGGATTTCCCGCTGCCTTTTTACTTCCCTTTATTCAGCTGCTCATCAAGGACTTCAACCTCTTCTCGGGTTTCACGACTCAACCAAAGCCCCTCTTCCCCCTTTTGAACATAAAGAAACGGCCCTTCGTTTTGGTCATGAATGAAAAGATGTGCAGGTCCATAAGGTTCCTCCAGACGGAACCGGCCCTTCAATTGCCCAGCTGCCGCAAAACCATTGGACTTTAAGATAACTTCTGGAAGTTCTTCTTCAATCGTAACCTGATCAATATTCTCGAGATCCCATTCCAAGCCGTACATCCCGGAAATCTCAAGGTGTGTTTCCGTCACCGTGACGTCGTTTTCCATCACGCTGAAATACGTTAAAATACCGATGCCTGAAATGACCAGAACGCCCAGTATCGATGTGATCCAAAGACTCCTTTTCCTCTTCCAAGGGACTTCATACATCTGCACGCGGACCGCGCCTCCCAGCACAACGAGGAGGAAGACAGCCAGGCTGATCTCCAATCCGTATGGAACCGGCAGCAATCCCATCAAAAAGACACCTGCAAACAGAAGGAAAAGAAGGAATAGCAGCCGCTCGACCGCTTTCACATACCCATTTTCCATCAGGATACGCTTTTCTTCCTCCGGACGACTGGAAAACCCAGAAATAAGACCATACTCCTTACGCTTCCCTACAAGGAAAGTCAGTCCACCCGTAATAATAAGAGCAAATCCCATGGCTATGCTGAAGGCTATTGTCCCTGTTTCCATTGGCAGGCCTCCTTCTTACGTCTTTTCTTTTATACGAAGCCGCTGCTCCGAACGTTCCAATCCATTTTTTTGAAACCCTTCCCTTTTCTTTTCCGTAACCATAAGAGAAAGCAGGTGACGAATGATGAAAAAGCTGATTGGATGGATGCTTGCTCTGCTTGTTTTTTTCATTCCGCTTCAAGCAGCCGCAGTAGAATTAACCATTGAGGATACGAAGATTAACGCAGACCTTAAGAAAAACGGGGATGTTCATGTAACCGAAGTCCATACCTACACCTTTGAAGGGGATTTCAACGGCATTACCCGGACACTGCTGCCTAAAGAGGGCACATCGATTACGAACGTCCAGGCCGAAGAAAAAGGACAGGAACTTCGTATCGAGCAGGAGGATCATACCTACAAAGTGTTTAGAGACGGTGACAATGAAACCATCACGATTGATTTATCCTACACCATTCAGGATGGCGTCGAGGTCTTTACGGATGTAGCTCAGTTCTACTATGCATTTTTCGATAAGAGCAATGAAAGTGACTACGAGCAGATGTCCATTACCGTTACACCCCCGGAAAAAGCAGAGGTAAGCACAGCGTATGGAGAAGATGCCGCATTTCAAACAGAGACCATACAAGATGATGGGGATGTCCTGTTTGATATGGGCTATGTAAGCAGTGGAACGAACGGAAATATCCGTGTCGCATACCCAGCAGACTTGTTCCCGGAGGCCGAGGCTTCTGACACCGCCATGCTGAGCAGCATCCAGAACCAAAAAGAAGAGCTGGATGAAAAGGCGGCGGCTCGTCAGGAAGCCGTCACCAATTGGAAATCGGCTGCCCCTTTTCTCCTAACTCTAACGGCAGCGGCTGCCATTCTCCTATTAGGAACAGCGCTTGTTAATCGTTCTGCCGTAAGACAGGAAGCTCAGCGACAGAACGTCGGAAACGGCTTTTTTCCGACGGAGGAAATGAGCCTGCCCGCCTTGATTTATTTCACCAATCATGGGCAGTTAACCCATTCAGCCGTTACAGCATCCCTGCTGCATATGATTGAAAAAGGCAGCATCCGACAGCATTCCGAACAAGAATTTGAACTCGTCAGCCGTGAAACAGACGAAGCCCACGAACAGCAGCTGATCACCTGGCTGTTTGATGATATAGCAGAAGGAAATCTGCTTCACGTGGACGACTTGGAAGCTTATGCAGAAGAAGAAAAGAACCAGGAACGTTACCGGCTGGCCTTTCAGAAATGGAAGGAAATCGTACGCCGGGAATACCAAAGCCTCAAACTTCGGAAAGAAAACACCTGGCAGCGGGGGACAGCGTTAGGGATGATATTTGTAAGTCTGGCTCTCACCTTTATCTTCGGTTACTACACACTGCTTCTGTCTATGTCAGTAATGATTGGTTTCTCACTCTTTTTCATCATTTATGCGATAGTGTACAGACCTTTAACTTCAAGAGGATGCCGTGTCCGCGAACAAGCAGAACCCTATAAGACTGGACGCCTGCAGACAGAGGGAGAAGACGAAGGCAGCGTCCCTGCTCTGCTCTACCAGATCGGCTTTGGAAAACAGAAGTCGCAGACAGAGGATCCTTCTTCTTCAACCAATCAGGCTGCTCTATTTCTTATACTGGCAGCAACCTTGGACTCCGGTTTTGACAGGGCGGACACCCACACCGCTGTTTCCGCTGCCTCCACATCAGGAACAAGCGGAGGGGGAGCTGGTGTCGGAGGCGGCGGTGGAGGATCCGGGGGTTTTTAAATCCCCTATCCTACCCTTCTTCCTGAAGAAATTCTCTTGATATATCGATGAAATCCTTTAATGGCGGAGAAAGCCATTTATCTTTATGCCACGCCAGCTGCGTAAACAATGGAGGCTGGGGGATCTTCCATCCCAAATCAACGATCCTTCCTTCAGTAAGTTCACGTTCAACGACCATATGAGGAAGAGCAGCAATTCCAAGACCGGCGATGACACACTGCTTAATCGCTTCAATACTCCCGAATTCCAGCTTATTAAAAGGATAGATTTCCGAAGCGGCACATGCTTGTTCCAGAAGGCTTCGATACGAGCAGCCTTCTTCTGTAAGGAGCAGAGGCTCCCGCTCAATATCACTTAGTTGAAAGGTTTCGTTGTCCTTCAACCGGTAATCCGCACCTGCAACAAGCTTAATATCCTCCTGCAGCAAGGGCTCTATCGTCAAAGACTCTTCCGGCCTGGACGTATCCATAATGAAGGCCGCATCCAGTCGTCCATCCATCAGATCCCTGCGGGCGTGAGCATCGGAGTGGGCAGGCTTAAAGATTAACTCCACGTTAGGATGACGGCTTTTGAAAGCCTTCAATACAGGTGGGAGCCGGTACGTACACTGACTTTCCTGGGCACCGATCGTAAGCCTCTCCCTCATCCCGTCTTCTCCGTTAAGCGCCAAACGGGCGTCCGAGCTGAGTTTCACCATCTTCTCAGCATACCCTTTAAATTGGTGACCGGCCTCTGTCAGCACAAGCTTCCTTCCGAGACGTTCAAATAATGGGCGTCCAAGCTGAACTTCCAGCGATTTAATCTGGGCGGTAACACTGGATTGGGCAAAATTGAGCATAGAAGCGGTTTTCGTGAAATTCAAGGTTTCTGCTGCCGTTAAAAATGTGACAAGCTGCTTTTCATCCATTTTGAACTCTCCCATCGTTTTTTTCGATCATAACCATTCAAATCATCCGTTTTTATGATTGGTAGTTTTAGTATAAGCTAAACGAAGAAGAGAAACAAAAGGAGGTAAAAGAATGAAGATTGCTGTACTGAATGGCGGAAGCCGCCAGGGCGGAAACACAAAAATACTTACGGAAAAATTGGTGAAAGGGCTGGAAGTCACCACTTTTCACCTCGAAGAATATACCATCAAACCCATCATGGACGGCCGGCATGACGAAGGCGGGTTTCACCCGGTGGACGATGACTACGAATCCCTGATGGGACAAGTGATGAGTCATGATCTTCTTATTTTTGCTACACCTGTTTACTGGTATTCCATGTCTGCGGCAATGAAACTGTTTATCGACCGGTGGTCCCAGACAATGCGGGAGCCTGAGTACGGAGATTTCCGTGAGCAGATGTCCAAAAAGCAGGCTTTTGTCTTAGCGGTTGGAGGAGATTCTCCTTATATGAAGGCTCTTCCGCTTCTACAGCAGTTCCAGCATATTTTCCAGTTTGTACACCTGCCCTTTTCAGGCTACGTGCTTGGACAGGCGAATAAACCCGGAGAAATATGGGAGGACCATCAAGCCTTATTCGCAGCAGATGAGATGAACAAAAAACTCCATACTATGATAAAGGCATAAAAAAATCCTGGAGCTGTAATGCTCCAGGATTTAGATTGTAAAGAAGCCCCTGTTTCTGTCCAGTGTCCCAGAAGCTGTCAGAAGCGGTTGTTCACGACCATGACCTTCCCTGGAAAACGACACTATAACTGTTCTATGGAGTCTGGAAAACTGTGCTCAACGTTCTCTTTGATAGATGGAAGAACTATTTCCGCTCTATCTATATGAACGCTGGCACGAGGAGTGTTCGGTGGTGACGCCAGCGGGAACAGCACGGGCCGAAGATACACTTGGACAGGTGATTTTCCTGCCCAAGTTAGCTGAGGCCGGGCCCGAGGCAAGCATCCACCGATAAGCGGAACGTGCCCCTCAACACGACATACGGACAACCCCGACTGGGTAACACGGAGTTTTTCTAAAGCCTGAATCCTGGAGCACCAATGCTCCAGGATTTTTCATTTTTATAGAAAGACGAAATACATGATAAACAATCCGCCTAGTGTGTACATAATCGGGTGAACCTGCTTCCATTCCCTCCGGGCAATCATCGCAAATGGATAAAGAATGAACCCAAGTGCAATTCCTGTGGCGACACTATACGTGAGCGGCATCATAATAATCGTAACAAACGCGGGTACTGTTACTTCCAGTCGGCTCCAGTCGATTTCTTTGACTTCCACGGCCATCAGCGCTCCTACAATAATCAGGGCCGGTGCTGTAACTTCAGGAGTAACGACGCCGAGAAGCGGCGAAAAGAACAAAGCAATAAAGAAACAGGCGGAAATGATGACACTGGTAAAACCAGTTCTTCCTCCGACAGCTACGCCTGCGGATGACTCTACGAAGGACGCTGTCGTCGATGTTCCGAAGATGGCTCCAAGAACACCGGAAGATGAATCGGCAAGCAAAGCACGGCCGGCATTCGGAATTTTATTATCCTTCATCATCCCGGCCTGGCTGGCGACAGCGATCAACGCCCCGGCTGTATCAAAGAAGGCTACAAAGAGGAAAGTAAAAATGACCGCAATGACTTCCGGCTGAAAAATATCCCCAAGGTGCTGGAATACGACTCCAAAGGTCGGAGCCATGCTTGGGACTTCCCCCACAATGGATCCCGGCACATCCACAAGACCGAAAACCATACCGATGATACTTGTCACGACGATTCCGTAGAAAATCCCACCGCGGATACCACGGACAAGCATCATCAGTGTAATAATAAAACCAAAACCTGCAAGAGCCGTCGTCGGCGATGTCAGGTTACCAATGGTAACGAAAGTCTCCTCATTGGAGACGACCAGTCCGGCATTTTTCAACCCTACAAAGGCAATGAAAAAACCGATTCCACCCGCAATGGCATGCTTCAAATCTTTAGGAATGACATTGATAATCTTCTCCCGGATCTTAAACAAACTTAAAATCATAAAGATAATGCCTGCAATAAATACCCCGGTCAGGGCCACCTGCCATTCGATCCCCATACCGATAACAACAGAAAAGGTGAAAAAGGAATTCAAGCCCATGCTTGGCGCGATACCTACTGGGAAGTTCGCCATGAGACCGATCAGCAGGGAACCAAAGATCGCGGATAAAGCCGTTGCTGTAAACAATGCTCCCTGATCCATACCAGCCTGACTGAGTATGATTGGATTAACAACCAGAATATAAGCCATAGACAAAAACGTGGTCACACCGGCCATCGTTTCTTTTTTTATCGTTGTCCCTCTTTCTTCAAACTGAAAGAAGTTTTTCATGGTGTTCCCTCCTATACAAAAAAACACCGGCAGCTGCCGGTGCGTATACCAAGGGAAAGGTCCATCTATTTTCCCCTTGTAGACGAGCTATTTCCGGTAGCTGGTAGAGACGCTCAGGCCGTATTCCTGAACTTATACAAGGTGTTTCGTCAATTAAATTATAGAGAGAATCATAACAACGGAAAAGTAGAGGGTCAATCCTTTTGTTTGATGTTCCATTATTCTCATTTTTCTTATAAATCCATAGTTTTTAAGGTTAAGAGCAGATGTAAACTTCTCGTTTCCCATTTGCAACGGTTCGTTGACAACCTTCCACTCTGACAGTATAGAAAATTATTCCATTGTTTTCTATACTTGATGTAACAAAGATGAAGGAGGCTTTCCATGAACTTTGGAGAAAAGCTGTTTCAATTAAGAAAGGAAAAGGGATTATCGCAGGAAGCGCTCGCTGAGCAGCTGCAGACCTCCCGGCAGGCCGTTAGTAAATGGGAGAATGGTCAGGGATATCCAGAAACAGAGAAGCTGCTGACCATTGGGAGCATTTTCAATGTGTCGATGGACTACCTACTAAAAAAAGAGTCAGAACGAGGGCCTGAGGTGGAACAGGGATATTACGTCAGCCGTGAAATGGCAGAAGCTCATTTCACCTACGTAAACTCCATGGGACGTTCGCTGGCCCTAAGCCTCAGCCTGTTCCTGCTTGGTTTAGTCCCATACTTTCTTTTTAAAGGATCACCCGAAATTCTTGCACTCATGATTGCAGGCATCGCTGCGGCAGGGAGCATCTTCTTTATTAAAGCCATGACGACCAAAGGCGCAGAAAACTATGAAATCATAAGCACCAGGGAGTTGACCTTTGACCCCGGGTTCAAAGCGGAAATCACAGATCGTTTTGAATCCGTTCGAACACGGCTTATCTCTTTTCTCATGCTCGGGGTAGTGCTAGCCGGTACGGGATTTGTCACCCTCGTGCTTGAAGAAAATGATGTGACCAACGGGGCTCTGGCTGTGTACTACCCCGTAATTACCATCATGTCAGCGGCCGGAGTGTTTATCCTTGCCCGTGTCATTGCTGCGTTCACGGCATACGACCTGTTGATCAATCATGAAAAACATAGTCAGAAGAGAAAGGAAAAATCCGCAAAGAAGCTGCGTAGGAAATGGAAGGAATGGATCTAATACGCAAAAAAAGCTGTCCATGTTGGACAGCTTTTTTTCTTATAGATTCACGGTAACGTCGCCTTCTTCACGAAGCTTGTCTACAAGCTTTTGTGTTTCTTCAGACTGCTTCTGAGTTTGAAGGTTCTGTTTAATCTGATCTTTTACATCTTCATACGCAGGAATTTCCTGTTCTGTTTCAGCACTTTCCTGCTGCTCGACGGCTTTGTCATATTCCGCTTTCACTTCATCATCAGTCGGAGCTTCTACACTGACTTCTTCCTCAAGAAGCTTATCGACTTTCAGCTGGGCACGGACCTGGGAAAGAACTTCATCTTCTTTCATACCCTGATTGCCAAGTTCCTCAAGGAATTTGTCCTTGGACTCCAACTGGTTCTGCTCGGCAAGGTCTGTCAGCATTTGATCAACTTCTTTATCTGACACTTCGTAATCCCGGCTTTCGGCTTCCTGCACAAGCAGTTCCTGGCCGACAAGATTGTCAGCGACATCTTTCTTCAACTGATCCTGATCAAGCTCTGTACCTGTCATTTGTGACTGCATAGCCATCTGTTGGAATTGTCCCTGGTACGTCGTTTCAAAATCCTCTTTTGTAATCTTCTCTCCATTGACTTCTGCGACTACTTCCGGAATGTTTTCAAGGTCCGGCTCAGGAGCTTCAGGCTGCTCGCCTTCCGTCTGTTCTTCCTGTGTCGTCTCTGTTTCTTCTTTATTATCGTCAGAGGCTCCTTCATCTTCCCCGCACGCAGCAAGTAAAGCAACAAAGGCAGCCAGCATTAATCCCAATAACCATTTTTTATTCAATGTCATTTCTCCTTTTTCATCTGGTTGTGTAAGCCATTGTAACACGCGACCGGCTTCTGTAAATAGAACGCAGCTGCTTGACTGTCCAGATTTCAGTTTGTTTGCACATCTGAAGACCGGGATTGCAGCTTTTACACGCAGAAGCGTGTGGATGGATATACAAATGTGGAAAGTTTGTAAAAAAACGATGACAATGTGTCACAGACCCTTCATCCATGAAAGGGAAGCCACTCGTTCTTCCATAGTTTAACAGGGATTCATATCTCTTAAAAGTCCTCTCTCATAAATAGGTCCTTTTTCACGTTTGATTTTTTCGAATAGTTGAAATTATCGACGTCCTCTTATAGTATAATGTCTATAAATGGTTTTCTAGTTTTTTGATTTCCGTAGAGGAGTGAGCACATGTTAAAGGAATCTGACTTCCCGACTCAAGAACTAAAAGAGCAGTGGATCAAAGTACGAAATAAAAAACTGGAGGAAATGGCTCAATACATCCAGCGGTACTTCCACCTTACGAAGGTGAGGGAAAATCCAAGCAGCTATGAGGTTCAAGGCTACTTTTACCAGCCTGGATTCGGAGAAGTGAGAATGGCGTTTGAGTTCAGTTACGAAAACGTCGCCAAATTCACGGATCTATTCGACGAACCGATTGAAAAATAGCAGACATTAAAGAAAGGACCTTATAAGAAAGGTCCTTTTTTAATGCTTTCCTTTCACGGTGCGGCCCGCATAAACCGTCGGAGCCGTTTCTGCCGGTACTATGAGGACCGGCCACCAAAACGGTGACCCGCGCCACCCCTGTTCTTTTTTCCCTTCCTGTCTCAGCATAATCAGTGCTGGGAAATTACGAGCAAGACGGCGTGCTTCCGCAAGTTCTCCTTCTCCACGCCCTGGAGTATCCGGGGAATTTTCATAACTGCCATCCTTCTTCAGGCGCTGGATGTTCCTGTTCTTCCTCGCAAGGACCCAGACAAACGCCCTTTTTTCTGATTCTGCGGTTAAATAGTCAAGAACCCCTTCATATTCATCCATGGAAAAGTCATACCCCTCTTCCATTTCCAGCGTCTCGTGAACAAGGCTGAGCAGACGTTTCGCTTCTTCGACAGGAACGAGATACGCTCCGTCCCGTTCTTTTAAGGCGGCCCTTTTCAATTGATCCACCCGATCATCCAGCTGCCGAACCTGCTTTTGTATATGAGTCTTATAACCAGTCTGGAACCCGACTGGCAGCATCCGTTTATGCGGCTTCATGGTGAGCACATTGGAAAGAAGGATTTTGTTCGGGCTGCAGGGGATGATTTCTTCGGTTCCATCCCTTTGGATAAAGACTACTCCCTGATCATGCCCCCCTCTTTCAAACGCCCGCCTGAGCGCTGAGTCGAACTCATGAATCCGTTTCATCACCGTATATATCCGTGCAGTCGTATAAAAACGGGTGACTGCAAGATCAGCAACAGGACGGGCCCCGTACATCCGGGAATGCTGCAGCACCGTGTCCTGCTGAAACGACTTCGGATTTCTTCCATAGAAAAACCCGATCAGATTATGGATGGTCACCCCGCGGTCCAGAATCTGTCCTCCTATAAATATATTCATAGGAGCACGCAGCTTCAACTCTCCTTTATAATCCAGGAGTTCCTGTACATCTTTTTCGGAATTGACCACACTGCTTACCACGTATTCTTCATTCAAAGAACGACGGACTTCCTCATAAACCTGCTTGAAATCCGGCCTCGGCGATTTCTTCAGTTTACTCACGGAACGGATCAAATCGTCATAAGCTTCACGGATCAGCGTTTGAAATGTGACGGTTTCCCTGTCTGCTCCTTCCGTAAGCAGCTTTTCAAAGCCTTCGATCAGCTCAGCCTGCCAGGCGTGGGCACTTTTGCCACGCTCTGTATGAATGATAAAGGAATACTTCTCTTCGCGTTTTCCCTTCAACCGCTGCTGACAGCGCCGTATGGACGCACCAACAATAAAGTTTACAACGGCCATTCGAATGTTGGAAATATTCTTCTGCTCCAGAAGCTGATCCATTTTCACCCTGCGTCCGTCCATCTTCTTCATTACTTCCAGTTCTTTTTCATTCACTTCATGGAAAAGATAGGAAGCCAGATGATCTTCTTTTTCACTCATTTCAAAGTAGACCTCCCCACCGATATACCGGTTATGAACGGGTACCAGTTCGGTAAAGGACGGACGGATCGGTTCAAACACCTTTCCCTTGTGGATTGTCATGTCCTCCGGCTGAAGATACAACGAATATGGAGTGGCAGTTACCTGTAGAAACGCCGTATGCTTGATTTTCTTACGGAGCTCATTGATCTTTGTCGCAATCACGCGCATCTGCTTTAGGTTTTGATCACGCTTATACTCATAAGCAACACTGGCAAAATCCGCTTCATCATCAATGAAGAGAACACGCTTCTCCTTTAACTCCGGATACTTTTCTTCAAGGGCAGTCCGCAGGCGTTCCAGGTTATGTGTCTCCTTCTTCACTATCAGAGCGAGCTTTTGATTCCACTCATATTTTCTGAGATTATCAGGCATGGACGTAATGTCATAGACTCTCATCGTATCCTGGTCTACAGCATCTGAAAATTCTTCATGAAGTCGGGCATACGTCTGGCGGACGAGGGCGTTCGTTCCTTTCGTTAAAAGGATGACGACATCAAATCCGTTATCATACATCAACCCCATGACTCCTATAAAGGTCCGGGTTTTTCCGGACTGCACTTTTCCAAGAAGCATCCCCGGCCGCTGTTCGGAAGTGGCTGATGACGTAAGCTTGGCGGCGGTACGGACCATCGTCTCCCGTACCGGCTGTTTATATTCATTTTTTTTATTCAAATATTTAAAAAAGGCCCCATCTGTCTTGAGGTCCTGCACGCTTCCAGTCATTATGAAATCTCCTTTTCGCAAAACAACATTATTATACAGGAGACTTCCACATAAAAAAAGCGGGGATGCCTTAAACACCGGCTTCCCCATCTTCCTCAGGATCCTTCAATTCATCCTTCGACACATCACGGCCGACAATTGTACTGACTTTTCCTCTTGCCTGTTCCTTCACATCATCATCGATATGGGAGAGGACTTGATAGACCGCATATAAAATGACGGCACTGTCATCAGTAAAACCAACCGCCGGAAGCACATCAGGAATGGCATCCACCGGCAGAATCAAATAACCAAGGGCGCCGGCAATGGTAAGCTTCGCCTTCTTCGGTGTATTCGGACTTTGAAAGGCATAGTATAACAACAGGCTGTAGTAGACGAGCTGAGTACCCAGACGACTGCTGTATGCTTTTAATTTCTTTATCGTTTCTCTTTCTGAAAAATACCCCCGGCTCCGTGCAATCATCTGCTTCGGACGTAGCTTCCTCCAAGAACGTGACTCCGACATGCTTTCTCCTCCTTTTTGTTTACTATTCACGAATTTCTCTTCTCTCAATCATTTCCCGGGAAATAGATTATTTTCGACAGGAAATAAGAGATTTGTAAAACCTTCACTAGTTTTGTCGAACCTCTATCTAACGCTTACAGTTTTCCCTCTACTTTGATACGTTTAACTTACGAATGTCAAAGTTTCCTAAATTTAGATTTACAATGACAAAGGAGAGGAATCGAATGGAATTGGATCAACTGGAATTGAATACATCAATCGAAGAGGCTGAAAAGACGAAGCCTTATTACACTGCACTGGTTGGCTGGAGTGTCCAAGCCATTGAAGCGGCCGCACGGATGAACCGACCGTTTATCGTCGTAGGTCCCGCGGAATTTCAACCGTATGCCGAGAAGCACGATATTCCTTTTGTAGGCTGGGACTTCAATAAACTGAATGAAGGGTCGGATCAATTGTACAAGCAGCTCAGGGACATGGGAGCCGAGCTGGCCGTCCCTTTATATGAAGAGTGCGTCGAGTGGGCCGGGGCGCTGAATGCCAGATTCAGAGAGGACCCTAAAGTCTTCAACCGCTCCCTTCTGCTTCGCGACAAAGGGATGATGAAGCGGAAAGCGCAGATTTCCGGTATTAAAGTCGGTGTGTTTGAAGAGGCAAGGGATAAAGAAGATGTGGAGCGCTTCTTGAAAAGAGTGAATGAAGCGTTATTGAAGCTTGAAGGCGACCACTTTGACCCGATTCACGTGAAACCTCTGGACAAAGCCGGATCTGTCGGTCACTTGGCGGTGTATACAAAAGAAGACATCAACCAGATTCAGGATACAGATTTTCCTCTCTTGATGGAAAGTCACCTGGATGGACAGGAATTCTCCTGTGAAGCGTTCATTCATAAAGGAAAAGTCCAATTCCTGAATATTACGGAATATGTCCGCCTCGGATATTCCAATTTCGTTCCTGCCTCTCCTTCTCTGGAAGAAAAACGCCCATTGATTGAAAAGGCCGTGCAGCAGCTTGTCGATGCCTTTGAAATCGAGTACGGGGTGATCCACCCGGAATATTTCATTACGCAGGATGGAACGCTCCACTTCGGTGAAGTGGCTGCACGTGTGCCGGGCGGACATATTTTCGAACTGATTGAGCGGGCATACGGTTTCAGTGCGTATGAAGCACAGATTTTATGCAGTGACCCAAGCACGACGGAGGAAGAACTTAAAGAATTCTTCCCGGATCCGTACGATTACCAAAACTATGCGGGATGCCTGATGGTTCATCCGAGCATCGAATATGTCGAGGATTTAAAGATTCCGGAAGAGCTTGAGGATCATCCCTATTTTGAAAAGCATGATATGTTCACACCGCCCCAGGGGAAAGTTGCGGAACGTGTCGGGTTTGGGAACCATTATGGAACCATCTTTTTTTTCGGACGTGACAGTGAAGAAATGCGTGACCTTCTGGAAACGTACGAAACGTATAATTTCTACATTTAAGCTCTCTCAAAAAGAGAAAGGAGTAGTCACATGCCTCAAACCACAGGTGCTCTTGCTGAACGATTCATTTACGCCCTGGACCAGCTGGCCCAGGCTCCTTCCTTTGTAAAATCGAAATATCAGACTGATGTCTATCAGGAAGCCAACCGTTTGATTGACGCAGACGATGGATTTGAAAACCTCTATCAGCATGCCGCACGTTTTGAAGAGGCCGGCGTTTTTCAGGATGGTCCATGGGAATCCGCTGAGAAACTTCAGCCTCCCCTCGTAGCCGGATCCTTGAAAGCCAAAGGGCTGCCTATGATTATCGAAGTGTTGAGCGAGCTGCGGATGCTTGCCATAGCTGAAGGAAAAGCTTCCAATACGAATGTGACCCGTACGATGGCTGAAGAGTTCCTAAATGAAGTCATGGTATTGAACCTGAACCTTCTTTTCCCAGATGCCAGCGAAAGTGCGCGGATTGAAAAGCATGAAAATGACGAAAAAGCTGAAAAACTTTTTACGTTTCTTTCCACACATTTATCGTCGACCGCACTCATTCAGACCCTTATTCACGAGATTAAACGGCTGACCGCTCAGCGCCCTATCATGATCAAGCGGATCGTATCCATGATCAGGATGGCCAAAGAAATGGTCAGTCAGGATACAGAGAAGAATGATACAACAGAATTGAAACAGTTCATATCTGCGATTGAAGGTCCCTCACCACTGAGCGGGCAGTTCAAAGATGTCCATGCGTACCGCAGCCAGCTGAAGACGATCCCAAGAGCTGACTTGATCTCAGAAAGTGTCGCGCTTGCCACATCGATGCGGGACACCGGTTTAGTCGCTCCCCATCATGCGACACTGCTGAGATTTTTAAGCAAGCAGAATCCTGGTCTGTTAACGTATGCCCTGAGCCTTAACAGTAAAGGCAGTGCCAACCTTGAAGAAAACCGGGAGTTAGTGATCCAGTTGATTCGCTCGTCCATTTTCCCAGGTACGAGACAAGCCGTTTACGGGCTGGCGATGATGCTTGAACGCGGTGTCCTCTCCCATTCACCCGTAGCTCCGGGACTGCGCAGGCTCATAGAGCTTGATATCCGGCCGGACGTCAGGAATGCACTCTATTCCACAACCAATACCGGGGAAGGTGTTACAGCCAACAGTATTCTCGTCGCCGGCACCATCCAGGTCCTCGGTCAGCCTCTGGGTGTCGGACAAGGATTTAATCCAACCTGTCAGGCTGCAAGAGGAATCAGCTTATGGGCCCAGCATGCCCCTGGATTCCTGCTCGAAATCATTCCACGGGCAGCCAGAGATGGGGACTTGGATTTCACTTTTGAAGGCGCTCAGATCCATTCCAAAGACTTAAAAGGCGGGCTTGCCCCCGACCTTGATAAAGAACTCGACCCTGTTTCCCTCGTACTCGTCCCGCACTTAGATAAAATTTACAGCGAGATGATGACGCGTGTCGCCCTCCGCGGAGAAGACGGCCACCGGTGGGTAAACCCGGCTTTTTACGGCAACTGGGTGCAGAAAGGGTTCAGCTCGGTCTTCGATCCTATCACAGGGTACGTTCTGGATTACAACGGGTTTATCAAGCTCTTCTATGCAACCCATCATCCAGACTACAATGACGACTATGAATTGATTTATCCAAATCCTGTCGGCATATTCATTACAAATGTCCATGGAAAGCTGCTCGGTCTTCATGCCGTTTCCATTACAAGGATCGCAAAAGACCCGCAGGGCATTTACCGTATCTACTTCTACAACCCGAATAACGACGGCTCCCAGAACTGGGGACAGAACATTGAGCCAAGCGTAAACGGGAGTGGAGAACAGGAAGGGGAAAGCTCGCTTCCTTTTGATGCATTCACATCAAGGCTGTACGCTTTCCATTACAACCCTTATGAACAGGGTGATGCCTACGCTGTCGAAAACACGATTGTACAGAATATACGAACGCTTGCACAGGAAAGCTGGGGCAGAGATTATACGTGGGTATAACAAAAACCCGGACTCATTTGATATGAGTCCGGGTTTTTAAGGTTTCATTCCTTATTCCCCTCCGTTCCAGGGAAATACTCTTCAAGTAATTCTCCTAAGGTTATTCCCCAGCGATCCATGATCCTCCGCTCAAATCGGGCAATGGAAAATTTTCTCTTCAAATCCAGCGCATGTTCCGACATGCCCATGAACTCAGCCAGAGCCAGCAATTCTTTGTAGGCAAGCTTTTCAGTCATCATCGTTCCACAAGCCTTACCATAGGCTTCATACTTCACCCGGGCTGCCTCCAGCACATGAATCAAGGGGCGTGTTTTGAAGTAATGAACAGCTTCTGCCCGTCTGTTCTTTTTGTTCACTCCCTCCACTCCGTTCCATCATTTTCCTTAATGTACTATATGTATGCAGAAGGCTCACTGTTCAACACTCCCCTTGCGTCAGAACTAGAAAAATGTCCAGCATTGCGGTTTTTCGGGATGGTTGAAAAGATCGACCGGCTTGGATACAGTGGCTCTGCCTGATTTTTCAAGTGATTGTAAGGACACACACCCCATCATTAAGGAGGAAAAAGAGCCGATATCAAGTTCTATATGAACCTCCGCTTCCTCTTTGGTCGGGGATGGTCTCCCTGCCGCAAACTGCCAGACACCTTCATAGGTTTCTCCAAGCAGACTGTCTTTCACTGTCCATCCCACCCGGATTGTATCTCTGCCGAAGGAATGATAGGTAACAGCATCCAGGAAAGCCGGGATATTCATAATGCGGTACATCAGTCCACGTCCCTGCTCAGCGGTTTTATGGTATATAGAATGAATTAAATGATTCTCTACGTGGACAGGATTATGTAATGTGAAACTGAAATCTTCATCAAACGTCGGAAATCTGACCGATTGGACCTGATCTTTCTGATTGTGCAGCTGTGTTACAAGAGTTTGATAAGCTTCCTTCGTCGTATAGAAGAAGTTTTTTATGTGCAGATCGTTTTCCAGGAAGTGCCCTCCTGCCTCGAATTCAAACGTCATATACCCTTCCAGTCTTCCTTTATTCCGAACCCCGATCGTATGCTGCTCCGGCTTCTCTAAAAAAGTAAAACCATAAGGAGGGATATCCGTTGCGCCGTGGATCCGGCCGGCCCAGGTCTGGTAGCAGGTATGAACGTCCTCTATATGATCGGCAGTGAGCATCTGAACATCCAGGCTCGATTCAAAACTCGGAAGGTGAGCAGGATGAAACTGATAGACAGACAACTCCGGGCCGATCCCAAAACCCATTTTTTGATAGAAGGACGGCTGAAAAGGGTAAAGGTGCGTCACTATACGTCCATCTTTTCTGGCATCCAGTAAAAACTTCGTAATGATCTGCTTGGCGTGTCCCTGTTTTTTGTAAGGAAGATCTACGGCTACTGTGCCTATCCCTGCGCCTTCTACTTTACGGTCATACACTTGAATTCTATGATCGTAAGCAAAATAACCTCCAATGAGGGAGGAGCCGTCGTACAATCCTACTGGATGGACATCTTCATACCCGGAAATTTTCCTGCGATGGGTGGTATAGCGCTCCTGATCCTCCACGGTCAAAAGGTTCATCCCCGGGTAACACCGGCGGGACAGGTCTGTAAATGCTTCAAAGTCCTTTAATTGTTTAAACTCCATCAAATACCTCCTTCATTATTCCACTCTACCATTTTCTCTCATTCCGCCTGGGAAATCTATTGTTTCGGCTGTTCAGAGATGGGGAAACATACAGCAACGAAAGAATGGAGGTTTGTCCCGTGAAAGATACGGCTGCTAGAACAGCATTCAACTGCTCCACTGAATACGGTCAACTGCTGGACGTACTCGTCTCGGAGCCCCGTCATATGAGAATCGAAGCTAAAATCAATGAAACACAGAAACATTATGAGGGAATACAGACGAATGTGGCGTTACAGCAGCACAGGGATTTTGTTCACCTTCTAAAAGAGGAGGGGATTACCGTGCACCAGCTTCCCTCTAAATCCAGCCTGCATGAACAAGTTTTCACAAGAGATATCGGATTTGTCATCGGTTCTCATTTCTATACCAGTTCTATGAAAGAAGATGTCCGCAAAGGCGAAACCAGTGAATTAACGGCCTGGATGAACAGCCGTGACACGAATGACATACGTACCTTTCACCATCCGATAGAGGGCGGCGACGTCCTCGTCGATGCAAATACAATCTGGATTGGTCACAGCGGGCGGACTTCGATGGAAGCTGTTCAAGAACTCAAACAGCAGGAGCCGGATAGAGATGTGAATGCCCTTTCACTTGCGGATGGAACCCTTCATCTGGACTGTGTATTGAATATCCTGGATGCTCACACAGCCCTCGCTTATCCAGAAGCGTTTACAGATGAGGGGTGGCAGTTGATTCAGGAGCGGTTCGAGGTAATCCCTGCTACACAGGACGAAACGTTCCATATGGGTCCGAATGTGCTTTCGATTGGCAGAAACAAAGTGATCAGCCTCTCCCGTCACACCCGGTTGAATGAAAGCTTGGAAAAGAAAGGGTTCGAAGTGCTCCCCGTTGATTTTTCAGAGATTATTAAATCCGGCGGGGCTTTCCGCTGCTGCACCCTCCCTTTGTATCGGGAAGACCCAAGAGATACCGTCGCCCAACTATAGAGGAAGAGCTGTTTTTAAAGAAGCAGAGAAGGTGGTGGTTTCCTTAACGAAACGCGAAAGTATGGTAAACAATCTCTCAGCAGGAACTTCAATAACAAAAGCCTGAGAGGCAGCTGCCTCTCAGGCTTTTTTACGTCCTTTATACAGCTGGAGGTCCGAATTTTCCATTTCGGAAATCTTCAAAAGCCTGCATGATCTCCTCCATGGAATTCATCACGAATGGACCATGCGGGACAATTTCCTCGCGGATCGGTTTTCCAGAATAAACAAGCACTTTGGTGCGCCGTTTTTTTGAACGGATCGTCAGAGTACTATCCTCTTCTCCATTTTCACGAAAAGTAAGCAGACCGGCCTCGTGCTTAGACATTTTCTGTCTCTCCACCCCTATTTCTGCCTCTCCTGCCAGCACGTAAACAAAAGCATTATGGTTTTCAGGCAGGGACATCGTATAGGAAGCCCCTTCTCCCATCGTCCATTCCGTCAACGTAATAGGAACGATGGAATCGAGAGGACCGGTCACTCCTGCGATATTTCCAGAGAACACTTTTACACTGCCTCCGCCAAAAGAAATGACAGGGGCATCCTCCTGATAGACGTTCTGATACAACGTGCCGGATTGCTTTTGATCCTTTGGAAGGTTCAGCCACAACTGAAGCGTATGGGCAATATCATCTTCCACCCCATCTTCTGCGTGACGGGCCGACCACCCGGCATTCATATACTGGACGTCACCGGGTTCAAGAATTTCACGCCCCCCTGCGTTATCAATATGCTCGAGCCTTCCATCCACAACATAGGTAACGGTTTGAAAACCTCTATGAGGATGGTCAGGAAAGGTACCCTTTTTGAACCAATCCTCCGCCATCAGGATGAATGGATCAAAATCACGCCACCGTTCAACAGGAAGCACCCAGCCTTTCTGCACAGCCGGAAACCCCATCTCAGTGTATTCCACTCTCCACTTCTCCTTGAGTTCTCTTTGGAATGTCATTCAACCATCCTTTCCCCCATTTAGTTGCTACACATACTATATCAACAAAAAAAGGGACGCTTACCCTTTTATATTGTTCAGGATTTTTGTCAGCACTTGATCCAGATGTTCCAAATCCTGCTTACTCAGCCCCTCCGTCACATCCGCGTTGAACGCTTCGGAAACAGGGACCACTTCTTCTTTCAATTTCCGCCCGTCCTCAGTCAGATACACCTCCAGGGAACGGCGGTCTCTAGGGCAGAATTTCCGTTCAATAAAGCCTTTCCCTTCGAGATTCACTACCATTCTGGCAATATTCGTCTTATCTTTTCCAAGTTTTTCAGAAAGCTGGTTTTGAGTCAGTCCGTCTTTTTCCCACAACAGCATCATGACTAGATTTTGTTCAGGTGCAAGGTTGTAGGGCTGAAGGCGTGATTTGATCTCACTTGTCAGTTTCAAGTCTGTCTGGTGGAGCTTGATGCTGATGTAGTCTTCTACACGTAAGTTCATGGCATCTCTTCTTTCCCTGTCTAAGCTGCAGTTCCTCTGTTCAGTATAAGGTCTGACACCTCTCGAAGTCAAAAGACCTGAACCATCATGAATGAAACATTATTGAGTCCTCGTTCGTACACAAGTATAATGAAAGAGGATGAAATGGGAAAATGTCCCTGGGCCCGCCTGCTTAACCCGGCTTTGAAACACCCACGGCTTTTTCAACCGAATTTTACTACGGCTGTCAGGAGGTGAACCAATGAAGCGATGGATCAGCTACAGTTTTTTTCTTCTATTGATCATCATGGGCGGTTGTTCCTCCGTGCAGGGAGCGGTTGACAACACGTATCCCCTGGAGGACATCGTCTATGACGACAGGGAAAACAAATCTGAAATATACCGGGCTTCCAATCAAACGGTAACTACGGTCGCCAATCAGATCATGGATACAAACGAACCGATGTACGAAGCCTCAAAAAACGGCCGTCATCTTATGATTTATGATGATCTGCTTGTGCAGGTTTTTGAAGACCCGAAAGATGCCAATGATTCTCTCGTCGAAATGTCTGGAGAAGAATTTGTACGTAACAACTACTCCACCGCCTTCTTTTCTGATTACGGCATAGCCCGTGAGGCTGAAAAGGAGTTTGATATGGATTTTGAATCCAGGGGTGGAGGATTCATATATACCGGGTACATCCTCCGCGGCGGTTATGTGAAGAACAGTGGAAAGCTTCCGACCTTGAGATATTCCTCAAATTCACCGGGTGGTATTCGCGGTGGAGGACCAGGTACAGGAAAATAATGAAAGACAGGAGTGTATGACCTATGTTTGCCTTCGAATTTTCAGAGATCCTTGACGCCACAGAGCTGCTGCTTACCCTTGTCTACTGGGTGCTCATGCTCCTTATTGCCGGGATCTGCATGGCCGTTTTTGAAAAATTCACCCCCTATGATGACCGTCAGGAGCTGCTGAACGGAAATGTGGCTGTCGGTACACAGTTTGCCGGTAAATTGATCGGCCTCGGCATCATTACACAAGCGTCCATTGCCCACAACTTGAGCATCTGGGGCGCAGCAATCTGGATTTTAATCGGATTTGTATTAATGATTGCCGGCTATTACCTCTTTGAACTGGTCACCCCTTTCAAAGCAGAAGACGAAATCCGTAAAAACAACGTAGCGGTTGCAATCGTTGCGGCTGCCGTGAGCATTTTCATCGGCTTTGCCGTGGCAGGCAGCATTACGTAAGCCTGCGGGAGGTACTATATGAACGCCCAGAGATACTTATATTTATCATCAGGAATTGTCTCCATCTGCGGAATCGTCTTTCAAGTTCTCTACGGGGCGGCTGGAAGCTACTTGTTCGGGGACAGTGTCCTTTACTACTGCATTACCATCGGCCTTTTTTTAATGGCCATGGGGATTGGGGCGGCTGTTAGTGAACGTTTGAAAAACCGGCTTGTGACTCGATTCGTACAAGCTGAATTTTTGATTGCCATCATTGGCGGTTTTTCTGTTTTTGGTCTGTTCTTTTTCTCTTCCTTCTTCGATCAGGGAACCGCACAGGTTTATTTGTATATTGTCATTTCCCTGACCGGTTTCCTGACCGGATTAGAACTGCCGATTTTAATCAGGCGTGTGCAGGACATACGGGCGGATATCAGTAAAAGCACGGCCCGTGTTTTATTTTTTGACTATGCAGGAAGCTTGATCGGATCCATCGGGTTCGCCCTTCTTCTGAGGCCTGCACTGGGACTGATCAAAACGGCCTTTTTAGTTGCTGCGATCAACGCAGTCATTGCCTTGTTCCTTACGTTCTATTTTCGTAAAGAAATCCACCGTCCGGCTCTTCATAAGCTGAGTGGTGTGCTTATTCTGCTTCTGCTCGGGTGGGGCTTCCTTTTTGGTGAGAAATACGCCGCAGCCTTTGAGCAGAGGGTGTATGCCGATCCGGTGATTTATGCTGAGGATACCCAATATCAGCGGATCATCCTGACCAAGGAGCCGAACGATGTACGTCTTTATTTGAATGGACAGCTGCAGTTCTCAGAAAGTGATGAGTACCGCTACCATGAAGCCCTTGTCCATATTCCTATGGCTCTTGCCGAACAGAAAAGGAACGTCCTTATCCTTGGAGGCGGAGATGGTCTCGCTGTTCGCGAAGTGTTGAAACATGAACAGGTGGAAGACATCACACTCGTAGACCTCGACCCGGAAATGACGGATCTGGCCAACACCCATCATGAGCTGCTCCGCCTAAATGAAGGGGCCCTCAAGGATGACCGTGTTAAGGTCGTTCACGCTGATGCTTTTCAGTATCTGCAGGAAAATGAAGAATTCTATGATGTCATCATCGGAGACCTTCCCGACCCGAACAATGAGGGATTGAATAAATTGTATACCACTCAATTTTATTCGCTCGTCCGTAACCATCTTGCCCCCGGCGGTAAAATCAGCATGCAGTCCACAAGCCCTGTTTTTGCACCTAAAGTCTTCTGGACCATCCACGAAACGATGAAGGAAACTGGATTGTATACGGACAGCTACCATCTGGATGTACCAAGTTTCGGAAACTGGGGGTTCACGCTGGCCTCACGGGAAAAAATCAATCTTGACAACCTGGAGGTCTCAGACAACCTGTCCTTCTTAAATGAGGAGACCGCACGCGCATTGTTCGCGTTCGGCAATGATACGGATGCTTTGATCGAGGAAGAGAACGGAGAGACCTTTGATATCCCAGTCAATACGTTGAACCGCCCCGTCCTCATCCAGTTGTATCAAAAAGCATGGCAGGATTATTAAATTCCAAAAAGAAGCACACAGCGGTGTGCTTCTTTTTTAATACATACAGTAATAAACGCGGAGGCGTTCCACCAAATGATGACGAATCCGTAGTTCAAAATCAGCTGGAGCTCGAGGGGAGTGGGATCAGGTAGGAGGTAATCTCCTTCAGCCGCGCCTTTTTTCCAGCACTTGTAAACAGATAAACATCGCAGAATCCATACTGCCTGCCGCTTTGCATGAGGATCGTTCCGTTCGCGGATCCGGTGCTTCCGTGCGTAATGATCTGATCAAAATGAAGCCCGCTGACTTTGTATTCCGTCATGGACTTCAGCTCCTCAGCAAACGCCGCTTTCCCTTGGATAACATTAGTTTCTCCAATGATCCTCCATATCACATCATCAGTCACCTGATCCAGAATATAAGCGGCATCTCCTGTTGCGAAAGCCTCGTTAAACGCCTTCAGCCATAGCTTCTTAGGCGCGTTCCCACAGTCTTCCACACCCGTGACGTCAACCGTATGTGTCATAGTCATCCTCCTTTTAAAATCGGCACACCCATGACGATCGCCCGCATTTCTCTTCTCCTCTGCCAATCATCGATAATTTTCTACTATAATAGTAGCATAGAAATCCTTATTCCATTCGAAAAAAACGAACGGTGGATTCACCGTCCGCTTGTTCCATTTTCAATAAAAGCCCGAAGCTTCGGAAATAACCGCAGCGCATTATCGTAAAAGACATCTTCCATATGACGGGAGGGAATCGAATCCCCGATGCATGCCGCATAATCCCCGATCGGCACAAGCGGCCAATCAGACCCGAACAGAAGCTTTTCATAGTGTTCACAGTAAGTGAGCGCATGACGGATGTGATCAAAATGCCTGCCCCGTCTTTTTTCTTCCACTTCCACTCCGGCTCCGACGATCCACCCGGAAAGATCTGCGTACATATTCGGATTTTTATAAACTACTTCCGCTCCCGTCAACACCCACGGATCCCCAAGGTGAGCCATCATAAACTGGACATCTCTTCTCATGACCGCCGCTTCATCAAGGGTAAGCGGATGGGAATATTTCAACAATCCCCGCTCGGAATACGTATCGCCGGTATGCAGGACAACAGGAACTCGATAAGCTGCAGCCAGATCATACACGGGTTGATAAACAGCATCACACGCATAAAAGGGGTAATAGCCTAAATAGATTTTCACCCCCACCGATTCTGGTTTCTGCAGTTCTTTTTCAAGGGCATCAAGCCCTGATCCATCGAGTCTCCATGGGTTAACTCCGGGGCAGACCGCCACTCGACCTGGGGTTTCTTCTAAATCCAGGAGCATCGGTGTCGATGCATGACGGGCAGGGAATTCCTCGTGCTCCGTTTCTGTCACTCCCATCCCGATACAAGCTTCAATACGGTTGTCTTTCATCTCCTTTTCCAATCCATCCGCACTATAATGAACGCGCGAAAGCTTTTCAGCTGTTTCTTTAAAGCTTTCAATGTTGGAAAAATGAATATGCGCATCTATGATCTTCACGAGGGAGAATCCTTTTCTGGAAACACCAGTCCATAAAAAAGGTGATGGGCCTGAGTATTTTCTTCACCTCCGCCGTACAGAAAGGCAGGAGAAGTCTGGAAAATACTACCTTCTACGGCACACCAGTTCTGTACAGACTCCAGGTACATCACATCCTGATTCACGTAGCTGCCCGCTTCTTTACTGGCTTGTGGATGAAGAAACGTCATCTTCTTCTCGTGCTCCTCAGAACCTATCCACACGGCTGATGTATTTTCCAATTCATATTCCTCTACACCGGCGTAATACGTATGGAAAACCCCGCTTCCCGGCAGTTTCAGATAACAGCTGTCCAGTTCCTTCCCTGGCTTGAGAAAAGTCTCAAGATTCACCTTCTCCTCATAAAACGTGCGATGCACAGGCGGGGCGATCTCAGCGAAGACCGCCAGGATAGGCACACCTGGGAGGGTAAGAACATACTGCCGGAGTGTCAGTCCTCTCATACTTTCATGTTCCTGCAAGGTTGTAGATAATAATAGGCCGCTCCACGTGTGGCCGAGTGAGTCCGTTTGGTCTGCCCGTGATATGCGGGTATCCTCTTTCATCATGGAATAAGCACTCACTTCCGGGAGCGCAAAACGCAGCCCGCCGCCCCATGGATTCCACCAGCTTTTCGGTCCCGCCTCCGGGTATTGATGATGAAACATTTCCTGACCCTCATACACCAACGAGTATATGCCGGGATAATACGACGCAGATGCATGGAAAGTAAATCCGCCATTATTCACGGTCCACACATCATTGCGGTTGGTGACCTCTACTGCCTCGTCCCCTGTTACAAGCTGGCAGGTGTGGAGAGCAGCTGCTTGTCCTCTGGAGCGGAAGCGGCCATGGATGGAATGAATCCCTGGAGACGAGTGCTCCATCATGATTTCCATTTTCGTCCGCTTTTGTTCAACTGTGGTTTCCTCGCGGTACGTTTCCCCGTCCTGACGAATCGTTAATGAGCCGTGAAGATACGGAGTCAACAAGGAGCGGAAGGTGTAGGGGACCCGTTCTCCTGCGCGGGATATAAAACGCTGCCCGGATGCTTCCAGCGCGAACAGCGGGTATTCCTTCAGGTGTTTCCCGTCTTCACCTTTAACAAGGGATCGCCAGTCTTTCCAGTCGGCTGTGGCATGGAAGCCGACTTTTATCGGGCCCAGGCTGCGTTTTTCCTGTTCCCCCAGCCCGCCTGTTTCATACACGATGGCAAAACGCCAGTCGTCTCCTCTTCCTCTGGCTTCCTCCGGCCAAGCAAGAGCTTTCGTGTCTCCGCAGGAGTTTTTTGAAAACAGCCATGGTTCCGAGATCTCTTTATCACGCAGGTATTCGGTAAAAGGAATCGATGCTTCCCTATTCACAGCGACTCCGTCTCTATAAGGAATGACCAGCTGCTTGTACATCGGGTAAACCGGAATCTGCAGGTGAACGCTTTTCTTCGCTGGTCCCTGGTTGATGATTTCGTGATGGACCTCCACCACACCATCGCCAAAAATTTTGATATACGTGTTGAGCAGAAGGCCTGTAAACGCTTGGGATTCTAGTGTCGTTTTCAAAACAAAAGCTTCTGGAAGTTCGATGAATTCCACTGTGGACGCTTCTTTTTTTGAAAATTCCTGACTGAAGGGTCTTCCCAGGTGAGGAGTCATCAGCTTCACAGGATCTTCGTTCGACCGAATCGATCCGACTTCAATAAACTGGTTCCGCTTCTCCATTTCTGCATAGTACGGACCATTAAAGCCAAACCACTTCGTTTCTGTTTCTCCTCCGAATTTAGCTCCATGGCCCGGGAAGGCGTAGGAAAGGATGGCGGTGAATTCAAAGGAAGGCCTGCCCTCTTCTTTGACAGCTACCGAAATCTCCTCCTTCAAAAATCCGTTTTTCCGAAGGGTGATGGGTACAGGAACGGAAGCACGAGAACCGCCGTCCACATCCACCTGTATGCTGGGTGTGTGCCACTCCAGCACGTTCTGATCCGGAAGACGGAGGGTCCATATAGAAGGCTTTTCCAAGTGACTTTCCAGATCCAGGTACAACGAATCCTCCTGTCCCGGTCTCCAGCTGGGCTGAACCGTTCGTACCGTGACGTTTCCTGCCTTGATTGGATACACGCCCATTTTCAATGGAACGGACCAACCGTTTATGTGGACGACCGCTTCAACTACAGGGTGGGTTTTCCAAGGACTCGGCTTCTGTTCCGGGACCGTCACCCCGACCTCCCCGTTCACCGTTACTTCCTTCTCCACCGTAGTGATCATCGGGACGCGATGGTCCACGAGTTCTGATGAAACCCCTTCTAAATGGAACGTGGCTGGGGCTGCCTGTTTGTTGACGACATGAATGCAGGTGGCGTATGTTTCATTTTCCCGTAGTTTAAAGTCAGGAAGATCCATCTGAATGGAAAAATCCTCTGTTTCAATCAAATGAATGCCTCGGCCTGTCCGTTCAAACTGGACCCTGACAAAACGGCCGTCCGGTGCCTGCCATTTATATTCATAAACGGTATGCCTTCCAGCCTTTTGTCCATCCGGCTTTACTTCAATCGGGCGCTGGCTGGTGCTGTACCAGTCATGCTCCTGAAAGAATGGACGGAGGACCTCCATTTGCAGCACCTGTGGAATGAAGTTCATCAAGTGAGTCGTATCATCCCGCTCCTCCCAGAAAAATCCGCATTTTTTATAGAGAGGGACCGCCTTAGTGTTGCCGGGCCATGTAAACAAGTCCAGGCGCGGCCATCCATAGGCTACCGTTTGATCGATCGCTTTCTTCAAGAGCTCCCGCCCGATCTTTCTTCCATGATAATCCGGATGAACGTTCAACAACGGGATATATAAAGCTTCCTGATCTTCCCTGTACTCCGACAGGCCACAGTAACCGACGACTTTATCGCCGTCGAGCGCAAGGAACAGGTTCAGGTTCGTAGAGGCGTTTTCCTTTTCCTTCACATCCTCCGCCGTCGTAACGACCAGGTCTCCCCCCCATTCTCCACGACTTTCGTTCCACATCTCAGCTGTACTTTCCGCCAATCCATCATGATATTCAACAATGGTTAGATCACCTATAGTCTTCAATACCGACTCCTCCAGTTCATGATTGATTCAAGACAATAGAGACGATTTACCTTCCTTGTCAAAGGGAGTGAGAATGTTCCTCATACGCATCAGCCTTTCTGTTATGTAAGAAATCACGATCTCTTTTAGTGTATGGTTTTCCATGCACAGAGTAAAGAATATTCAGAAAGGTTAACAAAAAGAAAAGCCTCTTCCCGATGGAAAGAGGCAGCGCTAAGTTTAAGGGAGTTCGTGTCTTTTTACAAACTCAGCCTGCACGATAAAACGTTCAGGAGCTGAGCCGATGAAGTCAAAAGGATAGCACGTCGTCAAGGTTAAAGTGGGAGAGTCTTTTTCTACGATGACAGACGTATCTTGTTCATCTGTCACCCAGACCCGGTTAATCTGGTACTCGTATTCATAGTCCCCTTCTGTAAGGTAAAGGAAGTCTCCGGGAACAAGACCGTCCAGGCCGCGGAAGACCGTTTCTCTGTGGCCAGCAAGCGCAGTATGCCCCTTTTCAGACGGAAGAGTCGTATACGAGGTATCATACAGGCCGACGCCTTTTTTCAATGTGCCGGCCTCTGTCCCGAAAAATACAGGATAACGCCTGCCGAGTTTAGGAATCGTAAGCTCTCCGATTTCCCCGCCTTCTTGATAGCTTTCAAGAGTTTCTGCTGCGACGAAATCTTCGGATGGAGACGATCCGCTCCCCGGAGAATAAGGAGCATCCTGCATCTCTGCATCATAAACAGCGGCACGGCTTTCCGACCACCATTGGAAGCCATTCCAAAATACCAGCACCAGTCCCAGCAGCAATAAGGCAACGCTCAGCTTTTGAATCATCGGATCTCTCCTTTATCCCGCAGTTTGTTACGCTTTCAGCTGTTTTCTTCTAAAGAAAAGAATGACACCTGCTGCCCCGGCGGCAACTGCGCCCGCCAGCAGACCCAACGGATAGGAAGTGGCTGTATCAGCCAGAGGGGCACCTTCTTTTTCCTCTTCCTCACTATTCAGCAGTTCAAAAATGATTTTAGCATTGTCCGTATTGTCAATAAATCCAGAGAAGCGATCCGAGGCCGGACCATAGGCATATACCGGAACATCCACACCTGTATGACCGTCTGTTGTCCACCCTGTACCGGACCGCTTGTTGAAGATGGCCTCGATTGCATTATCCACTTCTACCATTTTTTCCTCATCGTTTCCGTTATTTACAGCATCCTGAACGGAGGTGATCTCTTCTTCTGTTAATTCGAAATCGATAGACTCTGTCAAGGTTTTCTCTACGTCATCCCCTTCTTCCACAATCTGTCCGGCCATATAATCAGGCGTATGGGAAGCGGCATGAATGACATCGGGATCCCACTTATAAGGACCACCTTCTCCCAGGGAAAACCCGCCTGTAGAATGGTCCGCGGTTGTAACAACCAGTGTTTCTTCATCCTCTTCAGCAAAAGCCATCACTTCCTCGAAAGCTCCTTCGAAATCTTCCATTTCACTCATGGCAGCTACGACATCGTTATCATGTCCGGCCCAGTCAATCTGGCTTCCTTCAACCATAAGGAAGAAGCCTTCTTCATTGTTTTTCAGCTTTTCAAGAGCGGTTTCGGTCATATCAGCCAGAGAAGGCTGCTCTTCCGGACGGTCGATAGCTTTATCCAATCCGACAGGAGCAAAAAGGCCAAGCACTTGATCTGCTTCAGAATCTTCCATCTCCTCGGTCGTTGTCACATAGTCATAGCCGTCTTTCTGAAATTCTTTTGTCAGGTCACGGTCTTCACGAATAAAATAATCCGTTCCACCACCGAGAAGCACATCAACCTTATGAGCTCCATCAATCTGATCATCGAAGTAATCATCGGCAATGTCATTGTAATTCTGGCGGGACTCATCATGTGTTCCGTAAGCGGCTGGTGTAGCATGATTGATTTGGGAAGTAGCCACAAGTCCTGTGGACATCCCTTTTTCCTTGGCTGCCTCCAGCACTGTCTTTGTATCATCCTTCTCCAGATCTTTGGCAATGGCTCCGTTGTACGTTTTCACCCCGGAGGACATGGATGTAGCCGTCGCTGCGGAATCCGGAATATTCTCCTTTTCGTCCTCTTCCCCGCCATCGTGATAAGGGTCATGGGAATAGACCGACTGCATTCCAACAAGATAGGGATCAAAAGCCGTCGGCTCCATGTCCTTGGTGTCTGGATCATCTTTAAAGTAACGGTACCCGGTCGTATAGGCAGGTCCCATCCCGTCCCCAACCATGAATATGACGTTCTTCACTTCTTCATTGTGGTCTTCAGCACTTATGTATGATGGATAATCCACACTGCCAAAAAACAAGCAGGACAACGCTGTCACTGACAATACTTTCTTTGCAAGCTGTTTTTTCAAAATCATTCTCCTCCGTTCATGTGATTACATGGTTCATACTAGTAGCCTTATGTTAATAACAGAATAAGTAATGGTAAGAATTAGTTAATGCCATGTAATAATTATGTAAATCCTTTTTCCTAGTGTACCCGGAATCCATCCCTCTACTTCCGCATAAAAAAAGTACGTTCCCATACGGGGAAACGTACCTTTTAATGGTCTTTATGACTGGAATCTGCTGGTTTCACCGTTAAAGCGGTTGCAATGATAAAAAGACTGGTATTGATCCAGAGCATCACACCGTTCCAGTTGTTTTCAAAAAGGGTGACATTCACTAATGCCGTCCCCTGCATCATGAAAATAATCAGCAATAAAAAATACGAGAGCTTCATTTTATCCCCCCTGTTTATTTCAATTATTACAAAAGGGGGATCGAACCTCAAGGTTTCTCATGACAAACCTTTATTCTTCAGCCTCCGCAGCCAACGCATCCGCTTTTGTCTTATGAACCGTGCCGAATGGATGCTCTGGAGGGGCGTAGATGGAATACAGCTTCATGGGAACGTCCCCGGTATTTGTTACGTTATGCCACATTCCTGCTGGAATCATGATTGCATAGTCATCCGAAACTTCCCGTTCAAATGTAAGCTGGTCTTTTTCAGGTCCGATTTGTACTTTCCCACGTCCCTGCTCCAGACGGAGAAACTGATCAACATCCGGATGAATTTCAAGGCCGATATCATCTCCGACACCGATGCTCATTAACGTAACCTGAAGATCGTCCCCCGTCCAGATGGCTGTGCGGAACGTATCGTTTTGAACGGTCGCTTTTTCGATATCCAGCACATAAGGCTGACCGCCGAAGTCCACTGTAGATCCTGAGCCTTCCTGACGGTTCAACAATCTGTACCATCGGCCTGCTTCATCGGCATTGCTTTGACAGGCACGCTGAAGACACGGCTCACATGGGGTGCCCTGCAGTGCCCTGAACGCCTGCTGATCATAATTATAGTGATTGAGCTTCATTTCGTATGCTTTCTGCAGCCCATCCTGATAGGTCGTGAAAGCTGGCGGTGCGGCCTTGAGAGAAGGCTGTCTTCCTGTCACCTGGGTATAAAGGACAGTCTGCTCATTCAAAACAGCTGATTCTTTTTCAAAAGCCTGCCTGATGAGGGATTGATCTGCAGCAGGAGCATACGAAAAAAGGCGCTGATAAAATTGGGCGGCGGCCGCTTTGGAAGCGATGCTGTTCTGCAGAATATCTCCAGTCGTCTCTTGCCTGTTCATAGGTGGGTATGGATACACATGGATCTTCCCTTCCTTACAATCTCGCCCTATCTTATGCAGAGAGGGTCAGGAACGTACATCCATTAAAAAACCGGTCTCAAAGAAGAGACCGGTTTTCTTTATGTGCCGCAATACGTGCGGTACGGCTGATCCGACGGCTCTGGAGGCTGGGCGTAATCCACCTGCGCATCGGAATAGGCGTAAGGATTTTTCAATTGTTCCATCAGCTGATGCATCACCGAATAGTCATCCTCTTGAATGACTGCTTCCAACGCTTCTTCAACTCTATGGTTCCTGGGAATAATGGCAGGATTGGCCTTCTTCATTGTTTCAAAGGCGAGGTGCAGCGGCTGCTCCTGTCGTTCGAGACGTTTTTTCCATTGATCATACCAGCTTGAAAAAGCGACAGAATGATACATCGGCAGCTCTTCCGGTCGATCAAGAGTCAACGCTCTGAAGGTGTTTGTATAGTCTGCTTCCTGCTTTTTCATGATATCCAGAAGATCATCCATCAAAGCTCGATCCTGGCTTTCTTCACTTAAGAATCCGAGCTTATTCCTCATCCCGTTGACCCAGTATGTTTGAAAATAGGATCCATAGCGGCTGAGGATCTCCTGAGCCGTTTCCACAGCGGATTCTTCTTCGTCATCAAGAATCGGTATCAAGGCCTCCGCGAGACGGGCAAGGTTCCACTGACCAATAGGCGGCTGGTTTTGATAGGCATACCGCCCCTGAGCATCGATGGAACTGAATACTGTTTCCGGGTGGTACACGTCCATAAACGCACAAGGTCCGTAATCAAACGTCTCCCCGCTGATCGCCATGTTATCAGTATTCATCACCCCGTGTATGAAACCTGTCAGCTGCCATTTGGCAATCAGAGCCGCCTGTCTTTCCACGACCTTCTCATAAAAAGCGGCATACCGATTTTCGTCTCCTGCCACTTCAGGGTAGTGGCGCTGGATGGCGTAATCGGCCAAAAGCCGAAGCGCATCCACATCACCAAGGCCGGCAGCATACTGGAACGTGCCCACGCGGAGATGGCTGCTGGAAACGCGGGTTAAAACCGCTCCTGGAATTTCAATTTCCCTTTGGATATGTTCTCCGGTTGTCGTGACAGCCAGACTCCGATTCGTCGGAATACCAAGTCCATACATGGATTCACTGATCATGTATTCCCGCAGCATCGGGGCAAGTCCTGCACGACCATCGCCACGTCTTGAAAACGGGGTGCGTCCGGACCCCTTCAGTTGGATATCAAATCGTCTTCCCTTATTCGTGACCTGTTCCCCGAGAAGGACGGCCCGGCCGTCCCCGAGCATCGTGAATTGACCGAATTGGTGACCGGCATAGGCCTGGGCAATCGGGTCAGCTCCGTCTGGAAGCTCATTTCCGCTCCATATTTCCGGGCGTTGTTTGGAATCATCCGGAAGGCCGAGTTCTGCGGCCAGATCGTCGTTAAAAACGACGCAGGCCGGATTTTTGACTGGTGTCGGTTCCACTTTGGCATAAAAATGTTCGGGCAGCAGTTGATAGCTGTGCTTTAAGTTCCATCCTGTCTGTGTCATGGAATCTCCTTTATTCATAGTAGTGTTATCGTTAACCCTAACATAATTCTTCCCTTGATGCTTAAGATCTTTCATGTGGATAGTCACGCTCCTTTGGTGCCGTGGCAGGAGGCGGACAAATCCTGTGACTTGACCAATTGATGATTGAACAGGGCAGCGGTACGTCCATTTTACAGGATCCATCAAAAAAGACTGCCGAGAATTTTCTCGACAGTCTGCAGCTCTACTCAAAAAGCCGGATTCTTGTTTATTGTCCGATCCGCTGAAGAAACTGCTGGGTCCGCGGTTCCTTGGTAGAATGAAACACCTCATCCGGTGTCCCCTCTTCCACAATGGTTCCCTGATCCATGAAAATAACACGGTCCGCTACCTCTTCGGCGAACTTCATTTCGTGGGTGACGACGACCATCGTCATCCCTTCTTCCGCCAGTTCCTTCATGACGTCAAGAACGTCCGCTACAAGTTCAGGGTCAAGAGCAGATGTCGGCTCATCGAACAAGATAACCTCCACACCTGTCGCCAGAGCGCGGGCAATTCCGACACGCTGCTGCTGCCCTCCGGAAAGCTGGTGGGGATACACATCCAGTTTGTCCCCCAATCCAACCTTGTTCAAAATATCAGCCGCTTTTTTCTTCGCTTCTGTTTTAGGTGTCTTCTGAACCGTTACAGGACCTTCCATCACATTTTGGACAGCGGTTAAATGAGGGAAAAGATTATGGTTTTGGAACACCATCCCGGTCTGCTTCCTAAATTCCACCAGCTGCTTTTTCTTCTGGGGACGGCTGAAATCAAGGGAGCGTTCCCCAATGGTGATTTCACCGGATTCCGGGGTCTCCAAGATGTTCAACGAACGAAGCAGCGTCGTTTTCCCCGACCCCGAAGGTCCGATAACAACGACGACTTCCCCGCGGTTCACGTTCATATCAATATCTTTCAATACATGAAGGTCACCGAAATATTTATTAAGTTGATTTACTTTTATCATTGTATCAGCCTCCTACTTTGCGACATATCTTTCCATTCGATTTTCAACCCGGTCCTGAACGAACGACAGAGCCACACAGATCATCCAGTAGATGAGGGCTGCTTCGGAATAAACGAGTAGAAATTCGTAATTTTGAGCAGCAATTTCCTGAGATTTCCGGAACATTTCCGTGTACGTGATGGTTGAAGCGAGAGACGTATCCTTGATCAGACTGATAAACGAGTTGGAAAGCGGCGGGATGGACACCCGCGTCGCCTGCGGCAGAATGACACGCTTCAACGCCTGTGCGGTTGTCATCCCGATGGACTCGGAGGCTTCCCACTGTCCTTTCGGGATGGATAGAATAGCTGCTCTAATAATTTCAGAGTTATAAGCCCCCATGTTCAGGGAGAAACCGATAATCGCTGAATAAAAAGGACTGATGGTCACGCCAAGAGACGGTAGACCGAAAAAGATTATGAATAACTGCACGAGAAGCGGGGTGCCGCGAATGATGGAAACATAAGCGCGGGCCACGCCCCGGAAAAACTTCACGTTCGACAAACGCATCAATGCTGTAATAACGGCAAGCACGATCCCAATGGCAAAGGTGATCAGCGTCAAAGGAATTGTATAATATAAAGCCCCTTTCACCAAAGGGAGAAAAGAGCTTGTAAAAATGTCCAGGTATTTTTCCTGCATGTCAGGGTTGGTGAATAGATTACTTAGATACATCTTCACCAAACCACTTCTCGGAAATTTCGAGGTATGTGCCGTCTTCCTTCATTTCTTTCAAGGCTTCATTGACAGCTTCCACAAGCTCCTCGTTTCCTTTTCTGAACAGCAGGCCGCTTTCAGAAGCTTCATCCGCACGAGCGGCAATTTTCACCGGAGCCTCCGGGCGCTGCTGCATATAGTCCAGAACAGACAGGCGATCATTGACCGTTGCTTCAATGCGGTTGCTCGCAATCATCTGCATGGATTCGTTAAAACCTTCCACACCTGTAATTTCAGCCTTGTTGGCCTCCGCGATATCACGGTAGTTACTTGTCAGAGACTGAGCTGTATTGACGCCTTCCAAATCTTCGAAGGATTGAATGGAATCATTGTCTTTGTTGGTCACCACGACAGCTGAGGTCTGAATGTAAGGATTGGAGAAATCATATTTCTCCTGACGATCTTCCCTGATTCCGACTTGGTTGGCTACCATATCAAAACGTCCGGCATTCAATCCAGCAAACATGGAATCCCATTTCGTTTCATTGAATACGGCTTCTACTCCGAGACGGTCTGCGACTTCCCTGGCGATTTCCACATCAAAACCGGTCAATTCATCATTATCATCATGGAACGTATACGGACGATAGGTTCCTTCTGTTCCAATGACGAGTTCCCCATTGTCCTGGATTTCTTTCAGTAGGTTTTCATCTCCGTTCCCTTCTGTTTCAGAGGACTCTTCCCCTTCCGATGCACTTTGGTTTTCATCCTCACTTGTTCCGCAGGCAGCCAGAACAAGGGCAAGAAAACCGATCGATAATAACCATGTAATTTTTTTCATTTTATTTTCCCTCCGTAAAACCAAGTAAAGTTGTAAGTTTTAATGACTTACGTATCATAATTCAGATGATATGTCGATGTCAATCGATTGAACTCTTTCTTTTATCCTTTTCCAAATGCCGTAAATTAACCAGTATCCATCTTGTTCCTAAAGCATAAACAAACCGGGATCCTGGTGGGATCCCGGTTTATTTATGCTTTCAATAATTTTTTGGAAATCGGTGCAACACCTACGCTCTGAAGAATAAGCGAGATGATCACAACAGCGAAGGCAAGCGCTGTAAAGGAACCTCCCCCATCCACTTCAGCTTCAAATGATAAAATCAGAAAAATGGACATCGTTCCTTTTAGACCAGCCCATGTCAAAAGAGCAGACTCGCGCCAGCTGATTTTCCTCCGCCAGTTGGGGAACAGCTGCGTGGATCCGGCAATGACGATGAACCGGACCACTATGGACAGAAGAAAAACGACAGCAGCCAGCCCCCAGAGCGTGGAAACGAGATAACCTGCGGCTTCGACACCAATCAACAGGAACAATAAAGAGAGGGCAGACGTTTCTACAACTCCCCAGAAACCATCCAGAGTTTCTTTAAAGTGCTCTTCCTTAATCGTTCTTCCGTATTCAAAGGACAGCATCAGACCGGCGGATACGACGGCCAGCACACCGGAAACCCCGATATATTCAGCAAGGTTAAAAATCCCGTAGGCCAGGACGATGCTCAGCATGACCTGATATTCACGGTTGTGCGTGTAATGGACCCCTTTACTGATCAACCAGCCAAAGGTCACCCCGAGAGCGATTCCCCCGAGGGAAACGAGTAGAAACTCACCAAAAAAGGACAGCAGGGAGACATCGGACTTTCCTGTATACATCCCCATCAGAACAGAAAAAATGACAATGCTCGTTCCGTCATTTAAAAGGGACTCCCCTTCCACAACATCCGCCATCTTGTCATCACTTGTCGAGTTCTTCAAAATCGACACGACAGAAACCGGATCTGTCGGAGTCAGAACAGCTGCCATCAGCATCGCCCCTGTCAGGGACAGGGAAAGAAATGGACCGCTCACTGCATAAATCGCAGCTCCAAGAATTCCCACAGTTACTATGATGCCTATGGAAGCTAGAAAGATGATCAATTGACTGTTTCTTTTGAACCCTTCCGGAGAGAAGCGGTACGCGGATACAAATAGTAAAGCGGGAAGAAATACATGATAAATCAGATGCTCCGTTACCTCAATGGTTGAAAAGTAGGGAAGAAACGACAAACCGATCCCAATAAACACAAGGATCATGGGAACAGGAAGGTTTTCCTGCTTTTTGTCCAGGGTGAAGATAAGATAACCGATCAATAACAGCAGAATCGTTTGATTGATTGACATAGGATCCCCCTCCTTGTTCTTTTCATCTCTCCATTTTCCGATGTCCCTAAACATGAAAAACCCGGCCATATGCCGGGTCTTTCCATAATTTATGACTTATGGCTCTTCGCCAGCCTTTCTTTGATCTGGTTGTACGAAAGGCCGGACAACGCATTCAATCGCTTCACTTCATCCACGTTCGTCCGTGAACGTGAACCCGTTGTTTTTCTCATAAGCTCCACCTCCTTACATGAGGGTGACGCTTATCCTTCCACGCGTGCAGAAGCATAACCGAGCGCAATACCTAAAAGGGCCCCTCCCAGGACTTCAACAGGCTGATGCCCAAGCAGTTCTTTCAATTCTTTTTCACGCTCTACAAATTCAAGGCTGGGAAAATCACCGGATATTTGAGCGACATTATCTTCAAGGTCGTTAACCAGCTGGGCGATTTCTCCCGTATGTCTGCGGATGCCCTGAGCATCATACATCACGATGACACCAAAAATAACGGCCAGGGCGGTTTCTGTATGACGAGACCCTTTATTCGCTGCAATATAAGAGGCAAGCGCGGCTACACCGGCAGAATGGGAGCTTGGCATCCCGCCGGTGGTCGCCACCTGTTTCACGTCCCACACGCCGTGCACTCGTTTATGTGTGACAATTTTCAATGCCTGCGCGATTCCGATCGCTGACAGTGCTGTAACAATTCCTCGGTTCATTTTGTTCATGGTTTACACCCTCCCATTCAGACTACCATGTACCTTCCCGTTAAAAAGCCTCTTTATTCAATCAGGAAGATGATTAATGTTTTTCTGTCTGGGGAGGCTCTTCCATCCATCCGTGTTTAATCATCAATTTTGCCCCTTTATGGGCATATTCAAAAATATCCTTCATGAATAAGGAGAGTTTCGCCGGCAGGTCATTCCGGAGACTGAAAGCTGTCCCCAGCGAATTCCCTCCTAACGAGAAGCTGCAGAACAGACTGACACAATAAAGCATCATTTTATCTGAGAATGGGGAGAGATGAGACTGGGTGACATTGCCGCCCGGGGTCATCGGCGCAGGCGTATCATTTTCAAACATGATCGTCGTCAGCTGCTTCACAATGCCTTTAGCCAGCTCCCCACCTTCATGGAAGTACTTTCTCGCTTCAGGTTCTTTGGCCACCTGTGAAAAACCGTAAATCATCTGCATACCGATGATATTGGACTCTATCGCGTGATGGATATGGGTCATTTCCACTGTATTCAATGCGCGCCTCCCTTTGACCGGCTTGAACATTTTCAGGTAGTCCTTATCCTGTACATGCTCCACCGGCTTTTGGATGGAGACATAAGGAGCCTGTGGAAGAAGTCCTCTTTCAAGCAGATACTGGGTGCACTTTTCATAATATTTTTGTGTAAGGTAGGTTAGTTCACGGTACATTTCAATAATATCCTTCTGATAGGACATCGTCAGGTTCAGCGTATGCATCCCCATACTGATTTCTTTCACAAGCCGGACGAACATGATATCAAAACCATTATCGTAGAGTTTTGGAACCTCTTTTGTCACATCGTCCTTCGTAAATCCAACCGGCACTTCAAGGCCATGCTTTTCAAATATTTTTTCCATCTTCTCCGCATAGGGTTCAATGTCCTTCTGCAGATGGACCATAATCTTTTCCGCATCCCGGTCATCCGCTTTCTCTATAAAATAGTCCAGCATCCTGAGGATCATGGTCTTTTGCTGGTAGGTCATCCATAACGTCCCGATTTCGGCAGAAGAAAGTTGAGAATTGACCGCCATACTGACTCCTCCAATTTGGATTGCACTAAAAACCTTTTGTAGCAGCGTGCTTTTCTTTTAGTCTGAGCTAAATCCCGTTTTTCATCCTTGACCTGCTAAAAAGACGAAGCCCACCTCTATCCACTAATATCAGAAAAAAGCATCAATATTTTTCACTGATCCAAAACCCCCATACCAGAGGAACATGAAATCGTTATCATGAAAAACAAGGAAGACGGCATTGTTTTTAACAAAGGATTTCGTGGTAGAACCCATTTAGCAGATTAAAAAAGGTGGTCATGTTATGAATCGTTCAATAAGCAAAGGGTGGATTTTCTTTTTCGGTGCCCTTGGCGGATTATTATATGGATATGATACCGGTGTCATTTCCGGAGCTCTGTTATTCATCAGTGATGATATCCCACTGACAGACTTCCTGGAAGGGCTCGTCGTCAGTTCTCTCCTCGTCGGTGCTATTGTTGGTGCAGGTTTGAGCGGCTACGTTTCCGACCGATTCGGACGAAGAAAAGTGGTATTTACGATCGCTTTGATCTACATAGCCGGGTCTTTTGTCCTTGCGTTTGCACCGAACGTTCCCATGCTCGTCACAGGCCGGGTCATATTAGGACTGGCAGTCGGCGGTTCAACAGCCATTGTACCGGTCTATCTATCGGAAATGGCCCCGACGGATTCTCGTGGTGCGCTGGGGTCGTTGAACCAGTTGATGATTACCATCGGGATCGTCCTTGCCTATCTCGTGAACTATGCCTTCGCACCTGTTGAAGGATGGCGCTGGATGCTCGGTCTAGCTGCGGTTCCTGCCGTCGTTCTTGCTGTAGGCGTCATCTTCATGCCGGAAAGCCCGAAATGGCTCCTTAAACAGAATCGGGAGAAAGAAGCGCGCAAAGTGATGGGATTGACAAGAGACGAGAAAGAAATCGAGAAAGAAATGGAACAGATGAAGAAAATCGAAGCGGAAAAAGAAGGCACATGGGATGTACTAAAAGCTAAATGGGTCCGCCCTATGCTTCTTGTCGGAAGCGGAATCGCTATATTCCAGCAACTGATCGGGATAAACGCGGTCATCTATTATGCTCCTACCATTTTTACAGAAGCAGGACTGGCCGATTCCGCATCCATCCTTGGAACCGTTGGAATTGGAGTATTAAACGTATTGATGACGCTCGTGGCTATTGCAACGATTGATAAACTTGGAAGGAAGAAACTGCTGCTGATCGGGAACGCCGGCATGGTCACAAGTCTTGCTGTTCTGGCTGCCATCTTGTTCACAGCAGAGCTTACCACAGCCATCGCCTGGCTGACGGTCGTTTTTCTGGGCTTGTTCATCATTTTCTTCTCCGCCACATGGGGACCAGTCGTCTGGGTCATGCTGCCGGAGTTGTTTCCGACTAAGGCGAGAGGGGCTGCTACAGGCTTTACGACACTGCTCCTGTCCGCTGCCAACTTGGTCGTCTCTCTCTTCTTCCCGATTCTACTCGGTGCCATTGGAACCGCGTGGGTATTCGTTCTATTCGCAGTCATCGGTATACTCGCGTTCCTATTCGTTTACACATATGTACCGGAAACGAAAGGACGAAGCCTGGAAGAAATCGAAAATGATCTACGGGGAAGCACCAGCTGAATCCCCTTAAACTCCCTGTCTTAGGACAGGGAGTTTTAATATTACGAATATTTCTTCTTTTTGTGAACTTCTGGATTTTATGTTTAGCGTCGTATATAATTCTGTTTATGCACTTTTTATAAAGTTTTTTCTGAACGAACTATACGAACGAGATAAACATTTCAGGAGGAATAACGTGAATAAACTTTCACCCATGTATTGGATTGCTTTAGCAATAGGAATTGTGTTTGTAAGCTGGGGAGCTATTTTCCCTGATCACCTTTTAAATACGATGATGACGATTCGGAATGGAATCCTTGACCGTTTTGGCTGGTTCTATCAATTCGCCGTCACCTTCATGCTCATTATTTCTTTCATCATTGCCTTCAGTAAATACGGGAGAATCAAACTTGGTAAAAAGGATGATAAACCCGAATATACTACTCCGACCTGGTTTGCGATGCTGTTCAGTGCCGGTATGGGGATTACCCTGCTGTTCTACGGATTGACAGAACCGGTCACCCACTATGCCAACCCACCCGTGGGAGATGCACAGACGATCGAATCAGCTAAACTCGGTCTTGAAATCAGCTATCTGCATTACGGGCTGCACGCCTGGGTCATTTACGCGATTGTATCCCTCGTGCTTGCCTACTTTAAATTTAAAAAAGATAAGCCGGGGCTTATGAGTGCTACCCTTACGCCACTTTTCGGTAACCGTATGAATGGTGTTGCCGGTTATATCGTCGATATCATCGCTGTTTTCGCTACCATCTTTGGTGTCGCCATCTCACTCGGTGTAGGTGCCCAGCAGATCAACAGCGGCCTTGAGTATCTATGGGGTGTGCCGAACAACTACGGCGTCCAGCTTATCATCATGGGAGTAACAGCCGTGCTGTTTATCTATTCAGCAGCTTCCGGCCTCTCTAAAGGTATCAAATACATCAGTAACATCAACTTGATTCTGACTGTCGTATTATTTGCAGCTTTCCTGCTGCTCGGACCTACAGGTTTTGTACTGGAAACGTATTCCACAACTCTTGGAAACTATATGCAGAACTTCGTTCAGATGGGGATGCGCTTCAGCCCGTTTGATGCAGAAAACAACCAGTGGGTAAAAGACTGGACGATTTTCTACTGGGCCTGGTGGATTTCCTGGACACCATTTGTGAGCTCCTTTATCGCCCGTGTATCCAAGGGACGTACCGTACGTGAATTTATTGTGGCGGTTGTTATTGCTCCTGCTCTTGTCTGTACCCTTTGGTTCGGCGTCTTCGGTGGAGCCGGCATCTACTTCGACTTTGTGGAAGGCGTCAACGTAGCCGGTCAGTCCATGGAATCTTCATTGTTCTATGTCTTTGACCAGCTTCCATTCAGCGGCCTGCTTTCCTTTGTAGCGGTGATCTTGATCATGACGTTCTTCATCACATCTGGAGACTCCGCCACATTCGTCCTTGCGATGCAGACATCGCGCGGAAGCTTGAACCCTCCATTCTTTATGAAATTGAGCTGGGGAATTATCCTGACAGCAATTGCCATGATTTTAATGGGAGCCGGGGGACTCGATGGTCTACAGGCCGCAGCGATCATCAGCGGGTTCCCGTTAACCATCATACTGCTGTTGATGATCGTCAGTCTGCTCAAGTCGTTTAGAGAAGAATTTAATGAAGCGGCTGAATCAGATTCTGAAGAAGAACAAGAAGAAAAATCTGCCTAACTAAAAGAAGCTGCCGGTATGGCAGCTTCTCAGACTGTCGAGGACTTTCTCGACAGTCTTTTTTTATGGTTTCGTCTGTTTTATTATTGATTGGAACGATTGGCAATTTCGATGGCGCGGTCCGTTTGTTCTGCTGCTTCATCAAGGGCGTCTTTTGGAGCTGTTCCCTGGTAGAGTTTTTCCAATGCTGTTACAACGTGCTGACGGGACTCCGGGAAAACTGAAATTAATGCTCCCTGTGTAGCTTTTGTTGATGTTGTATCTTCCAGCTGATTGACTGTAACCTGAAGCTGTGGATATTTCTCGTACTCTTCCTGTACAAGAGCTTCTTCGTATGCAGCCGGGTTTATCGCAAAATAACCTGTTTCTACATGCCATTCCGCCTGTACTTCCGGTGTCGTCAAGTACTTCATAAACTCCCAGGCCGCCTGCTGTTGTTCTGTTTCCATGCTGTTCGTCATCCAGATGGAAGCTCCACCGATCGCCACTCCTTCAGGCTCCACATCATCCGGGTGAGGGATGTAGGCGACGCCGACTTCAAAATCAGAGTTGTCAATAATATCACGGACACCCGCAGAGGAATCCATGTACATAGCTGTCTTCCCGGATTGGAATGCGGCACGGATATCATCCCAATTGGATCCGAAGTTCCCGAATGAACCAGCCTGGTTCATTTCATCAAGGAATGTAAAGACATTCTTCCCTGCTTCTTCATTGAAAACGGCTTTTGCAGGATCGCCGGAACGTCCATTTTCTTCATTAACGTAATATGCCCCCTGCGTGTATACAAGCTGTTCAAAGAACCAGCCATTATTCAACATAGAAAATCCATACTGTTCTACATTTCCACCGCCTTTTTTCGTCAACTTTTCAGCGGCATTCTTAATCTCACTATAAGTGCGTGGAGCGCTTTCCGCATCCAGTCCTGCTTCTTCAAATGCATCTTTATTGTAAATCAGGACTGGTGTGGAGGAATTGAAAGGCATGGAATACATGTCTCCATCAACGGCATAGTAATTTGTAATGTTTTCCTCAAGCTGAGAAGTATCATAGTCATCATTATCAATAAATGTCTGTACAGGTTCGATAAAGCCACTTTCAATCATGTAGCGGGTACCAATTTCATAGGTCTGTACAATTGCCGGCGCGTCCTTACTTCCGCCGACACTCCGGAACTTTGTCAAAGCTTCATCGTACGTACCTTGAAACTGAGGAACGACGTTGATTTCCGGGTTCTTCTCGTTAAAATCAGCGACAATCTCTTCCAATGCTTCTTGAGGACCTCCACCCATGGCATGCCAGAATGTAACCTCAGTGGCCTCATCATCTGCCGCTGCTTCCCCAGTTTCAGCATTTCCCGTATTGGACTGTTCCTCTGTAGAAGCTGTATCCTCTTCTTCGTTGTCTGCAGCCGCTCCTGTATCATTGTTACATGCAGCAAGTACCATAAGGAATAGTGCGAATACAAACAGACCCCAGCGTTTCGATTGTTTCATTATTGAACCCTCCCTATTATTTTAAAGCTCCCTGCGTTAAGCCTTTCTGAAGCTGCTTCTGCCCTGCGAATAATAACAGCAGCGTAGGAATCACTACGATGATAACCCCCGCCATGACCACCCCCCAATCTGTGGAGACTTCTTTCGTCTGCATCTGTTTCAAAGCGATTTGTACTGTCCTTACCGTTTCATCATTCGTAACAAGCAGCGGCCAGAGATACATATTCCACGTCGTGAGAAAACCATAAATACCGAGCGTAACTAAACTGGTTTTTGACACAGGAAGGACCACTTTGTAGAAAAATTGAAACCGACTGAGCCCTGCCACCTGCGAAGCTTCTTCCAATTCTTTCGGAATCGTTTTGAAATGCTGCCGCAGCAGGAAAGTCCCGAATGCGAGCGCAAAAAATGGAACGGTCAAGCCAAAGTAGCTGTTGATCCAGCCAAGCTCCTGAATGGTGACGAAGTTTGGAATCATGGTCGCTTCCCATGGCACCATCATCGTTGAGATAAATAAAAAGAAGAGTGCATTCCTTCCTTTGAATTTTATAAAAACAAAAGCAAAGGCTGCGAGACTACTGACAATCAGCTGTCCTGCCATGACGGCTGCGGAAATGACAAGACTGTTCCATAAATAGCTGAGAAGCGGAAGACTTCCAAAGGCTTTTTTATAGTTGTCCAAAGAAAAGCTGCTGGGAAGAACAGCCCCGGAGAGCACTTCTCTTCCATTCATAAAGCTGACCATCAGTGCATAGACCGTCGGAAAGAACAGGATGATGGAGGACAAAATCAGCAGGATGTACAAGGTAATCCGTTTCCTCATTCTCATTGATAATGCACCTTCTTTTCACCGAATTTGAACTGCAGGATAGTCACAATCAGAATACAGCCGAACAGGATAACCGCCTGGGCACTCGCTGTACCAAACTGATAATTGACGAAGGCTTCACGGTAAATCGAATAGACAATCAAATTCGTTGATTCAGCAGGCCCCCCCTGTGTCAGAATATCCACCTGTCCAAATGTCTGGAAGGCATTGATCAGGGAAACCGTGACGATAAAGAACATCGTCGGTGACAGCATCGGCAGGGTGATCCTCCTAAGCTGGTACCAGTAGCCGGCTCCTTGAATGCCGGCATTTTCATACAAATGCTCATCAATGTTCTGGAGGCCTCCAAGGATTATGAGAAAAGCGAAACCCGTATTCATCCATATCGTCGTCACAGAAACGGAAATGATCGCCCAAGTCGGATCAAGCAGCCACTCCACCTGACTCAGCCCGAGCGTGCTCAGCATCTGGTTAAGAGCTCCAAGACTCGGGTGGAACAAAAACAGCCAGATGACGGAAGAGGCTGCCACCGACATCCCCATGTTTGAGGAAAAGATCGTTCGAAAAAAGCCGATTCCCTTTAACTTTTCATTGGCAATCAAAGCTAGAAACAGTGCAAGGATTACACCCGCTGGAACTGTAATCAGGACAAATAGAATGGTAGCCCGCAGACTTTTCAAAAATTCATCAGAGGTAAATATGTATGCATAGTTTTCCAGACCTACGAATACGGAAGGCATGCCATCATAATCGGTAAGAAAGAAGCTTAAGTAGATCGTCCGGAACATCGGGTAAAAGACGAATACAGAGAACAGGACAAAGGATGGCAGCAGATAAAGCATCGCCTGCCAGAAATCCTTACGCAGTGGGAACGCTTTTTCCGAGTGCTCTGGAAGATCACCGCCCTCATATCCGCTCTCCTTTGTCAGAGGGGCGCTGTTCATAACAGGACCTCCTTTCTGCTTATTTCAGCTGCAACATCCGGACTCTGTCCATGCTTGATACTCTTTTCAGATGCTTTATCAAACAAAGCGACGTCCGCATAATCAATCATGACCGGAATCCGATCCCCGGGCTTCACCGGCCACTGCCCGCTCCATCGGGCGTACCAGTCCCGGCCGGCTGCGGTGAACATAAGAACGGTCTCATTCCCCAGTACTTCGACGTTTTTCACTTCGATCAGACCCGACCCCTTTTCCCTAACTGGATCATGGACGAAACGAACAGCCTCAGGACGGATTCCTGCATACACATGCGTCTGGTCAATGGCTTCTCCATTTGGAAGTGGTATGGGAGCAAGCCCCTCAATGAACAGCTTGTGATCCTTGATTTCCCCTTCCGCTATGTTCATCGGAGGGGAACCAATAAACGTAGCTACGAAGGGATTGGCCGGCTGGTTATAAATTTCGAGGGGTGTTCCGATCTGCTGCGTAACCCCTTTGTTCAGAACCATGATCCTGTCTCCCATCGTCATGGCCTCCACTTGATCATGAGTCACATAAATAATTGTCAGTCCAAGCCTTCTTTGAATCTGTTTAATTTCAGCACGCATATGTGCTCTGAGCTTAGCATCCAGATTGGAGAGCGGTTCATCCATAAGACACACAGGAGATTCGTCCACAATGGCCCGGGCAAGGGCGACACGCTGACGCTGCCCCCCCGAGAGCTGTCGGGGTTTACGCTTTAAGTAGTCGGTCAAACCGAGCATTTCCGCTGTTTCCCTGCCCCGTCTTTTTCTCTCTTCCTTCGGTACTTTTTTTACGTGCAGCCCGAAGACGATGTTATCGAAAACAGTCAGGTGCGGGTAGAGAGCATAATTTTGAAATACCATGGAAAGATCCCGCTCACTCGGCATAAGCTGATCCGCCCGCTTGTTTCCAATTGTAATCGCGCCCCCATTCGTTTCCTCCAGACCGGCAATCATCCGAAGCAGTGTACTTTTTCCGCAGCCGGAGGGACCGACAAGTACAAAAAATTCCCCTGCTTCAATGGTGGCATTCACATTCGATAAAACCGGCGTTGTGCCGTCATACGTTTTATAAAGACCATCCAGCTTTACCTGTTTCATTGAGTTCCACTTCCTTCCATTTTCAATCGGGAGGTATTCCATAAATCAGGGTTTCCTGTAGAAACCGCTGATGCGCCATGATCAAGCGCCATTCTCATCTGCTCATACTCCGCAAAGAGCCCACCCGTAACGATAGGGACATCAACATGGGTTTTCGCCTTTTCAATCATGGATGGAATCAATCCGGGCATCATTTCAACGGCATCAGGGCGTCCTTTGTTAATGGAATCCAAACCATGTTGGAATGCATCCGAATCCACCATGAAAAGACGCTGAATCGTAGATAGATTCAACTTCTTAGCTTTTTGAATCAGCTGACTCTTTGTCGTTATGATTCCATCCGGGTCTGCAAACCTGTGCAGAAACTTCAGTCCTTCCGTATCCGGGCTGATCCCCTGGATTTTATCAAGATGAATATACACTCTTCGGTCATGGTTCTTTAAGTGCCGGACATATTTGCCGATCATCGACAAATCTCCAAATAATAAAAAGGCTGTACGGAGATCCGTTTTCAGGAAAGCGTCCAGCGCTTTCGGACTTTTAATTGATGCAATGAGACGATCATTCTGCAGTGCTTCTATAAGTGCTCGATCCGCCATGGCAGTATCCCCCTTTAGTCCAAATAAAAAAGACCATGAACAAACTCAGCCCCTCCCATTCCACTCCCGGAAAGAAACTGTTCTTGTTGATGGTCTCTCTGGTCTCATCATAAAAAGCTATCCACTTGTCAATTGCTATAGTAAACAGAGAATGTTAATTCAGTATTATAGTAAGGTAGCTGTCTTGTAAATTCACACGACTCATTTTTCTTCAGCGCATGGACAGTAAAAAAAAAGCCTGGCTCCTTACAATTGTAAGGAGCCAGGCTTTTGATCAACCCCCGGCAATCATCCGGGCGAGCTGGCCGCATAGGAGGGCGGCGTACATGCCGACGACATTCCCGAGAATTCCCATGAGAAGACCGACAGGCGCAAGAGCCGGCTGGAATACGGACGCTACAATCGGCGCAGAACTTGTCCCACCAATATTCCCCTGTGAACCGACAGCGACGAAGAACAATGGAGCACGAAGCAGACGGGCAGCAGTGAAAATAAAGAGTATGTGAATAGAAAGCCATACCACTCCCATTAAGAGAAATTCAGGAGCTTGAACAATATCTGCAAGATTCGCTTGAGCCCCTATTCCGGTAAGGAACAGATAAATTCCCATATACCCAATTTTGCTGGCACCGTAGTATTCAAGCTTCCGCACCTTCGTAAAGGAAAGCAGAATACCAACAGCGGTAACAAGCAGGAATGTCCAAGTAGATGTGCTCATCACATCAGATTTAGGGATGAATGACAAATCAGCAAACAAACGGATCAAGTATGAACCGGCAAAACCGACCGCCAGAATCGCGAACAACTGTGGCAGCTCCAGCGGTTTAGCGTTGCGTGCTACGTCGGTAGCAATATCTTCGTTGATTTTTTTAATTGTAGAGTTATCTGCCTTGTTCCACTTATTGAATCGATCCTGGAAGTTGGCCAGGGAAATCATGACACCCATCCAGCCGATTCCGACGAGTGTATCGGTCAGAATAATCGGACTTAAAATATCATCCGGGGTCTTGAAGGCTTCCATCATGGCACCCATGTTGCCGGTACCACCAATCCAGCTTCCGGCAAGCGCTCCGACTCCGCGCCAGGCTTCATCAGGAAGCACACCTTGGAACAGGGCGAAAGCAACCGGGCCGCCGACGACGACTCCGAGAGTTCCTGCCAGGAAAACGAGGACCGCTTTTCCGCCGAGTTTCAAAGTGGCCGGAACGTTCGTACTGATCATAAGAAGCAGCAGACCTGCTGGAAGCATATAAGTACTTAAGAAGCTGTAAAGGTCAGAACTCTGCGGGATAATGCCGAATGTCGTCGACAGCATCGGAAGAAAATACATCCAGATCAACGGCGGCAGATAGCCGAAGAACTTTTTCAGTGGTGCATAATCAACCGTCGCTAACATGAAAACAATGCCGACGATGGCTATTAAATAGGCGAAGACCGCCATAGGCTCTTGGATAAGGGCTTGTGTGAAAATCATGATGATACTCCTTTTCTACGTAATCCTTTGAATTATCAAATAATTTATGGTCTATAAAAGCCACATTGAGGGAGTATAGCACAGGAAAACCCCGTGAGAAATAAAAAAGTTCTGCCATTAATTTTCCAATCCATCCTATAAAAAAGAAGCTTCCTACAGGGGCGCGCATGTAAACGCTCCCCTGTAAAAAGCCACTTTTGAAAAATTTATTTCAATTGTATCAATCGTCCAAGATGTTCGATGATTTCGTCTGTAAAAACCTGCAGACGTGTCAAGTCTTCTTCCTTATCGGGATGCATATCCACTTTCCATCCCTCCGTCATCCGCTCACCACCGACTGCCGTTAACCTGTTTTCAAAAAGGGACACAGCTTCACAGAACTGCGGGTAGGAGGTATCCCCTGATCCAAAGGCAGCAATACACTTACCTGTCAGATCGATGTCTTCCAGATCTTCATAGAAATCTTCCACTTCATAAGGTAGATCCCCATCATTCCATGTATAGGATCCTAAAAGGACCGCATCGAAACCGACGAGAAAATCAGGCTCGATTTCTTCTATTTCATCCAAGTGGATGTCGTGATCTCCCTCAAGACGCCCCTTGATCAAGTCCGCCATTTCCTCCGTATTCCCGGACATGCTGGCAAAGCCAATAAAAATTCGTGCCATGGGTTACACACCCTTTACGAGGCTGTCTTCAAGGTAACCGGAAAGCCGGGCGTGGAGACGTGCATGTGTCCGGAAACTCTCCTCATCTTTACATTCCAAAGCCTGATTGATTTTATACGTGTGATAGTTGAGAGCAAGCTGGATATCCATCTTCGTAGAGACTGCACGGCGGTCGTAAAGGTCCTGGACAAACTGGGCGGACATTGGAAAAGCGCCCCCCTCATTTTTTCGCACGAGCACATACCAGCCACGGTTGGCAACTGTGTATGGATTTTGAACAATATGTAAACGATCTCCCTTTTCAAACCGGATCGTTTGATGACACGAGCATTGACGACTTCCTTTTTCATACGTAAAGGATTTGACAACAAACAAACATTCCTGCATTGTCTTCTCTCCCTTCCTTATTCACACTTACATCATAATTGATAACGATTATCATTGTCAATAAAAATAAAACGCACAGTCCTCCTGTACGTTTGTTCCGTATGAAAGTGTCCGTCCTGGAGCTGTTTTTTTTAAGAATAACGCTTTCTTCCTGAGCGCCTGCTTTTTCTCTTCCTTCTGCTTATGATACGACTCCAACGCCGCCTGAGTCTTTTTGTTTATCTTATGGTGATGACTGCGGGAAAAGCACGGGCCGAAGATCCACTTGGGCAGGCGACCTTCAGAAAGGGAAGGGACTTTCGCTCCTGGCGGTAGAAAGAAAAAAGCTTGTAAAGAAACAAAGGTTTCTCTACAAGCTGAGGGAGGGTATCCTTTTCATGCTGTCAGGAAGACTCCCGGCAGATTTTGAAAATGATCATTATGGAAAGAGAGTCGTTCGGTTTTTCAACTTCCTCTTTTTCACTCATAAGGATCTCCGGCATCTACTCTTTTTTCAACAATCCGTTCTCCAGACAGAACGCCAGCAGCAGCTCCTTATATCCATGCTCCTCAAACTGGATTCCAATTTGATCCCCGCCATATTCGGAAATGATGCCTGCTCCGAATTTCCGGTGGGACACCTTCAACCCAAGCTCCATCTCCCCTTCTTTTAGCAGCGATTCATCCGATAAGTCGACAGCCGGACGGACCGGCGCCTTTTTCTTCTTCTCCCCTTCCGGCTGGATAATGCGGCGGACATTCATAAGAAAAATGGACTCTGTAACCCTCTCACTGCCTTTATAGTTGTAGGAAAGGAGTTCAAGATGCGAGCGTGCCCGCGTCATGCCGACGTAAAACAACCGGACAGCTTCCTCCATAGGTGCGCGGTCTTCACTTCGATACCGTTCCATGTCATCCTTGGACGGCACTACCCCGTTAATGAGGTCGATCATATAGACATTGTCGTATTCCAGCCCCTTAGCGCTGTGGAAGGTCGTCAGAGTCAGGGGGGCTTTATTTTTGTTGTACTTCGACGTCTGAATCAGTTGTTCAAGATGCTTCAACCTGTCTGCAAAGCCCTTCAATGAACCAAGACCGTGGGCAATTTCCTCAAGGGTGTCCAGAATGCCGAATAGATGCTCCGCATTGAAGCCGAAGTTCTCACACATTTTCGTGACCGCCTTGTCATAACCGAGCTTACCTCGGATCATACGAATGGCCTTGCCGGGCTCCATGGTGTTCATTTCATGAAACATCTTTTTTGCCTGAGCGAGATTTTTGTCTTGATACGAAGGAATATCCTCTTCTCTCAACACATCAAAAATGGAAGTTGAGATATGTGTTCTTTTCAAAAAAGCGATCTGCTTTTTCGTGATATAGCCGTTGAATTTCGTATGAATCCGCTCCAGGATATCCACCCGCTGATCGTTATAGCTGAAGCGCATGAAGTTCAATATATCCTCAACGATCCAGTGCTTGAAAAACTTGGCGTCAATATCCTTCATATAAAAATCGATGCCTGCCTTATCAAGCTTATCTGCCAGTGGAACCGCTGATGAATTGTTCCGGTATAAAACAGCCGTTTCCTCCCCCGGAGAGGCCGCTTTCACAGCTTCCGCGACATAGGTCAGCTGCTGGTCATAATTACTGAACGTCTGCATCTGGATGGGCGCATTGGACGGATTTTCCGTAAACATCTGCTTCGGATAGCGGTTTTTGTTCCGTTTAATAAACTGATTGGACGCCTCCACGATTTCCTTGGACGACCGGTAGTTCTGTGACATCGTCATTACGGCGGCATCCGGATAAACCTTCTCGAATTGCAGCAGCTTCGTTACGTCGGATCCCCGCCACATGAAAATCGACTGATCATCATCCGCAACGACGCACAAATTGTTGTGCGGACGTGCCAGAAGCTCCACGATTTCATGCTGGACCACACTGTTATCCTGACTTTCATCGGTGAGCACATATTCAAAGCGGCGCTGATAACGGCTCAGCAGCTCTGTGTCTTCCAAAAGGAACTGATGAGCATACGTGAGCATATCGTCAAAATCGAGCAGAAGCCGATCAGGAACATGCTGTTTTTTAAACCGCTCGTACTCTTTATACATATCAGCAGCCTGTTTCACCTGACACGAAACTTTCTCCAGCTCCTTCCCTGACAGCATCCGGTTTTTCACAAAGCTGATGTAAGTCATCAGCTCATCCATCTCATCCTCGGACATCTGTTTCTGATGGATATCCTCATAGATCCTTTTCAAAATAAACTTTTTGTGAAGCGGGACATCCGGTCCATGGAAACCCTTCTTCAGTTCTTCATCACTGACATTACCCTCTATCAGCTGGAAGGGTTCTCCTCTTTTCTGCAGCGTCTCCCGGACGACTTGAAAGGCGAAACTGTGAATCGTTGAGAAGTGGACCTTTTCATTCGTGAGGGAAGAAAAAAACCGGTCAAAACGCTCAGACATATCCCGGGCTGATGCTTTACTGAAGGTAATGGCCATGATCCGCTCCGGCTTCACCTTTTTTTCAAGAAGCAGGTAGCCGATTTTCATATTCAGTGTCGTCGTCTTCCCGGATCCCGGCGAGGCCAGCAGGAGCAGCGGGCCCTCCGTGTGAAGAACCGCCTGCTTCTGGACATCGTTCAGTTTTACTCCCGTGTGTTGTTCCATGTTTGTGAAGAAATCCATATGTTCGTCCCTTTCTGTTCAAGAAAGAAAAAATAGATGGAAAAAGGCCCGTCCGTCCCTTTTCCATCTACATTTTCCATCATCATTGTTGTTCCATTATACCTGCTTCATCCAATCGATTCCAGATGATTTTCTTCCCTCTTTTTACATGAGATCACACCAAAAGATTCATACTAACGATGACAAGGAGGTGGAGAACGATGGCGAAGAAAACAAAGAAAAACCAAGCTGAACAGAAGAATAAAAAAGGCTTTGAGCCAAAACAGGCCGATGTAGAGTTTTCTGAGGAGTTCGGCAGCGCTGCTGCGAATGAAGCTCATCAGAAAGAAGCGAAAAAAGCCCGCAAATCCAAAAAAGCAAAACAAGATAACTAAATGAATGTAGAGGATTTCCCTTTTTCAGGGAAGTCCTCTTTCTATAGCTGGAGGTTATGATGAAACGTACAGGTCTACTTACCATCATTATTTTTTTCTCTCTTTCCACATCAACTGTCTCTGCAAGCGTCCTGTATACCGTGAAGCCCGGGGACAGCTTATGGGAAATCGCTGCACAATATGAAACAACGACAGACCTTTTGAAAACCATAAACGGCATGACGGACGGTTCGCAAATCATGCCCGGGCAGTCGGTGATCATCCCCGGGAGTGCGTACCACGTAACAACAGGGGATTCGCTTTGGAAAATTGCCCGGATTCATCAGACGTCCATCCATGCTTTGAAAAAACAAAACAGCATCAGCGGAAATGTCATCACGCCCGGGCAGATGCTCCATATCCCGCAAAGCCGGAAACAACCAATTACAGCTGGAGCATTTTTCATCCCGGGCAGCCCTGTAAAAAACCAACAGTCCATCGACTATTATGGGGAGTATTTATCTGCCCTCGGCCTGTTCGAATACCGGCCGGATGAGAGTGGAAAACTCAGCCGACTGAACGGTGAAGACTCCATCTCCCGCACATGGAAAGAAGGCTTGATCCCCCATGCCACCATCACCAATTTAACAAAAGAGGGCTTCGATCCAGACTTAGCCCACCGTCTGCTGTCTAATGAGAAGAAACGAAAAGCGTTGATTGAAAATATCGCCGGCCTCGTGGACGAAAAGCAGTACAAAGGTGTCATTATTGACTTTGAAAGTCTGCACGAAAAGGACAGGGCTTCTTTTAATACATTTGTTCAGCAGCTTTCCACCCGGCTCCATAAAATAGGAGGAGAAGTCGGAGCCGCCCTGCCTCCGATGACCGGTGCCTACACCCCTGCCCACCACAAAGCCTATGACTACAAAACCATCGGCGAGGCCGTCGACTTCGTTTTTCTCATGACGTACAACTGGCACTGGATGGGGGGAGCTCCAGGAGCTATTGCTCCAATCAAGAAAGTTGATGCCGTTATGAATTATGCAGTAACAGCCATACCGAAAGAAAAAATTTTCTTAGGAATCGCCATGTACGCCTATGACTGGAATACAGAAGATCCTGAAGATGTCCAAGCCTATTCCCAGCAGCGGGCCGTCGATACAGCGATGGAGCACCAACGTCCAATCTATTATGATTTTGAAAAAGGAAGTCCGTGGTTTTCCTACACCGACCCTCAAGGCGACATTCATGAAGTGTGGTTCGAAGATGCCCGGTCCATTCTGGCCAAATACAGACTCGTAAAAAAATATGATATCCAGGGTGTCGGCGGCTGGAAAACCGGTCTTGATTTCCCTCAAGCCGGCTTCCTGCTTAAAGAAGAGTTCACCATAAAAAAACGGTGAACCGCCGCGCTTCCAAGCTATGATAAAATGAAAGAATCATAGAGGTAGGAGTGGGATCGATGGATAAAAAAGACATAGCCGGGATCCGGAAACAATTGAAGGTCGACAATGACCTTATGAAGATATCGAATATTTTCAACGTCTATATTATGAAAGAATCAACGGATATCTATCACCATCAGAGCCAGCCGTTCGAGATGCTGGACCGAGATCAGCAGGAGCTCTTTATGACCAACTTCAAAAAAGTGCTCACAGGACAACTCGATGAAAAGCTGTTCGAACTGAAATTCAAACAAGAGGCAGAGGATTCCAGCCAATTCATTCTGCACCGCGGGCTCTTGAGCCGTAACGTAGAAGACTGGAAACAGGAAATGCTCGCCATGACGGAAAAAATGATCAAAGACCACCCGTACGAAAAAGATGTTGTCATCACTTTCATCCGGGCCGAATACTTAAAACCGACAAGACGGCGCAGTGAAGAATCAGAGGAAAGTGACCGGGATGCCGTGTACTCCAACCCGTTTATTCTCTGCAGCGTCAATCAGACAGAAGAGCCGAAAAAAGAAATCCAGTTCGACTATGTTGAAAAGGAATTCAAATACAACATCCAGGTCGACCCGGTCATAGACTTGAAACACCCGCTCACAGGATTCATGTTCCCGAGCATTACGGAAGGAACCTCCGACGTCAACCATGTGCTTTACGCCGCGGGCAAAGCCAACGAACCGGACTACTGGTTTATCGAAGATGTTTTGAATGGTGAAGAGATCATGACCGCGAAGGAAGACAAAGCCGTATTTGAGGAAGTCATCCGCGGTGTCGTCGGGGATCAACTGAGTCCATCCACCCTCGCCAATGTGTATGGGGAAATCAACAAAGTGGTCGAGGAAAATGAGGATGATACCCCGCCAAAGCTTGATTACCGTGACGTGGAACGGGTATTGAACCAGAGCGGCGAGCAGGTCGAAGGCGAAAAAGTCAAACATGCCTTCCAAATGATTACCGACAATGAAGGATACGAGCTGAAAGCGAGCAGTATCGTCCCCAAATATAAAACGAAATCCATCAAGATCAACACGAAAGTGGCCAACATCTCCATCAGTCCCCAGGACCTGGAGTTCGTCAGACAGGTCAACTACAAAGGGAAACGGTGCATCATGATTGAAATTGAAGAAGATGCAGAAATTGACGGATTTAAAATGCTGCCGGAGGCCTTCGGAAACGAACCTTCCTAAAAAAAAGGGAGTGGACGATGATGTCCACTCCCTTTTTTTCACCTTTGTCCGATAAGCTCCTGCTTGGAAGCATTTTTCTCTCCTGTATAGCCTTCCGGATTCTGCTTCCGCCAGTTCCAGGAGTCCACACACATATCATCGATCGTTTTCTCTGCCTGCCACCCCAGCTTCAAATGAGCTTTGGCCGGGTCTGCGAAGCACTCCGCAATATCTCCGGGACGACGGTCCTGAATTTCATAAGGGACTTTCCGGCCGGAAGCTTTTTCAAAAGCCTGGACAAGCTGGAGGACACTGTATCCTTCGCCTGTTCCAAGGTTGTATGTCTCGATCCCGGTTTCCCCGGCCGTCTTTTCCAGTGCATGGACGTGGCCTCTCGCCAGGTCCACGACGTGGATATAGTCCCGGACTCCTGTACCGTCCACAGTCGGATAGTCATCCCCAAACACCTTCAAATCAGGGAAGTGGCCCACAGCCACCTTTGTAATATAAGGCATCAGGTTGTTCGGAATACCAGCCGGATCCTCCCCGATTCTTCCACTGGAGTGGGAACCGATTGGATTGAAATAACGCAGCACGGATATGCTCCATGCTTCATCAGAGACATATACATCCTGAAGGATCTCCTCAAGCATCAGCTTTGTCCGCCCATAAGGATTGGCAGCTCCGACAGACGCGCTTTCCGTAAGAGGAAGAGAGTCCGGTGTACCATAAACAGTCGCCGAGGAAGAAAAGATCAGCTGTTTGACGCCGAATTCCTTCATCACTTCACACAGCATCAGTGTCCCGGTAATGTTGTTATGGTAGTACGTGAGTGGCATAGAGACGGATTCACCGACCGCCTTCAGTCCTGCCAGATGAATGACCGCTGTAATGCCGTAGTCCTCAAAGACCTTTCGTATCAGGTCCTGATCCAGCAGATCCCCTTCAACGAACGTCAGCGTCTTCCCTGTAAGCTCCTGTACACGGAGCAGTGATTCCGGGTGGCTGTTGTATAAGTTATCAATGACGACAACCTCATGGTTCCGCTCCAATAATTCAAGACAGATATGGCTTCCTATGTATCCGGCCCCGCCTGTAACTAAGATCATTGCCTCTCCTCCTCTATCATTATCTTACTTGGAATGTACAGGAAATTTAAGGATATGTCTACTGTAAAAGGAAAGGAGCCCATCTTTAGGCTCCCTTCTAAAAGTCCTTGTTCTGTTCGTTTTTCGACATTTTTACGCCATTCAGCCCATTTTTCAAGAAAATTTTTGTATAATTATTACCAAGCATTATAATGGCTGGATTCATGATAATGGATGAACCCGTGACTTTCTGCCAGCGCCTGACTTTTGGACTTCTGAGAGAAGGAGACGGTTAATATTTCCAGACCTGTTTCCCGGCGAAGCTGCTTCAAATCCTGCATCCGGTCCAGGGCCCATTGGTCTTTCGCTACCGAGGAGTGATTGTAATTCTCCCACATAATGCCGTCTACATAAGGATACGTCGTTGTCGACAACGTGCCGAACCCCCAGTTTTGAATAAGGGACAAAGAAGGGTGTTGGAGCCGGATCTCCTGCAGAAAGACGGCCATACCAGCGCGCTGCTCATCCAGCACATCAGATCCGCAGTGTTCGTTATCGATATTCCCGACAGTATCTAAAAAGACACCGTCCAAGCCTTTATCAGCCACCTGTTTCTCAATCTCAGCAAGAAGCACCTGCTGGTAATGCTCAGAGGTGATATCGGTCAGGTAAGAATCCCATTCCGGATAATAGACACGCTCCCCATCACGGTGGAAAAAGTCGGACTCCTCCAGCTGACTGATCAGCGCAGTATTCCAGTTATCGGCTTCCATCGTGTTGATGTACCCATACACCAGTGTCCCGGACTGCTGAATCGTTTCAATCTGGCTTTTAGTATAGAACACCGGTTCAATCATGACAGCATCATACGCCTGCATCTTATTCAAGATCGCTTCGGTCGGAGAATCATAATAAATTTTATAGGACTGCACATTGGAAAGTGGATGAGAAGATTGTGCAGAAGTAGATAGAGGGGAAAGTACAAGACCAGCGGCTAAAACAGCAAGAAAACCCCATTTCATCTTTGTGAAAACACCCATGATACGCCTCCTGATTTTCCAGAGAGCGGCTGTGGCATTGCAGACTGGCTATCGGCTCCTGGAGGGACCTGAGACCCATGTCTTTGCGCCCTTACCTTTCGATAAGTCTGCCTTTCTCTATTCAATTTTATCCACATTATACCACACGTTTAACATGTTAAAGCACTTTAAATCCATATGGAGGTGATTGGATGTTCTACCAACAATCCAGTTTTATCAGGAAGTTTATTGAACTGATTCTCGTATTTTCAGTATTGGGGTTCCTTGATCAGTCGTTGGAATGGGACATGCTGGAATGGACGCTGAACCCTGTGTTCTTTGCTGTCCTTTTGTTTTCCCTCAGATACGGTCTGAATTTTGCTCTTTTGAGCTTTTTTGCTGCATTAATCTATCATGTGTATGACATTTATCAGCGGGATGGGGACTTATTTCTCTTATTCTATGATCCCGCCAATTATTTATCGCTCCTCTTCCTGCTGCTGGCCGGCGTCATTACAGGGCTGTACAGCACGTCCTTCCGGGAAAGGTATGAAAGTCAGCAGTATGTGCTGAAGGAAACGAAAGATGAAAATGAGGAACTGAAAACATCTTTAACCGCTCTGGAACGGTCTCAACGGGTCATGCAGGCAAAGGTCCTTGATTCCGAGTACACCCTTTCCCGGATTTATGAAGTCGGAAAGACGCTTGATCAGCCTTCTCCAGAACTTGTCCGAAACGAAGCGGTTACAATCATCGGAGACCTGTTTGAAGCGGAAGACTTAGCTGTATATCATGTCGACTCTTCTAAGAAATCGCTGCGCCTCCGCGTTCGAAAAGGAAATACCGAACGACTTCCGCAAACGATTTTCATCGATGATGCGGCCTCGATTTTCTCACGCGGACTGAAAAACAAAACGATTTGTTTAAAGACAGTTGATGATGAAGCCGATGCTCCGGTGCTGATCGGACCGATCGTCTACAATCAGGACGTACGGGAAGTTCTTGTCATTGATCAGCTCGATTTTGCCAAACTGACGAAATATGAAGTTCAAATCCTCTCTCTCGTGCTCGACTGGATGGCCAACCGGATTGAAAGAGCCGGGGAATATCTTCGTAAAGAAGAAGAGCAGAAGATGTATCCAGGCACAAGTATTTATGATAAGGAAGCTTTTGACGAACTCGTTCAGCTTCAGGAAAAACGAGCGGAGAAATACGGTGTGCCTTATAGTGTTGTTTCCATCGATGTCAGCCCTTACAGAGAAATGTCGGCCGTGGAAGCAGAAATCATCCTGCGTGCCTACTTGAGAGAATTGGACATCATGGGGTACGACCAGACGGAGCAGCATTTCCACTTCCTGCTTCCAGGTACGAGCTCCGAAAATGCATCCATCGTCGAAGAGCGTATTTACAAAGCACTTGATACAAAAGGCGGGATTCACATTGGTTAATTTCCAGGAACCCTACTGGCTGATCTTTTTCTATGTTATTCACGGCCTCACCGTTCTGATCGTTTCTCTTCTGCTTCGAAAAAGAATGCATAAAAACAAAAAAGGAACCATCACATGGCTCGCCATTACCAGCCTGTTTCTCCCAATTATCGGAGAACTTCTCGGACTGGCCGCCTGGCTGGCTGCGAAAGCTTTTGGTACCAATCACATGATTGATGATTACGATGATTATGTCACATTCACGCCGTTGAATCTTGAATACCTGCGTTATGAAGCATCGTCAAGCATGGATTTATTGCCAATCAGTGATGCCCTGTTAAGGAACGATGGCGCCAACCAGAAAGAATTGATTGTCAGTCTGATCAATTCCGATATTTCCAATAAAGGCCGGCACTTGAACCTCGGCCTGACCAACAACAATTCAGAAACCGTCCATTATGCAGCAACAACCATGAACGTGCTGTCCAGCCGGTTTGAAAAAGAACTGGAACATGCCAGAAAAGAACTGGCCCCGGAAGCACCGATGTCTTTCGAGCGTTTATGCAGCGTGTACGAACGTTATCTGGGAAGCGGCATTCTCGATGAGAACGGACAGGCGCGGCTCGAGAAACAGTATGAACAGCTGCTTGAAGAAATGGTTCCAAAACTTGAAAAAGAACCATGGATGTACCGCAGCCTCGGCGATAATTACATACGCCGTGGCAAAGAGGAAAAAGCGGTGGAGGCTTTCCATGAGATGGTCAGCCGTTTCCCTGCCCATCCAGGAGGCTACTTGAAATTGATTGAATTTTACTATGCAGGACGCGACTGGACAAACATCAAGCCTGTGCTCTACGACCTTTTCCAACATGTGAAGGAAGAGGACATCCCAGAAAGCCAACGCTTTATTATCCAACAGATGGGAGGAAAAGCGCTGTGAAAAAACAAATCACCATTTATGCATCGATTCTTTTCCTGCTTTTCACTGCTGCCATTATCATTTTGCAATTTATGCGGCTCGATCTGTTTCAACAATGGTTTCCTGCCGAAACAGCACAAGGAACGCCAGTGGAAACGATGAGCACGGAGAAGAATTCCACAGAAGGAGAAGAACTTCAGGTTTATGTACATAAAAATGATACCCCTCTGTCCAAGGACGCAGTGGAAAACCTGGAATACGCGATGGACTACGCTAAGGTTTCCTATCAGGAGATAACAAAAAAGGAAATGGAAGAGCTGACGCCTTCCCCTTATAACGTCCTCGTTCTCGGAGGCGAGCACTCAAAAGAATGGCCTTATGAAGAAATCCGCTCCTTCGTGGAAAAAGGGGGCCGCCTGTATATTGCTTCGCGCTTCATCAATGCTGATTGGAATGAGCTTCTAGGCTTGGAAGATGTAGAGGATTTCCTCGACGATATATACGGGTTGACGTTTGAGAAGGAAGTTTTCCCTGGATATATGGATTTAGGTGAAGATTCCCAGCTGTTTTCCCACAGCATCGCTGATGTTGAACTCGCCGAATCCGCCGAAGTTTACATTTCAGCAGAAGATCACCCGATTTTATGGGCGAACAGCTACGGAGAAGGAAAGGTAATGTTCTGGAACACATCTTCTGTTACAGAAAAAAGTTCAAGAGGGTTAATGCTGCAGGCCTTATCCTTCCTACCTCCAACCTTTGTTTCCTCACAGGCGGGTATTAAGGTCATGCATATCGATGACTTCCCATCTCCCGTTCCCAGTGGAACGACAGATGTAATCCAGCGGGATTACGATTTGACTGTGGAGGACTTTTATTCGGAAGTCTGGTGGGAGGATATGAAGCGGATCGGAGAAGAAGAAGATGTGATTTATACCGGATACTTGATTGGAACCTACCAGGACACGATGGATATGACAGCAGAAGACCTGATTGAAACCAGACGCTTCCCGATGCTTTATTTCGGACGCAAGGTATTGAAGGAGGACGGTGAGATTGGACTGCATGGATATAATCACCAGTCTCTTGTAACAGCAGATGAACCGATCGATCCTGAATACGGCTATCGACCTTGGAAGAATCAAGGCGAGATGGAAGAGTCTTTAAACCGGGTGGACGAACTGTTCGACTACTATTTCAAGGAAAAGGACGTCTACTCCTACGTTCCTCCTTCCAATGTATTAAATAAAACCGGGGTACGTGCTCTCCACGAAGTATTCCCGGAGCTTGAGGCTGTATCCGGCTTATATACGGGTGACAAGGAGACGGGAGCCTTCTTACAGGAATATGAACCGAACAGTGAGTTTCCGTCCATCTACCATTTCCCAAGGATTTCAAGCGGGTATGGGGAGACAGATGAAGAGCGTTTCGTCCAGATTGATGCGATTGCGAACTTCGGGGTATTCGCCCACTTCATCCACCCGGATGATGTCCTCGATCCATACAGGGCCGGAGACAGTGGATGGCCGGAAATGAGGCAGTCCTATGAAGATATGCTCCACTATATTCACGATCACTACACCCACCTGAAGGGAATGCGGCAGACGGACGCCACAAAGAAAATGAAACAGTACCAGGCTTCTGTTATTGATGTAACCTATCAAGACGACCAGGTTGTTGTTCAGGGGGAAAACCTCCTCTCTCCTTCCACAATTCTTGTCAGGGTGAACAGTGGAAGTTTGGAGACTGGATCCTTTGACTATGGTGTTGTCGAATCCCTCGGTGAATCAGGCACACTTTATCAAGTGACACTGAACCAGCCGTATGCTGAAATTAAGAAAAAGGATGAAGCCTTGTGAGAATAGGAATGGTCGTTGAAGGGAGCTACCCCTACGTAAGCGGCGGTGTGGCAAGCTGGGTACAGATGCTTGCTGCACAGATGCCTCAGCATGAGTTCGTCATTATCGCCATTACCCCTGAGGAAATGACTGCTGCCGATTACCGTTATGAGCTTCCTTCCAATATCACGGAAGTCATCAACCTTCCATTGAATCTAAAACCAGCCGCAAAAAAACGGCGCGTCAAGCTGACCGAAGAAGAACAGCACAAACTCACGGATTGGATGATGTTCCGTCGTCTCCCCCCGGATGTGCTTGATATTTTCAAGAATAAAATCGGTTCGACCGAAGCACTCTTTTCAAGCGAACTTTTTTGGAATATGGTTCAGGAAAGCTACCGTGTTGAAAACCAATCCGGGTCCTTCATTGATTACTTCTGGATGTGGCGTGGCATGTTCACGCCTGTGCTGGAGCTGCTGCAGGCGGATTTTCCTGACCTTGACCTGATCCATTCTGCCTCTACCGGCTATGCCGGACTGATTGCGGCCGCCATCAAACAGCGCCAAGGGATTCCATTCCTTCTCACAGAACACGGGATCTATTCCCGTGAGCGCGAGGAAGAAATTCTGCAGGCCGGATGGATTCCGGAATACTATAAAAAACGCTGGGTCCAATTTTTCCATCATTTATCGAAGCAGGCCTATTCAGAAGCGGATGATGTGATTACGCTGTTCGACCGCAACAGCCGGCTTCAACATGAACTGGGAGCTGATGAAGACAAGCTGTCTGTCATTCCGAACGGCATTCACTATGACCGGCTTTCAGGAATTGGAAAGCTGCCTAAAGCAGAAGTTCTGAAAATCGGAGCCATCGTCCGGGTTGTTCCAATCAAGGATATTAAAACGATGATCAATGCGGCCAAGATTCTTGATGATCAAGGTGTTCCATTTGAACTGACGATTATGGGACCTCTTGATGAAGAGGAAGAGTATGCGGAGGAATGCCGGCAGATGATTGAACAGCTGAGTCTCGATCACTGCGTTACCCTCGCTGGTAAAGTTAATATTATAGACTACCTTCCTCACTTTGATGTCTGCCTTTTGACAAGTATTTCAGAAGGACAGCCGCTGGCGGTGCTTGAAGGCATGGCAGCAGGGATTCCCTATGTGGTTACAGACGTCGGGTCCTGCTCAGAGCTGATGTACGGACGCGAAGATGATCCTTACGGTCCGGCAGGCTTTGTCGTTCCTCCCGTGAACCCGAAAGCCATCGCCGAGCACTGCCAATGGTATTATGAGCACCCCAAGGAAGCTGAAAAGTTCGGAAAAAATGGACAGAAACGGGCAGAAACGTATTATCAAGTGCACCAATTCATCGATCAGTATAAAGAGTTGTATGCAGAAAGGGGGATCGCTTATGGCCGGAATCGGGTTTAAGCTGCAGAAATTATTTCAGGAGGACTACTTCTCCTCCCGGATCAAAGCCTATGCTTTCGCAGGGCTGGTCACCTCCGGTCCATGGCTTGTCGTCATTGCCACCATCGCTGTGATCCAGTGGATGACCTCCTTCTTCTCTCTGCTCGACCTGCAGGAGAGGGAATTGTTCAACCTTTCTGTTGCGTACTGCTTCATCTTTTCCCAGGTCCTTTTCGGTGTGCAGCAGTTGGTTGTCACGCGGTACACCGCCGATCTTTTTTATGAAAAACGGACAGAGGCCATTTTTCCGACGTTTATCGGGATGACGAAGGTGACGGTTGGACTAGCCTTTATCGGGTGGTTGATTTTCTTCTGGATTTCACCGCTTCCTTACTACTTTAAATGGCTGATGCTGATTCTATTTGTGACCGTCAACCTCATCTGGGTGCTGTTTTTATTCCTGAGCGCAGCGAAGTTCTACCAGGCCGTGGCCTACAGCTTCCTGGCCGGAGGCGGAGCCGCTCTCCTTCTCGTCTTCCTGTTTGGAAAAAACGTTTCCTGGTTTCCGGTGTTCGAACACTCCAACAGCTTTTTTCTGCTAGCCGGATTTACGTCAGGCATGCTCGTGACGTTGTTCGGGTTATTCATGTCGATGCTCATGACGTTTCCAAACAGGTCAAAGGAAAACCAGTTCAGCTACCTGGATTATTTCGACCGTTTTCCTTCCTTGTTCTGGACGGGATTCTTGTACAATATCGGCATCTGGGTCTGCAACTGGGTGATCTGGTTCGGTGAAGGGAACGGCTTCCTGCTTGACTCCTTTTTGTACCATCGGATTTATGATACGGCGATATTCTGGTCGTATTTAACGATCATCCCTACGCTGATCATTTTCGTCGTTTCCGTTGAAACGCGTTTTTATGAGCGGTACCGTGTCTTTTACGGTTATATCAATGAAGGAGGCACCCTTTCCCAGATCAAGACTGCAAAAACAGCGATGCAGCGCGTACTGAAGCAGGAAATGGAGCGTTTGATCCGCAGTCAGGGGCTTTTCTCTTTATTGATTCTCCTGACGATCGGAAGCATCGCCTCCTTCTTATCCCTGGAACCTGAAATTGCATCGATTTTCCGCTTTACGACCATCGGTGCGTTTGCCAATGCGATGGTTCTTGTGATCACACTGATCCTCCTCTATTTTGAAGACCGGCGGGGAGCCATGTGGACATCCATCATCTTTTTCCTATTGAATCTCGGGTTGTCGGTATTGTTCCTCCCATTCGGCTATGACGGCTATGGGCTGAGTTTCTCGATTGGGTCCACGCTGGCCTTTGTATTCGCATTAGCCCGCTTGATTCTTTTCATTGAGAAGGTCGACTACCATGCTTTCTGTCAGCCGCAGGCACTCACCTATACGCAAAAGCGCAAACCATTTACAAAGCTGGGGGCATGGATGAACAAACGCACCCTCTTCTAGCAGAAAAGGTCCGTCCCCATCATGGGAACGGACCTTTTCATTCTCTATAATGGAACCCGCTTCGTGTTTTGTCAGATATTCAAAGCTACGCACCCTCCTAGATTATTTAGAAGGCTATTTTTTTGAGGGCCGTACTGACCGATGCCATTGTCGGAATCATCCCCCTCCCGTCCTGATTGAGAAACTTCAATGTATTTCTCACCATATCCGGCCGGATTCCTGTACAAATAGGGGAAATACCTAGAAGCTTAAGAACGCCTGTGAGCTCATAGAGTAGTTTTCCGACATGTTCATCAACATCATACAATCCGGAAACGTCGATGATCAGGTAGTTGAGGCGGTGGCGGGGGATTTCTGCGCAAAGCTGCTGCATCATATGCTCGGTCCTTGTTTGATTCATCGTGCCGATCAGGGGAAGAACAGCGATTCCTTCCTTCAGCGGGACGATAGGGGTCATGACTTTGATCAGTTCACGCTCCGCTTCTTTCTGTGTGGTCATATCACGAAGGATGGATTGAATCGCCTTGGTTTCTTCATATTGAATCGGATGACAGAAAAGCTCCACCTCCACAACCGTACCATCAGCCCGGTATACGGTTGTTTCCACCAATTCCCCGATCCTTCCCTTCTCTTCCCCTTCCTTAATCCGTTCCCGGATAAAAGACCGAAAGTCTTCTGTAAATACATCCAGGACATTTCCCCCGATAATCTGGTCTTTGGCCACTCCAAAAAACTCGGAAGCTGCTTCATTGATGTGAAGAATTTCATGACCGCAGTGGATGACCGTCGGTTCCATGGAATATTCGGTAATCTCCCTGTGCAGGGTTTCTTTTTCTTCATTAAATAAGGCGCGTCCTGTCGATTCTCTCATCCCGCTCCCTCCCCGTTGAATGGCCCTTTTCAAAGCTGCTTTTCACTATAGTAGCACACATGAACAGAGATATTTGTCACATTATGCCGAAGGGCAAAGAAATATCAATGAGAATGAAAACGCTGTACTTGAAAATGTTTTAACATATTTTTAACCACTTAAAATATACTATATTTTCTGATAGTTTGTTACAATGAAACTAACAGCTATCTAAAACCCCCATTAAACCGCAGAAATCGGCGCTTTTTTCTATCCTGGTCTCCACACATGCCAATCACACACGAACATTTGTTCATAAATATTTCAAAATATTTACGGGTTAACTCTTTCAATCTATGTTCTTTTTTATTATAATTATAATCTGAGATGGGTTATAAAATAACATAAATTCTGAAGGGAGAATTGTTATATGCATAAAGATGATCTTCACGGAAGCCAGGGCGGTCAGTGCCCGTTCACTGGTCAAACGACTGGCAGCACGGAGGAAGAAACAGCCATTACAACACAAAAAGTAGGGACGACCAATAAAGACTGGTGGCCGAATATGCTGAACTTGAGTATTCTTCACCAGCACGACAGAAAAACAACGCCGATGGGCGATGACTTTGATTACGAGGAAGAGTTCAGCAAGATTGACTATGACCAATTGAAGCAGGACCTTCATGACCTGATGACGGACAGCCAGGACTGGTGGCCGGCGGACTACGGTCATTACGGCCCCCTTTTCATCCGTATGTCCTGGCACGCAGCCGGAACATACCGGACTGGAGACGGACGCGGAGGTGGAGCCACAGGAAACCAGCGTTTCGCTCCACTGAACAGCTGGCCGGATAATGCCAACATTGATAAAGCCCGCCGCCTCCTCTGGCCGATCAAACAGAAGTACGGCAATAAACTATCCTGGGCCGACCTGCTCGTTATGACAGGTAACGTTGCTCTTGAATCCATGGGTCTGAAAACGTTCGGCTTCGGCGCCGGCCGTGAAGACATCTATCACCCGGAAGAGGATGTCTACTGGGGTACAGAAAAAGAATGGCTCGCCGACAACCGTTATTCCGGCGACCGCGACCTTGAAAATCCACTGGCTGCTGTTCAAATGGGCTTGATTTACGTCAACCCTGAAGGACCGAACGGCAACCCGGATCCACTTGGAAGTGCCCGTGATATCCGCGATACATTCGGACGTATGGGGATGAACGATGAAGAAACTGTAGCGCTGATTGCCGGTGGACACACCTTCGGTAAAGCACACGGTGCAGGAGATGCAGAGGCCCACGTCGGTCCGGATCCAGAAGCAGCACCGATGGAAAACCAAGGACTCGGCTGGCAGAGTACGCACGGCAGCGGAAAAGGCCGCGACACTATCACAAGTGGTGTGGAAGGGGCATGGACAGCGAACCCGACAACATGGGACAACGGCTTCTTCGATCTTCTATTCGGCTACGAGTGGGAACTTTCCAAGAGCCCGGCCGGTGCCAACCAATGGGCTCCTGTCAACCAGAAGGAAGAACATATGGCCCCTGATGCCGAAGATGCATCCATGAAAGTACCAACCTTCATGACGACAGCGGATATGGCCCTTCGCATGGATCCGGATTATGAGAAGATTTCCCGCCGTTATCATGAAAATCCGGACGAATTCGCAGATGCATTCGCCCGCGCATGGTTCAAGCTTCTTCACCGTGATATGGGACCAAAAGCAAGATATCTGGGACCAGAAGTTCCTGAAGAAGATTTGATCTGGCAGGATCCTGTACCAGAAGGGAACTCTGATCTATCTGATGCAGATATAGAAGACATCAAGTCCCACATTCTTGATTCAGAACTGACAATCAGTGAGCTTGTCAAAACGGCCTGGGCTTCTGCGAGTACATTCCGCGGCTCAGACAACCGAGGTGGGGCTAACGGAGCACGTATCCGTCTGGAACCACAGAAAAACTGGGAAGTCAATGAACCTCAGCAGCTGGCCAAAGCTCTTGACGTGTACGAGCGCATCCAGAATGAGCTCGATTATGAAGTCAGCCTGGCTGACTTGATCGTCCTTGGTGGATCTGCTGCTATCGAACAGGCAGCAAAGGATGCCGGTGTTCATATCACTGTACCATTCGCACCTGGACGCGGAGATGCCACAGAAGAACAAACCGACGCTGAAAGCTTTGATGTATTAGAGCCGATGGCTGACGGTTTCCGTAACTACGAGAAGAAAAAATACACACTCAGCCCAGAAGAACTGCTTGTCGACAAAGCACAGCTTCTCGGATTGACGGCTCCTGAAATGACCGTTCTTATCGGCGGTATGCGTGTTCTTGGAGCGAACTATGAGGATACGGATCTTGGTGTATTCACGAACCGTGTCGGCTCGTTGACCAACGACTTCTTCGTCAACCTGCTTGATATGGGCATCGAGTGGAAGCCGGTCGATTACAACCGCTACGAAGGCCGTGACCGCCAGAGTGGCGAGCTTGTCCGCACTGCTTCCCGCGTAGACCTTGTCTTCGGTTCAAACTCTGTGCTTCGTTCCATTGCAGAGGTGTATGCAACAGAGGACAACAAAGAGAAATTCGTGCATGATTTTGTATCCGCATGGGTGAAAATCATGAACGCCGATCGTTTTGACCTGAAAAAGAACAAAAACCTGGCTTATAACCAGGCGTAACTATTAATCATCAACGACCCCGACCCTAAAAACCCTGGAAGCGGCACTGCTGCTTCCAGGGTTTTTTATATTCATCCTAAGACAAAGATGCAGTCCGCAGTAAGATTGGTTATACTTACCAGACGGGCAGGGCAAAAACCAGACTAGTAGAATAGTCGTTCTGCCACCTATGTTAAAAGGAGAGAGATATGGATCCATTCAGAAAGAAAGTCGTAAGATACAGCATGATCGTCGGGATATGCGTGATCCTCCAAATGGTGGTCATCGGTGCGCTGCTCTATTTTTTCCTGCAGACTTCTTCAAAAGCGGAACGATATGAAAACTACATCCAGGAAACCGCTGCTGAACATTTACAACCTTTGGATACAGCTGTTTCTCACGTGGACCAGACCTTGGATGATGTGAGAGATGCCGGCACCATGACTTCTGACCAAAATAAGGAATTGATTGAACAGTTCCATCAGATTACGATGGAGGCTCAAAAGAACGAGAAAGCTTTGGAAATGATGCTTGGTGACAACGGGGATGTTCCGACCCTGGAACAGACCGCTCGTCAGGCTAAAAAATACTGCAATCACTTTAATACGCAGATGGAAAACGAAAACGGGGAAATCGATTATTCGGTAACGAAAGAGGCTGAGGATTTCGCGAATCACATCGCTGATGTTGCTGACATGGAAATGAATGAGAGAGACGCCTTCTATTTCTGGGAAGACAAAGTTCAATCCTATGAAGAAGCCACGTATGAATTTCGTGATGACTACCACTTCCTGGACGGCACTGGTTTCTTCGAGGAAAGCAATGAGGTGTGCGGAGAACAAATTTAACTCTTCATGAATAATAGAAAAAGATACAGTGAAAAATCATCGTGCCCTTCCCTGTTCCTCTACCATTAGAGTCTAGGACCAAAAGAAGCCCCGGCACATGTTGTACCGGGGCAAATCTAAACAACTTAGGTGACCCAACCATGTAAGAATCATCCTTGATTCTATACATATCGATTGATTTTTTAAGACTTTCCCGAAGGACAATTCTACCAGGCATTCGTTTCCTTATCCCTTTAAGTCCCGTTTTTATTCCAGCCCAGAAAGGAGAAAGCAGCAGCTATGGAAGCGGCCAATGTTTCCTTGTTCCGCTGGACCATCCAGCTTTGTAAAGAAACCTTCCCTGTCATCCTTCTGCGGCCGGCTGGATCACAGACCCGGTGTCCTCCCTTTTTAAACGGAAGAACATTCTCTCCATGGCTGTGATTGTCGTTCGCTCGGAAACGAACCCGCAATGGTTGAGCCACCTAAGTCGTTTATGTTTGTTACTCATCTTCTTTACACCTTTATTATAACACCCTATGTGGGTGGGAACGGTGGAAGTTGTGTCTATTTTGTAAACGTTCACAAAAGGGTTCAGACGGATTTTTGATGAATAGGTAAGGAAGAATAATCCATCTATTACTCCAAAGGAGAGGAAATCATGCTGGAATCTGTAGACTTATCCTTGAGCATAGACAAACAGCAGTACAAAAAAGAACTGAAGGAGACACAACTTCAGTTACTTCAGCTTCAGCGCCCCATCTACGATCAGCAGTTAGGGGTGATCATCGTTTTTGAAGGCTGGGACGCTTCCGGTAAAGGAGGGGTCATCAAGCGGATTACGAGTGGACTCGATCCCCGAGGCTTCGAGGTCCATGCCATCGGCGCACCTTCTACTAATGAAAAACGTCACCATTACCTTAAAAGGTTCTGGAATAAGCTCCCTCCCTATGGGAAAATAGCCATCTTTGACCGGTCGTGGTATGGACGGGTGCTTGTGGAGAGGGTCGAAAATTTCGCATCGGGACAGGAATGGAACCGGGCCTACGGTGAGATTACTCAATTTGAACAGCTTCTTTCCCAAGACCGCTATGTGTTGATTAAGATATGGATGCACATATCAAAAGAAGAACAGCTCAGACGATTTCAAGAACGACAATCCGACCCATTGAAAAAATGGAAAATCACAGACGAAGACTGGCGAAACCGGTCCAAATGGAACATGTATGAAGAAGCGGTGGAAGATATGTTCCACTATACTTCTCCTCCTGAATGTAAGTGGCACATTGTCGAAGGCGAAAATAAGCATTTTGCCCGGGTGAAGACCAATCGGATCATTATCCAGGCCATTGAGAAAAGGCTGCAGCACGTCCCTTCACACCAAATTCATAAGTGAGGCTGGTAAGAAAACAACCCCTGACACAAATGTCAGGGATTGTTTTTTGAGGTCATTCCCCTTTTTTCTTCACGATGTACATATGATAAGAGGCATGAAAGGCAGGGTACTCTGTATAATCATCACAAAGGATTTCCCAGTCGAAATCCATCTCATTCAGCACGCGCTTCAGATGACCCTCCCTCTCCTCTCCCTGAATCATGAAAGTGGCAAGGATGCCGCCGCCCCGCAGCTCGGATGCGACACGTTGAATCAGCTTTGTTTCTTTTTCCCGGTCCCTTTTATAAAAATGCAGGATGGAATCAAGCAGGACAATGTCGTGGTCCCGGGATACCGGGTACGCATACAGATTTCCTGCCACCCCTTCGACGGCCAGCTGCTCATCACGGGCGGAATGGTTCATCTGCTCAAGGCCGACCGTTGATATGTCCACCCCTGTCACTGTATAGCCTAACCTTCCTAAACAAAGGGCGTCCCTCCCCTGCCCGCATCCTAAATCCAGCACGTGTCCTTTCGGTTCATAGGACTTAAAGAACTTGATGAGTCCCGGATAAGGGTCACCGAAATATTGCGGTTCTTCATAATAATGGTCGTAGGTGGGTTTGGTCATCCTTGTCCTCCTGGTTTAGTAATGTGATTTGTGAGCTGCCAATCCTCCAAAGCCATTTCATGATTCATTACTGCTGCCAATTCATATCCTTCGCTCGCTGCTTTAAGGAGACCTGAAAAAGCATTTTTAGCATCACCGATGACATACAAGCCCTTCACAGACGTCTCCCCTCCTTCTTTTGTTTCCACCCCTCCCATCGTTGTGTATGGGATTTTGAAATCTTCCGGTAGAGGAAACGCCTGCGATTCTCCTGTATCCATAATAAACCCGCCTGAACGGTTGTAAGCGGCACCAGAATGCGTCACCACCTGTTGGAGCTGTCCTCCTTCTGAAATGAGTTCAGCAATGGGCTCTTCCACAACGGCTACCCCATGCTCTCGTAAATCCGTCCGATCAGCTGCTGGCAGATCCACGGCACCATTTGTAAAAACAATGAGATCACGGCTCCAGTTATAGATCAACTTGACGTACTGGATGAGCCAAGGTTCACTGCCGAAGATCGCCAAAGGCTCATCTCTCCACTCCCAGCCATCACAATACGGGCACGGAAAAACAGAAGAGCCATACACGTCCTGTAAGCCTTTGATCTCCGGCAGCTCCTCCTTCATACCCGCTGCCACGACCACTCTCCCACTGACGAAGGAATCTCCTGTTTCCGTCTGCACATGAAATCTACTGCCTTCCTTGTGAAGGGATGTTACTTTGGTCTCCATATAGCTGACTGTCGGGTACGCTGTAATTTCACTCAGCCCGACTGCCTTGAATTCTTCAGGCTTCACACCGTCTCGTGACAGATATCCGTGTGAGGCATGCGTCACACGGTTTCTTGCATCGTTCGCATCCAGCACGAGCACCTTCCGTTTAGACCGTCCCATTATAAGAGCCGTGCTCAATCCAGCTGGACCTCCTCCTACGATAATCACCTCAAAGTATTCGCTCATCATCTCTCCCCTTTCTTCCTATTAAACCAACTGTCCGGGCTTGATACATTCCTTGAGCCACACCAATCGGGACCTCCCGTATGTCGTCCACCTGCTCTACGATGTCCAGGGACGTGTGGACTTTCCATTCTTCTGCAATCTCATCAGAAGGAGGAAATTCCTGCAATCTCCCTCCTGGCGGCAGCTCGTCCTCTGTTTTCACCAGACCAAGGTACACCATCACACCATCCTCCGCGAGCTGCTTTTCCAAACGGGCAAACAAATTCTCCCGGTCCTTTTTGGAAAAATGCACGAAAGAAAGAAGGATTAAATCAAAAGGAGCATTGCCCGTATACGTCCGTGCATCTGCCACTTCCGACTGGATTGCATATTCTTTCGCTTTTGCATAATCGGTTATGAATTCCACGGCAGAAGGCGCTGCATCGACACTCGTCACGTCCCACCCCTGCTGAGCCAGCCAGAAGCTGTTCCCGCCTTCTCCTGCTCCAAGATCGAGGGCACGCCCCGCCGGAACAGCGGCAAGCCATTTTACAACCTGCTCGTCCGGTTCAATCCAACGAACTTTGTTGTGTTGATATTCCTGTTCAAAGCTCACGACAACACCCCTCTCTCGAATGTCTTCCACGTAAGTTCCGGAATGTCTTTCGGAGCGACAGATCCGTTATGCATCGTTTCCCAGGCCGTTAACAGCACTCCATCATACACGTGGAACACCCAGGCATTGGGAATAGAATCTTCGATGACCCCTTCCTCTCTCAACCTTTCAATCAACTGATGCAGCACCTTATTCACTTTCGAAAACTGGCACGTTTCCGGATCGTGTTCTTCATGATGACTCTGCTCGCGGAATAAGAGATGGAACCCCTGCTCTCCTGCATTGGTTTTCAGAATATATTCCATCTGTTTACGCGGATGCTCATATTTTTCCAATCCTTCTTGAAAAATGGAGAGCGTGCGCTGAATCAATACTTCATGGATGGAAGAAAATAACCGCTCCCTGCTTTTGAAATAACGGTGAATCGTCATACGGCTCACGCCGGCCTGCTCAGCTATCACCTCCATCGAGGCACCTTCATCCCTGGAAAGGACATCGATGGCTACATTTACAATAGTGGTTTGTGTTTTATTCAACTCTCTCACCTCATAACGTTACAACTATGTAACATATTGTACGCATAAGTAACGAAAAACGTCAATCATAGTCCTCCTCAGACGTCATGCTTCCACCTTTGAGACTTTCAGATCGAAAAACAACAACAAACAACACAAAAACACAAAAAAGCACAGTTTTTAACACATGATTAATATTGGATTTACAAACAAGTTTTATAGTGAAGATGCCGAAGACATAGGAGGGGTTAATCGGGAACATGACAGGGATAGGAAGATGTCGGTCAATCTCATAGATTTTGGTAACTAAAGGAGGAATTAAACAATGATGAAAAAATGGATGTTGATTTCCGCCACACTACTGTTGATTTTTGTGGCAGCCTGTTCAGATGGAAATGCCGAGCAGAAAGAAGAAATTACGGTGTATACCGCCCTTGAAGACGACATGATTGAAACATACTTAACCTCTTTCCATGATCAGTACCCGGACATTGACGTCAATATTGTACGGGACTCCACGGGTGTCATCACGTCCAAGCTTCTGGCTGAGAAAGATGCTCCCGTCGCTGATGTTGTTTGGGGAACAGCCGCTACGAGCCTTCTCGTCGCCGATCAACAAGGTATGCTGGAAGGATACGCTCCTGAAGGTATCGACCGGGTAGCCGCCCCTTACAAAGACTCCAAAGAAGAGCCGCACTGGGTCGGAATCAACGCATGGATGACTGGATTCGCTGTCAATACCGTAGAAATGGAAGACATGGGCCTGGATATTCCTCAAAGCTATGAAGACCTGCTGGACCCTCAATACAAAGACTTGATTGTAATGCCGAATCCTGCTTCTTCGGGCACAGGCTTTTTGACGGTATCCGCCTTCATGCAGCAGATGGGTGAAGAAGAAGCGTGGGATTACATGGACAAGCTTCACGAAAATATCGGCATGTACACGCACTCTGGTTCAAAACCAGCGAAACTGGCCGGTCAGGGCGAATATCCGATTGGGATTTCCTTCGGTTACCGCGGCATCACCCAGGCGGAAAAAGGAGAGCCGATCAAGACGATCTTCCCGGAAGAAGGTTCTGGTTGGGATTTAGAAGCGAACGCATTGGTGAAGAAAGAAGAAATCAAACCGGCAGCGAAGACCTTCCTCGACTGGGCGATTTCGGATGAAGCGATGAAAGAATACAGCGAGAACTTTGCGATTACGTCTGTACCGACTGACAAGCCGGTGCCGGAAGGGTTCCCGGAAAACCCTGAAGAACAGCTGATTGAGAACGACTTCAACTGGGCAGCGGAAAACCACGGCACCATCCTTGATCAATGGACAAAAAAATATGACGGAAAGAGCGCCCCTGAAGAGTAAGGTACAAGCGAGCCGGCAAACTTTTTGTACCAAAAGGGGCGGGTCTCTCCGCCTTATGTTTTTCATTACACCAAAAAGGAGCGAGTCCAATGATGAAGCATCTCGCTGTCGAACAGATCACCAAGACATTCCAAGACTTTACCGCTTTGAAAGATATATCGTTCTCGATTGAAAAAGGGGAATTCATCTGCCTGCTTGGACCGAGTGGGTGCGGCAAGACGACCCTGCTGCGGATTCTGGCCGGACTTGAAAGGCCGAACAAAGGAAGCGTCTTAATGAACGGAAGAGATATGACCCACCTCCCTCCGGCCGAGCGGAATTTCGGCATCGTTTTTCAGTCGTATGCCCTGTTCCCGAACTTAACAGCGGCACAGAACGTCGCCTATGGATTAAACCCGAAGCAGTTTTCCAAAAGGGAACGAAAAGAGAAGGCTTTGAACAACCTTACGCTCGTCAACTTGGAAAACATGGCGGACCGCTACCCGGCCCAGTTGTCAGGAGGGCAGCAGCAGCGTGTCGCCTTAGCCCGTGCACTGGCAATGAATCCCGAATTCCTCCTGCTGGATGAGCCGCTGTCTGCCCTGGATGCCCAGGTCCGGATCCAGTTAAGAAATGAAATCAAGCGCCTGCAGAAGCAAGTGGGCATCACGACCGTTATGGTCACACACGATCAGGAAGAAGCCCTGTCGATGGCCGATCGGATGATTGTCATGAACAACGCCAAAGTCGAGCAGGCCGGGACACCTCAGGACATTTATGACCGCCCGTCCTCTCCATTCGTGGCTGATTTCATCGGAACGATCAATTTCGTCGGAGATCAACTGATTCCAAACGGGGCGAAAGAAGATATCGCCGTCCGGCCGGAGCATGTGACCGTTCATCCTCTCCCTGCCGACTCGACGCTTCCGACCCGTGTGGAAAGCTTGGAGTATAGAGGCAGCTCTTACCGCGTCGTGCTGAAGCAGACGACAAGAGATCATGTCCTCTATTCGGATATCGACACGGATACATTCAAAAAACAACCAATCACTGTCGGTGAAGTCGTCTATGCCGAACTGCAGGAAGACAAGGTCATCTTTTTCCACGGTCGTCCGGAGCCGATAACAACCAAGCAGCCGGTGCTCACTTAGGAGGTTCATCATGATTTCAGCTCTACAATCGATCTTCACCCGCCAGCCCGTGGTGAGACAATCATTAAATAAAGACGCGCACATCCAGCGGATTCTCCTGCTTCTGATGCTCATTGGATTGGGAACGGCCATCATTCTCCCTGTGATCGAATTGCTGAAGCGTGCCATGCAGAACACACAGGGCGAGTATATCGGATTCGAGAATTTCATCACCTACTTCTCGTCTCCCAGCTTATTTCAATCCGCTATCCATACACTGTCTGTGGCATCGGTAACGATGATCCTCTCTGTCAGTGCCGCCTTTCTCTTCGCCTATGCGGTCGAGCGCACAGAGATGAAGGGGAAAACGTTCTTTACGTACATCGCACTGCTGCCCTTATTCGCCCCCACGATGATGTACGGAATCGCTCTCGTTTATCTCCTCGGAAACAACGGGGTGTTTACGACCGGATTTTTCGGACTGTTTGAGCAGTGGTTCGGATGGCAGGCGTCCGATTTCGATATTTATGGATTCAAAGGCATCGTGCTTTCCGAGGTGATTTTCACGTTCCCACAGGCGTTCCTGATCCTGAAGGTTTCCTTATCAACAGCCGATCAACGGTTATATGAAGCCGCCGATACGATGGGCGCGGGTACATGGAAAAAGTTGTTCACGGTCACTCTCCCAAGCATCAAATACGGCCTTGTGAGCGCCTTTTTCGTCAGCTTCACTCTCAGCTTCACGGATTTCGGGGCACCGAAAGTGATCGGTGGTCAGTACAATGTCCTCGCCACCGATGTCTACAAGCAGGTCATCGGTCAGCAGAACTTTTCGATGGGCGCAACGGTCGGCATTATCTTAACCATTCCGGCAGTCATCGCGTTTATCGTCGATCAGCGGATTCAGCGCAGGCAGTCGGGGATCAGCTCCAAAGCGACGCCTTACCAAACGCCGGTCAACGCTCTCCGGGACCGTTTGTTTACGACGTACTGCACAATCATCACAATCGGCATTCTTATTTTGTTCCTTGCGATCACAGCCGCCGCTTTTGTGAAGGTATGGCCGTATGATTTCTCGCTCACCTTCCGTCACTTCGGATTTGGATCGGTCGCGGGAGATGGCCTGCAGCCCTTTTACAACAGCTTGATCGTCTCAGCGGTGACAGCAGTCATCGGAACAGCGGTCATCTTTATCGGTGCCTACCTGATTGAAAAGTCTCGTCACTTGAATTGGGTCCGAAACGTCTCGTACTTCCTGTCGATTCTGCCGATTGCCCTGCCAGGGCTGGTCATCGGACTTGCGTTCATTTTCTTCTTTAACCAGTCCGCCATCAGCCTTCCGTTTACGTCGATGGAAGTCGCCAACCCACTGCAGTGGCTGTACGGAACGATGATCATTCTCGTGCTTGCGAACATCATCCACTTTTATTCGGTCTCATTCATTACAGCGACGACATCGCTGAAAAAACAAGATGCTGAATACGAAGCCATTTCAGAAACGATGAAGGTCCCGTTTTACAAAACATTCACCAGAGTCACCGTCCCCTTATCGTGGCCGGCCATTCTGGAAATGATGATGTACTTGTTCGTCAACTCGATGACGACGATCAGTGCGGTCGTGTTCCTTTATTCGTCCGAATGGAAGCTCGCCTCTATCGCCATCGTTAATATGAATGATGCCGGAGACATCGCACCCGCAGCAGCCATGTCGCTGTTGATCATCGTCACCAACATCCTTGTGCGTGTTATCTATGAAGCACTCGTAACATCCATTAAAAAAAGGAAAGTAGGAATCTAATATGAAAAACATTGAAGCGATCATTTTTGACTGGGCCGGAACAACGGTCGACTACGGGTGCTTTGCCCCTGTTCAGGTATTCATTGAGATTTTCCATAAGCGCGACGTCCAGATTTCGTTTGAGGAAGCACGAAAGCCGATGGGCCTGCTGAAAATCGATCACATCCGTGCCATTACCGAAATGGACCGCGTGCGCACCGCATGGCTGCATACCCATGGTAGTGAGCCGACAGAAGCGGACGTTGAAGCGATGTACAAGGACTTCGAAGACTTGTTGTTCCGCAGTCTTCACCTATTTGCCACTCCTCTTCCACATGTGACGGATGTCATGGAACAGCTGCGAGCGCGCGGCATCAAGATCGGATCCACGACTGGGTACACGGAAGAAATGATCGACATCGTCGCAGGCGAAGCGAAGAAGCAGGGATATGCTCCGGACACGATTGTCTCCTCCACCGAGGTTCCAGCCGGCCGCCCTTATCCATGGATGGTCTATGAAAATGCCAAGCAGCTGAACGTCTTCCCGACCAGCCGGATGATTAAAGTCGGGGATACCGAAACAGATATGCAGGAAGGGCAGAACGCAGGCATGTGGACGATCGGTGTCGTCAAAGGCAGCAGCACCCTCGGTCTCTCCCAACAGGAGGTCGAAGAAATGGATAGCGCACTGCTGGAGACGAAAGTCGAAGCCGCTGAAAAAACGCTGCTTGAAGCCGGCGCTGATTATGTGATGACAGACATGAGTGAGCTGCCTGCCCTGGTGGAAGCTATCGAAAAACAGATGAATGAGGATGTCGAGGCGCATGTCTAAAGTCTTCCGCGGCGAAGGGGATATCAATCAGTCCCCTCTCCGCCAAGCCTGGAACGAACAGCTATCCGACGAAACGACACAGATGTTACATGAAGACGCCTGCTTCTTTCTGCATCAATCCTTATCGACACCTTGTCTGGATATCATTGAACGAGCAGATGGGGCCGCCTTTTACAATGTAGAAGGAAAACGGTACCTGGACTTTCACGGCAATGCCGTACATCACGTCGGCTATCAGCACCCGAGAGTGATTGAAGCGATGAAACAGCAGCTCGATACCCTCAGCTTTTCACCAAGAAGATATACGAACAAGCCCGCCATCGATCTTGCCAGGCGGCTGGCTGAACTGGCACCAGATCCGCTGAACAAATCGCTGTTTGCTCCAGGAGCCACCTCCGCCATCGGAATGGCGCTGAAGCTTGCACGGATCACGACCGGGAAACATAAAACCGTTTCGATGTGGGAGTCGTTCCACGGAGCTTCGATGGATGCCTTATCTGTCGGAGGTGAAGCCCATTTCCGTCGCCAAATAGGTCCGCTCCTTCCCGGTGCGATCCACGTTCCCCCTATTCAGAACTACCGGCCGAACTGGGAGGGGGCGGGCCTTGATGATCGACAGCTCGCCTCTTACATCGAATACTTATTTGAACAGGACGCAGACATCGGCGCGTTCGTGATGGAAACCGTCCGCAATACAGACGTACAGCTCCCTTCACAAGCGTTCATGAAAAAAATCAGAACGCTGTGTACCGAATATGATGTGAAACTTATTTTTGATGAGACCACCATCGGTATGGGACGGACGGGCCGCTGGTTCGCCTTCGAACACTACGATATCGTCCCGGACATGGTCGTTCTCGGAAAAGGACTGGGCGGAGCCGTTTATCCGATGGCCGCCCTGCTCGTCGATGAATCCCTGGATGCTGCGAAAAGCACATCTCTCGGTCATTACACCCATGAAAAAAGCCCGCTCGGTGCCACCGCAGCCATGACGATGATTGATGTCATCCATGAGGAACGACTTTTGGAGCGACTGCCGGTGATGGAAACCAAAATGAAGGCCCGGCTGGAAGCTTGGAAGCAGCGTTTCTCCTTGATCGGAGATGTCCGCCACATCGGTTTCCTTTTTGCCATTGAACTCGTCACTGACCGGACGACAAAAGAAAAAGCCGCCGGCGCTGCCGAAGCCGTCCTGTACCACTGCTTAGATCACGGACTCAGCTTCAAGATTTCCAAACGGAACGTCCTGCAGCTCTGTCCGCCATTGAACATATCTGACGAAGATTTAGACGAAGCGCTGAACGTATTGGAAGCAGCGCTCGTAACCGTACAGCAACGAGAGGAGAATACCTATGCACAATCCTGATCACTATCTACTGCTCACTCCCGGTCCGTTAACCACGACCGCTTCGGTGAGAGAATCCATGCTGAAAGACTGGTGCACATGGGATGATGATTACAAGTCCCTCGTCCAGTCGATCCGCTCCGACCTTTTAACGTTTGCCGGAGTATCGGCAGAAGATTATTCGAGTGTTCTCATGCAGGGAAGCGGCACGTTCAGCGTGGAGTCTGTCATCTCCACCGCAGTCCCTGACGATGGAAAACTGCTCGTCCTCGTCAACGGTGCTTACGGAAAACGAATCGCTGAGATTGCCGAACGTCTCAAGCTGAACGTCCGCACCATCGAATATGCAGAAACCGACAAGCCTGATGTCGAAAAAGCGGATACCGTGCTGGCCGAAGATGCAGCCATCACTCATGTGGCCGTCGTCCACTGCGAAACGACGACGGGGCTGTTGAACCCGATCCACGATATCGCAGCGATTGTAAAACGCCACAATAAGACGTTCATCGTCGATGCTATGAGCAGCTTTGGCGGGATTGACATGTCCATCACGGATATGGACGCTGATTATGTCATCAGCAGTGCCAACAAATGCATCCAGGGTGTCCCCGGCTTCGGCTTTGTAATTGCCAAACTAACGACGCTTCAGTCATGCGAAGGACGTGCCCGCTCCTTGTCGCTTGATTTATACGATCAATGGAAAACGATGGAGGACCAAAATGGCAAATGGCGCTTTACATCTCCGACCCATACGGTACGCGCGTTCAAGCAGGCCTTGGAGGAATTGAAACAGGAAGGCGGCGTTCTGAAAAGGCAGGAACGTTACGTTGAAAATCAGCGCCTGTTAGTCGAAGGTATGCGCACGCTCGGCTTCTCCCCCCTTCTCCCGGATGCGTGGCAGTCGCCGATTATCACTCCGTTTTATTATCCGGAACATGACGCGTTCCAATTTGAACGTTTCTATGAGGAATTGAAGGCGCGCGGCTTTGTCATCTATCCGGGGAAAGTCACTGATTTGAAGACGTTCCGTATCGGGAATATCGGAGACATTCATCCATCAGATATTACAGCACTTCTTGAAGCCGTCAGGGAAAGTTCCTACTGGATCGAGCCTGCAGCTATCTAAGAAAGCACAGAAAGAACAGCCTTTTCATGTATAATGGAAAGCAGAAAAGGCCTTTGTTACGTTAGGAGGAACGGCATTGTCACTCGTCGCAGAAGAACGGAAACAGAAAATCCTGCACATGCTTGAAAACCAGGGCAAAGTCCGTGTCAGTGAACTTGCTGAGCAGCTGGATGTATCAACAGAGACTATCCGGCGCCACCTGGATGATTTAGAACATCAGCAGAAGCTGAAAAAAGTGTACGGCGGTGCCGTGCGGAACGAAACGCACAACGAACTGCCCCACTATGAACGGGAATCCTTGCACATCGATGAAAAGAAAAGCATTGGACAAGCAGCCGCTGACCAGGTGGATGACCACGACACCATCGTCATCGACGAAGGAAGCACCCCGCTGCAGATGATCCCTTATCTAAAAGGAAAGAAAAACTTAACAATCATGACCAGCTCCATCCCTGCCTTGAACCGGCTGATGGAATACACGAAACGCCGCGAACTCGAAGCCCGCGTCATTTTCATCGGCGGCGAAGTGAGCGTCGATCACCTGCGCACATCCGGACCGATCGCTGAGAAGATGATGGAGGATTTCTACGTCAATAAAGCGTTCATCGCTACAGACGGTGTCGACATCAATCACGGCATCACCAGCTTCGACCCGAACAAAGCGCTCTTTACGAGAAAGCTGATTGAGCAGTCCGGGAAATCCTACATTATGGCAGACTCTTCCAAGATTGGAACACGGACGTATGTGAAGATGTCTACTTTAGAGGATGTCTATGCTGTGGTGAGTGATGTGCCCGCGCCTGAGGACTGGGCTGCGAACTTACAGCGGATGGAGACGCAGTGGATCTCTTTATAGAAATGAAAAGGGTTGTTGTACTTGGGTGCCCCCTGTACACCAACCCTTTTCGTTTACCAGCTTCAAACAAGTTTATTTGAAAATAACTTCCTACACCCTTCTTTAAACTCCGGCACACCTCCATAGGAGGGGTGCCGGATAGGAACGTTTTTCATTCCATACTGATTCAGTTTTTCTTTCGCATATTTTCCAATACAAACTACCTTACTATTGGGTGGACAGTAGTCTAACAAGCATTTCAAATACTCTACGCCTGTTCGTATTTCATCCGCACTTGGAGGCCGGTTGGAAAGCAGCCCTTTTTGTTCTTGATAAGGATGGAAGGGAAAGACATTCCAAAAAATCACCTTGTAAGAATCTATGTTATTTTCAAGGAGTGTTTTCCATACAATAGAAGCTGTGGGCTCACTGAAACCTGCCTTTCTCCAAGAATTTCTGAAGCCTGGATAATCTGATTCTGGATGGCTGGTCCGCTGCCCCGCTTTTCCTCTGAAAACACCTTGATGCCCTATGTCAGGATGAGTACCAGTAATGATTCTTTCCGATGTCATTGGAATCCCTGAAAAACGTCCACCCTGATACCCTAATGCTTCTGCTACAAAGATATACTCTGCTGTTGTTTTTCTCTGTTCTAAATACCTGGTGAGATGTTCTGTTCTGATTAATGGCGCATCAGGGTCGATATCGAGGTGTTCCGAGTAATCCTTCCATGGGTTAAACACTCCAGCATCCGTACGGTGTGACTTCATCTCGTCAATGAAATTCAGCATACCCTCACCCTTCCTTCTGCTCTTATGGCCAAATACCCTGACGACCTTGTTAACGATTTCAACAAAATGGAAGGATTTCCTTTTCTTTTATTGAAAATCGAATATGTGAACATAGGCACATCACCTCTGTTCATGGTATGGTGAAGAAAATAAACGCATACAAAACACAGCCCCCTTCCCCACCCACAAAGGAGGAATGCTCCGTGGAACATAACCGCGAAGAAGAAGTGATTCGTAACTATCAAAAAGGCGAAAAAATGATGATCCTGGTTTTTGCCCAGTGGTGCATCAACCATGATCTCGATCCCATCGCCATTTATACAGAAGCCTATCCCTACCAGGAGAAGAATAAAGAGTTGATTGAAGCGTTGGATCTGACTGTTCCAAAGAAGGAATCCGATCTCATTGATTCGGAAACGATTGTGGAGGTCCTTTCCCTTTATGGAAATGACGACCTTGCTTTTGTCGTCTCTGATTACATCCATCGTAAACATCTAAAATAACATTTAAAAAAACGGTACCTTCCCCAGCGGATTCGGGTACCGTTTTTACATTTCAAGGCGGCCACATAGGAAGTTGATATAAATTCATGAAACATTCGCCCATGTTCTTACGTATATTCATAGTAAGAGATTCATAGATCCCCCGGAATATATGGTATTCTTGAAGTAATATATAAACTTAAAGCCACGGAAATTAGGAAAGATGAAAAAAGGGGCTGACAATGCATGGACAACCTCTACTCTTCTACGCTGGAGTATTTGGAAAGAGCATTCATGCCGCATACATCCGAATATCAGCGCTATATCGATTTTCAAACGATGAGAGATATGAAGCAGGTCATCAAAGAGAAACGGCCGGTTTATTTCGATCTGGAGATCAAAGAGCTGGCGGAAATGAACAAAAGATACATTCTGGATGGGTTTTGGAACGGCATATTTTTCACCGCCGTCCTTCCAACCTCCAATACATTCAAAGGGACGATCGAGTATTACGGCAAGCCGCCAAAAATGTTGATCGGCCGGTTTGAAATGGACGAAGAACGCAGACACTTTTCCCCCACGTTTCTAAAGGAAGAGTTCAGCAGGAAAAAAGTGCTCGGAGACACATTACGAGATTTTTCAGGGATTTTGTTTACCTATTTGAATACGTACGTCAACGATATGGACGTATCCATAGAAACTACAACCTTTGAAGATTTTGAAAACCCCATATTTGAGGAGTGGGAATTTCCATTTCTCGAAAAGCATCACGATCTTCAGAAGGAATGGGCTTCTTTAAAGGAGCGGACAGCAAACCAATTCAAACGCCTGGACGAACTAGACGTCGAAGACCAATACGCTCTCGAGACGATGATGGATAAAGACGTTCCTGACTTTATCGCATCGTTCCATCGATTGTCTGATGAGAATAAGGAAAACCGGAAGCATGAACTAGTGGAGACGATGTATGATTTGAGTCGGTTCATCGAAACGCTGGAACGGAAAGAAGAAGAAAGTTACGCGCAGAACTTCGCCAGAAGCAAAGGAATTATCGCTTCCAAGTACAACAAAGAGGATGAAAACTTCCTCTCCAGGAAGTGATCGTTTTGAGCAGCCGGCTGTATTGTTTTTCTTGAGAAGACAGAATCGCATACAGGAGGTAGGACTATGAGCAACCATTCCACCTATAGGGACAAAGAAGCGGAACTGAACCATCAGGACCTGCGGGAAGCCATGACGCTGATAAAAAAAGAAGATCTCGATCGATTGAATGAGGAAGCAGAAACCTATGCCGGAAGATTCGATGCATCCAGGGACGACTCCCTGTCCGATGTGATGAGAGAACTCGGAGACCTCGGAGAAAAAGAACAGCGCGTCGCCGGCGAGACGATGGAAACGTTGAAGCGCCCGGTCAACGACCTTATGACCAAGGGCAATAACGACATTCCCCAGACACTGCAGGAACTGGAAACGATCGTATCGGACCTTGATCCGAAGCGTACGGAAGGAAACGGCGTCCAGCGGTTTTTTTATAAACTAAGTAAAAAGAAACCGATCGACCGCTACATGAAAAAGTACGAAACCGTCGATTCGAAAATTGATACCGTCGTCCGCAGCCTGCTTGCAGGGAAAGACCGTCTTGAAGAAGACAGTGTCGAATTGCAGCTCATCAAAGAAAACGCCCAGAAGCGTATTTATGACCTGGACAAGCAGATCTATCTAGGAAAAAAATTGTTCGAGCTGTTGAAGGAAAAAGAAGCGACGGGTGAGTACGACCTTGCGCTGATCACCGAAGGCAAAGAGAAAATCATTACGCGTACGAGAAACATGACGCAGATGAAGAGTGTGCTGCATCAAAGTGTTTCCTCTGTTGATATCATTAAGAAAAACAATGAAAAGCTGAAGGAATCCATCCGCAATGCGGTAACGCTGACGAAAAATATCATTACCGTCTCCGCCTCCATCCAGCTCGCCTTGAGCAATCAGCGGAAAGTGATCGATACAGTGAACGGCGTGAATAAAGCGACCGAAGAAATGCTGCTCTCAAACTCCAGGAACCTGAAAGAAAATGCGGAAGAGACGACACAGATGATGGAGAATCCAGCCATCAGTATGGAAGCTCTTCAAGAATCCTTCGATAACGTATTTGAAGCACTGAAGACGACCGAGCAGTCGTCGGAGCGGATTATCGCTTCAAGTGAGCAGTTTATTGAAGAGATGGACGCCTTGAATGAAAATGTGCGGAAGAAATTATCACAGACCACCACTCAAAGAGCGCTTCGTGACTGAAGCGCTCTTTTTCTAAGTACGAGTTCATCGCCTTCAAGCAAAACAGGGATCAGCAAGGTCCTGCTCGAAATATCTTGAATTCGTAAGCACCTTTTTCTGAAAGGTGTTTTTTTATGGGATTCTTCGTTATGAAAATACAGTTGCACATCCAATACTGTATGACATATACTATGAGTAGATAGTGTTTGTCGTACAGTATACAGAGGAGTGAAGATTTTGAGTCAACTATTGAACTCACTGCTGACCGAACAACGGAGGGGAAATCTGACGTTAGCGGTTTTGAGCCAGCTGCGTACGCCGCAATATGGATACTCTCTCGTAAAACGATTAGAAGGCTCGGGCATCACCATCGAACAAAGCACGCTTTATCCTCTACTGCGCCGGTTGGAAAAAAAAGACCTCGTTACGAGCAGCTGGGATACGTCAGAATCCCGTCCACGGAAGTATTATGTACTGAGTGATTACGGGGAAGATATTTTTCAAACCTTGAAGGAAGAATGGAAAAAAGCGACGAACGAATTGTTCCAACTACTGGAGGAGGAGAACAATGAAATGGATTGAGGTCTACTTACAAGAAGTTGAGCGCCGGCTTCCAGAAAAGAACCGGGAGGACATCCTGCTTGAGATCCAATCGACCATCCAGGATATGCTTCCAGAAAACCCTTCCGAAAATGACGTTAAAAACGTCCTTCAGGAACTGGGCGACCCTGTAAAGCTCGCCCAAGGATATAGTGAAAAGCCGATGCATCTGATCGGTCCCCGTTATTATGATCTTTATATTTCCCTCATCAAATTGATTCTGCCGATTGCGATTACCGTCTCATTAATCACTCTACTCGCTGAAAATATTATAGGGAATGTTGAGGAAACGAGCTTGATTGCGATGATCCTCTCCATTGTTGGTAAAGGTCTATGGCTGATCCTTTCGGTCGGCATGCAGGTCTTTTTCTGGATCACGGTCATATTCGCCCTGATCGAGCGTGTGGATTTCAGCTCAGAAGACGAAGAACCGACGTCTTCCCGTAAAGAATGGACACCGGAAAAGCTGAAAAAAGTCTCTCACACCACGAAGAAACGTGCGATATCCCAATGGGAAGTTTATGGAGCCATTATTTGGACAGCAGTTTGGTCAACTGTCTACTTCCATGCCGACCAATTGTTAGGGATCTATGAAAACCAGGGAGAAGGAATGAGCTTCATCACCCCGGCTTTGAACCAGGATGTCCTGCTCAGCTATTGGCCAGGGATTGTCCTTGTCATCGGTTTAGAAATTGCATTAGCTCTTTATAAGCTGTTGAAGAAAGAATGGAGCAAAGATGTCGTTTGGTTCAACACGATTCAGGAACTCCTGTCTATAGGCATTTTCGTTTGGATCATTACGGATGAACGGCTCTTTCAATCAACTTTCATCAACTACATCTCTGACCTCTTCCAATGGAATTCCGCTCAAGTCGCGGATGGTCTGGCTTGGAGAATCGCCGCCATTTTTATCATTTTTGCAGTATGGAACATCATTGACGGCTTCATCAAGTACAAAAAAGGCGTGAAGAAGGATAAGTTAAAGCATGAATTCGGTAAATAGGACAAGAAAAAGGTGACCCCGGGAAGCATGGGTCACCTTTTTTGTCTAAACTAAACTATTTATGCTGATCATTACAAAAAGAGAATTCAATCTTTTAGGAGTTTCCTAATTCATCCCCTCTTCACCGAAATTACATCAAATTTTGAAACCAGAACCCAAGGCCCGTGCCTATGTAGTTTCCAATGATGTACCCGAGCGTACCAACAAGAAGAATCGGCACGATCAGTTTATGCCAGCCTTTGGCAATCGCCATGGCTGCAGCTGTTGTCGGACCTCCCATGTTTGCATTACTTGCAAGAAGAGTCTCTTCTAAACTAAATTTAAATAGTTTACCCAAAACCAGAGAGACTATCACATTCATTAGAACGATGATTAAAACAAATACCAATAATAATGGTGATGTTGTGACTACGATAGCGATGGAAGCCGGTACCCCGATGACGACAAAAAATAAATAAATCAAGAACGTCCCAATTTCCTGTGTTCCTTTGATGCTTTCGAATTGTCTGGGGAACAACGAAACAGCCAGCACTGTCAGTGTCGTAAGCACCAGATAACGATCTCCAATGATCCCGCCCAGCACCTGATAAATGATGGTTACATCCTCCCCGCCAGGAAGGACTCCCGCAAAAAAGTCAGCGAGATTAAAGGATACTGTAACAAGGGCGAATGCACTCGCCACGCTGATCGCAATATCTTTTAAGGATATTTCTTTTCCTTTCCAGAAAGAAGCGGCCTGCGTTTCACTCTCATCTCCAGCAACGCCCGATTCCACCTCATCAATATGAGGGGTTCTGAATATGTCACGGAAGAATGAAAATGTTGGGATAGCCATCAAAACAAAGAAGAAGGTGGCCATCATCATATTGTCTGCAACCACGGTAGCCGAAACAAGTTCACTTGGCGTCTCGAATTTTGCTGCCATGGCGGCAAAGTTTACGCCACCACCTGTATAAGACCCTGCCATCATGGCACCGATTTTATCCAAATGGGGAATCACATCTCTTAAAAGCATAAACGAGATGATCGTACCTGCGACTGTACCGATCGAACTTAACAGGAAAATCGTCAGCATCCGTCCGCTTTCCTGCCAAACTTTCTTGATATTCGCCTGAAACAATAGTAACGGTATCGCCAGTGGTACGACATAATTCCATACAGCATCATACACACCCGACTCAAGCGGGATCACATTTAAATTGGCTAATACCATAGCCCCGATCAAGGCTATAATGGCTCCGGAAACTTTCGATGCCCATTTGTACTTTTGCTCCAGATAAATACTGATGGCCGCCCATCCTGTCAGAAACGACCAGAGCGCCCACGTATTGTCTGACGATATGAACGTATGATCCAATTGATTCACCTCTTTGTTTTGGTTTCAAATAAGACTACATCAATCATTTTTCCTTATTTTGGTTAACTATCATTATACATGAAGCGGGAAACAGTATTAAGGCATTCTATTATTCAACTCTTCTATGAGAAGTTGTGGATTTACATAAACGAAGGTGCTTTTCTACTAAAAACTGGAGGAGACATCTGTTTCTTCATAGATTTTATGCTCTCCGTCAACTACATCCACTCAGCTGTTAAAAGCTTTAACATCCTATCAATCCTTGCCTTCCTTCCTTTTTGACGAGTTGTCCGAACATCTCTATAATTAATCCCTATGTGCCATAAACGTCTTATAACCAGAGGAGCATTCGTTTTCTGAACGTCTAAAGAACAAAGCCATTATCCATCAACGTCTTCACAATATATTAACTATCACAGGTTAAAAAACCTAGGGGGAAAATAATGAACGAAAAAACGGACAGGAAAACAAGAATTGACTGGATTACATTCAGCATCAGCGGAGGCTTTCTCGTCTTATTTTTACTGATGTCTCTTTTAAACAAAGACCTTACGGGAGAATGGATCTCAAGCTCATTCGACTTTTCTGTTACATTCTTTGGTGTCTTCTGGCAGCTGCTGCTGCTTGCTACCTTCGTAGTAGGCGTTGCGCTTGCCTTGTCGAAATATGGAAAAGTGAAATTAGGAAAAAAGGATACACCTGAAAACGGATGGTTCCGCTGGGTCTCGATGATTCTTTGTACACTGCTTGCCAGTGGCGGAGTCTTCTGGGCTGCCGGAGAACCGATCTATCACTTTTTAACAACCCCACCACTGTTTGCTGATGAGGGAATGACAAGGGCACAAGCCGTCGTCCCAGGCTTAGCGCAGAGCTTTTTCCACTGGGGCTTTACCGCATGGGCTTGTTTAGGAACTGTCGCTACCATCGTTCTGATGTATGCGCACTACCATAAAGGGTACCCGCTAAAACCACGTGCGATCTTGTATCCGATGATCGGCGAGAAAATTTTCAACAAGAAAAGTGTTGTCGGGGCAGCTGCTGACATCGTCTCTGTCATTGCTGTTGCCGCTGGAACCATTGGACCGATCGGCTTTTTAGGCCTACAAGTCGGTTATGCCCTCAACTATTTATTCAATATCCCGGACACTCTGTTTACGCAGTCCCTCGTCATTATTTTTCTCGTGACGATCGCTGCCGTTTCAGCGGCTTCCGGTGTAGATAAAGGGATTCAACTGCTCAGTCGTCTCAACGTAGGATTTGCTGTTGTTCTGATGATCGGCATGCTTATTCTCGGGCCGACGATGTTCATCATCGATTCATTCGTCGCCGCCGAAGCTTTCCAGATCCAGAACTTCCTGCGGATGAGTCTTTACCGCGGAGATAGCGGCTGGCTCGGTTATTGGACCGTCTTCTTCTGGGGCTGGTTCCTCGGTTTCGGACCGGCAATGGCGATGTTCATCAGCCGTATTTCCAGAGGCCGTACCATTCGCCAGCTGATCCTTGCCGTAGCGATCCTTGCTCCGATCGTAAGTAACTTCTGGTTTGCCGTTGTCGGAGGCTCCGGTCTGTTTTACGAACTGGAATCACCAGGAGCCGTTTCAACCGCTCTCAATGAAACAGGCATGCCTGCCGCTGTTATGGCGATTATGGAGCAAGTACCATTCGGGATGATCATGGCTGCAGGCTTCTTGATTGTAACGATCATTTTCGTCGCAACAACCGCCGACTCCATGTCTTATTCCGTCGCCGTCACACTTACAGGCGATACCCACCCGCCACGTGTCCTGCGCGTGTTCTGGGCCTTGTTGTTTGGAGGCATTGCCGCAGCACTTCTAGGTATTGGGGAAAGCAGTATCCAAACGCTGCAGAACTTCATCGTTGTCACCGCTGTTCCCGTTTCACTGTTGTTGCTGCCACCTGTCTGGCTCGCACCGAAAGTGGCGAAACAGATGGCGAAGGAGCAGGGATTGATTGCTGAACAAAGTGCCCCTGTATCGGTTGAAGAAAAAGAACGTAAAACATCATAAATGCATTCAAAGCCGCTATTCTTATCTATACGATAGAGTAGCGGCTTTTTTGGAAATCCTGCCGAATCGCCGATTCAACTTTATTAATAAATCATTGACTTATATGGAAGAAAATATAAAATTACTAATAAGATGTCCGTATTGCCTGTATGTTGCTTCACTACTTTTTAAGGGGGAAACTTATGAACCGTTCACTCTTCATCCTGTTTGTCAGTGTCTTCTTGATGGCTTTAAGCGCCTGTGGTACAGAAGAAAGTTCAGGATCAGATACCACCGCTGATGATGCTTCAAGTACAGAAGAAACAGAACAAGGTACAGATACTGAAAGCAAAGAGACCGATGCTCCTGAAACCATGACGGCAGAAGAAAACGAGAATAAGGATGCCAAGGTTGGGGATACAGTCACATCTGAAGCCGGTGAACAAACGATGGTCAGCCGCACCGACGATGTCGGAATATTTGAAAGCGGCCCTATTAGCCTTACTATTGAAAAGGTCAATGGAGTCTCCGGCACCTTAAAAGGTGAAGCCGCAGCTCTTATGGATAAGGAAGAAATCGAATACATCCAAGTCGATATGAAAACAAGCAATTCCTCCGAGGATCATATTACCTTTTATGCTTCCCAGGCTGTGATGACTACGAATACGGGAGAACAGTTGGAGCCTGACATGCTTATGAGTGACCATATTGACGGGGAGTATTTAGGGCAAGTGAACAAAGAGGGCACATCATTCTACTTCCTGAAAAATTCAAAAGCTGAAGATGTGGATTCGATTACGCTGTACTACAGCGCAGCCCTGAATGAGAACTTCGAGGATATCGGAGAAGAAATTGAAGTGGACGTAAACCTGAATAAATAATACATTCCATTACGAAAAAGCTCCCTTGATCACCGTTCAAGGGAGCTTTTGTATTTACTATCTTTTTTCGGAACAATCGTTTATACGTTTTTAAAGGACAACGTATCCGATTTAAATATCAGGAGAAGTCTCCCCCGCCTCCCATGGGCGGATTGTCTCTTGGTCCTGTGTGCCTTGTATTCTCTTCATAGACCTTTTCTCTTCCTCTTTTTTGATGCTTATTCAGTTCATCGCCGTAAAATCGATTGGTATTCCTTCCGAATTTGTCCCGGATCATTCCCCATAAAATAGGCAGACCGAGCAAACTCAGAATGATCAGCAGAAACGCGCCTCCACTCATGTCCTTCCACCTACTTTCGCTTTGTTACTTATCTATACGAACAGATGGAGGATCAGGTTTCATCCTCTATTGGATCATCACAGGAAGAGTGTACGAGCCGGTTCCATTTTCCCATTCAGCAAAAACTTCGATAATATATCGGCCTTCTGATTCGGGAAGAGTCACCTGCTCATTTTCAATCGCAAGCTCCTCCTGCCTTCCTTCATCATCCCAGATAAATGCGGAGAGTTCCGGTGTTTTTCCACTGCTGAATGTGATCACTGCTGTCTTGTCATCGCCTGAAGGTGCCGCTTCGACATTTTCAGCAATCTCGTAAGGTGTTCCCGCATCCGCTGTCACTTGGCTGTCCGAGAACAACCCTTCATTGGTCCATTCATACGTGCCTTTCGCCATCTCCGTCACTTCTTTATTCATAGTCATAAAACCGTCCGGCGGTTCTGCGGTTCCGGAGCAGGCTGTAAGCAGCACCCCTGTTAAAATTATCAGCCATAAAGCTGTTATCTTTTTCATTTCTCTCACCCCTGAAGTTTACTCTACCTATAAAGAGTACACCATTTTGCGGAGGTATGGATAGTTCAAAACACATATCATCCATTCGTTCTTATATGAGAAGCTATTCTACGTGTAAAAAAGCACCACACTCTTCGAGTGCGGTGCTTCTTATCCGTATACAGCAGAGGCCGGACTTACTTTTTGCTGCGTTTTTTAATGGTGTAGTTCTTATGAGCAACCACGGTCTTTTCGAAGTCAAAATTGCGCTCGTGGAAATCTTCCATAATGGTCAGGTCACAGACCACGGAGTTTGCCGGATTCGTAGAAGTAACGACAGCTTCAAGCTGCTGGCCGTCCCTTTTGAAGGTAATGATATCCCCTTCGTTTGCTTTATTTTCTTCTTTTATTTTCTCTGCTTCTTCTGCTTCTTTCTTGTTAAAGGCAGCATCTACAAGGCCTTTACTTAGGTTTTCATCAGCCATAAGAAATTCCCCTTCCTATTGAGTGTAGTTTCGGTTTCGCTTATGCCATGATTCAGGCACAGGTTTCCTTTATCCATACCCTTAATCACGGTCTCTCATTCGCTCTGCTGATTTTAACAAACATGTTTTTTCATAATGTCTGATTTTCAGCACCGTTCACACTGTACAATAATTCAGGCCGGGTACGAAAGTCATCAGTTTTAATGAAGACTATATACCTTCTCGATTTGCTTGATCGTTGTTTTATCTTCGAAAGTGTCTTAACGTCTTACTTTTCTTTCTTCTCCAACCATGTTACACACTCCACGTGACTCGTCTGCGGTGCTTATTTTAACAGCATTTCGCTACTTTTAATTGCATTTAAAATCAACCATTGTTAATAGACAAGAACTAGTTTTTACACTCTAGCTTTTATTGCTTATTTTCCGTTTAGTGATCATTTGTGTGACCACGTGATCACTATTCACTTCATTAAAAAAAGCTCTCAATTAAGAGAGCCTTTTATATGTGAATTAACTTTTTTCTTTCTTCGACTTCAAACTTGAAGCGTCTTTTTATCATATCATTAATCTGTTTAGTGGTTTTAGTAAATTTCAAATGACTCTTTATATAAGAAAAATCAAACTCTTCTAACAAGTCAATTAAAGCAGTATTTACAAATGAAGACGTTACCCATTCGATGTCTTCAAATGAAAGAGTGACTTTTTCATCAGATTTTAATTCAGATAACAGTAAGGCGTGTATAACTGCCCCATCTTCATTGGAGTAACAACGTTCTACATGATTCAAGACTTTTAGAAGTCCCATTCGAACTCCTCCTCATCAATATTTTCAAAATTGTTAGTATCGAGAACGATTTCGATAAATGTCCCCGGATACCTATTACTTTGCTGTTTAGAGTTTACCACATAACCGTTAGTTTTATTCCTATGGGCTGTAATTGTACCATAAAAGGACCTAATATGCAGTTCTCCGCCATTATTCACGACTACATTTTGAAGGAGCGTTTGGAGCCCCGCACCTCTATTTTTAGGTGTAGACTTAGATGAGAACCCTTCTTCTAAAGCAGACACAATTGCTTCTTCATCAGTTAAAGAAGGGTAAACTGTTCTTATTGCGTATGGTATTCCTACACCAAAGTCTGAGATAGCAATCATTAACTGATTCTTGTTTGGATAACATTGAGCAAAAATACACCCTATATTTTCTTCAGCGTGATCACGTATATTGTTAAATATCTCACCGAAACTAATTGAGATATTTGCCAAGGACTCTTTGTTGATACCTAACTGGCGAGATAACCATGGGGTGAAATCATTTTCAAGCCACTTATAACTAGAACTGTACGCCACAGACTGTATAGGGATAGTTGTAGACCTAACAGCAGGTGAATCACTCAATGTACTCCCTATATATTTTTTAAAAAGCATTGAATCATCAAGATACTTTAAACAGTGCTTTGGATTGTTAGGGAAATTATCGGGGTTTTCAATAGCAACAGAAACGTCCCGTCTCAATAACCACTCAAAGAGATTACTTAAAATTGTTACACCCGCCGGTTCTATAAAATTCAGCGTTCTAAAATTAAAAGTTATTTCTTTACTTGCAGGCTGCATATCAGAGGTGATCACTTTGTTTATTAAATGGTGCATAGTACTTCTCTTAAAACTTGTTGGCAAGTTCACTTTCAACAATACCTTCACATCCTAACTACATATTAGGATTATTTTAACATGTTATTCATATTTTGAGACAAGTTTCATTATATTCCATTAAATAACCTTCCTCTTCAAGCAATTACTACATTACTTATATCATCAAAATGTATGGTTATATCATCTTTATTTTTCTGATCATACATTTTTATCCTTCGTGTACTTACATCCATCTTTATAACCTTTGCTAATAAGTAAGTAAAGTCAAACCCGTTATGATAACGAACCTCTACAGGTAGCCCGTCCTTTAAAGCTATTTGTAGCTTTAGCCCTATTTCTTCTAACTGTTGATCATCCAGAATAGGTTTTTCGATGCGTTCGTCCTCTTTCCAAACTTGCTTTATCATTTCAACATGTTCAGGTAGCATTAATGAAGTCCATTTAATGGTCCCTCGATCACGATTCCGATTATCCATTGATAACACCTTTCCCTTCCATATAAGGATGTACTGAAAGAAAGTTGGCAAGCTTAAATGACCGAACAGTCTTGCGTGTGTAACAGTAAGCCAGAATTGTTCCCTCTTTAATCGATACTACACGAATAACTCTCTGAGAAATATTCCCTTCGTTAGCTATGTAAATGAGTTCGAGCTTTTGTTTATTATCTAATGCTCTCTTTAGAATGCCATCCACTTCCATCACTCCTTCATACATCATATACGAACATTTGTTCTTATTTTACCATTTATTAAACAAAAGTAAATTTACAATTTTTGTGAAGGTGTTTGGAGTTTTTTGTCGTAAGGTAATAAGTGCAATAAAAATTAGGAGGTATCTTATGAAGAATACACGCGAAGAATTAAAAGCCTGGCATGTAGCATTGGCTTCAGAGAAATTAAATGAAAAAACCCAGCAAATTATGGATGAAATGATGATACATATATCCGGCCAACCTTTTGAGTTGGACAAAACCAAGCAGAAGGTATACGCATATGAGGCTCTGTTATATGAAGTAGGAAAAGAAAAGTTCATTATTGAGGATGAAGACTATACAATTCAATAAATGACAAAGCCCCAGCAATAGCCAGAGCTGTTGTCATACATGATATTTAAATCAATTTAAAATGCTTGTCCAATTTGGCAGATGTTTCTTCCGCTGTATCACCTGAAAGATCCACCACCTTACCATGGCCAACTTTAATTCCGTCAGCTCCACCGCCGACCACGTATATGTTTTCTTCTGCAAATACTTCCTCTTTCTCAGCATTAGAACGAAACTTAATAGCTCCGCCGGAACGGACTACTGCTTTATACGCGTTCAAAGCATCAACTTTATCATTTGCTACAAAGATATGTTTTTCCATTTGTGTTTCCTCCTTGGGTTTTGACTCTATGCGTTCAACAGCCTCCTGCAAAGCCTTTTGAGTAGCCGGCCCATAATAGCCGTCTACCATAAGATTATTGACCTTCTGAAAGTTTTTAACTGCTTTTTCAACAAGTGGACCAAAGCTTCCATCAACCTTTAGTTGGTCCCCCACCTTATTTAGGTCACGCTGCAGTTGTTTAACGGCATCTCCCACATCCCCTTTCATGAGATATCCTTTATCCTGTGCTTGTCCAGTTAACTTACCTGACAAAACAGCTTCATAGTCAAAGCAAGGGCACTGCTTTCGAGAATAGCCAGGGAATTTATTATGCCCACGCGTGCGCTTGTAGGCTGGGAGATCCTTAACCAACGCAGCGTGTAGTTCGCGCAAGGAGTTCTGTTGAGCTTCTGTCGGTTCTTGAGTGCGGAAATCACCTACTAAGCAAATTCCTACAGCTTGCTTATTACTGTTTCCGACATGATAACTAAGGACCCCTAACTGATGATTATATTCGATGGTGCCCTCACGCAAAATCACAAAATGGTATGCGACTTCCGGCCATTCAAGTGTATGAACGTGATACATAGCAAATGCTCTTGAATCACCAGTCTCTGTTAAAGAGTGGTGAATAGCAATGTCCGTCTTATAATTCTCTGAATAAACGTTGTACCAACCATCATGAGGGAGTTTCCCTCTTAGATTAACTACCTGGGGAAGCTGCTCAAAAAAGTAAGTCATAATTAATCCTCCTCAATTTTTGTAGTATGACCTTCACGTTTCTGAACCAATTCAAAAAGACCGGTCGCTGAAAGTCCTGCCCCAGCTCCGGCCCATAAGCGCAACGCAATATTCATTTCAGTGAAAGGATAAGATACAGCGCCTAATGCCACTCCAATCATTAAAGCAATCAGAGGAATGTAATTCTTCGGCAGTGCAGCCAACCTTTTCACAATTTCAAGCACTCCAGCTACAAAAGGACTGATTACCGTGGCAAACATCAATACCTGAGTCATCATTTCATTTTCCATGCTAAAACCCTCCTAAGGAAATATTGGTTTCTGGCGATTTCAAAATAAAAGCTAATATAGCTAAAATTATTGCGCCCAAAATCAGACGGAGAATCCAAGTTGTATTGCTCTTAATGTCTGAGATGTCCTGTTTCATATCTCTGATGTTAGACTCTGCTACTGCCAATCGTGACTTCATATCACCTACATCTTCTTCTAACTTTTTTACTCGTTCTTCCATAATTGCCCCCCTATTTAGACAAAATAAAAAGAGCCTTCCTGAATGGAAGAGCTCAATACTATATATTATTTATTTTTCAAAAAATCCGCTGAAAGTTTGTTGAAGGTAAATGTCCATTAATTCTTCATCCAAACTAACACCATACTTTTCACTTACAAACTCATTACCAATTATTTTTAAAGTGTCATTATCTTCCCTTCCCCTAATTCTTATCGCTACATTTATTTCATCAGGGACACTAATTTTTTCATGCATAAAACGGGGAATGGATAAAATGTAATCGTCACCGAGTTTAATTTTGTAATACTTTATCTCAATTTCAAAACTAAACCAGTCAGAAGCGCTGATTTCATCTTCTAGATTCTTTCTTAAATTATTAAAATAGCTTTCAAGAAAATCCTTAGCATGCATTTTGGCAGCTCTTTTATTCTTTAGTATGTCTGTTTCTGCTGAACTAAGATTTTTTATCTGTTGGATGAAAATTACTTTATAGCCCATTTTCATCGTCCCTTCTATGAAAACTAAATTCACCAAAACTGGTTACCTTCATATTCCATATATAACTAACGACATTGATTAGTGTCAATTAACACCTTCTTTTAAGCTTACGAAGTTACTCTTTTGTTAAGGCGAGCAATAATTTCATTTTGTATAAGGACCTATATTTTCACTAAGGCTTTTGAGGGAACCTTCAAATGTTCTTTCCTGAAATACTTTATTTTCTAAAGAAAGACCAATCATTCTAGATATTGCAGCTACTGCTAGTGGTTCTTTCATATTCTGATTTTCTTTGATATTAGCTTGTCTTTTAAAAAACAGTTTCCGGATACTATCTGAATAGTTTTTCTTAATAAGTACTAACAAGCCTTGGATGTAATTGAAAACCTGCTCCCCAAACTCATAAGTTTCTGTGTAGTCAGGTATATAACCTTTGTGTATAACATTATTTCTGAAACCTACCATTTTTTGCGGGAATATTGGAGGTGAATCATTAAATTCATTTAAGTAAAGGAAATAAAATGCGCCTAGTTGTCTTTCTGACATGTTTTTGACACTCTTCCAAGTTGTATTGAAATTTTCCTTATCAATATTATTGTTATCAAGTATTATTTGAATGAAATATTCATAAAATCTCTCTAAAGATGAAACAAAACTTGAAACAGCTTCACGGGTATAACCATCAATCAATGCTAGTGCACCAAGATCAAATAATACTTCGAACTTTTCATCTTGAAGGACCATGTGAGTATAGTGTCCTTCAGAACATGTAAACTCATAAAGTCCCGAGTCATTAATCTCAATTTTATTAAAGTTGAGGTTTGGTTCATTTAATTCAGAAATACACTTCACGCACGGAGTGGCAAGTTTCATCTATAAGTACCTCCATCAATATCCATTACATTATTTGTAACTGATAACACTTATAATTGTCAAATAATTTTAAGAGTTGTATTTATTCTTAAAAGTTATTTTTTAATTTCTTTTAGTTATACTTTCACGTCTTTTACTCTTTCTTATCTGAACCTTACTTTTGTATCTTCCCTAAAATGACGTAGCTGCCTTTTACTCTGGCCAACAATACTCGGTCTCCTATTGAAGGGGTGTAGTTAGATAATCGCTTGTATTTTTTGAGCCCCGCAGACTGTTCTCCATCAAAATTAACCCTTCCATCTGTGGATGCTACCTTCCCAAGCCTGAATGGTTCCGGCTGCCTCTCTTGATGAATGATATCCTTGATAATATTGATCAAATATTGTGGCTTCACAACTTAACCACCCGCCTCACTTCATGGCTCATGGAACCTCCAGATTCTAAGGGAATCGACCAATCTGTCTCAGAATACTTTTCATCGATACCTAAAGTCTGGTTGCGGACCCGAAGTATATTGCTGTATCCGTGAAAAGGCATAATCGCTGTATCAAACATGACCTTGCCGAATATCTGAGAAGATTCAAGAGCAATTCTTTCTACGTAATTATCTAGAACTTCCTGATCTGCAATATCTTCTTTTTCCTCATATCTGACTATCCGCCGTCCTAAGTTTGGTATGGATCTAGGGTGGTCACGGTTGTTATTCTCATAGGTAGCTGTCAATACTTCATCTTTATCAGGGTTTGACACTGTTACATGAAAAACGTTAGGGAGATCATACACATCGAGCTCTTCCTCCATCCCTTGCATGATGATTGAAAGCTCGTCATCTTTATATTCATAGTCCAAACCTTTTTCAGAAGGAGATACATATCGCTCACTTCTGAAATAGCCATACTCATCCACCCATAGCTGAGTGAAATTCAGTTCAGAAGCTAAATCGTTTAACACCTTAAGTTTTTCCTCTCCCGGCTCATATTCTTTATCTGTAGCCAGCTTCTTCCCATCGTTTTCAATGGTGTACTTAGTGACCCCCGCGCTCTCCAACACTTTAGTCATACAGTCGTAATAGGTGGTGCCAGCCTGAAAGGTAAGTCTTTCAACAAGCTTGTCTTCCTTTACAATAAGCAACTTGTCATATCCTTCTATAACCCTTGAGATGCTGCTCCCTTCCTCTTTCTTTTTAGGGGTAGCAACTAAAAAAACACCCAACGGGTATCCAATCCACCCATTCGATGTTATCTCTGTTTCGCTTTTCTTCACGTCATACGAGTTTGCCATGTTGTTTTGTACGAAGAAAGTCTCTTCTTCATAAAATTCCATCTGTTTAAATTCGTCAGGAACTTTAAACTCAACTCTCGGCCGGATCCTATTTTTAGTCCAATCAATAGGCTGGTTATCCAGTTTGTATAAGTCGCCCCATCCTGTCATTCAATCACTCCGTTCTGAATGAAATCCCGTCGAAGCACACATATCTTTCAATGAAATCATACAGCTGCACTTCTCCATCTGCTTTCACATAAACATCCCCAAACCTTTGACGATACATCATGTCCTGGACAGGCCTGTACCCTTCCGGAATGATGAATAGGACAGTACCATTCGCTGTATTTCCAGGAAGCGCACGCCCAACAATATGAACTTCATCAAACCCGTTTTTATAAAAACGGAGATCCATACCTGAATTTATTGTCCATCCGTTTTGTAGGCTGGCTTTGACCCAAGGAGCCTTACCCCCATTGATCGCCTGCCCTCCCACAGTAATTTTCCCAAATGTACCTGTTCTTGCGTGAACGCTTGGGACACCGATGCTTGCTGTGAAAATATATTTCTTATCAGAAGGGGATAAGGGGTATAGTTTATTGTTTATTCTTATAGCATTCATGTAAGCAACTTGGTAGGCGTTACTTTCTCCGAGGGCAGAATACCATATCTCATAGATGTTCGGATTATCATATGTGGGCCTCATGGATGCCCTGTAGAACCTTTGAGTTTCATTGTCATAGAGTTGGTCTACAAATGGCTCACCTGTCTGCCACGTAAATCCGTCATCTGTTGAGTATCCGTAATGCAACCATCCGGTTGATCCAGAAACCGGGTAAGAAGCAAAAATCATATCTAATCTATCTACATTAGGTGTTACTTGAATATGCCAATAAACACGACCTGGCGGCATACCTCCTGTTGAACATGTCTGTGGTGAGCTCCAGGAAAGCCCATCTGCGCTTGTTCTTCTCCTCAGACTATTACTTTCCTTGCCGCTCACATAAAACATAACAAACTGATTATTAAGTCTGACGACAGAAGGGCTCATTAAGCCTTCAGGGTTACCGCTACCATCGATTAACACCTCTACTGGGTTGCTCCAATGAACTCCGTCAGCAGTTTTTATATGGTAAATTCTTTGTTCCCGCGGACTCGCACTTTTTCGCGTCTCGCGATAATACATAATTAATTCACCATTATGATAAACCAAGCAGGGATCGCTATTGTGATCACCGGAACCGGTAGTCGGAACCGGTATAATTGGATTCACGTTCTGGCCAGGCTCCACCCAAACAGCTCCATCGTGAGAAGCAAGAATTGAAGGGTTTTCTGTCTGATCACTCCGGCCTGTAAGAGGAGTCATCGCCTGCCAATAACGCCATTTTTCACTTCCAAACCCTTCATGGATATATTCGATATCCGGGTGAACGACTTCGCCTGATCCGTCATACGTTGGTGTATCCAGCAGCATAGGATAATGACGGCGCGTGTTGGTAATTCTTTCTATATCATTAACAGTTAACTTGGAGTTATCTGCGAATTTTTCCACATCCACCACTTTAGTATTTAGTGCTTCAACATTCTCCCTTTGTTCTGTTACCGACTGCTCCATTTCCCCATGAGCATTATCGATGTTCTGGAAGTTTTGCGCTAAAGTTACATCAACCTCTAATCCTGAATCTAAACGGCTCGGTTTGTATAAATTTAGTTTCTCTGTGTATTGTGCCATTAGACTTCACTCCACTTCTTATCGCCAATATCTCCCCAACTCATATAAGCTTCCTGCAGGTATGTTTCTTCCCTAAGATGGATTTTTGCAGTCCTTTTGATATCGGAAAAAGCTGAGAATTCGATATTTCCACCTTCGACAGTATCAAGCTCAGCTATAAAATTATCATCATTATCAAGGAGGTCATATCTAAAGCGAACCTCCCTTGAACCGTGAGCCATGTGAAGCATCTGACGAATTTGTTCATGGGAGTAACCATCGCGGGATAAATCAATCATGTTAGACCTCCTCTTTATAATCTACATCATTGAGAGGTAAAGTGATTTTATAATGATTTATATGTTCATCGACAACGCTCACCGAAGGAGCTGTTACAAACTTTTTCCGCCCTCTTTTGTCCCTGAAAAGTAACGTTTCCCTCTGCTTTAGGATACGAATTAAGTATTCATATTCTTGGTGTGTGAGTCGATATTCAGTAGCACTTTCCTCTTCGATGGTTTCTCCGAACTCTGTTACCGGGTAAGTCCTTCCTGAAAAATTCATAGTATTTGCGTTGAAGTCCATTTTGAACCCTTTAGATAAGATCTTTGATAAATGAATACTTTCAGTCGCGATTGTAGCAATACTTAAGATTATGTCGTTAATCTCAACTGATCCAATAACAGGTACACTTTGTATTACCGCGGCGTTGGCCCCTTTAGTTTCAGCATAATATTCATAAACCGTATTCCCGGCAGGTGTGTAGTCCATAAAACCAGTGTTTGGAGGGACTCCCTCGGCCACTCTTATCCAGGCCTCTCCTTTTCTTCTGCGATAAAGGTCATTTCCAATTACTGCAGGTTGGTCAGTAGTAGGTGCTGGGTTATCAATATACACATATATGGCCGCTTGACCTCTTTTCTCCTCAATTTCCAATTCGGGCTGAGCCGGTGGAGTAAAGGATGTCGCTACAGAAATGCTGGCCCATTCCGACCAAAAACCACCTTTGGAACGGACTCGGACTCTAATGGTGTAAGAAGCATCATTTTCTAAAGGTTCACCAATAGTTACCCCTTTGTTTCCAGATACCCTGGCTACACTCCAATAGACATCAGATCCTTCAAGGACTTCCACTTGATATTCATTTTGATTAACACTAGACCACCGAATGGTTGCTACTGGATCGCTGATAATGTCTGTGTTTGTAGGTTCTAATATCTCAGGAGCATCCGTTTGGTCTGTGGCATAAAAGATAGCTGAAGGCGAATATTCACTTCGCAATCCTGCTTGGTCAAACATTCTTACCTGCCATTCAATTTCGCCGGCCGGGAATGTACTTCCTAAAATATAAGTACGAGTCTCCGTTGTTTCTTCTGACAAGTAGTTCCATTCATCCGCGCCTTTCAGGCGCCACCTTATATACCAAAGGCTTTGCTCACTATCGTCATTGTTCCTCCAGTTGAAAAACTTACTTTTAGACCGGTCCACTTTTACGCCACCAACAGGCTCTAATGGTGTAGGTGTTAGTGGCTTTGTATTACGTTTAATGGTAAATACGCTCGAGTAATCCCATCCTCCGTAAGATTGACCGTCGTAAGCCCTACATGCAATTTTTGCAACAGATGTTTCATTGTAATCATCTAAGTTGACTGCCCTGGATAATGAACTTTGCCTCTGAAAGTAATTCCAACTTCCATCGTATAGAGCGAACTGATAGGTCAAAGAGTCACCTTCTGGATCTGATGCCCCTGTAGCTCTCATCGTTATATTACCGTTCAATGTTTCGCTTCCTGTCGGGTAAGTGACATTCGGTTTGCTTGGTGATTCGTTCCAAGTTCCTTCTATTGCAATATATATCTGATTTGAACCACCGCTGCCGTCCGCCTCACCATAAGCTCCACCTGTACCTCCATATAAAACAGGACCGTGATAACCATTGTTTAACGCTCCTGCAAATGTATTATCAGAACCAGAGATACTCCTATTAAACTTAGTAATGTCATAAGACGCCCAGCCAGTCGAAGGGTTGACCGAGCGTCCTGTCCATACATAGAAAGGAATACCATCAGCTGCACGATTACTTGTTGATTTGTGCATACCAAAATCGAAAGTACCTGGATTTCGAACATAAAAATGCAATCGAATCACCGGTTCAACCTTCGATGAGTCGATTGCTTCTTTAATAGCAACAGAGTTGAATCCAATTAATGAGTCGAATCCGTCCCCGCCACCGACTAATATATTTCCACCGCCATAATAGCTGCCATTTGCACGCCATACTCCAGTCCATTGTCCATAAAACTTCTTATAGGCCACTCGCTCACCCCTTTCTCACAGCTTGCTGAAGACCTCCAAAGAAGTCTGTAAGTTTACTAATCTCGTCTAGATTTTTTGCATCAAGCGTAATTGTCCATTGTCGGTTATCGTTAGTCTCATGGTGTACGGTTTTCTGTGTGTTGTTAACTGACCCTGATCCATTTGAAGCGTTGGCTGCCAGTTCCCCAGAGGTGTTCACTTTCACACTACGTCCCATATTTTCAACCGCCTTGTCTAATTCAGAAGTGTTGCCTTCGATTCCAACGGCGACCCCCGCAGGAATCATTTTACCGATTTTATCCCTCATCCAGCGCGATGGTGAATGAGTGTCCATTTCTCCGGTAATTCGAGCTTTAATATTGCCTGCAACTTCACCGATTTTTTTAGTGACTGCACCAATCATTGAACCAATACCGTTTATCAACCCTTTGATGATGTCTTTACCAACTTGGAACAAATCAATGTTTGTTAAGAAAGACTTGGCCGAGTTCCACCCAGAAACAATTTTATCCTTAACAGAAGTCATAGAACTACGTACGGAATTAACAAATCCATTAAACAAACGGTCTATGATTCCACCTATGCGGCTGAGAACCGAGCTGATAAAGGACTTTATAGAATTAAGGATTGTAGTGATCACCGTGCGCCACCCATGGACCGCCACACGTATAACAGTAGTTATGGTTCGGAAAATACGGGAAAAGATGTTCATAATTCCGTTTGTTACACTACTCGTGAAATTACGCACAAAATTTAAGGCTCCAGTATAAACGGCACGTATGCCATTAAGAGAGCTTGTAAATAACCCCTTCAAGAAAGACCACATGGCTTGAAGAATACTCTTAGCAGATGAGGCGAAACCTCTAAGTGGTCCGAGGAATTTTCCAATGAAATATAAATTAATCCATCCCCACAAGACCTGTAGGGCCCCCATAAATATTTGCTTGACCCCTTGCCACAATAAAGAAAAATCACCAGTGAAAAGTCCAGTAAATACCTGAATCACTCCACGGATGATTTTTAAAGCTCCATCTATTATATTTTTTATAGCCTGCCAGGCACTGACCACTATCATTTTCGCCAACTCAAAACCCACACGTAAAACCGGCATAATAACAGAAAGCCCTGCCTGTATGACTGTAGAAATGATCGACCACACATTTTGTAAAGCTTGAATGACTTGGGCACCGTGTTGATCCCAGAATGCTTTCATTTCAGAAAGTTTCTGACTGATATATAAAGCCACCGCATTGTAGGCCTGCATTACATATGGAGTAAAAAATTCAATGACTGCCATAACAGCACTTTGAATGGCCTGCCACCCAGCAATCACAGCGCTACGGAAGGTCTCTGACCTTGTCCATAACAAATAAAATCCAGCAGACAGGCCAACAATAGCTGCTGTGACCAAGAGAACTGTCCCCATCATTGAAGCAAGTCCGGTGACCAATGGACCAATAAGCATCCATGTAGAAGCAAATGCAGCTTTCATCCCTGCAAATAACCCTACACCTATAGCAAGGGGAGCCAATAGCATCGTTACTGCGGGGACGAGGGATAAGAATCCAAAAATCATTTTACTTAGAATTGGATTATTTTCTGCAATCTTACCAAAGAAATTCCCTATGGCCGTCCCTACGTCCACAATTTTGGCTAAAATGATACTCATCATATCAATAAACGGTCCTAAAGCGACCGCCCAGGCTTGACCAAACTCGTACATAGCAATACCTAAAGGCTTCAGACTTTCTTGCATGAGCTGAACTTCTCGGAGAGTGGCTTCTTTTAACTGCTGCAATTCCCTCTCGGCAGCAGTAGATGCTAAATTGTGTTTCTCTCTCCAAAGTTCAACATATTTTTCGAGCTCAGCATCACTCATTTGGTTTAAAGAGGCAATCTGACCGGCCGCTTCCGGGCCGAGCTCCCTCAGATTCTGAATGAAACCGTCGTAGTATCCCTTTTTCGATAACTCATCCAAGTTGGACTGCCAATTGCTCAACGCCGTTACCTGCTCCTGCAAGTTTTTCATAAGCTTGTCAGGACTGGTGGAGTCCAATTGAATGTTTTCAAACAGGCCCCATGTCGTAGCAATTTCATCTGTACGCTCTTTCAGCCTCTGGTGGTATTCATCCAGGGCTTCATTCTGTTTCTCAAGCACTTCAGCGACGTTTGGACCCTTAGCCGCCTTCGCTATAGAAGCGAAAACTAAAGCTGAAGTAATCCCTGCAGCTATAAGCACAGACTGATATCTCATAAGTCCCCTTGTAATCAGCTGCGTCATATCTCTAAGTTCTTTCATGTTCGCTGTCGGCCCCAACATTTGAAGGGCAAGTGCTGCAGGCTGGCCGGCCTTGGCCACTCTCTCCATCCCATCAGTTACATTCAACAATCCTTTGTTGACTTTATACAAAGGATTGTTCATACGATCAAAGTTCTTAGCGATTTTTTCAGACTGAGTAGACTTGGCAAGCATAGAGCCGACATTCTGATAAAATTTCATCCGAAGCATCGTGTTGTCTCTTATCATGCTGTCTGTCACTTTTTTATGTTGCTTTCCCATATCGTATATCTCATCCATGAAATCCGCTGTTGAACCCTTATATTGATCTGCAGACTTCGCCATTTGGTAATAGCCGTACTGGACCTTGATCATTTCGTCGCGCACACCACGCATGGACTCCCGTTGCATTGCATAAGCAGAACGCATTTCAGCACTCATTCTTTGCGCTTCTGCTGAGGTCCCTTTGTAAAATTGTCTTGAGGACCGCCCCATACGATCAAAGGTATAATCCATTTCGTTGTACATGTTCCTGCCAATCCGATCCATATCTGATCCGATATAACCAAGTTCTCTGTTTACCTTCCGGACGTCTCTCTCAATATCCCCTGTTTCAAGCCGCGTATCTATATTGATGCGACCATCTGACCCTGCCATTTAGTTTCACCGCCCTTTCTGGTTTGCAATTGATGCGGCGAAAGCCAAAGCATGTTGATGGGCAGCTTCTGCTTGAGCTTGCATTGCTTTTTCTGATTTCAGAGCGTGCTTACGCTTCATCTTGAGAATGTGATCCCGTTCCTCTTTGTTATGAGAATCAGGCTTCGGTACATCACAAGTACGATAGTGAACAGCAATTCCAAAAGGAGACTTATCACTGAGATTCTTGAATAAAGCCAGGAACCTGCTCCAATGAAGGGACCCCTGCGCTTCATAAAGGTCAATATTGTAATCAAACAAAAAAGACGCATAGATCAACTCTGCGTCTTCATTCCAGTCATATACTGGTGTATTTATGGAGTTCTCATCACTCTCAGCCTCTTTATCTTCTCCTCCGCGTAAGTCTCTGTCTAAGCAGTCTCTGAACAAATCAAGTGCAAGTTGAATAAGCTCCTGATCTCCATAATCAGATAGCTCCTCATCATCGAGCACTAGCAATTCCACCGCCAAAAGAAGCTTGTCAATCGTCCCGAGATATCGGTCTTCCAACATTTCATATACCAACAATATGTTGTCAAAAGACATATCCAAGGTTAATTTCAACCCACCCCATTCGTAATCCCCATCGAATCTATGAGTGAGCGATACCCCCATCATTTTCGCTTCTTAACTGTTTTATTCGCTAAATATTTATCCTTGTGCTTTTGAACCCTTTCCTGTTGCTCTTGATGGAAAAGGTCGGATAAAAATCGAGCAAGGTCCATGAGGTTCACCGTAGAGCGTCCGGCCTTTTCATAAAGTTCTTCAAAAGAACCTTCTCCAAGGTAACCTTCAAGCGTCCGCTTAACGACGCCCTTCTGTGCCGCTTGGATTTGTTTAATATCCTCGCTGGTCAGCTCATCAGTTTGATCAAGCTTTTCCTGCTGCTTTTCATACTCTTGCTTGGCATCCTCGGCCATTTCTGTATAGCGCTGGATAGCCTCATCAGAAAAATCAATTTCATAGTTTTTACCTGCAACTTCAATTTCCTTTTTCGCGCTCTGAAACTCAAACTTATGGACTTGTGCCATTTGTACATTCTCCTTTCATAATAAAAAGGCATCCCATATAGGAATGCCTTTAATCTCTTATATTTTTAGGTGGATGGTGCAGCAGTGACTTCAGGCAACCCCTCAAAGTGAATCTCAAAAGAGATTTCCCCTTTTGAATTCGCATCACCGCCTGGGTCCTTAATGTTTACAATGGTAACTGGGCCTTTGATCAATTGACCATCTGGGAATTCCCATTCAAAATCCGTCTTCCGATCCGGTCCAGTCTTGTTTGTTAATCCAAAGATGAAATCCTGCGCGGCATCCCCGTATTTGCGGTGTCCCTCAAAGGTGATAACTTTCTTAATGCCGGTAACATCCGTGGATCCACCACCGTCACCATCGTAGTAAAATGATTCATCGGTTTCTTCGTTATTGTTTGGGTCGATGGATGTAATCCCTGCAGCAATAGGAGTAAGGGTGCCCGGGTCTGTCCCAGGAGCTGTGTTAATACGAAACTTATGATTATATTGCAGCAAAAAAGCTTCTGGCATGTTTATTCCTCCTCGTATTCAGCACTGAATATGGCCGAATAGATATATTCGTACTTACTTGTAATATCAATGTGATGAGGCTGAGTATAGACCTCACACTTGCTCAAATAGACCCCTGAAAGCTTGGTATCCCTAAGATTATCCAAGCTATTTTTAATGTCATCGATGGTTTGAAGAGCCTTCATTTGATTTTGGCTCTTAGTAGAAAACTGAAACTGAACCGCTTGAGTTTCTCCTTTAAAGTACTTTGTGCCCGGCCTGGATGGAACAAGCTTAATAGCAATAGCCTCTGGCGGTTCTGTAAGCAGACCCACATCTATAGGCGCGTAGAGTGAAACGTTGTTTTGCAGATAGTTGTTAATGCTCTCAATGAAAATTACACTCATACGTCACCTCACAGATTTTTATTTACTTCATCATTAGCCAGTCGCACCCAATCGTCGTAATAAATGGACTTTGCGAACTCAAACCACAAGCCACCGGCCGATGGGTTTTTATCCTTATCGAAGTTGAATTGAGGATTATAATAAAGCCTCCGTGCATAAGGAGTATCCCATGTCAGTTGGCCGCCCCCAATATCAGAGGCCCTAAGGCTTGAATCCCTTAATATCCATTGATCCGCTGGGATAAAGAAGTTACTATCCTTCAAAACTTGGTCATCAAAAACATATTGAGCTTTTTTGGTAGCTCTATTGACCTTTCGAGTGACAGCGCTCGAATTAAAATCGATATTCACGTTTGTATTAAGCATTAAATCAACCTCAGTTCATAATGGTGAGGTTCATCACCAAGAGCATAGAGGGGATCCACCTGCTCGATGAAATGCGTCTGTCCTTGGAATATGACCTTTGACTTCCTGACAAAATTCACATGTTTAGGTGCTGAATGAGTCGTATCATAATAGAGAATCGCCTTTTCCTGTAGCTGCTGGCTTGAAGCACCAATGATGACTTTACTAGAAGGCTCAATCCTTACAAGCTTTATAGTGACCGGCTCTTCAAAACTTCCCTCGGACCCGCTTCCCCAGTTTGTTCCACTGTTCGATGAGTCAGCGGGCTTATATTGATGGTACTCTACAGTATGAATGAGCAATTTACGCGGTATTGGCCTAATTCTCATTCGACATCAACTCCCGCATAGATAAGGCCCGTAGGTACGAGGTATTGAATAACTGCCGGACTTGTACGCTTTGGATTTCGGCCAATTAGCTGGCTATCCCGATTTCCTTCTGAAATGCTGAATTTACCTATGCTCATGGAAGTTGTACTATCCCCGTGGTTCACCTCTTCACCATTCAGGGCCAAGAATTCAGTTTGTGCAGCCGTCGCCTTTTTCACTTGCTCCTGGATAAACTCGGCCATTCGAGTGAATTCATAATTCTTGATGGTATAGTTCGTCATCTGATCAATAATCTCACTCGCCCTTTTGGATAGACGCTTGAATTCTTCTATATCTGGAATAGGAAGACCCATATATTCGTCATCATAGAACGACTTATCAATGTAGGGCATTATAAAAGCACCTCCTATTTCGAAGGTGCTTTCTTAGTATCTTTCTTCGCTTTTAAATCTTCTTCGGTTACTTTTTTATAACCTTGAAGCTCCAACTCTTTCGCTTCTCCATCGTTCTTAGCTTTCAAAATTACATTATCCTTTTTATACAACAATTAAAGCCCCTCCTTATGCTTGAGCCGTAGTGCCGTGAGATACGACAAGGCCATCAGCTTTATTTTTCATAACAAACAGATCGTGATACATACGGTTTTGATACAAGTAACCGTCTCCTTGCGTATGCTGTCCAGGCTGGAACAAGTAAATAGAATTAAGCTTCGCTTTAGCGACAATTGCCCCACGATGAACAATGACCCAGTTCAATGGATATGATCCAGTTGCGCTTGCGAAACCATCTGTGAAGTCAAAGCTTGAGTGGAAACAATCCACATCAAATACCTCAATCAAACGAACTCCATCAAGAACAGTTACACGAGTTTCGATGGTTGTTCCTTGGTTTTCGAGTTGGAATGTTCCTTTGCCCTCTTTGTATTCTTCAATCGCATTCATTACTTCACTGGATACATAAGCGACAAGGTTTGCCGTCCCATATTTACGGACCTTCAAGATATCACGCTTAAGTTTGGTTACCACATCAGAAGCTGTAACCGCCTCCGCTGTCGCTCGGTTGTTATCAATGGCATTCGTAGCCATCTTAGAAAAGCGGTACGCATCAAGTTCAGGTCCTGCATTCTCTGTCAGGAATACACGAGAAACGTTGGCAGCACTCGCGGCTTGATTGGACTCATCCACATCCATTTGATCCACGAAGAATTCAACATCACGGTCAAAGCCTAGTGTGTATGGCTCGTGAGTCGCTGTTACGTTCCCACGATTAAACCCACCGTTTCGACTGTGATTTTTATATCCACTTACAGAAAGACTTGGTACGTGGAACGTTTTAGCACCCATCCACTGGACGTTAGGTGTTTCCAATACATTGGTAAGGATGCTTTGCTTGATGACTTGATCAAGCTCCGTTTGATACTTCTCAGCATAGTTAATAGCGTTCGGCATATTAAGTCACTCTCCTATTTCCCTAATAATGTTTTAGCAAAGGCATCACCGCTGCCCTGCTTTTGATGTTGTCCTGTGGTGAAAGAGGGTTTCTCTTCACCATCATCTGAATTCTTAAAGCTTGGATACTTTTCGACTACTTGCTTGATTGCTTCTTCCATGGAAGTGTCTTCAGTCACTTGTCGCTCAGCTAAAGCGACCACATCTTCAATCGATTCATCCTTGACCCCTGATCTGACAGCAGATAACTGAGCTTTCAGGGAATTATTCTCTTTGGAAAGAGTCCCTTTATCCCTCTCAAGGTTGTTTAAAGCTTCCTCTTTCTTCTCAGCCTCGGTTTTCTGAGAGTCCTGCCACTCTCTGAATTTCTTCATGCCTTCTTTGGCATTGTCGAAGTCTTCAATGCCCAACTGTTTAAGAAGTTTTTCTTGCGCTTTCTTTGCTTCTTTGGCAGAAATCTTGCTCACATCATCTTGCGTAAAGGTATTTTCCACTGCTTGTTGGTCGGTAGCAGTACCCGTTTGTTGGTCTTGTTGCTGGTTTTGCTGTTGTTGGTCTTGTCCTCCAGATGTATCAGCAGTCTGGTCTGCTTGATCTCCGCTTTCATAAGCGAAGAATTGTAGATTTAATGGGAGTAAGTGCTTTTTAATCATGTGTAGCCCTCCATTACTGGTAAAAAGTCCTTCTGTTTTGTTTATTACGCCCACTACAGATAACGGGCAAAATTTTGCATGTCTATTCCTGTCTATTAATCTCCTTTATACTGGAATAAAGGAGGTGAAAAAAATGGAAGAATTAGAAGTAATTATTACATTATCTAATGGTGATAAATTTACTGTTAATAAAAATACAGTTATTTTTCCGATCAAACTAATTGAAGATAACGGCGAGGAATTTTCCTCTCAAGCTAAACCAGTAGTTCTTGAAAAGAACCTAGATATCCACGACGGTTATATCCCAGTATTAACCTCAACCTTTGCAAAGAGTGAATTTTTCTATATAGATGGTGAAGGTTATGAATATACTGTCTATCAATCTAGTTCTATAGTTTCTTTAAAACAAAGAAAGAGAACAGAAAGCAGGATTTCTATCTTGGACTAAAATAAAGAAGCCCTCTCCGGGCTTCTTTAACTTATTTGTTCTCGATCATAACGACGCTTACGTCCAGTCTCATCAATGAATGACCTCAACTTCTTCTGTCTTCCTCTGAGCTTCTTCTTCGCCATCTCTACGCCTTGTTTATCCTTTAACTCTTGCATTGAGATAACGTTTCGCTTGGCTTTGCGAATCTTACGTTCGAGATTACGCTGTCGTTGACTATTCTCATATGCCTTTTCATTTCTTTTCTTGTCGTATGGTTCAAAACGCTTCACCGACTTCCCATGAACATAAGGCATGATGAAGTGGCCACAATTCACACCAAGCAATCCTGCTGCTTCTCCATAACTTGTAGAAGACCAGGCAGGAAAAAGCTTACTTTTTCCACTCCTACTAAAAATACGCCCCTGAAAAGGCGCGCATCGTGGTCTTGCTCCTAAGTGACTAGAGACTTCTACCAAATCGACATTGTAATCATCCATCCGTGCAAATTGCATTTCATTCGATACCGTGTTGCTCATGCTTCGGGTCACCATGTTCACATAAGCTTCTGCTGACATCTTGCTACCGTCTTTCCTAACCAAAGCAGGAACACCGTGCTCTGCCCATTCACTGACGGTCTGACGTAATGCCTGTCTAGGAGTGGAAACGCCTGTCAGGACCTTCGCTGTCGTTTTGTTGATGATGTCCAGGTAAAGTTGTTTGGATTCATCAAGTATCGTTGTATTGATGTTATTGAATAACTGTTTAGAACGTTTCTCGTAAAAAAGTAGCGTATCTAAAATAGCTGAACTCTCTGCAATAGGAACAACAGTCGAAGATGCGGCTACACTAGCAATCTGTGCATTTTGAGCATCAGCAGCTTGATACCCTACGGTCTTCAATAACTGCTTAACTTCCTCCTGGCCTTTACCTGCATACTTGGAAATGATTTTGATATGCTCCTGCTCCAGGCGGCCGAGCTGTTGTAATTTTTCAAACTGCCAAGTATTGATGTCCTCAGGTTCAATACGATCATTCATTACAAGCTTTTTTGCTACGTTCTTAAGAATCTGCATCTCAATATCACTATAGATGTCGACAACAGGTAGGCTCAGTTGCTGTATTTTCTCTCGATGGATCATTGTCCAACACCGAACATATCTACATCTTCGTCTGAATTAGAAGCTCGCTCTTCATTGATTTCTTTGATAAGCTCTTCCGCCTCTTCCTCAGTAATCTTATGGACCTTCATCAAAGCTCGTTTCTTACTATTCAATCCATTGTTTACTAGCTGCACCTGCTTATTGATCTCGGCCGTCTGATCTTCAGCAATTGAATCATCAAAACCGACTGTGATTTCGTTATCTTTCGAAGGTCCTGTGAAGATACCATATAGATCAGCAATTTCAGCTACGACCGCTACAAGCTCCTGAATGCTGCCCTCGATTGTTGTTTCATGACTTTGTTTGGTCCGGAACGTCTTGGAGTTTTCACTCACTACTTCCGTGGCTGTTTTAACGACCTGACCATCAAAACTAAAGGCGCCCGAACTGAAGCCTGTCTGAGCAGCTAATAGATTGAGCAAACTGTTGATTGCGGCCACGTGTTCTTCAACCCTGAGTTCAACCGATATATCTGTGATTTCGCTTGAGTCATCACCGTACTTGAAGGCTTGATAAACCTCATCATCAGCATCAAAGTATTGTTTTCGTTCACCAGTATCAGGGTCAATGACAACTTTTAATGCTGAGGCCGGCACAATAATCCGCTTTTTCCCTAATCGGAATTCACGTTGCAAACTATCAAATGCAGTATCAAGTGATTCAAGCGTATCTAATACATTTGCAAATACTGATATACCCAATGGGCTCGATGTATCAAAGTTGTTAGCGATATTCGGCTTAGAATATACGAATAAATGCCGCCTAGCATTCCGTACGACGACCTCTTCTTCTAAATCAGGGAAGAAGTCCTGCAAAGACACTTTAACGCCCAGGTCGGTGCCTTGTGTGCTCTCATACACTTCATTTTTGATTACATAAACACTCTTGGACTCTGCTTGGCCGCTCTTTTGATTTGGAACATCCCTAACATCCCAGAAGTGCCACTCCAAATGCGTGTAATATTTGTCGCCGCGCTTGAACTCATGAACGAATATACCGCCATGAACCCCTTTGTTATCCCACTGGATTGGTACGAAGCAATCAGCTGTTACGTATGATAGTTTAATTTGTCCATCTACAACGTAAGCTTTAATTACGCGGCCCCCCATTGCAAATTCGTATTCAAGGTACCGCTGGAACTCCTTATAGAAGTTGTTTTCCTTGAAGACGTTCTTAACATTTTCACTAAAAGCTTCGTCGGAAATGCTAATTTCACATTTCTCATTGAAAACAAGACTCGCAAGCTCCTGTGAGAGTACCTTAGGCATATTGAGCGTCGCCCGGCGCCTTTTCTTCTTACCGTTGATCGTGTGCTCCATGACATCATGAATATCACTCAGATAGCCCTTATAAAGAGCCTTCCACTTTTCGATAAATTCATAGAGCTCTTCGTTGACCTCAACGTTAGGTTTCGAGTTTAGGTTCTTTAGCCCTTTAATCAATCCCATCCTGTACATCACCTGCCTCACTTTGGTGATGAGCTTCTTAAACATTGCATCACCTTCTTAAATCACATAGTTACGATAAAAATAATTGCCTCCATACCTGTTTTCATCCATCGCGTGGTTCCATTCATCTAATGGCTTGCTTGTGTTTTCGTCACGCGTGTACATCCCAATTTCTTTGATGAAATGGTAATGATCGTACTCCGGATTATCAATCAGGAAGAATTGCTTGTTGCTCATGAGATTCTGCATGCGTTCAATTCCAACCTCAATACCTTTCACACTGCCTTTGATGTCCTTGGCGTTGTTATCCGCTGGCATCGTGTCGATTCGAACCAAGTGCAGCTCTTCTCTCAAAGATTTACAAGCCGGATCCACAAACACATCGGTGAATCTCATCTCAAATTTTTCAACACAGTAGTCGATAAACTTCTTGATTTCTTTCGCATATGTGCTCATGGCTTTTGTCTGGCCTGTGTCTGCTCCACTGTGATAGTAGTGAGCGACCCGATTCAGCCTGAACTCGCCCTCATATCGGGTGACAATGTAGCAAGCACAGCTGGTAGCATCGGATTGACCACCATCAGCCGTGAAGTACATTTCATAAGGCTCACCAAGAATGGCCGGCTTCACATGCTTGTCCATATCGAACATAGAATAAACGACACCTTCAGGCATGACTCTTTCGCCCTTCCAGTCTCGTTTCAGTAGATACGGATTCTTTTGTAAAGTTTCATAGATTTCTTGCTTACGTTCAATAGAGATAATCGGGTTATCCTGAATGGTCCAATGCTTCCAGCGCGTCTTTTGAACATCAAAGACCTTCTCGATTACGGGATGGTTCGGCGCCGGTGGGTTTAAATCTGCCAGATGGTAGCGCATTTGAGCGGCAAAGGTACGCCGGAAACACTCTTGAATCATGTCCATGTGTAGCAGATTAATTTCACAGAACACGACCGACCCGAGCGACATACCCGTAATGGCTTTCACGCTGTCTACCTTTCCACCGCCTTTATAATAAATCTTCTTAATGCCTTTAGGTGTGTGGACCTCCAAATAATCTCCAAGATCATCATGCTTGGTTTTGCTGAGATTACCGAAAATGTGTTTTAAACCGGTTCCGTCACCATCGATGAAAAGACGGTAAGCTTGCTCTTGATTATAGGCCGTTACCAGGTGGTTTTCATCTGGAGTTTGAGATAAGTAGTACGCATAGCGGAAATGACCGGCTGTGGTCTTTCCAGAACGGGGTGTCCCCTCATTGGCTTCAAGTGTGTAATCAAAAGGAGCCTTGATGATTTCTTTTTGTTTAGGAGAAAACTCAATCATCTTCGTTCACAGTCTTAATAAGCGCATCAAGAAGCGAAGTATCTTTCTTCTCGCCTTTGATAAGTTTCGTGCGCTCTTCAATAAATTCGATTTCTTTCTTGGTCTTACTCATAGACAGCTGCATTTTCTCAGCTTCCATCACTCGTTCATCATCCTTACCAGCCATTTCAGTGAATTGCTTCAACATGCTTAGCAGGGAGCTCATGGCTCGACTCTGAGCATTTAAAAAGTTCGCCTGTTTATCCCAAGCGAACTGAATTTCCCATTCTTCTTTTTCAGTTGAGTAAGCTTCGCCATCAGAGGTTTCTGTTTTCCTAAGCTCTTTAGTCATGTCATCCCGATCAAACACATGCATAATCTGTTGGGACCTCATGATCTGAGCAAACTGCATGCGGATATTCATCCAGAGGATATCTAAGGGGGAGAGGCTTTCAACCTGTTCGGCAATCTCTCTTGTCTCATCTGGTAAGTATTTTGCAAATAACCCATGAGTAACCGCATTGCTATTAGCAGCAGGAGCACCGTGCCCTTTTGCGTTCTGATTGCCAGCCTGACCACCCTTTCGTTTTGTGTGCACACTCTTTTGTTTGGGTGCACCCTTTCCTCGTGACCATTCATGACGTCGCTTCCAGGACTTAATCGTATTGATTGAGACTTCATGTTTCTCAGCGATCTCTTTATACTTCATTCCATTCATGTAATCTTTTTCGGCTAATTTATGTTTGCCTGCCACTTCACATCACCGCCACCTCCGTTAGTATTTGTTTGTTTTGCGAGTATGAAACAAGCACCCCATAATGGAGTGCTTAGCTTTCAATGTATTTATTCATCTTTCCAGGTAACTCATAAATGAACCGTAATAACATCTCAGTAAACTCTAATAATTCTATAGCATCCGTTTTTGTTATACTTGGTATTTCATGCGTCGCTTCATTTCCTTTTTTTCTTATCATATCTACCCAGGCTCTACTATCTGGAGGCATGTATCCCCTTTCTTCCAAATAATTTACATAGGTAATAAACTTTTCACCTTCTTTGGCTCCTTTTGTTACAGATACGTTCATTAGAATTTTTCTGCATATTAATACTGCAGAGGTATAACTATTTATTGAGATACAATTTCTGGCTTCTTCATAAATCGATTTTATCTCGTCCGGTAAATGCTCTACTCCATTACCTACTCTTGGCCCCGGGACTTGCTCTTTTTTATCTGATGTCATAAATGTAGGCTTATTACAGGAAGGACATATATATATATCCCCTCCTAACATTACAGTATCAAGTGTCTTTGTGGAGTACTTTTTTGAGGGGCCTGCATTAGATCCGCAATAACCGCATAAATATGATTCACCTGTAACACTCACCATACTAGAATACCACTCGCCTGGTAATTTCAATTTTATCGCCTCCCATCGAACTAATTCGACAAAAGGAAGTTATTACCTTCTCTACTTTCCAACATATATAGACTAAATATCTTATAGACCTCTCGGTCTTTAAAACATATAAAGCCTCACTATAATCAGTACTCTATATAAAAACCCCTTCACTAATTAAGAACATTGCACGACACTTGCACGACAAGAAATTTTATTTTTCGCGCGTTCGACGTATTTTTGAACACTACTTCGACCAATTTCCAATTCCTCAGAGATCTGCGCGAACGTCAGGAAATAAACCTTATGCAACAGGAAGCATTGCCTCTCTCGTGGAGATAAATCAATAAGTACATCATAAATGGATTGCTTTTCAACTTCGCTTAATTCTCTTTCTTTAGGAGTAATATCAAGTGACGGAAACATGTCCATTTCAGTCATTGCTTTACGCTGATAAATTCCTCTTTTATCGGCACCTCGACGTTTACCAGGTTCGCGACCTTTCGTCATCCATTCTATCGATTCAGACATTCCATTCATCATGCTATTAATTTGCGATTTATCCTGACAATCCATAACAGAATCATTAAGTTCCTTCTTCTTTGCAGAAAGGTCTTTACGACCCATTTCATATTCATAAATAAGATTATCAGCCCAATTCTCCATAAAACCCCTCCTATTTCTTTTAAAAGCCCCTCACGCACCCTCGTTTGCATGTAGGAAGATTCATAACCCATTAAACCTTTTAAATCATTGTAGATATCTTCTCCGTTTTTCTCCTATAATTATTGGGTTTCGGTTTCATGCCGTTGTTCTTGCCCCTGTTTTAATTGATTTCTGAAATGAACGCTCATTTCATTCTCTCCTTTTCCAATGAAAAAAGAGCACCAACTACAGCTGCATGTGCAACGTGAAATCAGTGCTCTCGGTTTTTCCGATAAGCTATTTTTTATTTTTATAATTAGAAATAAGGATCTTTTTAACCCTTTCATTTATCAAAAAATATAATTCATTTATGTCATTCATAAGAGAGTTATATTCTATTTCCACATTTTCAAAATCAGTATTGCTTTTGAAACGCTCCAAAATTTTAATATCTATTTTCTTGTTATCGATAAACATATCTAAGGGATCCCAAGGTTGATTGTCGGGGTAGTTACTACTATCAGTAGTTTTATATAAATATCCCCTTAACGGGATACTTTGTAAATCTCGTGTAACCTCTACTACTTCATCACAATCATTATAATCTTTATCTTCTGCAGTCACCTGACAATAAACAGTAAGTCTAAGTGTTATTAGTTCTTCCTCAATTGTTTTATTAATAACGAAGTAATAGTAGTCTTGATTTTCATACTGAACTAAAACATCTTTTAGAGTATACCCTTTAACGTTATATTCTGGTAATTCGTCAAATAGAACCTCTTTAATAGCTTCTTCAGCCTTGTTATCGGCTTCTTGTTTAAACAAATTAATGTAATAGGACTTCTCTATTATTGAGTCTATTTTCCTTCTTTCTTTTTTTTCAAATGCTTCGAATACATAACTCTCTTTTAAATCCTGTATGAATGTGCGATGGAAGAGTGACCTATTACCTAGGGCAACCAACCTGTTTTTCTTCAACTCCGTAAGCAGAGGGTCAAAGCTGTCTTTGACAATAACTGATCTTTTATTAAAATCCAGTGTTTGTATTGCAATATATACGGCAAGCGCTGAAAAAATCACGGCGAGAATCGCAATAAAATTGTCTAGAATGCCACTAGCAAATGAACTTATACCTTTTTCAAGAATATCGGACCAACTCTTCACTTTTTCCCACCTTTTGTTAATTAATCTAATATTAAAGATAATATAACATAGAAAGGTTATTATTTTATCTACAATTTAAAACTCTCTTCCATCTTCCCGTGACAAGGCTTTCCGCCTTGCCAGTTAATCGTCAAAGCTCCGTATCCTTCTTTAGGAGCTGGAGCCTTGACCACCTGTCCGTCTTTCACCATGTACACCGCATTTTCCATCAAATCTATTTCCGCTGTCGTTTCTATTTTTTTTGGCGGTTCTGCCAATGTATAACCCCCCTTGGATTATGCTATAATATGATTGTCAGATTCATAAATAGCTGGGGCTAACGCTCCGGCTTTTTTATTTTCTTTGACTCTGTGGTTCATACACATAACGTTTGCCTTCAATCACCAGAACTGTCGGAACATCCTTCTTAACCTTCTGGACTGTCGCTTCGACTTGAAGGTGATTGCCCTTCTTCATATCTTCCTCACCTTCCAACCGAGTTTTTGCATTTCCTGTACTGCCTCAGTAGTCAGAGGCTCATACACATAAACGTTATGACCTTCATCAACCTTGAAAAGGTAATACCATTTCAGCTCCTTCATACGCTCACTCTCCTCCAAAGAGATCCAGCAGCACCCATACACTAACGACGAAAAATCAATTGGAGTACTTCCATCAAGCTCCCACCTCGCTGATTTCAATCTCGATTCGCGGTTTTGCGCTATACCATTTACTAATGGTGAATTCGACCACCTGGCATCGTTCCAAATCACTTTGTTTAAAGCATCCTTGATTCCCTTTGCGTAATTATCAACGTCAGGCCTCGTCACTGGACGGTACAATCCTGCCTCAACTTCTGCTGTACGCTTCTTTGAGAAATTCTTGAGCAATGGATTATAAACTTTCACTCGGACATTCAGCGGTCCTTCTAATAGTTCTGAGGGAGCATGTTGAGAAGCAACTAGGCTTACATACTGTTTAAACTCCTTGGATTTCTTAGGATCGTAGAGGACTGTTTTCCCTCTCTTGGTTTTGCCGGCCCTTGGTCTTTCTTGAGCGACCGGCTCCCCTAAAACTGTGAATTGGGTCATTGGTCATCCTCTTCTCTTTCTTTCTGGACCTTCTCCCAGCAAACCGGACCATATCCGCGTTCACCACTCTTTCCATCAATCAGCTTCCTTCCGCACCGACCACATTCAAGCAGCTCATTATCCATGTAAAACCTCCTAAGGTCTGGCGTTATCATTCTTCTCCTGCACATAAGGGGCAAGGCGGTTCTTCTGCGTGGCACCCCTTTCCATTACATGAGGGGCATATGACTAAATGATCGTATAAGACCATGCCTTCACCTCAATATCCAGTAAGCTGACGCTGATGGTTGATTTCGTTTTTCTTGAGATATGAATTTTCAATCTGCTGCAGAGTAAAGCCGAGCATCTCTCCTAAACCAACAAACAGTTCCAAGGCAAGATAATAATTTCCTTTCGTTCTGTGCTTAGAGAAGTTTCCGACCCTATCAAACAGAGCTAAAAACTGTTCTGTTAAACTTTCATCTTTAGCAGTGGTGTCACAAATTAAAGGTGTCCACCCTTTTTCTAGACCAATGCTTAAAATGAAGTGGAGACAATCGACATACTCTTCAAGGAGTGGATTGCTATATTCGTAATCACTTTTAAGAATGTCGCCTCCTGAGAGCTTCCGTATCCTCGGTTCCTGATTCTTACTCCAAAACTTAAACCCTCGCCATTCGTTAGCCAGCTCTCCTAGCTCAACTTGAAGAGCTAGAATCTTCCAAGGTAAGAGGTCTTGCCCTTCCAGACCTTTCTCTTTCACGATATGAGCATCCAATCCACCCTGTATTTCAAACAGCTTTTCTAAGTTCAATTCATTTCCCTCGCTTTCTGACACTTCAAATTGATATTAATCTGTTCCAGCTCCGTGAGCGTCATATCCTCTGTCTTCTTACCGACACGATCTTCGGTATATCCCATGATCCAAAGCTTGTGAATGAGATGATTTCTACGTTCTTCTACACCGCTAGACAACCGGGTTGGTGATAGATTCATAGTTTAGCCTCCTAGAACCATTTATTTTGACCACTCGTAACATCCACTTCCATCACCCGGGCCATTGCTAGTTTGCTCACGAGCTCTTTATAAGTGAGCCCTTCTGTATCTTTAAATCCCATAACACTCAGCTGCTCCACCACATGTTTTGTTTTAAGATCCAGTTCACTAATTTTCATGCAGAAGCACCCCTTTGCTTGGCTAATTCTGCCTTGATCCGCTTAATAGATTTTTCAGTCCGTTGCCGCGCATCCGTTTGACAGTCATCATTCGGACACGGGATGAACGCGGCACCCAACCGCCCTTTCTTACCGAGTTGGTGCACAACGCGTCCTGTTCCGTTACAAACCCTGCACATATTAAAACCCCTTCCGACGGTAATCAGGACCGTCCATTTTAATGACACCCGTTCCATCCATAAGCCTGGAGAAGTTACGTTCATTCAACTTCTGAACAAGTTGGTCGCTTTTTAAATTGGTTGTAAATATAGTGGGTTTCCCTGCTCGATCATCCAGCACTTCGAAAAGCTTGGTGTGCCCCCAGCTGTTTTGGCCTTCTTTCGCGTTGGTGTGCTCGGTTCCCAAGTCATCTAAGACTAACAAGTCCATATCTTGAATGAGTTCTAAGATTTGATTCTCACTGAATTCGCTGTTTTCGTTATAGGTCTGCTTAATCTTGGTGAACAACTTAGGCACGGATAAAAACAAGCAGCGTTTCCCTTTTTCCATGAGCCGTTTCGTCACAGAGACGGCCAAGTGGCTCTTTCCTGTACCATAAGGCCCCACAAGTAAGAGATTTCCTGAGTCCTCTGTGAAGGTCTCCGTATAATCCTCAAGAGCATCTTTTGCGTGGCTTAATGTTTGGGAAGTAGGTTGATAGTTATCAAATGTAGCCTTCTGCAGCGACTTGTTCATTAGGGAGTGCTGATCAAACACTTTGAATGTCTTATGGATTCTCGCTTCTTCTCGTTGTCGAAGAGCTTGTTTTCCAAGGGCGATATCTTCGCATTTGCATCCACTCTCAACGTTTGTCCATTTCCCCTTATGTGGACCAACCGGGATTTTCATCTGACTGCGCTCTACTTGTTGATGGCAGCCATCGCATGTATAGGAGTCGAGCACCCTTTTTTCAGGCTTTAATATCCGACCGTCTTTCACTAACCCCTGCATCATTAGCCTCCTAGAATCCGTAGTTGTATTGTCTCTCCGGTTTTCTTATGGGTGTAACATTAGAGTGACTTGTCTGTTGAGTATTTCTTGGTAATGACCTGGCATCTTCAATTGTCCGAACCCCTTTGGATTCCCAGTCTTTCAAAATCGCTTCACAGTACCCAAAATGGGATTTATTATTCTTAATCGCCAGCTTCATCGAAGCAACCACGAGTTCATCAGACATTTCGGTACACCAATCAGAAATGTTCTCGGCAACAAAAGGTTTCAGAATTCCAAAATTTTGCTCGTAGAATGTGTGCGGGTTATTGTTATCACCTAATTCTTCTCTTACATTCTTTTCATTCTTTACATTCTTGTTTGTGGTTAAGCCTTGGTTAACCCTTGGTTGACCCTTGGTTAAGCCTTGGTTATTCTGTTGGTTATCTTGGTTGTCCTCAGACTGATAATTACTGTATTTATCAATGGTTATGAGCGTATATCTGTTGGTTGATTCCTTGGTTAAAAAATTGAGTTTTTCCAATTTGTCTAATGTAGTCCTCACAACCTGCTCCGAAATATCTTTATCTTTTTTGAACCATTCGTGAGCTATTTTCTTCCTAGAAGTAATGAGTTGTCCTCTTTTCACTTCAACTTCAGTACCGTTGTAAACGTCATACCAAAATCCATCTTTATGATTCGCGTTCAAAATTAGATAAATAGCTATAATCTGTTGTTTAGCATTGAGGGTAGAGAAAGTTCTACTCTCCATAATCTGTCTATGAAGTTTGACCCAACCTTGCACAACCAATCCCTCCCCTCGTTGTTTATTTCTTGCGACAAATAGCTTTCATCTTCTCAATCTTAACCAGCTCCCATCCAGGGCAGGTATTTCGCACGTAACCTTGCACATAACGCTTGAATAGTTGCCCTGGTGAGTCGGTCCCTTCAACCATCCAGACAAAATGGTGTGGGATGGTTATCCTCTGAATCATTACTTAAGATCCATAGCTGCTTGTTCTGCTGAGAGGTCTGCCCTTTTATCTGTCCCTTCCCCCTGATTCTCCCCCTCGTGTTTAGGTTCCTCATCACTTACAGGGATATCGATGTATTCTTGATCGTAGACAGATTCTGCGTTCTCTGTGACGTCCTTTCGGATAGTTTCATCATTTGTTGCTTGATTTTGAATCTCTACACTTATAGGCAAATATTTGAACATTCGACGGATAACAGTTTTCTTCGCCATTTCTTCGTAATCTGTCTGCCAAGGACCGAACTTCCCAGCCTTTGATCGTTCTTTCACCTTGTCTACATCGTTTTGACTGAAGACTTCGAACTGATACCCACCATCTTTAAAGTGAGCAACCGAATAAACGAATGTCATTTCTCCTCTATCGCCTGTAGAAGGCTTGTGAATGAGTTTGGGATGTAACCCTAACTCATACTCAAATTCATCATTCTCATGAACTGTGTGTGCATAAATGCTTTCTATATGACCAGATCTCCGAGCAAGGTCAATCATTCCTTTGTAGCCGATGATGAATTGAACATCTGTTTCTTTCATCTTGCCGTTGTAGAATGGCACCAGATAACAGTGACCAATCAGCCCTGGCTCAAGCCCGAGTTGTGCTGCTTGCATGACCGCTCCCATCAGAGAGGGAATAGAGCATTCAAGTAACTTTGGATTTTGGCGGATAGTGGTCATAGCTATACGCCCTAGGCGATCCGCGTCCATGTGCTTTGGAAGGGCCCGTTCAAACTCTGGACCCATTTTCTTCAGATAAGCTTGGATAGTATTCACTTGGTTATTCGATTGTTGTGGAGCAGTGTTTTTGTTCTTCTTATTAGCTAGTTGGTTCTTTGCCGTACTATTTGTGGCCATTATTTAGCCTCCTTGAATTTCAATGGTCTAGACGAGCTTATTTTTGAATATTCTTCATATAGATCAGGTTTTTCAGCCTTCAATCGTTTGGAATCAACCGTACGGCGTTCTTGATTTTTGAAAGTCACTACATATTGATTGGTGAAACCTTTTTCAAAAGTTGCTAGCTTTTGCTTCAAGCGATTTTCATATTCATTCTTCTTAGTCTTTAAATCTTTTTCTTCCAGCTTAATTTGCTTCAGTGCTTCAAGGAGCTTATCTGATTCGGAATCCATTTCTGTTTCCGTGTCAGGATCCGCATCTGGATACATCGCTTTAATGAAATCAACAGATGCATCTGATCCATCGATCTCCGGTGGGACACGCTTCAAGACATTCTCTTCCCAGAAGTCTTTTTCTAATGCGATGAGGTTTTCAATCAAATCTTCATCACGTTCAATTTTCTTATGAACGAATTTGTTTCCGCCTATTAGAACGGCTATCCACCAAGCATCAGCTCCTGTAACAGCCATATAATGCTGACATTGAAGGAGATAAGCCATAGGGATTTCCTCGTCATCCCATTCATCCTTGAGGTACTCGCTGGCCGTCTTACATTCAAGCCCTTCGTTTTTGCCGACAATAAGGCGGTCAACATTGGCGAGCATCCATTCATGTTCAGGATGTTGAAGAATCGCATTACGTTTTCGCACTTTAAGGCCTGTCCGTTTACTGAATTCCTGAGCGACAGTAGATTCCATGACGTTGCCCCAATAAGCAGCTTCTCCACTAGATGATTCTGACTTCACTTCACCTATTTTCTCCATATATACAACGACCGGGGATTTCCATTTATTGAACCCTGCTATAGAGGCTGCATCAGAACCTCCGATCCCTTTCCTTCTAGATTCCAACCATTCTTGTTCTTCCATTTCTGCTGTACTTTGCAAAACTTGAGCTTTAACTCCCATATTGGACCTCCTCAGGATTTCTGATATAATGTTGTCAAAGAACTTTTCCAAAGAGACTCACGTGCCAGCGTGGTCTTTTTTTATGCCTTTCTTTCTTCAGCACCCAGAACTTCAAGAGCTTCTCTCGTTTCCGCCAGGAGAGTTTCTTTAAGAAAAAACTCCTCATTTAATATATAAATCTGGTCTCCTTCGAACACTTCATTACCCATAGCATCCAAACCAATATGCTCCGGCTCAGTTACCCCTTTTGGAAAACCCGTCCTTTCGACCTGTTTAATCACTGGATGATTCATTATTTCACCTACTTTCTGATGCCAGCGCATCGTTGAAGCCAGGAACGTGGGAAGGACGTTTATTAGGAAAGGAGGATTCGTTCCTGACCTCAACGACAGGCTGACCTGTCGCCCTCCATACCTTGCTAGTCAACTAACATGCATGGTATATTGGATTTACCAATTCAATTCACCTATAGTCATCTGGACGGCCATCCAGGTGGCTATTTTTATGTCTTAACTTCATAAACTCACTCCTAAAGTTCAGCTGCGAATGTGAGATAGCAAATCAGAAAACTTACTATGAACAGAAGCAGAATCGTCACGTCCAAACCTGTAAGCTTATTCATAGGCATGCTTCACAATCGCTACTGTGATGACTTGAGATTCTAAATCAACGGATAACTTTCTTAAGCGATCTATGTTTTGCTTCCGCTCTTGGAGCCACTCCAACTCATTTACAATTGTTATCATTCTTGTAGAAGTCGCCCTTGCACCGTGATAACTCTTAATCGTAAAAGGTTCTTCAAGTTCGTCCGTTAGCCTCCAAAACTCTTTGGTTAAACGGACTGCCCTTCCGATATCCTCCGGTAGATAATTGTCCAAGTTATTCATGACATGACATACCCCCTTGATTGCAGTTTTCTGTAGTGATTCTCCCAAAGCTGATTCCAATTAAGACCGTACTCTTCACAGAGAGTAGCTACATATGCTGTGGAAGCTCCAATGACATCAATCACCTCTTCAGCTGACTTCTCTATGTCCTGAAGTTCGAATGACTGTGTAAAAGAGGGCTGCTTCGTCAATGTGACTTTCTGCATCGCTTCTATAGCTTCTTGAAGTTCTTCGATGGCCTTTTCTCTAACAGAAGACCTGTGAAGGTCAACAGCAGGACCATCCAACTTCGTTACTCCCCACCCGGTATATTCTTTTGCGGCTTCCAAAGCCAACCAAGGATTGTTGTATGTCTTTGTGAAGTGCTGCAGGGTTGATGGTGGAATCTTCCGCTCCCCATTCTCCTGCTTGGTTATATACTCCCTGGACTGGAAAATATCCATGGACAATTGCTGCTGTGTTTTTCCACTTTGCACCCGGGTAGCTTTCATCATCCGAGCCGCTTTACTGTTCTTCATTGCAACCTCTCCTTTGTACCGCTGTAGGTACCATTATTTGGTGGTTATGGTGTTATTCTTAAGTTGAGTTAAACAACAGAAAACACTTTTGCATCTTTACCAGCGTTCTTTTCAACCCATTCTGTGTTTTCATTGATCCACTCAAGGAATGACTTAGAGGGAATCTTAGGATGAGAAAATCCTTTGATTTTCGGTAATATGCTCATTAACTCCGAAGTCTTGTTTTGTCCAATATCTAAAATCTCTTTGACATCATCACGAGAAAGAATTAGTGGAAGTGTTGGCTCGCTGGTTCGTTCCATTTTGGTTGCTAATTTTTCAGCCACTTTTTCAGCAATGATTTCATAGAACTGATTGTCGAATTCAACTTTCAATTAAACAACCTCCTCAAATTTAAAGTCGTTAATATTAATTTTGAATTGAATAGCCATTTCTTTGACTACTTGAATATAAATTTCAACTAGTCGCTTTTCTTCAGCGATGACGTCCAGCTTGTTGATTTTTTGAACGTAGGATTTAGACATTCCTTGAGCAGCTGCCCTTTCTTTTCGATTGGTCAATCGAATATCTAACCGGCAACCAGCTCTCTTTTCCAACCGGTCATAACTGAGTTGGATAACACTCCGGTATGGATCAACGCCTGTCCAATTTTTGGCGATTTTTTTCAAAATGACTTTTACTTTGTCACGCCATGCAATGTTGTCCATCGAAACGATATTAGAAATGGTATTAACTTCACCCTCCAATTGAGTGACACGCTTCTCTTGTTTCACCATTTGGTTTACAGCGCCTTGGAGAATTTCAAGTTGTGTGCTAGGTGGATTCAATTGATACGACCCATTCTTTCTAATAGAAGGAAGAATTTCTGAGGTGATCCATTTCCGGAAACTCTTCGCTTCTGGTTTTCGACTGTCGAGAATCACATCGTAAAGACCATCTTCATTAACGAAGGTTGCTTGTTGGGTTCTCCCTAGCGTGTCTTGGATGGGGTGATTTGAAATCACGTCATCATCTAATCGTCTTCTTACACCTGCAACCTGTCCCAGTTCTAAAATTTCGCAAACATCTCTTAATAGAAACAAAGGTTCTTGATCATGCTCCATGATTCTGAGTTGGTGACCATTGAACATTTCAGATAGTTGCTCCATTAAATGACCTCCCGTGAATTGTTTTTACGCTTAACGCTTAATGAATCTTCAAAAAAAATTCGAACATCTACATCTAATGCTTTAGCTATTTCTTGAAGACTCTCAACGTTCGGTTGCCTTTTACCTTTTGATATACCGTAGTACCAGGCAACAGTTTTTCCGCACCTCTTAGCGATGTGTGTCTTAGTAACACCTTTGCTTTTACGAATATCTTCTATCTTTTCATAAACAGGTTTCATTGTTTCAACTCCTTTAATTAAGCGTTTCGCTTAACTTGTTCCCATTATAAATTAAGCGAAACGCTAAAGTCAACAATATTTATTGAAAAAATACGCTTATCGCTTAAATAGTTAAACGTATCGCATAAAAATGGTATCTTTTAGATGAGGTGATTCGAGTGTCCGTTTTAAGCAATAGGTTAAAAGAAGCTAGGAATAGAGCTGGCTACAAACAAATAGAAGCAGCTAAAAGGATAGGGATCTCGAACGGGACACTCTCCGGATACGAAAGAGAATATAGAGATCCGGATACAGAGACGTTAGAGAAAATGGCGGAAGTGTACGATGTTTCAATTGATTGGTTACTAGGAAGATCGAATAAGCCCGGTCTGTCTGAAGATGAGGAATTCCAAGCTTTTGCTAACAACCCCGAACTACAGAGGTTCTATGAGGAGCTCCCTAAATCTGATGAAGAAGATTTAGAGAAGCTGCGTGCTATGTGGGAAATTATTAAAAAGAAAAAGTGAAAATATGGGATATCAATCCTCATTGATATAGAGATATCTATTAAAAAGGGGAGTATTATAAGTGAAAAGATTTGGACCTATGCTAATTGTTTTTTTAACGTTGTTTTTAGTTGCGTGTAGTAGCACCGAATCTTCTGGTAACCAGGGAGAAGAAAGTAATAAAGAAGACAGTGGATCTACAGAAGTAACAGTGGACTCAGTACTAGAAGCGTTCCAAGAAGCTAACTTAGAAGCAGAAAAACCTACTGAAATGAAAGCTGACGACTTCGGAATGGCTCCTATGAAATCAGACGAAGCAAAAAGATTTCTAATACCCTCACTAGGAGCGGACTCTGGTGGGAGAATTTTCAGCTTCGAAAATAAAGATGACCTTGAAGAAATGAAATCATATTATGATGATTTAGGGAAAGAAAGTGCGATGCTTTATTCTCATACTGCTGCAAGAGAAGATATTCTAATTCAAGTTAATGGTGAGCTTGAAGGTGAGGAATTTAATAAGTATAAAGAAGTTTTAAATGCAGTTGGTTCTGGTAGTATTCCTAAGTTTGAAAAGCAAATAGAAATTACTTTCCAAGAGGCACAAGAAAATGATGCCGTTAAAGATGATTACGGAACTTATGAAATTGTAAACACATCCAAACCAGAACAAAGTGAATTTAAGAGCGGTCCTTTAAAATTCACGGTTAATAAAGTCCTGTTAGCGAGGTTTAAGCCAAATCAAGATAGTAAGTCTTTTTTTGATCAAGAAAACCTTAACTTGGCAATTGCTTTAATTAACTCAGAGAACACCTCTGAAGACACAGTTAGTTTCCATCCATTCTCTGCAAAAGTAACTACTAACACCAAAGGTCAATATGGGGCACAAGATATGCTAAATAAAGGTGAATCTGAGCATATTGGGCAAGTAAAACAAGAATTTATAATCCCGTATAATCTAGAAGATGAGGATTTATCACAGATAGAAGACCTCACTTTTTACTTTGATGGAATTGCAAAAGATGCATCGACGGTTGGAGAAGACGTTGAAGTACCAGTTACATTTGAGTAAGCGTGTATTACACGCTTTTCTTTTTACCACAAAACCGAACATACGTTCCGAAAGGCGGTTTTTTATGAATTACACATCGTTAGAGAGTTATGTACATAAGCTGCTCCACTCCATCCAGATTACGACTCCAGACGAAATAAATATCAACAAGATCGCTCACAATCTGGAAATTGAATTGAATTATTGGAACAACCCAAGCGAAGCTCTGATTGTAGGTAATGAAAAATACATCTTTCTGGATAAGAGAGCCTCACGTAAAGAACAGGTCTTTAAGTTCGGGCATGAACTCTCACATGTCCTAATGGACTGCGGCCAACAGTATGGCATGCCCGAATTATTCAGGGAATACCAGGAATGGAAGGCTGATAATTTCGCCTACCACCTTTGTGTGCCTACCTTCATGTTGGAAAATATGGATATTCCATTCAACATATACAAGGCTACCGATCTTGTTTGCAAAAATTTCAATGTGACTATAGAGGTGGCAGTGAAACGATTAAAGCAATTCGAAACTAAGAAGCAAGAAGATTATTTTCAAAGCATAGCAAAGAAAAATTGTACCGAAAAAGACCGCATTCTTAATTTATGGTACTAACAGGAGGTGTACTTATGGCGTCCTTTAAAAAAGTAAAAGCAAAAAACAAGAAAGGTTATACGTGGAAAGTGACTGTTGAAGCTGGTCGAGATCCGCGTACTGGGAAACGGAAGCAAATCGTCCGAAGAGGGTTCACCACAAAAACTGAAGCTGAAGCTGCAGTCACACAAATTCAACACGAATTGAATAATAAACAGTTCATTAATGATTCAAAACTTACTCTCAGTGAGTACATGGATCAATGGCTGGACCTTTACGGCAAACGGAAATTGAGGGAAACCACATTCGATAGTTATAAGAGAGCTATTGACTATCGATTGCTGCCACAAATGGGGGATGTTCAACTATCCCTCATTACAGCTCCACTCTGCCAAAAGTATATTAATGAATTGCTGGACGAGGGTTTGTCTGAAAGGTATGTAGAATATATATCAGTCATTCTTCATGGTGCATTGAAAAAAGCGGTGGAATGGGAGCTGCTCACAAGGAATCCTATGGAGAAGGTTGATATCCCTAGAGGGAGAAGAAGGAAACACGTTACTTGGTCAACTGATGAGATTGAGCGATTCCTTCATTTTGCTAAGTATGAAAATCTAAATTATTATGCGGTATTTTTAACGTTTATCTACACTGGACTTCGTAGAGGTGAGTTATTGGGGTTGCAGTGGGGAGATATCGATTTGGATGATGAGTGTATTAATGTGAACCGAAACCTCATCTATGATCAGAAAGGATTCCGATTTGGAGAATTAAAAAATGAATCTTCTTACCGGACAATAAAGATTGATGATTATGTAACCAATGAAATACGGCAGCATAAAACAAAACAAAGCGAATTCAAGTTGATCTTAGGTAAAGAATACGATAAAAACTATAATTTGGTCTTCTGTCGAGAAGATGGCCGTCCGATTTACCCTAGAACTTTGACCACTATATTCAATCGACTAATCAAAAAGGCTGACGTAACCAAAATACGGCTTCATGATTTGAGACATACTCATGCCTCCCTCATGCTTGAAGCTGGCAACTCATTAAAAGAGGTCCAGGATCGTCTTGGTCACAGAAGTATAAAAACGACTGGAGATATTTATGCTCATGTAACTGATAACATGAAGAATGAATCTGCTCAAAAGTTTGGAAATTACCTCAGAAAAAACATATGAGTGGTCAAAATGTGACCACTCATGTGTTTCCCTCTTTAAAAACACTATCGCTTAGGCGTTAAATACGTAACGCACTCCACATGACTCGTCTGTGGGAACATATCCACCGGCTGGACTTCCTTCGTCTCATAGCCGCCATCTTCCAGCACCTTAAGATCTCTCGCAAGCGTCGATGGATTACAGGACACATAAACAATACGCTCCGGTTCCATATCAAGCATCGCCTTCAACAGCTCTTCGTCACAGCCTTTACGCGGTGGATCGACAACGATCACATCTGGACGAAGCCCCTGGTTGCGCCACCATGGCATCAGTTTTTCTGCTTCACCAACGAAGAAGTCTGCGTTGTCCATCTTGTTGAGACTCGCATTCTTTTTCGCATCGGTGACGGCTTCCGGTACGATTTCAACGCCATACACCTTTTTAGCTTTCTGGGCGAGGAAAAGAGAGATCGTTCCGATACCGCAGTAAGCGTCAATAACGGTTTCGCCGCCTCTAAGATCCGCATATTCCAACGCTTTATCATACAACGTTTTCGTCTGAGTCGGATTGACCTGATAGAACGATTTTGGCGAGATCATGAATTTGATGTCACCGATTGTATCGTAAATGTACTCATCGCCCCAGAGGACGCTCGTTTCTTTTCCTAAAATGACATTCGTTCTCGCGCTGTTCACGTTATGAACGATGGATTTCACATTTGGAAATGCATCACGGATTTCATTGATCATTTCATCTTTATGAGGCAGTTTTTTCGTTTTCGTTACGATAACGATCATAATGTCATTCGTGTTCTGTCCAGTACGCACCATGATGTGACGCAGCACACCGCGGTGGGTCTGTTCGTCATAGGCATCCAGGCCGTGCTTGGATGCGATACGGCGTACGGTTTCCACCATGCGGTCGTTCACTTCGTCCTGAATCAGACACGTATCCATATCAATGATGTTGTGGCTGCGCTTTTGATAGAAGCCGGTCATCAACTCACCGTCTTCCTTCTGGCCGACCGGGATCTGCACTTTATTGCGGTAGCGCCACGGATCTTCCATCCCCATCGTCGGGTGGACAGGCACATGCTCCATGTGTCCGATTTTCTTCATGTTGTCTTTGACCTGCTTCTGCTTCATATCGAGCTGCATCTGGTAGCTCATATGCTGAAGCTGACAGCCTCCGCACTGATAAAATACATCACACGGCGGCTCCACACGGTGTTCACTTTCCTCCCTCACCTCCAGGAGCTTCCCGAATCCGAAGTTCTTTTTCACTTTCACGACCTTCACATCAGCCGTTTCGCCGGGAAGGCCATACGGTACGAAAAGCGGATAGCCATCAACTTTCCCTACCCCATTGCCTTCATGGGTCAAATCCTCAAACGTCACTTGTATCGTCTCATTCTTCTGTACAGGCGGCTTCACCTTCGCCATCATTCATCCGTCCTTTATCTATATACTCTAACCGTAGTTTATCATATCTTTTAGTGCGGAGTCGCCCCGATAAGCTGCGACAAGCATAAGAACGCCGATTATGAAAAGTGATCTTCCTTTTCACAATCGGTGGACTTATGACCTCGAGCAGCTGGGCGACGCAGCCGGATAACACTAAGTGCGGAGTCGCCCTGATAGCTGCGACAAGCATAAGAACAGCGGAACTGAAAAGCGTTCTTCCTTTTCAGAGCCGATGGACTTATGACCTCGAGCAGCTGGGCAGCGCAGCCGGATAACCCTAAGTGCGAAGTCGCCCTCGCAGGCTGTTTATAGAGACCTGCCGACTTCCACCTCAAGCATTCTCCACACGAGCACTTAAAACAAAAGAAAAGAACGCCACTGTTCCAACAGCAGCGCTCCCCCTTATTCTTCTTCCTTGAACTTATCTTCCGGGACAAAAAACTCCAGATGCCTGTATAAATTGACAAATTCCCCGGGCAATAATCCACCGAATTCCCCGTCAATATTCAGCTGCATCTTTTCATCCGTCTTCACTTTTACACGGCTGGCCGTAGTATGAATGAACTTCGGATGGTTCAGGTGGTTCCCCTGAATCGCGAGTGTGGCCAGACGGGCAAACTCGGCGACGTTCATTTTTTCAATGATCATCAGGTCAAACAGGCCGTCGTCCATACGTGCGGACGGAGCCAGCTTTTCGAGTCCGCCGACCGAGTTCGTGTTACTGACGAGAAACAGCATGATTTCTCCTTCATACCATTTGCCGTCGTATTCGATCTCGACACGGGTCGGGCGGATCGATGGCAGCATCTCGATGCCTTTCAAGTAATAGGCAAGCTGACCGATCATCGTCTTCAGTTTACTTGGCACTTCATAGGAAACTTCGGTGATCTTTCCTCCACCGGATATGTTCATAAAATACTGGTCGTTCACGCGTCCGATATCGAGAGGGTGGCTGTAATCCTCAAGGATGATATCGACGGCTTTATGGATGTTTCTTGGGATGTGCAAGGCACGGGCAAAATCGTTGGTAGTCCCGACTGGAATGACGCCGAGCTTCGGTTTATGGTCCTGTTCGGCAAGTCCGTTGATCACTTCGTTAATGGTTCCGTCGCCTCCTGCGGCTACAACGACGTCGAACTCCTGCTCGACGGCATAACGGGCGGCCTTGACGGCATCACCGGCACACGTTGTGGCATGCGCGGAGGTTTCATAGCCGGACTGTTCGAATCTCTGTAAAATGTCCGGGAGAACCTTGCGAATGAGTTCTCGTCCAGAGGTCGGGTTATATATAATTCGGGCACGTTTCATCATATGACCCCCTTTATCCAAGCTTGTTCCATCATACATCATATCTTTTTTTCCTGTTTTTGCAAACTTTATTTAGTATATGACCGTTCGTCCTAAACCATACGAAAGCACGCACCCGGGAGTGCGTGCTTCGTCCCTCTATAATTCAGTCCAGGCTTCGGCTCAGCGCTTATCCATTTCTGCCAGAATGATTTTGTTTACCATCGGCGGGTTGGCCTGGCCTTTGGTTTCCTTCATGACCTGGCCGACGAGGAACCCGAGGGCGCGGTCTTTACCATTTTTGTAGTCTTCGATGGACTGCGGGTTGTTGTCCATGATTTTCACGATGATTTCCGTCAGCTGGCCTTCATCGGAAATTTGGACAAGTCCTTTATCCTTAACGATTTTCTCTGGATCGCCGCCGTTTTCCACAAGTTCTGTGAAGACTTTCTTGGCGATTTTAGAAGAAATCGTACCGTCTTCGATCAGCTGAATCATTCTAGCCAGAGATTCAGGTGTCAAAGCAAGGTCAGACAATTCTTTATAGTGCTTGTTCATGTAGGCAGATACTTCACCCATCATCCAGTTGGATGCCTGTTTCACATCAGCACCCTGGCCAATCGCTTCTTCGAAGAAATCGGACAGTTCCTTGCTGTTTGTGAGAACCATCGCGTCATAGGCCGGCAGCTCAAGCTCCTCTATGTAACGCTTCTTACGGGCATCCGGAAGCTCAGGGATTTCCGCGCGGATGCGTTCTTTCCACGCCTCATCAATGTAAAGCGGGACAAGATCCGGCTCTGGGAAGTAACGGTAGTCATCAGAACCTTCCTTCACACGCATCAGGATCGTTTCCTTCGTCTGCTCGTCATAACGACGGGTTTCCTGAAGGATTTCGCCGCCTTTCAGCAGTTCCTGCTCCTGACGCTTCTCTTCGAATTCCAAACCTTTTTGAACGAAGGAGAAGGAGTTCAAGTTTTTCAGCTCGGTTTTTGTACCGAATTCTTCCTGACCGATCGGACGGATGGAAAGGTTGGCGTCACAGCGTAGGGAACCTTCTTCCATCTTACAATCAGAAACGCCTGTGTACTGGATGATGTTTTTCAGCGCTTCCAGATAGGCGTACGCTTCTTTCGGAGAACGGATATCCGGCTCGGATACGATCTCAACAAGCGGGGTGCCCTGACGGTTGTAGTCGACAAGGGAGTAGCCGTCGTCACTGTGCGTCAGTTTACCGGCATCTTCTTCCATGTGAAGACGGGTGATACCGATGCGCTTTTTCTTTCCATCGACCTCGATGTCGATGTAGCCGTTCTCTCCGATCGGCTTATCAAACTGGGAAATCTGATAAGCTTTCGGGTTGTCCGGGTAGAAGTAGTTTTTACGGTCGAACTTCGTGTCTTCCGCAATGTCACAGTTCAGGGCCATGGCAGCTTTCATAGCGAAATTTACCGCTTCTTCGTTCAGCACCGGAAGAACGCCCGGGTACCCGAGATCAATCGGGTTGACGTTCGTATTCGGGTCATCTCCGAACATGTTCGGAGACGGACTGAAGATTTTGGATTCGGTTTTCAGTTCTACGTGGACTTCAAGTCCAATGATAGTTTCAAAATTCATGAGCGCGCACCTCCAAGGGACGGGCGTTGGGTATGGTAATCGGTAGCCTGCTCGAAGGCGTGAGCGGCACGGTAGACAGTACCTTCATCAAAGTGTTTCCCGATGATCTGCAGTCCGATCGGCAGTCCTTCACTGGAGAAACCGCAAGGAATGGAGATACCAGGAACACCGGCAAGGTTGACGGGTATCGTCAAAATGTCATTGGCATACATGGTCATTGGATCGTCCACTTTGTCGCCGACTTTGAAGGCTGGTGTCGGCGTTGTCGGTCCAACGATGACATCGTAGTCTTCGAACACTTTTTCGAAATCGTTCTTAATAAGGGTACGTACCTGCTGGGCTTTCTTGTAATACGCATCGTAGTATCCGGAGCTCAGTGCGAATGTTCCAAGCATGATCCGGCGTTTCACTTCGTCACCGAAGCCTTCTGCGCGGGAACGCTTGAACATATCCAGCATAGACTCCGCATCTTCGGCACGCTTGCCGTAACGGACACCGTCAAAGCGGGCCAGGTTGGCAGACGCTTCTGAAGAAGAAAGCAGATAGTACGTGGAAAGCGCATATTTGGAGTGCGGCAGGGAAACTTCTTCCCATGTCGCGCCCATTTTTTCGTATTCTTTCAGGGCTGACTGAACCGCTTCTTTCACCTCAGGAGCGACACCTTCGGCAAGGTATTCCTTCGGTACAGCGATTTTCAAGCCTTTCACATCACCTGTAAGAGACTCTGTGTAGCTTGGCACTTCTACATTGGCAGATGTAGAGTCCATTTTGTCATGGCCGGCAATCGTTTCCAGAAGGAACGCGTTATCTTCGACATTGCGTGTAATCGGCCCGATCTGATCAAGCGAGGATGCAAAAGCGACCAAGCCGAAACGGGACACACGGCCGTATGTCGGCTTCAATCCGACCACACCACAGTAAGCGGCCGGCTGACGGATGGAACCACCGGTATCGGAGCCAAGGGAATAAGGGACTTCGCCTGCAGCAACAGCAGCTGCAGAACCACCACTGGATCCACCTGGGACATAATCCGTGTTCCACGGGTTACGCACAGCAGCGTAGCTGGAGTTTTCGTTGGAAGAACCCATTGCGAATTCGTCCATATTCAATTTACCAATCGTGACGGACTTCGCGTCGTTCAGCTTGTTCACAACGGTTGCGTCATACAATGGATCGTTCAGGTTGGACAAAATCTGGCTTCCTGCTGTCGTGCGAAGCCCTTTCGTTACGATGTTGTCCTTCACGCCGATGGGCAGACCGAACAGCTTCTCCGCTGCTGTTCCACGCTCAGCATCCAGTTCTGCTGCTTTCGTCATGGCAGCTTCTTTATTCAGTGTGATGAAAGCCTGGATCTCTTCATCCACTTCGTCAATGCGCTTGTAGGATTCCTCTACAAGGTCAGTGACGGAGATTTCTTTATTATGTAGCTTCTCCTGAAGCTCTTTTAACGTGTACTCAAATAAAGACATCGTTGAACCTCCTTATTCCAAAATGGATGGGACTTTGAATTGTCCGTCCTGTTTGTCTGGTGCATTTTTCAGTGCATCATCCTGGGTGATCCACTTCTTCGGCTCGTCCTTACGCATGACGTTTTTAAGGTCAAGGACGTGGGTTGTCGGCTCAACGCCTGTTGTATCAAGCTCATTCAGCTGCTCAGCGTAGGTAATAATGTCATCAAGCTGCTTTGTGAATGTTGCTGCTTCTTCATCCGTGATCGCAAGACGCGCAAGATTCGCGACGTGCTTCACTTCATCTTTACTGATTCTGGACATAATGCGACCTCCATTTCGATCTCACATAATATATGATCATACCAAATTTAAGAATCCATTTTCAACGTACGTAACACACCTTTTCTATCTTAACATATCCACCGCCCCCTGTCTTTTTCCGTGCGGATGGAAATTACCTGCCGTTTCTGACAGAAAATTGAACAAGAGGACAGGCGGCTTTTCCTTTGATGGAAGCCTCCTCTAACGTAAAAAATCCCCGGTCCAGCGACCGGGGATTTTACTCAAAGCGGTTTAGCGTTTCGCCGCTTCATTGAATTCTTCAATGATTTCTTTCGGCGGTGTACCCATCAGACTGACGATCACTGTGGCAAGGGTGCTCAACAGGAATCCTGGTACGATTTCATAAAGATCGAAGATACCGCCGCTCAGGAAGTCACCCCAGATGACAACAGTGACGGCACCGACGATAATACCGGCGAGCGCCCCGTTACGGGTGATGCCTTTCCAGAACAAGGACAGGATGATGATCGGACCGAAAGCGGCACCGAATCCAGCCCATGCATAGGATACAAGTCCAAGAACGGTGCTGTCCGGGTTACCGGCAAGAAGCACGGCAATCAGAGCGATACCGGCTACGGCAACACGTCCGACCCATACCAATTCTTTTTCTGTAGCGTTCTTACGGAACAACGCTTTGTAGAAGTCCTCTGCCAGTGCAGAAGAAGATACAAGAAGCTGAGAGTCAATCGTACTCATGATCGCAGACAAGATGGCTGCCAATAGAATACCCGCAATGATCGGGTGGAACAGAATTTGAGAGAACGTAATGAAGATCTTCTCAGAGTCGGCAAGCATCTGGATGCCGCCTTCTGTAATGACTTCCGCATTAAACGTGGACAAGTCCGCTACATCAGCTGTATTGATGTAGGCAAGTCCGAACAAGCCGGTGAAAATGGCACCGTATAGGCCAAGCACCATCCATCCGATACCAATCAGACGGGCTTTCGGTACATCCTTAGGTGAACGAAGCGCCATAAAACGAACAAGAATGTGCGGCTGACCGAAGTAACCAAGTCCCCAGGCCAGTGAGGAAATGATAGCCAGAGCACCGACACCCTGCACCATGTTCAAGTGGGATGGATCAATTTGGGCAACAGCGTCTGTCGCTGCGTTCCATCCACCAAGCTCAGATACAGCCACAATCGGCACAGCGATAAGAGCAAGGAACATCAGAATTCCCTGTACGAAGTCTGTCCAGCTTACAGCCAGGAAGCCTCCAAGGAACGTATAAGAAATAGTTACGATCGCGCCGAGCCATAAAGCCTGTGTATAGCTTAAGGCAAATGAAGCTTCAAACAGCTTCGCACCGGCGACCATACCGGAGGAAGTATAGAAGGTGAAAAATAATAGAATGACAAATGCAGATATAACACGTAGCACGTGGGAGTTGTCACGGAAGCGGTTCTCAAGATAGTCAGGAACTGTAATCGAGTCATTCGCAACCTCTGTAAATACACGAAGACGACGCGCGACAAACTGCCAGTTTAAGTAGGCACCGATTGCAAGACCGACACCGATCCACGCTTCAGACAATCCGGAAGCATAAATCGCACCCGGCAGGCCTAACAGCAGCCAGCCACTCATATCAGAGGCACCGGCGGATAGTGCGGCTACTCCTGGTCCTAAACGACGACCGCCTAAGACATAATCGGATAAATCAGATGTCAGACGATATGCGGCAAATCCGATACCCAGCATACCGATTAAATAAATAATAAACGTTATTAACGTTGCAGTACTCATGGTTTGTTATTCGCTCCTCTCAGTGAATAGGGAAATAAGTGATAGAATGATTAGTATTGGCATTGGGACAAACAACCAGAACCAGGTCGCCCCGGCGATGGATGCTGATGCTGCAGTCGCGAGCTCAAACAAGTGATTCACCTCCTTCAAGGCTTGTCATATACAATGTTATGCATTTGTACCGACTTATGGTTCTTGAGTCACAGAGACTCAGGGAAACCAAACACGGATACAACTATATCATATAACTTTTGACTGAACATTGCAAAAATTTACATATTTTGACCTATTTGAATAAATATCCGCTAATCACGCATAAAAATGCGTATATACGATGTTTTAATGATATTCATTCACAAAATTTCTTCAAAAAAATTTCATCACTTTGGTTAAAATAGGGAATTATCCCCCTTTTCTCTGCCTCTTTAGTATGTACCTCTGCCTTATAAAAAAACCCTTCTCTTATGTTGGATAAAAGAAGGGTGCGCCCTGTGCTTTACAGCATCTCAGACGACGTTTTGCCCTGCATGTGCTGCAGCAGGTAGTCCGGCCCACCCGCTTTGGAGTCGGTTCCGGACATATTGAATCCGCCAAACGGATGATACCCTACAATAGCTGCTGTGCACCCGCGGTTGAAATACAGGTTCCCAACATGGAAGTCTTCCCGTGCTTTTTCAATATGGTCACGGTTGTTCGTAATGACCGCCCCCGTCAGGCCATAGTCTGTATTGTTCGCGAATCGGACAGCTTCATCAAAGTCCTTGGCTTTCGTAAAACCGACGACAGGACCGAAGATTTCTTCCTGCATGATTCGTGCATCTGGAGCAAGATCGGCAAAAACCGTCGGCGCGACAAACCAACCTGTACTGTCATTCCCTTTTCCGCCGCACATTAAACTCCCTTCTTCTTTCCCAATGTCGATGTAGCTTAAAATCTTGTCGTACGCCCCCTGGTCGATGACCGGACCCATATAACGGCTGTTATCAGAAGGGTCCCCGTAGCTGATGCCCTCCTTCGTCTTCTGGACGACACGGTCAAGAAGGTCATCGTAAATAGCCTCATGCGCAACGACACGGGAACAGGCGGAGCATTTCTGACCGGAAAAACCAAAAGCAGAATACGTAATGGCATCCGCAGCCAGTTCAAGGTCGGCATCTTCATCTACGATAATGGTATCCTTTCCGCCCATCTCAATAATCGTCCGCTTCAGCCATTTCTGTCCCTCATGAACCTTCGCTGCCCGTTCGAATAAACGGGTACCGACTTCACGAGATCCCGTGAAGCTGATGAAGCGTGTGCGCGGATGATCCACAAGGTAATCCCCGACTTCCTTCCCGCTTCCTGGAATGTAATTGATAACACCTGCAGGAAGACCGGCTTCCTCAAGCACCTCCATCATTTTATAGGCAATGATAGGAGTGGCACTGGCCGGTTTCAATAGGACGGTGTTACCGGACACCATGGCGGCGACTGTTGTCCCACACATGATGGCAAACAGGAAGTTCCAAGGAGAAATGACGACACCGACGCCGAGTGGTATGTAGTGGAACCGGTTGTTTTCAATCGGACGGGAGTTCACTTCGACTCCTTTATCTATTTCAAGCATTTGACGCCCATAGTACTCCAGGAAATCAATCGCCTCGGCTGTATCTGCATCAGCTTCCTTCCACGGCTTTCCGGCTTCCTTCACGAGATGGGCCGTGAATTCGTGCTTCCGGCGGCGGACAATGGCCGCCGCCCGGAAAAGAATATCTGCGCGGTACGACGCCTTCGTCTTCCGCCACCAGTCAAACGTCTCATCAGCCACCTGGTGGGCTTTCTCAGCCAGGTCCTGATTCGCTTTCGACACTCGGCCGATTACTTCTTTTTTATTGGCGGGATTGACGACTTCGATCTTCTCGTCAGTCATGATCCGCTCCCCGCCGATGATTAACGGATAATCTTTTCCAAGGTCTGCCTCCACCTGCTTCAATGCAGCCTGCATGGCTTTTCGATTTTCTTCTAACGCGAAATCTGTGAATGGTTCATGTTTGTAAGGGACCACCATAAAAAAACGCCTCCTTGAAAATAGATGGATGTACGCTTTGTAATTTTAAGAAAATTACAACAATTAACGTTTCCACAATTATTCTACCGCACCTGTGTGCCTTATTCAAACGGAATAAACCGTTCTAACAGGCTCTCAAGGCTGTGTCACTCAACTGTTACACTCATGCTTCGAATTCCTAAAACATCTTGCTTCATGCTTGCCTTTCCTCTCGATGACATTCCCATTTCTTTCGTTTGTTTATGAGGTACGGTTTCAGCTTGTTGAGAAACTCCATGTTTTTTCTGGCTCTTCAGGACTGCAGACCATTTTCTTTCCGATTCGGAATCTTGGTCATGACCCGTAAAGCACGCTTTCCAGTGACACAGGTGCCATTAGGGTGGACCCCTCCCTTCCCCTTTTTCAAATCACCATTCAGCGAAGCCGCGAGGAGCGTTCGGTGGTGACGCCAGCAGGACACATCGAGGGACGAAGATCCACTTGGTCAGATGGTTTTCCTGCCGAAGTTAGCTGAGCCCGGGCCCGCAGCAAGCATTCAATGAGCGGAACGTGGCCGTCAGCACTTCATAGAAAAAAGCCGCACCCTGAAAATCAGGGTGCGGCTTTCGTTTATTTATAGACATGTACAAAAGGTTCTTCTTCCCCTGCGTTTTTAACGATCAGGCTTTCCGGGTCGTCCATGCTGTGAATGTTCACTTGAACACCATAATGGTCCGGGAACATTTCAACGACAAGACTGTACACATACTGGGTAAACCCGACAACCTCGGACTGCGACTGGAATTCGATCGGAATTTCAATCGTAACCTCCCGCAGATCGTTGTTCACGTAAAAACCGTTGCCGATCATACCGACAAAGTTCGGGAAATAGTCGGATACTTCTTTTCTGAAGTCCGAAAATACCTGAGAATCATCGAAGTGATCGGTTTCCGCTTCATTGGATGGGAAAAGCACATGCTTCTCATCAATGCTGTCCCAGCCACCGATGGACGCGGAGGAACCTTTCACATAAGCCTTGCTCAGGAAGCTGCCCGGTACTTTTGAGCTCGCCTCTTCTTCTTCATACAAAGCAAATACGACAGGAACGTCCTTCAGCTCCTCATCTTCGCGGATACGCTTCAGGATTTCCTCGGCGTACTGCTGCCCTTTTGTCAAAAGCTCCTCGGTCGAATGGTTTTCAGAGTAATTCTTTCCGTCCGGTGTCTGGAAATTGTACACCGTACGCAGGGAGATTCCGATCGTGACCCCTTTCAGTTCCACGACGTTTTCTTCCTTCTTCACTAAGTAATCCTGTTCGACGATATTGGAAATGTATTTCGGACTGTCACGGAACTCTTCTTCTGATGCTTCATCCTCGTCGAGTTCAGGGTTGAGCCCTCCTTCATTTCCTTCGCTTTCACGGGAAAGCCAGCTGATCAGCGTATCGTCCGTCAAATACTGACCCGACTGGAAAAAGTAATCCTCAGGATCATAGTATTCCTTGGAATGCCGGCGCAGACCGCTTTCAAATTCATCGATATCCAGCCGGTTGCCCATCTGGTTCGTCGTGACCCCGCGGGCGGAGGACACCGTCGGACTGCTTTCGGTCAGGATCATCCGGTAATCTTCTTCAGACATCGTATAGTTGGGGACGATCGCCGACTGGTTATTGTTCTCATCGGTCGTTTCCTGTATAACTTCTTCTCTATTATCAAAAACGGGCGTACACGCGCTCACGAAAAGCACCGAACTAAGTAACAGTGCGTGCATCTTCCTCATGCTTTCCACTCCCTAATCGTTTAAAGCTTCTCTAAACTGCTCTTCATCCCAGATTTCAACGCCTAGGTCTGCTGCCTTCGTATATTTCGAACCGGCATCCTCCCCGGCGATGAGAAGGTCGGTTTTGGCACTGACACTCCCCGTCACTTTGCCGCCGAGTCCTTCAACGATTTTCTTCGCTTCAGAACGGCTGAAATGTTCCATCTTTCCGGTCAGGACAATTGTTTTATCCTTGAACGGAGAATTCTCCGGCTGGTCGCTTTTCTTCGCGCCGAGGTACTCCATATTTAAGCCGAGCGACTGGAGTTCGTCCAACAGCTCGATGACCTGCGGCTTGTCAAAATAGCTGGCGATCGAATCCGCCATCTTGCTGCCGATTTCGGGAACCGCCTCCAGCGTTTCCGTATCTGCTTCCTTCAGCGCCTCCATATGCTCAAAGTGCTGGGCGAGCGTACTGGCTGCCTTGGAGCCGACGTAACGGACGCCAAGACCAAAAAGCAGGCGTTCCAGAGAGTTTTCCTTGGAGGCTTCTATCGCATGCAGCAGGTTTTCGACCGACTTTTCCCCCATGCGGTCCAGCTGCAGCAGCTCTTCACGGTCCAGCTTGTACAGGTCGGCAATGTTATGGATCAGGTTTTCCTGGAAAAGCTGGGCGATGACTTTTTCACCGAGCCCTTCGATATCCATGGCATTTCTGGATACGAAGTGGATCAATCCTTCCCGAAGCTGAGCCGGGCAGTTCGGGTTGATGCACCTTAGTGCGACTTCTTCTTCAATCCGGACAAGCTCGCTATCGCATTCCGGGCAGGTTTCCGGCATGTAGTAAGGCTCTTCGTCCCCTGTCCGCTGATCCGTAAGTACACGTACCACTTCAGGGATGATGTCGCCGGCTTTTTTAATGACGACCGTATCTCCGATGCGGATGTCCTTTTCCCGGATCAAATCTTCATTGTGAAGAGAAGCCCGCTGCACGGTCGTTCCCGCGACTTTGACCGGTTCCAGAATGGCGGTCGGGGTCACAGCCCCTGTCCGGCCGACACTTAATTCGATATCCGTAAGCGTAGTGACCGCTTCTTCAGCAGGGAATTTGTAAGCGGTCGCCCAACGTGGACTTTTGGCCGTAAAGCCGAGCGATTCCTGTTGATCCAGACGGTCTACTTTAATGACGATCCCGTCAATTTCATAGTCGAGATCCGGTCGCCGTTCGACCCAGCTGTTCACATAGTCGATGACTTCTTCGATGTTGGTACACTTTTTCCATTCCGGGTTGGTTTTCAGCCCCAGTTCCTTCATCCGCTCCAGCCGTTCACTGTGGGCGTCTGTCGGATCATCCTCCCAGACACCGATGCCGTAAAGAAAGATATCAAGGTTCCGTTTGGCGGCGATTTTCGGGTCCAGCTGACGCAGCGATCCGGCCGCGGCGTTCCGGGGATTGGCAAACGGCTCTTCGCCATTCGCTTCCTTCGCTTCGTTTAAACCGACAAACGAGCGCTTAGGCATATACGCCTCCCCACGCACCTCAAGGGTGACAGGCTCTTTCAAACGGAGCGGGATGTTGCGGATGGTCCGCAGGTTTTTCGTAATGTCTTCGCCTGTCGTTCCGTCTCCCCGTGTCGCTCCCCGGACAAACACCCCATCCTCATATTTCAATGAGACGGCGAGTCCATCGATTTTCAGTTCGCATACATAGCTGACTTCTTCGTCTGTACCGTTCTTGACACGTCGGTCGAAATCACGGAGCTCTTCTTCGTTAAAAGCGTTGCCGAGGCTGAGCATCGGGATCTCATGCTGCACCTTTACAAAAGCATCCAGAGGCTTTCCGCCGACACGCTGGGAAGGGGAATCCGGGGTCTGCAGCTCCGGAAATTCCTCCTCCAGGTTGATCAGCTCCTGCATTTTTTTATCATATTCGTAGTCAGAGACCGACGGATCATCGAGCGTATGATATTGATAGCTGTACTGCTCCAGTTCCTGTCGCAGCGCCTCGATCCTCTGCTGCGCTTCAGTTGCGTTCATACTCATTCACTTCCTTACGCTTTCGTAATCGGAGCATAACGGGCAAGCAGCCGCTTAATGCCTGTCGGTGCCGGGAACGCGATATCAAGCTCAAGCGCATCTCCCTCACCCTGCACTTTGACGACGGTGCCGGTTCCCCATTTTTTGTGTGTCGCTTTATCACCAGGCTGCCAGCCGATCTTCTCGCCGCCGGTCGATTCCTTCTTCTTCGGCTTTTTGGCTGAACGCTTCGGCGGCTCCTGGGTCTGCCTCCCAAACGGGCTTGCTTCACGCTTCTTATTGAAAAACGGCAGCTCTTCCTTCTGTTCACGTCCGTCGACCAGCTCTTCGGGAATTTCATGGATGAAGCGGCTGATCGGGTTCATATTCGTACGTCCATACAACGTACGCATTTTCGCATGGGTCAAAAACAGCTGCTTCTCAGCACGGGTAATCCCTACATAAGCGAGGCGCCGTTCTTCTTCCATCTCTTCCTCATCCATCAATGCACGGCTGTGCGGGAAGACATTCTCCTCCATCCCGATGAGAAAGACGACCGGAAACTCAAGACCCTTCGCGGAGTGAAGCGTCATAAGCGTGACAGTGTCATCACTACTAGGGTCCTCATTCATGGAATCGATATCCGCAATCAGCGCAAGATCCGTCAAGAACGCCACCAATGTTTTATCTTCGGCGTTTTCTTCAAAGTTCTTCGTTACGGATTTGAATTCCTCAATGTTTTCCAGACGGCTCTGAGCTTCAATGCTTTTTTCGTTCATCAGCATCTCTTCATAGCCAGTTTTATCGATCACCTGCTGCACCATATCGGTTGCTGACAGGAACTCCTGCTGCTCACTCCAGTTCTGGACCATTTTGCGGAAGCTCATAATCGCCTTGGCTGCTTTGGCGCTGACCCCGACGAAATCGACCTCCGCCGCTGCTTCATACAGCGAAATATCGTGATCTGCTGCATAGGCCATCATCTTATCCATACTCGTTTTTCCAACCCCGCGCTTCGGTTCGTTGATCACACGCTGGAAGCTCAGATCATCGTTCGGGTTGGCAATGAGACGCAGGTAGGCAAGAAGGTCCTTGATTTCCTTACGATCGTAGAACTTCGTACCGCCGATCATCTGGTACGGGATGCCCGCTTTGACGAAGGTTTCCTCAATCGTACGCGACTGGGCGTTTGTCCGGTACAGGATCGCCGTATCCTGATAGCGGAACTTTCCCTGTCTTACGAGGTCGCCGATTTTATCGGTGACGAAAAGGGCTTCCTCACGCTCTGTGCCGGCCTGATGATAGTGAATCTTTTCGCCGCCTTTATTGTCGGTCCAGAGGCGCTTCGGCTTCCGCCCGGAGTTTTTATCAATCACGTTGTTGGCCGCATCGAGAATCAATTCTGTGGAACGGTAATTCTGCTCCAACAGGATGGTCCGTGCTTTCGGGTAGTCACTTTCAAAGTTGAGGATGTTTTGAATATCCGCTCCGCGCCAGGCATAAATCGACTGGTCGGAATCCCCTACAACACACAGGTTCTGATACCGGCTCGCCAGATGCTTGACGAGCTGGTACTGCGCGTGGTTCGTATCCTGGTACTCATCGACATGGATATATTGGAAGCGGCGCTGATACGTTTCCAGCACTTCCGGGACTTCATCAAACAAACTGAGCGTCTGCATGATCAGGTCGTCGAAATCGAGCGACTGGTTTTTTCGCAGTTTTTTCTGATAGCCTTTATACACTTCCGCCACCTGTTCCTCATGGGTACTGCCGGCCTGCTTGGCATAATCTTCCGCTGTCATGAGTTCGTTTTTCGAATTACTGATCGCTCCCAGCATCGCCCGTGGGTCCCACTTTTTCGGATCCAGGTTCAGTTCCTTCAGCACCTGTTTGATGACAGAAAGCTGGTCACTGGAATCGAGAATCGAGAAGTTGCGGTCATAACCGATCCGGTCGATGTCCCGTCGTAAAATCCGGACACACATCGAGTGGAACGTCGACATCCATATTTTTTCGCCGTCATTCCCGACAAGGGATTCTACACGCTCTTTCATTTCGCGCGCGGCCTTGTTTGTAAACGTAATCGCCAGAATGTTGCGCGGCGCTACATCTTTTTCACTGAGTAAGTAGGCAATCCGATGGGTCAGCACCCTTGTCTTACCACTTCCGGCACCTGCCATAATGAGCAGCGGGCCTTCTGTATGGATTACCGCATTGCGTTGTTCTGTATTCAAACCTTGAATCAAAGCATTCAACGCCTGAGTCATGAACGTCCACCATCCTTCTTCTTTGTTGATTTGACTGCTTCCACCGTTTGAAGCGCCACTTGTATATCTTCATAGATGACATTTCCAATGACGACGACGTCTGCCTTGGCTGCCATTTCTACTGCCTGCTGCACCGTCCGGATACCGCCGCCGTATACGAGCGTCGTTTCCTCCAGCACATCCGCCACTTCTTTTACAAGAGTCGGATCACCATAGGTCCCGCTGTATTCCATATAAAAAACCGGGAGGCGGAAAAGATGCTCGGCCATCCGGGCATATGCCAGCACGTCCGCTTGATCCGGCAGAGAACAGGACGTTTTTTGAAAAACTTTCGCTTCGGGGTTCAGGACACAGTAGCCTTCCGTCAGCATATCCGTCCAGTTGATCATATCGCTGTATTCTTTGACTGCTTGATGCTGCACATCAAGCATCCACTTTTTATCTTCGCTGTTCAGCACCATCGGAATGAAATAAGCGTCAAAATCCGGAGCAACGGCTTCCATATCGGACACTTCCAACACACAGGTGACGTTGTACGCCTCCACCCGTTCCTGGAGATCGGTAACATTTTCAAACGTTACACCATCGGTACCGCCGATCATGACCGCGTCCGTACCGGATGTGCAGATGTCCTTCAAGTCTTTTTCCGAAATCGTTTTATTTGGATCCAGTTTGAACACATGATCCCACTTGCTTATATTGTACATTTCCGGCCTCCAAAACAACAGTTATCCATTAGTCGATTATAACAAAATTTCGGCACCGGGTTGAGGGTTTCCCTCAGAGTGTAAATATTCTGTGAAAGAACGACCGTGAAAATCCGTTTACCAAACCAAAAAAGCGGCCGAGAATGTTCTCGACCGCCTTACTATATTAAGATGCAGGATGTTCAGGGAGGAGACGGGAAGAGGTGAACGTCATCGTAACAAGACCGACACTCAAAATCGTGATGGCGGAAAGAAGCAGAGTTTCCATCGAAAACAGCAGCCCACCAGCCCCGATGATGACCGCATCGATGGCCAGAATAACGAATCCGACGTTTACCTTCATCCAGTCAGCGATCATCTGAGCAAGGAGGTCTGTCCCTCCGGTGCTCGTATGGTGCCGGAGCATCAAACCAATCCCCCCGCCGACAAGGGCTCCTCCAATGATGGAGCTGACAGCAGGATCGAGTGGCAGATGATAGGCACGCAGTCCCTGAAGCACATCAATTGAAAACGAGGAAACCAACAGGCCGTGCAGGCTGTTGTAAAAGTACATGCGGAAATAAAACCAGGCAAGGGTGAAAATCGGGATGCTGAAGCAGATGATCGTCAGCCCCACCTTCATCCCCCATATGTAGTTGGCGATCATACCGATGCCGATGATGCCGCCGTCGAGGACATGGTCGGGAATAAGAAAAAAGTTGATGCCAAGCGAAAGAATCAAGCTTCCGGCTACGATCATGATTCCTTTCTTCACCATCTCTCTCACAGGCCCGTCCCCCCTCACCCTATTCTATGCGGGTCGAGTGTTTTTAGAAGACGAAAAAAAGATGCCTTAACAGATTTCTTCAAATGTCCTATGACTGGCCACGTTCCGCTTATCGGTGGATGCTTGCCGCGGGCACGGCCTCAGCTAAATTGGTCAAGAAGATCGCTTGACCAATTGGATCTTCGGCTCGTGCTGTTCCCGCAGGCGTCACCACCGAACGCTCCACGTGACAGCCACATAATGAACACAAAGAAAGGACCATTTCTATGAAACAAAAATCCGTTCCTCCATGTTGAAAAACCACTAAAAAAGACTGCCGGTATGGCAGTCTTTTCTCTATTCTGTACGCTTTTCGTGGACACGGTCGAGCGCTTTGGTATAGGCGTCGTTTCCGTAGTTCAAGCAGCGCTTCACACGGGAAATCGTCGCTGTGGAAGCTCCGGTTTCCGTTTCAATTTTATGATAGGTGTACCCGTCTCTCAGCATGCGGGCGACCTCCAGACGCTGAGCCAGCGACTGCACCTCGTTCATCGTTGCCAGATCATCAAAAAATTCATAGCACTCTTCAATGTCCTGTAGTGAAAGAATCGCTTCAAAAAGCTGATCCAGCGTTTTTCCGCGCAATTTATCGATTTGCATTCGGATTCCTCCTCAAAATTGAACCGCTCCGGATTCAGGTATAATGTTTATCCATGTATTTCCCGGGACGAACGGCACCTGCTCTTCCCCTTCATAAGGAAGCAGCCGTCCATCTGTATTCCGCCACTCCACTTCTTTCATCGTCCCTTTCTGAAAAAGAAAACCGCGTCCGCCTGAGGTCAAATCAACCTCCCGGCGGCCGGCCTCATCGATGATTTGGTAGCGGGCCTCTATAATCCATACATTATCGGCAGAAATCTGTTCCATCGTCGAACGATCCACAGACGGTTCTCCGTCGTTGAAACGAAGAAACCCCTGATCGGAATACTGCCATCGGACTTGTGTCCTGCTGCCATAGGTGATTTCCACCTCTTCAGCAGGACGACCGTCCGGACTTTCATCTGTAAAATACAAAGCCTCCGGCGGGTCGCCCTCCGTTAACCCTTTTTCAACGACCACACGGTCCAGCCCTTCTGTCCAAAGGTAGGAATTGTGCGGCGCAGAACGGTCACCGGAACGGCGGAACAGCCAGCCATTATTGTCATACACAGCACCATCGACAGCGTCCATGCTGGTGCCGGCAAGCTGCTGATATATGGAATGGGAAGCTCCGTGATAGGCGTAAAGAGCGTCATATCCATAGGCCAGCTCAAAATAATAGGGACGGGCGCTGCGTACCGGCCCGATTGTATCAGGAATATCACTATGGAACAAAGCGAGAAAACGGGTGATCTGTCCTTCGGCAAGGGCTTCATAGACGAGATCTGCCTGACTGAGACCGGACTGCGCCCGTGCTTTCGGATGGTTGTTGACCATCACACCAAGGACACGCCCGGATTTATCCCCTGCACCGGGTTCTCCTGTTAAAGGAAAGACATCACCAGCAGGGACAGGATCAGGAGTTTCTGCTGCTTTTTCTCCAGGAGTCCCTCCCGTTGATTGGCAGGCAGTAAGACCGGCGGTAAGCAGACCGATGAGCAGCAGCTTTTTCATAGATGCACGTCCTTTAGATCATCCCACTTATATTTTAACGCATTATTGAAGGAAAGAGTACCTCTTTCTTTTTCACATCGATGATTCCAAGTGGTGTGATCCGGATAAATGGAAGATGCGTCGAAGACAGGAATAAAAGCGTATAAACAGGATCGGAAAAGGCGAATCCATAAGCTTTTAAATGGTTTTTCAACGATTCTTCTTCTTCCATCAGTGTATTCATCGGCTTGTCGGACATGACTCCTCCAAGCGGAAGAGCCAGCTCAAAGATGACCTCCCCTTTGTCGACGAGTACGATGCCGCCGCCGATTTCTTTCATCCGGGCAAATGCCGTCCTCATATCCGCTTTTGACTTCCCGGTCAGAACAAGATCGCCCGTACTGCTGTATGAACTGACAAGGGCACCGAGTGAGGTTGTGAATCCTTTGATCAACGTGTTGACTTTCCATTCACCTTCACGGTCCATCAGCATGAGAAATCCTTCGGAATGATCCTCCGGCAGACGTTCCACACCTGTATCCGTATCCACCGCATAAGGCTTCATGATGACGTCATTGACCATTTCAAGGCCGACCGGCATGGAAAACTGCAGATCCTGTTCAGTGAGATCCCAGTCCAGGTTCAGCTTATCGATTCCGTTTTTCTTCCATTTCACAGGAGATGGGGTTTCTACAGCCTTTCCATCCTTTTTCACCCATTCGCCTTTCGCAAGAACAGCATGGGGCGTCGGATTATCCGGGCTGGATAAAAAGTTCAAATGAGCGACCCGTCCAGCGTTCAGGCTGCCGACGCGGTTCTCGATCGTAAAATGACGGGCGGAATTGTACGTCGCCATCATATAGGCGTCAATTTCCGGAATACCGGCATCGAGAGCGATCTGAATACATTGATTGATCAGTCCTTCACGATAAAAGCCAGGCGTCGACCCGTCCGTCGTGTACATCATGTGGTCGAACTGCTGATGTCCTTTTTCCATAAGTCCCTGTAGAATATCCGGCAGATCGGGACGGATGGAAGAATAGCGCAGTCCTGTCTGGTAACCGATAGCGAGACGATTCAGCACATCATCAGCCGTCATCGACTCGTGCTCGGAATCCATGCCGAGCAGCCGCATCTTCACCAGTGTTTTCTCTGATGCGCCGGGCAGATGGGCTTCAAGCGGCTTGCGGGCCCGCTTCGTTTCCTGCATCCAGTGGAGGATCTGCTCGTCTCCGTTATACAAAACATCCGGCCAGGCCGTCAGCTCTCCGCCCTGAATGACAGCGTCGTGCTCAATCCACGATTCGATCTGCTCATCAAACGCTTCTCTGTCCTCATCCTTTAATACGGACTGAGGATCAAAGCGCGCCCACCAGTACATGGAAGCAGGCAGGTTCATAAATTCTTCAAGCAGAGAAAACGCTTTCTCTTTGTCCGTTAAAAAAAGCCACATCAAGTTGTCATTAATGAGCGTTGTCGTTCCCGTGGCGGCTGCATATTCTCCAAGGCTCTGGGGATTATATAACTGGAATGGATGGGCATGTGGTTCAATGTAACCCGGGACGATCCAGCTGTCCCTGCCATCAATCACTTCCGTTCCTTCTGTATGGGCAGGAAGCTCCTGTCCCGTATATATGATACGGTCTTCATAAATCCAGATATGACCGGTCATCCACTGTTTCAAATACACGTTCAAGTATGTCGTATGGGTAATCAGTTTCGTCGGCGCCACTTTACCGTCCATGACAGCTGCATGTTCCCGCAGCTGACGGTTGCGCCAGCGAAAGCGTGTTTCGTTCATGGAGCGTACCTCCCTGATTTCATTATGTTCTATCGTAACACAGGATATTCCAATCTGCTAAGGAGGAACCTGTTATGAAACCGAATATCGGCCTGATCAACAGCATGATCCGGATCACAGCAGGCTTCAGCATGCTGACGTACTTGACGATCCGCGGAGCGCGCAAGGAAGGATCTTCCTCCCACCCGCTGCTGATCATGATGGCTTCCCTGAAGATCGCTGAAGGCATCGTACGTTTCTGTCCTCTCACTGCTTTATATGAATCAGCAGCCCTAGAGACAGATGGAAAAGAAGAACCCTGGGCACAGAACCTGCCGGATGACGCTTGAAAAGGTGGGAATGATCGATGATGTTTCTGCCTCTCCTCTATCTTTTCAGCCGTTATAAGAAGAAGAAGGACGAACAGAAAGAGGAACCAGCAGGATAATAAAAAGAGCGGGGACATGCCCCGCTCTTGCTTATAAAGGATGAATGAACGTGTACTTTTTAGAATATGTGACCGATGTCGGATTCGTCATTCTCACGATCATCGGGACGATTGCCGCTTTAGGTGCGGTGTTTCTCCGTTCCCGCAGAAAAAAGAGTTGACCTTCCGATATCCCGGCGGTAGAAAAAGTCATCAAACGTATCGAATACTTGAAGAGAGCGGTAGGCCTTGTCCAGCGCTTCTTCGGTATTTCCGCCGAGACTGCCGGCAAGCAGAACCCGTCCGCCGTTTGATACATATCCTTTTTCATCGAGTGCGGTTCCGGCGTGGACAAAAAACGTGGACTTGTCTGTTTTCAGCTCCGGAAGCAGACGACCTTTATCATAGGACCCCGGATAACCTTTGGAAGCAACCACCACACCAGCACAGAACTGCTTTTTCCAGGTAAGTTCCGGATCCTTTCCGTCAAGAACATCAAGAAGGACCTGGACGAGGTCGTTTTCCAACAGGGGCAGGACCACTTGTGTTTCCGGGTCACCGAATCGGGCATTGAATTCAATGACCTTCGGGCCTTCCTTCGTTTCAATCAATCCGGCATAGAGAATCCCCGTAAAGGATCGATCTTCCTGGACCATCGCATTGGCGGCTGGGCGGACAATCATTTCAAGCGCTGTCTCATAGGATTCTCTGGACAGTGTCGGAACGGGAGCATATGCGCCCATTCCACCGGTATTTGGTCCTTGGTCCCCTTCTAAGGCACGCTTATGATCTCTTGCTGGAACCATAGGGTAAACGTTTCCCCCACGGACGAAGGCCATTAAGGAAAATTCATCTCCATCCAGGAATTCCTCAATAACCACTTCACGGCCTGCTTCCCCGAAGCGGCCGGCCCCGAGCATTTCTTCAACGGCCTGCTCTGCTTCTTTGGCGGATTCTGCTACAACGACCCCTTTGCCGGCGGCCAGACCGTCCGCCTTGACGACGATCGGCGCGCCTTTTTCAGCGATATACGCTTTCGCTTTATCCGCATCGGTGAACGCTTGATAATCCGCTGTCGGGATGTCGTATTTTTTCATAAGCTGCTTGGCAAAATGCTTGCTTCCTTCAATGAGAGCCGCACGACCGCTCGGGGCAAATACAGGAAGGCCGGCCTTTGTGAACGCATCAGCCAGACCGGCGGCAAGTGGATCTTCCGGGCCGATAATCGTCAGACGAATATCCTTTTCCTTCGCAAACGCCACAAGCGCTTCCTGGTTTCCTTCATCAATGGTGATGCACTCGGCCTGTTCGGTCATGCCGGCGTTTCCGGGAGCCGCATATAACCGCTCCACCCGGTCACTTTCCGCAAGCTTCTGGATCAGACTGTGCTCCCGGCCGCCGCGTCCAATTACTAAAACGTTCATCGTCCTTCATCCTTTCTGTATTTAATGCTTAAAGTGACGCATTTTCGTAAAGACCATGGAGATGCCGTGCTTGTTGCAGGCATCGATGGAATCCTGGTCACGCTTCGATCCACCCGGCTGGATGATGGCTGTGACACCGGCAGCTGCTGCCGTTTCCACCGTATCCGGCATCGGGAAAAAGGCGTCGGAGGCAAGAATGCTTCCCTCTGCTTTTTCTCCCGCCTGCTCAAGAGCAATCTTGGCAGCACCTACCCGGTTCATCTGACCGGCCCCGACGCCAAGCGTTCGGTCGCCTTTGGCTACGATGATGGCGTTGGATTTGACGTGCTTCACGACTTTCCAGCCAAGCTTCAAATCTTCCATTTCCTGCTGAGACGGCGCGCGTTCGGTCGCCACCTCCAGATCAATCTGATCCAGCGATCCTTCATCCGTATCCTGGACAAGCAGGCCGCCGTTCACGGTCGTCAGCTTATGGGACGGGCGGTCGGATTTCTTCATATCCACCTGGAGTAAACGCAGATTCTTTTTCTTTGTAAGAATGTCGAGCGCTTCCTGGCTGAAGGATGGAGCGATGATGATTTCAAGGAAAATCTCCTTCAGCTTGGCGGCTGTCTCTCCATCGACTTCCCTGTTCAGCGCGACGATTCCTCCGAAGATGGAAACGGGGTCTCCTTCATATGCTTTCACATAGGCTTCATACAGATTCTCACCAACACCGACGCCGCACGGATTCATGTGCTTCACAGCGACAGCTGCAGGCTCATTGAATTCAAGGACGACTTCAAGCGCCGCATTGGCATCCTGGATATTATTATAGGAAAGCTCCTTGCCGTTCAGCTGTTCCGCTTCTGCAAGGGACGTTCCCTCCACCGCTGCTTTCTTATAAAAAGCAGCACTCTGATGCGGGTTTTCTCCGTAACGGAGGGACTGGACTTTTTCATATGTAACGGTATACGTCTCTGGATAAGCCTCTTCCGTCAAATCAGAGAAGTATCCAGCAATCATGCTGTCATAATTTGCGGTATGACGGAACACCTTGGCTGCCAGGCGGCGGCGTTCTTCATAGGGAAGTTCTCCCTGATTAAGGCCTTCAACGACCGTTTCGTAATCAGATGGATCGACGACCACCGCGACATCTTCAAAGCTTTTCGCCGCTGCCCGCAGCATTGTCGGACCGCCGATATCGACGTTTTCAATCGCTTCTGCTTCGGTCACACCTTCTTTGGCGATTGTTTCTTTGAATGGATACAGGTTTACAGCCACAAGATCAATGGTCTGGATATTCAGTTCATCCAGCTGCTCCATATGCTCTGTGTTGGAACGCTTGGCCAGCAGTCCGCCATGGACGGATGGGTGCAGCGTTTTGACACGGCCATCCATAATTTCCGGGAAGTCGGTCACTTCAGAAATGGACAGCACCGGAATGCCGGCTTCTTCAATAGTCCGCTTCGTTCCGCCTGTGGAGACGAGTTCATAGCCCAGGTCATTCAGGCGGGCGGCGAAATCTGTTAATCCCTGTTTATCGGATACGCTTAAAAGGGCGCGTTTTTTCATTTGTATTCCTCCTTGGGTAGTAAAGACTGGATGACTTCTGGATAAAGGCGGTGCTCTACGGTCTGGATGCGGCGGTGGACGTCTTCCCTGCTGTCATGATCATAGATAGGGACAGGCTCCTGGGCAATGATCGGGCCGGTATCCATTCCGTCGTCGACAAAATGAACCGTCACGCCTGTCACCTTCACCTGTTTGTCGAGCGCCTGTCTGATCGCATCTTTTCCTGGAAAGGCCGGAAGAAGAGACGGATGTATGTTCATAATCCTTCCTTCGTAAGGGGCCAGCAGCGTCGGTCCGATCAGGCGCATATAACCGGCAAGGACAATCCATTCCACCTGCCTTGAGCGCAAATCATGCAGAATCGCTTCTTCGTAGGCGGATTTATCTGGAAACAGTTTCGGCGTGTAGACGACGGTATCGATTTCATGGTTCTGCGCTTTTTCAATCACTGCTGCCCCGACCCGGTCACAGACAAGCAGAGCGACGCGAGCATCAAGCTTTCCTTCTTCAATGGCTTTCACGATGGCATCAAAGTTGGAGCCGGTACCAGAAGCAAAAATCGCCAGCTGCTTCATATCAGCTCCACCCCCCGCCCCTTAGTCACGCGTCCAATGACCTTGGCTTCAGGACAGGCTGCCAACGCCTGTTCCACTTCCTCTTTGCTGATGACCGCTGCCATACCGATGCCCATATTGAAGACCCCGTACATTTCATCTTCCGCGATGGAACCCTGCTCCTGTAAAAAACGGAACACAGGCGGTACGTCCCAGCTCCCCTGCTCCACAGCAGCTCCGAAACCTTCCGGAAGCATGCGGGGAAGATTTTCATAAAAGCCGCCGCCGGTAATGTGAGCCAGTCCTTTCACATCGACCGTTCCACGAAGTTTCTTGACCGAATCAACGTAAATGACGGTCGGAGTCAACAGCACCTCACCAAGCGGCTGTTCCATCCCCGGATACACCTGCTCCAAATCAAGCTCTTTCACGAGTTTTCTTACAAGCGAAAAGCCGTTGGAGTGGATGCCTGAGGAAGGCAGGCCGATGACGACATCCCCTTCCCGGACCGACGCCCCTGTAACCAGCTTGTCCTTATCAGCCATACCGACGACAAAACCGGCCAGGTCGTATTCCTCCGCGTCGTACATGCCCGGCATTTCCGCCGTTTCTCCACCCACAAGGGCAGCACCTGATTGTTCACAGCCGTCCGCAATGCCTTTGACAATCTGTTCGATACGGGCGGGGTCATTTTTGCCACAGGCGATATAATCGAGAAAGAGCAGGGGATCCGCTCCCTGCGCCGCAATATCATTGACACACATCGCTACGACATCCACTCCTATCGTATCATGACGATCGAGTTCGAAGGCGAGTTTGAGCTTTGTCCCCACCCCATCCGTTCCTGTCACAAGCACCGGATGATTGTAGGACATCCCGCTGATATCAAATAACCCGGCGAAGGCTCCAAGCCCGCCGATGACTTCCTTGCGCATCGTCCGGCTGACATGCTTTTTCATCCGCTCCACCGCTTCATAACCGGCTTCGACATCGACGCCGGCCTGTTTATAGGATTGACTCATCTGTATACCTCCCTACGCTTTCTCATATGGATGCATCGTATTCGGATAGATTTCGGTCGGATAATTCCCCGTAAAGCAGGCCATGCACCCACCGTGCCTCAAGGATTCCTCTCCCTGATAGATGCTCTCGTTCAAGCCTTCCGTCGATAAAAAGGCGAGGCTGTCCGCACCGATCTGTTCTTCCATCTCCTGAAGCGAATGGTTTGCGGCGATCAGTTCCCCGCTGTTGGACGTATCGATTCCGTAATAGCACGGGTTCTTGATCGGCGGTGAGGCAATTCTGACGTGGACTTCTGCGGCCCCTGCTTCTTTCAGCATCTTCACAATCCGTCGGCTGGTCGTTCCACGTACAATCGAATCATCGACCATGACAACCTTTTTCCCTTCAACGATCCCCCGGACAGCGGAAAGCTTCATCTTCACGCCCTGCTCTCTCAGCTCCTGGGACGGCTGGATAAACGTCCGGCCGACGTAACGGTTTTTGATGAGCCCGAGCTCATAGGGAATTCCTGAAGCCTCGGCATATCCGATGGCGGCTGAAATACTGGAATCCGGCACCCCTGTTACGACATCAGCATCAACAGGCGCTTCTTCAGCCAGTGTTTTGCCCATCCGTTTGCGGGATGCGTGGACATTCTTTCCATCCACATTGCTGTCAGGCCGGGAAAAATACACATATTCCATCGAGCAGAGCGTCCGCTGGATCGGTGCTGAAAACCGTATTGAATCAATGCCGTCATCAGAAATGACGAGCATTTCACCAGGATCGATTTCCCTTTCATACGTCGCACCGACAATATCGAAGGCGCACGTTTCTGAAGAAACCACCCAGCTCCCCCCTAAATGGCCGAGGCTGAGGGGACGGAGGCCGCGTGGATCGTTAGCGACGAACATCCGGTCTTCGGTCATTAACAAAAAGGCATACGCTCCCTTGATCATGGAAAGGGCTTCTGTAATGGCCTGCTCCAACGGCAGATGACGCGCACGCTTGATCAGGTGGGCGACGACTTCTGTATCCGACGTCGTCTGCAGAATGCTGCCCTGTCCTTCCAGCTGGTTTTTCAATGCCTGGGCATTCACAAGGTTGCCATTGTGGGCAAGGGCAAGTCCGCCGGTCTGCGACCGGAACAGGAGCGGCTGGATATTTTCATAGCCGCCATCTCCAGCTGTCGCATAGCGCACGTGACCGATGGACGCATGCCCCTGCAAATCTTCCAGCTGGTTTTCAGAGAATACTTCATTGATCAGCCCGTGTCCCTTGGCAAGCTTCAACTGCCCGCCATCTGTCGTTACAATGCCCGCGCCTTCCTGTCCGCGGTGCTGGAGAGCGTGGAGACCATAGTATGTCAGCTGGGCAGAATCCGGATGACCCCAGACACCAAAAATCCCACATTCTTCATTTAAGCCTTTGATTTCACCAAGCATGAAAGAGCTCCTTTCCAAGCTGTTTTCAGCACAGATGTCTTTTCCTCCATTACAACGTCTTTCTGCTTCACTGTATACATGCCATCGTCCGTCACTGTACCGATCTGCTGCGCTCCAGGTGCGGCCTGCTCAAACGCGTCTTTGTTTTCCGGATGGATGGTCACAAGGAATCGGGACTGGGTTTCTGCGAAAAGGGCTGTCGTGATATCAGCTTCGATCGTGACATCACAGCCAAGCTCCTGATCGAATAACGTTTCCGCAAGAGCTACAGCCAGTCCACCTTCGGAAAGGTCATGAGCAGATTCGACAAGACCAGAGCGGATCGCTGTCAGCAGCTGGTTCTGACGCAGCGCTTCGACTTCTAAATCCAATTCTGGTGCTTTTCCAAAATGCCGGCCTTCCAACAACCCCTGCAGCTCGCTTCCTCCGAATTCCGGTTTCGTTTCCCCGATCACATAAATGAGGTCGCCGGCGGCTTTCGCGTGGGAGCGTGTGATATGGCTGACATCCTCAATTAAACCGACCATACCGACAATCGGTGTCGGATAGATGGCCTGTCCGCCAAACGATTCATTATAAAGACTGACGTTCCCGCTGATGACTGGAGTGCCGAGCATACGACAGGCTTCACTCATCCCATCGACGCTTTTTTCCATCTGCCAGAAAATTTCCGGGTTTTCCGGAGATCCGTAGTTCAGACCGTCCGTAATTCCAAGCGGACGGCCGCCGGAGCAGACAATATTACGCGCCGCTTCTGCCACGGCAATCTGTCCGCCCACTTCCGGGTCGAGATAAATGTAGCGGGAGTTACAATCCGTCGTCATGGCCAGCGCCTTGTTCGTACCACGAACACGAAGCACCGCGGCATCAGACCCCGGTGAGACGACTGTGTTCGTCTGGACCATGTAGTCGTACTGGTCATACACCCACTCTTTACTCGCAATTGTCGGCTGCTGCAGAAGCTCAAGCAGTGTTTTCGTATAATCCGTCACGACCGGCTTGAAATCTTCCATACGTTGAAACTCTTCATAATACTCCGGTATTTTGGACGGCTGGTGATAGACCAGGGCATCCTCTGCAAGGGAATCCACTGGAACATCCGCAGCCACTTCCCCGTGATGTTCAAGGCGGAAGCGTTTCGTATCGGTCACCTCACCGACCGCAACGGCTTCAAGATCATACTTCCGGAAGACAGCAGCAATTTCCTCTTCCCGGCCCTTCTCAACGACTAAAAGCATCCGTTCCTGCGATTCTGAGAGCATCATCTCATAAGCCGTCATGTTCTTCTCACGCTGCGGAATGTGATCAAGATTAATTGTCATGCCGGTTCCCGCTTTACTCGCCATCTCACTGGCAGAGGAGGTTAGACCAGCGGCGCCCATATCCTGAATGCCGACAAGGGCATCATGATGAATGACCTCCAAACAGGCTTCAATCAGCAGCTTTTCCATAAATGGATCGCCGACCTGGACCGATGGACGCTTCTCTTCAGACTCTTCCGATAATTCTTCAGAAGCGAAGGTCGCTCCGTGGATCCCGTCCCGGCCGGTTTTAGCCCCGACATACATGACCGTATTTCCGATACCGGCTGCAATCCCTTTTTGGATATCCTTATGATCAATCAAACCGACACACATCGCATTGACGAGCGGATTGCCGTTGTAGGCGTCGTCAAACTGGACTTCCCCGCCCACTGTCGGCACACCGACACAGTTGCCGTATCCGGCGATGCCACGTACGACTTCTTCAAACAAATATTTCACCCGTGGACGCTCAAGCGATCCAAACCGGAGAGAGTTCAGTAACGCTACAGGACGGGCGCCCATGGAAAATACATCACGCAGAATACCACCGACCCCTGTGGCTGCTCCCTGATAGGGTTCAACAGCAGACGGGTGGTTGTGGCTTTCGATTTTGAAAACCACGGCCTGGTCATCTCCGATATCGATGATTCCGGCTCCTTCCCCGGGGCCCTGAAGGACATGGGGACCTTCTGTCGGAAATTTCTTCAACAGCGGTTTGGAGTTTTTGTAGCTGCAGTGCTCCGACCACATGACCGAAAACAAACCGGTCTCTGTATAGTTCGGACGGCGGCCGAGAATCTTCACAACCGAGGTGTATTCTTCATCAGTCAGACCCATGTCTGCATATAAGCGGTTCTGTTCAATCGTTTCCGGACTGATCTCAAGCGTTGATGGCATAGTGTTCCCTCCAATAGGTCAAAATCGATTGAAAAAGCCGAAGGCCGTCATCGGTGCCGAGCAGGGCATCGACCGCCCGCTCCGGGTGCGGCATCATACCGAGGACATTGCCTCTTTCATTGACGATACCAGCAATATCACCGGCCGATCCGTTCGGGTTCGTCTGATAAGTGAAAACCACCTGCTTGTTCTCACGGAGGCGCTCAAGCGTTGTCTGGTCACAAAAGTAATTGCCGTCACCATGGGCAATCGGAATCTGGATTTCTTCCTTCTCTTTATACTGCTGCGTAAACGGTGTATCGGCATTTTCTACGATCAGCGTTTCAGTATGACACATGAACTTCAGTTTTTTGTTCGGCAGCATCGCTCCCGGCAGGAGGCCGGATTCCAATAAAATTTGAAACCCGTTGCATACGCCAAGCACCGGTTTCCCGGCTTCTGCGGCAGCACGGATCTGCTCAACGATGGGAGAAGTCGCTGCCATCGCTCCGGAACGCAGGTAATCTCCGTAAGAAAAGCCACCCGGCAGAAGAACGGCATCATAGTCTGCTAGATTCGCTTCCTGATACCAGACAAGATCTGCGTCTGCACCAAGTTCATCTTTGACGGCATGGTACATATCACGGTCACAGTTCGATCCTGGAAAGACGACGACGGCACATTTCACGTCAGCCAGCCTCCTCTATCGTATACGTATAGTTCTCAATGACCGGATTGGCGAGAAGCTGATCACACATCTTGTCGATTTCGGCTTCCAAATCTTCCTTATCATCAACGAGAACCTCCATATATTTACCGACACGGACGTCGTGAACGTTATTGTACTCCAGTGATTTCAAGGAATGCTGAACGGCCTTGCCCTGCGGGTCCAGGACCCCTTCTTTCAACGTAATGTGAATCTTTACTTTGCGCATACGCTCTCCTCCAGTCGTTGTAAAATCCGTTCATACGTATCTGTCAAACTGCCAATTCCTTCACGAAAGACGTCCTTATCCATTTTTGTGCCTGTTTCCAAGTCCCAGAGCCTGCACGTATCCGGGGAAATTTCATCAGAGAGGACGAGACGGCCATCAGAGAGAAAACCGAATTCCAGTTTAAAATCGATCAGCTCAAGACCAGCTTTCTGAAAAATGCTGCTCAGATGCTCATTAATGAGAAGCGCCTGTTCCTTGATCAAGGTGAGGTCCTGTTCACGAATCCCCGTCAAATGATAGGCGTGGACATCATTGATCAGCGGATCATTCAGTTCATCATTTTTATAAAAGAGTTCAAGAATGGGTGGTTGAAAGAGTGTCTGTTCAGAGATACCGAGGCGGCGGGTGATGCTGCCTGCGGCTTTATTGCGGACAACGACTTCGAGCGGAACGATGTCTGTCTTGTAGACGAGCTGCTCGGTTTCGTTTAAAGCTTGAATGAAGTGGGTCTTGATGTGTTGTTGATGTAAGGATTGAAAGACTTTTGAGGTAATCAGGTTGTTCAGACGGCCTTTGCCGGGGAACGACTCCTTTTTCTTTCCATTAAAGGCGGTCGCATCATCTTTATAGGATAAAATCAACTGTTCAGGATCGTCGGTATGGTACACACGCTTCGCTTTTCCTTCATATAAAAGGGAACCTTTCATAAAAGCAGCACCTCACTTGTTTAGGATTGTTAGGGAAGGACCTGCATCCGCAGGTCCTTTATGATTACAAACCAATACGATCGAAAATACGGTCCACCTGTTTGAGATGGTGCTTATAGTCAAAGCAGGCATCCAGCTGCTCTGAGGAAAGCGTCGACGTGATCTTCTCATCCGCTTCGATCAGCTCACGGAACGGAATGCCCTCTTCCCAGGCTTCCATCGCCTTCGGCTGCACAAGATCGTAAGCCTCCTCACGCACCATGCCTTCGTCAATAAGGGTAAGCAGCACACGCTGGGAGAAAATCAACCCGTAGGTTTTCTCCATATTCTCCTGCATACGCTCCGGGAAGACCGTCAAGTTTTTCACGAGCCTGCCAAAACGGTTCAGCATATAGTTCAGGGCAATGGTCGCATCCGGAAGAATGATCCGTTCGGCAGAAGAGTGGGAGATATCCCGTTCATGCCAGAGCGGCACATTTTCAAACGCGGTCATCATTTCTCCACGCAGTACGCGGGCCATCCCTGTCATGTTTTCCGAACCGATCGGGTTCCGTTTGTGGGGCATCGCAGAGGAACCTTTCTGTCCTTTCGCGAAATACTCTTCCACTTCGCGCGTTTCCGTCTTCTGAAGGCCGCGGATTTCTACAGCGATTTTTTCCATAGATGTAGAAATCAAAGCCAGGGTGGACACGTAATGGGCGTGGCGGTCCCGCTGCAGTGTCTGCGTGGAGACAGGAGCAGCAGCCAGTCCAAGCTTTTCACAGACGTACTCTTCGACAAAAGGATCGATGTTGGCATACGTACCGACCGCACCGGAGAGCTTTCCGACTTCGATCTGTTTGATCGCCAGGTCGAGACGCTCAAGGTTACGCTTCATTTCTTCATAATAAAGCGCCATCTTCAAGCCGAATGTCGTCGGCTCTGCATGGACCCCGTGTGTACGGCCCATCATGACGGTGTGTTTATGTTCCTGTGCTTTTTCACCAAGAATATCAATGAAGTTGACCAAGTCACGGCGGATGATTTCGTTCGCCTGCTTCAGTTGATAGGACAATGCGGTGTCGACAACGTCCGTAGAGGTCAGTCCGTAATGGACCCATTTGCGTTCTTCTCCGACCGTTTCGGAAACGGCACGCGTAAAGGCTACAACATCATGTCGCGTTTCCTGTTCGATTTCATGTATGCGGTCGATGGAGAAGGATGCTTTTTCGCGCAGCTTTTCGACATCTCCCTTGGGAATGATGCCAAGCTCACTCCATGCTTCACAAGCCAGCAGTTCAACTTCAAGCCAGGCCTGATAACGATTTTCTTCCGTCCAGATGGCTCCCATTTCCGGGCGTGTATAACGTTCTATCATAGTCTTCCTCCTACCAATAATGGATCTGATTTTGTTCGATGCGTTCATCGATCTCTTCGAGTGTGTCACCGATGAAGGTCAGGTGCCCCATCTTGCGTGTGGTCCGGGCTTCTTTTTTCCCGTAGTCATGAAGGTGGCAGCCTGTATAGTATTCAATCCGGTCATTGAGAATGCCGCGGTGTTTTCCGAGGACATTGATCATCACGGCTGCGCCGAAGGTATGTACCGGCAGCAGCGGCAGTCCACAGATGGCACGGATATGCTGTTCGAATTGCGAGACACTGCACGCTTCAATCGTGTAGTGTCCGGAGTTATGCGGACGCGGCGCCATTTCGTTGATATAGATATCATCGCCGCTGACGAACATTTCCACAGCAAACGTCCCGACAACGCCGATACGTTCGGCCAGGGCCTCAACGGCTGCTTTCGCTTTATCAAGGACAACGTCCGACACCTGTGCCGGAACCCGGGTTTCATGGAGAATCTGCTGTCTATGGATATTTTCTGCAAGAGGGAAATAAACGATACTTCCATCCTGTCCGCGGGTGAAAACCTGGGAGATTTCAAGATCGAAAGGAATCCACTGTTCCACGATATACGTGCCGCCTTCTTTCAGAAAAGAAGAGAGATTCTCAAGATCTGACTCCTGTTCGAGTTTCAGCTGACCTCTGCCGTCATAGCCGCCGCTGATCGTTTTCATAACTGCCGGATATCCAATCTCTTCGACGGCCTGACCGGCTTCTTCCGACGTATGGACGATACGGTATTCCGGTACAGCAAGGCCGGCGTCTACAGCAAAGGCCTTCTCTTTCTCACGATTCTGTGTCACCTCGAGGGCAAGCGTGCCCTGGGGAAGCTTGTCTGCTTCAGCAAAAAAACGGGAAACACCAGCGTCCACATTTTCAAATTCGTAGGTGACCACCTGGCTGATTGTATTCAACCGCTCTGCTGCTTCAAAGTCATCATAGGCAGCTACAATATGATGGTCGGCCACCGGTGCACATGGGCAGTCTTCGGATGGATCAAGCACAGCAATCCGGTACCCCATATGCCTGGCAGCGAGCGCCATCATTTTTCCAAGCTGGCCGCCTCCGAGGATTCCGATCGTCTGACCTGGACGGATGACATTAATATTCATCGAGCTCCCTCCTCATATTTCCGACTTTCTCCTTCATCCGGCTGCGGTACTCCTCCAGCCGTCCAGCTGTTTCTTTATCAAAAGCGCCGAGCATTTGAGCGGCGAGAAGCCCGGCGTTCTTAGCCCCGGCCTTTCCAATCGAGACGGTGGCTACTGGAACGCCGCCGGGCATCTGGACAATGGAAAGAAGTGAATCCATGCCTTGAAGCGATTTGGATTCAACCGGTACCCCGATGACAGGGAGCGTCGTTTTAGAAGCGACCATTCCAGGCAGATGGGCGGCTCCCCCTGCGCCGGCAATAATGACCTTCAGCCCTTTCTGCCGGGCGGTTTCACTGTATTCAAACATATCTTCTGGTGTCCGGTGGGCAGATATGATTTCCTTTTCGTAATCAACGGCCAGTTCATCCAGGACGCTGCAGGCTTCCTGCATCGTATCCCAGTCCGAAATACTTCCCATAATGATCCCAACTTCAGCCATGCGCTCTCCCTCGTTTCTTTGTGAAGTAACATAAAAAAAGCCTGCCCGACCGCTCAATCAATGAGAGGAGTCGAACAGGCATACGTCGGCCAAGGCCGGCCGGGCGCCGCTGACATAACTCCCCTCATAGTCCGGGACTTTACGGTTCCCAGGTAGAGACGTGCGGGCCATATCCCCGCCTTATATGAGGTCGTCTATGCAATTCTGTCTTTATCATATCAAGAATCACTTTTGGCTGTCAACGCCATTGTCGAACAATGACATTTTATAATCAACAAATCGTTCGGTTTTACTGTTTAACCGCTTGAAATACGATCGTTTTTCCTACAGGCTCCATGACTTTTTCCCCGTTTCGGATTTCTTCACGGAAAACCGGCTCTTCCATGCGGCGGACAGGCATATAGCCTTGTTTCTTCATGCGGTCAAGACAATCATCGATCGTTTCATTTTCCTGCACTTCAAAACGCATTTTGCTGTTCCTGCTGTTCTTTTTGGGCATCGCGGATCTTTCCTCTCTTTACAGACTTCACCCAGAAGCCCCCGTGAATCTGCTTTGGTTCATACGCAACAATGAAGGCTTTTGGGTCAATCGTACGGATGGTTTCATATAAACTGAGTTCATACTTTCGCGGAGTCAGAATCTGCATCGCCAGACGGTCTCCCTCCATGCCGTACGCGTACCAGCTCGTCACCCCGTACCCTTTATCACGGAGCTGACGGGTAAATTCGATATCCGGGTTCGAGGAGATGACGTTAACTGTAATATACCCGAGGGCGAGCTTCTCTTCAATCTTCATACCGACAATCACCCCTGTACCGTAACCGACAGCATAGGCAATAACGTTTTCAATCTGGTCCAGGCGGTCAAGCACGATGCCCAGTCCGTAAATGTACGTGACGATTTCAAACATTCCGATAAACGCTGCGAAATACCGCTGTCCTTTTAATGTGAAAATCATACGAAGGGTAAAAAAGGATACATAAACGATGTTCACCGCTAATATGATGGCGATGAGTACAAGTGGGTTTTCAAACAATACAGACAGCCTCCTTTGCCGGGATAAAGTAAAAATCTGTCACCCGGACCGCTTCTCTTGCATACACTATAAACCATGAGAATAAAAGGGCACAACCGCTTTTCACCGCAATTACAGACAAATCTTGGAGGTGCAGGCTGATGGACCAGTTCAAGGATTGGAAAGGAAACTTCGACCGTTTCTTCGGCCAGGAATTCTGGGGCGGATTTGAAGGGATGATGAAGCCTGCCATACCGGCTGTCAACATTTATCAATACGATAATGAGCTGCTTTGTTTCGTCAACATTCCCGGCATGGACCACCCGAAAAATGTCGATGTTCTCGTCGACCACGCCACGTTGACATTGAAAGGAAAAATTGAAATCAATAACCGGGGCGGTCATCAGATCAAAGCAGAAATTGCCGACGGTACATTTGAACGTTCCATCGACCTCCCCTACCCCGTCCGGCATGACAAGATAGAAGCCACCTACAGGCACGGACTGCTGGTCGTCCAGCTTCACCGCTACATCCCTGATTCATCAAGACAGAAACCGATCACCATCCGCCACCTGGAGGATGAATAAAACCGGCGCCTGACAGAAGGCAGCCGGTTTTTTTATACCTTGACGGGGAAGTCATCCAAGAGTGCAGCACTCTTTTCATAGACATCCTTATGCAAGGAAAATGAAATATAAGACGAAAATGACAAAAAGGAAATACATGATCGGATGAATTTCTTTGGATCGTCCTTTTAAGATCATCGTAATCGGATAGAAGATAAAGCCGATGGCAATCCCAGTGGCAATGCTGTACGTCAATGGCATAGCTGCAATCGTAAAGAAAGCAGGGACGGCAATTTCAAACTCATCCCAGTCAATGCTCTTCAAGGTGGACGCCATCAGCACTCCGACAATGATCAAAGCAGGTGCGGTAACTTCAGCAGTTACAACAGCGAGAAGCGGAGAGAAGAACAGGGCAAGCAGGAAAAATCCTGCCGTCACGACAGAAGCAAAGCCTGTTCGTCCACCTGCTCCGACACCCGCGGTGGATTCAATGTAGGACGTCGTCGTCGAAGTCCCGACGACTGCTCCGACGACCGTAGCGGCGGAATCGGAGAACAGCGCACGGTTGGCCCGCGGCAGTTTGTTATCCTTCATAAACCCGGCCTGGGTGGCTACAGCGACAAGTGTACCGGCCGTATCAAAGAAATCGACGAAAAGGAACGTCAGGATGACTACGAGCATCTGGATCGTGAAAATATCCCCAAAGTGTGTCAACGCTGCACCAAACGTCGGTGCCACACTCGGCGCTGGACTGACAATGCCACCAAGACCAGACGGTGGATCAATCAAGCCCGTGAGAATCCCCATCAATGACGTCAGCACCATCCCATAGAAAATGCCGCCCTTCAATCCGACAGCAAGCAGGATGACACTGACAATGATTCCGAAAACAGCGAGAAGCGTCGGTCCGGCGGTCAAATCGCCCAGCTGAACCAGTGTCGCGTCACTGTTCTGTACGATCCCGGCGTTTTGAAAGCCGATAAACGCGATGAACAGCCCGATCCCCGCTCCGACAGCGAGCTTAAGGTTTCCCGGGATGGCATCAATGATCATCGTCCGCAGGCCGGTTACCGTTAACACAATAAAAATAAGTCCAGAAGCAAGTACGCCGGCGAGCGCTGTTTCCCATGGAATACCAAAGCCGAGCACAACCGTATACGCAAAGAATGCGTTCAGTCCCATACCGGGTGCAAGAGCAATCGGATACTTCGCAAACAATCCCATAATCAATGTACCCACCGCGGCTGCTACGGCTGTAGCGGTGAATACGGCTCCCTTATCAATACGAGTGACCCCTTCAGGCAGAGCCTCAATGCCGTCCAGTGCAAGCGTGGACGGGTTGACGAACAAAATGTAGGCCATAGCGAGAAACGTTGTCAGACCCGCCATGAATTCAATCCGATAGCTCGTTCCCATTTCCTTAAACTTAAAAAACTTACTCATTTGTAAATCCTCCCCTTTTTGTCTTCCGTCGCCTTTCTTATCGGGTCTCTTTATTTTTATGTTGACCCGTCTCCCACAAAAAAAGACACCCCTGGATAAAATCCAGGAGTGTCTGTAGATACGAGGATAAACGGACGTCTGCAAATGCGTACAGGCAGGCGCCCATTCACCAGCGTAGTCAGACCAATTTACGGCGGTCTGGTAGAAACTCATGGGCCTTATCCCCAAAATTATACGAAGGTGATGCGTTATTGAATTGTCTTTATCTTACATCGTTCGACAAGAACTGTCAACACTATTTCCGAACAATAATCAACAGAAACCCTTTAATGTTCGATTATTCCCATTCAATCGTTGCAGGCGGCTTACTTGTCACGTCATACACGACGCGGTTGATGTGATCGACTTCATTCACGATACGTGTCGATATTTTCTCCAGCACGTCCCATGGTATGCGGGCCCAGTCTGATGTCATGCCATCAATGGACGTAACAGCACGGATCCCGATCGTATAGTCGTAGGTGCGCTCATCTCCCATGACTCCGACCGATCGGATATCAGGCAGCACAGTGAAATACTGCCAGATGTCACGGTCCAGCCCGGCCTTTTTAATTTCATCACGAAGGACGAAGTCAGATTCACGAACGATTTCCAGTTTTTCCTCTGTCACTTCTCCTAGAACCCGGATAGCAAGACCCGGGCCGGGGAACGGCTGACGCCAGACGATATGTTCAGGTACACCAAGCTCCGTGCCCAGCGCACGTACTTCATCCTTGAACAGCGTATTCAAAGGTTCGATCAACTGGAATTCCATATCCTCCGGAAGACCGCCGACATTATGGTGGGATTTGATCGTCTGAGCGGTTTCTGTTCCACTTTCAATAATGTCGGTATACAGTGTACCCTGGGCAAGGAAGTCAATGTCCTTAAGCTTTTCTGCTTCATCATCAAACACATAAATGAACTCATTGCCGATGATCTTCCGCTTTCTTTCCGGATCGGATACACCGTCAAGTTTGCTCATGAACCGCTCTTTGGCATCAATTTTAATAATGTTCATGTTGAATCCGTCGCCAAGCGTGCGCATGACGTCATCGGCTTCGTTCTTACGCAGCAGTCCGTGGTCGACGAAAATACACGTCAGCTGATCTCCGATCGCCTTATGGATCAACGCAGCTACAACAGAAGAGTCAACACCACCGCTCAACGCGCAGAGTACTTTACGGTCACCTACCTGCTCACGGATTTTTTCCACTTCCATTTCAACGACGTGTTCCATCGTCCAGTCGTCCTTCGCATCGCAGACGTCGAAAACGAAGCTGCGAAGAAGATCATTCCCATATTCTGAATGGCGGACCTCCGGGTGGAATTGGACGCCGTACATTTTTGCATCCTCGTGGCTGATGGCAGCTACAGGACAGGAACGGCTCGTCGCATCCACACGGAAACCTTCAGGAGCTTCGATTACTTTGTCACTGTGACTCATCCATACGGCCTGTTCTTTTGGTGTCTTGCGGAACAAGACCGGGTCCTCTGTAATGTGAATATCGGCTTTGCCGTATTCGCGTTCCTTGGCCCGTTCCACTTTCCCATTAAAATGGTGGGTCATCAACTGCATGCCGTAACAGATGCCGAGCACCGGAATACCCAGTTCAAAAATCTGCTCATCACAGCGGAAGCTGTTTTCTCCATATACGCTGTTCGGCCCACCGGAAAGGATAATGCCGCTCGGATTCAGCTCCTTGATTTTCTCTATGCTCATCTTGTGTGAATGAAGCTCGCTGTACACACCGAATTCGCGGATTCTTCGTGTGATCAACTGGTTGTACTGACTTCCAAAGTCGAGTACGAGAATCATCCCTTGTACGTTTTCCATATACGTTCCACTCCCTGTACCAAGATTGGTCCTGCCTGTTTCTCTCTTCCCGTTCCATAAAAAAATGGACTCCTGCCTCTTGTATACAGCATACAACGAAGGCAGAAATCCATCCATGTCAAGACATGTCATGTGACTCCCACCTTCATAGTCAGGGCATTTACGGTGCCCCGGTAGAGACTTTCGGGCCTTATTCCCGAGGATATACGAAGGAAGAATTCTATCTGATAATTTTCACTTATTCTATCAACCGTCTTGCAAGGAATCAAGACAATGTCTTTTTAATTAAATTTTCCCATAATTCCGTTACTTTCTGCCACTGGGCCTTCTGGGATTCATTCCCATAAATCACTCGCTCATAATTACTCGTCAACCGCCGCATTTCATTGGATTGAAAATGCTGGTCCACTTTCAAGGCGTAATCACGGAGTGTTTGATCAGGCTTCCGTTTCAGCCCTTTATGATTCAGTACTTTCAAAAGGAAGTGGTAGGCCTTTTCATACGTCTCTTCGTCTTCACTACGGCGGTAGCGGCGGATCAGAAGCGCGGCCATCCAGCGGTAGCGGGTGACATAAAGCAGAATCCCAGCGGCCAAAAGAACGGTACCTGTCAGGACTGCCGTAAAGGTCGTCGATCCAGAAGAAGAGGCTGCATCCGCATTTCCGGAGGCTTCATCTTCCTCCTCCACCTGCTGAGGATTCCCCATCGTTTCATCCTGCGTATCATCTGCAGCACCTGCTGCCGGATCTTCTTCGGTCTCCTCCACATCGACATCCGTGTAAAAATCAGCGTTGTTACTGAAGCCCTGTGTCGGTTCAAAAGGAACCCAGCCTACGTCGGGAAAGTACACTTCCACCCAGGAGTGCGCATTTCCACTCGTAACTTCATACACGTTCTGGACACCGTCTCCTTCTTCATTTTCCACGGAATCGATCCGCTCACCGCCTGTAAAGCCTTTGACCCAGCGGGCCGGGATCCCTTCTGAGCGGAGAAGGACAACCATGGACGTCGAGTAGTTGTCACAGTATCCAATCTGCGATTCAAACAAAAATTGATCCACATAGTCTTCGTCATCGCCTGGAACCGGGACATCCGTCGTTGAATATTCAAAGCCGTTGGCTGAAAAATAACGCTCCACGGCCTTTGCCTGATCATACCGGTTGTCCTCTCCCTCGACAATCTGGGAAGCCAGATTACGGACGCGCTCCGGCAGATTCTCCGGAAGCTGCAGGTATTGATCCCTGATTTCCTGTGGATCATTATTCCCGGATTCACGGAGCTGGCTGTACTCAAAAGAAGGAAACTCATACGTCAATTCAGCTGTACTGATTTTCGCAGGAGCATCCCCCTGGTACGTATCCATCTCCCCCGTGTTATTGTGGACGCGGAGGTTGAACTCCCCTTCTAAATTCCCGACGGAGGTAAGACCGTAGGGATAAACCAGTTTTCTAAACGAAGCGAACCTTGTCATTTCAATCTGCGCTGTCTGCGTTTCCGTTTCCACTTCTTCAGTGAACGTGGAGAATGGAATATCAAAAGGGTCTGTAGTCATGACCGGCTGCTCCAGCGTATCCGTCCAGCCTTTTCCTGTATACGTATCCTTTGATTCAATCCGCCAGTAGCGGTCCCCATCAACGGTCGCCGTGAAGATCGGCGTATCATCCTGCACAAACGATCCGCCGAGCTGGCTGTCATCCTCGCCATACCCGACCTTCTGGATTGTCCGCCCCCCTCCGGACCCTGTTCCTCCTGCGGCACTTTCCAAATATGGAACCGGATCCGGCCACTGTGGAGCAAACTTGGGAGACGCATAAGCCGCTGCGGAAGAAAACAAAATGACTCCAATCAAGGGGAAAAGCCAGACCTTGGCTTTATGAAGCCCTTTGAATACAATGGATTCCTTATCCATTTCTTTCGCAAAGCTCGACAGTCCGAGCGCCGCCATCCCGATCACGAAGGTCCGTATAATCGCCCAGCTGCCATCATAAACCGTAAATGTATCAACAACGGCAACGAAAAGAATCGTCAGAAGCACGAAAAAGAACATGCGGCGCGCAACTACGAACCAGTAATAAAGAAGGTAGCTCATAAGCCACAGTAAAATCAGGAACAGCAGGCTGCGGAAAAGCGGCGTCATCTGCCACCATTCCTGACCACTGATCATCTGAATATTAAAAGTGACCTGCTCGGTAAGAACGGCGAACCACCCCGGGGAAAAGATCAGTTCCCCGATGTACAGTCCGTCCAGAATAAATGCCACACCCAGTCCTTTTAACGGCATCGATAGATACCAGGGGACTTGTAAAAAAGAAACAAAAAAACAGAACGCCGCAAAGATAAAGAAAATCCGGACGTCATCCGTCTGGGAAATCATTTCAAGCGGCCGGAGCCATTCACAAAACAAAAGAAAACCGATGCCGTAGAGAATCATCCGGTAAACGGTTGAATGACGGTCCTGCATTACGTGTTCACCTCAAATTCCTTTTGTGTCATCTGCTCTTCGGACAAGAGATTGACCACCACACCACGGCTTTTCAGCTGCTTGATCAGCTGGTGGTCCTGAAAGGTCATCCGTTCATGCGGGCGTACATAAAAAAAGACGAGCCGCTTGCTTTTCTTCGCCAATTTCGAAAGCGCTGCCTGGACATCCCGGTCCAGCTCATGGCTGACAACCATCAAGAGAACACCGCTCGGCACAGAGGGGCGTTCGCGCTCAAGCTGACTGGCAAACGGCTGCATCCCCACCGGCCTTACCCGGGCCAGATGCCCCTGGATCTGCTGCTGGCGGGCCGGATCCTGGTGATAAGGGAAATACCGGCGGTCCTCACCAAGCGTCATGAATGACAGCGGGGAAGACTGCTGGTGAAACTCCTTCACAAGCGACGCTGAAAATTCGACCGCTCCTTCAAAGCTCAAAATGTCCATATCCGAATGGGCGCCCGTATTTAAGATCATCAGCATCTCCACGCTTTTTTCCTGTTCGAACTCTTTTGTCATCATTTCGTTTTTCTTCGCCGTCGTTTTCCAATCCACCCAGGCAAAGCGGTCACCCGGCATGTATTCCCGGACACCGGTGACGATATTGGTATTTTTCTCATTGAGTTTAAAAGAAGGACTTGTTCCCTGCTCAAAGCTGTAGACCCGGTCCTTCATTTTTACCGGCCGTACGTATGGGAACACGAGAAGTTCATTCGTATGCTTGTACACCTGTTCTTTTTTTACAAATCCGAAGAAGTCACCCGTTTTCACACGGATTGCCTTGAAAGCATGGGCACCGCGCGGGACCTTTTGAAGTTCGTAACGGTACGAAATCCGCCGGCTGAACCACGGAAAGACGACTTTCTTGATATTCCGATGTTCATGATACATTTCTGTTTTCGTCATATCCTTGTATTTCTCCAAGTGTTCATCCACCTTTTTCAAGGATGGCGGAAGATATTCTTCAATGACACAGTAATAAACCGGGAATGGGAACCGCCGCTTCAGCGTCACCTCCACTTCCACCGTTTCCCCGCCAAGGGCATAACGCCTGGACAACTGGTGCTCAACCTCCCATTTCCGGATCGGGTATACGAGAACACCGATCATATAAAGAAGGAACGGGAGAAACGCATAAAAAAGAAACCAGCTGACAAATCCGCCTTGAAACATCGCATACGAGAACAGGGCCGTAAACAACAGAACGACGACAGCCCCTTTGCCGGCAAGGCTGAACGTCTGCTTCATTCCCCGGTCGTCCTTTTCACCGGAATCGAAGTAGCCGTGAGAAGCTCCTCAATGATAGAGGCGGACGTCTTCCCTTCAAACCTCGCTTCGGACGTTAAAATCATCCGGTGGCCGAGCACATACGGAGCCATGAACTGCACATCGTCCGGAAGCACATAATCGCGATCATGGACAAACGCATAGGCTTTGGCCGCTTTCATCAAAGAAATCGATCCCCTCGGACTCACGCCTAAGTAGACTCCTTCATGGTTACGTGTTCCTGTAACAAGGTCTACGATATAACGATGGACGGAGCGGTCCACATAGACCTGGGCCGTTTCCTTTTGAAGCCCCACCAGTTCTTCTCTTGATATTACAGCTGAGATTTCTTCAATCGGATGACTGTTTGACGTACGGGCAAGCATTTCCATCTCCTGCTTCGGTGTAGGATAGCCCATTTCCATTTTCAAAAGAAAACGATCCAGCTGCGCTTCCGGCAGCGGGTAGGTTCCTTCATATTCGATAGGGTTCTGGGTTGCCATGACAAAGAAAGGCTCTCCGAGCTGGACTGTACTCCCATCCACGGTAATGCTCGTCTCCTCCATCCCTTCCAACAGGGCGGACTGCGTCTTCGGCGACGTCCGGTTGATTTCATCGGCCAGAACGATATTTCCGAGAATGGGGCCTGGACGGAACTCGAACTCCAATGTCTTCGGGTTATAAATGGAAACACCAGTCACATCTGACGGCAGCAGATCCGGTGTAAATTGAATTCTCTTAAAATCACAATCCAAGGATTTCGCAAGCGTTTTGACAAGCATCGTCTTCCCTACTCCAGGAACATCCTCAAGCAGAACATGCCCCTTTGCCAGAAGGGCCACAACGCTCAAAAGCGCTGCTTCTTCCTTTCCAATCATCACTTTTCTAATATTGTTAAGTACCTCGGTTACTTTCGGCTGATAGAGAAACGTTTGCTGAGACATTTGATGTACCCCTTCCTCCCTGACGCACTATTTTTCAGAATTATCACGCTCATTTCCACTATACTATATCCCTATCTATGGAACAAAGAAAGAAGCCGATGGGTATATCAGGAATTGAAGGGTCTTCTCCCTTTTCAACAAAAGTTAAAAAAGATTATATAAGTAATAAAATGAACCTAAAGACCTATGATTTTTTCCGACAATTTAGTTAACTTATCCCCCTTTATATGGTATCTTTAGTTTGAGCCATCTGAAGTAGAGATATAAAAGAACATAAGAGACGAACGTTTGTATAGGTATAGGTGGCGGAGGCTCCAGCATTCAGCTGGAGCTTACTTATGGGTTTAGCAGCCCCAGCCAAAAAACCGCAGATCCAGGGGATCTGCGGTTTTTTATATCGTTCCATTATCTACATGTATACCTGTTCCCGTGATCGAAGAGGACTGATCGGATAAAAGAAAAAGAACGGTGCGTACGACACTGGCCATCGCGGTTTCTTTCTTCATCGCATTTCTTCTGTAAATTCTCTCCTTCTGTTCGTCCGTTAAGGAAGCACTCATGGCTGTATTCATAAACCCGGGGATCACGCAGTTGGAACGGATGCCCCGTGCCCCCCATTCCCGCGCCGTATTTTTCGAGAACGCTTCGATGGCCCCTTTTGTAGACGCGTACATGCTTAATCCTTTGTATCCGGTGTGGGCACTGATGGAAGAGATGTGCACGATCGATCCTTCCGTTTTGTTCAAAAGCATATCCCGAATCACATATTTGGTCAGGTGCATGGGACTCAGGACGTTGATTCGGAACATCTTCTCAAGCGGATCGACGCGAAGGTTGGAAATAATGTCATCATAGGCCCATGCGGAATTGTTCACAAACCCATGAATGACCCCGATCTGTTTCAGCTGCTGCAGGTATAACGATTTGATCCCTTCCACGTTTTCTAAATCGTAGGTAAGGTGGACAAAGTGTTCCCCTCCCAGCTGCTTCAGATCTTCGACTTCGGCACCTTTCGATCGGCTGATGCCGATGACCCCATACGTTCCTTCCATTAGGATTTCTCTGGCAATGGCCTTTCCCACTCCTCTGGATTCACCAGTGACAATGACCCACTTCATTCTCTGACCTTCTTTCCTGTGCGCGTTTTCGGAATGTCTTCGACAAACGCCAGGATCCTCGGTACTTTCCACGGCTGCAGGGTGCGTGAGGCGTGCTCCCGGACCGCTTTCTTCACTTCATCCTCTTCAGCGTCTGCCTCCTTCACGATATCAGCGGTAAGGAGGTTTCCTGTTACACTATTTGTCTTCCCTTTCACCAACGCATCCTCCACTCCCGGGACCGCTGTCAGCACAGCTTCGACTTCCAACGGATTCACCCTGTACCCCCCGACATTAATAAAATCAGAATTTCTGGATACAAAAGCGAATTCATCTGCCCCGACTTTCTGTACAACATCTCCGGTATTCAGCCATTCGCTGCCGACCTCTGCGTTTTCCATTGTACCGACCAGCGACTGATGGATGAGCAGTTCCTGGTTTTCATTGATTTTCACCAAGTCTTTTATGGAGGAGGGTATGGTAAAGGTGCGGCCGTTTCCAGCAAATACACTACCTGCTTCTGTCGAGGCATACACATTCCTGATCTGGGCATGGGGGAAAACCTGCTTCATCTTCTCCGACAATCGTTCATCAAAGCCTTCGCCGCCAAATGTGATCCGCCTGACGCACGGATAGGTCTTCGACTGAAGCCTGGGAAAAATATTGCGATAGTAGGTAGCGGTAGCGGACAGATGCGTCATTTGATATGGCTCAATCAAATCAGGCAGCCGTTTCTGCTCTTCATTGAACACATAGATCATTGGATTTTTATTGCAGAAGGCTTGAAAGAAGACTTGCAGACCGGCCATGTGTGTAGGGTTATAGGCAAACCCCCACACATGGTCCTTCCATTGGCTGCCGGTTTTCACCTGCCGTGTTAACGATTCATACCGATGAGTGACTTTTTTCGGACGTCCGGTTGTTCCTGACGTATATAGGGACAAGGTCCAGTTTTTTGGATGAAGACGGGCCGTTACTTCCTCATGAGACGGGGGATGCTCAGGAAGACCGTCCAACAAAGCCGGCTGGAGGTCAGAGGCTTGGATCCCCATCCTTTTTAATTCTTCATCAGAGAAATCTCCGTCCAACAGCTCTACCGGATAATCGAGCCACAGACTATGGACGATCGCTGCGAAAATCTGATACGGGTCGTTCCCTTTCACAAAAATCCTGGAACACGCCATTTTCCTGCTGCCCACATCCCTAAAGAGCTCCTCGTACGTATACTGATGTCCTTTGGAAGCGAGGAAAAGATTCTTCATGGACCCTGATGCCCTTCGATTTTCCTGATGACGTCTCCCATCGTTTCAACAAGGCCATCCTCAAAGATATCCACGCCGAATTCACTCTCCACCCGGACCGTCAGTTCAGCGAGCATCAAGGAGTCCATGTTTAAATCATCCCTGAGATGCTGGTCGGCATCCAGCCGCTTCAAGGGTGGCAGGCCATTATCTTTACACATGTCGTTAACAATCACGATCAATTTATCCTGCACGTCTCCTCCTCCTTCTTAGCAAAAAGGTGCGGTATATTTTTTAAAGAGACTGCTTTTCTTCTCCCAGTCGGATTTCAGAAGCTCCATCAGGTGGACGTCATGACTTTTTCCATGCTTGATCACATGATCTTTACGAGTACCGACCATACGAAATCCATGGAAGGTATTGAGCTTCACAACCTTGTCGTTCCCCTCCATCACCTCTGCTGTCAGCTTATTCAAAGAAAGATTGCTGAAAACGTGGTTATATAGATAGAGAGGAAGGATTCCACCATAGATCCGGTATTTTTCCTCACCTATGTAATAACCGAAAACGGCCCGTTTATGGACAGCATGGATGTCACTTAGAGAAAGCACACCGACAGGCACCGCATCGATCGCAGCCACCCAGTAGAGGTCCGTGTCGGATTGGGAGACCGATTCGAACCAGGCCTGGTGTCTGCCTCGGTCCGGCTGTATATCTGTATACATGTACCGTGTTACAAATGAGGAGGTTCTCCACTGTAACACCAGATCGAGATGGGATTCTTTCAATCTCTCGAATTCAATCATCATCCTCCTCCTTTTTTCTGCTGGATATGATGGTTGATTTCCGCCCATTCGGGGTGGGCGTCCAACAAAGCGAGCGCGTCCTCCAAAGTAAAACGGGGATTCTGTGGGTAGAGATGTTCCAGGATCTTTGCAACCAGCTGGAAATCTTCTATAGTGTCCACCGTCCATCGGTGTCTGCTTTCATCCCTCTTATACAAGAGATGATTGTGTTTGAACAGGCGGGTATCGCGGATCATTTTTGCTGTCACATGCTCACGTGTGTAGCTGTCATCTGCAATCAAGTGAGAATGATAGAGAGCTTCGAATGTAAATACTTCGATGTCCATTCCTCTTGGATACGTACGAATTTTTGTATTGGATACATACGGATATTTCGGATAGTGATGGAGAAAGAGAGCGGTAACCTCATCAACAACGGCAGGGTCCATCAGAGGACAGTCCCCGGTAAGCCGGATCACAACGTCTGCCTGATAGTGGGAGGCCGTCAAGTAAAAGCGTTCCAATACATCCTTTTCCGATCCTCTGAAACAGGCCGTTCCAAGCTGGCTGCACAAGTGTTCAATCGCATCATCACCAGATTGAACAGTCGTACTCACGACAAGCTGATCGATACAGGACGCCCGTTGGACACGTTCAATCTGGTACTGCAGGAGAGGTTTTCCCGCTGCCATTTTCAGCACTTTCCCAGGCAGGCGCGTGGAGCCCATTCTCGCTTGGATGACAGCCACAACCTTCATACATCATTCCGCCTTCCCGTAAGCATATTCCAGCTCAGCGGGGTGCCTTTGGAGATGGCAAACGGCGCCCGCTTCCCAAGGAAGACGCTTTTGTATTTCGGGAGCAGGCCGTAGCCCGGGCGGACCGCTCGAATATTCTCGTCTGTAAATGTCTCCCCTTTCTTTACATCCTTCGAAATATAAAGAGACCTCCGGTAATTTCTCGCTCTTTCGTCTTCCGGAGTATCTCCATAAGAGACCCTCCCCATTGCCTGCCACACGTTTTTCGATTCTTGTACCAGCTGTTTCATTTCTGAGGGCTCCAGAGAAAAAGAAGCATCTACGCCTCCTTCAGACCGATCCAGCACGAAATGCTTTTCTATGACGGACGCGCCCAGGGCCACACTTCCAACGGCCGCCCCGATGCCGAGCGTGTGGTCGGAGAGGCCCACAGGGCAGGAAAATGTCTGTGCCATATGTGGAATCGTGCTGATGTTGGAGTGAGCGGGAGGTGCCGGATAGGTGCTTGTGCACTTCAGCAGGACAAATTGGCTGCCTCCACTGTCCCTTACCGTTTTCACCATATCCTCCACCTCACTTAAGGACGCCATTCCGGTGGAGATGATGACCGGCTTCCCTGTTTTCACCACTTTTTCAATTAAAGAGAGGTCTGTATTCTCAAAGGAGGATATCTTATATAACGGAACGTGACACGCTTCCAGGAAATCTACTGCTGATTCATCAAAAGGGGTGCTGAAACCAATAATCCCCGCTTCCCGGCATCTGCTGAACACCTTCTCATGCCATTCCCACGGGGTTTTCGCTTCCTCATACAAGTCATAAAGCTTTTTTCCATCCCACTGGCTTTGTTCATCCTTAATCACAAAATCCGGCCGGGTGCTGGAGAGCGTCATCGTCTCCGGTTTATATGTTTGTATTTTCAAAGCATCCACCCCGCATGCGGCGGCATGGTCGACCATGGTAAGGGCTCTCGTCAGCGATTGATTATGATTGCCTGACATCTCCGCAATGATGAATGGTGGATGACCGCTCCCGATGCGACGGCCTTGAATGCTGAATTCCATGGGGGAACCTTATCCCTTCTTCCTCCCCGGTAAGTCAGGAGAGTTATTCCAGTTAATTAAACAAGCCGCCGCACGCCCTGGGCGGTACCCATCCATGATTTGAGAAAATCGACCGGCCATTTCCCGGGCGGCGGCTGGGTTGTAGACAAGCTTTTCAACAGCCCTTTTCAACCGGTCTACCTGCACATCCACAGCCTTTCCCACATAGCAAACGGCTTTTCTCTCTTTCAAAGCAGCGATGGTGGCGGCCTGATTGGCAGCTGTTTGAATGACAATCACTGGAAGATTCATATAGCAGCACTCCCAGATGGATGAACCGCCAGCTCCTATGACGAGGTCAGCCTCTTCCATCAACCGTGCCATTTGACTGGTCTGCACGTGAAGAGTCATGTGTGGAAACCGGGACACGTATTTTCGAATGACCGCCTCCTTCTCGTTTGCTCCACCGACAACGATGGTCACAGTCAGATCTGTCATATGCTGGACAGCTTCGATCGCTTTCAACGTCTGACCGGAAGGATCGCTGCCTCCGAAGCTGATCAGAAGATGATGGATGTTTCCACTGCGCCCCTTACCTGCCTGGAGAAATTCCTTTCTTAAAAGAAGATAGTCCGGTCCGAGAAGACGGACAGCTGACGAAGGAATCAAATCGGTATACCGTTTATGAAGATTGCTGCAGACGTTTTGGTCCAACAGTACATCACAGGCATGCCGGCGGTCAGCCAGATCATCAATGACCATCAGTCCTTTCACCAACGGACGCACCTCTTCCTCCCAACTGGCGTCCAGTTGGTAATGGTCCACAATCAGCCAGTCGATGGGCCCCCATGATTGAAGCAGCTCCTTCGTCTGGTCTGCATCCTTTTTATAAGAAAATTCTCCGTTGTCCTCAAGCCTATACACAGAAAAAGACTGGTTCACAGCCACCTGCCCAAGACTTTCCGGACAGCTTCGGCATATGAAAAATACATGGGCTCCACGATCACGAAGATCTTCCGCCAAGGTCAGACAGCGCATCATATGCCCGGTCCCCCACTGGACCGATGCGTCGACACGTATGGCTGCTCTCATGAGCCCGCCCCATCCCGGTAATAATCCAAAACCTTCCGGACAGCTTCGATCACATCATTAAGGTCCTGTTGGTCCATGGCGGGAAAAAGCGGGAGGGTGAGGAATTGCTGATACAGCTTTTCTGCGGTTGGGCAGCTGACCTGATCAAAGCCGTTTTTCTGATAGTACGGCTGTTCATATACCGGCATGTAATGGACGTTTACCCCGATGTTCTCCGCTGTCAATGCCTCAAAAATCTCTTTCCGACGGTCAATCATCTCCTCATCAAGCTTAAGGATATACAAGTGCCAGCTCGAACGCCGGCCCTGTTCCTGATAAGGGATCGTTACACCTTTCACGGTCCTGAAGGCGTTGTTGTAATAATCCGCATAAGCTTCCCTCATTGAGGTGAACGTATCCAGCCGGTCCAGCTGGCTTTCCCCAAGAGCTGCCTGCAGATCGGTCATCCGATAGTTGAATCCGAGAAACTGCATTTCATACTCCCACGGCGCGCGTTCTTGTATAAAATCAGCGGCATGCTTCGTAATGCCATGAGTACGGAATTGAAGAAGCGTTTTGTACCAGTTCTCATCATTCGTCGTAATGATGCCACCTTCTCCGGTGGTCACTGGTTTCACGGGGTGAAAGCTGAACATCGTCATATCACTGAGAGCACCGACTTTCTGTGCGCGATAGGAAGCCCCCAGCGCATGAGCGGCGTCTTCGATGATAAGCAGATTGTATTTGTCCGCCACTTTTCTGATGGCTTCATAATCAGCCGGCTGTCCGGTGAAATCTACAGGAATGACCGCTTTCGTCCGCTCGGTAACAGCGGCTTCGATACTTTCTGGTGTAATCAGATATGTGCGGGGGTCTACATCAGCAAAAACCGGCGTGCCTCCGCAGTACAAGACACAGTTGGCACTGGCAGCAAAGGTGAGAGGGGAGGTGATGACTTCGTCCCCTTTCCCGATGCCGGCAGTAAAACAGGCGGCATGCAGCGCTGCCGTGCCACTGGAAAAGGAAACCGCATAGGCGGCCCCTGTATAAGCGGCTGTTTTTCTTTCAAAGCTGGCTACGGCAGGTCCTGTCGTTAAATAGGGACTGCTCAAAACCCTTTCCACAGCTTCTTTATCTTCCTTGGATATCCACTGACTTCCATAAGGGAGAAACGAATGACGTACAGGCTTTCCACCAAATACAGCAAGCTTGCCTCCCACCTGCCCAGCTCCTTTACATACGGTTGGATTTGATCCATTCCTCTGTCCGGCGGATTCCCTCCTCTAAACCTACTTCAGGCTCCCAGCCGAGGATCTCTTTGGCTTTGGAAAAATCGCACAACAGCTTGGAAATCTCACTTTGCGGGTGAATGTGTTCGATGTGGGTAATCGACGTCCGGCCGTCTGCAATCAGCTCAGCCAGCTGATTGATCGACACATCGCGCCCCAGACCCGCATTCAAAATTTCCCCAAAAGCCTCTTCATGGAGACCCGCCTCCACAACGAAGCGCGCACAGTCTTCCGCGTATAAAAGATCACGGGTCTGCTCCCCGTTTCCATAAATCTCAATCGGATCTTTGTTCAGCTTTTTCTTTATGAAAATAGGAACCACACCACCTTCTCCTCCTGTCTTTTGAAAAGGACCGTACGTGTTGAAAGGGCGTACGATCGTGACAGGCATCTGGTAGGCATGAAAGTAGGACAACACCATGTTTTCTGCAGCAATTTTCGAACCGGCATAGGGAGAAGCTGGTTTCACCGGGTCCTTTTCGGTAATCCCCTGAGGGTTGGATGCTTGATCATACACCATACACGTGCTCATGAATACAAATCTTACCTTGTGCTTTCTGCAGCTTTCCAGTAAATGAAAGGCCGCAACCGTATCGTTATAGAATGTTGTCTGCGGATCATCAATGCTGTCCTGGACATTGATACTTGCCGCTAGATGGTAGCAGATATCCACGGAGTCATTCATGACCTGTTCGATCACATCTTCTTTGCGTATATCGTCATGATAAAAAGCTTTGAAACGTTTGTGTGAAAGGAACTCCTCTATATTTCCGACGTCTCCGTTCGACAAATTATCAATCACCCAGACATTTTGCTGGTCTTCCAGTAACTTCTTCACGACCCATCGTCCGATAAACCCTGCTCCACCTGTAACAAGTACGTTCAGAAAGCTCCCTCCTCCTTAAAAAACGGCATTCCTATATACATATATTTCTAGATGCCGCTATGTATGAAAAAATCACAGGACTTCATTTCTTTATAAGCCCTGTGATAAAGGATAAAAGCCGACCTTCCGCCCCGTTCCCGAGCGGATAGGTGCGTTGTTTGAATGACTGCATCAAGGACTGATCGTGCGCGGAAACCCCGCCGTTTTTAAGAAAAACATTGACCAAACCCGCCAGCCGGACAGGGTCATCCTGCTTCAAACGTCCCAATGAATCAAAATATCCGCTGTATCCATAAAAGTTGTTATTCAGGATAAATACCGGTTTTCCGGCCATCAAGCCTTCAAGCCCGGCGGTTGAATGGTAACTGACGACCGCATCAGACAGCTGGATCAAATCACTTAACGCCTGGTTTTTGGAATGGAAGGTGGAAGGGAATTTTTTTGTTAAGTAATGGGGCGTGTGGTCTGGGAAATCTTTAATAATAAGATTGACTGAATCTGACAGGGTAAGGGATCTCAAAAACGACTCCCATTTTTTCATTTGATAGTTGCTTCGCACGATGATAAGAAGGTTTTTCTTATGAATGGGAAGCCCTATATGCTGTTTGATTCTGGCTGCGTTGGTCTGAACCGCTTTGTACATTTCATCAAACCGCGGATGTCCCATCACCACGATCCTCTTTTCAGGAACCCCGCGGGACAGGAACCAATGCTTCTCATAATGTCCAAAGACAAGCTTATAATCGGTGACGCATGGAAGATAACCGAATGCATCGGAAATGATGCCGTGCTGCAGGGCAGCTACAGGAACATTATGAACAGCTCCTAAGATGGAAAAGATCCGTGACTCCATATACTGCGAATACGGAACGATGACACACCCTACCCCTTCCCGCTGCAGTAAAGCCCCGATCTGTTCTACTCGATGAACGACCTGGTCAATCTGCTTCATCAATGCTTTTTCAAAGTAAGGAACCGCGTACACCGGGTGGCCGGCCGCTTTCTTACGGGCAAGGATCGCTTTCGCTTCATTCTGCAGACGCAGCACTTCTTTATGCACATTCACTTTATATTCGTCAAAGTAACGAGGAGGAAGGACACTCGCTGTTTTTTTCATACTGGCCGGTCTCTTCACTAACACCGTTTCATCCAGCGACTTGACCTTCGGCTTTTTCTCCCCTTTCTTCTGGCTGTGTTCCCGATCGACGATGTACAGCGTTTCAAAAGTCCGATTCAGCCTCAATAAAGTGGAAGATGGAAGCCTGAGAAGCCCGTAACCGTCATACAACACAAGCTTCTTTTTCTCCCCCCGTATTTTTTTCTTTTGAAACCGCGCCTTATACCCATCAAAACGCTGCTGAACAACTCGTACATCCGTCACATGGTTACGAACAAAAGAAACCCACCCCTTCTGCTGGTAGATTTCCATCAGTCCTTTATTACCCTGGATCAGCCCTCTGTAGTAACAAAGATAGGGGATGCTGTGCTCTTTATAATAGAGGGATTGAAAATCATCCAGAAAGTCCAGATACACGGACCAATATTTTTGTTCAATGATATCCATGGCTGCTTTCCTTCCTTAGATTAAATTCTGCTTCTGCACAAGCCGGCGCAGTTCTTCTTTGGAGACTGGTTTCTGATCGCTTGAGCTGTACGTTCCCACTTGAGTTCTGACAGCATCCGGATAGGAGACCTGTTTATCCCCTGGGATGACGTACATATCTTCAAATTCCCAGGCTGTCGTCGATTCTTCAAAGGTCATCAGCTCTTCGTACATTTTTTCTCCGACTCTCAACCCTATCTCCTGAACTGTGATTTCATGTGGGTCCAAGCCATAGGCAAGACAAACTTCTTCCCTGACCACTTCAATGAGGTCCTGCAGGGAAATGACCGGCATTTTCAGGACAAAAATTTCTCCCCCCTGCGCTCTGGTCAGCGAACGGATCGTTAAGGAAGCGGCTTCTTCAATAGTCATCATGAACCGTGACATCCGATCATCCGTCACGGTAATCCGCTTCTTCTCTACCATCTGCTTAACAAACAGAGGAATGACAGACCCTCTGGATCCCATGACATTTCCGAAACGTACACTGGCGAAGATCGTCCCTTCCTTTGATTTGTTTTGTTCGGATGATAAAAGGAGTCGTTCAGCAATCAGCTTGGAAGCTCCATACGTATTCGTCGGGGAAATCGCTTTATCTGTACTCGTGAACACAACCTTTTTGACACCTCGGGCCTTCGCTGCCCGCACCACGTGGCGCGTTCCTGCTATATTGGTAAGTACCGCTTCATATGGATTGTTTTCACAGAAAGGCACGTGCTTCATGGCTGCCAGGTGAAACACATAATCTACGTTATCCATTGCATCATAGACCGTTTCGTAATGACGGATGTCTCCTAGAATAAACTGCACCCGAGGATCGGACTTCAGTTCTTTTTCCAATTGATACTGCTTATATTCATCACGGCTCAACACCTTGATATATTTCGGGGATTCATTCAAAAGGGTCGTCACAATCCGCTTTCCAATTGTGCCCGTCCCACCAATTACCAGAATGCCCTTATCTTTGTAAAACACTCTCTTTCTCCTTCCCTCATATCTTTCTACCTGATCATGCTTATGTATATGCTATTTTTATAGAAAGGTGAAAATAATAGATAGAAACCCAGCCAGGAACCGGCTCTCGTCCCGGTCCCTGGTTACAGGCCCTCAAGCAGATATAACCGATCTGCCAAAGGGTGGATATGATAAGAGAGGTTTTTATTGGTAATCTTGTTCAGACCGGAGTAAAAGCGTACGATTTCTTCTGTCGTTAAGGATGGAAATAACCGCTTCATTTTTTCCCGCCGGTCTTTAACGAAACGCAGCCTTTTCAAAGAGGGGACAGGGGCAGGGGACACGTGTTGGTTGTTCAACACTTTCAGAATGGCTGTGCAGGCAGATGGGAGGGCTGGATGACTATAATAATGAAAGAACCCATCAGGAAGTTCAGGCTTTTCAGCGTGCCGCAGGATGTTAACGACTTCGTTCTCTGTGAACGCGTGGATGCTCAGCCTGTCGGGAAAGTCCATCATACCGGAGGAGTGAATCACAGGCTGGTAGGCAATGACCGGTTTTCTCAGCACACCCCCTTCAATTCCGGTCGTACAGCCGTTATGAATGACAGCCTCTGCCCCGAGAATCCAGTGAATCACACTGCGCTCCCGGTGGATGTGGATGTTATGGAATCCTTTAAACGCTTCCTTATAAACGTCGAGGCTCTCTCCGGGATGGGGACGGAAGATGATGTTTTTTCCGGGACAGGCCCGGCTCAACGTCTGAGCGAGCTGGATAAAAGCATGGCAGAGCCTTTTTATCTTCTCCATTTCCGGCAGATGGACGTTTTCTCTCACCCCGCCGATCGGATTATAAAACGTAAACCGGGTATTGATGAGGATATAAGAGCCGAAATCCGCCTGAATGTCTTCTACATCGGAGGCGTACAGCTCTTTATAGGTGTCATTCAGCAGGTCGAATCTGGGATTTCCGGTAATGGTACAGCTCTTTTCCATATGGGGATAAGCTTTTGTCAGGATGTTTTTTTGATGCTCCCCCCAGCAGCACACATGGGCAAGGCCGCGAATATGCTCCTTCCTCATCCGCCGGCTGATGTATTTCGGAGCATCGGGAATGAAAAACCCCTCTTCATCCAATTCTACAATCTTATGATGATATCTCCCTACGTTTTCCACTACTCTTCTGCCGTACCCTTTCGAATAACCCTTGGCCAGGAAAATACCAAGTGGCAGCTTTTCTGCTGCCTGCTCGACCATCCAGTGCTCTCCAATCACGACATGATATCCCTGACTTATGGCATGAAATGCAAGCAGTAACTTGGCATCCAGTTCTCTCACTTTCGTTTCAATCGGAAGATACAGCCACTTACGACTTCCGCTTTTCATTTCGTTGACCTCCTGCAAGACCTGCGAATAAAACATACGTATGTGCCCTCTTCGATTCGTATGCTGAAAAAAAGACCCCGGAAAGCATCTATCCGGGGTTCGTGATTCATTCATATTCTTTTTCAATCGTCTTCGTGCTTCTGACGGTATCAATCGGGCGGACGTAGTTTTCGATCTCCTCACGCTTCGGCAACAGCTTTGGCGGGAGGGACAGCATTTCACCCAGGGTTTCATACGGCTCGTCTCCCATAAAACCGGGCCCGTCGGTCGCAAACTCGAACAAAATCTGCGGTGCTACCTTCGCATAAAGAGACCCGAAATAGTGGCGGTCCACGAAACCGGACGTGCGGAACCCGAACGTTGGGAGATGATCGATCCATTCCTGGAGAGCTTCACGGTCATGGACACGGAAAGCCGCATGGTGGACCGTTCCGAAGCCCTGGCGCGCATCTGGAAGGACAGCGTTGTATTCGACAATCACTGCCGATCCGTTACCACCTTCCCCGACTTCGAATCTCGTAAAGGCTCCTTCTTCTGCTGTTTGACGGAAATGCATCACTTTTTGCAGCACGTCCTTGAAGTAATCCGCCTTATCTACGCGGACATACAAAGGCCCTAATCCAGTAATGGCATACTCGTTCGGTACAGGTCCGTTCTGCCATGGAATACCGGCAGCCACCCCTTCGTCTTTTTCATCCGAAATCAATTCATACGACTGATCATCGAAGTCGACGAACGGCAGAACCTTGTTCCCAAACCGCTCCTTAATCCCCTGGTGCTTCACATCCAGACGGTCAAAGCGTTTGACCCAGTAGTCCAAAGCCTCGTCATTTGGAACACGGAACGACGTCGTGGAAATTTCATTCGTCCCGTGAGCCCCTTTCGGAATACCCGGAAAATCAAAGAATGTCATATCTGTGCCGGGGTTTCCCCGGTCATCTGCAAAGAACAAGTGGTACGTTTCAATATCATCCTGGTTGACGGTCTTTTTGACAAGGCGCATCCCAAGCACATAAGTGAAGAATTCATAATTCTTTTCCGCACTGCTCGTAATTGCGGTGACATGGTGAATCCCTTTCAGTTCGTTCATGTCCATTCCTCCATTTATTTGTTAATCCGTTTGAAATTATCTCAGTTTCAAGATAAATATACCGTCTTCATCTAAAAATGTCAACTCCGCTGTTCTTAGCTCATTTGTCCTGCTCATAAAATAAGATATAGAAAGTTATGGAAAAACTATTGACTTTAAGTGGAAAATTGGATATTTTATAATCCTTAGTAATTTTATCAGTTTTATAGGATAAACCATTAAAGGAGGTCTTTTTTTATGGAAACATTGCTTGTTCTTTTGAACATTGTCCTTATTTCAGCTCTTATATTCGTATTAATTCGTATGCAGCAGAAACACGTCTCCTTCAGTAAGCGCGTGTTCACCGGTCTTGGTCTCGGGGTGCTGCTTGGGGTTTATCTGCAGACCGTATTCGGCGCGGACTCTGCCGTCACCTCCCAGACAACAGACTGGTATAACATTGCCGGACGCGGCTACGTGCGGCTGCTGATGATGATTGTCATTCCGTTGATCATGGTTTCGATCATCCAGTCCATCATCAACCTTGAGAAAACATCGGAACTCGGAAGGATTTCGCTCTGGATCATCGGAATATTAGTCGGCACAACAGCCATCGCCGCTCTCGTCGGTATTGGCAGCTCCTTCGTATTCGACCTGAATGCCAGTGAGATTGAAGCCGGCCAGGCCGAGTCGGACCGTGGAATATACTTGGAAGAAACGCTCACAGAAGTCCAGGACTTGTCCACACCGGAAAAAATTCTCGAATTCATCCCGGCCAACCCTTTCCTTGATATGACAGGGGATCGTGCTACATCCACCATTGCCGTGGTCATTTTCTCTGCGATTATCGGTATCGCTGTTCTTGGCGTACGCCGCAAACAGCCGGAGCATGCAGAAACATTCATCAACATCGTCAATGCTTTTTATGCGGTCGTCATGCGGATCGTCACGCTCGTTCTTCGTCTGACACCTATTGGTATTCTCGGTTTGATGGCAACTACAGTCGCCCAGACCAATATCGCCGGCATTTTGGAGCTCGGTAAATTCGTCCTCGCCTCCTATGCCGCCCTTGCTGTCATGTTCATCATCCATCTGGTTCTGATCAGTGTATTTGGTTTGAACCCGTTCACGTACTTGAAAAAAGTGCTGCCGGTTCTCACCTTTGCCTTCACTTCCAGATCCAGTGCCGGAACGATTCCACTGAATATATCAGCCCAGAAAAACAGCCTTGGCGTAGATGAAGGGGTTGCGAACATGTCAGCTTCCTTTGGTGCAACAATCGGCCAGAACGGCTGTGCCGGCATCTATCCAGCGATGCTGGCCGTGATGATTGCCCCGTCTGTCGGAATCGACCCGCTCAGCCCAGGATTCCTCGTGCAGCTTGTGCTGATTGTCGCCATCAGCTCCTTTGGTGTTGCAGGTGTCGGAGGCGGAGCGACCTTTGCTGCCTTGATCGTACTTTCGTCCATGAACCTGCCAGTCGCCTTGGCTGGACTGCTTATTTCCGTAGAGCCCCTGATTGACATGGGCCGGACGGCACTTAATGTCAACGGTTCTATGACATCAGGCACCTTGACTTCACGCGTCCTGAAAAAGCTGAATACCGAACGCTTCAATGATAAGGAAGCCGTTGAAAAAGATATTGCTGTCTAAACAAAAAGGATCTTCCCCATATGGGGAAGATCCTCAGCTTGTAGAGAAACCTCTGTTTCTTTACAAGCTTTTTTCTATCTTACCGCCAGGAGCGAAACCCCCTCCCCTTTCCGCGGACGAGCGACCGAGCTATCTCGCAAAACCCACGCTCGGCGATAGCGCATCCCATGACGTTCTTTTGAATCTGCGAGCCTGCTTAGTGCACAGTCTCTCTCCTCTATATTCTAACGTCGTCACGAGGAGCGTTCGGTGGTGATGCCTGCGGGAACAGCACGGGCCGAAGATCCACTTGGGCAGGTGACCTTCCTGACCAAGTTAGCTGAGGGCGTACCCGCGGCATTCATCCACCGATAAGCGGAAAGTGACCCTTCACACGACTAATGGACAACTCTAACTGGTTAACACAGGATTTTTCTACAGCCAAAGGATCTGCCCCATATGGGGCAGATCCTTCTGCTTGCAGATGAATGGTCTGCTTTTTTTTTATTCCTTCTGAAGCTCTCCCTGTCATGTACCACGGAAAACTATAACGAAGCCCTATATTTCAACGTTCATTATCCTCTAAAGGAATTTCTATTCCCTTGAAAATCTCGATTTCTCACTCCCTCTACACTGAGCTTCATCCATACTGTTTTTATTTTTTTAATGAAATTGTGATCCAATTTCATCACCGCTTCGTTAGCTGTGTAAGAAAATAAAAAAGAAGGAGAGTGTACCATGAAACAAATGAAAAGAATCCTGATCACATTAATGGCTTTGATGCTCCTTGTCCCATCCGTCGCCATGGCCGATCACCACAAATCAGCACAGACGGAGGCGGCCGATCTAAGATCGACGCTTGATCAATTATTGTCCGAGCACTTTGTCCTTGCTACAACGTTTATGATGAAATCGTATGAAGACGCACCAGATGCTGATGAAGTATGGAACAAACTTGATCAGAACGCACAGGATATGACCCCGGCGATCGCTTCTATTTACGGAGATGAAGCAGCTGCGCAGTTTGAAGAAATTTTCCGCGGACATAACGATTATTCCGATGGATTTGTAGAAGCAGCGAAAAATGATGATCCAGAAGCCCGTAAGATGGCAGAAGAGGAAGTTGAAGAATTCACGGAAGAATTCAGTACGTTCCTTGCATCTGCAACCGAAGGAAATCTTTCCAAAGACACAGCCAAAGAAGTCCTGAAAGCGCACGAACAAGATGTTCTGAACGTTTTTGACCACTATGTAAACGAAGAGTATCAGAAATCCTATACGGCTTTCCGTGAAGGTTTCAACCGTATGTTCGACATTAGTAAGGCCCTTTCTTCTGCCATTGTAACGCAGATGCCGGATTCCTTTAATGGAACAAAAGCGGATACACCAGCAGCAGATCTGCGTTCCAACATGAATGCTCTTGCTTCTGAACACTTCGCTTTAGCCGTTCTTGAAATGCAGAAAGGCTTTGACCAGGCGGAAGACTACGATTTCGTAACTTGGGCTGAGAACCAGCACACCGCTGATTTCAAAGCTGCTATCGGTTCTATTTATGGTGAAGAGGGTGCTGCCCAGTTTGAAAAAGTATGGCAGCAGGATCATATCAACGCCCAGTCTGATGTGATTACAGCAGCTCTTGAAGAAGATGAAGAAGCAAGGAAAATGGCTGAACAAAGCCTGATGGCCTTCTCTGAGGACTTCGGTGCCTTCCTTGGTACAGCTACTGAAGGAGACCTTCCACAGGAGGATGCTGTTGAAGCGGTCTGGACTCACGAGGAAGATGTCCTTCAGACCTTCGATCACTACGTGAATGAAGACTATACAGCCACTTACGACTCTTTCCGTGAAGGATATGCCTTCATGTTCGGAATTGGCGAAACATTGAGCAGTGCTGTCGTGACACAAATGCCGGATCAATTCGGTGGAGAAGTTATGCCGGAAGAAATGCCTAAGACAGGCTTTGGTGGAGCGAGCGATCAAGGAATGAACACATGGATGTGGATCGCCTTCGGAGTTATCGCTGCAGCTTCTGCCGGTTTCATTTCCATCCGCAAAGCCAAGCAGTAATGCTTACCATGGAAGAAGAGCCTCTGCTCTTCTTCCTTCCTTATGATAGAGAGGTGACAGTCCATGAAGCTCGATTGGAAAATGTACTTCACAATACTAGGCCTGACAGCGCTCGTTATGGTCGCCTATGAATTCAATGCGTTCACTTTTTGGAAGGACGATTCGGAGGTTGTCCGAATTGAAAATGCTACACAGGCGTCCTATCAAGAGACGGATGTGCCGGAGGATCAAAAAGAAGAGATTTTGGACGGCGAATTTACAGTGATTAATAAAAACGGAAATATGCGGTCCGCTGACGTTGTGAAAAACCAAAAGCAGGAAGAAACAGGGATAACCCCTGCCACCATCTCCATCCCTGCCATTGATGTAGAAGCCGCTGTAGAATCGGTGGGGATTCTGGATAATGGACAGATGGGTGTACCGGAGGACCCGCAGAAAGCCGGATGGTTTGAACCGGGGACGGAGCCCGGCAGTACAGGGAACTCTGTTATCGCAGGCCACGTGGACAGCCGGACAGGTCCTGCTGTTTTTTATGATTTGGATCAACTTGAAAAAGGAGACGAGATTACCGTCTCCGATGAAAACGGGGAAGAAAAGACCTATGTAGTCGAAAAACTCGAAAGTTATCCGATGGATGATTCCCCCATTGAAACGATTTTCGGATCTTCCGATGAAAAACGTCTCAACCTTATCACCTGTACAGGTGAATTTCTCAGCAGTATCGGAGGTCACGCGGACCGTCTCGTCGTGTATTCAAAACTGAAGGAACCGACGCAGAAACAGGAGGATATCCAGCCCCCTTCCAACGTGCAGATCCAGGGGACGATGATTACCTGGCATGCCGTACGTGAGGATTATGTGGCAGGATACCGCGTCTACCGCAGCCAGGACGGGGAAACATTCGAAAAGGTCGCCAGCATCTCCAAGCATGAACGGAAATCCTATACGGATTCCGAAGCATCCGATTACTCCTATTATGTAACGACAGTCAATGAAGAAGGTACAGAGTCTATGCCTTCCGATCCAACAGGAACAAAATAACCACGTCTGCCGGACAGACGTGGTTTTCAGCTTTTCTTATAAAAAGGTCGATCTTCTGTTCAGCAGAAAATCGACCTTTTTTCAACCCATCGTTAAGTCAGGGGGCGTAAAGTGTCCGATGGTGACGCCTGCGGCAGCCACCGATAAGCGGAACGGGATTCTACACACCATTTCTGCCGGAAGTGTATTTTCTATTTCAAATTCCCGAAGACATTTTTCACTTTAGGCACCACATCGTGACTGCCTTCTTCTGTATCTTCCATCATCATCGCCACAAGCAGATCCTGATCCTCGGTATCCCAGGCCACAAACCATCCATTCACAGGTCCCTCTTCATCCTGGGATTTTTTTAATTCCGCTGACCCTGTTTTCCCTGCGAGGGAAATTCCTTCCACAACCGGCTCATAAGCTGTTCCGTTCTTGTTCTGTACGACCGCTGTCAGATCATCACGGATCAAAGCCGCTGTTTCTCCACTGATGACCTCTTCTTTCCACACCTCAGATTCTTCCTCATTCAGCAGAAGCTGCGGTTTGATCAGTGTCCCATCGGTAATGAACGGCGTGTAGGCAGCAGCCAGGTGGACAGCGCTCATCTGCACCTGCCCCTGCCCATAGGCGGTCGCCGCAAGCAGAGATTCACTTTCAAATGTATCTTCGTTCATCAACTGGGAAGCTTCTATCGGATAGGAAAACGGCAGATCCTCACCAAAACCAAATCCTGCTGCTTCCTCCAGGAAAGAATCTCCGCCGATATCCACGATCTGGCGGGCGAAATAAATGTTATCCGACCGCATAAGTGCATCGCGCAGATTCACCTGACTGTCCGCTGCTGCCCCGGGTACACGGGTGACGGAATAGCCGGCATCCGCCTCATACGTTTCTCCGGATATCGACAGCTCCTCTTCCGGATTAATCGTTCCTGTTTCCAATCCAACCGCTGCGGTGATTGGCTTAAACGTGGACCCCGGAGAATACGTTCTCGAAAACTTGTTCAAGGTCACTTCTTCCCCTCCAAGCCCTAAAGAAAGAGCTGTCGGGTTGTAGGAAGGAGTACTGACAAGGGCCTCCACACTTCCGGTCTCAGGATGAATCGCAGCCGCTGTTCCGGATTCGTCTTTCAATTGTTCATATACTTCCGTCTGGACATCCGATGAAATGGTCAGCGTGACGTCTTCCCCGTCCTTCGCTTCCTGTTCTGCGAGCACTTCTTTCGTTTCATTTTCCTCATCGGCAATATACACACGCCAGCCCGGTTCGCCCCGAAGCTGGTCCTCCATGACAAGCTCTAACCCAGATTTCCCGATGTTATCGTTCGTACTGTAGCCTTCTCCTTCGCGCTCTTCCAGCTCTTCAGCCGTGATACTCCCCATATAGCCGGTCAAATGCGCGGCCGCTTCCCCTAAAGGATAAACCCGTGCTTCTTTCCCATCATTGATCATGTAGCCAGCTGGCAGATCTTCAAGGGCCGTCAGCCTCTCCTCATCATCTTCAGGAATCATTGCAAGCGGCACGAACACATCATCCTTCACCCAGGACTGCTCCAGTTTCTGATCGATTTGTTCAACCGAAAGCTTGAGAATATCTGCAAGTCCTTCCTTCAAGGCTTCTTCCTCTTCCATCTTCCCTGGTACAATACCAACTTCCTTCACCGGACCTTTGACAGCCAGCCCCTGCCCGTCGCGGTCGAAAATCTCTCCGCGTTCGGATTCCAGCCGGGTGACTCTCACTGTATCGCCTTCCACCATTTGGGAGAAAATAAGATCCGGCATCCATTCCACCGCCCAGCGACCTTCCTCGTCATTTTCCTCATAGACAAGTCCCGCCTGATGACTGAATTCAATCGCACCGGCTCTTGAATCTACCGAAGCCGTATATTCATAGGCAGGTGGATCCTCTTGATCATAGCTTTCTTCCTCTTCGGGAAGATCGTATGTAATCGATATCTCCTCCGCGCCGATCCCTTCAAAAATATCTTCATACCGGCTGACAAAATCCTCTTTCGTGATGGATTCTTTCGAAGATTCACTTAAATAGCTGTACATCGTTTCATACCCTTTCTTTTCCCATGCGTCCATGTACGCGGAAAACGTGTCCCGCGGCTCCGGCTGACTGCTGCAGGCAGAAAGCGCGGCCGTGGTCAGGAGGACGAGCAGGATCATCCATTTTTTCATCAAATCTCCCCTTATTTTTCTGTAATCAGACAAATTTTTCTAATTTCTATTATACCAGACACAAGCCTGGGAAAAAGAAAAACGCCCGGTTTATACCGGGCGTTACACTGCCGAAAACGTATTCGGCGTCTATTGTGATTTCTGCATGAAGGGTTTACGGTCACGTTCCGCTTATCGGTGGATGCTTGCCGCAGGCGTCACCACCAATAAGATCATCAAAGCCTCACCGAATGATGATTTTAAAAAGGAGATGATCTGTTTTTCAAAGCCCCCCTTGGCTCATGGGAGCGAATCCCCAAACTTTTTCATTCAGTTACAGTCAGAAAATAGTTGGCAGGCTTTTCATAGATTTGCAGCGATGGTCCTTTGCAAACGTTCATTGGCTCAAATGAACATTCCATTTCGTAAAGAAAGGAAATGGACGTTTGAACCTTATTTACAACCTTATCCAAGATAGATGCTTGATAAATAATAAACGCCAAATACAGCACTGATAACTCCAGCAGCCTGTGTCAATCCTTTATTAATCGTCCACTTTTTAGTCGTAAGTACAAAAGGAAGACCAATCACAGTCGTAAACAAAAGCATTCCGATAATTGTGCCTGCTCCAAAAATAAAAATGAATGCGGCTCCCTCAGCTGCGCTTTCCACAGAGCTCAGCGTTAATAGTACAAGGGCGGCACTTCCCGCCAGTCCATGGACGATCCCCATAAAAACAGATGCCTTATAACTGCGCCCTTCTTGCTTTAAAGAAGACTTTTTATAAGAAAGAAACGTCGTTGCTCCTACTATAATCAACATCACTCCAACAAGAGCTTCGAGCGACTGTGCCCACGTTTCAGGAATCTGCTCCTGCATGAGGATGACCACCATCCCAAATACAAACATAGTCAAGGTATGTCCAATTCCCCAATAGATCCCGGTCATCGCCGATTGAATCACCTTTCTGCTTTTTGCCGCTGATGTAGATACCGCAATCACATGATCCGGTTCGAGCGCGTGCTTAATCCCAAGCGCCAGTCCCAGTCCTAAAACGGCTAACAAACTCATATCCTCCATTGTTGAACCTCCTTAATACTTCCGCCAGATAACTTCTTTTTTCTGTAATAACGTTTCTCGATAAAAGGTGTGAACAACCGCTGTCACCGACTCAAGCTGTTGGGTGTTATCTCCCAGCATCCGCATAACGACGCCTCCCTTATCCATCGAAGAAAGACCGAAACGGACACCAGGAAACTGCTGTTCAAGGTGGTCAGAAAGCTTTTCGACAAAATCCACTCCTGCCTCCGGATGAAAAAGAACGACCGATCCAACATGTGAATGCCCCTCAAGTTCCAGTACCCCTTCTACTCCTTTTCCAGGATCAAGCAGCAAGTGATCATATAGAACAAGGCTGCCCCCGGAGGTCACCTTCAATTTGTTCCGGTACCAGTCATACCGGAATGGCTCTCCATCACGGGACCACCCTGGTGTTACAATATCGTTGTAGAAAAAAGAGGACGTTTCATCGATGTCCACGATCGTCATTTGATTGAATCGTGCTCCTTCATACATGATCAGAGGATCCATACAATAATCGAGGGAACTGCCGGCAGCGAGATGAATCCTTGTCACCTGCTCCACCGGCTTTGATATCGTTTTGTACACTTTGGATGCAGCCTGGCTCGTTACACTCAATTCCGCTCCTTCTTCCAGTGTCACTTCATTCACATAGGAATCCCCATCCACATAGCCTCCGCCAATATGAATCATATAAACGGACAACGTTTCCTCATCCAGGTAAACGGGACGGGTGAATTTGAAAGCCCCCTCATAAAAACCAGACAGGATCGTCCGGTTACGGCGTTTTTCTCCTTTCAGGTGAAGGACGCCGGTGTGTGTCATGCCTGCAGCCCTTTAAGAAAGGCATGGTCATAAATCCATTCAACGACCTCCGAAAGACCCTCTTTCGTTTTTAAGTTGGTAAACACGAAGGGCTTCTGTCCACGCGCTGTAATCGTATCCTGTTTCATCACATCAAGATCCGCTCCGACATGTGGAGCAAGGTCGGTTTTATTAATGACGAACAGATCGGATTTAATCATCCCCTGACCGCTCTTTCTGGGAATCTTCTCCCCTTGAGCCACGTCAATGATATAGATAGAGAAGTCCACCAGTTCCGGACTGAACGTCGCAGCCAGATTATCCCCTCCGCTCTCGACGAAAATTAAATCCAGATCATGATGACGCTCCTTCAGCTCATCAATAGCCGCAAAGTTCATCGAAGCATCCTCACGTATCGCCGTATGAGGACAACCTCCAGTTTCCACTCCAATGACGCGGTCACCAGGAAGCACTCCATTCTTAAGTAAAAACTGCGCATCCTCTTTTGTATAAATATCGTTCGTGATGACAGCCATATTCAATTCATCCTTCAGCTCCCGTGTGAGCCGTTCGACAAGCATCGTTTTTCCCGCCCCGACAGGGCCTCCCACTCCAATACATATCGGTTCCATCATTCCATTCCTCCCAATCTTTTTTTAAGACATAAACAACCGTACGTGCAGGCGCTCGTGCATCATCTGGGCGATTTCCAGCCCCGGGCTTCCAGCTCCCAGTTCCTCGATCGAAGCCCCCTGGATAACCCGGGCTGTTTTTTGCACATGAGGCTGCAAAGCGACGAGGATTTTCTGACCATCCGTCTGGCCGATAGGTATCCCTCGCACAGCGTTCTGCACCATTGAGCTCAATGAGGTGAATAAAAATGTTTCCAACGCCGCGGACCCGGATACCTCCATAGCCCCGTAAATCACAGCGAACACAAGGGCCGGGTGGCCGTAACCCTCTTTTTCCATCAGCCACTTATGATACTGCTCCAATGGATGAGAAGGGTACAAATCCAGACACAACTTTGCCAGCCGCTTCCCCACCCGCTGATTCCCCTCCCGTGTTTCTCTTGCTGGTGTAGACGCATAAAGAAGATGATCCAGTTCGAGGATGAGATCCACTCCATCATTTTTAACTTCCTGATAAGCCAGCCAGAAGGCCAGGCCATCATTGTATGCCAGCTGCCGGTCCAAAAAAGCGGTCAGGGCCTCCTTGAAGCTCTCTGCATCTGTGATGACATCCTGCTGAATATACGTTTCAAACCCAAACGAATGCGAGAACGCCCCGGATGGAAATTGAGAATCGCTGAGCTGCAGCAGTGGCATCCAATTAATCATCATGGCTGTGGCCGATATACCGGAAGGGCTCAGGCACCTTCCGTTCTTCCCTGGAGTAGTCCAGGCCTTCATTCTCCAACAGTTCTTCAATGAGGTAGTCATACTGAACAAGCATTTCTTCCCCTTCAAACTGCGCAGGCACGTGCCGGTTGCCGAGCTGATGAGCAATGTCTCCCATTTCGCGGATGTTTTTCGGACGTATGACAAGCACATCATCCTTATGAACGCTTACGACAATCATGTTCTTCTCATCGATATGTAAGATGTCCCCGTCCGAAAGCTCTTTGTTTTTTCCGAGCCGGATACCGATTTCACGGCCGTGATCCGTCGTCACTCGCTGGACTCGTTTGAGAAGCTGTTCACTCTCCAGCTTTACGTATTCGACGTGCGGAGCCCGATTATTCGTTTCTGAAATATTACCTGCTACCTTTTCAATAATCATCCAATCACCTCAAAATAAGAAATACCGCTGTCCCATAGCTACTGTCTCTGCCGGTTCGCAGTGGATAATTTCCCCATCCACTTTGACAACATAGGTCTGCGGGTCTACTTCAATAGACGGCGTTTCGCCGTTATGAATCATCGATTTTTTCGTTAAGTTCCGGACTCCTGAAATCGGCCGGACAATTTTTTCCAACCCGAGTGTTCGATGAACACCTTTTTGATAGGCGGATTGAGAGACGAATGTCATAGCTGTAGAGGCTTTCGCTTTCCCGAGGGAACCGAACATCTCCCTGTACAGCACCGGCTGTGGTGTCGGTATGCTTGCATTCGGATCGCCCATTAAACTATGAGCAATCAAGCCGCCCTTTAAAATCAGCTCAGGCTTCACTCCAAAAAATGCCGGATCCCAGAGCACTAAATCAGCAAACTTGCCTTCCTCTACAGAGCCGACATAGTCGGATATGCCATGCGTTATCGCCGGGTTTATCGTATATTTCGCTACGTAGCGCTTCGCCCGGGAGTTGTCACTGTGCTCATGGTCTCCCTCTAAAGGCCCCCGCTGCTTTTTCATTTTATCGGCCGTCTGCCACGTCCGGATAATTACTTCTCCGACCCTCCCCATCGCCTGGGAATCAGAGGAAATCATGCTGAACACTCCAAGGTCATGCATAATATCCTCAGCGGCAATCGTGTCTTTACGAATCCGCGAGTCCGCAAAAGCGATATCCTCCGGAACACTTGGATCCAGATGGTGACAAACCATCAGCATATCCAGATGCTCTTCCAGCGTGTTCACGGTGTAGGGACGGGTCGGGTTCGTGGAGGATGGAAGAATATTCGAATATCCGGCCGCCTCAATAATGTCAGGTGCATGACCACCGCCGGCCCCCTCTGTATGATAGGTATGAATGACCCGTCCCCCGATAGCTTCGAGCGTATGTTCTACGAATCCACCTTCGTTCAGCGTATCTGTATGAATGGCCACTTGAACGTCAAATTGATCAGCGACCTGCAGGCATGTATCAATCGTTGCCGCTGTCGTTCCCCAGTCTTCGTGAAGCTTCAGCCCTACGGCTCCAGCTTCAACCTGCTCCTTAATGGCTTCTGCACTTGTGGTATTTCCTTTTCCTAAGAATCCGAGATTCATCGGAAACTCTTCTGCTGCCTCCAGCATCCTCTCAATATTCCACGACCCAGGGGTGCACGTGGTTGCCTTTGTACCCGTGGCCGGGCCGGTCCCCCCTCCAATCATGGTTGTTACACCGGAAGATAAAGCCGTTTCAATCTGCTGAGGGGAAATGAAATGAACATGGGCATCAATCCCACCTGCCGTTACAATCATTCCTTCAGCGGCAATGACCTCTGTAGAGGCCCCGATCACGATATCCACGCCATCCATCAACAGTGGGTTTCCTGCTTTTCCAATCGTTTGAATCCACCCATCCTTGATCCCGATATCAGCTTTGATAATTCCGGAGTGATCCAGTATGACCGCATTGGTAATGACAAGGTCAACTGCTTCATTCCTTAATGCAAGAGGGTGCTGGCCCATCCCGTCACGGATGACCTTGCCTCCTCCGAATTTCACTTCATCTCCATACCTCGTATAGTCTTTTTCCACTTCAATAAAAAGGTCCGTATCAGCCAGCCGGACCGCATCCCCTTTTGTCGGTCCAAACATATCGGCATACTGGCGCCGCGGCATCTCAAAGCTCATCATCCAGCCTCCCATTGACAAGTTGATTCAATCCATACACTTTTCTCTCCCCGGAAAAAGCAACGAGAGGAACTGTTTTTTCATCTCCCGGCTCAAACCGGACAGCTGTCCCGGCCGGAATATTCAAATGACGCCCCCTGGCTTCTTCACGATCAAATTGCAGAAACGGGTTCACTTCAAAAAAGTGAAAGTGGGAGCCGATCTGGACCGGCCGGTCGCCTCTATTTAATACGGTGACTTCCACTACTTCCTTCCCTTCATTACAGCGGATCGTTTCCGACCTCAGGATAAACTCACCTGGTTTCACTTCATCTCCTCCTCATCGAATCGGCTCGTGAACGGTGACCAGCTTGACCCCGTCGGGAAACGTTGCTTCCACCTGGATATCGGGAATCATTTCAGGAACCCCTTCCATCACATCCTCCCGGGTCAATACAGCGGCACCATACTGCATCAAATCCGCCACCGTCCTTCCATCTCTCGCACCTTCCACCACTTCATAAGTAATAATCGATACCGCTTCAGGGTAATTCAGCTTCAAACCGCGCTCCTGTCTTCTTCGTGCCAGATCAGCAGCAAGCACAATCATCAACTTCTCTCTTTCCCGCGACGTCAGTTTCATAGTTTCCTCCCCAATCTCTTTGTCCTATCCAGCTTTCCGGTCCCTGACAAGTTCAATGACAGGCCTCAGCGTAATCATCAGTCCTGCGATGATCAGCCATCCAAAGGACAAGTACGTCCATCCTTTAAAAAAATCAAGGCTGTACTGATACCCCGTTAAAAACATAATGCCTGGAAAAATAATGATGAACACGGCCGTTAAGGATAAAGCCCATCTTGTACAAATAACGGCATCTTTACTCAGCTGACGCTCGTTTTCGCTCATAAGAATCCTCCTCTATGGGATCTGCTTCTTCATCGAAGCTGTGGAACTTATCTTTCAATGAGTCAAAATCAAACGATTGATTCGCATAAAGAGCATGACCAATGGATATGGCTCCACTCACTAAGAAAACTGTGATATTACCGAAGAACATCGGCTCCAGTTCCCCAAGCGACTGCACGGTGATTTCACCATAGATAGTGGAGGCGGAAACCAGCCATGCTGTAACACCAAGCACAAGCCCGGAGGACGCGCCGTAAAAAGTCCCGGCATTGGTCGCCTTTTTCCAAAGCAGACCGAGGGTAACCGGGATGACAGCACCGCTGACGAAAATCCCCATTGCCATATATACAAAGCTTAGACTGATACCAACCTTAAACAACAGAATCGAAAGGACGCCCATCATCAATCCGAATCCAAGGGTAACCTTTCTCGACATCGCTAATAACTGGTCACTCGAAGCACCCGGACGGATTGACGTCCGGTAAATATCCGTGACAATGATATTCGTAATAGCTGTCAGCTCGGCGGCTCCTGTAGACATAACCGCCATAAACAGCATGGCTAAAAATAAAATCGAACCGATACCACCCAGAAGGTAGGCCGCCATTTCCGGAGCCGCTGCATCCGGTGTCGATACCGCCACCCCAAGGCCGGCGGCACTGACACCAAGAAAAGTCGCAATCGCAAATGGAATGGAAAACCAGGCAAGCCCTCCGTATATATAAGCTTTGGAAGCGGCACTATCCTTACTCGCAATTGCTCGCTGCCAGTACGCCTGATCTACAAAGACCGCTCCAAAATTACCGATAATATTAACCATTCCGAACAAAAGACCCGGTATGGAAGCCATCGTCAGCATCGAGGCGGAAGAAGGCATGCTCTGCAATCCTTCATAAATCGGATCAATACCGAACTTCACATAAATGGCAGCAGCGAAGACAGCCAGGATGGCAAAAATCATAACAGTGTTGAAATAATCAGCGATGAAGGAAGCTTTCAATCCACCAATCATGGTGTAAATCGTGAATGTGAGAGGAATGAGGAAGGCGGCGGCATAAATATTCATGCCTGTCAGCGAGTTCAAGGCAATGGCTCCACCAAGGACGACCATCGCTGTCACAAGAATGTTGGTCATCAACGCAAAACCCATAATTAAACGGTGGTTCTTCTTATCAAAGCGCTGAGCAATGAATTCAAGAAACGTATGGGCTTTGGGGGCACGCTTTTTCAAGTTGATGGCTACTATCGCAAAAAGAAGCACTTGGATACAGGCACCAGCAGCATACCAATACGGTCCGCTGATGCCGTACTGAAATCCTGTAGCCGAGGACATCATTAACGTAGCCGCCCACGTCCAGGCAGCAATGATGGACGCACTTGCCAGACCGACACCAATGCTTCTGCCAGCGGTACTAAACTGTTCAGCGGTCATTTTCTGTTTTTTTCTGCGCTGCATCACAACCGTAACGACAGTGAAAAACAATCCAAACACAAGCAACAACAAATAACCAGCGTAAGTGGGAAGCATAATTTTCCTCCAATATTCTTAATATGCAGAATAATACAACAAATACTAACATACAATCAACACCCTATGTCAGAAAAACTAACATATTAATGTTAAGTAAGCGCTGACAACCCAGCCGTGCCATCGTTTCAAAAAAAAGGAAGAAAAAAACAAAAAAAAGACGATCGAATGATATCGACCGTCTCCAGCTTTATCTATTAAATTCAATAATGTTTCCATCGGGATCGGCGATGTACACCTGATGCCATTCCGTTTTATTGACAGGCTTGTTCAGCATCTCCACTCCGTGCTTTTCCATTCTTTCGATAAACGCCTCAACATCACGGACTCTGACCGCAAAATGTCCATCCCTGGAATCAATCTCGGTTGTACCGCGAAGCGTTTTTCCTTCTGCATAAGCAATCAAGTGAATCTGCGTTACGCCTACCTGATACCAGGCTCCGGGAAAGTCGAAATCAGGACGGTCCGGGCTTTCTTCAAATCCGAGCACCCCGCCATAAAAATGTTTGGCTTGTTCTATATCCGATACAATGATAGATACGTGGTGCAGTGATTCATACATGTACAGGTCCCCTTTCAAAAGTTACTCTGATATCAGTGTAATCCAATCTACCAGACTATTCCACTTTACGCTTCGCTTCATAAGCTTTTGAAGGCCTGTCTTTCTGACGGACGTTGGTCAGCCAGGCTTGATCGGCGTCGATCATTTTCTTCGCTGCGTATATCAGAATGAATTGAATGACGATGATCGGCAGACCCATAAGGCCTGATACGACATTCAATGGCGCCAGACCGCCGATCCTCATTAGAATCAAAGCAAAAGCAGTAATCACAGCCGCAATGATAATACGAAGCATCTTTGGCGGCTCAAAACGGCTCATATCCCGCGTACTTGTATAGGCGGCAATCGTATAAGTCGTGGAATCGAGGGTCGTCGTCAGGAAAATCAAGGCGACAATCATGAAGATGACAATGGCGATTTCTCCGAAAGGAAGCGTATTTAAAATTTCCGGTATCGCAGCCATACGCGCTTCTTCTTCAACGAAGTTCAAAATATCAAGATTTCCAGTCAGATAGCGGTGGACACCAAGCCCGCCAAGGACCCCTGTCGCCAGACAGGAAAGCAGCGTTGGAGCGAGCAGATAAGTGAGAATCATCTCCTTAATCGTCCGACCCTGTGAAATCTTTGCTGCAAACACACTGTGAAGCATGGCCCAGGTGGCGCTGTAGGCGAACCAGAAAATCGTGTTGCTTTGAATATGCGAAGTTTCCCCCTGATAGACCGATTCAGTGTTCAAGGAAAAATCCAGGTAGTTGGTCAAGAGCATCGATACACTATCCGTGAAGTAGTTCAGGATGAAAACACCTGGACCTCCGACGAGAATAAACAGGGCTAAAAAACCGGCAATATACATGTTCCATGTACTTAACCGTTTGATCCCTTTTTCGATGCCGAGATAAGCACTAAGGGAAAATAAAAAGACCCAGACGATGGTAACGATGATCGTCAGCGTGAAATCCACCTGGATACCGAGCAGATGAGAAAGGTTCTGCGTAATGATCGGCGCTCCCAGACCAAGCGTTACAGCTGCTCCGGAAAGAATACTGATTAAAAACAACACATCCAGCAACCGGCCTCCGATGCCGTCTGTGAACTTATCTCCGAACAAAATCCGGCAGGCCTCTGAAATTCTCATCAACGGGCGTTTTTTTACGTGAAGTATGTATCCCATCGCCGGTGCTATCATGACAAAAATAGCGAATACTTGAAAGCCCCATAAAAACATACTGTAGGCGTTCCCCCACAGCAGGGCTTCCGCAGAACCAGCCTCTACACCGGCCGGCGGGTCGTTGGCGACAGACGTCCACTGGAGCATTCCCGTCCGCATGATCGTCGATCCTACACCCATCGCGACCAGAATGGACGCGTACTCAAAAAGGGTGAACCTCGGCTTCTCCTTCGGATCCCCAAGAACCACTTTTCCGTATTTGGAAAATGCCAAGTAAAGACCTGCGGCGACCAGTAAAATGCCATACCATAAGTATCCCCAGCTGAATGATGACACAATCGAATCAAAGACTGTATTCATAAGTTCCAACGACTGTGATTCATACAGGGCAAAAGGGATACTGATGGCAGCCATCAGTAAAAGTGATGGAATGAATATTTTGTAATCAATCATTTTTTTATTCATGCTATCTCCTCCCAATTTCTGCATACCCGATGAAAAACGACCTATAACGATATTTTTCCAATAAAATATTTCCAACGAATCATTCCCCCTTGCCTTTCTTTGCTGATACGTTTACAAGAAAGAGTTGGGAGAACAAAAAAACCCGCCGGATCATCCGGCAGGATTCAGCGGAACCATTCCACAATTCCGATCATGCTGAGCAGCCCAAGTAGGAAAGAGAACGTAGCCAGACGCTCATAGCCATGACCATGGGTTTCCGGAATCAACTCCTTATAAACGATGAACAACATCGCACCAGCAGCAAAGGCGAGCCCGTAAGGAACGAGGAACAGAGAGATATGAACCACGTAAAACCCGATAAAACTGGAGACGCATTCGATCCCACCTGTCAGCACCGCCATAAAAAGGGCTGTCCGTCTTGAAACGTTTTGATGGAGAAGGAACAAAGCGACAAGGAACCCTTCCGGTGCGTTCTGAAGACCCATGGAAAAAGCGACGACCATTCCGAGATGCTCGACTTGACTGGCCAGGCTGGCACCGACCGACAACCCTTCCGGAATGTTATGGAGGGTCATCGCCGCTACAAGCATCAGCGATTGGTGCGGCAGCACGGGAGATTTCCTCGTATGATCCATATCTACATGGGGAAGAAGATACTCGAGCAGGTTCAAAATCAGCGCGCCTCCGAGTACACCAATACAAAGCACCGTTACATTGGTCAGCTTCAAAGAGGCCGGGATAAGGCCATAGGTAGATGCTGCCATCATCACACCAGCGGTATAGGCGAGAATGCTGTCCATTTTCCGGTGGGAGACCCGGCGGATCAGCAGGACCGGGAGGGCTCCCGCTCCCGTAGCCATGGCTGACAGGATCATAATCATCAGCGTCTCCTCCAACTGCTCCGCCCCCTTCCATCCATTGTTTTCTAGTATATGTACAGGCCTATGGAAAAGAACGTTCTATATCAGTATAGAAATCTACTTTCTCTTGATGGCTGCTAACCTAATTTTATAGTCTGCCGGCACCTGTCCATGCCAACCGTCCCTGGAGAACATATAGTAGTAGGGAGTCGAAAGGAACCTGTCTCATAGACAACCCTTTTGACTCGGACTCTCAAAGATGAAACATGCCTTGGTATTACAGAGGATTTTCCTCCAGGGCGGCGGCCTGAATCCCGGACATTTCCCCACCACCGTTCAACATGAACAGGCAGCCATTCCTCCACCTTCCATCATTGTAGAGAGCACTTTGAACGTGACCATTGAAAAGAGAGTTCCTTCCTGCGGAACCCTCTTTCTTTTTGTTTATTCGGTTCAAGATTCCCAGACATCCAAACGTTTGAACCGCTGCTGGTAAAGAAGCAGCTCCCCATGAAAAACCCCTTGCACGTGAAGGTCTCCTTTTCCATAACATTCCTGATGGACCAGGAAGGAAACGTTCTCCAGCTCCTTTTCCACCGGAGATGGATACGTTTGATAGATTTCCTTATGCATTTCCGCGCTTTTTGCTGTGTATTCCTTTTCCGAATAGGTGGGGAGTTCAGGAGTGATCATCGCGCCCACTTCCACCGTTTCCTCAAAAGGAACCCGTTTACAGATCCGCTTCAACTCCCCCCGTTCCTGATAATCCACGGATACAGTAAAACACCCGCGCAGAAATAGAAATGGGTACATAGGAGCAGAGATGTGAATGTCATGGACGGACCATTCCGTCTTCAGAATGGCACCGGAATGACAAGGAACAGGAATACTTTCCCGGATCTCCCATTCCAATGGAACATGAGCCAGAAGGACAGGCACTTTCACCGTTTTTTCTATGCTCTGGTCATTCCATGAATCCGACGAACCATCATCACAGACTGGACAGCTTGAAGAAGAGGATGAAGAAGAACTGGAAGAGGATTCACATGCAAATAAATCATCGATCCCACTGCCTGAAAAAGGGTCTTCACAGCTTTCGTCCTCTATAACGGACGAAACAGAACGGGGGTCTTCCGCAGGATGCCGTTCTACAGCCTTCTCCCCGGCATCAGAAGATTCTGTGGGCTGCGACATAGCTTTTTGAGAAAAGTAATGACTCTTGAACTCATTGGAGGATTCTACCATGGCAGAAGCAATATCTCCGAGGATGGGGTAATCATGATCGGCTTTAGAAACGAAGGACGCTTCTGCAGAATCCTCCGACTCTTCCAGAAGAGCAAATATTTCAGGGAGCACACCTCCCTCCTCTGCTGGTTCCGTCGTATCATCAAAGAACCCTCCGCTGGATTCATCAAGCATCGAAGAGAATTCAGCGGCAAGGGACGACTTTCGTTTTCTTATTTCGCCTTCATTCATTGGTATGCGGGTATTGTTTTCCACAGCCCTCTCCTCTTCCTCCGGTTTAAACAAGGCCATTTCCTCCTCTTCAACGGCAGAGGAAGGGAGAAACAACGGGCCGCCGCCCCTCGTTTCCTCTCCCCGCCCTGACAGATGACCGCCCAGGAAACTTCCACGATCCTTAGGATTGACCCAGTGTGTCTGTTGAAAAGTAATGACATCACGTTTCATAGATATGAAAGGACGCCTCCTTTCCTCCCTCTTTTCCTATGAATCAATCACCGTTGCTTGTAGATGCGACACGGATCTGCTGTTTCTGCAGGACGTTCACACAGATATCCAGCACCATCTTCTCCTCTATCTTTGTGAAATACCCTTCATGAAAAGGGGCTTTCCCTGGAAGAGGCATGCGGTCCAATGCTTCATCCCACTCCACGATCCGGCTCGACAGCAGTTCACAGTAAGGCAGTTCATTATAAAATTGACTGCTTTCCTGATGATACTGGGAAATGTCACTGCTGATATGCTGGTCTTTTTCCGGAAATCCCTCTGGTAAAGATTTGGATCGGACAAAATCAAATTCTTCCCGTGTATTGTTCTTCGGCATCACCGGCATGGAAAGAAAATCCTTAATTTCAGTCACCTGTTCGAAAGGGACATCCACCGTAAAGGAATGAAGGTCGGAAGCCACACTCTTATCTGTCGGCATTTCAATTTCACTGCACGGGCTGGCATATTGGATATTCTTTCGTACGAATCCTTTAATAAACAGTTTTTTAGATGGCAGCAGCAGGCGGCATTGGGTTAAGTGCACACGTTTCTTAATATCTTTGATCTCAAGCACCGGCTCTGGAAAAGTGATCGTTTCACTGACATGGATCTGAAGCTTCAGTTCTGCGAGTACGACAGGAACCTTCGTTACAATCTTGCCGATACTTACATGCGGTTTTCTTTCACAGTGAAGCTCCAAGCCGTCCTCTTCGTTAAACACACCTGTCATTTGTCTGCCCCCTAATCAAAATATACCCACATCGTATGTAGCTGCCTTTTCTGTGTCTGGGCTCTTATCCTGATTTCAAGACAATGGTGGAACAGCAAAAAAAGATAACAGCCCTGATGGACTGTCATCTTTTTCAATTATAGAGCGTCTACGCGTACCTGTTGGTTTTGAAGCACTTTAATGGTGAATCGCACCTGCATTTTTTCAACGATATGACGGAAGTACGCTTCATCAACCGGGCTGTCGCCAAAAGAGCCACGATCTGTCGCTTCGTCCCACTCAAGAATCTGACTGGAAACAAGCTCACAGAATGGCAGCTGGTTGTATCCTTGGAAACTTTCCTGATGGAACTGGGAAAGGTCACTGGACAGATACTGGTCTTTTTCCGGATATCCTTTACCAAGGTCCTGGGCTCTGAAAAAGTCGTATTCGTCTCTACGATTGCGAAGAGGCAGTTGAGCAGGTGAATCCAATTCGATGGTAGTCATGCACTCAAACGGCACTTTCACAGTAAGGGACTTGATTTCAGAAGACACACATTCGCCCTCAGTATCATGACAAGGTGTCGCGTATTGAATGTTTTTACGGACATACCCTTTCAGGAACAACGGGAACGGCCCTGCCGAAAACTGATCATCATCTCCTGTGGACGTACGCGTAAGCAGACGACACTGGGTAATGATGACACGCTTTTTGATATCTTTGATTTCAAGTACCGGGTGTGGGAAGGAGATGTTAGCGACGAGGTTAGTCGTAACATTATAGGCTCCCAGTTCAACCGGAATCCGGACGATACGCTCTCCACTTGGAGTGATCGGAGTATCCGCACTTGAATTTGTACACTGTTCAATAGAAGCTGATTCATTCAGGTTGACACAGTGACGGTCATTTTTTCTCATGATGTTTTCCTCCTTTATAGTAACCTCACTGTAGTCTATGCTCTATGATTTCGAAGGCATGGTCACTTGCATTAGTATAAACGTGGAACTTTTAAGACAAGTTCCTGTAAAAGATTTATAGAAATGGTCCGCCCAAATCTATCAGAGGCCCCCGGGGGGAGTACTGGCACAGCCTGGAAAGCTGCGCATATGCTTTAACGTCAGGAGGTAGAAAATGAAAAACGAGCATATTTTCTCTGTAGATATCGGGAACAGCTGGTATAAGATTCTCGCATCAGATGACGGTGGTTTCATGGATTATCAAATCCCGAACGCCGTCGCTTTGTTTGATGAAGAGTTTTATGAAATGCCATATGACGAGGAAGATGTGGATTATGAAGAAAACATGATTGTGGAAATCAAAAGCCCGGCCATCCAGGACCGACGGAACATTTACTACATCGGCAAGTCAGCGGTCAAACAGAGAAATGTCAGCCTGACTTCTTTTAACAATCAAAAGGTTGATGAAGAACGGACGTATATTCTTCTTTTTGCCGCTGCTGCTTACCACGCCCTGCTCGGCAGTGGTTCAGAAAAGGATGTCGAGTACACGATCGATCAACTGGCGGTTTCTCTGCCGACCACCCAGTACAAGCGCCGGAAGGATACGTTGAAAAACCGGCTCACCGGTACGCATACAATCATTTTCCATAAAGTGCCCGGGATCCGGGAACCGAAAGAAGCAGTGGTAACTCTTCATATTGAGGATGTGATTGTCGGGGCAGAAGGCGCCCTCGCCTATCTGGCCCTCACCCGCGATCCCGAAACGCTCGCCGTCTCCGATGAATCGCTGGTGAAAGAATCGGAGCGTGGAGTCATCATTGGAGACCTCGGAGGAGATTCCGTCGACTTTGTCGGTATCAAACACAATAAACCGGTAGCTTCTGTGGAAGGTGAGCCGTTCGGCATCAACCCTTTTCTCGATACCATCATACAAAAAGTAAGCCAGAATGAGCTGTACAGCTTCAACTCCAGATCGGAACTGGAAGAAAAACTGGCACGCGGCCAGTCTGAATGGTATGTAGAACCTTTTGCAGGCGTAAAAAAGGATATCAGCCGCTACATTCTCCCGCAGCTGCGATTGATGGCTGGAAAATATTTGGAGCACTTCGACCGCGTCCGTTCAAGTTCACACGAAATCAAGGGGGCAGCGCGCTATATCGCCGTCGGAGGCGCAGCCCAGATTGCCGAGCGTCAGATTCGTGAAGCTGCTGTGTCCTGGAGTGAAAAAGGCCGCCCGATTGAATTGACATTCCCGGAGGAAATGGCCAAATTGAACGTACGAGGGTTGATGATTCTTGCTAAAATGCAGCTCTTCAGTAAAAAACAGACCGCTGACAGGTCATAAGGGTGAGAAGGTGAAACGATGTCACACACCTACCGTGATTACTTCAACGAAACCGTTGTCACCATTCCTGAGAAATATATAGACGTCAGGACCGGACACGCGCAGACCGTCGAAGCGGATGTGATAAAAGAACTGGCCTACCACGCGGAAAATAATACGCTCCAGCACTTCCTTCTTTCTGCCCTGCACCAGTACTTATCCGCACCGGCAGCAGGAGGCACCCCTGGAGGAGACCCTGTACTCGACGAACTCCGCACCATCAAAGAAATGCTCACCAGAGGCGCCTTTTCATCCGGCCCTTCAAGCAGGAAAAGCGTCCCGCCCCTGGCTGCTTCTGCTTTCATTGATCAAAAAGAAATCGAAGACATGTTGGAAGCTTTCGGAGGCTGAATCAGAAAAGCCGGCTGCGGCCGGCTTTTTTGATGGAGTCGATTCAAAGCGACACTTTGTTTGAATTTTTTTCAGCTTAATGGAGTCGGACAGCCGGGAGACAGGTAACCGCACAGAAGCAGGATAAATCTACGGTGATGCAGATGCCCGTACCTGCCAGGTCACGAACGGCTTTTCCATCAATCTGGCTGCATGCGGAGTGCTTCTGTTTCGAGTCATCCTTCCAATCCGACTTAAATACTAGCAGTTCAAGGACCGCACACCCATCATGGACATCCTTCACTTTGAAAAGGTACGTGTGGACACACTTGAAGGTTTCTTTTTTCGCATGGCACGAATACGTTGTCACGCCTGTTCCCTTGAAGGGATCACAGCCACAGTAAAGAATGACCGGAACGGTGTTCTTCTTTACTTTATGATCCCCGAGCAGAGAATCAATGGATTGCTGGCATGACGTGTGACAGCTGTCATCTTCCACTCTGTCCTGAGCATAAACAATGGCCTCCAGTACATCTTCCACGCAGTTTTTATAATGCTTCATTTTTTTGGATTTTCCACAGTGGTCTTTATGTTTATGGTCGTAACCGTAACTTGAGCTTTCATAATCATAACTCATCTTTTTCACTCCTTATTCATTCAGTCCTGATAGTATACGCCGCACATCTCATTCTGTTTGATGTGTGCGCCCATGCGGGCATGAATAACTTTTTCCGGAATTTCAAATAAAATTGTTTATTTTCCAAATGTTTGCTATATTGAAAGAGAAAATTGAATAGCGTTGTAGATACAGGTTCCTTTTCTTTCAAAGAAAAGGACTAATAGGGAAACCGGTTAAAATCCGGTGCTGTCCCGCAACTGTAATTGGGAGTGTTCCGTACATACCACTGTCTTCACAAACGAAGATGGGAAGGTTCCGGAACGCCATGATCATAAGCCAGGAGACCTGCCTGTATCAGCAGACATCAAAACCTACGAGGATAGGAGGTGTTAAGTGCGGTCGGATGGTTTCCATATAGGCAGTTTTCTGCCTGTTTGTTTGCTTTTCAATACGTAAACTTAACAACTTCTAAAAGGAAGTTGTTTTTTTATGGTCGATATTTTGTAAGGGATGAGGTGAAGTCCTGTTGGCGTCGCTAAAAGAAGAATTTTTGAACCATTTGAGATCCGGCATCATGCTTTATGTTTGTAGTGGAGCGCCTCACACACTGGAGGATATGTATGAAACTCTTCAGGAGGGACTGACGGATAAAGACAGCGATCTTGCTCATTTGAAGGAAGCTTACCAACAGGTACGTCGGGAAATGATCGGCTGACCTCTCGTTTTTTGTAAGCGTTTACCTAACCAAAGGAGGAACCACATGGATAAAACGACGACGTTTCAACCCGGGTTGAACGGTGTGATTGCTGCGGAAACGAAACTTTCCTACCTGGATGTAGAAGCTGAAGAAATCGTCATCCGCGGCTATGATCTGATTGAGCTGGCTGAAAAACGGCAGTACATCGACTTGATTCAACTTCTTCTGAAAGGCCGCCTCCCTGACGGAGCGGAGCAGCAGGAACTTGAGGAAACCTTAAAATTAGAAGCTCCTCTTTCCGACAGTTTGGTTCAACTATTAGCTAAGCTCCCTAAAGACACTCATCCTATGGACGCCTTACGGACCGGAATCTCAGCCCTCGCCGGGTACGATAAAAACCTCGGTGAGCGAAAAAATCTGGAACAGACGATCCTGCGTCTGCTGGCGAAAATTCCTGTAATTACCGCCGGCAGCTATCACCTTCTGCAGGAGAAAAGTATTCTGGAGCCTGATCCAGACCTATCCTACAGTGCGAACTTTTTGTATATGCTGACTGGACGCGTTCCGGATGAGCAGGAAGCGTCGATTTTCGACCAATCCTTAATGGTCTACAGCGAACATGAAATGCCGAATTCCACGTTTACCGCCCGGGTCATTGCTTCCACCAATTCGGATTTATATGGAGCCCTCACGGGAGCTGTCGCTTCTCTTAAGGGGAACCTTCACGGAGGGGCCAACGAAGCCGTCATGCACATGCTGCTTGAAGGCAGATCTGTCGAAGGTTTTCGACAACTTCTGTTGGAAAAGCTCGCCCGCAAGGAGAAGGTGATGGGCTTCGGCCACCGGGTGTATATGAGGAAAATGGATCCCCGCGCCTCTTTAATGAAGGAAGCCCTGCGGAAGCTGGCAGCTGTAAAAAACAGAGAAGACCTGCTTGAGTGCTGTGAAGCAGGAGAAGAGTTGATGAAGGAAGAAAAAGGATTGTATCCGAATCTGGATTATTATGCCGCTCCTGTCTATTATCTGCTCGGCATCCCGATTGATTTGTATACACCGATTTTCTTTTCCGCACGCACGCTCGGCATCTGTGCTCATGTGGCCGAACAATATACGGATAACAAATTGTTCCGCCCTCGGGTTCATTACACAGGACCACGGGGACTGCACCCTTAAAGGGCTGCCTTCCCTCATCAAATATTCAAGCAAAGGTGGAGATGGAAGATGAATGAAACGCAAGTGCAGCAGACCGGGATCGATCCAGTTCTAAGAGAAATTGCTTCCTATGCGGTGCACGGGGAAATTACAAGTGAAGAGGCGATGGAAACGGCTCAATACGTCTTAATGGATACGCTCGGGTGCGGATTTTTAGCGCTCCGTTATCCGGAATGCACGAAACATCTGGGACCGATCGTTCCTGGAACGGTTGTGCCTGACGGGGCACGGGTTCCGGGGACATCTTATGTCCTCGACCCTGTCCATGCCGCGTTTAACATCGGGTGCATGATCCGGTGGCTCGACTACAACGACACATGGCTTGCTGCTGAATGGGGCCACCCTTCCGATAACATCGGAGGCATCCTTGCTGCAGCCGATTACATCAGCCGGACACGCCTCCGTTCGGGCCAGGAACCGATGACGATGCATGAAGTCCTCGAATACATCGTGAAGGCTCACGAAATTCAGGGGATTCTTGCCCTTGATAACAGCCTGAACCGGGAGGGACTTGACCATGTGCTCTTCGTAAAAGTAGCGACGACAGCTGTCGTGACTGCTATGCTTGGCGGGAAAACGGAAGACGTTACAAACGCTGTATCCCAGGCGTGGATTGATAACTCAAGCTTACGTACTTACCGGCATGCTCCGAACACCGGGTCAAGAAAATCATGGGCCGCCGGGGACGCCACAAGCCGCGGGGTGCGTCTGGCATTGATGACGATGAAAGGTGAAATGGGCTATCCTACCGCCCTTTCTGCTGACGGATGGGGATTTCAAGATGTCCTGTTCAGCGGAAAAGAACTGACCCTTTTACGTTCCTTCGGTTCTTACGTTATGGAGAATATTTTATTTAAAATCTCCTTCCCTGCTGAATTTCACGCTCAGACAGCAGCGGAAGCCGCGATCCATCTGCACAGTCAGGTGAAGGATAAACTGGATGAAATAGAAAAAATTACAATTACCACCCATGAGTCAGCCATCCGGATCATTGATAAAAAAGGGCCGCTCCACAACCCGGCGGACCGGGATCACTGCCTTCAGTACATTACCGCCATCGGCCTCCTGTACGGCGAATTGAACGCCGATCATTACGAAGATGAAACCGCCCGGAACCCGGCGATCGATAAACTGAGAGATTTGATGGAAACCATCGAGGAGGAGACCTATACCCGGGACTACCTGGATCCTGACAAGCGTTCCATCGCCAATGCCGTCCAAGTATTTTTCTCAGATGGGACTTCCACAGATCCGGTTGCTGTGGAATATCCAATTGGTCACCGCAGACGCCGGGACGAAGGCCTCCCGTTATTATTGAACAAGTTTCAAAACAATGTAAAAACCCGGTTTTCATTCAAACAGACGAATAAACTATTGAACCTGTGCGAAGATTACGAAGCTCTAACACGGACGACGGTCCCGCAGTTTATGAACGAATTCCAATTATGATGAAGGAGGAATGACCGATGACATGGCTCGTGCAGACCGCCTCAACACAGAAAGAACGTGCTCAGGAATTTCAACGTTTAATGAAAAGCGGGAACCTGTTGAAAATCCCCGGTGCCCATGACGGGATGAGTGCCAAAATCGCGAAGGACCTTGGCTTCCAGGCCCTCTACTTATCAGGAGCCGCTTATACGGCCAGTCAGGCCCTTCCTGATCTCGGCCTGATTTATTCCAATGAAATGGCTGGGAAAGCCCGGGAAATCGTCCGGGCTTCCGACCTTCCCCTTCTCGTTGATATCGATACGGGGTATGGAGGCGTGCTGAACGCGGCAAGAGCAGCGAAGGAGATGGTGGAAGCCGGAGCCGCAGCTGTACAGATTGAAGATCAGCTGATGCCTAAAAAGTGCGGCCACCTAAACGGAAAGCAATTGATTCCCCAGGAAGAAATGATGCAGAAAATCCAAGCCATCAAAGAAGCGGCTCCCGACTTAATTGTCGTGGCCAGGACGGATGCCAAAGCGGTCGAAGGAATCGATCAAGCAATCAACCGTAGCCAGGCTTATATAGAAGCCGGTGCCGACGCCATCTTCCCGGAAGCTTTCATAAGCGAGGAGGATTTCAGACGGGCCTCTTCTAATCTGAATGCTCCGATTCTCGCCAATATGACGGAGTTCGGACGGACACCCTACTACACAGATCAGCAGTTTGCCTCGTTCGGTGCGGACATGGTCATTTATCCAGTTACTTCCCTGCGTGCGGCAGCGAAAGCCTATGAACGGGTCTTTTCTGAAATTCTAGAAAAAGGTACGCAGGAGGAGAAGCTTCAGGATATGCAGACGAGACAGGAACTCTATGAAACCATTGATTATTATGACTACGAAGCCTTGGATGAAAAAGTAGCGAAAACCATCCTCCCGGAAATCGACAGCAGGAACAGATAACTCTTCCATGGATTTAAACAAGTGTTCCATATCATCATGTAAAAACCTGTCCGGTGTTGAAATTTCATCCGTGGACAGGTTTTACATTCACCGCTTCACCGCATCCTCCACTTTCCACTGATTATCATGAACATTTCCTTGAAGAAACCGGGCGGGTCATGACTGTTCTTTTAAAAATGAGCCGAACGTCGCGGACTGTCCTGTCTTTCCTATGTATTGAAAGACTCTTTAGGAATATGGATGGACACCTTCGACAACGAACGCCAGACTTTTCAGGTGGCCCCCTGTATAAAGTCGAGCCTCTTTCCCTTTTTCCTCTACCTGCACTCGAGACCCCTCTTTACAATATTTGCTAGAATGAGAGAGCATTCCATTATGTTCAGGGAGGATTCTTATGTCAAAAAAAACTGTGACTCTTTTATTGTCTGCCGGATTAGTTTTCAGCAGCCTGCCTTCTGCCGTCCTGGCAGATCCACCACCTGCGGGGAGCCAGGCCGACCACGCCTTTGATAACAAAGTCATCAAGAAAATCAATGCAGACCGCCTTTTCGAACGGGTGCGTGACCTTTCTCAAGTCCCTCGGGAAGCGGGAACACAAGGGGAATGGAGCGCTGTTCAGTACATTAAACAGGAATTCGAAAGCTATGGATACGAGACTGAGATCCAGCCCTTTACTTTTCAGGAGTGGGAGTCAGGTCAGCCATCCATTACCGTGAATGGCACCCCTTTTACCGGAGGCATCCACACGTTTTACGGATCCATCAACCGGACCGTTGATGCGCCTCTTTATGATGCTGGACTCGCTGGACCAGAAGATGTGACGGATGAAGCCGAAGGAAAAATTGCCTTGATCGAGCGGGGCGAATACAGTTTCTATGAAAAAATACAGAATGCCATTGAACATGGAGCCGTTGGGGTGATCATGTACAACCGCGAAGGATCGTCAGGACAGACATTCGGTTATACATACGAAAATCAGGATATCCCCGCCGCTGCCATCAGTCGGGAAGATGGTCTGAAACTCGCAGAGAAACTGAAAAAAGAAACACTCTCAACGAACTTGACGATTCAAGGAGCGGGCACGGTCGACAAAACCTCTTATAATGTGATCGCTTCCATGAAACCACACAAAAATAAAGATACCGGACAAATCGTTACCGTCGGAGCCCACCACGATTCTGTCGCAGATGGACCGGGGGCCAATGACGACGCTTCAGGAGTATCCGGTGTATTGGAGCTTGCCAAAATCATGGCCAAAACCCCTACAGACACGGAATTGCGCTTTATGACCTTCGGAGCTGAGGAAAAAGGGCTCGTCGGGTCCTATCATTATGCGGACTCTTTGAGTGAGGAAGAAGCCAGCCGCATCAGCGCCCACTTTCAAATGGATATGGTAGGCAGCAGGGACTCGGGGGATTTGATCATGTTCACTCCTGACGGGAACAAAAACCTTGTGACAGATTTAGGAGCATCCGCCGGTGCACGCGTAGCGGAAGTCGTAGAGTATGGACAGCTCGGCCGAAGCGACCACGTTCCTTTCTTTGAACGAGGCATCCCCTCTGCCTTATTCATCCATGCACCTCTTGAGCCATGGTATCACTCCCCACAGGATACTTTGGACAAAATCAGCCGTGAGAAGCTGAAGGAAACGACTGAAATTGTAGGAGCCGCCGTTTACCAAATCGCCCGTCCGGATACACCGGCCCTGGAAAATGCAAGAGTAGCTCCCGGACCGGTTCATTATGAATTTGACGACCGGCCACTATAAGTCAAGAAGTCCGTCTTCCGGCGGACTTTGCCTCTTTTTAAGGAGAAGAATGTAGTTTTAGCTTCAAACCTCCTGATCTTTTCTTTTATACTTAGAGGAAGTACAGAAAGAAAGGATAGGAAACTATTGATGTTATACATATGGAAAATCGAAGAAATCATCCAGCAGACGATCAGCGACCATCAACTGGATATCAGCTGGGCAGCAGACAATCAATTGAAGGCTCCGATGAGCTTTAACGTCTCCAACAATACACTGACCTTTAATTACCTTGAGGTGAACGGCTTCATGAGTAAAGCCCATCTGGGCATCGCAAAGGAAGCTTATGTACAGCTGATGATCTGTCATGAACTAGGGTATTACCTTACGTTCAAAAAGCATAAGCACGACCTCCGTACACTCATGTACGGGGAAGACGAAGAAGTTGCCGCATTGAAAGCGACGATTGAAACGAACGCCTGGGATTACGGACGGACGCTCGTGCCTGAGCCATTGAAGGAGGCGTACGATCAGCTCCGCCGGCAGAACGAACAGCTCCTGCGGGGGCTTTGATTGAATCCGTCCATTGGAACTATTCTTTCAGCCCTTTTTAAGGATTATAATAAAATCATCGTGTCGGAATAAAGTTCTTTTCCTACTTTTCTCATCTTTTTAGAGGATTTTTACTTTTTTTGGAGAAATAGTAAACTATAATACTTTGACTGTCACTGCTCTCATTGATTAGGCTTATAAAAAGGATGGTGGATGGTTTGTTCAAGAATCGTATATTCAAGAATATTCTATTCCAATGGATGCCGCATAAGGAACAGAGTGTTTGCGAGCGTAAACTCGTCAAGGCGATCAAGCGCTTGAAAATTGAAGATTTTCATTTCAACTGGGATCGGAACAGCTGTTTTATTGAGTTTTCCTACCAAGGAGAAGTGTACAGACTGGAACATTCGGTGGACAAAGCTAAAGAACGCGGGATTATCTTAAGAAACGGCCTGGACTGTCTGAATGAATTGACCCAGTCTCTGGAAGATCTCGGTGTCATCATCGACCGCGGAATGTACAATTTCGAAACATGGATCATCGGAATGAGGCAGCCGAAAGCAGGAATATCCGCTGCAGAGTATGAAGAGGAGTTTCATATCCGGTATAAATCATCCGCTCCTAAAGCCCCTTCAGAATTCGCACGCCCTGAGGATGCAGCCGCATTCCGTGAACCTTTACCTGAATACAACGATCAGGAAAAAAGCTACCAGCGCTTTTAAAAGATCGTGAGAAAAGATAAAATCCTGAAGGGATCTGCCAGCGATACGACTCGTTTTCAGCTGGAAAGGAAGCATATAAGAGGAGATTTTCTGCTGAACAGAAAATCTCCTCTTTTTTAAACCTTCCAACAGGGAGGTTGTAAGAAGCGGCCGGCAACGCCTGTGGGAAAAGCACAAGTCGATGGAATGTGCTCATAAAAAAGAAGAGTTTTCTAGCTTTCTTCATAAATCCCCTCCCCCATACAGACACTTCCACCCCCCTTACATATAGTGAATAAGTAAGGAGGTGTTGATCATGGGGGTCAATACAGGATGCAGCGCAGAATTCTGGGGGGCACTTCAAAATATCCCTCAGTGGCCGGAAGCTTATTCCATATGCGACCGCGTCAATACTGTTTTCGATGTCTGCATTTACAAAGATAACCTCAATCTTCTATTCGCTCTCAATCTTCCCATCCCTTCCACCCCGACACAGGAGCTGGCCCTGCAAGGAACGGCCGCTCTTCTCAATGCAGCGCATTCACTTGTGAACTATCCACTTACGGAAGATGAAGTCATTGCCATTTTCCAGGAAGCTGTTGAAACAGAAGATTATGAAGATGCCATAAGCCTGTTCGCTGCCTACAACAACCTCTTCTGTCCGCTGTAAATGATAGCAGTATGGGCCCATCCCCTGATATTCAGGGGATTTTTTTATCCGGTGACATACGCACGGAACCAGTTGAGATCACGGTTCCTGTGTCCAAGAAAGGAATGAAAAACGTGATAACGAGCAAATGGAGAAAACATGTATGGATGAAGCGGTCTCCCGTCATCCGCCCTTTTCTTCCGGAAACAAAACGGCTGACCCCTGATACGATGCTGGATATGATTCAAAGACATAAGCAGGTCATTTTAAAGCCTGCGCGCGGATATAAAGGCCGAGGGGTCATACAGCTGTCCGATCTAGGGAACGATTCCTTTGAATGGCACGTGAATCATAAAAAAATCCGGTCCTCCCGTTTATCCGGACTTTATGAGCATTTTACCAACACGTATAGCACCGGACGTTACCTGATCCAACAGAAAATCTCCCTCGCTGAATTCGACGGATGTCCGTTCGATTTCCGGGTTATGGTCCAGAGGAAATCAACGCAGACTGCCTGGCACGTGACAGGAAAGCTCGCCAGGGTCGCCGCCGCCCCTTTTATCGCCACCAACTATACAAAACAGGTGCTGACTGCGGAACAAGCCGCATCTGGGGCCTTTGGAGAAACAGCGGCCGTGGATCTTATGAAGCAGATGGATGAGCTCGGTTTACATGCTGCCCACCATATCGCTCCTTATTATGTGGAGCACCGCCTGTTCGGCCTCGATATAGCCATAGATAAGGACGGTCATTTATGGATCATTGAAGTGAATACGAAACCGGATATTGGGATGTTCAGAAATTTACCTGACCTTACTGCCTATAAGACGATCCGCTCCTACAAAAAGGGTTAAGCTTTACCTGAAAATCCGGTCAACGATTTTGCGTAGGCGAGCGGGGAACGGTAGACACTGTGCTTCAAAGATTCATCCCCGATCCTCACAAGGCTTGCGTGGCCGTAGTTGGCATTCACTTCGAGAAAATAAAGATCTCCCTTGTCACTAATGATGAAATCGAGGGCGATATCCCCAAAGTGACCCACGTCCTCATCCAGACGGGCGGCAGCCAGCAGACAGGCGGCCTCCACTTTCCTCTCCAGTCGCGCGCGCTCTTTTTTTCCGATCCCGTAAAACTGTTGGAGGGCGTCCGTCCCTTTCATTACCTTTTCGGTATACCTCAAATTGGTGATGACGCTCCCCGTCCGGGCGATTCGTCCGACAAATCCGCGCATCTTCCACGAAGAATCAGGATCTTTTTGAACGTAGGCTCTGAAGTCCACTTGTTTTCCATCCGCCGCATAAGGAACTCCTTGTTGAATCAGCCCTCTTTTCCTGTCGGGAATATCCGAGAGATACGCTTTCAACTGCCCCTCGCTGGAAAATACCTCCTGCTTCTGCTCTCCTTTCAGCACCCTCGTGACGATATAGCGGTCGGCTTCTTTCTTCATTTGAATCATGCCATACCCTTTGGCACCAAACTTCCGTTTCCAATAAACGATGGTATATTGATCAATCAACGCCATCAGCCGTTCGTCTGTGGAATATTTTTCTGTATGAGGTACAAGCTTTTCTGTCGCCGGGTCCTGTCTGAGCGCACAGTAAAACCCCCACTTCCCAGCTCCTCTTCGATTAAAAAAACGTCCGGAGGTCAAGTCATCCAACAATCGATAGGTCCGCTCTCCACCGGCACTCGGGCGGCTGAACACAGCACTTGGAAAAGGGAAAGTCCCCATACAGAAGCCCTTTTCCAAACCGGCAAAGCCATACCCCGTCACCGATTCCCCTTCCGATTGGACACCATTTCTAGGAAAAACAATGACAAGTCCTTTTAAATTTTTGTAATCCACCACCCAGCGGCGCATAATTCTTAAGACACTCGGGCGGATGTTTTCCAGAGAAGTCCCCCTCAAAATCCCAAGGACCGGACCAAGATGAAAGCCATCTTTTTCAGACATCCATTCAAAGTCAATATCCTCAGGAATGGTGAGACCATGAAGCAGGTCATAGGAAAATTCCACCACATCTTCATTCACATGATTGTGGTAAAAGACAGAGGTACTCCGCTTCCAAAGACCAAGGTGCACATCCAAAGAAGTCCCCCCCTCCTGTCCCAGAATGTCTTTCATAGATGGGTGGAAAGCAACGGATGCCTGGCTCAGCTCTGCATTCTTTTTTATAAACAAAGGGCTCCCTCCAACCTGTAAAAACCATCGTAGTAAAAGTTAGTCACACGCTTCTATTGTCCACGAATACCATATGCTGTACCTCAAACCAATGAGAGGGGATACAGGATGCACGGCGCCATTCACATTCAAAAAGAAAATGGGGAAGGGCGGGATTTCCACCTTCCACATCACATCCTTCAACAGCTGTCTATTCAGGAGGAAACTCCGATGATCGTCGAATTCGGTTCAAAAGCTGCGGCTGTCACAATAAAAGGAACGAAGGAACGACACGCACGCCTTTGCACACGGACCGCCGATGAACTGCTTTTCCCTGACCAGGGAAGCTTTCAACTGCGTAATGATGAAGGCCATCTCAGGATTGGTCCTCATTTAGGAATATTAGCGGCAGGCAGGGAAAAATACCTGCCGGGAAAAAGAAAACGATTCAACCGTGTGCTGCAGAATGATCCGCTCCAAAGCGGCATTCTCACCATTTTTTCTCTGGACGGCATTCAATCCAGACACACGCAGTTGAGCGGATACATGTATAACCCACTTGATGAAAGCTGGGAGAAAAGACTTCTCCCCTACCCCGATGTTGTGTATAAGCGTATGTCGTTAAAGAAAGAGCTGAAGTTGAGTTTCGAACGTCACGTAAACGGTGCCGTCTTTAATCAAGCTGTTTATTCGAAATGGCAGGTCTATCAGTACTTAAAGAAGGATCCGTCCCTTCTCCCGCACCTGCCTCCTACCGCTCTTTTTACAGGAGGTTCAGAAGCCGTCGATTGGATGAACCAGTGGGGATCGTTATTTTTAAAACCTGTCAAAGGGTCATTCGGACGTAAAACGATTCAAGTTTCACCTTCTGCCGGAAGCCGGACGTGGCATGTACGGACGAGAGAAGATGGAACGAACATGGAGAAATGCCTGACTCCGGAAGAAGCAGCCATCCACCTGAATAAATCCATCGGTCGAAAACCATACCTTGCACAGAAATGTCTGGACATTGCTTTCAATCACCAAGTGATCGATTACCGGATCTATCTGCATAAGGATAGGCAGGCTGAGTGGAAAGCTGCTGGATGGGTCGCTAAGACAGGTGCTCCACAAAGTATCATCAGCAATCTCGCCGGCGGTGGTCTTGCCTCTTCCGCAGAGGATGTGGTGAGGTCATGTTTTTCCCTTTCCAAAGAAGAGGTCGACCATCTCCGTGAAGAGGTTTTTTCTGTTTGCTGCCGGGCAGCTGAACGCTTAGAGCAGGAGTCCGGAACCGTTTTTGGCTACTTTGGTGTGGACATTGCTTTGGACCAAAAAAGAAAGATCTGGCTGATTGAAATGAATCACCGGTATGTGGATGACCGGCTTCCCCTTTATGCAGGAGAAAATGAGTTGTATTGGCACATACAAAAATCCTACGTAGATGCATTGAAAGGTATGTGTGGTTTTCCACAGGAACATATCCCGGACCCCCGGTAAAGAAAGGGACATGAGGTTATGGACTGCATCGTCTTTTTAGAAACACACAAATCCGGATCCAGTAGAGATGCCATTGAGGCAGCCGTGCAGATGGGCTATTTCACCATCCTTCTCACCCAGCAGATGAAGAAGATGAACCAGCGCGAAGAGTATCCCGATGTGCATCAAATGATTTTCGCCAAAGATTTACAGGATAAAGACGTCATTTACGAGCAGCTGGCGATTATAAATAAACAAGAAAAACAAATCAAAGCCTTCATTAGTTTCGTGGACCCTTTTGTTCGTCTAGCTGCAGAAATGGCAGCTGAACTGGGTTTAATTTCTCTGTCTGTCCCCGCTTTGTATCATATGGAAGATAAAACAAGGTTCAGGGAAATATTGAACGGACACCCCGCAGCTCCTAAGCATGCGGTTCTCTCATTGGAGAAAGATGCTGATACGTTGTTTCATACTTACGCCGAACAACTGCCCTTTATTTTGAAGTCCCCTGTTTCCAATGGCTCCAAAGACGTTCTCTTAATCAAAGACAAGGAGGCTTTCCTGGATGCCTGCACCTATTTCAAAAGGCAGTCTGGTCTGTCCTCCCTCCTACTAGAAGAATATGTGGAAGGTCCCCAGTATCTGATTGAGATCATTGTCGAACATGGAACGGTTCAGCTGGCCGCTGTCATTGAACAGATCATCTCTAAAGAAGCCCGCTTCATCATCACCGGTTATCTTATGCCGGCGCCGCTCTCTGATTCCAGTACCGAAGAACTGCAGACGACCATCGAAAATATCGTTCACCATCTTGGCCTCACACATGGCACATGCCACGCGGAAATGAGGAAGACGGACTCCGGGTGGAAACTGATTGAAATCAATCCCCGGATATCCGGGAGTGCTGTCAACCAGCTGATTTATGAATCCACCGGCATTTCCTTAGTAAAGGAAACGTTGAAGTTGAACCTGGGAGACAGGATTGACTGCATCCCGAAGAAACAGCTCTCCGCCTATGCTCACTTCATCACCATCCAAGGCAGGGGGAAGTTGATTAAAGTAACAGGAAAACAGAAAGCGAAAACTGTGGCGTCTATAAAAAAAGTCTACGTAAAGCCGCGCAGAGGGGCGATTTTGTCCGCTCCTGTATCCATGGGACACCGTTATGCGTATGTCATCGCTTCTTCACCGGATAAAGACGAAGCTGTCAACGCAGCAAAGTCAGCAGCGGAGAAAATCAAATTTCATTTAGAACCGATATAGGGTGTGGAATATGACACGGATCGGAATGCTTCATTACCGTCAAAAACCCCATCACGTCACGAAAGCTTTTGCTTATGCAGCTGCAGCAAAAATGCATGGATCAGATTTTTTCTATTTCTCTTATTCAGGGATTGATTTTGACCACAGACGCATCAAAGGGTGGATTTATCAGGAAGGATCCTGGCACGAAAAGGATCTCCCCTTCCCTGAGGTCATCATCAATATCAGTGCGCCCAGAACCTCTAAGCAGAAAGCCGTCAGCCGTGCTCTCCGCAGACAGATTCCGTTTATCAGCCGATCGATTGGCAGCAAGCTGACTGTCTATAACAAAATCAAACGAGGAAAAACGTTTGCGGGCCACCTGATTCCGAGCCATCCGCTTCAATCAACGGAAGATGTCCAGTTGTTTCTTCAAGATCACCCGGAAGCCGTCATCAAGCCTCACTCAGGCCGGAAAGGAGAATCCATCCACTTCATTACAAAGCTTGAGGATGGATCCGTTACCTGGCAGACCGGATTAGAGAAGCAGACCTGTCCGCGGGAGGTTTGGGAAAAGAAAGTCACCGACCTTCTTCAAAACAAAAAATATTTGATTCAGCCGTATATCGACAGTCGGACGAATGCGGGATTCAGCTATGACTTCCGCCTCCATGTCCATAAAAATGAAGAAGGCCGGTGGCAGACGGCCTTGATCTATCCACGAATCAGTGGAACCAAGCGATTAACAAGCAATGTCAGCCGGGGAGGCTACCGTGGAGAACTTGTGCCCTTCCTCAAGGAAGAATTCGGCCGTGAATACTACAATATCAAGCAGCTCCTTGAGTACTTTGCTGTGCAGTTCGCCACGCATTTCGAAACGTTATACCCCGGACGTTCTTTCGATGAAATCGGAATCGATGCAGCCGTTGACCGCCATCAAAAGCTGTGGATTTATGAAGTGAACTGGCGTCCTGGGAGCCGGCACAGGGAGTTTTCCATTGCCCGGCATATGATTCCTTATGCTTGTTACATGGCTCAGCAGTATAAGTCCTGAAGCTGATCGAAAGGGGATGGAAAGGTTGAAGGATCAAGCGAGTCTATTGAAAAGCATTGAAATACTTTATCAACAGCAGCTGGAACTTCAGGGAGACCCCTCAGATCCATGCAGCCCACTCCTCGCTAAACTCATGCGTATCGACACCATCCCTTTCTGCTTCTATGGACACCACTCCTCCATCCCGTTCTCTGCCGAGGGCGACATTGGTGGAGAAACGTTTCAAACGTGGTGTTTCCGCATTGAAGCCATTCATAAACAAGAAAAAAACGTTCTTCTATCCCTTCTTCAGCCTTTTACGATTTACGGGGAACCTGCGGGATGGATGGAAGAAATCTATGCCTTAAAAAGGACGGATTGTCTGATAACCCAGCCTGTTCCTTCTATTTCCTCCCTCTCCTGTTTGAATATCGATTTAATGAAACGTGACATTATCATGGAGCCGAAGTGGTAGAATTCCGGCTCCTGCGCAAAGGAGAATCCTGTGAGAAAACTATCAGTCAGTGACCTTGTGAAAGAATTGGATGGTGTGGTTGTACGTGAAGGATCCCTGTCCGTTGTAAAAAGTGTCGTCACCCGTGTGAAGAAAGTAAAGCCAGGCTGCTTATACTTCTGCCTGGATTCAAAAGCACCAGCGGTTCAGGAGACAGAGCAGCTGCCAGCGTGTGTGATGATCACAAGCCGTCCAAAAAGACTTCCCTCCCTCCGCGGTGACATTACGGTTATTCAAGTGAAAAAAACAAGGGAAGCCTACCATCACTTCCTTGCCTGGTACCGTCGCCTTCTTTCCACTCCCCACCTTGCCATCACCGGCAGTTATGGAAAAACGACGACGAAAGAGATGGTCAAGTATCTGTTAACTGAGAATCACCACGTAAAAGCAACAAAAGGCAACTACAATCTTTTCCGGTCGAACGCCGGGGTTTTAACAAGGATGAACGAGAATACCGATTTCGGAATCTTCGAATTCGGTGTTGGAAAGAAAGGGCACCTGGAGAAATGTGTCCGCTGTTTCAGCCCCTTTTCCGTGTTGATAACCGGGATCGGAACGGATCATATTGAACGCTATGGATCACAGCACCTGTATGCTGAGGAAAAAGCTAAATTACTCAAAGGTGCGGGAGTGGATCAACCTATTTTCCTGAATTCAGAATGTGACCATTCCAAGCGCTTCGCTCGATCACTCCCTCCCGGGCAGATCATCTGGTTCGGGACCGGTGAGCAGGCGGATTACAGAGGGTCCCACATCAAATATACGGATGAAGGGATGACGTTCACCCTCACCCATGCTGAAAAAAAATATGAAGCCTTCGTCCCTGCCTTTGGACTTCATATGGTCCGCAATGCCCTCGGAGCCATAGCTGCCGCCCATACCTTCGGGGTGGATATCGAAACCCTGCTGCAGCGGCTCCGAACCTTTCCACCATTGAAACGCCATTTGGAAATCACCAACGGCCTGAACGGGTCCACATTAATTGATGACTCCTGGAACTCCAACTCCGGTTCCATCGAAGCTGCCCTTGCCGTATTACAGGAAAAATCACGCGGCAAAAACAGTGTAGCTGTGCTCGGGCAGATCAATGAGCTGGGTCCTGAAGAAATTCAGGAGCATAAAAAAATCGGACGCCTCATTTACAACAACCAGCCCGGACGGCTCATCACTATCGGAGAGCGAGCGGCCGTCATGGCCAGAGAAGCTGTGAAATGCGGGATGAGAGCGCGCCATGTTTATATGTGCGGCACACCAGAACGTGCGCTTGAGCTCATTCAAAAATTTGCAGATGACCAAACCGTGTGTTTAATTAAAACATCGATGCGGGACTCCTATGGTCATTTCATCCGCGTCCTCAAAGACGAAACCTAAAAAGCAGCCCTTCCATTTATGGAAGGGCTGCTTTGGCTGTAGAAAAAGCCTGTGTTAGCCATTTAAAGTTGTTCATTTGTCGTGTGAAGGGCCACTTTCCGCTTATCGGTGGATGAATGCCGCGGGCACGCCCTCAGCTAACTTGGTCAGGAAGGTCGCCTGCCCAAGTGGATCTTCGGCCTGTGCTGTTCCCGCAGGCATCACCACCGAACGCTCCTCGTGCCGACGTTAGAATATAGAGGAGAGAGATTGTGCACTAAGCAGGTTCGCAGATTCAAAAGAACGGCATGGGCTGCGCTATTGCTGCTTGCGTGGAAAAGAAAAAGGGGAGGAACAGGCGCTGATGACGGCAGCCTGCCGGAATATGAAAAAGATTGTCCTCCATCCAGCAAGGGTGAGCTAAGTGAAGGAGAGTCTTTGTCGATGTTAAAGAACTCCCAAGGAGCGGTGCCCCTTCCACTCCTGCGGAAGAACGAGTGGTCCGAGATCACCGAGCGTGGGTTTTGCGAGGAAGCTCGGGCGCTCGTCCGCGGAAAGGGAAGGGGCTTTCGCTCCTGGCGGCAAGAAAGAAAAAAGCTCGTAAAGAAACAGAGGTTTCTCTACAAGCTGAGCAGCCCTTCCTTTCATGGAAGGGCTGCTTTTTTCCTGTGCTGCTCTTATTTAAAGCCCGCCACTCGTTTCGCATACAGCATATTGGCTGTACGAATACGGTTGGCAAGTTCTTTGTCTCCCGTAAAAGAAGCAACAAAATCATTCGGATTCCGATGATTGATTTCGATCAACCACACACGCCCGTGTCGATCCACACCGATATCGATGCCCAATTTACAATAGTGGAAACCGCAGTTCTCAATGACTTCCGATGCTCGGAGAGCCAGCTCCTCAATCTCCCCGATTAGAGAAGACACTTTTTCCTTTTCCTTAAACATCCGTTCCAGCATGACGACCGCAGGTTCAATCTTCCCCCCTTGATGACGGTTACTGACAATCTGCCCTTCCTGGCTGGTTCTTCCCATCAAAGCAAAGCTCTCCCAGCTTCCTTCCCCGTTTTTCACCATAACCGCCCGGAAATCATTGACCCTCCCCTCATATTGAAGGTCGAGGCCCTGCTGAACGATCACCTCACTGCCGGCAAAGACTTCCTTCAAAAAAGTCAGGCCGTCTTCAGATCGAGGGAATAAAAACTCTTTTTTATCTTCTGAATGAATATAGATCACCCTCATCCCCTTCTCTGTACGCAGCACCTTCGCCACACGTTTTCCCTGCATCCCTTTTACAGGCTTTACATAAACACAATGATGAGTCTCCAACATCTCAAGAAAAGCTGCTGAACCCTGGAAAATCTTCGTTTCGGGAAGGTACGGCTTCAAAAACGAGGAAGACTGAAACCACGTATACATTTCCCACTTGGTAAACGTTCCGGAATGAAAAATGCGGTCTCCGATCAATTGGTGAAATTGTTTCTGCCACTTCTTTTTTAGTGGAACACGCTTGATAATGACCTGTGGAAACGGATAAATCCCTGCGGTCCATTCCCTTTTCACAGGATCAAAGAGATACCCAGCCACCAGCCGTTTATCCACGTCCACAGCTTCATTGGAAAACGCAATGACGGCTCCACCAAAGGATTCGTAGTTCTTCACATAACGACGCAGCTTGTGCAGCATGTCCTGCAAACCTTCCAGGCGGCTGGATGCGACGATTCCTATAATAGGTCCAATATGAACGGTATCTCTCTCACATTTCACTTCATAATGGGGCTCCATGGGAAGCATCAGGATCCCGAGGACTTCCCCTGACATAACCATCTGATCTTCATCTATCTGGTCGGATGTCCGAAGTACGCCCTGACAGGACTGCAGTCCGAACTCCCAGGTATATACCCGGCCGTTCTCCATCCCCTCTTTCAAGGCGGATGATGGGTGAAGCGTGATGGCTGTTCCCGTCCCCTCTCCTTTATTCACTTGATACATACGTGTCCCCCCTGTTCATTTTCCGGCTTCTTTTATATGTATGAACAACCGGAAAGAACATATCTTTTCTTCCTTCTGTATACATAGGATAAATGGAAACCCGGGAGGTGAGACATATCGAGAAAAAAGAGACCATCGGCATCATCCTGCCTGACAGCATCTGCGACCGGCTGGCAGTGGAAGGAAGTCAAATTAATGTCCGCGCATATCAGGAAGCGGCAGACCAGTTCATGTTGACAGCCGCCTTTTTCAAAGTGAAAGATATCCAACCCGGCAGGCCGACAGTAAAAGCATGGATCAGCAGTGAAAATGGATATGGACAGCGGACGATTCCTCTTCCACAGATTTTGTATTCCCGTGGATTTTTGTCCAGAAAGCAGCAGAGGTTCCTAACTGAATCAGGGATCATCTTCTACAATCACAAAGGCTTTAAACACGATAAATACCGGATGCATACGATGATCATGAAAGACCCTGAGCTCCGCCACTCTCTGCCCCGGACAGCAAAAGCAGATCCAGCCGTTTTAAAAACCATGATGGCCTCTTATGATTCTGTCCTGTTAAAGCCTGTCAACGGCAGCCTGGGTGCTGGAATCATGCATATAGAGAAAATTTCGAAGAACAGCTGGCGGTTGGAATACCAGGTGAAACGAAAACAGTGGGAAGTTGAAACGTTCCAGGAGGAAATTCCTGAAGTAATCTTGAAAGCCTTCGATGCCAGGCCTTATCTCATTCAGGAGAAGATCCTGCTTGCCACCTGCAAAGGACGGCCATTCGACCTGCGCGTCGTTGTCCAGCGCAATCACACCGGAAACTGGGTGGTCGCCGGTATTTTATGCAAGGTTTCACCGAGTAAGGATCAATTCATCACGAACCTTAGTCAGGGAGGGCAGTCGCTCAGCTTTGAAGATGTCTTTACCCACCACCCTGACTTCCCACTGATTCCAACAAGAGATTGTATTGAACAAAGGGCTGTCCAGCTGGCCCGCCACATCGACAGGTACGCCGAACACATCGCAGATATCGCTTTCGATCTGGCTCTGGATACTTCCGGGCGGGTGTATTTCATCGAATGCAACTTCCGCGGCCGTTACGGAAACGTCCGCTATAAAGGAAAACGCCTGGAGGAATGGAAGGCCAAACATACCAATCCGATTGGTTACGCACGTTTTTTATACAATCAAATGAAACACCCCTGATTTGATCAGGGGTGTTTCCGTTCCATATAGGTGTACCTTTTGAGTCTTCCTTTCCGCTTGAATCCATACGTCTCATACATGGGCCGGCTGTTTGTATTGCAGTACGCATACAGTTTCTCCGCGTCCATGGAGCGGACACGCTTCAACCGCTCTTCAAAAAGACGGCGGTACACGCCACGCCCGCGGAACTCTTTCAGAACGAGATCGCTTTTACATTTGATCCCGTATTTGGTCCTCCGAAACGCACATACGCCTGCGAGCTTTCCTTCACAGTAGGCTCCAAGCCAGATCGTCGCTCTTGTCTTCCTTAATTTCAGAGACTCCTTTTCAAATGCTTCTTTCAAGGGCAGAACTTCCCTGAAACTGATTTCCTTCAACTTCATGTCCAACACGTGAAACTCCTCTGCCTTTTTCTTACTATATTCCGCAGTAATGTTACATGCGTGGACACAAAAAAAAGCTGCTGAGATTGACCTAAACAGCCTTCCTATGTCTATTTCCTTTTGTTGATTGTATTTCTGCCGATGTACATCCACATCGATCCATAGGTAAGGAAAAGAAGAATCAGAAACAGCGGCACGGACAAAAGATCCCGGATGACCATAAAAACCATCCCCTTTTTATTTTAAACTGTCCAGAGGAAACGGGAAGCATACGTAAAACAGGACAGCAATCGGAACAGCCAGAATCATAGCGAGAGACGGGCGTTTGTAATGAACCGCAAGGATGAGGAATAACAGAGTATTCAGCGGGATATTAAGCCAGTTGTTCCACCCATGATCATAAACATACATACCTTTCATGGAAAACAGCCACTCCAGCGCCGTGTAGAAACCGATCCAGACGGCAACGTAATAGACGCGGGCGGCCTTCGAATCCGGCATCCGCTGCAGAAAAATGACAAGACCGGCCGGACAAATGATGAACGTGAATGCAGCGTTGATGATCGAATGGTTCAGCCACTCCAGCGTAACCCCCCGGAAAGCCCACAGCGTATGATTGTAATAAAAATAGTTATAGAGAAAGTTAGAAAGCATAAAGAATAACACCGTCGGGTACTGCCGGCGCCACTGGGTCCAGTCAATGAACCTCCACGCAAACAAAACCCAGACGATAATAACAAGCAGTAAGTACATCGTTCATCCACTCCAATGAGTCAATTACCATCATTGTCGTCGATGACCGCCTGTTTTATACTTGTCCCTCTACGTAAAAAAAACTATGAAAATGTCGCATGGAAGTACTCATCGAAATAACTTTCGGGTTTTGTTTTAATAACCAGCTGCGGAGACCTCCCGAACACAAGACTATTAGCCGGAATATCTTCATCCTTAATAAAGGACCCGGCACTAACAATCGTGTTCCTTCCGATCCGGCAGTTTCCAATGACGACCGCTCCCGCAAGCAGAGACACCCGCTCCTCGAATACCGGGAAAATATCATGGTTATTTCCAACCGTAATGTGCTGGGAAAACACGAAATCGTCGGCATACACCGCCCTTCCAAGAACAGTGCCCATGGGATGATCAAGGAAAAAGAAATCCGGCAGCTCAACCTCATAATAAAGATCGACGGCATTCAAAACCTTATTCAAATAATAGATTCGTTCTGCCAGTGAAAACGCCTCATACTCACGTAATACTCTCGATAAATAATAAAGAAAGACCGTATACTGCCCTGAATGAAAAGGATCGAAGTATACCTCGCCACCTTTTCTGTAATACTTGTTCCGAATGCGTGAAAAGTTCACGGCCGTTTTTCCAAGCGCTTTCCCTACAGCAGATGCGAGAAGGTTTCTTTCCTTTTTGCCATCATATAAGAACAAATGGTCCAGCTGTTTTTCAACCAAACAAATGAGATCTTTTACCGGAACAGCTGTCTTCAGTGCCCCCACTCCTCTTCTCACAGCATTTGATTACAATGTACGCCGCTGATTTCCTGATATGCGTAAAACGGTTCGTTTGTGAGCCTTCTTCTCATCCTTTATACTCCATATATAAGGATAATAAGGAGGAATTTGGAAATGGAAGAAATGGAAACATTGTATTCCTCACAGTTTAAAACAGGGGCTTATCCGTTTTATGAGGATAAACGAACATCACAGCCCGTCTTTCCGATGTCTGCGGACAATGGGTATACTTCCTGGCTTGTGACGAAATACGATGACGTCAAAGAACTCTTGAAATCCTCCAGCTTCATGAAAGATCAAAGTCGTCTATACGCCACGAGAGACAAACCCTCCCCGGAGGAAGGGCTGAATATTTTCGAAAATATGATGCTTGATGCCGACCCACCCGATCATACAAGGCTGCGAAAGCTCGTACAGCCCTATTTCAACCCGAAAACGATCAAACTTCTGGAACCACGTATTCATGAGATTACGGATGAACTGCTTGCTGAAATGAAAAGTAAGACAGCACCGGTCGATTTGATTGATGATTTCGCTTTTCCACTTCCGATTATTGTGATCAGTGAAATGCTTGGTGTGCCTGTGGAAGATCGTGAAAAGTTCCGCAAATGGTCCAACACCATCGTGGCCGCCTCTGATAACATGGCAGGGGATTTCGTAGAGGATGTCGAAGCTTTCACCCTTTACTTAACCGATCTTTTTGAGAAGCGCCGGGCTCATCCCAGGGAAGATTTGATTTCCTATCTGCTTCAAACGGAAGATGAGGGCGATCAGCTGAGTAAGAATGAGTTGTATTCCATGGTCGTCCTGCTCATCATTGCCGGGCATGAAACCACCGTCAATTTGATCGGCAATACGATGTATGCGCTCTTTGAACATCCCGATCAGCTCGAGCAGTTAAAAGAGGACCTATCCCTCGTGCCCCAAACGCTGGAGGAAGGACTGCGTTTCTATAGTCCCGTTGATTTCTCCACAGCACGCTGGGCCGCGGAGGACATGGATTTTCATGGAGAGACGATAAGAAAAGGAGACTTCATCATGGCCTCAATCAGCTCAGCGAACCGGGATGAAGCGAAATTCACCAACGCCGATTGTTTTGATATCACGCGGCAGAAAAATGCCCACGTCGCTTTTGGTTTCGGCATTCACTTCTGTCTTGGTGCTCCACTTGCCCGTATGGAAGGAAAAGCCGCTGTCGAAAAACTGCTGCATACCTTTCCAGATATCCACCTGGACCCCGAACGTGAGCATCCGGAATGGCGTCCTGTCTTCCTGCTCCGAGGCCTTCAGTCTCTCCCTGTCCAGCTTTCCTGCAAGGAATAAAAAAGAAACCAGATCCGCATCAGCGGACCTGATTTTATATTGTTCTTTGTTACGCTCTTCCTGTACTCCGGCATGTAAGGGGGATCTTCTGAACAGAAGATCCCCCTTTTTTTAACCTCTTATTCGGAAAGGTCAGGAAGAGTTCGGAGACGAGATGTTTATAAACGTCGCTGCCGTAAAGCGTAAAAAGCAGTCAGAATCAATAGTAGTCCGGCGAGTGTATACGCTGTATACACCACACCAGGAACGCCTGCCCCTTCGTTTTTCACGGCGATTCCGACAAACGCCCAGACAAACACAAGTGGATACACCCAGTCCTTCTGGCTGGTCATAAAGACTAAAGCAAGCAGGAAGCCTACGATCAGGAGAAGGATCGTCCAGGCAGAGGCAGAAATCCCAAAGCCGTCCCAGCCGATGTAAGTTAAGTAATAACTGATATTGGCAATCGTAGCGACACTGATCCAACCTAAGTAGACGGAAAAAGGAAGCCGCTCCCAAAACGAAGCTCCTGTTTCCTGAAGCTTAAGATAAAGGCGGATGAGCGTGAGCAGAAGCAAAAGCATAACAAGGACGGACAGCCCGAAGAACTCGTAATGCCACATAAAAATCCATAAACTGTTCAACAGCGAGCTCAACACAAACAGACCGCTCGTATTCTGGTAAACAGGAAGATTTCTGCGGCTTTCCGGGAACATGCTGAGCACCCAGATGCCGAGTAATAAATAGATAAGTCCCCAAATACTGAACACATAGCCGGCTGGCGTGAACAGCACATCCAGCCTGTTCGATATTTCCCCTGTTGTCTGACCATTCAACGGCAAGGCATTCGCCAGCCCGTTCACTACTACGACGAGAAGGAACGCAGCCAGATTCATCAGGAATTTCCCCATAATAAACACCCCTTTTATAAAACATTCATGTTTCATTATTATTCCTTTTGACCCTGGAATAAAACATTTCAATCCACACCTGCAAATAAATCCAAAACATTTTATATCTTCCACTTGCGTTAGAGTTGACTCTAACCGTTATAGTGACATTGAGCAATCCGGATTGATGAAGAAACACGGCCAAATGGATAAAAATAATGAAAACAAAAAGGATGGGATGGGATGACGATGAATAAAAACATTGCTGTTATTACAGGAACATCCACAGGACTCGGTCTTGGGGTAAGTAAAGTGCTGGCAGAAGCAGGCTGGAAGGTATATGCCACGATGCGGAACCTTAAGAAAGGGACGGCGGTCAAGGAACTCCAGCAGAAAGGACTGGATATCGAACTTCTTCAGCTGGACGTTCAGTCACAGGCATCTGTTGATCAGGCTGTCCAGACGGTTATAGACAGGGAAGGCCATATAGATTTATTCATCAACAACGCAGGCGTTGGTTATGTGCAGAACACTGAACAATCATCCGAGCATGAATACCAACGTATCTTTGATATCAACACGTACGGGCAGATCCGCTGTACAAAAGCCGTACTCCCTCACATGAGAGAGCAGAGGGCAGGACGCATTGTATCCATCTCCTCCGTCGGCGGGCTCGTCGGCCAGCCGATGAATGAAATCTACTGTGCATCAAAATTTGCCCTGGAAGGATATTATGAGAGTCTGGCAACCTATGTAACTCCGTACTTCGGTGTAGAATTTATGATCGTCGAGCCAGGCGGCATTTCCTCTGAATTTGCCAAATCTGTTCTTTCAGACATCGAAAACAAAGGCGGCTTTCCGAAGGATGCTTATGAGCCGGTGCTTAATGACTATATGTCCCAGCGAGATCATCACGATTCAGGGGTGTTCCAGACGCCTGAAGAAATCGCGGAAATCATGCTGATGGAACTGGAAAAAGACACTCTCCCTCTCCGCATGAGAACTTCTGAATGGTCTGAGGAATTCACGAAGCTGAAAACCTCTGCCGATCCAACCGGTTTGAAGCAGACCGCCATGGTCACTTCCAGCCTGCTCGGAAAATAAGAAAAAGACCATCCTGCACTCAGGATGGTCTTTTTCTTTCTTACCGCCAGGAGCGAGCTCCCTTCCCTTTCCGCGGACGAGCGCCCGAGCTACCTCGCAAAACCCACGCTCGGCGATCTCGGATCACTCGTTCTTCCGCAGGAGTGGAAGGGGCACCGCTCCTTGGGGGTTCTCTAAAAATCGAGAAAGACTCCCCTTCACCCAGCTCACCTTTGCTGGATGGAGGACAATCTTTTTCATATTCCAGAAGGCAAGCATCCGCCGATAAGCGGAACGTGCCCTCTCAACACGACATGCGGACAACTCTAACTGGTTAACTCAGGATGATCTTTCTTCATAATCCGCGGCCTTAGTAGGTATTGTCCGTCCCTTGGTCAAGGACGCTGTGATTCCCACGGAGCCTGCACTCCGTATGACTGCTGTTTGAGGTCAGATGGACTAGATCTCCCATCTGGGAAGCGAGATCAGCGTCCCAGATCATTCCATGTAGATAATTATAATCTCCTGTCACACGGACCGCCCTTTGACTTACACTGGAAAGTTGAATCTGTAGATTTGTAAAATGGTTGCCGCTCGCTTCATTAGGAATGGTTTTCGAAGAATTCATCCATATCCCCCTGACACAATCATCAATCGTCACATTCGTGAAGTTGTTGGCATTCACCCAGCTGTACCCAGAGGAAGGTTTCGTTACCCTTATTTCTAAAGCTGTGTGAAGCCCCACAGCTTTAATATCATCAAATTGCAAAAAGGAAATTTCATCAGAAGGCTGACTGGAAGACAGGTGGATTCCTGTGCCCTTATGAGACCCCGACCAGTTCACCATATGAATCTGTTGAAACCTGGAGCGGTTCCAGGAGTTGTAATACTTGTACTTCCCATCAAAAACAAAAATCCTACGATTAAAACGGCTGTCGTCTATCGCTATATAGGCCCCTGTTATTGATGCATCCTTCTCAATATGCAGCACATCCTGATTGCCGTATACAACAAAGCGGGCGTCATAAGCAAAGATCAGACTTACCCCTTCACGAAGAATCAACGTTTCAGTAATGACATAATCTCCATCCGGTACATACACCACACTTGGATTTCCATTGATTGCTGCATGATCTATGGCCTGCTGCACTTTCTGCGAGTCACTTCCGGTGAAATCTGTAACAAAAACAGCATGATCCTGATTCAATTCTTTCCTACCCCCATGCGGTTTGTCTGAAAGTAGAGCACCGCTGATATCCGGCACTTCATGCCTTCTATCATTCTATGCAGGACCATCCATGCCCGTCCCTGATTCTCAGTGACCACCACGCAGGTAGTCAGGAAACGGCTTTTTTCTCAGGACGGTTCAAAAGGATGTAAAAGACCACTGCCATTGTGGAACAGACAGCCATCACGAGAGCCATCGGAAGGGCACCGCCGCCAAGACCGACAAGCGGTGAAACGATGGCCCCGAGTAAGAAAGGCAGCAGTCCCAGCAGCGCTGAGGCGCTCCCTGCCTGCTCGGCCTGATCCTCCATAGCCAGAGAGAAAACGGTCGTGTTGACGATTCCTACACTCGTAACAGCAAGGAAGAGCGTGAAACATAACAGCACCACAGGGGCTTCTGCCAGAGCCGCACCAACAAGCAGTATCCCCCCGGTAAACGCCTGAATCAATCCATAACGGAACAAAGCTGTCCCACTGATCTTCCGGCTGAGCCAGCCGGTCACCTGGGTGGCTGCCACAAGTCCGAGACCATTCACCGCAAATACCAGACTGAACTGCTGGGCGGATAAGGCATAGACTTCCTGAAGGACAAAGGCCGAACCAGAAATATAGGCGAACATTCCACTCATTATGAATCCTTTACTTAACACATACCCCATAAAGGTTCTGTTTTTGATTAATGAACCGAACGTCGCTACGGTTTCCTTCAGTCCGCCTGTTTTACGGTTCTTCTTAGGAAGTGTTTCTTCTAAAAACAAGGCTACTGCAAGAAGCATGAGAAGGCCGAGACCCGTAAGTACTCCAAAAATGCCACGCCACGGCATCACCTGCAGCAGCTGTCCGCCTGCTACAGGGGCAAGAATGGGCGCAAGTCCATTCACAAGCATGAGCAGCGCAAAAAACTTTGTGAGCTCAGGTCCTGAAAACAAATCTCTGGCCGTTGCCCTTGAAATCACCAGTCCAGCTGCACCGGACAACCCCTGCAGGAGCCGCAATGCCACAAAGCTCCAGATGGAACCTGTAAACAAGCACAAAAATGATGCCAGCATATAAACTCCGAGAGCAATGACCAACGGCTTTTTACGACCTCTGACATCACTTAATGGCCCCATCACCAGCTGACCGACAGCAAGACCGATCAAGCAGGCCGTCAAACTGAGCTGGGTCATCGATGTTGTTGTGCCAAGCTCATCCGCTATCGTGGGAAGCGCTGGAAGATACATATCTATGGTTAACGGACCGAAAGCACTCAATGATCCTAAAATAAATATAAATACAGCAACCGTACTCCGCTTATCTACTCTTTCCTGATAAACCTCTGTGTGATTCATCTGTTCGTTCCTCCTTTACACATACTTCATCAGTTTACAGGGTCCACCCACTGGAGGGTCAATCACGAAAAAAGACGGCCGGGAAATTACCCGGCCGTCTTTTACTGTTTCACTTTCATTTGAATTTCCCGTATGTGCTCTTCTTCTTTATGAGAAATGAACGATTCTACGATGGTACGGACGAGAAACGAACCATCTGTCTGCCAACCCGCGTTCGTTATGTTCTCCAGAATGTTCTGGTAAACAGCAGGGTTACGGCTTTCCTGCGCTTTCACATACGTTGTCGCATAGAAGCCCTCTTCGAGAATTTTCCGCTTATCATGCGATTCTTCCTGTTTTTCATCCACGGTGATGAAAACAGCACTGTAATCAACGGCATCCGTTTTGAAAACATCCGCCTGTTCTACAACCATCCCGACCGTCCCGACCATGATCGGAGATTTCGCACTCACCTGCTTTTTCAATTCACGGAGCACTTCTTCCACATCATCCAGCTTGCCAAAGTGTCCCCGTACTTCAATGATCGAACGTTCCGGAAAGAACTCTGTGTTCGTCTGATTTCTGATCCGATGATCCTTGGAGGATTCGAGTTCCGATATTTTTTGATGCAGCAGGCGGTTCATACGGGTAAGATCTTCAATCAGATCTTCGTTTTTCTGTTTGTACTCCTCCAGCACTTCCATGAATTCATCGACTGTACTGTGCTCGACTTTCCTCTTGATTTCCCGGAGCGGCACACCCATATTTTTCAAAAAAGTGATCATGTCCAACTTCTTGAACTGTTCAATTGAATAATACCGGTACCCTGTCTGCGGGTCTACTTCATAGGGGACGAACAGGCCGATATCATCATAATAACGAAGGGTTTTGACCGAAATGTTATTCAGTTTGGACATTTGGCCGATCGTAAACGTTCTCTTCATCTTTCCCCCTCGCTTCTACCTGATGTTTATTCCTCCAGAGCACGCTTCACTTCCTCAGCCATAAGATCGATCGGAGGAAGTCCACTGGATAGATACCACAGTTCAGGATCCAGGTAAACCATCTGGTCATTTTGAGCTGCCGTCGTACCATTTACCAAATCGTTATTCAACGTTTCAGCTGCGGCGGACTCTCCATTTACCACTTGGTCGCGGTCGACAACGAACAGGTAGGACGGATCTTTTTCAGCAATATACTCAAAAGAAATATCCATCCCGTGCGTAGATGCTTCGATATCATCGGCCGTTGGCTGGACACCAAACACATCATGAAGCATGCCGAAACGTGATCCCGGTCCATAGGCACTCACTTTCCCACCGTTGGAAAGGACAACCAGGCCATCCTGTCCATTGTTTTCTGCTGTTTCTTTCATAGCAGCGACCGTTTCATCAAGCTCATCAAGCTTGGTCTGCACTTCATCTTCCTTATTAAAAATCTGCCCCAGTGTTTCCATGCCCTCTTTATAGGATGCCATAAAATCTGCTGGATCAGCCGATAGATATAACGTTGGAGCAATGTCCTTCAGTTCCTCGTAGGCTTCTCCCTGTCGTCCGGCAATAATGATCAAATCCGGCTGCATTTCATATATCGTTTCAAAATCCGGCTCTTTCAAACTTCCAAGATTCGTATAGTCTTCTCCTTCATACTTGGAAAGATACGAAGGGATGTTACTTGATTTTGCCACACCTGACGCTTCAATTCCAAGCTGATCCAGCGCAGACAGTGTACCATAATTGAAAACAGCTACTTTTTCAGGGTTTTCCGGCACTTCTGTTGTACCTAGTTCATGTTCAATAGTAAGAGTTTCTTTCGTTTCTCCAGTTTCATTATTTGTTTCAGCTTCCGCACTGTTCCCTTCTCCCTGAGAGGAACAGGCTGCCAAAAACATAACAGCAGCAATAAATAAACCGAACAACCATACTTTTTTCATCATCGACTCATCCTTTTTTCTATTATTTAAAATGTAGACAAATTCGTTCACCATTAATTAGCTGCACAGGAATATCCATGTCGTAGACTTCCTTCAGCATCTCACTGTTAATCATTTCCTCCGTCAGGCCTTCCCGGACAATTTCCCCATGCTTCAAGGCAACAATCCGGTCCGAGTAGCAGGAGGCAAAATTAATGTCGTGAATCACAATGACCACCGTTTTTCCCATTTCCTCGACCATTTTCCTCAACGATTTCATAATTTGTACGGAATGCTTCATATCCAGGTTGTTCAAAGGTTCATCGAGCATCACATAGTCTGTATCCTGCGCAATGATCATGGCAATGTAGGCCCGCTGCAGCTGACCACCACTCAACTCATCGATATATCGCTCCTGGATTTCCTCAAGCTCCATATAATGAATGGCTTTGTTGATTTCCACCCAGTCCTCTTTTGTTAAACGTCCCTGTGAGTATGGGAAGCGTCCAAAACTAATCAAATCACGGACCTGGATTCGCAGATCAATATGATTGGACTGTTTTAGAATGGAAAGCTCTTTAGCCAGATCGTTCGGTTTGATCGAATGAATGTCCCGGCCGTGCAGAAGCACCTTGCCCTCATCCTTGGAAATCAGCCGGCTGAGCATGGAAAGCAGGGTGCTTTTCCCTGCCCCGTTCGATCCTATGAAAGATGTAATTTTTCCGGGCTGAATGTCCACGGATAAATTTTCTATGACTTTTTTCGAACCATACGTTTTTGATACGTGTTTCACTTCTACCATGAACGATTCTCCTTCAACAATAAGTAAAGAAAGTAAACACCGCCGACGAAGTTTACGATGACACTGATTGGAATTGAGAATGTGAACAGATGCTCTACGATAAACTGTCCACCCGCAAGTGTGATGATGCTGATCAAAACGGCTCCAATAATCAAATAGCTGTGGCGGTAGGTTTGAAACAGCTGATGAGCGACATTGGCGACGAGCAGGCCGAGAAATGTGATCGGACCCACCAATGCTGTCGATACAGAAACAAGGACAGCAATAATGATCAGCCAGCGCCGGACAATTTTGTTATAAGGAATACCGAGGTTCACTGCCTGATCCTGTCCGAGGGCCATGACATTCAAATACTTCAACATCGGAAACGCGTAAACCCCGGTCAGGATCATAATGATGGCGGAAATACCAAGCAGGTCATCATTGACATTGTTAAAGCTGGCAAACATGGAATCCTGAACAATCGAAAATTCATTCGGGTCAATCAGCATCTGCATGAAGGAAGAGATGCTGCTGAAAAAGGTACCGCATATAATTCCAATCAACAGAAGGAAGTAAATATTGCGCTGCTCCATTCTAAATACAAGCCTGAACAGAAGCAGAGCGAACAGCACCATTAAACCTACAGACAACACAAAATGGAATCGATTCTCCATCATCGCCAGCTGCCGGCCTCCGAAAACAAATACGATGGCCGTCTGGATCAGCATGTACAGCGAATCCAGGCCGATTAAGCTCGGCGTCAAAATCCGGTTGTTCGTGATCGTCTGAAAAATGACCGTAGAGAAAGCGATACAGCTTCCTGTCAAAATAATAGCGGCGACTTTCACCAGCCTGCGCGGAAACACATAACCAAAGGCTGTGCCGATATCCCAGAACAAAAAGAGCACCGAAAAAGCGGTGGCCAGCAGACCGAGCAGGAGCATTTTTCTTTTAAGAAGCATAAGCATTCCTCCTTAACAGCAGAAACAGGAAGATGCCGCTCCCAAGAACGCCGACCGTTAAACCAATGGATATTTCATACGGGAAAATCAACACCCGGCCGAGTATGTCGCATACGAGCACAAACAGGGCGCCCAGAAGAGCTGTATGAAGCAGATTCTTCTGCAGATGGTCCCCCTGGTAGATCGATACGATATTCGGAATGATCAAGCCGAGGAACGGCAGAGAACCGACCGTCAACAGGACAATGGACGAAACGAACGCGACGATGACCAGACCGATGTTGACGATCTGTTTGTACTGAAGTCCCAGGTTGCTCGCAAAGTCCTTTCCCATCCCGGCGATTGTAAAGCGGTTGGCATAAAAGTAAGCCAGAATCAAAGCCGGAATACTCAAATACAACAGCTCGTACCTTCCTTTTACTATCATTGAGAAATCTCCCTGCAGCCAGGATCCGATGCTCTGGATCATATCAAAACGGTAGGCGATGAACGTCGTCAGAGATCCAACGATATTCCCGAACATCAGACCAACAAGCGGGATGAAAATCGTATCCTTGAATTTGATCCGGTCGAGAATCTTCATGAATAGAAACGTCCCGGCCAGGGCGAACACAAAAGCGATGGAAACCTTCATCAGCATGCTCGCTGTCGGAAAAAGAATGAGCGCCGCAAGAATCCCGAGTCTTGCAGAGTCCATCGTCCCGGCCGTTGTCGGCGACACGAATTTATTCCGGCTCAACTGCTGCATAATAAAGCCGATGACACTCATGCTCATCCCGGCAATCAGAATACTGAGCAGCCTCGGGATCCGGCTGACAAGCAGAATTTCCTGCTGCTGGGAGGTCAGCCCGCCAATGTCCATCAAGGACAGCTCCGATACGCCGATGAAAATAGATGCTATGGATAAAATGATTAAAGTTATGACTAAGTATAGAACTCTCATACACGTACTTCTTAATGGAATGCCTCAATCTCCAACACGACAAAGATAATCATTCTCAATTAAAAAGGCTGGACCTCCCCTCTATCCTTCCTTCTATATCCCATTATATTGATAATGATTATCATTATCAATATAATTTTTCGATTAATTTCTACACAGGCATTTTATTCTTCTTCCCATGCTAAACCCTCCAGTAACTGGAGGGTCAACAAAAACTGCGCTCTTATGGACCATACTCCTCGCTCATATGTGCAACTATATGAAAGACTATCCTCCTATCCCTGTTGAAAAATGGGGAAAACCAAAAATTATAGAAGGAGTTTGTTTGATGTTAAAGAATAGGTGAGAGAGGGAAAAGGATCCATGGAGTTTTTAAATTTCGTAAAAGGAGCGGATTTCATGAACACCCGTCATTTTGAACGAATGAAAAACGAAGAAGGATTTATTGCTGCACTGGACCAGAGCGGTGGGAGCACACCTAAGGCCCTTGCCGCCTATGGCGTACACGAAGACGCTTATGCCAATGAAGAGGAAATGTTCAACCAGGTCCACGAGATGAGAACGAGAATTCTCACCTCCCCTTCCTTTAATTCTGAGCAGATTCTTGGCGCCATCTTGTTTGAACAGACGATGGACCGCGAAGTGGAAGGCAAATTCACAGCAGACTACCTTTCATCCAAAGGTATCGTCCCTTTTCTTAAAGTTGATAAAGGACTTGCCGAACAGGAAAACGGCGTACAGATGATGAAGCCGATCCCTGACCTTGATGATATGCTGCGCCGTGCCAACGAACGAAACATTTTTGGTACGAAAATGCGTTCTGTCATTCATGAAGCGAATTACGACGGCATCAAAGCTGTCGTAGACCAACAGTTTGAAGTCGCTAAAGAAATCCTTGCTGCCGGGCTCGTCCCAATCATAGAGCCGGAAGTCGACATCAACAGTGAGGAAAAAGAAAAATGTGAGGATATCCTGCGCGGTGAGATCCTCAATCAGCTTAATCAGCTGCATGAAGATCAAAACGTGATGCTGAAACTGACGATTCCTACGAAGCCGAATGCTTACGAGGAAATCATCAACCACCCTCGTGTCGTACGCGTTGTTGCTCTTTCCGGTGGATACTCTCGCGAAGAAGCCAACGAAAAACTGAAGGATAATGAAGGTCTGATCGCAAGCTTCTCCAGAGCCCTTGTCGGCGATCTGCATGTCGATCAGTCACAGGAAGAGTTCGACCAGTCCCTGAATCATTCCGTAAGCTCCATTTATGACGCTTCCGTAAATAAATAAACAGACAAAAACCTCCGCTGATTCAAGCGGAGGTTTTCTTAGTGTAGTGAAACCATTTATTCACCAGCCTTCAGGAGCACAAACCATTCCCTTTCCGCGGACGAACGTCCAAGCCTCCTCGGGAAAACCGCCCCCCGGGGTCTTGGCCGCCCGTTTTTCCGCAGGAGTGAAATGGTTTGTGCTCCCTCCGGTGCCGGAAAAGACTCTCCTTCATCCAGCCGATCCTATAAGTGAAATGTCAAAAAATGATGCTCTCTTTAGCAAACCGGCTACCTTTTCAACCATGACAGGGTGTGGACACGGGGAGCGTTCGGTGGTGACGCCTGCGGGAACAGCACGAGCCGAAGATCCACTTGGTCAAGTGGTTTCGTTGACCAAGTTAGCTGAGGCCGTGCCCGCGGCAAGCACCCACCGATAAGCGGACCGTGGCCACCCACACGATTCAGGCGAAGAGGTAAGAGAACACGTGCTCTGCAAGTAGAAAACCCCCGCTTTTGAAAAGCGGGGGTTTTCCTTATTAATCGAACAGGACACTGACGGACTGCTCTTTCTGCACACGTGTCAACGCATCCGCAAACAACGGGGCAACAGATAGCGATACGATTTTATCAATACGCTTTTCCTCAGGAAGATAAACAGAATTCGTCACGACCAATTCCTTGATCGGTGAATCCTCGATGATCTTCACGGAAGGATCCGACAATACGGCATGGGTGCCGCATGCATAAATCTCATTGGCTCCATTTTCGAGGAGCGCAGCAGCCGCTTGATCGATCGTTCCGGCTGTATCAATCATATCATCCACGATAATGACGTTCTTTCCTTCAATATTACCGACCACATTCAAATCTTCCTCCATGTGGGGTTCAGGGCGGCGTCTATCCACAAATGCTATAGGCACATCCAGAATATCGGCCATACGGCGCGCCCGGCGCAGACCGCTTGTATCAGGAGCTACCACGACAACATCCTCGATGTTTTTCTCCTTGTAATACTGAGCAATAATCGGAATACCGAGCAGCTGGTCGACCGGGATGTTGAAGAATCCCTGAATCTGCGGCGCATGCAGGTCAAGAGCGACGACTCTTGATACGCCTGCTTTTTCCAACAGGTTGGCAATCAATTTAGCCGTGATCGGTTCACGCGGACGTGCTTTCCGATCCTGACGGGCATACCCGTAATAGGGGATGACCACATTAATGGTCTTGGCGGAAGCTCTCTTCAAAGCATCCACCATAATCAAAAGCTCCATAATATGTTCATTGACCGGCTGGGCCGTCGATTGAATCAAATAAATGTCGTCACCACGGACACTTTCCTCGATCGTAATTTGAATTTCACCGTCACTGAACCTCACTACAGAACTCTCTCCTAAAGGAACATCCAATATCTCTGAGATTTCCTCTGCCAACGGTTCGTTGGAATTAAGCGTAAACAGCTTCATGCTCATCTTGATCTCTCCTGTACGTAAGAATTCAAATGGAGCCTATGTTTTACTTTTCATCCTAATAAACATTTACACCATTTTTATTTTGAGTTTACATCACTGTGTTATTCCAATAAAGAGTATACTATACCATTTCGAGTTACGAAACTAATTAACTCTATATAAAAAGCCTTCTCCCGCATGAAGGAGAGAAGGCTTTATTCACCTAGCGGAACAAATCCAAAAAGCGGTCCCAGAGACTTTTCTCGTCCTGCTCCTCCGGCTCTTCTTCCTGTTCTGCTTTTTTGATGCTTTCTGTTTTTATCACGAACTGAACCGATTCAACATTCTCATTTTCTTCGGAAACAAAGGACACCGGTTCAAAATCGGAATAGTCATACTCACTCATCAATTGATCGATTTCCGACTGCATTTCATCCGGCAGATCGCTGGTAGAGGCAGCTAGTTCTGCCGTTCCGTTCTGAAGATCAGAAGCACCGGATTCCAAACCGGCGGTTCCGCTTGTCAGCCCGCCGATCCCGGAATGCACTTCCTCGTACGAACCGGCCAGCTGTCCGACGCCGTCCGTATACTCAACAAGTCCGGCATGAAAATCATTATACTGCGAAGAGAAATTCTGAATGCCCTGCTGCAGTTCCTTGATGGATTCATCCACATTCACACTGCCGAGATTTGTTTCAATTGTATCAGCCGCGGCTGCGAGCTGGTCGTTGATCTCACTCAATGAAGCCACTGCCTGATCAAGAGCGGGCCCGGCCGCATCAAAGGTGCCTTCGGCATCTCCGTAGACCGCCTTAGCCTCCTGGGCTGCGTGATACGTTTCAATCAGGTGATCGACTACTTCCTGATCGACTCCTGACTCACGAAGCGCCTGGATATCCTCCTCAGTCACTTCATACCCCGGAATGGAGGCCATCGCCTCATCCAGTTGATTGTGGGCATTGGCATATTTGGTTCTCAAATCCACAAGCCCGTCTTCCGCTTTCTGAAGCCCGGAAGAGAGCTCTCTCAAGTTCGTCTGCATTTGCGACAGATCACCAAGGTTTAATTCCCCAGGTCCCTGTGAAGCCAGACGGCTCATTTCCGCAAGTGCACTCTTAATCGATGCGGAACCTTCGACTAGAGAACCCGAACCACTGTTCAACTCCTGGATGCCGTTCAGGTACTGTTCTGAACCACTATAGACCTGAGCTGTTCCGCTATTCAATTCAGTGATGCCGTCGGCAAGTCCGGCTGCTCCGTCATGGATGGCGGCTGTTGCATCGGCAAGTGAATTCATATCATTCTTCACACCATCGATATCCGGCTCTTCCATGGATATGGAGGCTGGAACCGCGGCGATTTCAATACTGTCCATTTCAATATTCTCTGCGTCAGCCGTTATTTTGAAGCTTTCCTCTTTCTCAGGAAGAACGGTGAACGTGACCTGTCTGTCTTTCCCGGAACTGGCCACCGTTCCGTCAGGCGCCTCAATATTCTCGAAGATTTCTGCATCTAAAGGGATCGTAATCTGCAGGGTATAGTTGTTGAAAAAGACAGGATCGGCGCCTTCTTTTTCTGAGGTCTCAATCCCGATTTCCAGTTGTCCACCTTTTCCAAGAAGTTCTTCTGGATCAACCTTTTCTCCGCCCAGCTTATAGGAAAAATCGATTACCCACGGAAGATCCTGCTCTTCAAGATTTCCCTGGTAATAAAACTCCTCTTCCTCAGCTGTCACTTCGATCCGTGAATTTTTCTGTTTGATTTCATTCAAATTCGTTAAGTTCTCCACACTGGAATATGGGCCGAAATCAACAATCGTTCCCGGCTCTTCGATATCAAAGTTATTGACCACATACATGTCCTTCTGGCTGCCATCTGCATTTAACGTGGCGTAGACGACTTCACGCTTTTCAGAGTAACTGCCTTTCTCCGCTTTTCCATCCTCTTCCGCAGAAGCAGGAGCGGCGGGCAGGGCAAGAAGAAAAGCCATGATCAGCAGAGATGAACGTTTCCCTATCATTATCATTTCCCCTTATAAAAGTTTGCTTTCCAAGTCGTTTTTTCAATCACGCGGTCCAAAATCACAAGCAGGGCAGGCAGGACGAGCACGACCATCAGAAACGCAAGCAGCGCCCCTCTCCCAAGCAGCAGACCAATCGACGATACAATGGGGTTCGTGGAGGTCATCCATAAAATAAAGCCGACACTGGACAAAATTGAAGCTGATACAAAAATAGCGAAGACCTTATCATCAATCGTTTTCTTAATCGCCTCAAGAGCTGACATGTCTTTACGGAGATGATTGTAATTCTCCGTAAATAAAATGGCATAGTCCACGGTTGCCGCCAATTGAATCGTGCTGATCAATAGATACCCGACGTAGACGAGCGGCGTATCCATAAAATATGGAAAAGCGAGGTTCACCCATACCGAGGCCTGAATCGTAATGAGCAGGACCACCGGGATGGAAACCGACCGGAACGTAAGAATCAATACCGCAGCAACCGCAGCGATTGTCAGCCAGTTCACAAGGGTGTTATCCTTCTGCACAATATTTTTCATATCATACAACGTAACGCTTTCCCCCAACAGATGTGTCTCATCATAGTACCCATCTGCGGTTTCCTTCACCTCTTCAATAAGGGAAAAGGCTCTTTCCCCCTCCGCATCGGTTTCTGTATACAGGGTGATTCTAGCGTAATGCTCGGAATAAAACGTTTCAGTCACCGACTTTTCCAAGTACTCAGGCGGAATCGCGGGACTGACGATGTTGACATAGGACACGACGCTGGAGACATCTGTAAGCTGCTCCAGATCCTGCACGAGTTCTTCCTCTTTCGCCCGGTCCCCTTCAGGTACGAGAAGAACCATCGGGATATTTTTGCCAAAAGAATCCTGGATGGCGGCTACATCCTGACCTGCCCTTGTGTTTTCCGGCTGTTCTCCTGTTCCGTAAATAAAACTTGTTTCATTTTGAGCCAGAAAAGCAGGCACAATGATGATCAACAGCAGGATAAAGCTCGGCAGACGCAGCTTCATCACGTGACGGCCGATTCCCTTGAAATCAGGAACAAACGGACGGTGCTGGGTCTTATCAATCCAGTGATAAAACATCATCGTCAGCGCCGGCAGGAATACCATGACACTGATAAAGCTGAGAAGAATTCCTTTCAGCAGGTTCAATCCGAGATCCGCCCCGATACCAAAGTCCATAAAGGTTAGAGCGGTAAACCCAAAGAAAGTTGTGGACGCACTTGCGACAATCGCCGGAAAAGAACGCTTCATCGCCAGCTGCATCGCTTCCTTCGGATCTTCGACTTCCCTGCGGTAATCCGAAAAGCTGTGGAGAAGGAATATCGCATAGTCGAGCGAAACGGCCAGCTGTAAAATCGGAGCAACCGACTGCGTGACAAAGGATATTTCTCCAATGAAAATGTTCGTGCCTAAATTAATCAGGACAGATACACCTATGGCGACTAAGAAGAAGACCGGTTCCATCCATGATGTCGTTGATAAAATTAAAATCAAAATGATGATCGGAACGAGCAGTGCGGCTGCGTACATCGATTCACTGCCTGTCATTTTCTGAGACACAGCTGTGTTGACGGCTTCACCAGCCACCGCGTTATCTTCTCCAATCAATTCATAAATCGCATCTGTGGCTGCGACTTCTTCCCCTTCTTCTATGTGGAGGGAATAGAGTGCTTTTTGATCCTGGTAATAGGATTCAACTGTATCCGCAGAAGCCATCTCCAACGGTACTTTCACATCGATAATATCATCGAGCCATGTGACACTTCCGACTCCATCCACGTCCTCCAGCTGCTGTTTATAGCTGAGTGCTTCAGTGATCGAAACACCTTCAATCATGACCCGGGCATTTTCCACCGGTTCATCGAATTCCTGCTCCATGATGTCCACCGCTTCAATCGAAGGAGCGTCCTCAGGCAGGTAGTCAATCATATTGTAGTTGACGGACACGGCGAACTGAGCTGCCGCACTTAACAGCGTAAGTATGACAAAGATAAGAACAATACTCTTTTTATGCTTTATGATTCGTGCTGTCCATCCGATAAAACGTCACCCTCTCTTGCATCTCCCATTCATACACTATACTATTTTATTGACACCGTGTTGGATATTCAACAAACAGTTTTGTAATTTTCGTCATTTATCCAACATACCTGTATGTGAATGTTGGATTGTCATAAAAATGTAAAAAAAGGAGCCCCGCTATGAGTGAAAAAATGGACCGCCGAAAAAAGTATACCCGCCATGTATTGAAGGAAAGTCTGATCCATCTGCTGAATGAGAAGCCGATCGCTGACATTACCGTAAAAGAGATCTGCGCACGGGCGGACATCAATCGTTCCACGTTCTACACCCACTATTCCGATCAGTATGACCTGCTCGGGCGGATTGAAGAGGAAATTACAGCGGATATGAACACCTATCTCAGTCAATATGATCATGAGCTTGAAGAAGAATCGATTCAGATGACGGAGAAGATCCTCTCGTACGTGCTTGAAAATAAGCTGATCTTTCAGACCCTGCTGAAAGGAGAAGCGGCACCATCCTTCGAAAAACGGATGATGAACCTGACAAGGGGGTTCATGCTGGATAACTTAACGTCGGATAAAGTCATTTCCAAACAGGAATCCGAGTACGTCAGTACGTTTGTCATCAGCGGCGTCATCCACGTGATTAAAGACTGGATCCAGAATGACATGGACCAGCCGCCTGAGGAAATGGCGGTCATGGTCAATCATTTCATCCTCCATGGCCTTTCCCATTTCGATTAAAAAAGCCGCTTACGTCTGATGACGTAAGCGGCTTTTTTAATCATGATTCATGTTTTCTGGCTTCTCGTTCTTCTGTTACCTGCACGACCGGCTCATCCCATGGGTGAGCGGCGTAAATGCCCTGCTCAATCACTTTGGTCAGCAGATCTTCATCTCTCGGTATGGAAAATTCAATTCGAAACGAGGTCACCCTCTCTTTTTCTCCTTTTTTCCCTTCCGTAGGTACTGCTGTGCCGGAGGGGACAAACTGCTCCATCCCATCCTTCGTCTGCCACATCACATTCTTATACTGACCGACCTGCAGATCATCCACACTCAGCACACTTTGAATGACGTTTTCAACATACTCAGGAATCACATACGTTTTCACTCGGTAAATATCTACAAGTTTCATACGACCTCTCCTTTTGTGTTAATGGAACAGTCCGGATTCCCTCGATTTAGCCTTCACCTGTCTTGTCCGCTTATGCAGCGGTCCTTTCAGAAAGACGCCGATTAAAAGAAATACCCCGCCGAATAAACTGAGGAACACCAAGTCTGTTTCGACTCGGGCCGGCACAATACCTCCGACCGCTTCCCGCATCAGATCGATGGCGTAGGAAAACGGAAGGAATGGATGAATCGTCTGGAAAAACTCCGGAAGAAGCGCAACGGGATACGTTCCTCCCGACCCGGCAATCTGCAGGACGAGCATGACAATTGCTCCGGCTTTTCCGACGTCTCCAAGAACGGATACAAGAGTAAAGACAACCGTCATAAACACAAAGCTGATCAGCAGACCGAACAGGACAAATGGAACAACTTCAGCCACACCGATATCAAGCAGGAATACGTTTCCGAGCGTGACGACAAGCGTCTGCAGGAATCCGATACTCACAAATGTCGCAAGTTTTCCGAAGTACTGCTCATAACTCCGGTATTCCTGAAGGTTGACCGGATCCGTAGACAGTAACGACACCAGAAGCAGTGCACCGACCCACAGGGACAGTACCGTATAGAAAGGCGTCATACCTGTTCCGTAGTTTTCAATCGGGAACAGGGCGTTCTTACTTAAGGTGACCGGTTCTTCAAAAAAGTTTTCTTCTGCGGCCGGGTCATTTTTCAGAAGATCGATGATTTCATTGATATCTGTTTCTCCCTGGATATCACGTATCCGATCCGCCATTTCATTCACTTTTTGATTGACGTACGGATATTCATTCATCATATATTCCAGGATATCCTGACCTTCACCAATATTGCCTTCCGTACTGTTCAGGATGCGCTCGACTTCAGGAACCGTCGATTGGACATCCACCAAAATCGATCGGGCGTCCGCAAGCGTGCTTTGAGCTTTGTCGATTTCAGACAGTACCTGCGGCTCGATGTTTTCGTTATATTCTTTTAAGAACGCATCAATCTGGTCCGCCGTTTCCCCTGATTTTTCTTCAAGGGAGGCAAGGGTCTGATCGATGTTCTGCTGAGCTTCTGACAATCGGTCACCAATCTGACTGCTGTCCTCCTGGATGGCCGTGAGAGCTTCTTCTATCGCCTGGACATCAGCAATCGCCTGATCAATCGTTTCCTCAGGAATCTGCGGGGATGGCTGCGATGTGCTTTCTTCACTGCTCTCTTCCCCATTGTCTTCCTGATTTTCTTCATTCACTTGATTAGTCTGCTGTTGTTCCTTCACTTGTTGGAGAAGCTGCTCGACCGCCGCAATTTCTTCCAAGGACTGACTTGTCTGATCATTGATTTGACTACGGATTTCACCAATGGAATCGACATTCACATCGACCGACTGGACATCCTTCAAGAAGGCGTTCACGTCCTCAGCCGTCTGCTGTGCCGCGCTTAAATCTTCCTTTACCTGCGGAGAGAGCTCGTTCAACCGCTGTTCGGCATCGTCAATAAACGCCGTCGTTTCATCAATTGTGCTTAATCCATCCCCTGCCGCCTGCTCAGCCTGCGGAATGAGCCCCTGCACATCGTTGATGATGGAGGAAGCATTCTGCGAATCATCATACGCGTCGGAAATCAATTGATAAATTTCAGGCAGATTCTCTTCCAACTTGAAAATATATTCTTCAAAGCGCTTGATATCCGGCAGATCGTTCTCCAGTTCAAGCCCAAGATCGTTGAACAGATCGGCAACGGTACCGTTCACTTCCGAGATGAACTGACTGGTAATTTGATCGACCAGCACCGTGGCTCCTTTTTCAGTAATTTTAGGGGCAATGGCATTAATCTTTTCGTTGACATAGTACTGCACTTCCGACTTTTCCGGATTCCCTTCCACGACCGTTCCTAAGTGTTCAGAAAAAGTCTCTGGAATGACAATGACGGCATAGTAGTCTCCGTACTCCAGTTTATCCATCGCCTCACCGCGATCGGTAAACTGCCAGTCGAAACTGTCTTCATCCTTTAAGTTATCCACCAATTCCTGACCGACATCGATATCCTTATCCCGGACAACAGCTCCCTGGTCTTCATTGACCACGGCCACAGGCAGCTGGTCCGTCTGACTGTAAGGGTCCCACGATGCTTTGATGTTGAACCAGGCATACAGGGAAGGGAGGACAGCGAGTCCAAGAATCAGTATTAACGCTACCCAGTTCGTGGCGGTATTTTTCCAGTCTCTGCTGAATATTTTCCATATGTTCTTCATTTCAGATGCTCCTATACGTTCGTCATGGATTTGAATGGGAGTACATGAGTTCACGTTAGTTTTATCTACGAGAAGAAATTATATAGGAATGTTTCAAAAGTGAAAAGGGCGGCATCTCCATGTAAGCCCCACCAATCCACACAGCAGAGGACGAAAATTCATTTTCGATCATTAAGAAAAAAGGTGATTCCACGAGCGGAAACCCGCTTCTAATAGAAGCGGGTTTCCTTTCTCGCTTATTGAAAAAGCTGGTGCAGTTTCTCAAGCGTCCTCTCTTCATCCATAGATGTGTCATGAATGGCAACATGGCCATCCGGCCGGATCAAAAGCACACTTCCTTTTTCCATGCCGAGCTTCCGTTCCATGTGCCGGTGGACATCATAAATAATCGGAAGATCATCACCGTCCGTATGGACAGTCCCCCCTTTAGCCACAAGGAATATCTTCATCAGCCCTTGGTACTGGTCATTCACTTTTTCCGCAAATGTGTACGCATAATCTATGACATCCTGATGCTGGGCATCAATATAAATCAGACAGACAAATCCATATTCGCAGATGAACGGATACAGCCTCTCATCCTTCGCTCCATCGAAAAACAAAAGATGATCAGGTACACGGCGGCCGGCTTGGAGCGCTTTACGCGGCAGGGTGGAATCCTTCAGCTCTTTATTCCTTTTCACCTTTTCATATTCGTTATAAATATTGGATAGATGATTGGCGATCCTCTGCTGCACCCAGTCCTGAGTCAGCGCTGCCTTTCCAGCCCAGTTGCGGACTTTCCCCTGGGTTCCCTCCAGATTCACGACTTTCAACATCCGGGACGTTTCTTTCAAAACATCCTTCCCAATAGGAAAGCGTTCATCCTTATAACTGTCCAGGAACGAATCTGCAGCATAGCCTTTCAATACTGAAGCCAGCTTCCAGCCCAGGTTGGAAGCGTCCTGCAGGCCGAGATTCATCCCCTGGCCTCCGAACGGGTTGTGGATATGAGCCGCATCTCCAACAAAAAACACCCGGTTTTTCCGATAATCGGGGACCTGACGGTGAGCGGTACCAAAATAGGAAAGCCATGTCGGGTTTTCAAGACGGTAGGAATATTTCAGGACCGTATTGACGCTGTCCTGCAGTTCTTCCAACGTCAACTCATCTTTGTGAGGAAGCCCCTGCCTGGCGCGGTCAAAACCGACCACCCGGTAACTCCCGTCTTTGTAAGGAAAGAAGGCAACAGCTCCACGGTCATTCAAATGCATATGAATAAAAATTTCTTCAAGTCCTGGAACGTCCACATCACCAAGGAAAAAGGTGTACCCTTCGTCTTTTCCTTCAAAATCAATATTAAGCGCATCCCGCACTTTACTATGTGCACCGTCCGCAGCAATTAAATAGTCCGCTTTATATTCCTTCACTTCCCCGTTACAGGACGCCTTGACGTATACGCCCGTTTCATCCTGATGGACATCCATGACATCGTGTTCCCGTTCAACTGTACCACCGAGCGAGGCGAGATGGCTTTCCAGGATTTTTTCTGTTTCACTCTGAGGGAGGATCAAGAGGTAAGGATAACGGCTTTCAATATGGTACAGTTCCACAACGGAAGCATTCTCTCCACCAAGATGAAGCTTAGCCCCGGGACCTGGATAGCCTTTTTCGAGAAATTCCTTGTGCACACCAAGAAGCTCAAACATTTCCATCGTCCGTGCCTGGATACCGAGCGCTTTTGAGAGATCGGATGGTGCTTCGCGCTTCTCCAGACAGATGAAATCGACGCCACGCTTTTTCAGTTCATTGGCCGCCATCAATCCGGTAGGTCCGGCACCGATGACGATCACATCTGTTTCAATAACGGAAGACATGATTCTGTGCCCCTTCCTTTTACGTACTTTTGTATAACGCAACCTATTGTACGATACCCGTCTGGCGGAGCTTCAAGCGTGTTGAGGCATATTAGGGGTCCATCAAGAAAAACACAGCACAAAAAAAGAGCCTGCATACATGTATGCAGACTCTTTCTTCTCTATTTTTATTGATCAGTCGTCTCTTCTTCTTCAATCATCTCTGTTTCATCCAGATAACGCAGCAGGTCTCCATATACGACGGAATCAGACAAGGCCAGTTCCTCTTCTGCCTGTTCAAAGCCTTCTCCGCAGGCCGCGTCTTCGACCTCTTCACCGGTTTCCCGGTCATAGCAGGTGCCGTTGACGCCGACATATTCTTCGTTGGCGAAGTTGCCGTCACGTGTGACCATCAGCTCCTGGCGGTCCTCATTGAAAAGGTCCTGACCGAACTGGATCGGGTTGTCATCTTCTACACCGAGCATATTCATCAAGGTCGGACGCAGGTCAATCTGGCCGCCTACCGTGTCATATTCCTTACCTTCAATGCCTTCTCCAATCATTAGAAGCGGCACTCGTTGAAGCTGGAACTGCTCGTAATCGTTAATATCTTTATCGAGATATTCCCCCATCGCCTGCTGGTGGTTTTCAGAAATTCCAAAGTGGTCCCCGTATATGACGAGAACCGTGTCGTCATAGAGGTCTGACTGCTTGAATTCCTCCACAAATTGCTTCAATGCCTCATCCTGGTATCGGATGGTCTGGAAGTAGTTGTTCAGCGTCTGACTGGATGTTTCTCCTTTTTCAATCAGCTGTTTATCTTCCGGAAGAGTAAAGGGATGGTGGTTGGTGAGCGTGATCATCTTGTTGTAGAACGGCTCTTCCATCTCTTCCATTTTCGCTAAGGAATCCTCAAAGAAGTATTCATCCAAGTAACCCCAGCTGTGGGACTTCTCTTCGGTGACATCATAGTCTTTCTTCGAATAGAAACGATCATACCCGAGAGAATCGTACATGACGTTCCGGTTCCAGAAAGTCGCATCATTGGCGTGCATAACTGATGACGTATAGCCTTCCTTATCAAGAACTTCCGGAGTGGCCTCATACTCATTACCTGAATGGGTAAAGAAAGCCGCTCCACGGTTCAGTCCATAGAGAGAGTTATCGAGCAGAAACTCAGAATCGGACGTCCGCCCCTGTTTCACTTGGTGGTAGAAGTTGCTGAAATAAGCTCCTTCTTCTTTCAAATCATTGAAATAAGGAGTCAATTCTTCCCCGTTCAATGTGTTATCCACAACAAACGTCTGCGTACTCTCCAGCGAAAGAAGGATGACGTTCTTACCTTCCGCTGCCCCTTCCATTTCTTCACCTGCACCGGACTTCGTTTCATTCAAATAATTGAGAACCGGAACGAGTTCGTTGCTGTCCGCGAACGTCTTCTTCGCTTCGGTCTGCCCTTGAAGCACAATGTCATACGCGTGGAAGTTCAGAACGCCGATATATTTCACCAGCATATTGCGGTCAAAGGCCCGCTGCAGTAATTCTGTACGCTCCGTCTGCGCCCATCCGATATTCACGATGAACAAGGGGATGGCCAGCGCCGCAAGGATGAAACCTTCTTTACGCTTCGGCTGGAAAGACGTCAGGCGCTTCCCGTTCAAATAGAACAAAAGAAAGGCCGCTGCAAAAATATCGACAAACAAGAAAATGTCTGTCCAGGAAAGAATATCTGTAATACTCCCTCCGAGCCCGGCAAGGTTTGCCGCCTGCCCCAGCATAGGAATGGTTAGGAAATCAGAGTATTCTCTGTAAAATAAGACGTTAAAATATAATAAAAGCGATCCGACAATATACATGGCCAGCATACCTTTACGGCCGGCAAGCAGAATCCCTACACCAAATAAAAGAAAAATACTGCTGAGTGGGTTGAAGGCCAGAATTAAGGCTTCATTGAAGTTTTCAACGTCAAGGTTGAAGATGCCGCTCTGGATGATATACATCTTCAGCCAGAAAACAGCCATCACCGCTCCATAAATCATTACTTTTTTCTTATTGGCGGGGTCTTCCAATTTAGCTTTCCATTTAGAAATCATGAAATAACCTCCGTTTTAATAAACCAAAATCAACTAAAATACCGACAGCACATTCGCTGCATCATGGGTGCCGTTTTTTTCTACGACAAAACTGATCATAACATATTTTAAAGAAAAACCCCTTGTTTTAAATAATCTGTTATGTTCTTTTAATTCTGTAACAACCTCGTAATAAGAGAAGCCGCAGCCCATAAAAAAACAGCCTGCTGAATCAGCAGGCTGCCCCTGTTCGAAAGCTTAGAGTTTGTTCACAGCATCTTTGATGGATGTAGATCCACCAACGACTTGAAACTCTTTTCCAATCGTTGATTCGTTTTCAAGCACCGAAAGCAGAACGCCTGCAACATCCTCCCGGGAAATCTCTCCCCGTTCAACGGTCTCTGCTGCCTCTACCTGACCGGTACCATCTTCATTTGTCAGAATACCTGGATGGACGATCGTATAATTCAAGTTCGTACGACGGAGCCAGTCATCGGCATAATGCTTCGCAATGACATACGGAGCGAAGGACGCCGGAGCTCCCTGGATCGCCTCACGTGTCGTATCAAAGGAACTGACCATCACGTAGCGGCTGACTCCTTTTTGTTTGGCAGCCTCCATCGTTTTCACAGCTCCATCAAGGTCAATCATTACCGTTTTGTCCGGCCCTGTGTTCGGCCCTGACCCCGCTGTAAACACGACAGCATCCACCCCGTCAAAGGCTTCCGCTATTTTTTCTGTCTCATCCTCAAGATCAACAATGACGGTATCTGCACCAAGATCCTTAAAATAGGAGGCCTGCTCCTCTTTACGGATCATAGCTACAGCTTCTATATCATCATGGTTTTGTATGTTCTGTACAAGGTGCTTTCCTACCTGACCATTGGCTCCTACGACAAGTACCTTCATGGATAAATCCATCCTTTCATCGATAAGTATCTCCTTTATATGTATCCCTTTTTCAAGAAAAAGAAACGTAGGAACACTCCAGCCCTTAAAAAAAGCCGGGCAGCCCCCTTGGTATAAAGCTTACAGCCAGGGGCAAACCTTAAGATAAGACCGATCATTACGGAGGTGCAACCGATGTTCTTACGATTTATCCAGACAGCAGCAGTAGGATCTGTCGTTCTCATTACCGGATCCGCTGTCTTTCCAGTGATCAAACGAACCATCAGACCGACCATGAGGAAAGTATCGTATGAAATGAAGTTTCTGATCGTCCGGTCAGGTGAGCGTATGCAGGACATGGTCGATGAAGTGAAATTTGAGCGGATGAAACGAGCAATGGCCAACATGGACACGATTGAATGCGAAGTGTATGAAGATTGACCGAAGAATCGAAAATCTCCACACCTTGATTTTTCAGATAAACAGAATGACGCCGTCCATGCAGCACTTAAACACTGCCCTTTCCTTATCTGTTGACGGTGAAAATAGAAAGCAAGGAAGCGAACGTCAACCTGATGATCCGGATTCCCCTTAAACGATTTTCAGGCTTTTGATAAGAAAGTTTTACCAATAGACTTGAAGGGAACTTCTCCTTAAAAAGATCTGCATAAGGAGGGGTTCTTTCCTATGGTCGTTTCTGGAAAAATCCATTACAAACATCACCAGATTGATTTTGAGGTGAAGATGGAGCATGAGGATATTGAAGAAGGTGTCATAAAATCTGAGGAAGCCAAACAAGCCCTGGTTCATGCCATCAATCGTAAGTTCCGGGTGAAGTATCCGCTCACAAGCACCATTGATCCCGTCCACGTGTCTTCCATATAAAAAAAGCGTCCAGTTTGATCCGGACGCTTTTTTTCAATTCAAGTACGATACTTAATGGCCAGACCTTTCAGGAAGTTCCGAGCGAACTTATCCAGGCAGGGCTTATAGTTTTTATGCCCCTCTTTTCTTAGGATCGCACTGAGTTCGCCTTTGCTGATCGAAACGCCCGCTTCATCAAGGATATCAATCACATCCTCATTTTTCAGCTGCAGGGCGATTTTCACCTTCTTCATCATGACATTGTTCACACTGGAACGGTTTTTGATGGAGCGGTCCGGCTTGACAGGCCCGCCGTCCTTCGTTTTCTGAGGGCCGCGCTTATAAATGATGAAGCCATTAAGGAATGATTCCAGCATACTGTTCGTACACTTGATATAATCCATACCGTCCACGGCTTCCTCGTCGTCTTCCTCTATTTTCGTCAGCACCAGCTTGACCTCTTCCACAGCAAGGTCCTCACCGCCGAGCTCAAAGATTTCCTTCATTTCACTGTCCCTTAAATCAAGAGCATAACGCAGACGAATCAATATATCGTTATTATCCATTACACAACCTCCTGTTGTACGTTCTTTTTCCGCTTTTTCACGCTTTTTCACACCAGTCCTCATCCTACCACGTTTCTCCGTATTCTATAAGGCTGAAGAGAAAAAATCAGGAATGATCCTCCGGCTTGTATGTTTTCGTCAGATAGATGACCACTGTGAAAAAGCACCCGCCGAAGATGAATCCGACCTTCATAAGAAGATTTGGAGCAATATAAAAAGCCGAGAATAAAAATGAAGACCAAATCATTACAAGGATTGATATTTTCGCTTTCAGGGGGAGCCCCCGGCCTGATTTATAATTTTGTATATAACTGCCAAACCATTTATTCGTCATCAGCCAGTTGTACAGACGATCAGAACTTCGTACATAGCATGCAGCTGTTAATAGTAGAAACGGAGTCGTCGGAATCAACGGCAGGACGATGCCCAGTATACCCAGACCAAGGGACACGCTTCCGACAATGATCAGCAGAATCTTCACAACTTGTTTCATCATTAACTCCTTAAAAAGTAAATTGAACCGATTATCATAACTGTATAGTAGTCCGGTTATCTCTATTGTATCCCTTCCACCCCTAGCGTTTCCATTATTTCATATGGAAACCGAGGACTTCTCCATCTACGAAAAAACTTCCCATCCTGAAGATGGGAAGTTTTTTTATATGGATAAACGAGAGGATAGGTTGTACACGTCTTCGTCCACTTGTACCGTTTTCGCATGGACAGATCCATAGGTAAGGGCTTCAGGCCGATTATCCTTTATAGTGACGATCACACCTGATTGATCCTTGATCAACAGATCGACGGCATAGGCTCCAAGGCGGCTGGCGAGAATCCGGTCGGCCGCTGTCGGGGCACCTCCGCGCTGAGTATGGCCGAGAACCGTTACACGTGACTCGATGCCCGCCTCCTGCTTCAGTCGTTCATTGAGATCGATCCCACTCACGGTTCCCTCTGCAACAACAACGATACTGTAGCGCTTGCTGCGCGACGGCCCCTGTTTGATCTGCTCAACGATGGAGTCCAGGTCCTCTTTTTTCTCAGGAATCAAAATGTTTTCCGCCCCGCCGGCAAGTCCGGACCAAAGGGCAAGATTACCGGTGTCCCGGCCCATCACTTCAATAATGGAAGACTTTTCATGGGAGGAAGCCGTATCCCGGATCCGGTCAATGTAATCCATTACCGTATTCAGAGCGGTATCAAAACCAATGACTTCATAAACACCAGGAATATCAGAATCAATCGTCGCTGGAATCGCGGCAGTAGGTACGCCGGCTTCTTCCAGAACAGCCGCTGCCTGCAGCGACTCTTTGCCACCTATGACGATAAGGGAATCGATTCCATGCTGCTTGATCATTTGAAGAGCCTTCGCTTTACCTTCTTCTGTAAAAACTACATCAGAAGGGGAGGACTGTAAAATCGTTCCACCCCGCTGCATGATCGATCCGACAGATGCAGCATCCATCTGATCCATTTTCCCATCTATAAGGCCCTGGAAACCATATTGGATTCCAATCATATCTAAATCGTAGTAAACGCCGGAACGGACAACAGCCCGGATGGCTGCATTCATTCCCGGAGCATCTGCTCCGCTTGTTAATACACCGAATCTTTTCATCATGACCACTCACTTTCCACTATGAATCCGTCCCCGGCACTTGCAAATGCCGGTATGATGCTTCTCAGTTTCGTCCTTAAGCTCTCCGATTTTCTTTCTTAACCATCACCCTGTCGAGAGCTCCTTACTCATCATTCTCACGTTTCTTTTACAAAAATTCAACATATAAACCCCAACCTCCACAAGAAGCACCGTCTTAAAATGGTAAAAAACACAAATTTCCTTTTTATTACAACTTATAAAAAGACATCGAACGACAAATTCGATATGATGGTATAGACAAAAAAAGGAAAGGTTGTGTAATCATGCCAAGAAGAATCATGGGTATGTTCGGGATCCTGTGTCTGCTGGTGTTTGTGGCGGCCTGCGGACAAGAAGAAACTTCTGGATCTACGGAAAATGAAGAACCGACAGAAAACACAGAAGAAACCAACACCAACAAGCAGACAGCGGAAGAGACAAAAAAAGAACAACCGGAAGCAGTCAAGGAGGAAACCTCCAGTTCTTCCAATGAAATCATGAATCCAAACATCGCAGAACAAACTGAAGGAAATGTCGATGTCGTCTACACGAACGACGATCCAGGGTTCACCCATGATATGGATGGCTTTCAAGTAACCGTTGACAAGTATCAAATTGTGAAAGTGACAGACATGAATGAAGACATGTACATCGAATTTGATGACCAGTCAGAAGGATATGTCATTACATCCGAGGTAACGATCAACAATACCAAAGACAAGGCGATGTACTATCCAACCATCCTGCTTCTGCAGGGAGTGAACGAAGTGGACGCATTAAGAGAAGAAAAGACGTTCGTTCGGGAGGAATACCCCGTATCTGAAACAGAAGAAGAGTACGGGAAATACGGTGCCGGTGAAGAAGTGAGTGGACTTGTTACCTTCACCCTCACTAATGACCAGTACCAGGTGCTTCAGGATGTCAATCCGAAGATGGTCATTGAAGACGGAGCAGCCGACAACAAGCAGTTTGAGAATTCATTCAAGGGCAGTAAAACCTTCGACTTTATCCTAGGTGATGAGGAACAAGCAACAGAAAATGCCGGGGGAAATTCAGAAACCAGTGCTGACTTCTACAGGGATGAACTGACCACAGGGAACCTTGCTGAAAAAGAAATGCTATTCGAAGAGTCAGGCCTTGAGGAAACGAAATCTATCGGGGACGTGGACATTACTTTAAACGGCGTCCAGTATACTGAAATCAATCCCACTCAGGGCAATGAATCCCGTTTCGATAACTTCGGAGACAACGGTATCGTTGCTTTAACAGTAAAACTCAGCATCGATAACCAGTCCGACAAAAATTTGAACATCTTCAACTTTGTTTCTAAAGTATATGTCGACGGAGACCGAGGCTCTGTACTTTCCCAGGGAATGGTTGAGCCGTCGGATCCAAAAGAAATTGCCGCCGGCGCATCTGGTGAGAAATTACACGTCTTTTTATTTAGAAAAGATGACTTTGATACAGTGGAAACGTTCGACCTGGAGTTCGGACCATTCATGGGTCCGGATGGAAAAGATCTTTTCAAAGGCGAAACAGCCATGTTCAAACTTCCACGATAAGTAAAGAGGAGTCCTGTGAAAGGACTCCTCTTTATGATGTGGTCTGCTTATTTTTGCTTTCAAAATCAAACTTGATGCTGTAGTTCTCATCCAGCTTCAAAGCGGTGCTGAACGGCTTCTTGCCCTTAAAGCCTTTGAGGACCTTCGTTTTCTTCTTCTCACAAAGCGTCTTGATCATATTTCTTGTCAGCGTCTTGCCGGCAAGCTTCTTCGGAAAAGTCACCTTACAGCCTTCCTTGTAATTGGAACAGCCATAAAACTTATAGCGGTCCATAATCTCACCGGTCTGACAGGATGGACATTTGGCAATCGGTTCTTTGCTGCTGCCCCGGGATGTCTTTTCCCCGGTACTGCGGACTTCCACCTGCTGCAGAGCCTCCGGGGTCTCCTGAATGAGTTTTTCGATAAATTGGCCGGTCTGCTTAAGAAACACCTGTCTGGAGCCTTCACCGCTGCCGATTTTCTTCAAATACGTCTCCCACTTAGCCGTAAGGGATGGACTCGACAACAGTGTGCCTTCGATGGCTTCACAGAGCATCTTACCTTTTTCCGTTACATAGACGTTATTCTTCTTCACTTCAATATAATTCTGCGCTTTGATAGTTTCGATGATGCTTGAACGCGTTGCTTCGGTTCCCAGACCTTCGACTTCTTTTAAAATTTCAACGTCCCCTTCATCATCCATCAATTTTCCGCATGTCTTCATCATATTGATCAGCTGACCTTCAGTGTACGGCTTCGGAGGCTGTGTCATGCTTTCTTTAATATGAAGCTTCGCGTCCACTTCTTCTCCCTGATGGACTTCAGGAAGGAGGGGTTCCTTTTCCTTCGCTTTGGCCGGCTTCGGAAACAGTTCCTTCCACCCTTGACTGACATCGCGCTTACCGGTCGTTTTAAACGGCAGTTCTTTTACGTGGGTGTAAAGAGTGGTTTCTTCATAAATGTAATCGGTATGGAACATGGCAAGCGTCGTTGCAAGCACCTCATTGTAAATGTTCTGCTCATCACGGCTCAGCCCGCTCAGTTTCTTCTCTGTCGGCACCGATTTTGTCGGTATGATCGCATAGTGCTCCTGCACCTTGCTGCTGTCGACGTACCGCTTCTTCGGCTTCAGGGAAACCGGCGTAAACGAGACATTCAACGTCTTTTGATACCCATCGAGATTTTTTACCAGGTAGGAAAATTCACTTTCCGTTATGAAGTTACAATCCGTACGTGGATAGGTGACGAGTTTTTTCTCATACAGCTTCTGCATCGTTTTCAATACATGGGATGGTGTATACTTCCAACGCCGGTTCGCGACACTCTGCAGCGTGGATAGCGAATGAAGCTTCGGTGATTTGATGTACTTCGTCTTTTTATCAACATTTTCCACAACACCAGACAGCAGTTCATTCTCCTTTAAACCGTACTCATCCATCAAGGCTTGTACTTTTGCCTTATCCTTTTCCTTGATTTTAGCCAGCCCTTTATAAGAGCCTTTCTCCGCCTGGAACTGACCTTCAATCTGGTAAAAGGGCTCAGAGACAAAGCTTTCAATTTCCTTATGACGCTGGTAGATCAAATACACGGTCGGGGACTGGACGCGTCCAATCGACAGGTAGCTGCCAAAACCCTTTTTCTGCAGCAGCAGAGTAAACAGACGACTGGCGTTGATACCGACCAGCCAGTCACTGATCTGGCGGGCTTTGGCTTCTTCAAACATCCGTAGATCCTTATCATTGGCCTGCAGGTTTTGAAATCCTTTGCGCACTTCATCCCGCTCGAGGGAGTTGATCCAAAGTCTTTTGACAGGCTTGTTTTTCACACCCGTCAGGCGGAGGATGCTGTAGAAAATGTTAGAGCCTTCCCGGTCGACGTCCGCAGCATTGATGATCACATCAGCGCTTTGGAACAGTTTTTTGACGGCTTGGAACTGATCCCATTTCCCTTTGGAAACTTTTTCAAGGTACCGGTCCGGAACGATCGGCAGCTGATCCAGCTTCCACTTTTTCCATTCGGGCTTATAATCGTGGGGCTCCTTCAGCTCAACTAAATGGCCGACCCCCCACGTAATGACCGCTCCATCCGGGAACGTATGGTCAGGTTTTAATTGTATATGGGTTTTCGTTTTATTTTGCACGGTAAAGGCCTCGGCATAGGCTTTTGCCTGCGAGGGTTTTTCGGCTAAGATGACCACCTTTTCCATGGTCTTCCACTCCCTTCAATAGATCACAAGAGTACTATGAGACAGGCTGGAAAGCAAGAGAAGATCGATGGATCATGGAAATAAAAAAAGGTGGCATTCTGCTTTTCGGTGGATGCTTGCCGGGAGCGGGTCAATAAACCAGTCCAATATTTCACAAGATCTCTCATCAACAAAAATAAGGCTGTCGATAATTCTCTCGACAGCCTTCCCCTTTTAGAACACAATCTCTAAGTTATTTCACCTGGTGGTAAGCACCTGTCCGCCTGAGGACGGTGGCCACTGTTTCCTTCAGGGCTTCTTTTCCAGGCTTCAAGATTTCCATCGGGGCATAAAGATCTGCATTGCCTTCCAATATTCGACGCGTCGCCTGTGACCAGGCAATATTCAACTCGGTATTGTAGTTAATTTTCGCATGGCCATAGCTGATGGCCCTGCTCAGATCTTCATTACTGATACCCGAGGCTCCGTGAAGGACGAAAGGCACAGGGGTGGATTCACGAAGAGCAGCCATTTCCTTAAATCCAAGATTTGGTTCGCCTTTGTACTTTCCGTGCACAGAACCTAGTGCCGGCGCAAGGCTGTCGACGCCCGTTTCCTCTATCAATGTACGGCATTCATTCAAATCGGCATACAATAGATCACTGTAAATGCCATCTTCTGTACCTCCGACACTGCCGACTTCCGCTTCAACGGTAACTCCATGCTTATGAGCGTAGGCCACTACCTTTCTTGTATTTTCTATATTTTCTTCAATAGAGATTTTAGAGCCGTCATACATGACAGAATCGTAGCCGGCATCAACGGCTGCCATGCAGCGCTCAACGGTCTGCCCATGATCAAGATGAAGAACAGCCGGAACCGTCAGCCCGATTTCTTCTTTCATAATCGAAAAGGATTCAGACAGCAGACGGAATCCTCCTATTTGATCGACGATTTTATCTGTCGTCCCTACAATAACTGGAGCGCGGCAGGCTTCTGCCGTTTTCAGGATGGCCTCCAGCCAGATCCAGCCGTTCATATTGAATTGGGGGACAGCGTAATTGTTTTCTAAAGCATCATCTAAGACGTTATACATAGGAACGCCCAATTTCATAATTGACTTGCACTGGTTTTCCTGTCTCATAGGATTCCTGCGCTGCCCTTGCGATGCGCTGGGCCATGATACCGTCCTCAAATTGAACGCCTGTCGGACGGTCCTGGAGAATACTTTCTATAAACTGTTCCGTTTCATGTATGAACGAATCATTATACCTTTCCAAAAAGAATGGCAGTGGCTTATCGGACTCTACTGTACCAGCATTGTAATACTTTAAATTCGTCGACGTCTGATTGTCCGCAACTAAAGCGCCGCCGTTCCCGAAGATTTCAATCCGCTGATCATAGCCGTATACCGCTTCCCTGCTGTTATCAATAACACCTAAAGCGCCATTCGCAAAGGTCAATGTCACAATAGCTGTATCAATATCCCCTTTTTCACCGATAGCCGGGTCGACAAGGTTTCCGCCTTTAGCGTAAACCTCCACCACTTCTTCCCCAACAAGGTGTCTGGCCATATCAAAATCGTGAATAGTCATATCCATGAACAAACCGCCGGAAGATGCAATATAATCAAGGTGCGGCGGGTTCGGGTCCCTGGACGTGATTTTAAGAACATGGACATCACCAATATCGCTGCGCTTGATACGTGCCTTCATCTCAGCGAAGTTGCTGTCAAAGCGGCGGTTGAACCCGACTTGAAATTGAACGCCCGCCTTCCGGACTTGATCATACGCTTCCAGAGTTTCCTGGTCACTGAAACTCACAGGCTTTTCACAGAAAATATGTTTGTTATGCTGAGCCCCCAGTTTAATCAGGTCCGCATGTGTACTTGTTGGAGAACAGATAAAAACCGCGTCAATCTCCTGATCTTGAAAAATATCATAGTAATCCGCCGTGATTTCCTCCACTCCGCTCGTTTCAAACCAGTCCTTCAGCTGATCAGAGAAAAGATCAGAGACTTTTTTCAAACGGACATGTGGGTTTCTCTTTAGATTATCGATATGCAGTTTTCCGATACGGCCCGCACCGATAATACCGACTGTTACTTTTTTCATAGTAGGCTCCCCCTTTTAAATTAAGATGCCAGAACAAGTGGTGAAAAGACGATGTACATCCCGACTACAACGATCAGAATCAACGTTCCGATCAGCTTCGAATGCTTCCATGGTGTGAGGTCCACTTTACTTTGATACTTATCGAACTCGAAGTCTTCCTTATCCGGCTTCGTCCGACTCATTATATAAAGAATCGTGATATCAAGAATAAATAGTACACTCCACACATACAGATAATGAATTTCTGTTAAAAACACCTTTGATAAACTGTAGGTAATGACGTGGAAAATAAATGTAACTTTAGCCCCGAGAGCAGATGTTTTTTTCGAGAAAAACCCGACAAGGATAATGGCCAGCAGCGGCATGTTATATAAGCCATTGAATTCCTGGATGACCGCAAACAACCCTTGTGGAAATAAGGAAATCAATGGTGCAATCGCAATCACGACCACTCCGACAGCTACAGTCAAAATCCGACCCATTTTTGCAATGTCACGGTTAGTCGCTTTCTTGTTAATGACTGGCTTATAAAAATCAAGACTGAACAAAGTTACGGTTGCATTCAATGCACCAATAAACGAGCTCATAATTGCACCAAACACGACCGCACCGAAAATTCCAAACGCCCAGCCCGGCAACACCTCATTGACAAGTGACGGATAAGCAAGATCCATCTGCATCTCGCCGCCAAACAGGTTATAAGCGATGATCCCAGGAATGACGAGAAAGAAAATCCCGCAGATTTTGAAAAAGCCGACGAGCATGGTCCCTTTCTGCGCTTCTTTCAGATCCTTAGCAGCCAGGGCTTTCTGGACAATCATCTGATTGGTACACCAGAAGTATAAGTTGTTAAAGAACATTCCAAAAAACAGCGTCGGCCAAGGGACAATCGCTGAATCCAAATCCCCCCAGGCATTTAACTTATCAGAAGATTGTGACACAAAATGATCCAGGCCGTTAAGGAAACTGCTGTCTCCAAGAGCAATGAACCCCAATACCGTAATTGCAAGTCCTCCAAATACCAGACCAACACCATATAAGGAGTCACTGTGAGCGACAAGGGAAAGACCCCCGACAAATAAATAGAGAACACCAATAATCCCAATAAGAGAAGCAATAATAACGACGGCAGTCATTGAACTTACGCCTAGATGCTGTTCTACATTAAATAAATCGTTAAAAATTAATGAACCTGAGTATAAAACCACCGGCATGAAACTGACCGTGTATGTAAACATGAATAGAATAGAGACAATACGCTTGGTCATCGTGTCATAGCGGACTTCAATAAAATCTGAAATCGTATTGACTCCATATTTGAAGTAGCGCGGCAGAAAAACCCACGCACACATCACGATCGCTACGGAGGCTGTCACTTCCCAGGCCATCACTTCCACACCGGCTATGTAACTCTGGCCGTTCTGTCCAACGAGGTGTTCGGTAGACAGATTGGTCATGATAATCGACATTCCGACTGTCGTGCCCATGAGGGATCGCCCCCCCAGGAAGTATCCTTCAGAATCCTTTTTATCTACACTGCGGCTTTTATAAAACGCATATAAGTAGATGGCCAAAAGAATCGCAACAAAACTGACAATGGCAAACCAGTTCACCTAACCTCCTCCTTATGCAGCAAGGCGTCAATGTGCTTTTTTGCTTTCAATGCATATTCAAAAGCATTGCATACATCCGGGTCCTGTTCCGCTTCCACAACGATCCATCCGGTGTACTGATGGCGGGCCAGATAATTCATGATGGGGGCGAAATCGATCATTCCATCACCAGGGACAGTAAAAGCCCCCTTTTTCACTCCTGTCAGAAAGCTGTCTTGTTCCCTTTGTACTTCTGCAGCGATATCTCTCCGAACATCTTTGAAGTGGACATGTTTAATGCGGTCAAAATATCTCTCAAGAATTTCAAGAGGATCTTCTCCTGAAAAAACGAGGTGGCCGGTATCAAACAACAGGCTGACCTTAGCCGGATCCGTAGATACCATTAGCCGGTCGATTTCCTCTGTCGTCTGCACCCCCGTTCCCATGTGATGGTGGTAAACGATCGACATGCCTTTCTCCGCTGCCAGGTCACCAAGCTCCTCCAACCCATCAATAAAACGCTTCCATTCTTTCTCATTGAAAACAGGTTTTTGTTCAAAAAGCGGTACCGTCTTCTGACCTTGAATGCTGTTTCCCTGCTCAGATACGACGATGACTTCAGCACCCATGGCGTGGAGAAAGTCACGATGTTCAATGAAGGCCTTCTTTACTTCTTCCAACGGCTGCGTCGTTAAAAAGGCACTGAACCAGGCACTGGCTACTTCAAGACCCCGGATTTCTAAATAAGACTTCAACACTTCAGGATCCCGAGGGTATTTGTTACCAATTTCCGTCCCCTTATATCCAGCAAGTGCCATTTCACTGATACACTGCTCAAATGAGTTGGTCTCTCCAAGCTCCGGCATATCATCGTTGGTCCAGGCAATAGGTGCACAGCCTAATTTGATTTGATTGTCCATCTTCCACCCTCCTCAGTATGTTATTTCTACGAGTTCATCCTTTTCAAACGAGTGCTGACAGGCTGCAGCCACTTCTGTCCCGCGCAGGCCGTCGAGAGCTGTTACTGAAGGCTGTCTTTCATCACGGATACAGTCAACAAATTCTTTTATTTCATTGATATAGGCTTCTTTGAAGCGTTCAGGAAAGTTCTGTGATGTCGGGCGGACCGTCCCGTGTTCGTTAAATACGGTCACTTTATTTTTATCCGGCGTAGCTGCAATCCTGATCATCCCTTTTGTTCCAATGACTTCAGTTTCCACATGATATCCGTGGCTTGCTGTTCTACCCGCCACTAAAAAAGCGGTTACATCATTGTCCAGCTGAAGCGTAGCCGTACCTATTTCCACTTCGTTCAATGCATTGAGTTCAGGAGCCGCTTTGTTGTTCCCTGTCGCCCAAACCTTTTTCACTTCAGCTTCTGTAAACCAACGGATTACATCAATATCGTGAACACTCATATCCAGATAAATGCCGCCACTCGGACTTTGTTTAGCAAATTCCACAAAGCTGTCCAAACCAGCAATAGGATCAATCCCATAAGAGCGGATGATAGAAATGTCTCCAATTTCCCCGCGGTCAATCATCTGCTTAGCAAACACATAATCCTCATCATATCTGCGCATAAAGCCTAAATGAAACACGCGGTCGCTTTCCTCGATTGTCTGGATCACTTTCTTAATATCCTCGGTATTCAACCCGATCGGCTTCTCACAGAAGACGTGCAGACCACGGTCCAGCGCCTTTTGAATATGATTTGTATGAAAACCGGATGGAGTGACAATGCAAACAGCATCCAGTTCATCATTCTCGATCATCGCTTCATAGCTCGTATACGAGTAAGGTATGCTGTACTTCTCCTGAACTTCTTTGTTCACCTGCTCATCAAGGTTGGATACAGCCGTTAACTCCACATGTTTCGTGTGGTATATGTTGTCGGCATGGATCAAGCCGAGACGGCCTAATCCAGCGACGCCTATCTTAATGGGATTCACATGCACTCCCTCTTTTCCCTTTAATATTGTCGTGCGTTTGTCCGGATACCGACAACTTCTTCGGCTTTTTCATTCACCCGTGCATTGGTGGAGTGTTCAGATATACCGACATTCCAGAAACTCTCATACCCATCCGTCATTGTTTTAGGCAGCACGCGGATGTGAATGAGTGTAGAATTGTCGGTTTCCTTGGATTTCTTCACGGCTTCTTCCAGCTCTGCTTCATTGGAAACTGTAAATTTATCAAAACCATATCCTTCAGCTACTTTGGCATAGTCAACAGCAAGCACGCTTCCATCGGACTTCGTGAACTCGGTGCAGTAGCTGTCACTTCCGTGCCCCATCTGCAGGTTGTTGATACAGCCATATCCGGAGTTATCAAACAACACAATGTTCAATTTCTGTCCGTACTGGAGTGCCGTCACCATTTCCGTATGCAGCATCAAGAAGCTGCCATCTCCGACAAAGCTGTAAACCTCTTTATCTGGATGCGCCAGTTTCACACCAAGACTGCCGGCAATTTCATATCCCATCGCTGAATAGCCGTACTCCACGTGATACGTATTCGCTATGGACGGATTCCACAAACGGTGCATATCTCCCGGCAGCGAACCTGCGGATGTAACGACATAGCTGGACGGATCGACAAGTTCATTAACCTTGATCAATGCCGAAGTCTGGGCATATGTGGTATTCAACGCTTCCGCATAGGATTTAAGCTTGTCACGCCCGAAATCGTCCTGAATTTCTGGCTGATAGCTGTTATCTTCTAGCTGTACTTGAATGCCTGCCAGACGCTGACGTTCCTCTTTCCATTCCTTTTTATACTGCTCAAGCTGACCGGCAAACCCACTCTCATAGCCTTCAAGCATACGGTCGAGTTTTTCTACAGTCGCTTTCGCATCGCCGACAAGCTGATGGGCATCCATTTTATACGTCTGCATCCGGCTGACGTTGATATTAATGAACGTAGATTCGTTAAAATTGAAGGCGGTTTTTGAAGACGACGTAAAGTCGGTGTAGCGCGTTCCGATTCCGATAATCAAATCGGATTCTTTAGCCGCTTTGTTGGCTGCCAGCGTCCCGGTTACGCCAAGTCCTCCCATGTTGAAGCGGTGCTCTGAGGAAACAGTTGACTTTCCTGCCTGTGTTTCCGCAAGAGCCACTCCATACTTTTCGGAGAAAGCAGCAATCGCCTCACCTGCAAGGGAGTATTTCGCTCCACCACCTACGACGATCAGGGGCTTTTCAGCTTTCTGAATTTCGTCCACCGCACGCTGGAGTGCAGCTTCGGATGGAAGGATACGGTCGACGTAATGGACCCGCTTTTTAAAGAAGGATTTTTCGTATTCAAACGTCTCCCCTTCGACATCCTGGGCGATCGATAATGTAACAGGCCCGGCGGTTTCCGGATTTGTCAGAACTTCAAACGCTCGGAGTAAAGCAGACATCAGCTGTTCCGGACGCTCAATTCTATCCCAGTAGCGGGATACGGGCTTCAGGGCATCGTTGGTCGTGATGCTGTGGCTGTGCAGCTGCTCAATCTGCTGCAGCACGGGATCAGGCTGACGGCTTGCGAACGTATCGCCCGGAAGAAATAAAACAGGAAGGTTATTCGCAAGGGCGGTCGCACTGGCTGTTACTAAGTTGGCGGAACCAGGACCTACGGATGATGTCACCGCATAAATCTTTCTTCTGAAATGCTCCTTGGAAAACGCAGCGGCCGCATGCGCCATGCCCTGCTCATTTTTTCCCTGGATCACGTTCAAATGACCCGGATCCTCCTGAAGAGCCTGGCCGATGCCCAAAACATTTCCGTGACCAAATATATTGAACACCCCTTCAACGAAAGGTATTTCTTCTCCGTCGAAGTGGATGTATTGGTTATTTAAGAATTTCACGAGTGCCTGTGAGGTTGTAAGTTTCACTTTCTCTGTCATGCTCGTTTCACCCTTCCTGACTATGAATCAACTGTTCAATCTCTTCAACTGTCGGCATAGCATCAGAGGAGCTGTGTTTGGAAACAACGATGGATGCCGCAGCGCTTCCGTATTTCAGCGCTTCCTGAATGCCTTTCTCCTTTTTCAAAGCATAAATGAAACCGGAAGCGAAGGAATCCCCGGCGCCGAAGGTCTTCAATACCTGTGTCTTATAAATATCTCCTTCAATGACTTCCCCGTCTCTCGTAAAGGCTTTGGAGCCCTTGACTCCGTGCTTGACGACGACGAGATGAGGAGAATAGTTGAACAACTCCTGCACAGATTCTTCATCAGAGTTCCCCTCGGAATTCTCCAGAACGTTGAATTCGTCACGCGTTCCAATAACGATATCTGCGGAGCGGGCAGCAAGACTCATATAGACGGATGTTTCCGCCTCACTTTTCCACGTATAAGGGCGGTAATCCAATTCAAAGATCACTTCCACCCCGTTCTTTTTCGCAATATCCATGGCATGAAGAGCCGCTTCCCTGGACGGAGACTGACTGAGTGCCGTTCCCGAGATGAGAAGGGTTTCCGCGCTCTTGATATAATCCTCATTAAAATCATCAACACTCAAGTACAGATCAGCTGCCTGATCGCGGTACATAAGGATGCTGCACTCTTCAGGACTCTTGATTTCTGTAAACGTAAGACCGATTTTACGGCCTTCGGTATCTTTTTTTATCGAAGACGTTTCTACGCCGACTTTGTTCATATAATCAATAACAAAATTTCCGTGCTGATCATCCGAAACTTTAGCGATCATGCCGGCCTTTAAACCGAGCTTCGATGTACCAATCGCAATGTTCGCCGGTGACCCTCCGACATACTTCTTGAAGGTCATTGTTTCTTCCATCGGCATATTATACTCAACGGCATTCAAATCAACGGCTGCTCTTCCGAACGTGATAATATCTAGTTTCTTCATAATCAATCCCTCTCCAATATCCATTCGTGGTCTTTATCGTTATGAAACTTCCATTTCCGTTTCGGTCCAGCCATAACGTTCAAATAATATAAGTCATAACCATCAGGAACACCTACAGGGTGGTACCCTTTCGGAACGGACACGCAGTCCTGGTGTTCGACAGCCATCGTTTCATCGAGAGTGCGGTCATCGGTATAGACCCGCTGGAAGACAAAACCCTGCTCAGGATCAATTTCATGGTAATAGGTTTCCTCTAAGAAAGACTCTTCGGGGAGGTTATCCTGATCGTGTTTGTGCGGAGGATAGCTGGAAAAGTTTCCACTGTCCGTATAGACTTCAACGACGAGCAGACTTTCCGGGATATCCACGTAGTCCGGAAGAATGTTATGAACCAGACGCTTATTGGAGTACTGGCCTCGGTGTTCAATATCGTTATCAGCTGCCCGAATCACCTTCGTGTCCTTCATTTTCGTGGAGTTGGAGTAACATAACGCAAGCTTTGCCGGCTGATTAGCCTCAACATGGAAGCTTTTCGAAGATGGGACATAAACGCTGTCCGTCGGCTTCTTCTCAAAAACGTTTTCGCGTGTACCAAGTTTGCTGTAGACTTCTTCCTCAACGGTTACATCCACATTCCCCGTCAGGACGACGGCGCACAACTCGGTGCTTTCCAGCGTTTCTGCATAACGTGCGCCCTCCTCCATTTCAATGACCTTAAACTGTACGTATTCAAGACCTGTCGCTTCCTTGTTCAAGTCCTGAATTAACGTAACGCCTTCAGATAACTTCAATTCTCTACGTTTATACAACAGGTCGGCCATTGCTTACTCCTCCCCTTCGAATTGAGGTTTCAGGTGACGCGCGGTCACGACTTTTTTACGCGTATAAAACTCGACGCCGTCTTTACCATTGGCATGCAGAGATCCGAAGAAAGAAGACTTCCATCCCGAGAACGGGAAAATCGCCATCGGCGCTGGTACACCAAGGTTGATCCCGAGCATTCCGGCATCAATGTTTTCACGGAAATAGCGGATGCTTGAAGCGCTATCACTGAACAGGCAGGCACCGTTGGCAAATTCAGATTGGTTGGCTGTGCGGATGCCGTCTTTCAAGTTTTTCACCTTCATGACAGAAAGAACTGGAGCAAAAATTTCATCCTTCCAAATCTTCATATCTGTAGTGACATCTTCAAAGATTGTCGGACCGACGAAGTAGCCATCATCCGAGCACCGAGTGCGGCCGTCCAATGCAAGTTTCGCACCTTCTTCTTCTCCCTGATTGATATATTCAAGAGTACGTTCCTTGTTTTCCTCGCGGATGACAGGTCCCAGGAAGACACCATCATCAAGGCCATTCCCCATTTGAATATTTTCAGCTTCTGTTTTTAATTTCTTGATAAATGTATCGTAAATGCCCTCTTCGACTGCAATGACAGCAGCTGCCATGCAGCGCTCCCCGGCAGAACCGAAAGCGGCTCCGATAACTTCTTTAACCGCCTGGTCGACATTGGCATCATTTAATACGATCGTGTGATTCTTCGCACCTGTCAGCGCCTGAACGCGTTTCAGGTTATCCGTTCCTTTTTTATAGACATATTCGCCAACCGGTTTGGAGCCGACAAATGAAACCGCTTTAATATGTTCGTTTTCTAAAATGCCGTTTACGACATCATGAGCACCATTTACAACATTGAATACGCCTTTTGGAAGTCCGGCTTCTTGGAGAAGCTCAACGATTTTCTCAATCAGCAGCGGTGTTTTTTCTGATGGCTTCAAAACGAAAGTATTACCTGTTGCGATGGCCATCGGGAACATCCAGCAAGGAACCATCATCGGGAAGTTGAACGGTGTGATGCCTCCCACTACGCCGACCGGATAACGATAATTCGTTCCTTCAATATCTGTCGCGATGGATGGCAGGGAATCGCCCATCATTAATGTAGGAGCTCCGGCAGCAAATTCCACATTCTCAATACCGCGCTGAACTTCACCCAGGGACTCCTTCAAGCTTTTACCATTTTCCTTTGTAATGATTTCAGCCAGTTCCTGTTTGTTATCGATCAACAGCTGCTGGAACTTAAATAAGATCCGTGCGCGTTTCGGTACGGCTGTCTCCTTCCAATCCTCAAAAGCTTCCTGAGCCACTCTTGCGGCTTCATCCAGTTCGCTGCGTGTGGAAAGTGGTGCTTTTGCCATCACTTCTTTTGTCGCCGGGTTATACACATCAAGGGTTTCCGTACTCTCACTTTCCACCCATTCACCGTTAATGTAGTTCTTCAAAGTTTTTACTGTTGTTACTTCTGCCATTTGCTCTCCTCCTTGGTAATCGTTTTCAAATACTTTGGATAACTTCTGGTTCAATTCTATAAATATTCGCAAAATTAGTCAAGTGTTAATTATATTTTGGTTATTTTTTGAGTAACTTATCCAAAATAGATGTATAAAAGAAACAAAACATGATACACTAGACGTGGAATAACACCTATCAGAACAAACAAAAGGGGGAGGTGATTGGATGAAAGTAAAAAGAATCAATCAAATCGAAGAATACTTAGAACAGAAACAGGAGGCGTCTTTAGAAGAGTTAAAGGACTACTTTGATGTTTCTCTCAATACGATCCGCCGTGATATCAATGAACTGACAAAAGCGGGAAAAATAAAAAAGGTATACGGGGGCGTTGTCTACAATAAAAACACTTCCACAACGACCACGTATGAAGTAAGAAATATCAACCGGCTTGCCGAGAAGAAAAGGATCGGCCGCTACTGCTCCCAGTATATCGAGCAGCACGACATCGTCTACATCGATTCCGGGACGACCACCCATTTCATATTAGATGAACTGCCATCAGACATTGAGTTCACTCTGATCACGAACAGTCTGGAAGTCATCAATAAAGCAGTCATTTTCCCTAATGTGAACGTTATGATCATCGGGGAAACGTACAAACGCTCAACAAAATCCTTCACGGGAATTACTGATGAACAGACAATTACTAAATTCAACATCAATAAGGCATTTATGTCCGCAACAGCATTTTCCATCAATAACGGAGCCTCCAATTCAGACCTTCTGGAAAACCGGATAAAAAAAGAGGTCTGTGAACGAGCCAATGAGGTGTATCTGCTGATAGATTCTACGAAATTCGGAAAAAGCTCGTTGTTCACCTACTGTAACCTGCAGGGCGTGAACACCATCGTTACCGACAGCCATGTAGATTCTTCCTATGCCGAAGAGGTGCAAAAAGCGAATAAAACACTGATTACCGTATAAAGGAGAGGGTCTTTGTGCCATTATTGAAATTTCATATGTATGAAGGAAGAACAGAGCAGGAAGTGAAGGACCTGCTGGACGTTACCCATAAAGTGATGGTTGATGCTTTTGAAGTACCAGAAAGAGACCGCTATCAAGTGGTGCACGAACATAAACCATACCAGATGATCATGCAGGATACAGGTCTCGGTTTTACACGATCCGAAAAATTTCTACTGATCCATATGATTTCAAGAAAGCGGACAGAGGAACAGGTGACCTCTTTTTATGAAAACCTGGCCCATGCTCTTGATGAACAATTCGGCATTACATCTGAGGACTTAATGATCTCCATCTCCGTAAATGGAGACGAAGATTGGAGCTTTGGCGGCGGGAAAGCTCAGTTTTTGACGGGAGACTTATAAAAAACAGGCATCTGATAATATTATCAGATGCCTGTTTTATTTAGGTGGATATCAGCCAGTTCCTGAACCAGATCAAAAACCATCTGAGCGTTTGATACATGATCCATCGCGTGGATAAGGTAAATGGTTATCGGTGTTTCTTCTTCTCGTGCATTCAGACTTAGAAGGTCCGTCTGCCTTTTATGGGCACCGATCAAGAAGGAGCGGGCTTCCTTCAACTTCCGCTCATACCCTTCTTCATCTTTTATTTTTGCAAACTTCAATGCTTCAAACGCATGATTTTTCGCCTGAGCGGATTCAGTGATTAACGGCATGAATGCGGATACGTCCACATCCATTATCAAAGCGCCTCATTCATTTGTTCAAAAATGCTGTAGGCATTCATATTGTTGTAATCCCGCACAGAAATTTTCAGGACACGGGCACTAGTCGCTTTCTCATAATCATCAGCCTTATGGTGAATCTGTGGTCCAAGTAGTACAGCATCAACTGATTCTGCCCGAACGAACTCCAGCCCTTCTTCTGTATTCTTGGATGTAATCGTAATGTCCATATTTTCTTCTTCTTTTAGTTCCTGAAGCTTTTTCACAAGGAGACTTGTTGTAATTCCAGCTTCACAGACGACAATGACCTCTTTCATTTTTCATCCCTCCTGATATTAGCTGCTCACGACTATAATATTCCACACCTGATGATTTTTAAAGCGCTTCTGTACGACCGAGCAGTGCTGCACCTATCAATCCTGCTTTCGTGCCGAGCTCAGCCGGTTCAAGCTTCACTTGATTTCTCAATTGCGGATACAAGTAATCATTCAAACGTTCCCTCAGAGGGACAAGCAGCAAATCCTCCGCCTCCATTACTCCTCCCCCCAGAACAAACACAGACGGATTTACAATGTGAGTGAGGTTTGCAATGCCCATAGCTAAATACGTAATCGTATCATCAACGATGAGGGCTGCTGCTTCGTGCCCTTCCTTCACCTTCCGGAAAACCTCTTCCGCACCGCCGTCTACACCAAGACGCGCTTTTCCTTCTCTCCCGATAGACGTACCAGAAGCAAGGGCTTCGAAGGAACCAGCATTCAGATTGGACCAGCTTGGGCCGTCCGGCTTTAAGATCATGTTGCCGATTTCTCCGGCATACCCCTGGGCACCTTGCACGATTTTCCCGTCGAGGACATAGCCGCCGCCAATTCCCGTGCTGATCGTTATGTAGAAACTGGACGCATGGCCCCGTCCTGCACCGAATGCTGCTTCGGCAAGCGCAGCAGCGTTAGCATCATTGTCGAGGTGGACCGGAACATCGACCGCTGCCTGCACCTCATCGACAAGGGGAACGTCCTCCCATCCCGGCAGGTTCGGAGGACTGAGGATTCTCCCTTCATGAGGATTGAGAGGACCTGGAGATCCGATCCCAATGGAAGAAATATCATGCCCGTCCATCAGTTCCTTGATCATATCGTTCATCTGTTGAATCACGTACGCCGGCTCTTTATCCGTTTCGGTGCGGATACTTTTTTCAACAAGGATGCTTCCTTTCTCATCTACGACACCTGCGCGCAGGTTGGTGCCGCCAAGATCAATGCCGATGGTCTTCATATCCATCACTCCTTTACGATTCTTCTTTATACATCTACTATACATGGAGAATGAGGACCTACCAAATGAAAGCCAGCCTATAAATTCCTTCTCTATGTTTCATTACCAAGACGTAAAGTTTTTACTCGTCTTTTTCATAAAAATAGAAATCCACCTATTCAATAGAAGATAAAACGCGGATGAGCGTCTGCTTGTATTTTTCACGGTCCACCGCTTCACAGACGCGCACATTGGGTTGACATCCACTCCTGTTATTAATGTCCACCATGCTGTACCCGCGGGTCAGCCTCCCCTGAGTCTCGACTTCGACGTAATAGGAATGAGATTCAGTCATGATGGATTCATCCGCAGCTATAGCGGTAAGCAGTGTATCCGGATGGGTGGTTCCGGGCAGACGGTGTACTTCTTTATTGAACTGTCTTACCACCTTGTTGACCGCTGTGAAAAATCGTGAACCGGTGGTATTCAGATCTTCGATTTCCCGATGGTCCTCCTCATCCATCACCGAATAAGCGACACACATATCCCATCCGACCATCGTGACAGGAACGCCAGACTGGAGGACAATATTAGCAGCCTCTGGATCGACCCAGAAATTGTATTCAGCCGCAGCTGTAATATTGCCGAGCGAGTTATTCGTTCCTCCCATGATATACACATGCGCAATCAACGGAATAATGCCGGGATCTTTTTGAAAAGCCATCGCAATGTTAGTTAGTGGAGCGATAGCCAGCAGTTCAATTTCCCCAGGATTCTTCCTGATCGTTTCAATAATAAAATCTACAGCATGTGTCGTTTCCGGACGCTGGGTGGCTGAGTCAAAAAAAGCACCGCCCATGCCATCCTTTCCATGAACGTCTTCAACGGTACGGTGAGCCGTCATACCCACTGCATTCAACGGACGCTCCAAACCTTTGTATACCGGCACTTTCTCCTCCAGGGCTGCGACCTGAATCGTATAAAGCGCATTTTCAACTTCCTGATTGAAAGCCACATTTCCCCCGGTAATGGTTACCCCCTCCACCTTGAAATGATGCAGCGTGGTCAATAAAGCGATGGTATCGTCGCCGGCTGTATCTGTATCGATAATGACGCGTCTCATCTTACGTTCCCCCTCATGTATACGTATTCCTTCCTATTTATCATACTAAAGAAAAAGGTAGAACCCCATGCTTCTGTGCACATCCTAAGATAATTGAGGCGCCATATGATACGATATGTGAGTCAATACAAAGCAAGAGATTGGAGCATCCAACATGAAAGCAATGGCCAAACGAGGCTACACTTTATTTATCAGCCTTTATGTCCTTATCTATTTTATCGTTTCCTTTGCTGGCGGAGAGCCCTTGTCCACCGCTATGTCATTGTTTGGTCTGGCCGCCTTTATCATCGGGTATGTTCTGCTTCCGGTAAAACAGGCATGGATTTCATTACTCCTGTTAATCATTGCCCTGATTGTCCACCTCATTGCGGGTACCTCTCTCACTCAGGGCGTGGTGGAGGGCTTTACCGTGATGAGTGGATTGATTGCGCTCCTTCTGATCGTCCCTGCGATCAGCTGGGTGCTTGAGGAAAAGCCGTACATCGAATCGGTCATCAACTTTGCCCAGAGGCTTTTGAATACGAGCAGGAAATTTTATTTCGGAATGATGGTCATCACCCAGATCATCTCCTACTTCCTGTTGTTCGGATCGATTCCGATGGTATACGGGATGATCAACGATTTTCTCAGCAAACAGAAAGGCGAAGCATGGGAAAACTATAAAGGGACCGCCCTGCTGCGGGCCTTCAGCTTAACGACGATGTGGGTCGTCAGCATTCCAAGTTTCATTTTCGCCGTCGATGCTCTCGGTGCATCACTCGGTTTATCAATTTTGCAGGGGTTCTTTATATCCTTTGCCGGCATCCTTCTGTCTGTTCTCTTTTCAAAATATCAGGAGCGGCACTACGGAGTGGATTTGACCGCAGGTATTCAGGAGCAGCTTGCTGAAATTGCCGAGCAGAAAAAACAGGACACCCGGGGCAACAAAGATGCTGTCGAGTTTGCTGTATTATTTGTGACGTTGTTCGGATCAATTTTCATCCTGAACGCTGTATGGGCTGTCGATCTGCTGTTGATTATTCCGATCGTCATTACCGCCTGGGTCATCCTTTACTTCATCATCCGCGGTCGGACGGGGGCTATTGTAGAAAACGGAAAAGTATACCTGAAGGAAAGCATCCCTAATAAAGCCCAGCAGTTTTCCATTCTGTTGGCGGCCGGCTTTTTAATCAATGCGGTCAACCAGTCAGGATATGGAGAATACATTATCGATGGACTGTTTTATATTACAGATGCTGTACCGTTCCTGAACTTCCTCTGGGTGCTGCCATTTGTTGTTATCATCCTCGGATTCATCGGTCTGGGACCGTTGACGGTCATCGTTCTTGTATCCGGGATTCTTCAAGGGGTGGAACTTCCATACCCGCCGGAAATTGTCGTTCTCGGCATCACATCAGGAAGCGTGATTTCCATCATGGTATCACCGCTGATCCTCCCGTCGATTATCTTAAGCTCTGTGAATAAATTAAGCATTGTCAAAAACGGACTGATGTTCAACTACAAATACGCCATCGTCTTTTATCTGATGGTCCAGCTGTATCTACAGCTTGTTGTTTTCTTCTTGCTATAATCTAAAAACGACAGGCGTTCTGCCTGGCGTTTTTTAGTATTCCGGATTAAGTAAATGGGAATCGGTGGATATGAATAGAATGAGATAACAACCTTCGGAGGTGGAGCATGAAAACGTATATTGAAGTGGAGCCAGGTGTAGAATTGTACGTAGAAGATCACGGATCGGGAGATGTCCTCGTTTTCATACCGGGATTTACTTTTACGACAGAGGTTTTCTCCCGGCAGGTGGATCACTTTTGCAAAACCCACCGGACCATTGTCATCGACCCAAGAAGTCACGGACGATCAACCATGACGGTTCACGGCAACGACTATGCCACCCATGGAGCCGATTTACAAAAAGTTCTCCAAGCGCTGAAAATCGAAAACCCTATCCTGATAGGATGGTCATTCGGTTGTCTTACAGTGTGGGAATACATCCGCCAGTTCGGGACGGATGACATGAAAGGGCAGGTTCTTATTGATATGCCGCCAAAATCCTTATCCCACAATGAGAATCAGGACTGGGTGGAAGGAAAGCTAGACGATATGGCAGCGGCTTACACGAATTATCTCCGAAATCCCAAGGGACAGCGGGATTTCATTTCCGCCTATGCGAACAGTGTGATGGTTCAGAGAGATTTAACGGAGGAGGAGCTGTCATGGCTGGTGGAGCAGTCGCTCACGACACCCTATTACATTGCAGCCAACCTTTTTTCATCCGGTCTTTTTTCGGATTATCGTGAAGAAGCAGCATCAGGAAGTCAACAGATTCCAACGCTGTATGTTGTGGCTGAGCACTGGAGCAGCACTGCCCGTCCTTACTTAAACAAACTCGCTCCCCAAGCAGCTGTCGATGTCCTTGGGGGCCACATGATGTTCTGGGAACATCATGAAAGGTTCCATACGCTTATGGAAGCCTTCCTCGCCAAACAAACCTGACGAAGAGCTTCTATCAATTATGATGCTGAGAAAACGACCTCATCTGTCATAGAGGTCGTTTTCTATCATATAGATCTATTATGGACAAGCTGTTGCGTAGTCATGAATCACTGAAGGTATAGAATGATATCATACAGGGAGGTGAACCTGAATGGCTTTAGAAGTTCTATGTGAAGTGAACAACTGTATCCATAATGAAGGTGGAGAGAAATGCGGAGCCCCTGCTATCTCCATCGTAAGCGAATCCGGACGTACCGCTTCCTCTCAGGAAGAAACCGACTGCCGTACATTTGAAGCAAAAGAAGTGTGACGGTCTCTCCATTCACAGCGGCCTTCACGGCTGCTCTTTTTTTCCACCACACTGATAAAAAGAATCATTTTCACTCTTCTTCCACCTCTCCCTCTTTTCTCCCATTTATAAACAAGATGGTTTCCCCAAGCTTTACGTCCCTTTATTATGAAACGTGAGTGTTGACTCACATTTTATAAAGAGGTGACGAAAAATGGCTGATATCCTAATGATCAACGTTCCCGCAGAAGGTCACGTAAACCCGAGCCTCGGTGTTGCGAAGGCCTTTGCTGATCGTGGGGACAACGTCCACTACATAACTACTGAAAAATATAAATCCCGCCTTGAAGGTGTAGGGGCTCACGTCTATCTACATGAGGATCACCTGCTCATCGGCGGTGTTGATCCTTCTTCAAAAGAAGGGATTCAATCCTTCATCAACATCATGCTGCAGACGTCTCTCGATATTTTATCGATAACGAAGCAGCTTGCCGAAGAGATTTCCTTTGATTTTGTTTACTATGATTCTTTCGGAGCGGGCGAACTCGTCAGGGACTACCTGCAGATTCCTGGCTTCTCATCATCCGCCTCTTTCCTGATTCCTGAAGATTACCGCAAACGTCTTCCTCTTCATCCGGACCACACGTATACACTGGAGTACAGCGACAGGAACAAACAATTGATGGAAACGATGAATCAGGAATTCGGAGTGGCACCATCGTCCATGCTGCAATTCATGCATAATCAAGGAGAGCAGACGATGGTCTACACAAGCGCCTATTTCCAGCCCCGTTTAGAGGAGTTTGGTGAGGAAAATTACTTTATCGGCCCAAGTTTCCCCGAGCGGAAGGGCGCCCACGATTTCCCTCTACAAGAATTGAAGAATGAAAAAGTCCTGTACATCTCAATGGGGACCGTCCTTGATCAAGTAGAGGAGTTTTTCAACCTGTGTATCGACGCCTTTGATAATTTTAAAGGGAAAGTAGTCATTGCGGCCGGATCGTTTACCGACTTCAACAAAATCAATGCGGCTCCGGAAAACTTCATCATCCGGTCCTACGTTCCTCAGCTTGAGGTACTGGAATACACCGATGTCTTTTTAACCCACGGCGGCATGAACAGCGTAAATGAGGCCATTGACAAGGAAGTCCCGATGGTTGTCCTTCCCCGGGATAAAGATCAGCCTATGGTGGCAGCGAGACTTGCGGAGCTTCACGCCGGTTATCCGATTTTCCCGAACGAAGTGTCGAAAGAAGCGCTGCATCGAGGTGTGGACCAAGTCGTGAACGATGAAGCCTATCTGGAGGGAATCCGAAAGATTAAGAAAAGCTTTGATCACTGCGGCGGCCCGCAGGAAGCCCTCGCCGTTATCGATCGGTATCTGAACAAAAGAAACGGATAAAAAGAAGCCGGGACTTGATCAAGTCCCGGCTTTTCTCATTCTTATTTCTTCTCTTCGGCAAATGTCTTAATGCGGTCGGCAATCTCGTCACGGACACGTTGGAATACCGCCCATTTTTCTTCCTCTGTCCCTTCCGCTTTCGCTGGATCATCGAAGCCCCAGTGGAAACGTGTGACGTGTGGAGGCGTCATCGGGCACTTATCATTGGCATCTCCGCAGAGGGTAATCGCATAAGCCGCATTATTAAGAACATCGTTATCAATGATTTCAGACTCTTGACCACTGATATCAATACCCACTTCATTCATCGCTTTTACAGCGTTCGGGTTTAAGCCATGGGCTTCGATACCAGCTGAGCGGACATCAAATTCCTCTCCCAGGTATTCTTTTCCGAACCCTTCGGCCATTTGACTGCGGCAGGAATTTCCTGTGCATAGAAAGTAAATGACTGGTTTGTTAGACATAAAGCATTTCTCCTTTTTGAATAGTTGTTATAAGATGAGCAGCCATACATAAAGACCGACTAATGTAATAAATAAGGTAGGAACGGTAAGGACGATCCCTATCTTAAAGTAATAGCCCCAGGAAATTTTCACACCTTTTGTCGAAAGGACATGAAGCCATAATAAGGTGGCCAGGGAGCCGATCGGCGTAATCTTCGGTCCAAGGTCGGAACCGATGACGTTGGCATAAATCAAGGCTTCTCTCATGGTTCCCGTGGTATTCGTCTCGGCAATCGCCAGGGCATCAATCATGACTGTCGGCATGTTATTCATAATGGACGACAGGATAGCCGCAATGAATCCCATCGATACGGTACCGACAAACAACCCTTGGTCTGCTGTGGCCTGAATCACATCAGCCAGTACGTCCGTCAATCCGGCGTTACGCAAACCGTAGACAACGACATACATCCCAACCGAGAAGAAGACGATGGCCCACGGGGCTCCTTTGATGACTTCTCCCGTTTTTACAGCCGCACTTCTGCGCGCCATCATTAAGAAGAAGATGGCCACAATGCCGGCAATAATCGATACTGGAATACCGAGCGGTTCACTCGCGAAGTACCCGACTAACAGAACCGCCAGAACGGCCCACGATAAGCGGAACATTTTATGATCCTGGATCGCATCCACCGGCTTCTTCAGCTGAGCCAGATCATACTGCCCCGGGATACTCTTTCTGAAAAACAAGAATAAAACGAGGATACTGGCCGCTAAGGAAAACAAGTTCGGTACAACCATACGGGATGCGTATTCAATAAATCCGATGTCGAAAAAGTCCGCAGAAACAATGTTGACGAGGTTACTGACAATCAGCGGCAGTGAAGTCGTATCTGCAATAAATCCACTCGCCATAATAAACGGAAGAACCATCGCTTCCTTAAAGTTCAAGTTTCGTACCATCGCCAGAACAATCGGCGTCAAAATCAACGCCGCCCCGTCGTTGGCAAACAAAGCAGCCACAACTGCACCAAGCAGGGTGACATAAATAAACATGCGCCGGCCATTTCCTTTAGCAGCACGGGCCATATGCAGCGCCGCCCATTCGAAAAATCCGATCTCATCCAAAATCAGCGAAATGATGATAATCGCCACGAACGCGAGAGTGGCGTTCCAGACGATATCCGTCACAGCGAGAACATCCTGAAAATCAACGACATCAAAAATCAGAGCAAGTATGGCACCCGCACAGGCGGACCATCCAATCCCCAGATTTTTAGGCTGCCAGATGACAAAGATCAGGGTAAGTATAAATATAATCGTTGCTATCCATGCCAAATCCAAACAATCCTCCTACTAGTCACACTGGATGCGTTTACCGGCTTTCTCCAATGCGATTAACTTTTCTTTTTGATCAGGTATTTGATTCAAGACTTCCTCAATAATCGGGTATGTCTCATGACGGGTGTTCAAGGAATAAAAGATCCACTGACCTTTCCTCTGCTCCTTCACCAAGCCCGCATCCCTGAGTTTCCTTAGATGCTGACTGACAGAAGGCTGACTCATTTCCAGGACGTCTACAAATTCGCAGACACAGCACTCCCCATCCTTCAACAGTCCAACAATTGTCAAACGGGTTTTATCTCCAAGAAGCTTCAGCGTTTTTGCAGCTTCTTCCAACGTTATTATGGTCTTTTCCATAACATCACCTCAACCATCAGTGTATAAGTATATGCTTATATTTGCAACATAAAATTACCCTCTTTCCTTTTCTTTATACTTCCATGGACGCCACAGATCCTCCATATACTTCGACCGTACAGGCCTTTCTGCGAAGCGCAGCAGCCAATAACCTCCAATCAGAATAGACCATAAAAACAACAGAGAATAAAAAGGAATCATCATGACCTCTCCATCCCATATCCCTTACAAGATTTTTGAGTAACCATACCCCCCCGAAATAGTTATATAAGTATATACTTATAAGTTAATGAGAATATGATAACTCAAATTAAATAGAAAGTAAATATTGAGTTAAGGAAAAGCTTCCATATAAAAAACCCCTTCGGCATTCATTATGTGCCGAAGGGATTGGTTTAGAACAAAAAAACATTCAAGGGAGCTGCTGCCTGGCGGTCGAAACTTTTTCTTCACTTTCCGGAAAAGTAACGGGAAGAGGTTCCGGAGGTCCGAAGATAGTATGAATCTTACAAATTATTTAGAAACCGTTCCCGCATCCGGCGCATGAACACCGTGACGGTAAAAGTCAGCATCGATCGGTTCAAGAGGCTGACGACCACGAATGAGATCCGCCGCTTTTTCTGCGAGCATCAATACAGGAGCGTGGATATTTCCGTTGGTCACATAAGGCATCGCAGAAGCATCCACAACCCGAAGGTTCTCCAGTCCATGTACTTTCATCGTGTCTGGATCAACAACAGCCATTGGATCGGATTCAGGACCCATTTTTGCCGTACAGGACGGGTGCAGCGCTGTTTCCGCGTCCTCCCTGACCCACTCGAGAATCTCTTCATCAGTCTGAACGGTCGGGCCCGGGGAGATTTCTCCAGCATTGTAAGGCTTCATTGCCGGCTGCGACATGATCTTACGGGTAACCCGGATCGCCTCCACCCATTCCCGCTTGTCCTGCTCCGTAGAAAGGTAGTTGTACACCATACTCGGGTGTTCTTTTGGATCTTTCGAGCGGATTTTCAGTGAGCCGCGGGCATCGGAATACATTGGTCCAATGTGTACCTGGAAGCCGTGATCTGTCGGTGCTTTCTGACCATCGTAACGGACGGCAAGCGGCAGGAAGTGGAACATCAGGTTCGGATATTCCACTTCATCATTGGAACGGACGAACCCTCCGCCCTCAAAATGGTTCGTTGCTGCCGGGCCTGTCCGACCCATCATCCACTGAAGGCCAATCCAAGGCATACGGGCCTTGTTCAAGTTTGGCTGCTGGGAAACGGGCTGAGGGCACGCGTGCTGCACGTACACTTCAAGGTGATCCTGAAGATTCTCTCCCACTCCCGGCAGGTTAACGACCGGCTTAATTCCGAGTGAGCGCAGGTGTTTTTCTTCCCCTACTCCTGATAACTGCAGAAGCTGTGGAGTATTGATCGCCCCACCGGACAAAACAATTTCTCCGGCCTCCACCTGATGGGTTTTGCCATTCCGCTGATACGTCAATCCTTTGGCTTTTGTTCCTTCGAAATTGATGTGTTTCACAAATGCGCGGGTTTTGATCGTTAAATTTTCACGATCGGATACCGGGTGAAGATACGCACGGGAGGCGGACATCCGCTGCCCCTTATAGACATGCTTGTCAAAAGGTCCAAAGCCCTCCTGACGGAAACCATTCACGTCCGGTGTACGGGAGTATCCAGCCTGGGCGCCGGAGTTAAAGAACGCCTGGAACAATGGATTCTCAGCCGGACCACGTTCCAGCTTAATGGGACCATCATGCCCGCGAAGATCATCATCCGGGGAACCAATAGCATTCTCCAGACGTTTGAAGTACGGAAGACAATGGGCAAAGTTCCACTTCTCCATTCCTTCGTCCGCTCCCCAGCGCTCATAGTCCATCGGATTTCCACGCTGATAAATCATCCCATTGATGGAACTTGATCCTCCAAGCACTTTTCCACGCGCATGCTTGATGCGGCGGCCGTTCATATGCGGTTCAGGATCGGATTCATACTTCCAGTCATACAAACTCTTTCCCGCTGGGAACGGCAGGGCTGCCGGCATTTGAATCAAAAGGTCCCAGGAGTAATCACTGCGTCCAGCCTCTAAAATCAACACACTTTTCTTTCCGTCTTCACTGAGGCGGTTTCCAAGTACAGATCCCGCACTTCCTCCACCGACAATGACAATATCATAGTATTCACTCATCGATTGTTCCTCCTCTATCTATCTGTTCTATAAAATTAAAAGGTATGATCAAAACCAGTGGATGGGTTCAGGCTTCAAGTTATGGAAAATATGCTTCGTTTCGGTATACTCTTCCAATCCTGGTCTGCCCAGTTCACGCCCGATACCGGACTGCTTGAATCCTCCCCATGGTGCGTGAGGGAAATAAAGGTTGAAATCGTTGATCCAGACCGTTCCCATACGCATTCTCGCCGCGCAGCGCTCTGCTTTTGCAATATCCATCGTCCAGACACCGCCGGCAAGGCCGTAAATCGAATCATTGGCAAGGGTGACCGCTTCTTTTTCACTGCGGAATTTCTCTACAGTTATAACAGGACCGAAGCCTTCCTCCTGAACGACTGTCATATCTGTCGTACAATTTGTGAAAATAGTAGGCAGGTAGAAAAAGCCCTGCTGAAGTTCCGGATCTTCCGGACGCCGTCCTCCGACAACGAGGGAAGCTCCTTCTTTCACGCCCGCTTCCACGTAAGCTTCAACTTTAGACAAGTGTTCAGCTGAGATGAGCGGCCCCATCTGAGTATCTTGTTCAAAACCGCTTCCAAGCTTAAAGTTTTTCACCCGCTCGACAAGCGCATTTACAAAATCGTCATGAATCGCTTCATCGACAATTAAACGCGTACCAGCTGAGCAGATCTGCCCGGCATGGAAAAACACCCCATTCAAAGCCTGGTCGACAGCTGTTTCAAAATCAGCATCAGCAAAAATGATATTCGGATTCTTGCCGCCCAGCTCCAAAGCCAGGTTTTTCACGTTGCCGCTGGCGGACTGCATAATTTTCTTCCCTGTGGCAATCCCGCCGGTAAAGGAAATGAGATCTACATCATCATGACTGGAAAGCTCAGCACCGACCGTTGCTCCTGACCCCAGGACAAGGTTGACGACGCTGGCAGGTATGCCCACTTCTTCCATCAGTTCAAATACTTTGATTGTGGTCAGCGGTGTGATCTCACTCGGCTTCATCACGAGAGTGTTTCCAGCAGCAAGCGCCGGGGCAAGCTTCCAGGACGCCTGTAAAAGAGGATAATTCCACGGCGTAATCTGACCGCAGACTCCTACGGGCTCGCGGACGACTTTGCTGATGGAATCCTTCACAGGCGCATCGATCAATTCTCCACCTTCTTTATCCGCAAGCTCTCCGTAATAGCGGAAGACTCCTGCAATATCCTCCATATCTCCGCGGCTCTCTTCCATCGTCTTTCCTGTATCCAGTGACTCGAGGTAAGCCAGTTCCTCTTGATCCCGTTCTATAAGATGACCAATTTTCGTAACCAGCTCTCCGCGCTCGGAAGCAGGCGTCCACGACCAGTCTCCTTCATCAAACGCTTCTCTTGCTGCAGCGATTGCGGCGCGGGCATCCTTCTCATCCCCTTCCGGAACCTCTGCAATGACCTCCTGATTGTACGGATTGATGATGCTGCGTTTCTTACCGGACTGTGCATCCACCCATTCTCCATTGATGTATTGCTGTTGTTTTAGATTCATATTGATTCACTCCATTTTCGGAAGTAAGTTAACTTTATTAAAAATTTATTTAACAAACTTAACGCTAACATTGTTCTTCTGAGGTGTCAAAACTCCACCAGAATAATATTGATAAAATTCCCCTAATACGTCTATAACTATAGAAGGGACAGACTTTCGGACAAATGTGAGCGTCCCAGTGCATTTGACATTTCAACTGAAGCCGTTAACATGAAGTTCATAAAGAAAATTTGATAAATATTTAACACGATTTACTTTAGAACGAAGGAGCGACCCGATGAGTGAATCAACGGATGGACCAAAACTTAAAATAGAAGAAGCCAAAGGGAAAGTGATCGGTGCTATTGCCGAAACGATGGATTTATACGGGGTGACCCCGGCTGCAGCAAACTTATATGCGACGATGTACTTCAAGGATCAAATGACCCTTGATGAAATGCGTACAGAACTTGGGATGAGCAAACCGAGCATGAGTACGAGTGTCCGTAAGCTCCAGGACATCGATATGGTGAAAAAAACCTTCACCAGAGGGTCCAGGAAGCATACGTATGCGGCTGAAAAAAACTTCTTCCGCTCGTTTATGTCGTTTTACTGCCAGATGTGGGAGCGGGAGGTCAAAATGAACCTCGACGCTATTGAAGAAGCGCAGGAAGACTTTATCAATGTCATCAAAGATGCCGCAAGCACCCCCGATATCGTAGCGGAAGCCAAGCAGTTCTATGATCAATTGGAGGAATCCAAAGCGTACTACCACTGGCTGAATGATTTGGTTGATAGTATTCGAAATGGGGAAATTTTCGAGTTTCTCCCGAAGGATAAAAAAGAATAATAAAGCAGGCAGTTGAAATTCAGACTGCCTGCTCCTATACATACCTCTCTTCAAAGAGGTCATTTGTTTCGTCTTTTTGTTAAATAAATTCTTAACAAATTTAATTAAGCGTATATTGGAATTCATATACAATACTTAAAAGAGGAGTTTTTAACATGAAAATGTGGACAAAGGGATTAAGTTTATTAGGCACCATGCTCTTCATTGCCTTCCTTTCTGCTTGCGGAAGTGCAGATGGAGAATCGACGGACAGCAGTGATCAGGAGATTTCCATCGGTCAGATCAACTGGGCGGAAAATATTGCTGTGACCAACATGTGGAAGGTGATTCTGGAGGACGAGGGCTATCAAGTTAAACTCAACAACCTGAACATGGGCAGTACAATGAAAGCATTGGAAAGCGGCGACCTTGATGCAAGCCTTGAAATCTGGCTGCCCGTCCAGGATGCGAACTACCTGGAAAAGTATAAAGATGATGTGAACTTTTCTGAAGCTGCATGGTTTGACAATGCGAAAGTTGGGCTCGTTGTTCCGAGTTATATGGAAGAAGTGAATAGTGTAGAGGACCTGAACGAACATAAAGACTTATTCAACAGCCAGATTACAGGCTTCGGACCGGGTGCAGGGACGATGGAAGTGACGGAACAGTTGATTGAAGACTATGATTTGAATTATGAACTACTGCCAAGCTCTGAATCTGCCATGCTCGCAGAAATCGGGAATGCCGTGAAAGAAGAAGAACCGATTGTCGCTCCGCTATGGAGCCCCCACTGGATTTTCTCCGAATATGATCTGAAGTTCCTTGAAGATCCTAAAAACACGTATGGCGGTGTTGAAAAAATCCACCATGCGACACGACTTGCATTTGATGAGGATTATCCGGAAGTGAGCGGATGGCTGAAAAACTGGAAAATGAATGACCAGCAGATCGGCAAGTTGATCACTTACGTGGAAGACAGCGAAGAACCTGCTGATGGAGCTGAAAAATGGGTGGAAGAAAACCAGGATTTGATTGATAAATGGATAAAATAAAACATACAAAAGCCGGTCTGCTGCTGCAAAGGCCGGCTTTTTTTTATGTATACACACTCTCCTCCTTTTCCTACTATGATGAAAACCATCAGACATCTCTATTAAAAATCTTCCTATTGTAACTCCATAGGAATGGTGATATCATACTATTCATAAATAGTATGACACATTAACTTAATTATGCTCATTAGTGTGTCATATTAAGTCGCAATCCTGAAAAGAACAGCGAAATAACTCCTACATCCACGGATACTGCGGCCATTAACCAAGCAGGGAGAGGTTTTGTGACTAAACAAATAACGGTATACATTGTCTCTGACTCCGCGGGGGAATCCGCCGATCTTATGATTAAGACAGTCATGAGTCAATTTACTGGGCAGGATATCATCATGAAACATTTTTCCTATGTGCAGAATCAGCAGGAAATGAATAATGTCATCACATTAGCCAAGTACAATCCTTCCATCATCGCCTATACGATCGTCACGCCCACTCTCAAACATTATCTTGACCAGCGTGCGGAAGAAGAAGGAATTACGGCTGTAGATATGATGAATCCGCTCATGGGTGTGTTTTCTCAAAAGTTTCAAATGGAACCCACCTGTGAACCAGGACAGATCAGAAAGCTGGACGAAGACTACTTCAAGAGAATTGAAGCGATTGAATTCGCTGTGAAATACGATGACGGGCAGGAAGCTAGAGGCCTGAACCAGGCAGACCTTGTTCTCGTCGGCGTTTCCCGGACATCCAAGACTCCTCTATCGATGTATTTAGCCAATAAGAAAATTAAAACGGCCAATGTCCCGCTGATTCCGGAGATTCCGCCACCACCAGAACTTTTTTCAATTCCGGGAATCAAATGCATCGGCCTGATCATTACTCCTGAGAAGTTGAACGACATCCGTAAAGAACGCTTGAAAAACCTCGGACTTACCGGTCCTGCTAATTATGCGTCTCTGAACCGGATCCTGACTGAACTGGAATACGCTCAAAATATTATGAAACGTATCGGCTGCCCAATTATCGATGTGTCTAATAAAGCCATCGAAGAAACGGCTGATATTATTTTAGATCTCTATAACAAGAGGGGGAGTTTTGCGTGATAGATAAGACGTTTGTTTTCATGTTCGATCAGCTTAAACATGCAGGGAAAGAGTTACTGGGAGGAAAAGGAGCCAATTTGGCCGAAATGACGAAGATCGGTCTGCCAGTGCCCTACGGGTTTACAATCACGACGGATACATGCCGCTCCTACTACGACTCCGGCCAGCAGCTCCCTGAAGAAGTCGAGGGACAGGTGCTTGATGCGCTGAAAAAACTGGAGGAGACCACAGGTAAGGAGTTGGGCAGTCCATCAAATCCCCTTCTCGTGTCTGTCCGTTCCGGCGCGGTTCATTCAATGCCCGGGATGATGGACACCGTTTTGAACCTGGGCATGAATGATGACACGGTCAAAGGGATGGCCGAACTGACCGGAAACCCCCGTTTCGCCTATGACTCTTACCGCCGCTTCATTCAAATGTTCAGTAATGTTGTGTTAAAAGTGGATCACTATCATTTTGAGCAGCGTCTCGAAAACGCACGGACTGAAAATGGATACACATCCGATACGCAAATCACTGCAGAGGATTGGAAAGGCATCATCGAAGATTTTAAATCCATCGTCAGCGCCCAGACCGACCGGACATTCCCGGAGGACCCGAAGGAACAGTTGTTTTTCACTATCCGGGCTGTCTTTGATTCCTGGAACAATCAGCGTGCCGTTTTATACCGCCGTCTTAACCAAATCCCAGGCCACCTCGGAACAGCCGTCAATGTCCAGAGTATGGTTTTCGGTAACATGGGCGAAGATTCCGGTACAGGTGTAGCGTTCACCCGCAATCCGTCCACCGGCGAAGCGAAGTTATACGGAGAATACCTGATAAATGCCCAGGGTGAAGACGTCGTTGCCGGCATCCGTACCCCTCAGCCCATCGCCAGCCTGGAAGACGACATGCCGGAGGTCTATCAACAGCTGGAGGACACGTGTAATCTGTTAGAAAATCACTATAAAGATATGCAGGATATCGAATTCACGGTGGAACGCGGAAATCTATATATTCTGCAGACCCGCACAGGAAAACGCACAGCTCAAGCCGCCATCCGGATTGCCGTTGAGATGGTACGGGAGCAGATTATGGACAACCGCGAGGCCCTGCTGCGCGTAGATCCGGATCAGCTTCACCAGCTCCTCCACCACCGCATTGACCCAGGACACGGGCGTCCTCAAATCGCTACAGGACTGCCGGCCTCCCCGGGTGCTGCCTCCGGACAGGTCGTTTTTGATGCGGATGAAGCCGAAGAACTGGCCGGAAAAGGAAAGAAGGTCATCCTCGTCCGCCCGGACACGACACCGGATGATATTCACGGAATTGTAGCAGCACAAGCTGTCGTCACAAGCCGCGGCGGAATGACAAGTCATGCGGCCGTTGTCGCCAGAGGCATGGGGAAAGCATGCATCTGCGGCTGTGATTCCATCAAGATTGATCTGGAAACCGAACAGTTCACCACAGGATCTGTAACGATCAAGCACGGCGATCTGATCACGATCGACGGAGGCACTGGTGAAATTTTCGACGGGGCCATCCCAATGATTGAGCCCGAACTATCCGATGAATTCCAGCTTCTCCTCCAATGGGCGGACGAGGAAGCTCAGATGGGGGTGCGGGCCAACGCCGACAATCCAGTCGATGCTGCCAAAGCCTTGGAGTTCGGGGCCGACGGAATCGGGTTGTGCCGGACCGAGCACATGTTCATGGATGCCTCCCGGCTGCCGACGGTGCAGGATATGATTTTGTCTGAAACGAACATGGAACGGAAAGAAGCATTGGATAAGCTGCTGCCGATGCAGCAGGAAGATTACGAGAAAATCTTTGAAGTGATGCAGGGACATCCAATTACGATCCGCTTGTTGGATCCACCGCTCCACGAATTCCTCCCTGATAAGGAAGAGCTGCTCGTAGATGTCACAAGACTTTCCTGCACGGACCCTGATGCAGAGGAACTGCAGACGAAGAAAAACATGCTGCGGAAAGTGCGGCTTCTGGAGGAATCCAATCCAATGCTCGGCCACCGCGGCTGTCGTCTTGGCATGATCCACCCTGAAATCTATGAAATGCAGGTCAGAGCCGTCTTCCAAGCTGCGGCCAATGTTATGAAAAAAGGAATCACGGTCACCCCCGAAATCATGATTCCTTTAGTAAGCCACGTCAACGAACTGAAAGACATGCGCCGACTCGTCCTGAACATCAGCCGGCAGGTGGAAGAGCAGGAAGGAGAGAAATTTCAATTCTTGATCGGAACAATGATTGAAACTCCGAGAGCCGCGTTAACGGCCGACCAGGTCGCACAAGAAGCCGACTTTTTCTCCTTTGGAACGAACGACTTGACCCAGACCACATTCGGGTTCAGCCGGGATGACGCAGAAGGGAAATTCCTTCACCATTACGTCGAAAACGATGTCCTTCCACAAAATCCGTTCGTATCACTGGATCAGGATGGCGTCGGAAAATTGGTAGAAAGCGGAGTGAAGCTGGGCCGGCAGACGAAGCCGTCTTTAAAAACCGGCATCTGCGGAGAACACGGTGGCGAAAAGACATCCATCCAGTTCTGCTTTAACCTGGGGATGGATTATGTAAGCTGCTCACCTTTCCGGGTCCCTTCCGCCCGGCTGGCAGCTGCTCAAGCATCCGTTCGTCATACACTCCAAGTTCCGCAGTATCAGTAATAGAAGAAACAGGATTTCCCCCACAAAAAAAGGACGCTGAACCGACCTCCAAGGTTTGTTCAGCGTCCTTTTTTCTATGAAATTACCAGGATACCTTTTTTCCGCTCAGCTTCTTCACGCCGATTTCTTTGGTTTGTTTTTTCTTCTGCTTGCTGAGCCAGTACTGCTCGATTTCTTCGAGCGTCTTCCCTTTCGTTTCCGGTACAAGCTTCCAGACGAAAGCAAAGGATAGCACACACATCAGGCCGTAGAGACCGTATGTGAAACCTGCTCCCATTTCAAGAAGCGTCGGGAACGTCGTTGAGACGAGCAGGTTACTTCCCCAGTTCACCGCCACAGTCAATGCCATGACCTGACCACGGATTTTATTCGGGAACAGTTCTGATGCGAGCACCCATGTAAGCGGACCGAAAGACAAGTTATAGAAGGCTACGAAGACAAGGATGGAAATCAGCGCACCAACGCCCATCGAGCCGGCGAAAGCTAAAGCAGCAATCCCGAACATCCCTACCGCCATTCCGACAGAACCGATGAGAAGCAGTCGTTTTCGTCCAACCTTTTCAACGAATAAAAGAGCGATCAGAACAAAAATGAAATTCACGACCCCGATCAAGATTGTCTGCAGCATGGAACTGTCCGTAGAGGCGCCCATATTAGAGAAAATCCGCGGTGCATAATATTGAATCACATTAATACCCACAAATTGCTGAGCGATTGCGAGCAACAGCCCTATCGACACGACCATTTTCCCATAGGAGAAAATGCTCGTTTTCGTTTTATCCATCTTGTCGACAGCCTGTCTGATATTTTTATAGATATCCTTGGCTGCCTTTTCCGAGCCATTCACTTTCTCAAGGATATTCATCGCTTTTTTATCCTTATTTTTCATGACCAGATAACGCGGAGTCTCTGGCACGAGGAATAACAGTCCGAAGAACAGCAGAGCCGGGATGGCTTCTGAAGCAAACATATACCTCCACCCAATATCGTTGATCCAGCTCATGCTTTGTCCCGAGACAATTCTCCAATTAATAATGTATACGACCAGCATCCCGAAAATAATAGCCAGGTTATATAAGGTTACCAATTTTCCTCGGATTTTCGCCGGAGCCGTCTCACTGATATATAACGGTCCCAGTCCGGATGCAAGCCCTACGCCGATACCACCAATAATTCTATAAATATTGAACATAATGAAAAGACCCATGGTCGGTTCACCTTTAGTAAAGAATAGAAACTCCGGTGAACTGGAAAGGAGTGCGGAAATGAAAAACAATACAGCTGCGACGATCAGCGAATTCCTTCGTCCAATCCGGTCGGACAGCATCCCGCTGATCAACCCACCTGCGATACAGCCAATCAACGCGCTGGAAACCGTCAACCCTTGAAATAATTTACTCAATCCTAAACTATCTATGAAGTAGACTTCCAGAGATTGTTCTGCACCAGAAATAACAGCTGTATCATAGCCGAACAGCAGCCCTCCCAATGCCGCAATGACTGATAAGAATATAATATACGTCCGACTTCGTTTCATCTGCTTGGAACATCCTCTCTTAAATTCGATGACTATAAAAGTCCGTTGCTTGAATGATATGGAATGCATTCCATATCGATTACCTCCTGAAAGCTTCTGCTCCCTCCTTCAGCCTTTGAACTTCTATAAATAGGTAAATGTGAAATCTTAGCTATACATTTCTCTGAATCCTGACTTTTAAAACATCACCCTCAAAATGAAAAGGTTTACAAAAGTATTCACTATACGCTGAATGTGCCCCACGCCTGGGATAGGCGATACTTAGAAAAAATTTACTATTGATTGTTATTTTGAAGTTTATAATAAGTTTATAACATTTATAAAAAGTTTAGTTCTTTATGGAGAACGAACGATTGTATGCGGTTACATAAATAAAAAAAGACGAACTCCCTTTGATTAGGAATCCGTCTTTTTTTCAGCTTTTGCATAGGTGGGAATCATAAGTGACCCTATGATGAACACAGCGTAGGAAAGGATCCGGATAACATCATAATAGTCTCCTGACTTGAAGTATACCAAGTTGATTATCATTGCGGCTGCGCTTGCCACGACAAATAGGATTCCCCATTTTTGTTTGGTCATAATCCCTCTCACTCCAATCATTTTCTACACCTTTCATTTTACCAAATTACGGTAGTCCAATTTCTTATTTACGGAGATTCACAAAATAAAATATGTGATCATGATTTCATGCTGGAATGTGTGCTTCGTTTACCGTTATCCCCCCAATCTCTATTGATCAAATTGTAATCAATACGAATTAACCTCATATTTCTATCATATACTTTTCTTGTATCTAGTATTGACAAAGTCTATGAAATTCCGGTTAATAGTATATGTGTATAATCGAAATCATTACGATTTATAAACCGAAATGTAAAGGAGGACTTTATTTGTACCAGGATCATTCTCCGCCATCCAGTATGATTTATTTTTTATTAGTGATTTTTTTCGCTCTTTTTTTATTTGGTGATACCATTCCTTTTGAAAACATGTTTTCCATCCCACCCTCTTTATTAGATTTAAACACGATGTTCATCAGCATTGTATTGGAAGCCATCCCCTTCGTACTTCTTGGTGTATTTATATCTGCAGTAATTCAAACATTTTTGAAAGAAGAAACACTTAAAAAATACATACCCGCCAACCCTTATCTGGCTCTGTTCCCTGCCGTTGCCATTGGCGCTGTCTTTCCGGTATGTGAATGCGCGATTGTTCCGATTGTACGAAGACTAATCCAAAAAGGGATGCCGCTTCATGTAGGGATTGTCATCCTTGTCTCTGCCCCTGTCCTTAATCCCATCGTCTTTTTGTCGACGTTTTATGCCTTTCAGACCGACCTCAGTATTGCCTGGGCAAGAATGGGACTGGCCTTCATCGTTTCCTTGCTTGTGGGGGCTGTCATTTATCAATTTTTCGGCAATCGCTGGCAGCTGAATAAAAAAACAACAGAAGCCGCGAAGCACCAGCATACCCATGACAACGACAACGATCGGTCAGGTAAAATTGCCGAAACGTTCCAGCATGCCAGTGATGAATTTTTCGATATGGGGAAGTTTCTCATAATTGGAGCCTTATTCGCCGGAATTGTTCAAACTTATGTTGCACGGGAAACATTAATGGATATTGGGAATGGAGCACTGGCCGGACCAGCGGTGATGATGGGACTTGCCTACATTCTATCCTTGTGCTCAGAGGCTGATGCCTTTGTCGCTTCTTCTTTTAAAGGACTCTTTTCTTCGACCTCTATTCTTGCCTTTCTCGTTTATGGACCCATGACCGACTTAAAAAACACGATTTTAATGCTGGCTTATTTCAAAAAAAGGTTTGTTCTTGCCTTTTTAGTGATCGTAACGGTTGTCGTATACGCCGTGAGCCTTTGGTATGACGCATTCTTTATATAAAGGAGGAGGATCATGAACCGACCTTCCCATCAATTTTTGAGAAGCATCATTTTATTCGGATTTGTATTATTTCTTATTAAGCTTATGATTTCAGGAGATATCCAAAAGTTTATTGCTCCCCGCATGATGCCTTACATGTATTTCACCTTAATCGTATTGGGGGTTCTCGGGAGTATTCAATTCTTTAAAAGTGGGTTTGAAGAGCAGGATCATGACTGTGGATGCGGGCACGACCATGATTACTCCAAATCCAGACTCCGATCCACTGTTATTTACTTATTATTCATTATCCCTGTGATGACCGGGATGATGTTTTCCGACCATGTGATTGGAAGTTCAGCAGCTTCCAATAAAGGATTCAAATATGAGATGCGCACAGCCGCTGATCCGTCCGATATGAATGATCCTTCTTCTATGAATGATACTGGCGAAGGAGAGGGTTTAAATCAGGAAGGTACAGGCGGAGAGGTTGAAAACGCGGCCATCCTGACTCCTGAGAAAAGATATCCCGAGTTATTTAAGGAGCTGCAGGAAACGAACCATCTTCACATGACTGCCGACAACTACATCGGAACAATTACATTGATGGAAGACGGCATGGACGATTACGTGGGGAAAAAACTGACGACCCATGGGTTTGTATTCCGGGATGACAAGTTCCCGGATGACCAGATTGTCGTAGGGCGGTTCGGAATCAGCTGCTGTGTAGCTGATGCAGGGATTTACGGCATTCTTGTTCAAGGGGAGGACCTTGGTCAGTACAAAAATGATACATGGGTGGAAGTGACAGGAACGCTTGAAAAAGTACAGATGAACCGATGGGAGCTTCCTCTCATTCAACCGGAAGCGATCAAACCAATTGAGACACCTCCGGAACCCTACGTCTATGAAGACTTAGAATTTGGCGGATAACAAAAAGTCACAGCCTCTGACGGCTGTGACTTTTTATATCAGGCAGACGTTACAATCCGCTCCGCTGATTTTCTCGCACCCGCTATATTTCTCGCTGCCGGTCCGATTTCCAGTTCTGCAAGAGCTCCTGCTACATATAACCCATTCTTCCATTCCAATGTAGTTGAAACAACAGGAAACCCGCAGGGCGCGCACGGCAGACCGACCTGTTCAATGAGGGGCTCCATCCATGCCTTACCCGGAAGGCACGTTTCCGCTCCGGTAGCCAGAACGATAGAGTCAGCGGATACAAGCTTTCCATCTTTTAATTGAAGGCCGACGCCGTTTTCCACCGTCACCGCTTTCTCCACTTCCCCTGTATGAATGTCCAGCCTGGAGGCGCGCATCTGCCGTTTCAGCTGCACATGCAGCTCTCTCGTAATAGAGCCTCTATGCCTCGCCTGATGAATAACCCGCCGGCGTTGGTCATAGCAGGTCAGTTTCTCATAGCCTTTTAAGAACTTCGGACCCAGCCACCCAGGGTCGCTGTCAAAATCCTCCACTCGGAATGGGTGGCGCTTCACTAAAGAAACCGATGAGATACCGTTTTTGTTCGACAACGTATGAGCAAGATGAGCCGCCGTCATGCCTCCTCCAACAACGATAACACGGCCTTCGTCAGGCACAGGGGTCTGCATATCAAATACATGGCTGACAGGCATCTCCTTTTTATTTGCCCACTCTGGATAATGGGGAATATGATTAACCCCCACAGCCAGGACGACCCTCTCACTTTGGACCTCAGTCCCGCCCTCAAGAGAGATGTTCCAATGATTGTGTCCTTTAGTCATTCCATTGACCGTTCCCTGCTTCCAGCTTTCCTCGAGATTTACTTCATCCATGACATCCAGGCTGTGTCGATTAAACAAATCCAATTGAGGTCTGGCATACTTCCCTCGGAAAGGCTGGGCAAAATCGTGTCCTTTGGAGTATTTACTCAGACTATAAGGATCTATATCCAGGTGATGGACAGAGGGGGATCGTAAATGAGACATCCCGATCTTTTTCGTTAACGTCTGCCACACGTGCATAGGTCCTGGAAATGGATCAATAATTAATAAATCTTCATTCCCTGCTTTCTCTTGAAGAAGCCGCCTCGCCACGCAGCACCCCTGTACACCACCGCCAATAATCACCCATTTGTACATAACCTTCAAGCTCCTTTATCTTACCAGCTGGATTTTTTCATGCCCAAGGACTGCTGGTGTTGATGTTGAATAACAACAGCCCCCCATCTTCTGACTTTAATTTATATATAAATAGCACCAAGAACAAAAAGTAATGATTACTATTTATTGAAGGGTGAATTTTTTTGATCCACCCTTTGATTCGCATTTATGCTTAAACCGTCCACTAGTTAAATAGTAATCGTTACTATTTAATGGTTTATTGATATTAAATCACAGGTTCAAAACGTTGGCAAGAAGAAAATGCAGGTTGGGTGCTCCCTACTCTTAATCAGTCCATACAAAAAGACCCGGTTATAAAAATAACCAGGTCTTTATTCATTTCCTCCGAATACCGATCGTACGACCGGCCTGCTTCGGATGCTCCTGATCCGCATGCATCTGAGAGACAGAACGAATTTTCTGCTCCACATCATCAGGAAAAGCAGACGGGCGGCCTGTCCTTTGATCCATACCCATCAGCATTTCTTCAAGCGTGGCAGTTATTTCACCATGTTGATTCTTCATCGTTAAAAACAAATGAATACGTTTGGAATCATAGTCCAGAACACGGGCGGTGATTTCAAATGGCTCGTCCTCATGCATTTCCTTCAGATAGCAGATATGCGTTTCCAATGTGAAGATCGTATACGCGTATTTGTCTCTCGCCGTTTCGTCCAGTCCGATATAATCGATAATTGCATCTGTCGCTAAGCTGAAGGCGCGGTTGTATTCAGCATCGTTCATGTGCCCGTTATAGTCCACCCACTCCGGCAGCACGCGGTCTTTATAATGAAAGGATTGTTCCATAAATCCTCCTCCTTTACCGTTTGACAGCGGTCTGTTCTTTCGGCCGGTATTCCTGTACAAGATCATACAGCTTCACTAAAAATTCGTTGCGGTTCTGATCCAGTTCAGACATCGACATGCCATTGGACTGATGCTCACACCCGGACACGACTTTGTCATACAATTCGTCCGTAAGTTCCGGTGCCTCAAGCTTCGTCCACGGCTTTTTCAAGGCTGGGCCGAACTGCTTCAGCATGTGACGCATACCACCTTCGCCTCCCGCCAGGTGGAACGTCAGGAATGGACCGTACTGGGCATAGCGCATGCCCGCACCGTGGGTGAAGGCTTTGTCGACTTCTTCCGTTGTCGCAATTCCTTCATTAACGATATGAAGAGACTCTCTCCAAATCGCTTCAATCAGGCGGTCTGCAATATGACCTTCAATTTCATGACGGACGAGCAGGACGCTCATATTCAAGCTTTCATAAAAAGCCTTCGCTTTATCTACATTCTCGCTTGTCGTCTGTTTTCCTGCTACTACTTCTACAAGAGGCAGGATATACACAGGATGGAACGGGTGTGCCACGACAAATCGTTCCGGATGCAGTAGATTCTCTTGAAGTTCAGAAGGCATAATGCCCGACGTACTTGAACCAATAATCGCATCCGGCTTGGCGTGTTTGTCAATCGTCTGCAGCACAGACTGCTTCAGTTCCTCCACTTCAGGCACATTTTCTTGAATAAAGTCCGCGTTTTTCACCGCTTCCTCTGTATCTTTTACGAATGTTAAACGATCTTTGGAAGCCCCCTCAGCAAGACCGAGTGCTTCCACATAAGGCCAGGACTGCTCAACAGCCCGGCGCATCCGTTCTTCTGCTCCTTCTGCTGGATCTGCTGCGATCACATCATATCCTTGAGCAAGCATACGAACGATCCAGCCGTTTCCGATAACTCCTGTTCCGACAATGGCAGCTTGTTTTATAGACAACATTATTTCCCTCCATGTGGGTTTCTTAGATTGAGATATTCACGCGCTTCCTGCGGGCTCATCGGCTCAAGATCCAGGCCGCGGAGCATACCTACAGCCTTGTCGACCAGCTGTTCATTCGTTGCAGGAACGCCTTTGGAAAGATAAATATTATCTTCCAGGCCGACACGGACGTTTCCACCGAGCATCGCTGATTGAGAAGCCATCGGCATCTGCATACGCCCGATTCCAAACGCTGACCAATGGGCATTCTCCGGAATACGGTTCTTCATATACATCATCGTTTCTGCATCAGCCGCCGCTCCCCACGGAATCCCAAGACAGAATTGGTACATCGGATCGCCGTCGATTAACCCTTCTTGCACCAATTGATTGGCAAAACGAATATGACCGGTATCAAAGCATTCCAGTTCCGGCTTCACACCACTCTCCTGGATCAATTCCGCCTGTTCACGAAGCCATTCTGTCGGACTCATATAAATCATGTCTCCGAAGTTCGTGCTGCCGCAGTCGAGCGTACACATTTCAGGAAGCAGTTCACCGACAGGCGCATGACGCTCAGACGGCGTCTGGATATCTGTACCGTCTCCGCCCGCGGCAGGTGTGCTCAAGCTCGGGATGAAATCCCCGCCTCCACCGGACGTAATATTGATAATGACATCCGTTTCTGATTCACGAATCCGGTCGACGATTTCACGATAGTGGTCCACATCATGACTGATGCCTCCCGTTTGCGGATCCCGGGCATGTACGTGGGCAACCGTAGCTCCCGCTTTAGCTGATTCAATCGCAGATGCTGCAATTTCCTTCGGTGTCACAGGGACGTGGGGGTTTTTCTTCATCGTATCTCCCGCTCCTGTGACCGCAGAAGTTAACAATACTTTATTTTTCATTCCAAAGGTCCTCCTTTGAATTGGTTTGTTTGATCATCCAGTTGAAACTATACCATCCGGACTGTTTAGTTTCAAATCTCTTTCAAGAATTCCCTTATCCACCAGGGATCAAAAATCCCTTTCCATCCCTTCTGTACCAATGATTCAATCGTACAAAAATTTCTTTATAAACTTTTAAAACTATTATCAAAGCACACACTAAATAAAAAACATCAAATAAACGGACCCAGATCCCCATTCCTTGAATATGTACGGACATTCTCCCTTATACGGCCCTATCCATCCATTGAAACAAAACCGTCCGGATTGTAAAGTTTACATCGGATTATCAAATTCATAACGGACTTTTTCTTAAGGAGGATTTCTATATGAAAAAACAAATCATGGATTGGAAAACGTTTGGAGGGGCCCTGGCACTACTGTTGTTCGTTTCACTGCCTCTTCTTATCTTTCCGGAACAAGGAAAGGAAATCGTCCTGGCTGCAAACGAAATCGTTACCCAGAGGCTCGGTTTCCTATTCTTATCCGTAGGCTTAGTCATGCTGCTCTTCCTCTTATTCATAGGAGTGAGCCGCTATGGTGATATCAAGCTGGGAGATGCGGATACAAAAACAGAATTCAAAACCGGCTCCTGGGCAGCGATGCTGTTCACGAGTGGAATTGGAACAGGGATTCTTTACTGGGGTGTCATTGAGTGGGCCTACTATTATCAGGGACCCCCATTCGGAATTGAAGCTGGATCCAGCGAAGCGATCCAGTGGGCATCGACCTATGGGTTTTTCCACTGGGGACCGATCGCCTGGGCAATGTTTGCCATACCAGCCCTTCCTATCGGCTACATGTTTTATGTCAAAAAAACCGATGTATTCAAAATCAGTGAAGCATGCCGTCCCGTTTTAGGAAAATATACAGATACATGGGTCGGCCGACTCGTGGATATTCTCTTCATGTTCGGACTGCTTGGTGGAGGCGGAACCGGTCTCGCTCTGTCAGCTCCTATCATTTCATCCGGACTGAATCATCTTGTAGGCCTGCCTGATACAATGATGACGAAATCCGTTGTACTAGTGATTTGCACACTGATCTTCGGACTCAGTGCCTATTCCGGGCTGCAGAAAGGAATCCGGGTATTAAGTGACATCAACTTATGGCTGGCGTTTCTACTTCTCCTATTCATTTTCATCGTTGGACCGACCACCTTCATCACAGAAACAACCGGCACCGCCCTCGGCCGCATGATGGATAACTTCTTCCTCATGAGCATGTGGTCGGAACCCTTTAACGACCTGGCCTCCTTTACACGGACCGGTTTTCCGGAAGGCTGGACGGTATTCTATTGGGCGTGGTGGATCGTTTATGCCCCATTCGTCGGCTTGTTCATCGCCCGGATTTCCAAAGGACGGACTATCCGTCAGGTCGCTTTTGGAACGGTCTTATTTGGAAGCCTGGGAACGATTCTCTTTTTCGGGATTCTAGGAAACTACTCGATGTACCTGGAGCTGAGTGGGCAATACCCTGTTATTGAAACATTAAATAATGAAGGGGCACCTGCAGCCATCATCGGAACATTAACCGAGCTTCCATTAGCCACATTTGCAATCATTGTGTTTATTTTACTGGCGACGATCTTTTTGTCGACAACCTATGATTCCGGTTCGTATGTCATTGCTTCTGTCGTTCAAAAACGGGTCGAAGGAGAACCACTTAAATGGAACCGCCTGTTCTGGGCTCTGGCATTGTCCATCCTTCCAATGATTTTCATGAATATGGGTGGATTGACGACACTACAGACCATCAGCATTGTCGGAGGCTTCCCACTGCTTGTCATCCTGCCGATTCTTGGATGGTCCTTCATCAAAATGGTCAACGAGGACCGGGCAGCGGAAGAAAAAGAAAACAAAAAGGCATCTTAAAAGGAGGGATTACGAACCGATGAAATCACGATATGAACAAGGATTGGAGATTTTAAGAGAATATACAGACGAAGAAAAAGGAACCAATCACTTTGAACTGATGAAAGCGTTGGAAGATATCTCCCCGGATCTCGGAAAATATATCATTGAGTTTGCTTACGGGGATATTTACAACCGGGATCACCTGGATAAGAAAGGGCGCGCACTTACAGTCTTATCCAGTCTTGTCACTCAAGGAAGCGGAAGTCTCCCCCAGCTCGAACTTCATATCAATACCGCCCTTAACGCAGGGCTTACGGAAAAAGAAATTGTAGAAGCGATGATGCAGTTGATTCCTTATGTTGGATTCCCCTCTGTAATCAATGCGCTGACACAGGCTCGACAAGTATTTCAGGAACGCGATAACAAACAAAAAACGTACGCATAAAAAAATCACCAGTCCCTTGTTGGGATCTGGTGATTTTTATTTAGGCCGGCTTTGTTCTTCCAACCGTTCAAGCACCTGCTCTCGAAGCGTCTGGGGTAAAACACCGAGGCCGAAAATTTCAGACAGCCATAATCCGTCTACAGCAAGACGCAGAATGGTGGCATCGACAGGATCGAGTCCATCATGTTCCATATGATACTGCCAGTCAGCATAGGTCTCCTGTAAAGGCTTCATGAGTTGAGGATTGATGCCTTGAGCGGCCAGCATCCCTCCACTGATCGTCTGGTTTTCTATACTTTTGTCGTGGAGCACTTTAATGAATGCCCGTGCCCACTTTCCGACTTCATCATCTTCTTCGTCCACAAAACTTTCCACGTTCTCTTTGTAGATGTCATTCATGTGCTGGACAAGCGCTTTCACTAGAGCTTCCTTTGTTGAAAAGTGATACAAAAGCCCGCCCTTGCTGACTTCCGCTTTTTTTGCAACGGCATCCAATGTCAATGCATCGCTTCCCTGCTCCTTCACAATCATTGCCGCTGCTTCCAGCAGTTTCTGCCGCTTCGATACCCTTGGCATATACGTCCCCTCATTTTTGTTCATTTTCCCATAATGTTATCAGTAGTCATACATTTTATCAATTTGGGATACATGGATGAATGGAAAGGCGCTGTCTGAACATGAGGCGTAATTCTCTTCCTCGTTCAATAAACTAGAATAACCAAGCAACGCATAGGAGCGATTCGTATGTTAAAAAAGTTCGTCGATCCCCTTCCCATCATGAAAACCATGCGTCCGGCAGGCTGTCTTCACGGTGTCCCCTATTTTTCAGTGACAATGAAGCAAACATTCCAGAAACTGCACCGAGACCTCCCTCCTACAAAAGTGTGGGGCTACAACGGGCAGTATCCAGGCCCGACATTTCACGTCTGGAAGCATCAGCCGATCCACGTCTTATGGAAAAATGAGCTTCCTGAGCGTCATTTTCTCCCGATTGATACGACGGTTCATGGGGCAGAAAAAAGCCAGCCGGAAGTACGGACAGTCGTACACCTGCATGGAGGAGTGACGCCGGATACCAGTGATGGCTACCCTGAAGCATGGTTCACCCGTCACTTTAAAAAAGCAGGCCCTTACTTTTCTCATCGAATGTACACCTACCCCAATCATCAAGACGCAGCCAACCTTTGGTACCACGACCATGCCATGGGGATTACCCGTCTCAACATTTACGCTGGTCTTTCAGGCATGTATATCGTCCATGATGAAAATGAAGCCCGATTGAACCTTCCCTGCGGTCCCTTCGATCTCCCATTGATCATCCAGGACCGTTCGTTCCGGGCGGATGGCAGCCTTTTCTATCCATCAAGGCCAGCCCAGCCTCAAACGGCGCCCACTCCCTCGGTCATCCCTGATTTTTACGGAGACACCATTTTAGTGAATGGGAAAGTCTGGCCCTATTTAAATGTCGAACCTAGAAAATACAGATTCCGGGTTCTGAACGGATCCAATGCCCGGATCTACCGCTTTTCCCTTTCCAACGGAGCACCTTTCATCCAAATCGGCACAGACCAGGGACTCCTTGAGACCCCGGTCCGCGTCCCCGCTCTCGTATTAGCACCTGCCGAAAGAGCGGATGTGATCATTGATTTCTCCACTTGTTATGGAAAAACCATTATTTTGGAGAACGATTTCGAAACCAAGGGTGAAAAAGCGGATCCTGAAACGACTGGAACGATTATGCAGTTCCGAGTCAACGAGAAGCTGTCATGCGGTGATCACAGCTCCATCCCTGGATGGCTCGCTCCTGTTCCAAAGTTTACACACGTGGACAGAACCCGATCACTGAAACTGAACATGCGGAAAGATTCATACGGACGGAATATTCACCTGTTGGATGACCACTTATGGTCGGATCCCGTTACTGAAGTTCCAAAGCTCGGACAGACGGAAGTGTGGAGCATCGTCAATGAAACAGAAGCGATCCACCCGATCCACCTTCACTTGGTCCGTTTCCAAATCCTTGACCGCCAGCCTTTCGATGTGGATGTTTTTAAACAGGAAGGAAAGATCATCCTTACAGGACCGCGTGCCGCTCCGGATTTGAATGAAAGAGGCTGGAAGGATACCGTTCGATCCCGTCCCGGAGAAGTAACAAGGATTATGATGCGCTTTGGCCCCTACCCTGGTTTATTTGTGTGGCACTGCCATATTTTAGAGCATGAGGACTATGAAATGATGCGTCCATACTTTATTCGGACATAAAAAAACGCATGGTTTCTTCCGCTTCAATAAAACGGGAGAAAACCATGCATCTTCCTTTACCAGCTGGCTTTTTTCACACCAGGGATCTGGCCTTTGTGAGCGTAGTCTCTGAAAGCAATACGGGACATATTGAACTTTCTCATATACCCCCGGGGCCGGCCGGTTATTTCGCAGCGGCCTTTCAAACGTGTAGGGGAAGAATCACGCGGCAGCTTTCGAAGGGCTTCATAGTCGCCCTTCTCTTTCAACTCTTTCCGCAAATCCGCGTATTTCGCTACCATCGCCTGTCTCTTTTTCTCTTTTGCTATCTTTGATGCTTTCGCCATGTTTTATATCTCCAATCTTTTATAGAAATGCTCGTCTATCCAAAAGTGTAATCATTACTATTTAATTTACATTAAATTTTTTTTTTGGGAATCTCCTGTTAAAGAGGATGCCCCAACAATTTAAAGCGTAACGATTACGCTTTAAATTGTGTAATCTTATTAAATCATAAGATCAGCCATTTGGCAAATGTCATGATCCCCCAGCCACTTCTCCTCTACGTCATCCCAAATTTCAGCACTTGGTCCGGTTACGAGACGAAAACAACCTCCATAAACTAATAGAAGCATCAAAGTCTATAATAAAAAGGAATGATCCTATGGAGAATCTATTTAATGGGAAAATCACCAAAAAGGACCTGGCCCCCTATGAGATGATCGGCGATGGAAAAGATGGGGAGATTTACAAGGTCGCCGACGACAAAGTCGTCAAATACTTCTTTAAAGAGGAAACATGGCAGCGCGAACTGGAAGCGATGAAAATCGGACAGACCTCGACCATTATGCCCCGCCTTTATGAATATGGAGAGCATTATATTGTCATGGAGTTTGTTCAGGGCATCTCTCTTGCCCGGCATATGAAGCGTCATGGATACATCGATGAAGAAATGACGGAAAAAATCCTGTTTGTGTTGGAAGAGTTCAAGCGGTTAGGGTTTAGCCGCTGGGATACAGAGGTCCGCCACATGCTGATGGATACCTCCGGCGATTTTAAAGTGATTGACCACAAACGTGCCTTCACATCGAACGCCCCTTATCCAACGAAGCTGATGAAGGGTATGAAGAAGTTTGATCTCTCCGGAGAATTCATGAAACATGTAAAAACACTCAGGCCGGATGTCTATCAAGCCTGGAAGAAAGCCAAATAAGTAAAAAAGCACTCGATACTCTTTTATAGCATCGAGTGCTTTCTACTTTATTTTCTATAAAAAAAGACTGGATCCATCCCAGTCTTTTTTCCGTTCAATTAGATTTTACGAACCGTAACATTATCAAGGTTCGTTGTGTTGATGTGGCCGTTATCATCAGCCCATACTAAGAAGTGATCGTCCGCATATACGTAGGAACCTTCATCCAGCTCTTCATCACCGGATAGAACTTCAATTTTATCACCCATGGACAAAATCTTGTTAAGGAACCCAGCCATGCTTTGGCCTTTATCTTTTTCTTTATCTTTATACATATCATTTCCCTCCTTTTCACTGTTTACTCTATTTCTATGCTGAGTCATGGAATGCGTACAGGCATATCGCTCAATTTGAGAATGTTTTCCTATTAGCCCTTGATAGATTTTCTGTTTCGGATGCCGGACAGGATATACGTTGATAGATAGATGACCACTTCTATGTGTATTCGTTCTTGTACGTATCAGAGGACAGGCCGGCTTCTGATTGTTCCTGCTCAATTTTGACGAAGTTCAAAAGCTCTTCATCCCGGCGTTCGGTGTCCTTTTTCTCACAAGTGTGGTTCCCCTTGTCCTTCCGCATGGAACATGGATCAGCCTGCTTTTTGGATATCCCCCGTTTTTTTCTGTCCCTTTTGATTTTCCTTACACTGACAGGTCCGCTTACATTGGTTACATTGATATGTCCCCTACGATCCACCCAGACGAGAACGTTGTGGAACGCTGTTATATAGGTACCTCCCCCTCCGAGCACTTGATCTCGGAAGAAGACTTCAAGATGGTCCCCCAGTTTAAACATGGACTTTAGAACATCATCCATGGCTGTGACATTTTTGTGCGGATTTCTGGAAGCATGATAATCCCGCTCCTTATCTTCAGGAACCTTTCCAGCGTTCGATGGACTGTGATTTTTTCTCATCGTCTCACCTTCTTTACATTAGAGCTATCGTTCCTAATCAATATATGATGCTGCAAAAAGGTTGTAGAGCCTATTTTCAGGGCAGCACCCGACTCCTCTCTCTATTTTTTTATTCTGAGGCTGCATTCCAATAGGGGAACAAACAGACAGGTGCCCTGTGCTCGTGTCTGTTTCGACTATCATTCGGAAGACATATAGTAACGTAATAGAGATTAGAATGAGGTGAAGAAAATGAAAGATACTGTATTGGTCATCGCTGCCCATCCGGACGACGAACTCCTTGGCACAGCAGGAACACTAAAGAGATTCACGGACCAGGGAAGTAGAGTCGTATCGATCATTACAGCAAACGGAAGAAAAGAAGAGGCTCATCACATTCAACATCTTGCCCGCAAGGCAAACCAAGAGATCGGAATTCAGGAAATGGTATTTTTAGAACACCCGAACTTGGAATTAGAAATGATGCCTCTCCATCTATTAACAAAGGAAATTGAAAAACTGATTGAGATTTACCAACCATCGATCGTATTCACCCACCACTACGGTGATGTGAATATCGATCATCTGATTACGTTCCAGGCTGTACTCACAGCCGTCCGCCCTCTCCCTGGTAAGCAGCCGATCGAGCTGATCACCTTCGAAACCGTATCATCGAGTGAGTGGAATGCACCGTCCAGTGATAAGCAGTTCAAGCCCAACTATTATGTGAATATATCTACAAAGATCGAAGAAAAGATAGCTTCCTTGAAACATTACGAAGTTGAAATGCGGGACTTTCCCCATCCGCGTTCCTATGAAGGGGTCAAACACCTGGCGAGTGTCCGCGGGATGACTATCGGTGTTCCGTACGCTGAAGCCTTTGAAGTGATCAGGAGGATATGGAAATGAAAGAATCCTATTTTCCATACCCCCATCTGATTGCCGCTCTAGATGAATATTATGGAATCAAATCAAAGCCGCTCAGCGCCTTCCTTGAAGGAAAAGATAAAAAACCACGACGGAAGAAGAAAACAAAACAGAAACCCGGACAGAAAAAATTGTCCATCCTCCTCACGACCTTTTGGGATTATCCACATACCGGCGGTCTTTCCAACTACATCACTACATTAAAAGCAGGCCTCGAATCTATGGGACATAAAGTCGATATCATCGCCCCCAGCCAATTTTCACCTAAAAAGGTACAAAAGCTCCGCGAAGCGATCGTTCCTGAATTAAAGACTTTCTTTGAACGGCGTTATGGCAGCAGTACAAGTAAAATCATCCAGAACTCACGTCTCCTCTATATCTATGAACAGATGATATCATCCGTCAAAGTGGAGAAATACGATATCCTCCACGCCCAGGATTTATTTACAGCCAACATCCTGGGAAGATTGAATGAAGGCATAGGAAAGCCGCTTCTTTTTACACCCCACGGCATGTTCACCTTCAGCAGGGTCAAATTCAACCGCATTGAAGCAGGATCCGTCGAAGAAGTGTATTACAGAAAAATGGAGGAAAAAGCCATCGACTACGCTACCCACATGGTCATTTTGAGTGACTCCTTCCGCGAACCATTGAGTTCTCTTGGGGCCAAACCGAAAAAACTGACCACGATTCATACCGGCATTGAGTTCAAAGAATTGAAGCGGAAGGACAGGAACGAGAAAGTTGTCATCGCCTGCATCGCAAGGCTGGGTCCCCGCAAAGGACATACACATCTCTTCAAGGCACTGTCGATGATCAAGCGGATTGGCCAGCAGGCAGAGGTGTGGATTGTCGGGGACGGGGAAATGCGGGAAACGCTTGAAACTGAGGCCAAATCGTTGAAACTCTCAAACGTGAAATTTCTAGGTAAACGAGAGGACATTCCTGCTATTTTGAGTAAAACCGATATTTTCGTCCTTCCTACCGTTAACGACAACCTTCCGATTTCCATTATAGAAGCGATGCACAGCGGGGCAGCTGTCTTGACTACCGACTGCGGCGGCATTAAGGAAATTGTTCATCACAATCAAACCGGTCTCGTGGTAGAACCGGGACATGTCGGCCAGTTAACCACCCAGCTCCAACGACTGCTTGGAGATGAAGCCTTACGAAAAAAGCTTGGCGGCGAGGCATATGACTATGCCAAGAAGCACCTGACACGGGAAGCAATGGTCGGCCGCGTGGAAGAACTCTACTATAACCTTCTTGATTCGGAGGGAGAATGATGTTCACACATCCAGCTGTCGTACTTGATTTAAGCGCTAACGGCGTCGGAATCATCCACACTCTTTCCCGAAAAGGGATTGATGTATATGCCTTCGATACAGAAGGGCCCTATTCCAAAGGAAAATCACGGCTCGCCCACTGCGCTGTCTGCCCAAGTCCCTTGACCCAGGAGGAAGAACTGCTTTCATTTTTAATCCAAACCTCCGAATCTCTCGATCATAAACCCGTTCTCTATGCCGGGGCGGATGATTATGTGGTGTTCATTTCCAAGTACCGCCGTGAACTATCCTGCTACTATTTGTTCTTATATCCCGATCATTCAACCATCATGGATCTGCTCGATAAAAAGAGAACGTATGAATTGGCCGTACAGCATCACGTACCGACAGCGAAAACTTTTTTTATAGAAGATGAACAGCAGCTGGATGAAGCCATCGCACAGTTGGAGTTCCCGTGTATCTTAAAGCCCGTATTCGGTCATGAATTCCGGAAACACGTCAACAAAAAGGCGATTCACATAGAGAATGCTGACATGCTGAAGGAAGTCTATCCGGCATACCGGGCCTTCGGAGAGCTGATCATACAGGAAATCATCCCCGGCGATAACCAATGCTTCTATAAAATCGCCACCTTTTTTGATGAGGACATGAGATTACTCGCCCTTTTCACCCTGCAGAAAAATCACCAGTTCCCGGCCCAGTTTGGAACAGGCGCCCATATTGTGAGCAGGAGAATTCCCGAGCTGGTGGAGGAAGGCCTGCCGCTGTTGAAAGCGTTGAACCTTAAAGGGATCGGGATGATCGAATACAAAAAAGACCCACGCGACGGCCGATACAAGCTCATTGAAATCAACCCTCGTTTCTGGCTCACCCACAGCTTAACCGGCGCTTCGGGCGTTGATTTTGCCTATTTTTACTACCTGCACCTGACAGGCCATCACCCCGCACCATCCTTACAGCAGACGGACGGTGTTCAGTGGATCTATCTTGTCCGCTATTTCCTGACCTTTCTTGAAAAAAGAAAGAACGGCGGGATGAGTGTCAAAGATTTCTTAGATGGGTTCAGGGGGAAAAAGGTTTTTGCTCTCCTTGCCCTCGATGACCCGATGCCTTTTATACGCAGCACCTTGTCCCATTTGAAGAATGCCTGGAAGAAGAACCGAAGGAGTGAGTAACCATGTATTCCGCCGCCGAACTGACGTCGATGTTTCATAAAAACCGTATTGAAGAGAAGCTCACTGCCTCTCTTGGAAAAAAAGTGTCGCTCATAGAGACTTCGATACAAAACCTGAAGTCCACGAAGCGAAGCAGCATCTATCAGCTCGACCTTCAAACACACAACCGAACCTTTCCGATCATTTTCAAAATCTATCACTCGACCAAATATAAAAATGAAATTGAGATCAATATCTACAGCAGGGCCTATCCTTTCCTGAAAGAATTTCTCCCTAACATCTATTTAGTGGAGAAACACGGGTCAGATACGTGGGTGTTTATGGAGTTTGTCCGGCAGATCCGGGGACAATTGACGTTCACCCCCGATCATTTCGATCTCATCATCCCTGCCCTTGCCAAGCTGCACGCCCACACGTACGAGGAAAAGTTCAGAAGGGAGTCCGCGGTTCTGCAGCCTTGGTTTCCCATGTACGACTCCCCCGAAATGAGAAAAGACCGGGAAAAATTCATGTCCAATACACTAACCATGCTGACGAAGGCCAAAAAGGAAAAACAGTGGAAGGATGTCATCAAACCTCATTACAAATCATTGAAAAACATGTATAAGCAGGGCCCTGATTTTTTCCCTGAACTTCTGGAAAGCGGGTTCTCCATCACCCACGGTGACCTTCACATGCAGAATATCTGTTCAAAGGATGTCCAGAGACCTACCGCCTGGCCCATTCAATTCATTGACTGGGAATCAGCGAAATTCGCCCCGTCCTGGTTCGATATGATTGTCATGGTCGAGATTTTGATCGCCTTCCGCAAAGACTGGCAGAACGACGCTGACAACATCCGCACTCGAGTCGTGGATGTTTATACAAAGGAAATGAAAAAGCATGGCATTGAGTTCCAAACGCCGCCCATGAAGCTTTATAAAATGGCCTATCTGCAGCGGACCCTTGAAAAAGGACTGCACACCCAGCTGAGGCGCATCCTTGAAAACCGTGGCGGGGAACTCCTGCCCTACCATCTGGAGAAAATAGCTGCATGGGGGAAAGAGCTGGGAATTTACAAATAGATAAGAAAGGACGAGGAAACGTGTGTGAGATGCCACCCTTCCGCATTCATCCTGCTCTTACTGCTGTGATGGATCAGTATTTTTTAAAGAATAAAGACGCCGCTCCCAACTCCCCCCCTTCCTTCCACCAGCAGCAAATGGAAGGCCGGCCACTGAAGCCTTTGACCATCTTATATGTAACGTTTCTTCGATATCCCAATACCGGCGGGCTGTCCCATTACATCACCTCATTAAAAAACGGCATGGAGGCAGCAGGGCATCACGTCGATGTACTGGCCCCCGGGCACATGTCTTCCGTGCAGCTGGAGGAGTGGATTCCGGAAGCCGCCGCCGCCGCCCGGGCGTTCATGATGGAACGCTACGGATCCACAAACGAAAAAATCATTAAGAACCTCAGCTTTCTTCATGTGTTTTCAGCGTTTCTCAAAACCCAAAACCTTGAGAAGTATGACGTTATCCACGCCCAGGACCTGTTTGCCCTTTTCCTTCTTGGAGATTTGAATCAAACGTACCAACAACCACTTTTTTTCACCCCCCACGGTTTTTTTACGAAAAGCCGTCTGACATTCAACAAAATCCAGAAAGGGTCCCTTGAAGAAGCCTATTTTACGTGTATTGAGAAAAACGGAATAGCAGCAAGTACAAAAATTATCATGATCGCTGATTCCTTCCGCCCCAATCTGATGGATCTTGGAGCTGCGGAAGAAAAGCTGGTGACCGTTCATACCGGCATCGATTTTAAACCTCTCCCCCTCCGCTCCCGTGAAAAACTCACCATGACCTGCGTTTCCCGACTGGCCCCACGTAAAGGTCATGGTTATCTGTTGGAAGCGCTGGCAAGTCTGCGGGAGTATAGGAATCATGTAGACGTATGGATTGTCGGAGATGGCGTCATGAAAGAAATCCTGATGAAACAAGCGGAAGAATGGGAGCTGGATAACGTCACCTTTTGGGGAAGACGAGACGATATCCCGTCCATCCTCTCCCAGTCAGACATCTATGTTCTGCCTACGATCAATGACAACTTCCCTTTATCCATCATCGAAGCTATGCATTCGAAGCAGGCGGTCATCTCCACCACATGTGGGGGCATACCGGAAATGGTCCACCCTGAAAAAACCGGAATTCTCTGCGAACCGGGGAATGTAGAAGAACTGGCCCGAGCACTCAAGCGTTTCATAACCAGCAAAGAAGAGCGCAGGCGGTTTGCCGAGGCCGCCGAGTCTTACGCGCGCAAGCACCTTACCAGCGATATCATGACTAAAAAAATTGAAGCCGTTTACCAGAATCATTTATATAGAAAGGAGGGTTTTCAGTGAAAGTATTAGTGACCGGTGGAGCGGGATTCATCGGCTCCCGGATTGTCCACCTGCTATTGTCAGAAGGTCACATTCCCATTGTTTTAGACGATTTCTCCAACGGACGGAAAGAAAACCTTCCATGTGGAGTGAAGGTTTTCAAAAGAAAGCTTTCATCAAAAAAAGTGAAGGATATATTCGAAAGGGAGAGGCCCGACATCGTGATGCACCTCGCTGCTCAAGTGAATGTGACGGAATCCCTTATAAAACCGGCGGAAGACGCTGCCGTTAACATTTCAGGCACCGTAAAGCTGTTGGAATACAGCAGCCGTTATGGAGTGAAAAAATTCATCTTCTCCTCCTCCAGCGCCGTTTATGGGGAGACCCGTGACACCCTCCACGAGGAGAATCCAACCAGCCCCCTATCCTTTTATGGAGCCTCAAAATCAGCAGCCGAAACGTATATCCGATTGTTCCACACGCTTCACGGCCTTCCCTACACCATCTTCCGCTATGCGAATGTCTATGGTCCCGGGCAGCGCTCCGACGGGGAAGGCGGTGTAATCAGCATCTTTGTTGAGCAGCTCTTACAGAACCAACCCCCGGTCATTTTCGGGGATGGCAGCCAGACCCGCGACTTTGTCTACGTCGATGATGTCGCGCGGGCCAACCTGCTTGCCATGACGAAGGCGGATAACCAAATCCTCAACATCGGAAGTGATACACAAACGTCGATCAACGATCTCTATTCCCACCTTTCCGAGAAGTGCGGGTTATCGATGGAGCCTGTTTATCATGAAAAACGGGAAGGTGACATCCGGCACAGCCGACTTTCCAATGAGAAGGCACGGAGCGAACTCACCTGGACTCCAGCGTATGACTTGGATGAGGGATTAGCGGAAACGGTCGATTATTTTAAAAGAATATAGGAATAACAGAAGCCTCCCCAGCACAGGGGAGGCTTCTGTTATTCCACAGGTTACAGGTTATCCTATTATTAATAGCATAAAAGGAGACTCTGCTTCTCGAATACCGAAAGGATTTAACGCTCCAATCCAGCCACGCCAAATCCTCCGGGACCTGAATGAGTGGAAATCATGGCCCCCGCCTGTATCCATGTTGTATGGTGGAACCCATACTCTTCAGCGATTACCTCCATCCGTTGCTTCACCTTTTCATCAAGACCGATGGAATAGATCATATAAAGCTGACGAGTATCCAAGTCGAATGCACTCAGGTAATCTCTCAGGAGCTTTTCAGCCGCTCCCATCACTTTTCCTCTGTACTTTTTAGTGGAAATGAGGTTTCCATCTTTCAACTCTATGCAGGGCTTTATTTTCAACAACGTGCCTACAAGAGATGCGGTATTGCTTACCCGGCCTCCAGCTTTCAAAAATTCAAGGCTGCCGGGAATGAAGGCCAGCCTTGTTTTCGGAACCACTTCCTCGATTTCCTGCAATAACTGCTTTGCATTCACGTCAGGGTCCCGGTCTAATAACTCTGCGGCATACAGGACGATCGCGGCTAATCCACCAGTCACATTCAGAGCATCAATGAGATATAGGTCCTCGAATTCTTCAGATGCGATGACGGCATGTTGAAAAGAAGAAGACGCTTTTGATGTGTAACCAATATGAATGATCGTACAGCCAGGGTACTGCTTTCTTATCTTTGTAAAGAATTGCTCATATTCATAAACATTGGTGGAGGTCGTCGTGGGAATTTGTTTCGTGCGGGTGTAATAATCATAAATCTCCTGAACAGGCAGAGAGCCATCTAAATAATCCCTGCCGTCCATAATAATGTGCATAGGAACCACTTGGATCTTGTGCTTTTCCGCTAAATCAGAGGGGATATCGGCCCCGCTTTCTGTCGATAAGATGATTTGTCCCATACTACTGCCTCCTGAATGATTAGAGATTCTTACTATCTTCTCTCCACACATTCCCTCCCCTTTCCAATTCTAAAAGCCATTGCTTTCTCGCGCTTCCTCCCCCATATCCGCCGACTGTACCATCACTGAGAATGACGCGGTGGCACGGAACAATAAGGGCGAGCTGATTAGCCCCGTTCGCTCCAGCAACGGCACGGACAGCCGCAGGTTTCCCAATGGCATGGGCAATCTCTGCATATGTGCGGGTTTCCCCTACAGGAATTCCCCTTAGTTCGTCCCATACCCTCGTATGAAAAGGAGTGCCTGTGAATGCCACAGGTGTTGTGAATTTGATTAAATTCCCAAAAAAAATACAGATGCAGTTCTTCCTCAATGGTTTGCATAGGCGGCGTTTTCCCTGGGATGATGGCGGCCTTCTTTTTTCTCCTGAGCACTTCCACTTCTTTTTCCAATCCACGCCGATCTACAAACTCCAATAGGTACAGATGCGTTTCATCTGCAACAGCAATCATCGGTCCCATCCTGGTGTCCACCCACGATGCTTTCAACAGTTGGTTTTCCTGAGCAGAGGCCGGGGACTCCCCCATGATCCGAGAAAAAGCGTCCCTAAACCCGCTGCTGGATTCGTATCCGCTGTTCAACTGCGCATCAATGACTGATTTCCCTGACCGGATTTCCTTCATCGCAAGGCCCATTCTTCGGGCCCGGGCATACTGCACAAAGGTCATGCCGAAACGTTTTTTAAACTGACGGCGAGCGGTGGACTCATCGATGGAAAGTTCGCGGAAGTCCTTTTCCCTCCATTTCTTCTCCGGGTTTTCCTCCACCGCCTGGACCAGTTTCTGCACAAGCTCAGAGACTTGATCAGGGTGGGAAAGCGGGGTACATCTTTTGCAGGGACGAAACGATGCAAGAAGCGCTTCCTGCGGGGTAAGGAAGAACTCACAATTCTCATACTTCGGCTTCCTCGCCGGACAGGTGGGACGGCAGAATACTCCCGTGCTTGTGACCCCTGCAAAGAAAAGCCCTTCATACGCTGCATTTCTTTCGAGTAAGGCTTGACAGAATTCTTTTTTCTTATCACCACTTATCATAAGAACACCTCTTTACGATTGATCAAAACCAGGATGCTTCTCTTTATTATAGAGGGAATTCCACCATCCGCAGCCGAAAATCAGGCATCGATTTGTTCTTCAAAGGCTCCTATCTTTTTATATTCGGCTCCAGAACAGCCACGTCCTGTCTATCCCATGAAAAAAAGCCTCTCAAGAGGACGGTAACTCCTGAAAGGCTTTTAGTAATGAGGACCGATATCCACGCCTACTCTTCTTCATTCACTCCAAGCGTCATGCCACCATCCACAACAATTTCCGTTCCGGTACAATAGGAACTTTCATCTGAGGCTAGAAAAGCAGCCACACGGGCAATTTCAACCGGCTGGCCGATACGCCCAAGAGGGACCGAATCATAAAACGAGGGAACACCCTGCCCCTGGGTAGCCATTTCCGTCTCAATACCGCCGGGATGGATCATATTCACCCGGATTCCCTTCTTACCGAGCTCAATCGCTGCCGCTTTGGACATCGCGACCACCGATGCTTTCGTCGCGGCATACGCCGATGACTTGGCAATCGGAGAAAACGAGGAAATAGATAAATTGTTGATGATGGAACCTTTTCTCTGTTTTTCCATTTGAGGCGTAACAGCCTTCATTCCTCGAAAGACACCAAGCTGATTCACATCAATCATTTGCTGATATTCAGCCATCGTAATCTCTTCAAATGGTTTGCGGATCAAGACACCTGCGTTATTGATGAGAACGTCAATGGCTCCGAACTTCTCTACAATTTCTTCTACGGCCCCGTCCCAATCCGGATCTTTCGTAACATCCAGTTTTACGGGATAGGTCTCATCGATTTCGTTTGCTGTTGCTTGAGCATCTTCCCATTTCCTTGCGCCTACAATCACCTTTGCCCCAAGAGAGGCAAGGTGCTCCGCCATCGCTTTTCCCTGTCCGCGATTGGCTCCCGTGATCAAAATGACTTGGTTCGTTAAGTCAGCCATGTATATACCTCCATGTGTTCTTTTATGATTCAGGCTTTAACTCCAGCTTTATTCTTATACGTAAAAACCTGATTATACGGAAAGAAGTGGTTCTTGTCTAATCACCTATTCTCATTCAAGAATTATTGCCCCTGTGGCTTAATCATTTCCCACACTCCAGAGGCATACCAATCAAAAATAAGCTGGAGACGGTCATATCCGTCCCCAGCTTATCCTCGCATATATATTTATCGTGAACAATGATGATCAATGCGCCATCATTTCATGAGCGATCTCCTGGCCATCCAGGTCTGATGGATAATACGTCGGCCAGTTTGTCACTTCGTCCAATAGAGCTTCACGGTCATCTCCCCAGTAGAGGTGGTAGTGGTCCGCATCAGTTGGAGTGATACTGTGATCGCTGAATTGGATGTATTGAGGAAGATCCCCATCCTCTTCCGTTAACTCATAAATATAACGGACCCCTCTATTGCCAGCTTCATAGGTAAGGATTTCATAACCATCATAGGTATATGTCCCCGACGACTTTTCTCCATTTTCGAAGAACGTTACGTCATTTCCCTCAAAAATAATGCGTTCCACATCGGTTTCGTAACCGATCTTATAGTACTCTTTATATTCTTCTGCTGTCATATCACCGTCATTCTCAGCCTTATGAGCAAACACTTCATCAAGTGTTCCGTCCTGAAGGTATGGATATACAGACTGCCAGTCTCCTTCCCAGTCTGTCAGTTCACGATCCTTCACCTGCTCATCTTCAAAGTACCCATCATAAATCTGCTGGGCTTCTTCGTCATCCGCATGGCCATGGTTATGGTTGTGTTCGCTGTGTTTTTCTGATTCAGAAGATTCCTCTGAATCAGATGGTTCTCCGGATAACCCTTCTGTCAATACTTCTAAATTCCGCTTCATGAGAGTGAAATAATCTTCTTCATTGTTTATATCTTCTTCCGTCAACACAGACAAATTATGAAGACGCAGAGCTTCTGCCCCAATTTCTTTTCTAACGATGTCCGCAACTTTAGGCGTGACATTCTGCTCAAAGAATACGTGTTTGATGTTATGCTGTTCAGCCGTTTTAATGATTTCTTCCAAATCTTTTTGAGAAGGTTCATTGGTTGGACTTAAACCAGAAACAGAAACCTGCTCGACGCCGTAGGATTGTTCCCAATATCCATAAGCGGCATGAGACACGATGAATTTATTCTTTGGTGCTGTTTCCAGCTGATCGTGAAATTCCTGATCCAGACCTTCAAGGTTGCTTTTTAGTTCCTGGAAGTTTTCATTATAGGTATCTTCCTGCTCAGGATTCAGTTCAACCAGTGTATCTTTAATATTCTCAGCCACCTGAATAGAAAGGATAGGATCAAGCCAGACGTGCGGGTCCTGGTCCCCGTGGTTATGTCCAGCGTGTTCATCTTCATGGCTGCTTCCTTCTTCCTCCTCATGAGCATGTTCGCCCTCATGATTTTCTTCTTCTTCATGAGCATGTTCATCCTCGTGAGTTCCTTCTTCTTCCTCATGGTTATGAGCATGCTCTTTTAATTCAATCCCCTTGGATGCTTCCAGAATTTTCACATCTTCAGATTTAATAGAATCTGAGATTTTTTCTGCATAGGGTTCTAACCCGGCACCGTTGTAAATAAATGCGTCTGCTTCTGCCATTTCAATCATTTCTTTTGATGTTGGTTCATATGTGTGAGGGTCTGAACCCGGAGGCAGAATCGATTGCACATCCGCCTGCTCCCCTGTAATCTGCTCGGCAAAATACTGAAGAGGGTAAACCGTCGTATAAATACTCAACGCTTCACTTGAACCATCGGACTGTTCCCCTTCTTCACTATTGCTTGATTCTTCTTCTCCACATGCTGTAAGTAATAAAATGAATGCAAAAATGCTAACTGCACCAATCATTTTTTTCATTGTTTCTCCTCCTCCTAATGTACCTCAATTATTCTATCGTAATGATTACTATTTGTAAATGGTAATCATTACGATTAATTAACAAAATACTGGTCTTCCTAATGTGTTCATGGTTAAGGACTGAGTATTGAACGCATTTTCACTTTTTCAGAAAAATTTGATAGTATCTGTAGTACATCACAAAGGAGGGAAAGTCATGAAAGTTATATCAAAAGAAGAGATTACGAGTAATTTTTCTATGAAGGAAACGATGGACAGCATCGAGTCTTTTTACGCCAACAAAGAGAGCGAATTCATATCGCCGGACCGGATGCATATAGAGGATGGGGAGAATACGGCTTTGCTTATGCCGGCCTTCTATGAAGACTATTACTCAACGAAACTTGCAGGCGTTGCTCCTGAAAACAAAAATGCTGGAAAGGACACAATCCACGGCTTGATGGTTCTGAATGACCGCAAGACGATGGAGCCCCTTTTCTTGTGTGATGCCATTGCCATTACGGCCCTGCGTACAGGCGCTCTGGGAGGACTCGGAATCAAATACCTGGCTAAACCAGACGCGGAAACGTTAGGCATTATCGGAACCGGCACACAAGGATGGAGTCACTTAGAATCAGCCCTCGCTGCCAGAGATATCAAACATGTACATATTTATAACCGCACCGAAGAGAAAGCCCATCAGTTTAAAGCAAAAGCAGAGACCCGCTTTCCGCAAGTCACGTTTACCGTTTCCTCTGTCGAAGAATTAGCCGTAAAGTCAGACATTATCGTAACAACTACGACCTCCACCACACCTGTACTTCCTGAATTACACGATTCAGATTGGAAAGGCAAACTCATTGTAGGAGTCGGCTCCTTCCGCCCTTCCATGCAGGAAATCTCTGATCAAGTTTTGAGAATCGCTGATGAAGTATTTGTAGATGCCAGATCAGCCCTGCATGAATCCGGGGATATGATCCAGGCCGGGCATTTACGTTCGGACTTAGAGAACTCCTGGGACCTCGAAAAAATCATCACCGAAAATGATTCGCCGCGGGATTCAGAAGAAAAGACGATCGTTTACAAATCTGTAGGGGCTGCCATATTTGATTTAGTTGTCGTTCAATCGATTTATGAAAAGCTTTATAAGTAAGGAAGAAAGGTAGGAGCATGGGGCTTATCGTATGATCCGATCGAGGCCTTCTCGTTAAATAAAAATTAAAAGACCGCTAATTGCGGTCTTTGGTCTATACCGTCACACAGCATAATCGGGAAGAAACATTACTTTAACAAAAGAACCATCTTGATTATTCAGACTTGCAAACGCAGCCGGTCCATCTTTTAATGACAATCGATGAGAAATCAGCGGTTGGATGGTTAACTGTCCATTATTCATATAATGAAGTGTTGATTCCCATTCCTTACCCGGAAATGGAGAAGATATAGCATTCCAGGAACCGATTACTTTTAGTTCATTACGGACAATTCTCTCAAAGTAAAATCGTTCAAATTTTATGTTTGCATATGGAATTCCCATATAGAGAACCTCCCCTCCCTTTTTTGGAAGCGCAAGAATTTGTTCTGAAGTAACTGGGGAACCAGCACATTCTACCGCTAAATCGACACCTAACTGATCTGTGACTTCAGCTACGTGGTTCTGTAATGGATGAATAGTTGGGTTGATTATCACATCAGCTCCTACTTCCTTGGCTATTTCCAGTTTCTTGTCATCGATATCAATGGCTATTACTTGTGCAGCCCCAAAGATTTTAGCCCACTGTACCGCTAGTAAACCAATACTTCCACACCCCATAATGGCTACAGTAGATCCCGGGGATACACTTGTACGATAAAATCCGTGAGCTACTACTGAAGATGGTTCGACCATGGCTGCCGATTCATAATCAACATTCTCGGGGAGTTGAAGGACATGGGATGCAGGGAGGGTTACAAATTCAGCATAGGCACCAGGGTAGCGAGCGCCAATAAGAGTCAATTTCTCGCATTGGGATAAGTTTCCTTTTAAACAACTATGACATTCGCCACAGTAGAAAGTTGGGCATCCAGCCACACGGTCTCCCACTTTAATACGACCTGCCTTGGGGCCTGTCTCCACTACCTCCCCCGAGAACTCATGGCCAAAGGTCATCCCTTTTACATAAGGACCAAGCTTTTTATATCGGGAAACATCGGATCCACAAATACCTACCGCCTTCACCTTAATAACAACCTCGTCTTCCAGTGTTAATACAGGGTTAGGTTTTTCTTCATATCTTAAATCCTGGGCTCCATAAAGATTTAATGTCTTCATGTATCTCACTTCCTATATTTTATACATTTTCCGTTTCTTCCTTAGATACGGAATGGGAAGATCTCTTCTTCATCAACTTCCAACAAGCGCTGCCTACAATCAAGGAATTAAAAATCAGTTGGTTCTCAAAATAGACGTCTCCTATTGACTGCATCGGTCCTAGCATAAACTCAAGAAATGCATGTACCATGTAAAACCCTCATTTCCTTTTCTATTCATCTACCGGCGTCAATAAAACTTTAATAGCTTCACCACTCTTTATAACTTGGTATGCCTGATCCCACTCTGTAATCGGAAATTCGTGGGTCACAAGTGACCGAGCGTTCACTCGACCGCTGTTCATCAAATGTAGACTCGGCTCCCAATCAGCAGATTTCTGACTTCTACTTCCGATGATTTGAATTTCTTTTTGAATAATTTTCTCTAAGTTAAATTCGATTTCCGGCTTAGCGAATATACCTACTTGCCCGTATTGTCCTTTTTTCCTTAGTAGATTCAAGGCTAGGCTTGCAGCTGGTACAGCACCGGAACATTCAAAGACTACATCTGCTCCATATCCATCCGTCAGTCCGTAGACGAATTCTTGTAAATCCTGCTTCTGTATATCCAGGGCGTAGTCAATCCCAAGCTCTTCTGCTTTACTCAATCGAACTTGATCGTGGGATAAGCCAGCAATAATAACTTTTGCTCCTCTACTCTTGGCAACTTGCGCAGTAAATAACCCTATGGGACCTGGACCAATAACAACAACGAGATCGCCCTGATTAATGACTGTTTTGTCCACGGCATGAAGCGTGCATGCAAGCGGTTCTGTCATGGCGCCAGACCTGTAATCTACTTCAGGTGGGAGATGATGAACGCTTTCCTTCCTGGCAATTACATATTTGGCAAAACCACCATCTTGTTGTGTTCCGAGCCCTTTCCGATAATTGCAAAGGTTATAATCCCCATTTCTACAATATTCACATTCGCCGCATACGTAAAAAGTTGTTTCCGAAGTCACTCGATCCCCAACCTTGAATTCTGTAACGTCTTCGCCAACATCGACAATGACTCCTGAAAATTCATGACCAAGCGTTACTGGAACTTTCACTTTATAGTGGCCTTCATAGGTGTGAATGTCGGATCCACAAACACCGGTATATTTCACCTCAATCTTCACCTGACCCTTACTCACTTCCGGCTCCTGTCTATCTTGGATTACTAAATTCCCGAATCCAAGTTCTGTCTTCACAAGTGCTTTCAATCTTATCCCTCCAGTTAATTGAACAAGCTGAATACTTTATAGATGATCCAATTGACTAAATTACCGCCTTGGTCAATGCTCGAGATTTTCGCTGATCCATCCGGCATGTTGAAGTCAGCATTTACAGCCATTTCTGTGAATAAAGGAGCAACGTCAGTCGCCATGTAAAGAGATAAAGCGATCATAACTGTTCCAACGATGACGGAATGGACGATATTTCCTCTCGCGGCTCCAACAATGAAGGCTACTACGAATGGTATAGTAGCTAAGTCACCAAACGGAAGAAGCGCATTCCCTGGTAAAACGACCGCTAAAACAACAGTTATTGGTACTAGAATGAGAGCTGTAGAGATTACAGCAGGGTGACCTAATGCAACCGCTGCGTCTAATCCAATATAAATTTCCCGATCACCGAAGCGCTTAGATAGCCATTCACGGGCAGACTCAGAAACTGGCATGAGCCCTTCCATCAGAATCTTCACCATTCTAGGCATCAGCACCATAACTGCTGCCATTGCCATACCTATTTCAATAACATCCCCTACACTGTAGCCAGCAAGGATGCCAATCGCTGCTCCTAAGAACAATCCGATGAAAATCGATTCTCCGAAAATGCCGAATCGTTTCTGGATCGTCTCTGGATCTGCATTCCAATCCTTAATAACAGGGATTTTGTTCAACAACTGAACTAAGAAAATCCCAGGGGCATAAGAAATGGTACTTCCTGTAGCAATGGAAACCCCCGGAAGATCATAGAACTTACTGACCATCGGTGCTGTCCAATCTGCTACTTTAAGACAGACTACCTGGAATATCACAGCAGCAATCAAGCCCTGAACGATACTTCCAGATACTGCGTAAATCAATGCAGCCATAAATGTATAGTGCCAAAAATTCCAAATATCAACATTCATCGTCTTAGTCGTCTTTGTCACGAGCATGACGACATTCACAACAAGTCCAAGCGGGATGATGAATGCTGCTACCACAGACGCCCAAGCGATTGATGATGATGCCGGCCATCCAACATCAATGACGTTCAGTTCTACGCCTAAACGATCAACCATCCCTTGTGCAGCTGGTCCTAAGTTATTGACTAGCAAGTCAACCACTAAGAAGATCCCTACAAACGCTACTCCAATAGTCAGACCGGATCGGAAGGCTTTCCCTGGTTTCTGACCGAATAGCAGGCCTAATAAGAAGATAGCGACAGGCAAAATGACCGTTGCGCCTAAGTCTAAAAATCCTTGTACGATATTGACGAAACCCTGCATGTTTACTCCTCCCTAGTTCTAACAAGTTACAAAGAGCAATAATTTACTTTTTAAGCTCCTGTAGAATTTCTTTTTTTGTCTCTTCCGTACCAATTCCAGTCAAGAATGTCCTGGCATTGATAACAGGAAACGGATAGTCTTTTTGGGTCATCGCCGTTGTCACCAACAAATCTGCCGTATCTACATAACCCCCTACTTCTGCAATTTTAATCTGTACCAGGTCAACGTTCAGGTTGTTCTCTTTGACCATCTCTTCAATCGCTCCGTTGACAACGGTTGATGTTGCGATACCTGCTCCACATGCTACCAATACTTGTTTTTTTGCCATGATTATTTCTCTCCTTTTGAGTTATTATTTTTGAAGCGCTGTCAAAATCTCTTCTTTTGTAGCAGCTGTTCCTATACCAGTAAGGAAGGATCTTGCGTTAATGACAGGGAATGGGTATTCCTTCTGCGTCATTGCTGTAGTCACCAGTAAATCAGCCGAATCCACATATCCGCCTACTTCAGTAATCTTGATCTGCACGAGGTCAACGTCCAAGTTGTTTTCTTTTGCCATCTCTTCAATCGCTCCATTCACAACGGTTGATGTTGCGATACCTGCTCCACATGCTACCAATACTTGTTTCTTTGCCATGATTATTTCTCTCCTTCAAGAACACCAAAGTCCAGTTTTTCTTCTAATAGACTTCTAATATTCGTTTTATTTTTTTCATTAAGAATAGACATAAGTGCTTCTTCCGTTTGAAAAACACCCATTAACTGTTGTAATAATGACAGCTGCGAATGAGATTCATCCATCGCCAGTAGAAAGACAATGCGCACTGGGATCGTTTCCTTATCATCACCCATCACACCAAACTCGACCGCATCTTTCAGTACACCTACACTGATTGCTTTACGCTCGACATGATCCACGTCTGTATGAGGAATCGCCACAGCTACTCCTGCAGTTGGCAGTCCAGTGGCGTATTCTTCTTCCCTTGCGATGATAGCGGGAGTGAAGCTTTCCTTAACTAAGTTATAAGAGAGTAAATTATCTCCCATTATTTTCAGTACTTCTTCTTTGGAAGCTGCCTCCAGATTAAGTAGAATGACAGATTCATTAAAATAGATATTGCTCACCGTTTTCACCACTCTATATTAAATATTTTTCAACTTTTTATTCGTTAGAATAAGCTTGAATCAGATGATGGACATCTTTTACTTCGTCCGCTTGAATAAGCCTGGTTCGATCTCGTTCTGATCCTGCTAAGTTCATCAATTGCATTAATCCATTCATATGCTTTTTCTTATCCTCAGCAGCGATTACAACAATGACGTGGACCGTTTCTTCCTCATTAAAAGATACACCTTGTTCCACTTTCAATAGACTCATCCCTGTTTTTATCACTCCATCCTCAGGGGCTGCATGGGGAATAGCAAAATGGGGTGCAATAATGATATAAGGATCCCTTTCTATGTGATGAACCATTTTATCCACATACCTGCGTTCCACATAACCTTCCTCAATCAAAGGTTCGGAAGCGATCTCTACAGCCTGTTCCCAAGAGCTTACAGCGCTTCTCAAATTAATATGATGAATGGGAATCAGTTGATCTAAGTGAAGGATTCTTTGTTCTAAGCTTTGTTTAATAGAAGATTCCTCATTACTGTAGATATAAGAGTTCAGCTCATCCACCAACACTCTTTCATTATGAATAGTCGTGTAGTTTCGAATGATATCCATAAGATGATCCACATGAATGTCGTTTAAGACATACCCTTGAACTTTCATCATGACTTGTTTCCTCAAGCGCAGACGGTCATCGTGGTTCAGGAAGGTTTGGCACACGATCACTTTTTCACTTTCCTTGCTATCTAAAGGAATCGTGGAGAAGACTAAATCACAATCTAATTCGTATTCCATATACTCTCGTTTGGACAAAGAATCTAAGAATACAAACTCTGGAAACAGCTCGGTCAGCTGATTAAACAGCAATCTCGAAACGGAAATCCCCTGTGGACAAACCACTATTGCCTTAATCTTTTCCTCAATGCTTTCTCCTTGCCTTGTCATCCACCCACCAATCAGCATCGTCAAATAGGCTGCTTCATTGTCTGGAATTTCGGTTCCAATGAACCGTTCTAACGGCCAAACGGCGCGTTTGAGGAGATGATGAATCTCCTTAAGTTCATCCGTAATCGAATCTTGGATGAGTTGTGTCTCTGTTAATCCATATTTGATTCGGTAATAGGCAGGGCGTATATGTTGGTAAAGTTTATCCACCAGATGCTCTCTGTTTTGAAAATGGATACAGGCACTTTTCTCAAATAGTTGAAGCACTTGTGCAATAACCGGAATCAAATCAGTCGTCGCATCAATATCCGCCAGCTCCTCAGATCGATATACATTTGTCGTCAATAGATGGAGTGTCATGAATAATCGCTCTTCTTCCGGAACATCGACTGATTTAAAAATTTGACCTACAAGCTTATATGCCTTAGTGCTCGAGACATCATCATGTTTCAATGGGAAGTTCGTAATGACCAAACCTCTTTCAATTCTCCTCAGAACCAAAGCCAGTATATAAGGCATGATCTCTATTTTTTCGTCAGTGAATTGAATTTTAAGTTCGTGTTCAAGCTCCCCAATTTGATTTTTGAATTGAGATAACTGTTCTGTGGAAAGCGCGGCCAATTCTTTCACTTTGCTTTCCCCGGTATGTATCATCAATTCGTAAATCGCCTTAATCAGTACGCGACGAATTTGAAACTCTTTACCTTCCAGCAAATACCCCGTCTTCCTGGAGTATTTAATCGACACACGATAGGGTTCCAAGAAGTACTGAGCCTGCTTCAAGTCATTCAAAATGGTATTCTTACTAAAGTCCAACTCGTAAGTAAAATGATTCAAAGACAATTCTTTTCTACTTAAAAGCATCAGTATTATTAAGTGAACTCTTTGTCTCTCTGATAAAACCGACGTTTCAAACGTCGGCTTGTGCTCACCGTTAACTCGAGCAAAGATAGAACGATCTATGATGAACTGCCCCTGCCTAGTTCGCTCAATTTCCGGTAGGTTGTGAGACTCCAACCAATCATTGATTTTGGTGAAACTATATCCAAGTTGTCTCCTCGTCAAATCATACTTCTTTTCCAGTGTTGTACTTGTAATCTTCGGGTTAACAACTAACTCGCGAAGAATTTTATTACTTCTTTCGTTAAGTTTCACTCCGTCTGTCCCCCTTCCACAATTTCATTCTAGCACCTATATCAGATTAAATGTATACGCTTTCATCACAAGATAATGGAGTTAGAATGTACATCGTAGTGATTTACTTTTGTAATATTCAATTATTTAGAAGTGACGTATAGGTCCTCAGCAACCTACTAAACGTATGTTTCTATTGTATTATGATTTTAAATAAAATCTAAATTGACTCGTAATTCGTTTTTCGTCTTGATCCACAAGTTATTTCCATTTTTTGTTATGATGTAATTCTTATTTTTGAAGCAAAAAAAGCTTACCCCCTCATTAAGGGAGTAAGCTTTTTCATTTTGTAGCATTGTCACATCAGGAGGTTAGGTAAGGAAACCCTTACATCATGCCGCCCATTCCGCCCATGCCACCCATATCCGGCATACCGCCACCGGAGTTATCTTCTTCTGGGTGATCCGCTACAACTGCTTCAGTCGTCAAGAACATAGCGGCTACGGAAGCTGCGTTTTGAAGCGCAGAACGAGTTACTTTAGTTGGGTCAACGATACCCTGCTCAACCATGTTTACCCATTCGCCTGTGGCTGCGTTGAAGCCGACGCCGACTTCTTCGCCTTTCAGACGCTCAACGATGATGGATCCTTCAAGACCTGCGTTGTGGACGATCTGGCGGACCGGCTCTTCAAGCGCACGTAGAACGATGCTTGCACCTGTCGCTTCGTCGTCGACAAGGCCAAGGCCTTCGACAGAGGTAATGATGTTGACAAGCGCTGTACCACCACCGGCTACGATGCCTTCTTCTACAGCTGCTCGAGTAGAGTTCAAGGCGTCTTCGATGCGTAGTTTACGCTCTTTCAATTCTGTTTCTGTAGCAGCGCCGACTTTGATGACAGCTACGCCGCCGGAAAGTTTAGCAAGGCGCTCCTGCAGTTTTTCCTTGTCGAATTCAGAAGTCGTTTCTTCTGCCTGGGCACGGATTTGAGCGACACGGGAAGAGATCTGCTCAGGGTTTCCGGCACCTTCGACAACCGTTGTGTTTTCTTTTGTGATGACTGCTTTGGACGCGCGTCCAAGCTGATCGATTGTTGTATTCTTCAATTCAAGACCAAGATCTTCTGTGATGACCTGGCCGCCCGTAAGTGTCGCAATATCTTCAAGCATCGCTTTACGACGATCACCGAAACCTGGAGCCTTAACAGCTACCGCGTTGAATGTACCGCGCAGCTTGTTCACTACAAGTGTAGCAAGTGCTTCGCCTTCAACGTCTTCAGAGATCAATAGAAGCGGCTTGGACTGCTGAACCACTTGCTCAAGAACAGGAAGAACTTCCTGGATGTTGTTGATCTTCTTATCTGTAATGAGGATGTAAGGATCTTCAAGAACCGCTTCCATCTTATCCTGGTCTGTGACCATGTAAGGAGAAGCATAGCCGCGGTCGAACTGCATACCTTCAACCACTTCAAGCTCAGTGTTGAAGCCTTTGGATTCTTCAATCGTGATAACACCGTCGTTACCTACGCGCTCCATAGCTTCAGCAATCAACTGGCCGACTTCGTTGTCAGCAGCAGAGATGCTTGCGACCTGCGCGATGGAATCGCGGCCTTCGATCGGCTTGGAGATTTTGCGAAGCTCTTCCGTTGCTACAGCTGTCGCTTTCTCGATTCCTTTACGGATACCGACAGGGTTCGCACCGGATGTTACGTTTTTAAGACCTTCACGGATCATCGCCTGAGCAAGAACCGTCGCTGTCGTCGTACCGTCACCGGCCACGTCGTTGGTTTTGGAAGCAACTTCAGATACAAGCTGAGCACCCATGTTTTCGAAGTGGTCTTCCAGCTCGATCTCTTTTGCGATCGTTACACCATCATTAGTAATGAGTGGAGAACCGAATTTTTTATCAAGAACGACGTTACGTCCTTTTGGTCCGAGTGTAACTTTAACAGCATTTGCTAATGTATCTACACCACGCAGCATAGAGCGGCGTGCGTCTTCACTAAATTTGATTTCTTTAGCCATTTAAAATGCCCTCCTCATTAATATCGTATGTTTAAGTATTTTTGAAGAATTTACTGAATGACAGCAAGTACGTCGGATTCGCGGAGAATCAAGTATTCACTGCCTTCATACTTCACTTCGGTACCTGCGAATTTGGAGTAGATCACACGGTCGCCGGTTGCGACTTCAAGTGCTACTTTCTCGCCGTGTTCGGTTACGCGGCCGTTACCGACAGCAACAACTTTACCTTCCAGCGGCTTTTCCTTCGCAGAATCCGGAAGTACGATTCCGCTTGCAGTAGTCTGCTCTTCTTCAACTAGTTCAATGACAATACGATCACCAAGTGGCTTTAACAATTAGGACACCCTCCTTGATATGGTTGTTCAGATTTTAGTCGTTTATTAGCACTCGACATAGGTGAGTGCTAACACAATTCTTATCATAATCAATTCACTACTGTTTTTCAAGTAGAAACTCTAGAAATTTATCCAAGTTTTTCGACAAAAATCGCACGTTCCTGCGTATCGCTTACGTGTGGTTTTGAAACTGTGATAAAATACATAAAGTATGTAGTGCAGGAAGTGTTCCTGCTGCTGAATAAAAGGAGTCGTAAACGTATGCCCAAACGATATTGGTATATCATTTTAATTTATGTAGTGACACAGCTTTCCACGCTTGTCTTCGCTCCTCTTCTGATCGCTGCAGGATTTGAGCGGTTTGATGCGGTGGCTGTCTCGTCTGTCATCAGCTTTACGATCGCGACATTGATCATTCTGCTGCTGCTTCGTCCGGAAAGAAAGGATGCGTACGCGCGCGATGAAAAAGCCGGTGCCGGAAAAGTCATTCTCTGGTCGATCGCCGGTGTGTTTCTCGCTTTGTTTGCACAGGCGATCGCCGCCACCATTGAACGTGAGGTGTTCGGTGTGCCGGCCGGTTCGGAAAATACGATGGGCTTGATGGAAATTGCCCGGGAAGCCCCGCTTTTCATTCTACTCCCTGTTGTATTCGCTCCGATTACAGAAGAGATTATTTTTCGTAAAATTATTTTTGGAGAAATTTACAAACGCACGAACTTCCTGCTTGCAGTGCTGGTTTCCGCGCTTGTATTCGGTGCGTTCCACTTCGACTTTAAGCACATGTTAGTCTACTTCTCCATGGGTGTGGTATTCGCCTTCCTTTACGTCAAAACAAAACGAATTATTACACCAATCGTGGCTCATATGGCGATGAACTCGTTTGTTGTCGCCACCCAGTACTTTTTGACAGAGGAAGATATCCGCCGCATGCAGGAGCAGGTCGAGACGATCTTTATTGGAGGGTTATTCTAAACTTATGAAAACATCTCCACTATTCATGGCCCTGCTGTATTTTTCCTTAGGGATTGCTTTTACGTATATTGCCGCTCAGGCAGCGGTTGAAACGATCTGGAATGCAACGACGATCATTTTGTCGCTTGTCGCCACCTTCAACATTGCCGTGGCCGTTCGTTTATACAACCTTCATAACAAAATTAAGAATACGAAAAAATAAGAAAAACGCAGGCGCGATGCCTGCGTTTTTTATGTTTATTAAGGTGGCCGTTCCACCGATAAGTGGAACACGACCATCCACATACTTTCCAGGCGAGAACAAGCCCTTTACTTATGCTTGTTTTTCGTCCTCATCCGGAACGCCTTTCAAAATAAAGGAAAACGGCAGCGCAATCAGCAGCACAACAGCCGACACAAGGAAAGCTTCATTTAATGTCTGCAGGGTGGCTGCCTGCATATCAATATCTCCTCCTGCGGAAATCTGCGCGCGGCGGACTTCATAATAAATAGAGAAAAAGACGATACCGAGCGAGGAGGAAATCTGCCGGATGATGTTGTTCATCGCACTTCCCTGTGCGACCAGATGCTCAGGAATGGCATTCATTCCGGACGTCGTCGCCGGCATGTTCCCCATCCCCATGCCGAGACCGCGCACCGTATTCAAGGCGAGAATCATCCAGTATGGGGTGGAAAGCTCCAGCATCCCAAAACCGAGCGTCGCCAGGGCCATAATCGCAAGACCCGGCGGAACGACGTACTTCGGCCCCTTTTTATCAAGGATCCGTCCGCCGATCGACATGAACACTCCGCTCGCCGCGGCTGCCGGCAGGAACAACAGCCCTGTCATGACTTCATTCAAGCCGTAGACATTTTGAATGAGCAGCGGCAGCAGGAAAATCCCTGAGAACAATCCGATCGACGCAGCCGAAGTCACCACGATCGACACAGAATACGTCGGTACCTTGAAGACCGATAGATTGAGAAGCGGATCGTCCTGACGGTTTTCGTAAAAGACGAACAAGACGATTGCCAATAAGCCGACCACCACGAGCGTCAGGTTCAGCGGATCCATCAATTTATCCAGTGTCCTTCCGCGTCCGAGCGCGAACAACACGGATCCGATACCTAAGGTAATGATAAGAAACCCGACAAGGTCGAACTTTTTCTCCGGATGCGTTTCCGTCCGCTCCAGAAACTTCGCAGATAAAATCAGACCTGTCAGTCCAAACGGAATGTTAAAGGCAAACAGCCACGGCCAGTCCACATACTGGATCAACAGTCCCCCGACGGTCGGACCGATTGCCGGAGCGACCATCGCCGCAACCCCGTAAACTCCGACCGCCAGTCCCCGCTCATGTCTCGGGAACGAGTTGAAAATGAGTGCCATGGCGATCGGCAGCATCAAGCCCCCGGCCATTCCCTGAATCGCCCGGGAGATGATCACCATACTGAGCGTGGAGGAAAAGAATCCGGACAACGACCCAAGGATAAAAATAAACAAACCGGTCAGGTAGACTTTCTTTTTCCCGAACCGGTCTCCGAAATACCCCGTCAGCGGCATCGTCATCCCCATGGCGACCATAAAGATCGTTAAAATCCACCCGACGGCTACGGCATTGGAATCAAAAATTTCAATGAACCGCGGTAAAATCGGGTTCAGCATACTATTATTTAAGATGACGGTAAACGTTCCAAACAGAACCGATATGACGACAAGCCATTTATTCGGCAGCTTACTCATAGATGTCCCTCACTTTCTGTCGATTCGTACACTAATATCTACTATACCACCTCGGAAACGGATTAACCCTTCCATCGGCCGTTCCAGTTTATTTTTGGTCAAATGAGCGGTGTAAGCGTTCCCTTATGTTTCCAGTCTATAACCCCTGGGTAGTATACAACCAGATGAATAAAGGAGGAAGATCATATGGGACGTTTAGACAATAAAACGGCAGTCGTGACAGGAGCCGCGACAGGAATCGGTAAAGCGACCGTGAAGCTTTTCGCACAGGAAGGCGCCCGCGTCATCTGTGCTGACGTCGATGAAGAGGATGTCCGAAAAACTGTGGAAGGAATCAACACCAACGGCGGGCAGGCGGAATCCTACGCCCTGGATGTGTCCGAGCAGGAAAGTGTCCGCGTTTTTGCCAATTATGTAGAGGAAACGTACGGAACGATTGATGTGCTGTTCAACAACGCCGGTGTGGATGAAGAAGGCGGCAAGGTGCACGAATATCCGGTCGATTTGTTCGACCAGATCATTTCCGTCGATTTGCGCGGCACCTTTTTAGTCAGTAAATATCTGCTTCCGCTCATGTTTGAAAATGGTGGTTCGATCATCAATACATCATCCATGTCCGGACAGGCGGCTGATCTGGACCGTTCCGGCTACAACGCAGCCAAGGGCGGAATCACCAATTTCACCCGGGCGATGGCGATTGATTACGCACGTCAGGGCATCCGTGTGAATGCGGTATCCCCCGGAACGATTGAAACGCCGCTCGTTGATGAACTGGCCGGTACGAAAAAAGAAGAGGAAGGTCGTGAATTCCGGGAAGCGCAGAAATGGGTGACACCGATGGGCCGGTTAGGAAAGCCGGAGGAAATCGCCTCCGCCGCCCTCTTCCTCGCTTCTGATGAAAGTTCGTTCATTACCGGTGAGGATCTTACTGTGGACGGCGGACTGACCGCCTACACGTGGCCGGGTAAAATGCTGATGGACAACAGCTGGAAAGAAACGACGAAGTAATAAAAAGACTTAGAGCAGACAACGCTCTAAGTCTTTTTTATGCTTCATCCAGCGGCCCATCCTCCATCAGCGGATAATGCTTCAGGAAATAGACAAGGGCCTGCAGTTCAATCGCAAGGTCGATATGGTGCACACGAACGTGCGATGGTACGCTGATCCGCGCCGGCGTGAAATTGAGAATCCCGCTCACGCCCGCTTCTACAAGGCGTTCTGCAATGCCCTGGGCGGCGGATGCCGGTACCGTTAAGATGGCAACCTCAAGGTCACCGAGCTGATTTTCCAATTCGTCGATGTGGTGCACTTCGACACCGCCGACTTCCGTACCGACCCGCTCCTCGTTGGCATCAAAGGCCATTTCGATTTTCGTATTGTTGTTTTTCGTGAAATTGTAATTCAGAAAAGCCGTTCCCAGATTCCCTACACCAATCAGGGCGACCTTCGTCGTTTCATCCTGATCGAGCGTCTTTCTGAAGAAGGACAGCAGGTATTCCACGTTATAGCCGTAGCCCTTCTTCCCGAGTGCTCCGAAGTAGGAAAAGTCCCGGCGGATCGTAGCGGAGTCGACTTTCACCGCCTCACTCAGCTCTTTCGATGATACACGCAGCTTTCCCTGACTGTGCAGGTTATTCAAGAAGCGGTAATACAGCGGCAGCCGCTTGGCTGTCGCCTGTGGAATTTTTGCTTGTTCCATATCCATGGCTCCGACCTCCTTTACCGATCCGTTCGTTTATAGTCGCCATTTTTGCCACCGGTCTTCTCCGACAAATACGTCGGCCCGATGACCATCCCTTTATCTACGGCTTTACACATGTCATACACCGTAAGCGCAGCAGCGGACGCAGCCGTGAGCGCTTCCATTTCCACACCTGTGCTTCCCTTCGTCCTGGCGGAAACCTCGATGATCAAACGCGGTTTCTCTCCATCAAGCTCCCAGTCGAAGGAAATATCGACACCCTTCAACGGTAGAGGGTGACACATCGGAATCCAGTTCGGGGTTTTTTTAGCAGCCATGATACCGGCCACCTGGGCTACAGACAGAACGTCCCCTTTTTCCATCGTCCGTTCTGTAATTTTATGATAAATCTCTTTGTTCACTTCTACACTTGTGAAGGCGACCGCCGTCCTTACGGTATCTTCCTTGCCGGATATATCCACCATCCGGGCACGGCCTTCTTCATTGAAATGACTAAATTCCGTCATTGGCACGTTCCCCTTTTTCTACATGGTTCTGATTGAAACACTACTCTTATTCTACCAAAAAATCAAACCGGAGTCGTCAACGTTCGCTTTTCACACGGGGGATTCTGTTGCTAGTGGGCATCCGTATAAGATACACTTAGTTCATCGAGGTGAAACGACATGATTCTCATGCAGCTGAATCAACTGACGAAGCGTTTCGGCGCCGAGTTGATTTTAACGAATATTAAATTGGAAGTACAAAAGAATGACCGGATCGCCATCGTCGGCCGGAACGGGGCAGGAAAATCGACCCTGTTGAAGATTATGGCCGGAGAGATGAGCTACGATTCTGGAGATATGTTCAAACCGAAAGATGCATCGGTCGGATACCTGGAGCAGCATACAGGTCTGCAGTCCGAAAAGTCGATCTGGGATGAGATGGAGCAGGTTTTTGACCACTTAAAATCATTGGAAAAAGAACTCCGCTCCATGGAAGTGCAGATGGCCGATCCCGCGCTGATGGAAGATCAGACCCGCTATCAGCAGCTGCTGAAGGACTACGACCGGAAGCAGGAGCAGTTCAAGACCGCCGGCGGCTACCACTATGAAGCCGATATCCGGGCCGTCTTGAACGGACTTAACTTCAAGGATTTTGACTGGACTACACCGATTTCTACATTAAGTGGAGGTCAGAAAACACGGCTGGCGCTCGGGAAGCTGCTGTTAACCAGTCCCGATCTATTGATTCTTGATGAGCCGACCAACCACCTGGACATCGATACGCTGAGCTGGCTGGAAAACTACCTCCAGGGCTATCCCGGTGCCGTTGTCATTGTTTCGCACGACCGTTACTTCCTGGATAAAATCGTCGATACCGTATACGAGATCGCTTTTCAATCATCGAAGAAGTATCATGGCAACTACAGCAACTATTTAAAGAAAAAGGAAGCCGACTTCGAACAGGAAATGAAGCGCTTTGAAAAGCAGCAGGAAGAAATCAAACGGATGGAGGACTTCATCCAGAAGAACCTTGTCCGGGCGACAACGAGTAAGCGGGCGCAGAGCCGCCGCAAGCAGCTCGAGAAAATGGATAAGCTGGACAAGCCCAAGGAAGACAACCTGTCAGCGAAGTTCAGTTTCCAGGCTGCGAGAAGAAGCGGCAATGATGTGCTGAAGCTGAGAGACTATGCCTTCCGCTATTCGGACAGCTCGTCCTATTTATTCGATAACCTGACGCTTGATCTGAACCGTGGGGACTCTGTAGCGCTCGTCGGGCCAAACGGTGTTGGAAAAACGACCCTCCTGAAGACGCTTGTCGGTGAACTGGAAGGGACAAAAGGGAAAAAGCTCCTCGGCACAAACGTCCAGATCGGCTATTATGACCAGGAACAACTCAAGCTTCAGTCTAAGAAAACGGTGCTGAACGAGCTGTGGGATGATTACCCAATGAAAAATGAAAGAGATATCCGGACGATTCTCGGCAACTTCCTGTTTTCAGGGGAGGACGTGCTGAAACCGGTCTCTGCATTGAGCGGCGGGGAAAAAGCACGATTGTCCCTCGCCAAGCTGATGATGCAGGAAGCCAATTTCCTCATTCTCGATGAACCGACCAACCACCTGGACCTGGACAGTAAAGAAGTGCTGGAAGCCGCACTCGTCGACTACCCGGGCACCCTGCTGTTCGTTTCCCACGACCGTTACTTCATCAACAAGATTGCCGATCAAGTCGTGGAAATGAAGCCGGAGAACACACGCCTGTTCCTCGGGGACTATGACTATTATGTGGAGAAGAAGCAGGAAGAATACGAACTGCAGCAGTTGGAAGAAGCCGAACGCGCCCAGGAAAAACCTGCGGAAAAGCAGACGCCTCCGAAAAACAGCTTTGAAGAGGATAAAGCCGCGAAGCGTGAGGAACGCCGGAAAAACCGCCGGATTGCTGAAATCGAAAAGGAAATCGAGGAAGTAGAAGCTGTACTGGAAGAAAACGAAGAACTGCTCTGTGATCCGGATATTTACCAGGATCACGAACGCTCTCTTGAAATTACGGAAGACAATAAAGAAAAGAATGCTCGTTTAGAAGCTTTAATGGAAGAATGGGAAGCTCTTCATGAGTAAACAAGAAAGCCGGCGCTCATACGCCGGCTTTTTTAGATTGTAGAAAAAGGAACGGTCTTTTTTGTGAAGCTGTCCCTTTTACGTGAATATTCACATTCTGCTTATCGGTGGATGCTTCCCGCAGGCATCACTTCTGAACACTCCTCGTAAGCTCAATAGATCAGAGGCCTAAAAGGGGTCCTTCTTATACCCCTGTGAACCACTATTCAATATCCACAAAGTTTTCAACAGATCCACACGCGTATTTACAGTTCTCAACAGGGTTATACACATTATCCACAGAAAAACCCATACTTATCCACGCAAAATGGTAACGTTTTCTTTCCATTATCTACTTGCCCACAGCCTTTTACTGGAAAAACAACTTATGCACATGTGGATAACTAAAAAAGAAAGCTCCCCTTTAGGAAGGAGAGCCTGTTTTCCTTGCTCCGTACCTTTCAAGATCGAGCCCGGGGTTGGCATTTAAATCCCAGCCGGAACGATGGCCTTGATTGAAAGCTACAGCACCAGCTGCAGCAATCATGGCTGCATTATCCGTACACAAATGAAGTGGTGGGATCAGCAGTTCTGCCTCACTGTTTTGGAATTTTTCCTCCAACGCTTTTCTTAATCCTTTATTGGCGGCCACCCCACCAGCAACAATCATCTGTTTCACACCGTATTCCTCTGCAGCACGGAGGGCTTTCGTAGATAAAACATCGACAACACTCGCCTGGAAGCTGGCCGCAACGTCCTCAGCCTTTAACTCTTCCCCACGCTGCTTCGCCTTATGAAGACGGTTGATGACGGCTGACTTCAATCCACTGAAGCTGAAGTCGTAGGAACCGTCCTCGAGCCATGCCCGTGGAAACTCGATCGTTTCTTCCCCTTCATGAGCCAGACGATCGATATGGGGACCACCTGGATAGGGAAGTTTCAGCGTCCGGGCGACTTTGTCATAGGCTTCTCCTGCAGCATCATCGCGTGTTTCCCCGATAATCTCAAACGAGCCGTGCTCGCGCATCAGTACGAGCTCCGTGTGACCACCGGAAACGACGAGCGCCAACAGTGGAAACTGAAATTCTTTTTCCAGACGGTTCGCATAGATATGGCCTGCGATATGATGCACGCCAACGAGTGGCTTCTGCTTGGCAAAAGCTATCGACTTCGCGGCGTTTACACCGACTAACAACGCGCCGACCAGCCCCGGTCCTTCTGTCACAGCAATCGCATCCATATCATCAATCGTCATGCCCGAGTCATCCAGTGCCTGCTGAAGCGTGAGGGTCATCTGCTCAATATGATGCCTTGACGCGATTTCCGGGACGACGCCGCCAAAGCGCTTATGACTTTCTATTTGTGAGGCAACGACGTTTGTAATCAGTTCGGTTTCGTTTTTCACGACAGCAACGGCTGTTTCATCACAACTCGTTTCAATTGCAAGAATGTATTGATCTTCATTCATTTTAATCCCACCCACATAACGAGCGCATCTTCTCCATTGTCTGTATAATACCTCTTCCGTACACCACCGGGGACAAGACCGAATTTCCGGTATAGATGCTGGGCAGCCATGTTGGAGACACGGACTTCAAGGGAAAGCTGTACAGCTCCCCGCTCGACGGCTTCCCGGCACGTATGTCCGAAGAGCAGCTCCCCATACTTGTATCCACGGTACTCAGGAAGAATGGCAATGTTGGTTATATGCGCTTCATCGATAATTAACCACAACCCACAATATCCGATGATTTTCTCATCCTCTTCCACAACATAGTAGAAGGAGTATGGATTGTCGGTCATTTCTTTTTCAAATGTTTCCTGTGACCACGGCACAGCAAAAGATGCTTTTTCCACCTGCATCACAGCTTCGACATCGTCAATGGTCATTCGCCGGACGGACGCCATTTTACTTGTTCTCCTGCTGGGCCAGCCATTTGGCCTCTGCTTCAGGAAGGCGGAGATAATTCGGGACAAGGTCATGCAGCGGCCCCGGTTCCTTGTCAGCTCCAGCAGCTGCGACTAGGGAAGGTCTAGCGAACTGGTAAGGTGCGGCCGGAATGACAGCCTGGTCACCGAGCACTTCAAGGATTCGTTCCTTATGCACAGCTGTATCTTGACTGATAAACAGCACCTTTTCTCCCTGCTCTTTCAGCTCCTGAAGCCAGTCCTCCATCAGCAGGTTGCGCTCCTCTTTCACTAGGTTCATCTCTCTGTCATACAACCCGGTATACACTAAACCGCGCCGGGCATCGAAAAACGGGCTGATATATCCTTGGAAAAAGGCTCCCTGACGTGCAGCCGCCTCCAGGCTGGATACACCGACAACAGGAATTCCAAGAGACCATGCCATCGTTTTCGCCGTCGTCAGTCCGATGCGGACACCTGTATAGGATCCAGGTCCGTGAGCGACAGCGATCCTGTCCAGTTCTTCCGGTTTCATTCCTGTGTCCTTCATCACCTGGTCAATCGCAGGCATCAGCCGGATGGAATGGTTCTTTTTCATATGGGTCACGTATTCCCCGGCGACTTCACCGTCTCTAAGAACCGCGACTCCCATTACGTAATTCGAAGTATCGATCGCTAAAATATTCATGACAAAATCTCCTTACATACCTGTTCCAATCGAGGAGAGGCTGTTTCAAAGTGAAAGACGCGTACGGTATCATCCAGGTACCGGATGGTGATCTCCAGTCGCTCTTCTGGAAGGTATTCCTCAATGAACTGGGCCCACTCCACAACGGTAACCCCGCCGCCGTCCAAATACTCATCGAAGCCGAGGTCCTCATCACTGTCCTCCAGACGATAAACGTCCATATGATAAAAAGGCACTCGCCCCTGATATTCCTTAATAATCGTAAAAGTCGGGCTGTTAATGGTCCGTTTCACACCAAGACCCTTTCCTAATCCCTTCGTAAACGTCGTCTTCCCCGCTCCGAGATCTCCTTCAAGGGTGAGTACATCACCCGCAGTCAGCTTCTCTCCAAGCCGGACAGCCATATCGTTTGTCTCTTGTACTGAACTGCTTTTCCATTCGAATGCAGTCATTTACTCACCCTCTTCCTTTAAATGTGTATACCCGGAGGCGTCAAGTCTCTCCCGCCCTCCATCTTTGGCGAGCCATACAGAGGGACTGTCAGACCTCATATGCTCCACATATCCAATCCGGGTCACACGGACACCCACGGACTCTGCCGTTTTTTCAACGACAGCCCAATCCTTCTCCGGAACTGTGCCAAGCAGCTCAAAGTCTTCACCACCGGAAAACATCCATGCTTGATAATGACCAGGATAACACCTCTCTAGAGCTTTGGAATAAGGAACCACCTCCGGATCAATGATGAGATCCATGTGTGAAGCGGCTGCGATTTCATTGGCTTCACTGGCAATCCCATCACTCACATCATTGAGCGCCATGCGGTTCAAAGAAGCCAGAGAAGAAGCGAAGGTGATTCTCGGCTCCGGCGTACGGTGACGCTGGATCAAATAATCAAGACCGTCGGACGATGCTGTACTTCCTGTGAGCAGGTATTCCAAGCCCCCTCTGGAATCTCCTAGCGTACCGGTAACAAAGAGAAGATCGCCGGCTTGAGCGTGAGAGCGGTACCGGGCTTTATCCTTGGATACAGACCCGATCACGGTCACAGTGAGCGACAGCTCCTGCCCGGAAACCGTATCTCCACCGATTAAGTCGACATCATAAAGATCAGCAAGCCGTTTCATGCCTTGATAGACCGCCTGCAGTTCCTGTTCCGACCAACTTTTTGGAATCGTAATCGAAACCATGTAGAAGCGGGGCGTGCTCCCCATCGCAGCCAGATCGCTCAGGTTAGCAGCAAGCACCCGCCATCCGATATGCTCAGGATCCATGGTTTCTCTTGTGAAATGGACCCCTTCCACCATCGTGTCGACAGCCGTGACGAAATCACCGTCCAACGGACGGATAACAGCTGCATCATCGCTGATCCCCTTCATGACTGAGGCCTGGCGGTAAAATTTCGGTTGTATGGAACGTATAAATGAAAACTCATCCATCATTCTAACCCTTTCCGTACGTTATGAATACTCCTAGTATACCAGGACACGCCCTCTAATAAAAAAATCCATAATAAAAGCCTTAGGAAAGCATCCTAAGGCTGTATGTATAACATTTAAAAGTTTAAAATAGTGGCGGTCCGGACGGGACTCGAACCCGCGACCTCCTGCGTGACAGGCAGGCATTCTAACCAACTGAACTACCGGACCATGATTTGGAAAATCATTTTAGACAAAAAAATTTTTGGAAGCGCCTGTGAAGCACGACCAAGAAATAATTTGGTTGCGGGGACAGGATTTGAACCTGTGACCTCCGGGTTATGAGCCCGACGAGCTACCAGACTGCTCTA